>NZ_FSQT01000002.1:807500-2155992 GCF_900143515.1 Micromonospora cremea | reverse complement strand
CGACGTCCACCAGCCCGGCCCCTTCTCCGGCGACGCTGGCCGTCAGCTGCCGCGAGTCCGGTGACCAGGCCGTCTGGCACATCGAATCGGTCTGTTCGCGGACCTTCCGCTTCCCCGAGCCGTCGAGCGCGGAGACCCAGAGCGTTCCGTCGCGCTCCACCCACGCCACCCGACGCCCGTCCGGGGAGACCGTCGCGCTCAGCACCGCGGGCTCCCAGGGCAGGGCGAGCAGTCGGGTCGGCGAGTCACCTGGTTCCCACGACCACAGGCGGACAGTGCCCTGGTCGGCGGTCGGCGTCGGCGTAGACGACCTTTCCGAACCGGGCGGTGGGCGTGGCCGGCGACGACGTGGCCGGGGGCACGGGCGGCCGGGAGGGCGTCACGCTCGGCGCCGGGGTGGACGGGACAGGCACGGGACTGGCCGTGGCCGTGGCCGTGGCCGTGGGCGAGTCGGCCGGCACCGGACCGGGTCCGGCGTCGGGCCGCACCGCCAGGGCGGTGCCGGTGGCGGCCCCGAGCAGGACCACGGCGGCGGCCGAGGTGGCGATAGCGCGCTGGAGGCCGAGGCGGCGAGACGTCCGCAGGCTTCGGTCCCGGAGGTCGACCACGGTGACCTCCTCGGCCAGATCGGTCAGGTCGGACCGGAGGCGCTCGTCGTTCATCGGGTGCTTCCTTCCAGGATGTACAGTTCGGCGAGCTCGGGCGCGACGGCACGCAGCCTGGCCAGCGCTTTGGCCGTCTGGCTCTTCACAGTGCCGACGGTCACGCCGAGCAGGTCGGCGGCCTCCGCCTCGGTGCGGTCCTCGAAGAAGCGCAGGACCAACACGGCCCGCTGCTTCGCGGAGAGCTTCAGCAGCGCCGCCCGGAGGGTGACCCGCAGGCTCGTCTGGTGGGCGTGGTCGGGGGCCGAGTCGCCTCCGCGTGGCTCGGGCAGCTCGCCCGGCATCGACTCGGACACCCGTCGGCGGCGCCACCAGGACACCTGGAGGTGGTAAATGATCCTCCGGGTGTACGCCTCGGCGTTGCCGCTGTCGCGCAGCCGGTTCCACGAGCGGTGGGTTCGCGCCAGCGCCGACTGGACCAGGTCCTCGGCCAGGTGCTGGTCGCCGGTGAGTAGGTAGGCCGAGCGCAGCAGCGCCGGCGTTCGGGCACGGACGAACGAGTCGAACTCCGTCAGCAGAGGTCCACACGAGCCGATCCTTCGGGTCATGGTGCGGCGAGGTTGATGCCTTCCCAGACGCGAGCTGAGGCGGCGATGGTTGCCACCACGCTGACTTCGCGGAACATCAGCCGGTCGCTACCGGACCAAATGGATCCATCATCCCGCCGTACCGGTCGTAGGCTGCGCTGATGCTGCTACGCATGTCGACCCTGTTGCTGCGGACCCTGCGCGAGGACCCGGCGGACGCGGAGGTGCCGAGCCATCGGCTCCTGCTGCGCGCCGGCTACATCCGCCGCGCCGCGCCGGGCGGCTACACCTGGCTGCCGCTGGGCAAGCTGGTGCTGGACCGGATCACCGAGGTGGTACGCGGCGAGCTGATCGCGATCGGCGACCAGGAGGTGCACTTCCCGGCGCTGCTGCCGGCGGAGCCGTACCGGACCAGTGGCCGATGGACGGAGTACGGCGACGACATCTTCACCCTCGCCGACCGGCGCGGCGCGGAGCACCTGTTGGCGCCCACCCACGAGGAGATGGCGGCGCTGCTGGTCAAGGACGTGTTCACCTCGTACCGGGACTTCCCGGTGACGCTGTTCCAGGTGCAGACCAAGTTCCGCGACGAGGCGCGGCCCCGCGCGGGTCTGCTGCGCGGCCGGGAGTTCCTGATGAAGGACGCGTACTCCTTCGACCTGGACGAGGCCGGACTGCGGGACGCGTACGCACGGCACCGGGCCGCGTACCGGCGGATCTTCGACCGGCTGGGCCTGGACTACACGGTGGTGCACGCGATGTCCGGGGCGATGGGCGGCTCGGCGTCGGAGGAGTTCCTGGCCGCGACGCCGGTCGGCGAGGACACCTTCGTCGGCTGCACCGCCTGCGACTACGCGGCGAACACCGAGGCGGTCACCACCCGGGCGCCGGCCGCCGGTGACCCGACCGCGCAGCCGGCCGTCGAGGTGCACGACACTCCCGACACCCCGACGATCGCCAGCCTGGTGGCCCTGGCCAACGCCCACCGCTTGGGTGGTCGGGACGGCTGGACCGCCGCCGACACCCTGAAGAACGTCGTGCTGGCCGTGCGTCAGCCCGGCGCGGACCGGGCCGAGCCGCTGGTGGTCGGCGTTCCCGGTGACCGGGAGGTGGACCTGAAGCGGGTCGGCGCCGCGCTGCACCCGGCCCAGGTGGCCGTCTTCGAGGAGTGGGCCGACCACCCGGAGCTGGTTCGCGGGTACATCGGGCCGCAACTGCTCGACAAGCTGGGCATCCGCTACCTCGTCGACCCGCGGGTGGTGCCCGGCTCGGCCTGGCTGACCGGGGCGAACGAGCCGGGCCGGCACGCGACGGACGTGGTCTGCGGGCGGGACTTCACTCCCGACGGCACGATCGAGGCGGCCGAGGTGCGCGCCGGGGACCCCTGCCCCTCCTGCGACCGCGGCGAGCTGACCATCCGGCGGGGCATCGAGATCGGGCACATCTTCCAACTCGGCCGCCGGTTCACCGACGCGTTCGCGGTCGACGTGCTCGGCCCGGCGGGCAAGCCGGTCCGGCCGACCATGGGCTCCTACGGCATCGGGGTGTCGCGCGCGGTGGCGGCGATCGCCGAGCAGCACCACGACGACCGGGGGCTGGCCTGGCCGGCGGCGGTCGCGCCGTGTGACGTACACCTGGTCGTGGCGGGCAAGGGGCCGCAGCTCGACGCGGCGCTGGAGCTCGGCGGGCGGCTCGCGGCGGCCGGCCTGCGGGTGCTGGTCGACGACCGGACGCACGTCTCGGCCGGGGTCAAGTTCACCGACGCCGAGCTGATCGGCATCCCGCGCGCCATCGTGGTCGGCCGCCGGCTGGCCGACGGGTACGTCGAGCTGCGCGAGCGGGCCGGCGACGGGCGCACCGAACTGCCGCTGGACGGTCTGGTGGACCGGTTGGTCGACGAGGTGCGCCGGGAACGTGGGAACGTGGTGTAGCCACCACGTCACGGGGTACCGCAGTTCGATCGGGTGGAAACGTCTTCGGAGGCTCTCATGACCGGTTACCGGGTCAGCGACGTGATGACCAAGCAGGTGGTGTACCTGCCGGCGGAGACCACCCTGGACGAGGCGGCCAGGGTGATGAAGGAGGCGGACATCGGCGACGTGGTGGTCACCGATGGCGCCAGCCTCGCCGGCATGCTCACCGATCGGGACATCGTGGTCCGGGCGGTGGCCGAGAACAGCTCGCCGGCCGCCACGACCATCGGCTCGATCATCACCCGCGAGGTGGTCATGATCGAGCAGCACTGCACGGCGGGCGAGGCGGCTGCGTTGATGCGGGACCGGGGCATCCGGCGGGTGCTGGTCTGCGACACCGACCGCAAGCTGGTCGGCATCGTCTCGCTCGGCGACCTGGCCATGCAGCTCGACCCGACGAGCGCCCTCAGCGAGATCAGCGAGCAGTCACCCACGGTGTAAGGAAGGGCCCTTCCTATCGCCTCAGGTAGAGGAAGGGGCCCCTGTTGACAGCGGTAGCCTCGACGCATGGCTGATATGCCGGCCCGACTGGCCGAGATCGTCGACGAGTTCGCCTCCGCACCGCGCGACCTGGTGCTGGAGATGCTGCTCGAGTACGCCGACGTCATCCCGCCGCTTCCGCTGGAGGCCGCCGAGCGCGAGGGCATGGAGCAGGTGCCGGAGTGCCAGACGGCGTTCTTCCTGCGCGCCCGGGTGACGCCGGACGGGGTCGTCGAGACGCTCTTCGACTGCCCGCCGGAGGCGCCGACCACCCGGGCGTTCGCCGGAATCCTCGCCGAAGGGCTGGCCGGCGCGAGCGCCGAGGAGGTGCTGGCCGTGCCGGACGACCTCTACCAGCGGATGGGCCTGGCGCAGGCCATCAGCCCGCTACGGGTGCGTGGCGGCACCGCGATCCTGGGCCGGCTCAAGCGCCAGGTCCGGGAACAGATCGGCTGACCGGCGAGTTGGCACCGATCATGGAGATCGAGATCTACGCGGACGTCGTGTGCCCGTGGTGTTACATCGGCAAGCGCCGGCTGGAGGAGGCGCTCGCCAGCTACGGCGGCGAGGTGACCGTCCGCTACCGGCCGTTCCAGCTCGATCCGTCGCCGGTGGCCGAGCCCCGGCCACTGGTGGAGGCGATGGGCGCCAAGTTCGGCGGCCCGGAGCGGGCCCGGCAGATGTTCGCCCACGTGACCGAGGTGGCGGCGAGTGACGGGCTCCGGCTGGACTTCGACCGGGCGGTGATCGCGAACACCTTCGACGCGCACCGGCTGGTCTCGTACGCCACCGACCACGGCCGGGCGGCCGACATGGTGGAGGCGCTCTACCAGGCGCACTTCACCCAGGGCGTCGACGTCGGCTCCCGAGAGGCCCTGGCCACGCTGGCCGGCGGCATCGGCCTGGACGCCGCCGACGTGCGCAGGTTCCTCGACTCCGACGAGCGGAGCGCCGACATCACCGCCGAGTTGGCCGCCGCCCGGGAGTTGGGCGTCACCAGCGTGCCGACCTTCGTGCTGGCCGGAAAGTACGCGGTCACCGGTGCCCAGGAGGCCCAGACGCTGCTCGCCGCGCTGGCCGAGGTCGAGCAGCGCGAGTCCGGAGCGCACTCGCACTGAGTCGGGCGCAACCCGCCGCGGCACCCGGCATCGACCGACGTGATGTTTCACGTGCAACGGTATCGATGCCGGTGCCTGGTCAGGCCGGTCGGGCCAGGCCCTCCACCACCTGCGCGCCGGGCAGTGCGCCCAGCGCCGGCCCGGGCAGCGCGATCTTGCTGTGCCGTACGCCCGATCCGATGATCACGTGCGGCGTGGCGATCACCCGTGCGTCCACCAGGATCGGCCACTGCGCCGGCAGTCCGATCGGAGTGATGCCGCCGTACTCCATGCCGGTCAGCTCGACCGCGTCGTCCATCGGAGCGAAGCTCGCCTTACGCACGTCCAGTGCCCGGCGGGCCACGCCGTTCACGTCGGCACGAGTGGTGGCCAGGATGATGCAGGCCGCGTAGCGGACCACACCCTCGCGCTTGCCGGCCACCACCACGCAGTTGGCCGACACGTCCAACCCCACCTCGTACGCCGCGCAGAACGTGGCCGTGTCGGCGAGGTCGGCGTCGATCGGCGCGACCAGCACCTCGTCGACGTCCACCGGCGCGTCGGCGGGCCACTGCGCGATCGCCTCCGCCACCGGCGGGGCGAGCAGGTCCAGGCGGGCACGGACCGGTTCGGTCTTCAGCGTTCCCATCACGGGTGCGATCCTCGCACCCGCCACGCCGAACCGCCCGGCGACTCCCGAACCGCCACGCGACTCCCGAGTCGCCACGCGGGGCACCGCCCGCCCGGGCCGAGCCGACCGGCGACTCAGCTGCCGGCGAGGAAGGCGTTCTCGCGCAGGAAGGTGCGGTCGCGGGAGGCGGCCAACTCCTCGGCGCGTTGGGCCTTGGCGCGGTACAGCTCCACGTCCTCCAACGCGTGCCGGACACCCAGCCGGATCACGCCGTAGAGGAAGACGAAGCCGAAGACGTAGAGGATCACGGTGGTGACGACAGCGAACATGGCGTCACCGTAAGGCGAACGTGAACCGGTGTACGTCTCATCTCCGCCCGGTTCCCCCGTACGTGTCAGCGAGGTGGTCGGCCCAGGTGCGAACGCCCCGGGGCAGCGCCTCGGTGACCAGGCCACCGGCGCGCAGTTCGCGACCGAGCCGGCCGGGGATGCGCACCGGCAGCAGGGGTCGACGCGATCCCCGGGCCTGTCGCCAGTCGCGTACCGCCTCGTCGAAGCGGAGCACCTGCGGCCCGCCGTACTCCTCGATGCCACCCAGCGGGCCGGCGACCAGGCGAGCCGCCAGCCGCGCGGCCACCTCGCCCGGGTCGACCGGCTGGGCGAGCACCGCCCGGTCCCCGATCACCGCCCCCAGCCGCGCGCTGGCGGTCAGCAGGTCGTCCAGGAGCTGCGGAAACTGGGTCGCCCGCAGCACCGACCACGGCACCGGGCCAGCCGCGATCACCTGCTCGGCGGCGAGCTTGTGCCGGTAGTACGGGATCGGCACCCGGTCCACGCCGACGATCGAGACGTACACCAGGTGCTGGATACCTGCGGCGCCAGCGGCGACCACCAGCCGGCGCGTGCCCAGCACGTCCACCTGGTAGGCCCGCCGTCCCTGGGGCGCGGACGCCAGGTGCAGCACCGCGTCCATCCCGGCCACCGCCTCGGTCAGCCCTTCCCCGGTGGCCAGGTCGATCACCACCCACTCGACCGCACCGCCGGTACGCGGCCGTCGGCTGGTGGCCCGGACGCTGACCCCGTCGTCGCGCAGCCGGGCCAGCACCTCGTGGCCGAGGCGACCGCTCGCCCCGGTGACCAGAACCCTCATCCCGTCCTCCCGTCCCGCCGCGAAACCACGGCATCCGCCAGCCCACCGATCCGTCCGACGCGGCCCCGCGCCGCCCGTGTGCCACCTGCTGTTGACGGCACTCCGGAACGACCCGTGACCGGGTGTGCGGCGGGTCACCCCGAGCGGATCAGGTCCAGCACGGTCAACAGCGCGAAGAATGCGATCAACGCTTCACTGACCACCCAGGCGTGCCCCTGCGCCCACTCCCGCATCCGGGCCAGCACCCGTGCCGCACGCTGCCTGAGCAGGAGCAGCGCCAGCAGCGGCAGAGCGAGCAGCGTCACCGTGAGCAGCACGAACGGCAGCAGGTGCCACCACGGCAGGTTGTGCCGGGCCACGCTCGCCCCGACGGCGGCCATGGTCAGGTCATCGGTGGGCGTCACCACGAAGAGCAGCGCGCCCAGTCGCAACGCCCAGGCCGGGTCGGCGTGCCCGATGCTTCCCAGCCACTTCGGCTGCCCGGCCCGGTCCCGACGCAGCCAGACCACCACGGCCAGGCTGATCAGCACGACGAGCACCACCAGATCGATGGCGGGCCCACGATCGATCCGGCCGGCAACGGCGGTGGCATCGTCGGCCAGGCCGCCCACCAGCCGGACGAGCAGCCACGCCACTGTCACCCCGGCGGTGACCACCAGCCCGGCGCCGGCGAGAAAGCCCAGCGAGGCGGCCCGGGGACGATCCGACGAGGCCAGGAAGACCGCCACGACCAACTGGGTCCCGGCGACCATCACCACGGCCAGTGGCAGGACGGTCAGGAAGCTCATCGCCCGCCATCGTCCCGGCCCACCCGCGTCGGACGCCGCCGAATCCCCGGATCACCCGCCCGGCCGCGCGCTCCCGCCAACCACCACCCGGCCGGCCAGCAGTGCGCCGAGCAGCGCCAACCCGGCGGCCACCACCAGGGTCGCCGTGTAGCTGGCCGGGCCCGGGGCGCTTCCGACGGCCAGCACCGCGCCGGTGAGCGCCAGCATGGTCGCCGCGAACAGCGAGTCGCCCAGTTGCAGCGAGGAGCTGTTGCGACCCTGCTCCCCGGGGGCGGACAGCTCCAGGGTCAGCACCGACAACGACGGATAGAGCAACCCCATGCCGAGGCCGGCCACCGCCCAGCCCAGCACGGCGACGGCCACCGGCAGCTCGGGCCGGACGGCCAGCGCCACCGTGGCGGTGCCGACCGTGATGCAGGTCAACCCGGCCCGCGGCAGGCTGGCGCGGGAGGCCGGCAGCGGGATCCGGCCCTGCACCCAGGAGCCCACCGACCAGGCCAGCGCCCCGACCGTGAGAACCAGCCCGGCGGCGGTCGGCGACAGACCCCGCTCCCGGGACAGCATCAACGGGATGACCACCTCGGCGCCGACGAACGCCGCCGAGGCCAGACCCCGCAGCCCGACGACGGTGGGCAGGCCCCGGGCCGCCCGCAGGAACCCGGGCGGCAGCAGGCGCGGGGCGCAGACCAGCAGGCCAGCCACCGCCAGCGCGATCAGGACCACGGCGACGGCACCGCGCTGCTGTCCCCCGATGTGCAGCAGTGCGGCGCTCACCCCCGCCCCGCACGCCCAGCCGATCCGGGCCGCCGCGCCCGCCGGCGGCCGGGTCGGCACACTCCGGTCCAGCGACCGCAGGCCGGGATGGATCAACAGCACGGCCGGCACGGCCACCGCCGGCACCGCCAGGAAGACCCACCGCCAGCCCAGGTACTCCACGATCAGACCGGCCAGCGCCGGCCCGACCAGCGACGGTACGACCCACGCCGCCGCGAACGCGGCGAAGATCCGCCGGTGCAGCTCCTCCGGGTACGCGTGCGCGACGATCACGTAGAGCGCCACCGAGAGCAGCCCGGAGCCGAACCCCTGCACCACCCGGCCGACGACCAGCGCACCCATCGCGGGGGCGGTCCCGGCGATCAACAGCCCGACCACGAACCAGGCGACGCCGTTCCACATCGGCCCCCGGGGCCCACGAGCGTCGCACCAGATCCCGGAGACCACCATGGCCAGCACGCCCGCGGCGAACGGACCGCCGAAGGCGATGCCGTACAGCGCCAGCCCGTCCAGGTTGCGAGCGACGGTCGGCATCGCCGTACCGACCGCCAGCGCCTCGAACGCGAGCAGCGAGATCAGCGCGACGCTGCCCACCGTCATTGCCCGCAGTCGGGGCGCGAACAGTCCGGGCGGGGCCGGTACCGCGGTGGCGGTCACCGTGCACCCGCCGATCGGTCGTCGGGCGGGCGGGTCCCCCGCGGTGTGCTCGGCATGCGCCCAGCCTGCGACCTCAACCCGAATTCAGGTCAACCGGTGGTGACCCGGCTCTCGTCAGGCGTTCTCCAGCGCCTGCCCGACGCCCCGTACGAGTCCCGAGAAGTGCTGGTCCGACAGGAGGTGGCCGGCCGTGATCACCAGGGCCAGCGGCCATTCGATGACCTGGAGCGCGGCGAGCACCCCGAGCCCGGCGTAGTACGCGATCCGGTCCGGCGGTGGCACCGCCACCTGACCCAGCATCGGCACCTCCACCCGCCGGCTGTACGTCCGGACGGTCTCCTGCGCACCGTTGAGGTGTCGCGTCAGCGTGCTCATACCGGCCTCCCCGTGTCCGTTGACGTTCGCCGGATTCCACCGCCCACCTCGTCCATGCGCCGCCGACTGCGGAAAGTTCCGCTGCTCGCGGGGCATAACGGATGGCAGGCCGGGAAGCCAGGCCGCCGGACGCGAGGCGGCGGGAGGGCGACGATGGGCGTGGGCGGAACCAACATCTGCGGGGAGTCGGACCGGCGTCCGTCCAGCCGTACGCCTCGATGAGGGCAGCGGGCCGCGCCGTCGGCCGCCTCCTGCCGTCCATCGGCGTGCCGAACCTCGTCGGCGAGGCCTCCCGGACCGTGGGCTCGGCCGCGACCCGGCTGGCCCGGACGGCCGGCCTGACCCGGCGTCGGGTCTGGTCCCGGCCCGGCCGGCACCACATCGAGGTGCACGGCGTCTGCCAGCAAGGCGGTGACCGGCTGGCCCGGCAGGTCGAGGGCGCGCTGGAGCGGCTGCCCGGGGTGGCCTGGGCGCGGGTGAACGCGCCGTCGGGTCGGGTCGTGGTGGCCATGCAGGCACCCGAGCCCCAGCTGCGCGACCTGATCGCCACGATCGCCAAGGTCGAGAAGACCTGTGAGCACGAGCCGGATCCGGAGATCCCGCCGCCGCACCCACCGGAGGAGGGACCCCGAACTCCCCGCACCCTCGGTGCGCTCGCCTCGGACGCGTTGGGCCTGACCATCTCGGCGGCCACCCGGATCCTCCCGTTCGCGCCGGTGCCCGCCGAGGTGGCCGGGTTGCTCGCCGCGGTGGACCTGCAACCCAAGCTGCATGCACTCGCAGCCCGTGGGCTGCGCGCCGATCCCCGCGCGGACATCCTTTTTCCGCTCGCCGAAGCGGTGGCCCAGGGCCTGGCCGGAGGCTGGACCGGGATAGTCCTGGACGGCGCTCAACGAATCGCCCAGTGGGGCGAGGCGCGGGCGCAGCTCACCGCGTGGGAGAAGGCCGAGCCACGGCTGACCGGCGACCCGGAGCGCGCCACGGCCCGATGGCCGGTGGCCGAACGCCCCCGGCCCAAGCCGAACGGCCCGGTCGAGCGGTACGTCAACCGGATGCTGGCCGCGGGCGTGGCGGCTGCCGGGGCCGCGGCGCCCTTCGCCGGCCCCAAGCGGGCCGCCGCGCTGGGCCTGTCCGCGCTGCCCAAGGCCCCGGGCAGCGGACGCGAGGGGTACGCCGCCCAGCTCGGCCGGATCCTGGCCCGGCGCGGCGTGATCGCGATGGACCGCGCCGTGCTGCGCGAGCTGGACCGGATCGACACGCTGGTGTTGGACGCCGCGGTGCTCGGCTCGGACCGGGGCGTGCTGGCCGACCTGGCCCCGGGCCGTGGAGTGGACGTCGAGCAGGTGGCGGAGCGGGCGTTCGCGTTGTTCGACCCGGCTGATCCCGCCGGCTCGCGGGCGGCGGACGGCTGGCGGCTCGGACCACTGGACCAACTGCCCGCCGGCGACGCTGCTGACGTTCCGGACAGCGACCGGCTGCGGACGGCCGGAGGTCAGCTGCTCGGCCTGGCCCAGGGCGACCGGCTCGCCGCGCTGCTCCGGGTCGAACCGGAGCCCGCGCCGGGTGTCGACGGCCTCCCGGCGGCGGCCCGGCAGGCCGGCCTACGGCTGGTCGTGGCCGGCGATGACGAGCAGCGGTACGGCTTCGCCGATGCGATGCTGCCCGGCGGGGACCGGCTGATCGACTCGGTACGGGCGTTGCAGCGCGACGGGGCGGTGGTGATGCTGGTCTCCGCCGACCGGTCGGCGCTCGGCGCGTCCGACTGCGGCCTGGGGGTCTCCGCGCCGGAGGAACTGCCGCCGTGGGGCGCGCACCTGCTGGTCGGGGCGGACCTCCGGGTGGTGGCGCTGCTGGTGGAGGCGACCGGGGTGGCCCGGCGAATGACCCAGCAGAACATCCGACTGGCCATGGCCGGCACCGGTCTCGGGGCGCTGGGCGCGTTCACCGCCGCCCCGACCCAGTTGCCCGGCAGGGCACTGGGCGCCGTGAACGGCGCGGCCGGGTTGGCCTTCGCGCACGGCGTCTGGCGGGCCCGCCGGCTGCCGGACCGGTCGGACACTCCGGCGCCGGTGGCGACCGCCTGGCACCTGATGCCGGTCGGCACCGTGTTCAACCGGCTCGGCACCGGACCGGACGGGCTGGACAGCGCCGAGGCGCAGCGCCGACAGGACGGGCAGGGCCCGAGCGGCGGCGACGCACCCGGAAGCGGTGGTCTGCTGCGCGCCTTCGTGGACGAGCTCGCGAACCCGCTCACCCCGGTGCTGGCCGCCGGCGCGGTGCTGTCCGCGTCGTTCGGCTCGCTGGTCGATGCCGCGCTGGTGGGCAGCGTGGTCGGCGGGTCCGCCCTGATCGGGGCGGTGCATGAGCGCAACACCGAACGGTCGCTGGCCGAGCTGCTGTCCCGTTCGGCGGTGACCGCCCGGGTCCGGCGGGACGGTGCCGAGCGGGTGGTCGCCGCCGAGGACCTGGTCCTCGGGGACGTCATCGCCGTCGAGCCGGGTGACTCGGTGCCCGCCGACTGCCGGGTGCTCGAATCGGTGGGCCTGGAGGCGGACGAGTCGTCGCTGACCGGTGAATCGCTGCCGGTCGCCAAGGGCAACCGCCCGGTGGTCGCCGCCGCCGTCGCCGACCGGCACTCGATGCTGTACGAGGGCACGACCGTCGCCGCCGGCCACGGCACCGCCGTGGTGGTCGCCACCGGCGCCGACACCGAGGCCGGGCGCAGCCTGGCGCTGGTCCGGCAGGCGCCACCGACCAGCGGGGTGGAGGCCCGCCTGGGTTCGTTGACCAGCGCCGCCATCCCGTTGGCCGCCGGCTCGGCGGTGGCGGTGGCCGGCGCCGGCCTGCTCCGGGGCGTACCGCTGGCGGAGACGGCGGCGACCGCCGCGAACCTCGCCGTGGCGTCGGTGCCGGAGGGGCTGCCGTTCCTGGTCAGCGCGGCGCAGCTGGCCGCCGCCCGGCGGCTGGCCGAGCACGGCGCGCTGGTGCGCAACCCGCGCACGATCGAGGCGTTGGGCCGGGTGGACGTGCTCTGCTTCGACAAGACCGGCACCCTCACCGAGGGTCAGTTGCTGCTCGCCGGGGTGGGCGACGGCGTCGGCGACCGGTACGCGCCGGTGGACCGGCTGGACGATCGCCTCCGGTTGACGCTGGCCACGGCGCTGCGGGCCACCCCCGCGGCGAACGACCCGGAGGAGTTGGCGCTCCAGACCGACCGTGCGGTCCGGCGGGGCGCCAGGGTGGCCGGGGTGGTGGAGCAGACCGGCGTCGCAGGCTGGCGGGCGGCCGGCGGGCTGCCGTTCGAACCGTCGCGCGGTTACCACGCGAGCATCGGCGAGACCGACGGTCGCCTGCTGCTGAGCGTCAAGGGCGCCCCGGAGACGGTGCTGCCGCGCTGCTCGGCCCGGCGCACCGACGGCGGCCATGAGCCGCTGGACGACGCCGGCCGGGAGGAGCTGCACCGGATGCTGGCCGACCGGGCCGGGGCGGGGCACCGGATCCTGGCCGTCGCCGAGTGCGAGGCGGACGACCCGAAGGTGGCCGACGGGGACGTCCGGGACCTGACCTTCGTGGGTTTCCTCGCCCTCGCGGACGGGGTCCGGGAGAGCGCCGCCCCGGCGGTACGCCGGATCCGGCAGGCCGGCGTACACACCATCATGATCACGGGGGACCATCCGGCCACCGCCGAGGCCATCGCCGCCACCATCAGCGAGCACGACGAGCAGCGGGTGGTCACCGCGGGCGAACTCGACCAACTGGACGACGAGGCGCTCGCCGAGCGGTTGGCCAACACCGACGTGGTGGCCCGCTGCACCCCGGCGCACAAGGTACGGATCATCCAGGCGTTGCAGAAGTGCGGGCGGACCGTGGCGATGACCGGCGACGGCGCCAACGACGCCCCGGCGATCCGGCTGGCCGACGTCGGGATCGCTCTCGGCCAGCGGGGCACCCCGGCGGCCCGGGCCGCCGCCGACCTGGTGGTCACCGACGACCGGCTGGAGACCATCATCGCCACCCTGGTCGAGGGTCGGGCGATGTGGTCGTCGGTGCGGCACGCGCTCAGCATCCTGGTCGGCGGCAACCTCGGCGAGATCGCGTTCAGCGTGCTCACCGCCGCGGCGACCGGCCGTTCCGCGCTCACCGGACGGCAACTGCTGCTGGTCAACCTCCTCACCGACCTGGCGCCGGCGCTCGCCATCGCGATCCGCCCGCCCGCGTCGGACCGCACCGACGGCCTGCTCCGGGAGGGCCCGGACGCCTCGCTCGGAGAAACCCTGACCAGGGAGATCGGGTTGCGCGCGGCGGCCACCACGCTGGGCGCCACCGCCGGCTGGACGTTGGCCCGGTACACCGGCCGCCGTCGGCGGGCCGGCACGGTCGCGCTGGTCTCCCTGGTCGGCACCCAGCTCGGCCAGACGATCCTGGCCGGCGGCACCAGCCCGGCGGTGCTGGCGTCCACGGCGGCGTCGCTGGGGGTGCTGGTCGTGGTGGTGCAGACGCCGGGGGTGAGCCAGTTCTTCGGCTGCACCCCGCTCGGACCGGTCGGCTGGACCATCGGGGCCGGTTCCGCGCTCGGGGCCACCTTCGCCAATGGTGCACTCACCAAGCTGGTGGAGCACCTGCCGCAGGCCCGACCCCACGACGGTGGAGCGAGCGGATCCGAGGGCTGACAGCTCGCCCGCGCATGCCCGCCGCCCGCCGGGGTACCGCAGCACGGGAGGAGGTGGGCACGGTGACGGAGCAGCCGCAGGTGACGTTCGTCGGTACCGCGACGACGGTGCTGCGGATCGGCGGGTTCACCCTGCTGACCGATCCGAACTTCCTGCACCGGGGCCAACGGGCGTACCTGGGAAAGGGCATGTGGTCGCGCCGGCGTACGGACCCGGCGCTGCGGATCGCCCAGCTCCCGGAGCTGGACGCGGTGGTCCTCTCCCACCTGCACGGCGACCACTTCGATCGGGTGGCCCGCCGCGACCTGGCCCGCGAGCTGCCCATCGTCACCACCCCGGCGGCGGAACGCAAGCTGCGCCGCTGGGGATTCCGGGCCGCCGAGGGCCTGCCGACCTGGTCGTCCCGGCAGCTGCACCGCGACGGTACGACCCTGCGGCTGACCTCGATGCCCGGTAAGCACGGCACGGGTGCTCTGGACCGGCTGCTGCCCGACGTGATGGGCACGATGATCGACGTGGAGCGCGCCGGAGGACGCGAGTTCCGGTTGTACGTCACCGGCGACACGCTGAACCGGCCGCTGCTCGCCGCCATCCCCGAGCGGTACCCGGACATCGACGCGATGCTCATCCACCTCGGCGGCACGAAGGTTGCCGGTGTCCTGCTCACGATGGACGCCAAGCAGGGCGCCGACCTGGTGGAGCTGGTTCGGCCGAAGCTGACCGTGCCGATCCACTACGACGACTACGGGCTTTTCCGCTCACCGCTGGCGCACTTCGTCGACGAGGCCCGACGCCGGGGCTGGGTGGCACAGGTACGCACCATCGCCCGCGGCGAGACCGTCCCGCTCGCCCCGCCCGTCTGACCGCCGGCCGCTGCGCGACACCTCAGAGCTCGGTCCGACCCACCGGTCGAAGCACTCACCGGCACACCGATCGCCGCCACCGGTTGGCCGGCGACGGCGATCGAGGATGGACGACGTCAGCTGCGCTCGGAGATGGCCTCGATGAGGTCACCCACGGGGCGCTCCGGCAGGGACCGGGCCACATCGGCCACGGCCACGATGCCGACGAGCTGATGCCCGTCGATCACCGGCAGCCGGCGTACCTTGTGCTGGCCCATGGTCCGCAGGATCTCGGCAGCGTCGTCGTCCGCGCCGATGGTCACCGCCTCACCCTGGGCCAGCTCGCCGGCGGTCACGTTGGCCGGGTCGCGACCCTCCGCCAGCACCTTCACCACGATGTCGCGGTCGGTCAGCATGCCCTTGAGCCGGTTGTCGTCACCGCAGATCGGCAGCGAGCCGACTCCCAGCTCGGCCATCCGCTTCGCGGCCGACTTCAGGTCGTCCTGCTCGCGGACGCAGCTCACGTCGTTCGTCATGATCTCGCGTGCGGTCGGCATTGGTCTGACACCTCACTTCCGGGGGGGGGTTGTTGCCGTTCCTCCTACCCCGACCGTCCTCGACCATGCGAACCAGCGGGGCGCGGCTCACTGCTCCGCGCCGTGCGCGCAGTTGGAGGGCGGTTCTTCTCCGGCCACGATGAAGTCCGCACAGGTGACGAAGCGGTAATTGAAGTTCCCGACGAGAAAGCCGGCCAGCGCCACGGTGGCGACGATCGCCGCCACGGTGAGTTTGAGACGAAGGCCCGGGAGAGTGAAGTACCTGGGCGCGAGCAATCGGAGGAGTATGGCCGTCACGAACGGCACCACGGCGAGGGCAGCGACGTTCAGCACCTGGTCAGCGATCCGACCCACGTCCCCGAGGGGGTGTGGCACGGCGAGCCGCAGCAGCAGGAGCGCAATCGGGGGCAGGAAGAGGAGCAGTATCCAACGGTGGGTGTGCACCCGGCGGCGTAACAGGACGGCGCTCAGCAGCACCACGAGGGACAGCACGAACAGTTCCTGCCGCCGGTAGTAGAAGATTGTCCGGTGGGTGCCGAGGGTGAACGCGACGTCCCAGGCATAGAGAGAGGCACCGGACGCGATCGCGTAGAAGCCACCCAGCTTCTGTTCCGCGGTCCCCCGTAGGAGGTCGTCGCCCTCGGCGAGTTCTCGCGACTTCTCGGCGGCTCGCTTGACCGGACGCTCCCCGCTCATGCCCCTGCCCATCGTGCTCGTCGCCCAGCCGTGGCGGTCCAACGTCTCCCGGTGCCAGCGGCAAGGAAGCGCCAGGATCGAGCGGGCGGCTGGTTCCCCGGCCTCTAGGCCGGTAACGATCGCGAGTCACATCCCGCTTCGGTCCGGGCCCTTGGAGCAGGCGGCGATGGGTGCTGGTGGAGCCCGAGAGCTCATATATTCGTGCCGTGCACATGGAACAGGTCCGGCAGGCGTATGCCTCCGTCGCAGAGCTCTACATCGAGCTGTTCGGTACGAGCCAGCAGGTACACGCCGACGATCTCGCCTTCATCGGGCGACATCTGGTGGGCCGACCCGGCACGGTGCTCGATCTGGGCTGCGGGCCCGGCCATATCACCGATTACCTTCGTTCGCTGGGCGCCGACGCAACGGGAATCGACCTGGTCCCCGAGTTCATCGCCCATGCCCGGGCGGCCCACCCGAGCGGCAAATACCAACTCGGGTCGATGGAAGATCTCGCCGTTGCCAACCACTCCATCGCCGGCATCCTGGCCTGGGGCTCGTTGATCCATTTACCGCCGCAAGAACTCGACGGCGTGCTCGCTGAGTTCCGGCGAGTAATGGCCCCGGCCGGCACGTTGGTGCTTGCTCTCTTCGTAGGTGACGAGGTCGCCGCCTTCGACCACAAGGTCGTGACCGCCTATCGCTGGCCCGTTGACGAGTTCTCCGAGCGACTGGCGCGAGCCGGCTTCACGGAAGTTGAGCGCCTGCAGCGGCCCGGCGACGGCACTCATCGGCCGCACGCCGCCATCGCGGCGATCGCGGCCGAAGGGTGAGCTTCCGTGCTCGCTCATCGGCAGGGAAGCACCCAGTTTGGACGCCGCCTCGATCTATCGTGAGCGGGAGCGCCGGTGCGGCGTCCCGGCACGGTGGCGTAACGGCGTACCTGCCGAGCCCTGCGGACGGCGTCGCAGGGACGCTGACCGCGGGGCGGGGTGGTGACCGACGCACCGGGCGAGGCGGTGGACACGTACGAAGCTGGGTGCCGTCGCAGCGATGAGTCTGCCGGCGCCCACAGGTCTGCCTCGCGACCGAGACAACCAACTCTTCGGGAGTAAGGCATGGGCCTCATCCACATCGAGCTGTTCGCAACCCTCGACCTCGTCGGGCAGGCGCCCGGCGGCCCCGACGAGGACCCGGCGGGATTCCCGTTCGGCGGCTGGCAGGCGCCCCTGCTGGACGAGGTCGCCGGGGCGCAGGTGTTTGCCGCGTACGAGGGCACCGACGCCCTCCTGCTCGGCCGGCGGACGTATGACATCTTCGCCGCCTACTGGCCGCACCAGGAGGGCGGCGAGGACAACGAGATCGCCACGCTCTTCAACAGCGTCCCGAAGTACGTGGCCTCCCGCGGCAAGCCCGACCTCTCGTGGGCCGGGTCCACCCAACTCGGCCCGGATCTGGCTGGCGAGGTGCGCGAGATCCGTGACCGGCACGAGCACGTGAAGGTCGTCGGCAGCCTGAACCTGGTGCAGACCCTCCTACGCGAGAAGCTCTTCGACCGTCTCGACCTCTGGGTGCACCCGATCATGCTCGGCGTCGGGAAGAAGGTGTTCGACGGTGGCGCGGTGCCCACGAACGTCACGCTCCTCGAACCGCCGGTGGCCAACCTCAGGGGCACCGTCTACCTGCGCTACGGGCTCGCCGATGGCACGCCTGGAACGGGAGACATGAGCGCACCCGATCGCGGTGCCGGACGCGACCACTGAAGCCACGCCACGCCAGGTGGCGTCGGCGGCGGTGAATCCGCAGGTTGGCGTCAGGAGAGCCTCGTCTACGTCTGCGAAACCACATCCGCACGCTTGCGGTACAGCACGCAACGACGCAAGGGACTCTCGTCTTCGTCGGGGTCGTCAAAGTCCTCACCCGGGTCCGTGGTCATTGCAATCCGGCGCATCACCGCCTGCGAACGCAGGTTCGCCTTCGTGGTCACGGCCAAGATTTCCGTCAACCCGACCTTGTCAAAGCCGTATCGCAACATCGCCAGCGCGGCCTCCGTTGCGTACCCGTGGCCCCAAGCCGACCGGGACAGTCGCCAGCCAGCCTCCACGCCGGTGAACGGCATGCCCTCGTCCACCACGTCCAAGCCAGCGAACCCGACAAATTGCCTTGTGTCGCGGACCTCCACAGCCCAGAAGCCGAAACCATTCCGGTCTAAATCTTCCTGGAAGCTGCGCATCGAGGCTGCGGCCTGCTCCGGAGTGAGTAGCGGCCCGAGATGCTCTCGGACCTCGGGGTCGGCGTTCATGGCCGCCCACGGCGACAGGTCGGAGGCGCGCCAATCCCGCAGGATAAGCCGCTCAGTCTCGATCTTCACCATCCGGCGAACCTATGCAACCCCGCCGGATCTCGGCAAAGCATTAGCGAGCCGGCCGCGCGTAGAGGATCGGGTCGGCCGGCGTCGTCACCGCGGCTGACCTGCTCGCTTCGTCGGTTGATGCCGGTCGGCACCCTTCCGCGTCGGCCGGTTCGGCTGTACAAGTGGGTGTACAGCCCAACCGGGGACACTCAGCACGTGGTCGAGGTGCAAGCCTCCCTGTCCGCGCTGTTCATGGCCAACTGCAGGGGTCTAAAATTCCAGGCCATGCGTGGGTTCTTCACCGTTGGGGCTCGAAGGCTCTCGTATCTTGACTTTGGTGGTTCGGGCACTCCGCTCCTGGCTCTTCACGGGCACTACAACGAAGCGTCGGCATTCGCGCCGCTGGCTGAGGCGTTGGCACCGCGGTGGCGGGTGATCGCGCTCGATCAGCGTGGGCATGGAGCCTCGGACCGTGCCGAAAGCTATGAGCGGGACGATTATGTTGCCGACGTTGCCGCCTTCCACCGGCATCTGGAAGTCGGTCCTGTGGCGGTGCTGGGCCACTCACTCGGCGGCGTGAACGCCTACCAGTACGCCGGCCGGCACGCGGACCGGGTCACCGCCCTGATCGTCGAGGACGCAGGCGCGGTTGTGGACTGCGACTGGTCGTTCACCACCAGCCTGCCTCGCCAAGCGCAATCCCGTGATGCGCTGGCCTCGGCCCTGGGCGCCACGGCTCCCTATCTGGAGTGTTCCTACCGCCGGTCGAAGAACGGCTGGGGCTTCTCGTTCGACATCGATGACACGGTGGTGTCCCAGAAAGCACTCAACGGTGACCACTGGAAGGACTGGGATTCGGTCAGCTGCCCCACCCTCCTGATCCGTGGAACGCGCAGCGGTGAACTGGCAGCCGGCCACGCGCGCGAGATGATCGCTCGTCGCGCCGGCCAGGCCCGTCTTGTCGAGCTGCCAGCCGGTCATGTTGTGCATCACGATGCTCAAGCGCAGTTCGCCGCCGCTGTCAGTGTCTTTCTGTCCCAACCCGACTGAGCTGTTGGGCCTGCGGTGGTCGGATGTCGACCTGCCGGGAAGGGCGCTTTTCGTCCGGCGCTTCAATCAGCTCCGTGCGGCGGCCGGGCTCGACTGGCTACATCTGCACGACCTGCGGCACGCGTTCGCGACGATCCTGCTAGACCAGGGGAAGGATCTGCGGACGGTGCTGGAGCTGCTCTGGTACGTACTCGGGACCGAGATCAACCGAGGAAAGTGCTGGTGGAGCCCAGGGGACTCGAACCCCTAACCCCTGCCTTGCAAAGGCAGTGCTCTGCCAGTTGAGCTAGGGCCCCGTGGGCGGCTGCTGCGCCGATCGCTCGCCGCCGGCCGGACTTCAGCGCAGGTCGGGCGCGGTGGTCGCCTCGTGCCACAGGGCGCGCTCGTCGTTGGAGGCCTTGACCTTGTTGAACACGACGGCGGCCACGCCGACGACGCCGGCCAGAATCAGCAGCTTCTTGAACATGGGGACACCCCTCGCGCTCGACTACCGTCGGACGACGTGCGGTGGGGCTAGCTGGAATCGAACCAGCGACCTCAGAGTTATCAGCTCTGCGCTCTAACCGACTGAGCTATAGCCCCGCGTGCGACGAGCAAGGTTAACCCATCCGCTCAGCCGGCCCCAAATCGGGGTCCGGGCCCGCGAGCCGGGCCGTCGACGCCTGCAAAACCTACCTGAGTACGAGACGCCGGAGCGACCGCATTCCACGGTGCCCCGGCGTCCCGATCGCTCAGTCCCGCTCGGCGAGAGTCAACTCGATCCCGCCGACGAGGTCGGCGCAGACGTTGTAGACGAACGCTCCCAGCGTGGCCAGCGCGGTGAACAGCACCACGTTGACCAGGCCGATCAGCGCCGAGCTGAGGATCACGCCCTTGGCGGTGATCTGGAAGCCGCTGGTGCTCTGCCCGCCGCCGGCGTTCACCAGGTCGCTCAGGCTGTCGTTGACGCTCTGGAACACCCCCATCGCGTCCAGCGCCAGGTAGAGCACCGACGTGGCGACCACCACGACGATGAAGAGCACCACCGAGACGGCGAACGCGAACTTCATCACGGACCAGGGGTCGATCCGCTTGAGGTTCAGACGGGCCCGGCGCGGTCCGCGGGACGCGGCCGAGCTGACCGAGGTACGCGCTGCGCGTACCGCGTCGCCGACCCGGGCCGCCCCGACCGCCGACGCGTTACCGATCCCCGGCGGTAGGCCGCCGCCGCTGGCCGGGCGGCCGGCACCGGTGGTACGTCCCCCGTCCGGCTGCGGCTTGCTCATACCGGGGGTGATCCGGGGCTGGGTGCCGGTGGCCCCGGTGGACGACGCCTCGCCGGGCCGGACATTGATCGGCTGGGTGGTCGTGGGACGTGTCGGGGCCGCCGCCACCGGGGGTGCCTCGGGAGACGCCGGCGCCTCGACACCGGACGGCTCGGTCTTGTCGCCCGACCCACCGTCCTCGCCGGGCTGGTCCGGTGGGGGTGTCATGCCGGGAGCCCGGGTGAATTTCGGGGCAGGCGCGTCGGCGGGGACCGTTGCCCGGCCCACGGCCGCGCGGCCGGTCGCTGGTGTGCCGCCCTTGGCGGCCTCCTCGTCGACCGGGTTGGCCGAGGTCCCCGTGTTCCCCGACTTCGCCTGTGTCTCCGTCATTCAACTAGTCCTGTTCGTCGGGTTCGTCGGCATTGCGAGCAATGGCCACGATAGTCACGCCGTCCGGGAGGTCCATCAGCTTGACCCCCATTGTGTTCCGGTCACGCGTACGGCGTACAGGCTTCACCGGAGTCCGGATGACACCACCGTTGCTGGTGATCGCGAACAGCTCGTCGTCCGGGTCGATCACCACCGCGCCGACCAGACCACCGCGCCGCTCGGTGATCTTCGCAGTCAACACGCCCTTACCTCCCCGGCCCTGCACCGGGTATTCCTCGATCGGGGTCCGTTTCGCGTATCCCCCGTTCGTGGCCACCAGAACGTCCAGACCCTCCCGAACGACCTCCATGGCGAGCAGGACGTCGTCGTCCGTGAAGCGCATGCCGATCACGCCGGAGGTGGCCCGGCCCATCGGCCGCAGCGCCTCGTCGGAGGCGTTGAACCGGATCGCCTGAGCCTTCTTGGAGACCAGCAGCAGGTCGTCCTCCGGCGCAACCAGCGCAGCACCGACCAGCTCGTCCTCATCGCGCAGGTTGATCGCGATGATTCCGCCGGAACGGTTGGAGTCGAACTCCTCGAGCCGCGTCTTCTTCACCAGGCCGTTCTTCGTGGCCAGTACCAGATAGGGGGCTACCTGGTAGTTCGGGATTTCGATGATCTGCGCGATCTGCTCGTCGGGCAGGAAGGCGAGCAGGTTGGCCACGTGCTGGCCCTTGGCTACCCTACTGGCCTCCGGCAACTCGTACGCCTTGGCCCGGTAGACGCGTCCCTTGTTCGTGAAGAACAGGATCCAGTCGTGGGTTGAGCATACGAAGAAGTGGCTGACAATGTCGTCCTGCCGCAGCGTGGCGCCGCTGACGCCCTTGCCACCCCGCCGCTGCGAGCGATAGAGATCGGCCTTGGTCCGCTTGGCGTACCCCGTCCGGGTGATCGTGACGACCACGTCCTCCCGGGCGATGAGGTCCTCCATCGAGACCTCGCCGTCGAACGGGATGATCTGCGTCCGCCGCTCGTCGCCCCACTTGGCGACGATCTCGCCGAGCTCCTCCGAGACGATCCTCCGCTGCCGCTCCGGCTTGGCGAGGATGTCCTTGAGGTCGGCGATTTCGATCTCGAGCTTGGCCAGGTCGTCCAGGATCCGCTGCCGCTCTAGGGCGGCGAGGCGGCGCAGCTGCATGTCCAGGATCGCGGTCGCCTGGATCTCGTCGATCTCCAGCAGCCGGATCAGGCCCTGCCGGGCGTCGTCCACCGTCGGCGAGCGCCGGATCAGGGCGATCACCTCGTCCAGCGCGTCCAGCGCCTTGGACAGACCGCGCAGGATGTGCGCCCGCTCCTCGGCCTTGCGCAGCCGGAACGCGGTCCGCCGGCGGATCACGTCGATCTGGTGCTCGACGTAGTAGCGGATGAACTGCGCCAGGTTGAGCGTGCGCGGCACCCCGTCGACCAGCGCCAGCATGTTGGCGCCGAAGGTCTCCTGGAGCTGGGTGTGCTTGTAGAGGTTGTTCAGCACGACCTTGGCGACCGCGTCGCGCTTGAGAACCAGCACGATCCGCATGCCGGTACGACCGGAGGACTCGTCGCGGATGTCGGCGATCCCGGCGAGCTTGCCCTCCTTGATCAGTTCGGCGATCCGCTCGGCGAGATTGTCCGGGTTGACCTGGTAGGGCAGTTCGCTGACGACCAGGCAGGGCCGGCCCCGCTTGTCTTCCTCGACCTCCACCACGGCGCGCATCCGGATCGAGCCGCGACCGGTGCGGTACGCGTCCTGGATCGCGGTGGTGCCGACGATCAGGCCGTGGGTCGGGAAGTCCGGACCCTTGACGATTCCGAGCAGGGCTTCGAGGGTGGTCTCCTCGTCCTCCTCCGGGTGCTCCAGGCACCACTGCACCGCCGCGCCGATCTCCCGCAGGTTGTGCGGCGGGATCTTGGTGGCCATGCCGACCGCGATGCCCTCGGAGCCGTTCACCAACAGGTTGGGGATCCGCGACGGCAGGATGGTGGGCTCCTTGGCCCGGCCGTCGTAGTTGTCCTGCAGGTCGACGGTGTCCTCGTCGATGTCCCGCAGCATCTCCATGGCCAGCGGGTCGAGCTTGCACTCCGTGTACCGCATGGCGGCGGCCGGGTCGTTGCCCGGAGAGCCGAAGTTGCCGTTGCCGTCCACCAGCGGATACCGCAGCGACCAGGGCTGCGCCATCCGGACCAGCGCGTCGTAGATCGCCGAGTCGCCGTGCGGGTGGAACTGACCCATCACGTCGCCGACGACCCGGGAACACTTCACGTAGCCGCGGTCCGGCCGGTAGCCCGAGTCGAACATGGCGTACAGGATCTTGCGGTGGACCGGCTTCAGCCCGTCCCGGACGTCCGGGAGCGCACGACCGACGATGACGCTCATCGCGTAGTCGAGGTAGGAGCGCTGCATCTCCACCTCGAGCCCGACCGGCTCGATCCGGTCGTGCGCGACCACGGCGGCGATGGCCTCGGCGGGGACCTCTGGCTCGTTCGGTGTGGACTCGGGGGAATCGGTCACTGTATACCCTTATCAGACTCAGAGTCGTTTTCGTGCTGTGGATAACGGCTGTGGATACTGGCCAAGCTGTGGATAACTCTGTGGATCGGCGGGTCGGCCGGGTTCGCCCCGGCCGACCCGCCGAGCTCCATCAGATGTCCAGGAACCGCACGTCCTTGGCGTTGCGCTGGATGAACGACCGGCGCGCCTCGACGTCCTCACCCATCAGCACGCTGAACAACTCGTCGGCGGTCGCCGCGTCGTCGAGCGTGACCTGACGCAGAGTACGCGTCGCCGGGTTCATCGTGGTTTCCCACAGCTCGGGATAGTTCATCTCGCCGAGGCCCTTGAACCGCTGAATGTCGTCCGGCTTGGCGTTCGGCTTCTTCTGCTGGCGCAGCGCGATCAGCCCGTCCCGCTCACGGTCGGAGTAGGCGTACTGCGCGTCGTCGCCCTTCTTGTTCCACTTGATCTTGTAGAGCGGCGGGGCGGCCAGGTAGACGTGGCCCATCTCGACGAGTGGACGCATGAAGCGGAACAGCAGGGTGAGCAGCAACGTCTGGATGTGCTGGCCGTCGACGTCCGCGTCGGCCATCAGCACCACCTTGTGGTAGCGCAGCTTCTCCATGTCGAAATCGTCGTGGATGCCGGTGCCCAGCGCGGTGATCAGCGCCTGGACCTCGTTGTTCTTCAGCACCCGGTCGATCCGGGCCTTCTCCACGTTGAGGATCTTGCCGCGGATCGGCAGGATCGCCTGGGTCCGTGGGTCCCGGCCCTGCTTGGCCGAGCCACCCGCCGAGTCGCCCTCGACGATGAAGACTTCGGACTCGCGCGGGTCGGTGGACTGGCAGTCGGCCAGCTTGCCCGGCATCGAGCCGGACTCCAGCAGCGACTTGCGGCGGGCCAGCTTGCGCGCCTGCTGCGCGGCGATCCGGGCGCGAGCCGCCTGGGAGGCCTTCTGGATGATCATCTTGGCCTCGGCCGGGTTGCGGTCGAACCAGTCGACCAGCCGGTCGTTGCAGACCCGCTGCACGAAGCTCTTCACCGGGGTGTTGCCGAGCTTGGTCTTGGTCTGGCCCTCGAACTGCGGGTTGGCCAGCTTGACCGAGATGATCGCGGCGAGGCCTTCCCGGATGTCCTCGCCGGAGAGCTTCTCGTCACCCTTGAGCAGCTTCTTGTCGGTGCCGTACCGGTTGACCACGCTGGTCAGCGCGGACCGGAAGCCCTCCTCGTGGGTGCCGCCCTCGTGCGTGTTGATCGTGTTGGCGAAGGTGTAGACCGACTCGCCGTACGACTCGTTCCACTGCATGGCGATCTCGAGCGACATCCCCTCCTCCTCGGCGCCGAACTCGACCACGGTCTTGTGGATCGGGTTCTTCGAGGCGTTGAGGTGCCGGACGAAGTCGGCGATGCCGCCCTCGTAGAAGAAGGTCACCTCGCGCTGCCGGCCGTCCTCCTCCTCGGCCACCCGCTCGTCGAGCAGGTGGATGCGGAGGGCACGGTTGAGGAAGGCCATCTCCTGGAGGCGCCGGTAGATGGTCTGGAAGTCGAAGTCGACGGTCTCGAAGACGTCGGGGTCGGGCCAGAAGGAGACCGCCGAGCCGGTGCTGTCGGTGGTCTCACCCTTGTCCAGCGGACCGGGCTTGGAGTTGTTGTACTGCTGCCGCCACACGAAACCGGACTTGTGGATCTCCACGGCCATCCGGGTGGAGAGCGCGTTCACGACGGACACGCCGACGCCGTGCAGACCACCGGAGACCGCGTACGCCTTGCCGTCGAACTTGCCGCCCGCGTGCAGCACGGTCAGCGCGACCTCGACGCCCGGCTTCTTGAGCTTCGGGTGCAGGTCGACCGGGAAGCCACGGCCGTTGTCGGTGACCTGGACCCCGCCGTCGGCGCGCAGCACGACGTCGATGGTGTCGCAGTATCCGGCCAGCGCCTCGTCGACCGCGTTGTCGACGACCTCCCAGACGAGGTGGTGCAGACCGCGCTCGCCCGTGGACCCGATGTACATACCGGGCCGCTTGCGAACCGCCTCCAGCCCCTCGAGAACGGTGATCGACTCTGCGCCGTACTCCTGCTTGTCCTGCGCTGCCACCCTCGGCCACTTTCTCGCGTCGTCCGCGCCGGAAGGGCGCGTCGGGCGCGGGTTCGGCGGACAGGACGCGACGTCGACGCGCGGACCGGTGCCGGAGATTTCCGGACAGCGGGTCGAACGCGCCGGTCGCCGCGGTTTGCCCGCGGATCGCGATCGGCTCGACCCGACGTGGAGAATGATTCCGGGGCCATCGGCCCCGTCCCTCGCTCCGCACCGGGTCTTCGTCTCACTGTCAATCCTACTGTGCGCGGAGGACAGAACCACCACTCGGCACCCTCAGCGAGGCGGCTGAGAAGTCCATAGCCGGCAGAACCCCATCGCCCGCGACTCCCCCCACACGCCAGGCTCCGATCGGACGCGCCGCCCCGGAACGGGTTGACCCGCGGCCGGGCGGGTCGGGGGTCGCGGCCGGACCGCCGGTGCCGTAGGTTTGCGGCGCCCCGGAAGCGGCCTTGATCTTTACCGGTTGGAACCGGGACGATCGACCCGATCGACCCGACACGTGCTCTTTAAGAGGTGACAGATGGGGCTGGACAACGTCGCGGTGCACTGGCCGCGGACCGGCCGCTTCTACGATCCGGTCGCGCCGGCCGAGTTCGTCGACTTCGGCGAGATCGTCGACCTGCCGCGAATCTCCGCTCCGACGGCGGCGCTGGCTGAGCTGATCGCGAAGACCGGCACCGTCCGGGCGACCGCGTACACCGAGCTGGTGGATCTGCTGCTCGGCCTCGAAGGTGTGTTGTATGCCACAGACGCCGCGGCCGAGGACGAGGACCCGGTGATCGACCCGGACGGCTGCGCCTGGATCGCCGGCGGGATCGAACGGTTCGTCACCGGCCACCGCGCCCACGGCGAGGCGGTCACGTTCGAGTCGGTGAGCACGGTGCTGCGTTCGCTGCTCGGCGACGGACGGCTGGCTGAGCAGCAGCTGCGCTGGCTGGAAAGCCGGCTGGACGCGCTGCGCGACGAGAGCGGCGAGCCGCCGCAGTGGAACTTCACCTGCGCCGAGTTGGGCGTCCTGGCGGCGTTCTACCGGCGCTGCGCCGAGCGCGGCTTCGCCGTCTACGCCGACGCCTGACCGGCCGGCTCGGGGTCGGCGGCGCTCTGGTCGTCGCCCCGGGGCCGGTTGGCCGCGGCGATCACCTGGGTCAGCACCGCGTGCAGGTGTTGCAGGTCCTCGACCGGCAGGCCGAGTCGCTGCACGATCGCGGCCGGGATCAGCTCGGCCTGGCTCCGTAGTGCGACACCGCTGGCGGTGAGGGTGACGGCGAGGCTGCGCTCGTCGGCGGCGTCGCGCTCGCGGCGCAGGTAGCCGGCGGCTTCGAGCCGCTTAAGCAGGGGCGACAGGGTGCCCGGATCGAGCTGCAACAGCCGGCTGAGGTCACGGCCGGACAGCGGTGCGTGCTGCCAGAGGGCCAACATGACCAGGTACTGCGGATGGGTCAGCCCCATCGGTTCCAGGAGCGGCCGGTAGACCGCCACCACGCTGCGCGCGGCCACCGAGAGGGCGAAACAGACCTGCTGCTCCAGCGCCAGCGGGTCGACGCCTTCCGGTTTCTCGCTCATCGGTTGCCCTCCCCAAGCACGATGGCTATCGTACCAATCATTGGTACACCAACCATTGGTGTCCCAATTAGCTGCTCGTTCGATGGGCGAGACCTACACGACGCGGGAAGGTGCGGCAGATGAGCGAGGACGGCGCGGTCACCAGGGCTCCGGGCGAGGGCGGCCGACTCCTGCGCTGGGCCTTCCGGCACCTCGCCGGCCCGGCCGAAGGCGTGCAGGGCGCGGTACAGGGCGGCTCGGCCGAGGCCCGCGAGGCGTGGAAGCGCGACCTGGCCGAGCGCAAGCGCTACACCCGCGAACAGCGCGAACGGAAGCGGGCCGCCAAGGAGGCCGACCGGCGGAGCTGAGGCGCCCGCTCAGCCGTAGGTGTCCCGCGGCCCCCGGCCGCGTACCCGACGCGGGCCCTTGGACCAGGACGGCGCGGCCGGGCCGTGGATGTGCAGCTTGCGCACCACGTTGTGGCCGACCTCCCGGCCGATCTGCTTGAGCAGCGAACCGGCGAGCAGCCGCAGCTGCGTCGCCCAGGCGGTCGAGCGGGCCTCCACGGTCAGCTCGCCGTTCTCCAGCTTGACCGGGCGGCTGTGCTGGGCGACCTCCGCGCCCACCACCCGCTCCCAGGCACCGAACACCGTGGCCTCGGCCGCCGGCTGCTGCCAGCCACGCGCCTTCATCAACCGGTTCAGCACCACGCTGAGCGGCTGCGGGTCGCGCGGGTCCGGGCCCGGGCCGGAGTAGCCGCGCAGCCGCCGCCCAGAGCCGTCGCCGCCGTCGCCGCCCCCGGGGGTACGCCGGGCGCGGGCCGCCGTCTGCCGCCGCGACAACGCCGCGTCGAGCACCGCCCGGGCCAGCTCCGGCCCGGTGGCGGCATCCGGCTGCCCGCCGCCGTCGCCCCCGGTCGCCTTCGACCCCGGGGTACCCGCGGACGCGGCATCGCTGGCCCGCCGGTCATCCCGGCCAGCGTCCGGACGGTCGGGGCGTGACTCATCCGACACGGCGTACCGTCCCCTCGCCGACCTGGTAGCGGATGCCCCGCAGAGCGGCCGGCACGTCGTCGTCCACCGCACAGGTGACCAGCAGTTGGCTCGCGCCGCCGACCAGCTCCGCCAGCCGCTCCCGGCGGCCGGTGTCCAGCTCGGCGAAGACGTCGTCGAGCACCAGCACCGGCTCGATGCCGTCGGCGCGCAGCAGGTCGTACCCGGCCAGTCGCAGCGCGAGCGCGAACGACCAGGACTCGCCGTGGCTGGCGTACCCCTTGGCGGGTAGCGGACCGAGGGTCAGCGCCAGCTCGTCGCGGTGCGGGCCGACCAGGGTGGTGCCCCGTTCGATCTCGGCGGAGCGGGACGCGGCGAGCGCGGCGGTCAGCGCGGCGGCCAACTCGCCACGGTCGGTGGTCGGCTCGGCCAGCTCGATCGAGGGCCGGTAGGCGATGCCCGCGGCTCCACGCCCGGCGGCCACCGCGTCGTACGCCTTGGACACGTGCGGGGTGAGCGCGGCGACCAGCTCCAGCCGGCCGGCCAACAGCTCCGCGCCGTGCTGGGCCAGGTGGGTGTCCCAGACGGCGAGGGTGCCGAGGTCGCCGCCCCGGGAGCCGCCGGTCTTGCGGGCCAGGTACGCGGTACGCAGCAGGGCGTTGCGCTGCTTGACCACCCGCTCGTAGTCGGCCCGCACGCCGGCGTACCGGGGCTGCCGGTTGACCAGCAGGTCGTCCAGGTAGCGACGGCGCTCGGCCGGGTCGCCCCGGACCAGCTCCAGATCCTCGGGCGCGAAGAGCACCAGTCGCAGGGCGCCCAGCACGTCCCGGGCCCGCCGCGCCGGGGATCGGCCCAGTCGGGCCCGGTTGGCCTTGCCGGGCACGATCTCCAGCTCGACCAGGAGCTCACGGCCGTCGTGCACCACCGCGCAGCGGATCACCGCCGAGGTGGCGCCCATCCGGACCAGCGGCGCGTCCGTGGCGACCCGGTGCGAGTCCAGGGTCGCCACGTAGCCCAGCGCCTCGACGAGGTTGGTCTTGCCGACGCCGTTGGCGCCGATCAGGACGTTCGCCCCCGGCTGGAGGTCGACGGCGACCCGCTCGTACGAGCGGAAGTCGACCAGTTCCAGCCGGTGGACATACACAGGGTGTGGATACCGCTCAGCGCTTGTGCACGGCGTGGCCGCCGAACTGCTGACGCAGCGCGGCGACGGCCTTCATGGCGGGCGAGTCTTCCTGCCGGGAGGCGAACCGGGCGAACAGCGAGGCGGTGATGACGTTCAGCGGCACGGCCAGCCGGACCGCCTCGTCGACCGTCCACCGACCCTCGCCGGTGTCCTCCGTGTAACCGCTCAGCTCGGCCAGCTCCGGGTCCTCGTCGAGCGCGCGGTCCAGCAGGTCGAGCAGCCAGGAGCGGACCACGGTCCCCTCCCGCCAGGACTTGAACACCCCCGGCACGTTGGTCACCAGCTCGGAGGCGGCCAGCAGCTCGTAGCCCTCGGCGTAGGCGTGCATCAGGCCGTACTCGATGCCGTTGTGCACCATCTTGGAGTAGTGCCCGGCGCCGACCGGCCCGGCGTGCACGAAGCCGAACTCGCCCTCGGGCTTGAGCGCGTCGAAGATCGGCATCAGCCGGTCGACGTGCTCCTGGGCGCCGCCGACCATCAGCGCGTAGCCGTTCTGCCGGCCCCAGACGCCGCCGGAGACGCCGACGTCCAGGTAGCCGATGCCGCGCTCGTTGAGCCGCTCGGCGCGCGGGGCGTCGTCGCTGAACCGGGAGTTGCCGCCGTCGATGATGATGTCACCCTCGCCGAGCACCGCGGCGAGCTCGTCGATGGTCGCGTCCGTGACTGCGGCGGGCACCATGACCCAGACCGCGCGCGGCGACTCGAGCTTCTCAGCCAGCCCGGCGAGGGTCGTCACGTCACTGATCTGCGCGTTGTGATCGAAGCCGACCACCTCGTGGCCGGCGGCCCGCAACCGCTCCCGCATGTTGCCGCCCATACGGCCGAGTCCTACCAGGCCGAGCTGCATGTGTTCCTACCTCCGTGGATCTGGGTATCGGTGCGCGCGATCAGCGGGACACGCGGATCGGCATGATGAGGTACCGGTACCCCGGAATGACCTCGCCATCCTCGCCGGCGGGTGAGATCACCGCGGGCTTGAAGGCGTCGACGAACGAGAGCATGGCGGTCTGGGAGCCCAGGTTGGCCAGGCCGTCGATGAGGTACTGCGGGTTGAACCCGATGGTCAGCGCGTCGCCGGTGAAGGTGGCCTCCATCGCCTCGCTGGCCCGCGCCTCCTCCGAGCCGCCGGCCTCGACCACGAGACCGTCGGCGCTGAAACTGAGCAGCACCGGGGTGGTCCGCTCGGCGACCAGCGCGACCCGCTTGACCACCTCGATCAGGGTGCTGACCGGCACCCGGGCCTCGGCGTTGTGGGTGGCCGGGAAGAGCGAGCGCACCGGCGGGTAGTTGGCTCCGTCGAGCAGCCGGCTGGTGGTGCGTCGGGTGCCACCGGCGAGGCCGACCATGCCCTCACCCGCCGCGCCCTGGGCGAGGGCGAGGGTGACCTCGCCACCCAGCGGGCCGAGCGCCTTGGCGGTGTCGTTCAGGGTGCGAGCCGGCACCAGGGCGTTGATGCTCACCTCGGGGTCGTCCGGCCGCCACTGGATCTCGCGCAGCGCCAGCCGGTAGCGGTCGGTGGCGAGCATCGACAGGGTGCTGCCGGAGAGCTCGACGCGGACGCCGGTCATCATCGGCAGCGTCTCGTCGCGGCCGGCGGCGATGGCCACCTGGGAAACGGCGGTGGCGAACGCGGCGGCGTCGACCGTGCCGGCGCTCTGCGGCATCTCGGGCAGCGCGGGATAGTCCTCCACCGGCATGGTGGGCAGGGTGAACCGGGCGCTGCCGCAGACCAGCTCGAGGTGGGCGCCGACGGCGGCGATGTCTACCGGCTTGGCTGGCAGTGCCTTGGTGATCTCGGCGAGCAGGCGACCTGAGACCAGCGCGGCGCCGTCGGCGTCGCCCTGCACCTCGACGGTGACCTGGCTGGAGACCTCGTAGTCGAACCCGGAGACCCGCAGGTTGCCGTCGGTGACGCGCAGCATCACCCCTGCCAGCACCGGTACGGACGGCCGGCTCGGCAGGCTCTTCGCGGTCCAGGCCACGGCCTCGGCGAGCGCGTCGCGCTCCACTCGGAACTTCATCAATGCCTCCGCGTCGACGTCAGCGACAACTCTCTCATGCCGACCGCTGCCTACCGTCCCGCCCAACCGTGCGGGTACCCATCGCACTTTAGGGCGCGGGGGCATCGGCTGTGCGCCCGGCCCCATGGATCGTGTCGATGCTGACCGGCTGATCCGGCAGCGTTCGGCCCGATCCACAGAAAGTCCAACGGTGATGATTGGTTTTTGTTCTCTTAGAAGAGATAACTCATCGTCTTCATCGCACCTGTGCAAACTGTGGAGAACCCGGGTCCGCGCAGCTCAGACAGGTTATCCACCGGTGATTTGGCTGTGGAGAACCGGGGGTACAACCGCCTTGCGTGTCCACAGCCCGGCCGCGACGGCCGGTTGTCCACCGTTGTCCACCGGTTGTCCACCGGTAATCCACCGACTTTCTCCCCAAGCCTGTGGATCGCCAAGAAGATCACCATTGGCGTCCATCCCCAGAACCTTCAACAGGCCGTACACAGGGCGACGGTCGTCGGTGGACAACCTCGCCGTTGTCCCCAGCCATCCACAGCGTCGTACACAGGGTTTCTCCACAGCCTGTGGGTAACTGGCGGAGAACGGACCGTAGTTATCCACCGACGGTGGACAGCGAGCTGTGGACAACGAGTGAGCATCGAAGCGGTCACGGCGTCGATCCTGTGGTCTGCACCATGTCGAGGGTCAAGTCGGAGACCGCCGGAGGCGAAAAAGAACGCCCGGCCGGGTCTCCGGCCGGGCGTGTCCCGGGCTGCGTGCCGTCGCGACGGCGGGCGTACGCCTCAGGTGTTCTGTTTGATCCGGTTGGTCAGCTCGGCGATCTGGTTGTAGAGCGAGCGCCGTTCGGCCATCTGCTGGCGGATCTTGCGGTCGGCGTGCATGACCGTGGTGTGGTCCCGGCCACCGAAGGCCTGCCCGATCCGGGGAAGCGACAACTCGGTCAACTCCCGGCACAGGTACATGGCCACCTGGCGGGCGTTGACCAGCACCCGGGAGCGGGACTGACCACGCAGGTCCTCCAGGCTCACCCCGAAGTAGTCCGCCGTGGAGACCATGATCTGGTCCGCGGTGATCTCCGGACCGGCGCCGTCCGGGATGAAGTCCCGCAGGACCTCCTCGGCCAGCGAGAGCTCGACGGTCGACCGGGTCAGGCTGGCGAACGCGGTCACCCGGATCAGCGCGCCCTCCAGTTCGCGGATCGAGTTCGACACCCGGGAGGCGATGAACTCCAGCACGTCCGGCGGGGCGTAGAGCCGCTCCTGCGCCGCCTTCTTCTGCAAGATCGCGATCCGGGTCTCCAGGTCCGGCGGCTGGATGTCGGCGAGCAGACCCCACTCGAACCGGGTGCGCAGCCGGTCCTCCAGCGTGGCGAGCTGCTTGGGCGACCGGTCCGACGTGATCACGATCTGCTTGTTGGCGTTGTGCAGCGTGTTGAAGGTGTGGAAGAACTCCTCCTGGGTGCGCTCGCGGTTCTCCAGGAACTGGATGTCGTCGATCAGCAGGATGTCGACGTCGCGGTAGCGCCGCTGGAACGCGCTGGTCTTGTCGTCCCGGAGCGAGTTGATGAAGTCGTTGGTGAACTCCTCGGTCGAGACGTACCGCACCGAGCGCGCGTTGCCGAGCGTCGTGGCGTAGTGCCCGATGGCGTGCAGCAGGTGCGTCTTGCCCAGCCCGGAGCTGCCGTAGATGAACAGCGGGTTGTACGCCTTCGCCGGTGACTCGGCCACCGCCACGCTCGCCGCATGGGCGAACCGGTTGGACGAGCCGATGACGAACGTCTCGAACATGTACTTCGGGTTGAGCCGGTTGCCGCCGGTGTCGGCGCCGGGCAGCCGGCGGTCGTCACGGCCCCCGGTGCGATGATCCACAGCACTGCGACCCGGACCGCTGTCGGTCCCGCTGTCCCGGGGCAGCGCACGGATCACGTGCTGGTCCCGCGGTGACGCCGCGTCCTCGCGGTAGCGGGGCTCGTAGGGCCGGGTGTCCGGGCCCGGCGGGTCCTGGCGGGCAGTCTGCTCGTCGTAGCCGCGCCGGTCCGGCGCCGGGCGGGGCGTCCGCAGCGGCTCCACGAACGCGGCGCTGAACAACGCCTCCTGCCCGTCGCGGCTGGCCGGAATCAGCCCGGACCGGTGCCCGTCGGCGAGCGGCGGACCGGACGGAGCCGGTGGCGCGGCAGGCTCGTGCGCTCGCGCCGGGTGCTGCTGTTCAGGAATGAGCGCATCGGTCGCCGACCGGCCGGAATGCTCGTCGTCGGACGGGCCGGCGGGCGAACCCTCGGCGTCGATCGACCCCTGCTCGGGGGCGCTGCGGTAGACGGTGCCAGCCGGGCGGCCGGCGGTGTCCTCGGCCACCCGCACGGTGACCGCGACCTGGATCGGCCGGCCGAGCCGCCGGGTGAGCGCCTCGGTGATCGCCGGGCGCAGCCGTGACTCGATCACGTCGCGGGTGAACGCGTCCGGGACGGAGAGCAGCGCGGTGTCCTCGACGATCGCCCGGAGCCGGGTCAGTCGGAGGTAGGCGCGCTGCTGGGCGGAGATGATCTCGTCGGCGAGCTCGTCGGTCGCCGCTAACCACACCGCGGCAAGGTCGGTCGTACCGGCCACCGTCGTGCCACCCCCTCGCCTCTGCTCCCGGCCGCCGCTGTCTGCCAGCCGGCCGTCCCGGGCCCGCCGCGTTCGCGGGTGCAACATCACCCACCCGGACGGTTGACCAGTGGTCGTCCACAGGTTATCCACAGCCTGTGTACCGACCGATTGTGGCCGCCCGCCGGACGCGGGTGGGACCTGCCCCCTGCCTGAACGGGCGCTGAAGCGGGTTCACCGTGCCGAACGATTCACTACCGTGTCCGGTCTTGCCTGCGCGCGACGACCGGAGCTTCCGACGCTCACCGCAATCGGGCACGGTAACAGCGTTGTCCCTGCGCCATCAACCGGCGACATGGCCGGGTCCTTGTCGGCATCAGCGAAAACCGCCCCTTCGGTCCCCGGGCGCGTCCCGATCTCCGCCGCCGCGAGGTGTTTGACGGTCATTGCACCCCTGCGTAGGCTGGAGCGGCTGCTCTCTCGCCCTCTGCTAGGGTGATGGGTGCTTGCTGCCCGCGGTCGCATCCCCGCATCGCCGAGGTCCCGGTCCGCCGGGCAGCAACCGATCGGTGGCCACCGTCGAGGTGGCCTGGACCACCCCACGACCCCGGCGATCCCGTCGCCCGGGGCGCGTACGAAAACGGAGAGCCTGACGTGACCAAGCGCACCTACCAGCCGAACAACCGCCGGCGCGCGAAGACCCACGGCTTCCGGCTGCGCATGCGCACCCGTGCCGGCCGTGCCATCCTCTCGAGCCGCCGCGCCAAGGGTCGCACCACCCTGTCGGCCTGAGCCGACCGGGCCGGTCCGGGGGACGTGGGCAGTCGTGCTGGCCGCCGCACAGCGACTGCGGCGCAGCACTGACTTCGCCGCAGCGGTCCGCGGTGGCCGACGCGCCGGACGAGGCGCCGTCGTGGTCCACCTGACCGTGCCGACGACCGCCGACCGCAGCACACCGACCTCGCCGGAGCCGGCGCGGGACAACGGTGCGGAGCAACCCTCCACGCCGACCCGCGCCGGCTTCGTCGTGTCCAAGGCCATCGGCAACGCGGTGGTCCGGAACCGGGTCCGGCGTCGGCTTCGGGCGCTGGTCCGGGAGCGGCTGGCTGTGCTTCCCGCCGGCAGCACCCTGGTCGTCCGAGCGCTTCCGGCGGCGGCCGAGGCGTCGTACCCCCGACTCGCCGCCGACCTGGACGCCGCCATCGCCGTCGCCCGGTCACCCAGGGAGCGGAGGTCCCGATGAGCCCGGAGCCCACCGCCCCCCGCCCCACAACCGGTGCCAGGGTGCTGATCGCGCCCATCATCGCGTACCGTCGGTGGATAAGTCCGGCACTGCCGGCCCGCTGTCGGTTCTACCCGTCGTGCAGTGCGTACGCCCAGGAGGCGGTGGCCCGGCACGGCGCGCTCCGGGGAGCTGTGCTGGCGGTCCGGCGACTGCTGCGCTGCCACCCCTTCCACCCTGGTGGACATGACCCGGTGCCGGAGCCGGGCGGTCGCCGTCGTGCCGATGTGACTGGAGCACCGAATTGAGTCTCGACTGGATCTACTACGCGATTTCGTGGATCCTGCTGACCTGGCACTCTGCCTGGGACGCCATCGGGGTGCCCGTCAACGCGGTGATCGGCACCAACTTCGCCTGGATCCTGGCCATCGTCTTCCTGGTCGTCACGGTCCGGGTGATCCTGTTCCCGGTCTTCGTCAAGCAGATCAAGTCGCAGCGGGCGATGCAGGCGCTTCAGCCCAAGGTCAAGGAGCTGCAGGAGAAGCACAAGGGTGACCGGGAGACGCTCCAGAAGGAGATGATGGAGCTCTACCGGAAGGAAAAGGCCAACCCGCTCATGGGCTGCCTTCCGATGTTCCTCCAGATCCCCGTCTTCCTCGGCCTCTTCCACGTGCTGCGTCGGCTCGACCCGGCCAAGCAGAGCAAGACCCTCTACGGCTGGACGGCCGACCAGTTCGAGAGCGCCTCGCAGGCGAAGCTCTTCACCGCTCCGATCGCCGGCAAGTTCGGCTCCACGGCCGACGAGCTGGCCCGCCTCGGCGCCAACGGCACCACGGTCAAGATCATTGCCGGCATCCTGGTCCTGGTGATGATCGCCACCACCTACCTGACCAGCCGTCAGATGATCCTCAAGACCGGCTGGGCGGAGGACCCGCAGCAGCGGATGATCCAGCGGCTGATGCTCTACGGCATCCCCGCGTCGCTGTTGATCTCCGGCGCGATCTTCCCCATCGGCGTGATCATCTACTGGGTCACCAACAACCTCTTCACCCTCGGCCAGCAGCAGTGGGTGCTGCGCAAGTTCCCGCCGCCGGTGACCGCCACCAAGGCCACCACCCCCGCCGCCCGCAACCCGGTGCAGCCCGCCAAGTCGGGTGGCCTGTTCGGGCGTGGCAAGTCGGCCCCGCCGGCGCCGGTCAAGGCGACCGCGCCCAAGGTGGCCGGGCCGAAGCCGGGTGCCAAGCCGGTGAACCCCAAGAAGAGCCGCCCCGCCAAGCGGCAGGGCTGACGTCCGGGCCGTCGTCGGGCGACCGGCGGCGGCCCGTTCCGCACCGCGCAGCCGCCGTATGGCCGGCGCCGGACGGAACCGACCGCGCGTGACGCGGCCACGGGCGACACTGCCCGTACAGACGTGCCCGTGGGCACCGGCGACCTCCCGCCGGCCCCGGGAAACCAGCGGACCCGACGGTCCGGCCGAGCTAGTACGGAGATGAGACCGTGACCGAGACCAGCATCCCCCGCGCCGAGCAGTCCCTGGACGAGGAGGAGACCGCGCCGCTCGCGGTGGACGACGACATCGAGGCCGATGACGACACGGAGGCCGACGACGACACCGAGGCCACCGAGGCCACCGCCGGCGGCCGGGAGAAGAAGACCGCGGGCGAGGGCGAACTGTTCCGGCAGAGCGAGATCGCGGCGGACTACGTCGAAGGCCTGCTCGACATCCTCGACTACGACGGCGACATCGACGAGCTGGTCGCCGGCGGCCGGCCGATGGTCGAGGTGGTCGGTGCCCGGCTGCAGAACCTGGTCGGTCAGCGCGGGGCCACCCTGGAGGCGCTCCAGGAGCTGACCCGGCTCGCCGTCTTCCGGCAGACCGGTACCCCGAGCCGCCTGCTGCTGGACGTCGGCGGCTACCGGGCGAACCGCCGCAAGGAGCTCGCCGCGGTGGCCAAGAACGCGGTTGAGAAGGTCAAGGAGTACGGCGAGCCGGTCCAGCTGGAGCCGATGTCCGCGTTCGAGCGCAAGTGCGTCCACGACGTGGTCAACGCCATGTCCGGCGTGGTGAGCGAGTCCGAGGGCGTCGAGCCGAGCCGGCGCATCGTCGTACGGCCAGCGGACTGACCGGGTGACCCACGACGACACCACGGCTGACACCGTGACCGGCCCGGGCGGCGCGCCGCCCGGGCCGTCCGCTGTCCGGCCCGGAACCCCCGGCGCCCACACTGATCCGGCAAGGGAAGACGGTGCGGGTGGCGGTGCGCCGTCGCCGTCCGAAGCGGAACTGCCGCCCGAGCTGGCGCCGGCTGCCCTGACCCTCTTCGGCGATCGGCTCGACGTGGCCGCCGCGTACGCCGAGCTGCTGGCCACCGACGGAGTGGTCCGCGGTCTGATCGGCCCCCGGGAGGCCCCCCGGATCTGGGACCGGCACCTGCTGAACTGCGCCGCGGTCGCCGAGCGGATCCCCGCAGACGCGACCGTGCTCGACGTCGGCTCCGGCGCCGGTCTGCCCGGCCTGGTCCTGGCCATCGCGCGCCCCGACCTGACGGTGACCCTGATCGAGCCGCTCGCCCGACGGACGTCGTTCCTGATCGAGGTCGTCGAGCGTCTCGGCCTGACCAGATCGGTGCGGGTGTTCCGAGGGCGGGCCGATGAAGCGGCCAGTGGATCGAGTGGCCGGGAACCCATCAGCGGGGACGTGGTGACCGCCCGTGCCGTCGCGCCACTGGACCGACTGGCGGCCTGGAGCCTGCCGCTGGCGGTGCGCGGCGGGCGGCTGCTGGCGCTCAAGGGCGCGTCCGCCGCCGAGGAGATCAACGAGCACGCCGCGGTGGTGGAGCGGCTCGGCGGCGGAGAGCCGAGCGTGCAGCTCTGCGGCGTCGGTGTGATCGATCCACCTGCCACCGTCGTGGAGATCGTCCGTGAGCGGATGGTCGGTCCGCCTCGCCCGGCCGCCAGCAAGCGCTCCCGGAGCGGGCGGCCACGCCGCCGTTGACGCTTCGCGCCATCGGGCGTCCGGCCGTTGGGTTGTCTCGTTGTACCGGTACGGATGGCACGAGGGGATGAGAACCCGACGTGGACCGGCCACGCCCGTCCGCCGTAGGCTGATCGCGCGTCGATAGTGTGGAGCGGGCGACGGACGTCGCGGGCCTCCGACCGCTCACGAGGGGCCGTACGCTCCGGGGGTGCGAGCGCGGGTGCGGCCAAGTTGACCGGGGCGCGAACCGACCATCCGAAGCGGGTAGGGATGACAGGTGCATGACGACGGCAGGTACGACGATCCACGCGTGACGGGGCCAACCAGCGACCCCGTTTCACGTGAAACCGACTACCCGAGCTGGTCGCCCGGCGCTTCCGGGCCTTCGCCTCAACCGGCGGGCGACGACCCGCTGGTGTCGCGCGACGAGCCTGCGGGCAAGCCGGCCGGACCCGACACCACGGAATCGGCGGCTGTCCGTCGGGCACCGGACGCGGTGACCCGACCGGTCAACGCCGCCGACGTACGGCCGACCTCGGGTCGCCGGAACACGGTCGCGGCGGTTCGCTTCGAGCCGGCGGTTCCGCATCAACCCACCGCGGCGGTGGCACGGGACGCCGAGCCGGTGGTTGCCGACGTGCCGGTCGCGTCAGCCGAGTCACTGGCTGCCGTGGCGGCCGACCCCACGTACGTTTCACGTGAAACCCCGACGCGCGAAGAGGATGACCCACCGTTGGCTATGGAGGCGATGCGCGCCGTGCAGATCCTGAATCCCAGTGGCGAGGTGACCATGCCTCGGCCGGACCGGACCCGGGTCATGTGCGTCGCGAACCAGAAGGGCGGCGTGGGTAAGACCACGACCACGGTCAACCTTGCGGTGGCACTCGCCCTGCACGGCAACCGGGTGCTCGTGGTGGACCTCGACCCGCAGGGCAACGCCTCGACCGGCCTCAACGTCCCGCACCACACCGGCATACCCGACGTGTACGACTGCCTGATCAACAGCGTGCCGCTGGCCGAGGTGGCGCAGGCGGTCGAGGGCATCCCCAACCTGTGGTGCGTACCCGCGACGATCGACCTGGCCGGCGCGGAGATCGAGCTGGTGTCGGTGGTGGCGCGGGAGTCGCGCCTCGACCGGGCGATCGCCGCCTACCCGGGGCAGTTCGACTACGTCTTCATCGACTGCCCGCCCTCGCTCGGCCTGCTCACGGTCAACGCCCTGGTCGCCGCGCAGGAGGTGCTGATCCCGATCCAGTGCGAGTACTACGCCCTGGAGGGGCTCAACCAGCTGATCAACAACATCAACCTGGTGCGGCAACACCTCAACCCCAAGCTCGACGTCTCGACCATCCTGCTGACGATGTACGACCGCCGGACCCGCCTGGCGGACGCGGTCGAGCAGGACGTCCGGAACCACTTCGGCGACAAGGTGCTCCAGGCGGTCATCCCCCGCAACGTCCGGGTCTCCGAGGCACCCAGCTACGGCCAGTCGGTGATGACCTACGATCCCGGTTCGCGCGGCGCCACGAGTTACTTCGAGGCCGCCCAGGAAATCGCCGAGCGGGGCGTCAAGGAGCCGGTGGGCCGGAATGCGTAGTGCGGACGATTCGCTGGGAGGCGTGGCATGAAGAACCGTCCTCGGGGCGGTCTGGGTCGGGGCCTGGGGGCGCTCATCCCGACCGGGCCGGTGCCGGGTGCTGCCGGCACCCTGACGGCCGAGCCGGAGAACGGGCACGTGGAGGATGAGTCGGTCGCAGCCGTGTCGACGGCGCCCGCCGGTCCGCCGGCCCGCGAGCCGGAGCCCACGCTCAGCCCGGTGCCGGGAGCCCGATTCGCCGAGATCCCGGTCGACGCGATCGTGCCGAACCCGAAGCAGCCCCGCCAGGTCTTCGACGAGGAGGCGCTCGAGGAGCTGAAGACCTCCATCCAGGAGGTCGGCTTCCTCCAGCCCATCGTCGTCCGGCAGCTCGACGACGAGAAGTACGAGCTGGTGATGGGCGAGCGGCGGTGGCGGGCCGCCCAGGCGGTAGGGCGGGAGAGCATCCCGGCGATCGTCCGGGACACCCGCGACGACGCCATGCTCCGGGACGCGCTACTGGAGAACATCCACCGGGCCAACCTGAACCCGCTGGAAGAGGCCGCCGCGTACCAGCAGTTGCTCGAAGAGTTCGGTGCCACCCACGAGGAGTTGGCTCGCCGGATCGGCCGGAGCCGGCCGCAGATCTCCAACACCATCCGGCTGCTGAACCTGCCGGCCCAGGTGCAGCGCCGAGTGGCCGCGGGCATCCTGTCCGCTGGCCACGCCCGTGCCCTGCTGAGCCTCGACGAGTCGGAGGCGCAGGAACAGTTGGCGCTGCGGATCGTGGCCGAGGGACTGTCGGTCCGGGCGACCGAGGAGATCGTGGCCCTGACGCTGAACGACGGGCCGGCGAAGGGCCAGGCCGCGAAGCGGCGACCGAAGCCGCACGCGCCCGCCCTGACCGACCTCGCCGACCGGTTGTCGGATCGGTTCGACACCCGGGTGAAGGTGGACATCGGCCGGAGCAAGGGCAAGATCACCATCGAGTTCGCGACGGTGGACGACCTGGAGCGGATCGTCGGCATCATCGGAGTGCAACAGGAGGAGGCCGGGGACTGATCGCCCCGCCCGCCTGCGGCCGCGCTTCCCCTCGGGGTGCGCGGCCGTTCTGCATCCGGCCGCGTCGGTTTCACGTGAAACGGATGCGCTGGCTCGGCCGTCGACGTTCGGATGCATGCGGGCGACGTTGGCTGTGGGTCGCCGTGTTCCGCGAGCGGGTACTGCCCTCGGTGTGGCCCCTTGTTCGCTGTGCCTTGTTCGCTGTGCCTTGTTCGCCGTGCCTTGTTCGCCGTGCCGCCGTCGGCGTGCCGCGGAGCCGTTTCACGTGAAACATGGAGGCGCCTGTGGTGATCGTCGGATTGGTCCTGGGCGGCTGGGACGGGAAGGCCTCTTGCGCCCGCTCAGGAGCCCGCTGCGGCCTTGAGAGTGCGGCGTGGTGGTCTTGGACGGGTGGCGTGTCCTGCGGCCGTTCGTCATCCGTACCGTCGGTGCCTCCTCGGCTTGACTGCGGATGTGGCGCTCTTTGGTCCGCGGCAGAACCACGAGCCCTGCGCCGCGTCCGGATGGCTCACCCGGACGACTCGTGCCCGCGTGCGGCTGATCGCTTCGGGCTGCGCTGACCCGGAGGGTTGGACAGGGGACCCGTGCGCCATGCCGCGTACCCTGGTCGCCACCGCGCCTGTGTCTGCGCGGCTCGCGGCGGGCCCGTGCCTCGCGCTTATGGGCCTCATCGCACGCTTCGTCGACCTGTGGTCCGCGAGCCTCTCGCCGTGCTTGCTCAGCCCACGCCGGCTCCGCGTCACCCGTCTCGCTCTGCGCCCGCGCCGCGCGCTCGGACTGGCCTGAACCCGCGCTCCGCCCGGCTCGCCTGCGTCCGCGCCTCACGCCAGGCCGCGCCTCACGGCGGACGTGCCTCACGCGCGGCCCGCGCCGCGCTCGGGTCATGTGATGCGCGAGGGCTCCGCGCGCGTCGGGTCCTTCGCCGATGCGGGTTCTGCGCCTCCCACGGGCGCCGGCTCAGCCGCCCCACACGCGCTCGTCTTTGCGCCTCGCGCTCGATCCGGGCCTGCGCCCGCGCCTTGGCTTGCGCCCGCGCCTTGGCTTGCGCCCGCGGCCCCAGGATCCCGGCCTGGCCCGAAGGCTGGCGCGGTTGTCGCGCGCGGTCCTCCAGACCCGCTCCACCAAACGCCCTGTGAGTCCGGCGAAGATCCGAGCAACTTCAGGGATGTTGTGGCCTCCACCGCTCGCGAGACGACAACATCCCTGAAACTGCGGCCTTGTGAATGTGCAGGGTCGAGGCCGCGGCCAACGGCGGAGCCTATGGGTGCGGAGGGCGGAGGGCGGAGAGCGGAGGCGGTGGGCGAGGGGCCGGCGGGCAGAGCATGGAGTCATCGGCACGACCTGCTCCGGTGCCCCGCGCAGACCGCCGAGCGCATGCTCAGCGTCTGAAGGCCCTCCGCGGGCCGTGCGACTCGGCCCATCCGAGCCCCGCGCCGAGCGCTCGCCCGGCCCGCCGCCCGGCCCGCCGCAGCAGCCTCGAAGCCGACCGAGCTGCGGGTGGCTCCACCGCGATGTCGAGCCTCAGCACCGTCCCGACACTCGACGTCGGCGGAGTCGCGGCCGGTGTCCCGCAGGCGGATCGCGGGCAACGAACGGCCGGCCAAAAAGTTATCCACACCGGTTGTCCACAGGCACCCCCTGTTTCACGTGAAACACCGCGTGAAAGCGGGTGCCAGCCTGTGGATGACGGCCCGTGTTCAGGACCTCGGCGGCCTGTGGATATCCCTCCATTCGCGGTTTGGTGATCCGTACATCGATCGACGATGAGCGCTGATCGGGTGGACCGGGAGGGATCAAACTGGTAGGGACAGCGGTGCCAGACTCGGTTAGGGTCAGCGTCGTGCACGACACCCCTCCCTCAGTCCCGGATTTCACCCAGTGGCCCTCGTTTCCCTTCGAGGGCGACCTCCGCGTAAAGCAGCTCGACGATCCGGTCCCGGTCGAACCGCCACGCAAGGGCGAGGGCCTCCGGGAATGCACCGCCTGCAACGCTCCTGACGACGCCTACATCTGGGTGGGAGAGCGGTGGCGGGTACGCGCCATGGACCGGCCCACCGGCCTGCCCATGGTGCTCATCCTGGAATCGCGGACCCACCTCGACCTGGGTGACCTGCCGAACCTGCTCGCCGCCGAGTTGGGCGTGATGACCGTCCGTCTGGAGCGGGCCATCCGATCGCTGGACGGTGTGGCCCGGGTGCACGTCAACAGGTGGGGCGATGGTTCCGCCCATCTGCACATGTGGTTCCTCGCCCGGCCGTACGGGCGGCTTCAGCTGCGGGGCACCTTCCTGTCGCTGTGGGACTCGATCCTGCCGCCAATCTCCGAGGCGCAGTGGCGGGAGAACCTGGCGCTCGTCGCCGCCTGGCTCGCCGAGTTCGGTGGCCGACCGCTCGCCGAGCCGCCCCGCATCCAGTGGCAGGCACCGTCCAGCCTGCTGGCACAGTCCGCCGCTGCGGACGCCGCCGCGGCCGCGGCGGAGGCGGTCTCGGTCATCGAAGCGGCAGCGGAGATCCCGGAGCCAGCCTCCGACGCCAGCTCCGACACCGACACGGACCGCGACACCGCCACGGACGGCGACACCGAGACGGACCGCGACACGGACACGGACCGCGGCACCGACACGGGAACCGGCCCCACCGCCACCGATCCGGCAACCGGAACCGCCGCCACCACCGACCCGATAACCGAACCCACCAGCGGACCAGCACCCGGTCCGGCGGACGCAGCCGGCACCGACGGCCGCACCGCCACGGCCGCTGCGACCGGCACCCCACCCACCGGCAACCTCAGCACATCCGAGGACACCCCCACCCCACGCTGACTGCCGACTGGATCATGAGGTTGGCGTCGGCCGCAGCGCCGTGCGCACCCGCCAACCTCATGATCGACCCGCTGGCGGCACCAGGCGAGAGCCGGGCACGGCGGTGGCGCGCGGTGGCTGGGCGCGGTGGCGGCGGGGAACTCAGGAGGTGGTGCGGCGGGCGGCGGCCCGGGTGACCAGGGAGCCGAGGAGGCGACCGAAGTCCAGGCCGGCCGCCTGCACGGCGAGCGGGAGCAGCGACGTCTCCGTCATGCCGGGCGAGACGTTGACCTCCAGCACATGCGCGTGACCGGCGGCGTCGACGATCACGTCGACCCGGGAGAGGTCTCGCAGGCCGAGCGCGGTGTGCGCGGCGAGGGCCACGTCGGCCACCGTGGTGGCCACCTCCGGCTCCAGCCGGGCCGGGGCGTGCCACGTGGTACGCCCGGCGGTGTAACGGGCGGCGTAGTCGTAGACGCCGTTACGCGGCACGATCTCCACCGGCGGCAGCGCCTGCGGTCCGTCGCCCAGGTCGACCACGGAGACCGCCACGTCCATGCCCGGCACGTACCGCTCCACGAGGGCCGTGGAGTCGTACGCGAAGCAACCGACCATCGCGGCCGGCAGCGACGCGGCGTCACGGACCACGGCGGCACCCAGCCCCGACCCGCCCTGCGCCGGCTTGACCATCAGGGGCAGGCCCAGCCGGTCGACGATCCGGTCGAGCACGGCCACCGCACCCAGCTCGGAGAAGCGGTCGTGGGGCAGAGCCACCCAGTCCGGGGTCGGGATGCCGGCCTCGCGGAGCACCGCTTTGGCCGAGGGCTTGTCCCAGGCGAGTCGTGAGGCACGGGCGTCGCAGCCGACGTACGGGATGCCGCACAGGTCCAGCACTCCGCGCAGCGAGCCGTCCTCGCCGGTGGCGCCGTGCAGTGCGATCACCACGGCGTCCGGCGGGTCGACGGCTAGCGACGGCAGCAGGGCCACGTCGGCGTCCCGCAGCTCGGCCTCGACGCCGACGGCGCGCAGCGCGTCGAGCACCCGGCGACCGGAGCGCAGCGAGACGTCCCGCTCGTAGGAGAGCCCGCCGGCGAGTACCAGCACGTGCAGGTCGGCCGCGACGGCGGAATTGGTCACGTGGAGGCGCTCGGCAGCGGTCGTAGCCATGCCGGCATCATGCCAAGTCGGGTCCCGGCACGTCGGAGCCGGCCCGGCCGCGTCGCCCGGCGGCGCCACCCACGGCGCCGAAGACCCGGCGCATCGCGATCTCCTGCTCCATCACTCCGGCCAGCCGGCGGACGCCCTCGCGGATCCGCTCCGGCGGCGGGAAGCTGAAGTTCAGCCTCATCGTGCCGGTGCCGGTGCCGTCGGCGTAGAAGCCGGTGCCGGGCACGTAGGCGACCCGGGCGGCGACCGCGCGCGGCATCATGGCCTTCGAGTCGAGCCCGTCGGGCAGGGTGGCCCAGACGAAGAGGCCGCCGGCCGGGGTGGTCCAGCTGGTGCCCTCGGGCATCAGGTCGGCCAGCGCGTCGAGCATGGCGTCCCGACGCTCCCGGTAGACCTCGCGGTAGACCTTGAGCTGCTGCCGCCACGGCATGGTGCCCAGGTAGGTGGCGACCGCGGCCTGGGCGTAGCCGCTGGGGCAGAGGATCTGCGCCTCGCTGGCGATGACCAGCTTGTCGCGGACCGCGTGCGGCGCCAGGATCCAGCCGACCCGCAGCCCGGGCGCGAAGGTCTTGGAGAACGTGCTGAGGTAGAAGACCCCGTCCCGGCGGCGGGCCCGCAACGGCGCCGGCGCCTCGCCCTCGAACCCCAGTTGGCCGTACGGGTCGTCCTCGACCACGAGCAGCCCGGCGCGCTCGCAGATGTCGAGCACCCGGTCCCGGCGCTCCTCACTCAGCGTCACGCCGGTCGGGTTCTGGTAGGTGGGGATGGTGTAGAGGAACTTGACCCGCCGGCCCGCCCGGGCCAGGTCGGCGATGGCCGTCTCCAGCGCCTCCGGGATCAGCCCGTCGGCGTCCATCGGTACGTGCGCCACCTGCGCCTGGGCGGCCTGGAACACCCCGAGCGCGCCGACGTACGTCGGGCCCTCGGCGAGCACGACGTCACCGGGGTCGAGGAAGAGTCGGGCCACCAGGTCCAGCGCCTGCTGCCCGCCCACGGTGACCACCACGTCCTCCGGGGAGGCGCCGCAGCCGGCGTCGATCCCGGAGAGCGCCATCACCTCGCAGATCCGTTCGCGCAGCTCAAGGGTGCCCTGACCAATGCCGTACTGGAGGGTGGTCACGCCGTGCTCGGAGCCGAGCCGGCCGAGCATCTCGCCGACCGCGTCGAGCGGCAGGGCGGCGATGTACGGTGCCCCGCCGGCGAGCGAGACGACCTCCGGCCGGCTGGCCACCGCGAAGAGTGCTCGGATCTCGGAGGCGGTCATCCCGCGTACCCGCCGGGCGTACCGGTCGGTGTAGTCGTCGAGCGTCGTGCCGGTCATGACCTCACCTCGATCGCTGCTCGGGTGGCTCCCCCCGGGTACCCCGGACGCTGGCGACCATGGCGGCGGGGACACCGATTGTCGATCCTAGTCCGCCGGAGCCAGGGTGCCGGCCTGCTGCGGCGGACCGTCCACATCCCGGACCGGTCCCCGGTGTCCCACGGTCCGGTGAGCCATCTGCGCGTCCCCTCCCGTACCGTCGATCGGCGGCGTACGATCGCTCGTCGGGGGCAGGAAGGCGGCGCTGTCGTTCCGTGCCGGTCTCACCACCGAGCCTATTGTGGGGATGCGCCATATGTCGCGACGTCTGGTCAGCCTGACCCTCGACACGTTGGAAGACCTTCCTCGCCCGTGTCGACAGTGCGTCTACTGGGAGTTGGACCCGGTCTCCGCCGACCGGGCCTGCGCCGCTGGCGATCCGGGCCTGGAGAAGGAGGCGTGGGTCTCCCAGACGCTGCTGGAGTGGGGCTCGTGCGGCAAGCTCGCGTACGTCGACGGCATGCCGGCGGGCTTCGTGATGTACGCCCCGCCCGCCTACGTCCCCCGCTCGATGGCCTTCCCCACCTCGCCGGTATCCGCCGACGCGGCGCTGTTGATGACCGCCAACGTGGTGGCCGCGTTCGCAGGTGGCGGGTTGGGCCGGATGCTGGTGCAGGGTGTCGCCCGGGACCTGACCAAGCGGGGGATCAAGGCGATCGAGGCGTTCGGGGACGCCAAGTTCGGCGACGCGGACGATCCCGCGGGCGGCTGCGTGGCGCCGGCCGATTTCTTCCTCTCCGTCGGGTTCAAGACGGTACGTCCGCATCCGCGGTTTCCCCGGCTCCGGCTGGAGCTGCGCACCGCGCTGAGCTGGAAGTCCGACGTCGAGTACGCGCTGGAGAAGTTGCTCGGCTCGATGAGCCCGGAGACCCTGCTCCGTCCGGTCCGCCCCGCCCCGGCCACCCGCTCCACCGGCGGCTGAGCGGACGTCGCGGCCGAGCGCCCCCGACTCCGCTCAGTCGATTACCGTTCCGGCGGCCACCACCGCCCGCAGTTCGCTGACGTCGATCGAGCCGGTCGGTACGTCACGCTCGATCGGGAAGTACATCCGTTGCACCGCGGCCACGATCGCCTCCACCACCCGGTCCCGGAAACGGGGGTCGATCAGCCGGGTGCGGTCCGTCGGCGAGGTGAGGTAGCCAACCTCCACCCGGACCGCCGGCATCCGGGTCAGCCGCAGCAGGTCCCACGCCTTCGCGTGGGTACGGCAGTCCCGCAGCCCGGTGCGCGCGACGATCTCCCGCTGTACCAGCCCGGCCAGCCGCTCACCGGTCGCCGAGGTAACCCCGTTGTTGGTGCCGTAGTGGTAGGTCGCCACACCCTCCGCGTCCGGGTTGGCGTGCCCGTCCAAATGCAGCGAGATGAACACGTCGGCGCCGAGTGAGTTGGCCAGCAGCGCGCGGTCGGTGTCCGGCAGGCAACTGTCTGGCGCCGGACCCCGGGTGAGCTGCACCCGCACCCCGGACGCGGCGAGCCGCCCCTCCAACCGGCTGGCGAGGTCGTGCATCAGGTCCGCCTCGGTCCAGCGCAGCGACCCGTCCGGCACCACCACCCCCGGGTCGGTGCCACCGTGGCCCGGGTCGATGACCACCGTCTTACCGACCAGCGCCGGCCCGGACTGCCGGATCGCGTCGGACTCGCGTAGCCACTGCGGGCGGCCACCGACCACCTTGCGGCCGATCCGGCGCAGCGCGTTCATGGTGTGCGGTCCGCAGGCGCCGTCGGGGGTGAGCCCGACCTCGCGCTGGAACTGGGCCACCGCCCGGGAGGTCCGGATGCCGTAGATGGCGTCCGCCCGGCCCACGTCGTACCCCATCTCCAGCAGTCGCTCCTGGAGCGACCGGACGTCCTCGCCGGTGAGCGGTTCGGGTACCGCGTGGTAGAGGGTGCGGGCGCCGAGCCGCCACCGGGCGGCGTCCAGGGCGCCCCAGGTCTCCGTTCCGACCCGGCCGTCCACGCTGAGCCCGCGGGACTGCTGGAACGCGCGGACCGCTCGCTCGGTGTCGAGGTCGAACTCGTCCAGAAGCGGGCCGGCGGCGGCGGAGGCGAGCAGCTCGAGGCCGGTGAGGATGGTACGGATCTCCGTGACCGCGGGTCCCCGGTCACCGGGTCGGATCGGACGCACGCACGACCCCCTCTGCACGACGCTGGCTGGCCGGGCGGCCCCGGCTTGAGGCTATGCGTTCCGGGGCTGCGAGGTGGCTCGGGCGGGAAAAACGGGCGTGGTGTGGGCCTGGAAGACACCGAACCCCGTACCCGGTGACCGGGTACGGGGTTCGGTGGCGTTCCTGCTGGTCAGAGCGCCGATTCGATGAGCCGGACCAGCTCACCCTTCGGCTTGGCGCCAGCGATCGACTGCACCGGCTGGCCGTTCTTGAAGACGGTCAGCGTCGGCACGGACATCACCCGGTAGGCCCGGGCGGTCTCCGGGTTCTCGTCGATGTTGAGCTTGACGATGGTGACCTGGTCACCCATTTCGCCGGCGATCTCCTCGAGCAGCGGCGACACCTTGCGGCAGGGCCCGCACCACTCGGCCCAGAAGTCCACCAGAACCGGCTTGTCGGCCTGCAGCACGTCAGCTACGAAGCTCGCGTCGGTGACCGCCTTGGTCTTTCCCACTATGCCCCTCCTCCGGGATGTGTTCGATTTTTCAGCTGAGCGTCGCGATGAACCGCTCGGCGTCGAGCGCGGCCGCACAGCCGGTGCCGGCGGCGGTGATCGCCTGACGGTAGGTGTGGTCGACCACGTCGCCGGCGGCGAAGACGCCGGGCAGGCTGGTCCGGGTGCTGGGGGCCTGGACCTTCACGTAGCCCTCGTCGTCCAGCTCGACCTGGTCGCGGAAGAGTTCACTGCGGGGGTCGTGACCGATGGCCACGAAGACGCCGGTCACGTCCAGCACCTTGATCTCGCCGCTGTGCACGTTGCGGACCCGTACGCCGGTGACCTTGCCGTCGGCGCCCAGGATCTCCTCGACGGTGCTGTTCCACTCGACCTTGATCTTCTCGTTGTTCAGCGCCCGGTCAGCCATGATCTTGCTGGCCCGGAACGAGTCGCGCCGGTGGATGATGGTGACCGAGTCGGCGAAGCGGGTGAGGAAGCTGGCCTCCTCCATCGCCGAGTCGCCGCCGCCGACGACCACGATGTGCTGGTTGCGGAAGAAGAACCCGTCACAGGTGGCGCACGAGGAGACGCCGTGGCCGAGGTACTCCTGCTCGCCGGGCACACCCAGCGGACGCCAGGCCGAACCGGTGGAGAGGATGACGGCGCGGGCCCGGTAGGCGGTTTCGCCGACCCAGACGGTGTTCACCGCGCCGGAGCCCGCATCGCCGGTGTCGACCAGCTCGACCCGGGTCACGTCGTCGGTGAGGAACTCGGCGCCGAACCGCTCGGCCTGCTTGCGCATGTTGTCCATCAGCTCGGGGCCGAGGATGCCGTCGGCGAAGCCGGGGAAGTTTTCCACCTCGGTAGTGGTCATCAGCGCGCCGCCCGACTGCACGCCCTCAATGATCAGCGGCTTCAGGTTGGCGCGTGCGGCGTAGACCGCCGCTGTGTAACCGGCCGGCCCGGAGCCGATGATGATCAGGTTGCGGACCTCGTCCACTGCCGTCTCCCGAGTGTGTGTGTCAGCGTCGGCGCACGCACCGATGCTGATCCGAGTGCCGACGCCTGGAGGGTGCCGGCAGGTGACTTCCAGAACGTCATCGTACGAACCGGGGATTCCCGAGCCGGACATCCGGTGGGTCAGGTCACGCCGACGCTCAGCGCGCCGGTGACCCGCAGATTCACCCTACCCGCGCCGAATACCGGCTGTCCGAGCCGGACCCGGGGACGCCGCACTCCGGGCCGCTCACCCAGGCCCAGCGGGCCCCGGCGGCGTCGGTGAACCGGATGACCAGCGCCTGCTCGCCCCGGAACTCCGCGTAGTCGATCACCTCGACGACCAGCGGGGCTGATCCGTGCTCCGCCGCCACGTCGGCCAGGCAGGTGGTCAGCGCGGCCTCGCCGGTCAGCCGGGCCAACTGGTCCAGCCCTTCCGGCGCCGGTCGCCGGCCCTGCTCGGCGTTGACCCCGGGCTGCCCTGCTGGGACGGCGCTGTCCGCCTGCAGCGGGGACGGCCCACCCGTCGCGCCGCCGAGGCTTTCCGGGGTGTAGTCCGTACCGCTGTGTAGGGGCGGCCCGGTGGTGCGGGCCGCGCGGGTGCCCGCCGCGCCCTCGGGCGCGCTGGCCGGCTGGTCCAGGGCGCTGGTGCCGGCGGTGTCCGAGGCGTTCTGCGAGAGCTGGTTGAGGCCGAGCCCGACCGCTACGACGGCGACCGCCGCGACGGCCACCGGAGCGGCACGCCGGGCCCACCCGCGCCGGCGACGACCCGGACCGGTTCGTGTGCCGCGCCCCGACTCGGCCGGGGACGGGCCGGCGGGCCGGGGACCGGAGCCGGTTCCGCCCTGTACCGGCACGATTACCGGTGTCGCGATGCCGGCGCCATCGGCGGTGTCCGCCTCGGCCGGGATGCCGTTCGGCACCGGATCGGCCGCGGCCAGCGCGGCGGCGAGTCGGTCGGCGACCGCTGACGGCAGCTCCGGGGTGGGTTCGGCCCACCGGGCCAGGTCGGCGCGGACCTCGGCCACCGCGGGGGCCAGCAGCGCGTACGCCTCGGCCCAGGCAGGGTCCGTGTCGACCAGCCGAGCGACCTCCGCCTGCTGCGGCGTGCCGTCCAACGCCCCGCCGAGGTAGTCAGCGAGCAGGTCGTCGTCGACCCCCCTGTGCCCCTCGGTCGTCACGTGTCCTCCTGATTGGCGTCCCGCCGGTACCGGCCCGACCCCGATCCGACGCCCTCCGCCGGGCGGGGGTTCCCCGGCGTGACGCCGGGCACGTCCGCGACCGGTCCTGATGGCTCCGGGCGGGCTGCGGGTGTCGCCGTGCCGGCTGAGGGGCGGAGGTGCCCGAGGAGCACCGCCAGCCGGGCCCGGCCCCGGGCGCACCGGCTCTTCACCGTCCCCTCGGCGACACCGAGGATGCGCGCCACCTCGGCGACCGGATAGCCCTGCACGTCCACCAGCACCAGGGCGGCGCGTTGCTCGATGGGCAGCGCGGCGAGCGCCTCGCGGACCACCAGCGCGGTGTCATGGTCCTGCGCCGGTGCCGCCGGCTCCACCCCTCTGGTGCCCGGCCCGTCCCCGGCGCGGTTGCCGTCGGGGAGCGGAACGGTGGGGTGCGCCTGCCGGCGTCGGATCCGGTCCAGGCAGGCGTTCACCACGATGCGGTGCAGCCAGGTGGTGACAGCGGAGTCGCCGCGGAACCGGCCGGCCGCCCGGTGCGCGGACAACAGCGCGTCCTGGAGGGCGTCGGCGGCTTCTTCCCGGTCGCCGAGCGTCCGCAGGGCCACCGCCCAGAGCCGGTCGCGGTGCCGGTGGAACAGTTCGGCGAAGGCGTCCCGGTCTCCGGTGACGTGGGCGCGCAGCAACTCCAGGTCCGTTGCGGCGTCGCGCCCGTCCATCACCACGTCCAGCGGAGACGGTGCCCTGGTGGAGGTGCCAAGCTCACGACCCCTGGACCGTGATCTCCTGCACCCCCAGCTTGAAGCCACCCTCGGCCGGAGGCAGTTCGGTGATCCAGAACAGCAGGTACTGGTACTTCTTGTCCGCGTCGAAGCCGTTGAACGTCATGGTGGTGCCGTCGTGGTCCTCGAACGGCTGCCCGATGGCGGTCTTGTAGTTCGCGACCAACTGCTTGTCGCCGTCGGAACTCGGCGGCGGGTTGACAGTGCCGGCGAGGAGCTGGGCGGACGCACCGGTGGCGGAGAGCACCGCCTGCACCGACTTGACGGTGTGCGGCTTGCCGAGATCGAGCCAGACGCCCATGCCCTTCTTCAGGTTGCCGAAGTTGGGGCGGCGGTAGTAGGTGTTCGTCTCCCAGCCCTTGTCCTCGTCGCCGTCAATGATCTTGTCGGCGTCGCGGAGCTCATTGCGCTTCGTGCTGTCCGGGTCGATGATCCGGACGCCATTCACGGTCAACTTGCGCACCGTGGCGGCCGCCGGGGTGGCCTCGCCGGCCGGGGCGCTGGCGGTGGGAGCGGCCCCCGCGTTGCCCTGCGGGTCCTCGTCGTCGCCGCCCAGCGCGCTGATCCCGATCAGCAGACCGACCAGGGCGACCGCCAGCAGACCGGCGATGCCCACGGCGACCTTGCGACCGCCGGCCGCGGCCAGCGGGGACGGCTCGTCCTCGGTGTCGGCGGCGAACCGCAACGGCCCGCTGTTGTCGAGGTAGTGCTCCTCCTCGGCCGGCACGTCCAGCCGGGCCAACTCGGCGGCGAGCACGTCCGACGAGGGCGGGGCGATCTCCGCGTCGAGCAGGTCCATGGTCAGGTCGTCCAGGTACGCGGGCACCCCGGCCCGGACCTGGCGGGGCGCCGCGATGCCGCCGCTGGCGTCGCGGACCGCGTCCGGGATCGCGGCACGGCCGTGACCGGCGGTGGCGCCGTGCAGCGGCGCCTCGGCGTGCGGCCAGTAGCCGGTCAGGGCGAAGTAGAGGACCCCGCCGACCGCCCGGATGTCGTTCTCCTGGCTGTCGGCGCCGTCGGTGCGCGCGTCGGCCAGGACCACCCGGCCCTCGTCGCTGATCATGACGGTGCCGGGGTGCACGTTGCCGTGCACCATCCCGGTGGCGTGCACCGCGGCGAGCGCGCTCGCGACGGCGTTGCCGATCGCGGTGGCCCGGGCCGGGTCCAGCGGGCCCTCGGTCGCCAGGTCGCGCAGCGACTGCCCGTCCACCCACTCGCGCACCACGTACGCGCGCTCGGCCTCGTCGATCGCGTCGTAGACGCCGACCAGGTTGGGGTGGATGACCCGGCTGGCAGCGACGGCGGCCTGAAGCATCTCGGTGGCGGAGTCTCCACCCGGGTAGCGCAGCACCACCGCGACGGGGCGGCGCAGGATGACGTCGACCCCGCGCCAGACCAGCCGACCCGCGCTGTCGTTGTTGATGTGCTCGACCAGCTCGTACCGCTCGGCGAGGATTTCACCGGCCGTGGGAGCACCGAAGGTCATGACCGGCGGAGCGCTCTCGTCCGCCTCCTGACCCTCGCCGACCTGGGTCACCCGTCCTCCCTCGGTGATCGTGTCGATCGATGGACCCGCACTGCTGGGCATGTGGCTTCCCGCTCTGCCGTCGAAGGAACCGGCCGACCGGTGTCGACGCGCAGCGTCGGCGCCTGCCGTACCCGTCGAGAGCGACCTTACCCGGGTTGCCCGTCTCTCCGACATGTCATCTTCCCGCCGTACCCGGCGGGGTGCCGGCAGTCGGAGCAGTCGTCCGGTTACGACCGTTGTCAGCCACGTTGCTGGCACATGTACTAGCCAATCTACGGCTTCACCGCAAGTGACCGACGCCGGGGCCGGCCCGGGTTGATGCTCTCGTCAGCGGGCGTGTTCCCGACGATCGGACCGACACGCTCAGCCATACGGTCAGTTATCCACAGGCGAATCGGTGGCTGACCGGCGAATCGCGGGGTTATCCACAGGTGCATCCCCAGCCTGGTGATCTGCGGTAACGATCCGTGCAGGTACGACTTTCGTGTGTGGATGATCGCGCTCAGCGACCGATCCGGCGGCGGACCATGCCGACCACCTCGGTGATCTCCCCGATTCGCAGCACCATGGCCAGCCCCAGGTAGGTACCGCCGATCACCACGCCACCGATCACGAGCTGGACGATCGCCTCCGCCCGCGTCGGCGTGTCGTCACCCGGTAGCAGCTTGACCACCACGAGGCCGACCAGCGCCGCACCCAGCGCGGCCACCGCCACCCGGAGCAGGGTGCGCATGATCCGGCCCAGGCCGATCCGCCCCACCCGAGGACGGAGCAGCAGGGCGGAGCCGACGGCGGCGGCAAGGTACGAGACCGCGTTGCCGATCATCATGCCGCTGGCCGCGAAGCTCGCGGAGAACGCGGCGAAGAGAACGACTTGGAGCCCGGCCCGCAACGCCACCACCGGGATGTTGATCAGTGCCGGAGTTCGAGTGTCGGGTAGGGCGTAGAAGGCGAAGGTGAAGAGCTGACTGATCGCGAACGGCACCAGGGCGACCGCGGCGAAGAACAGCACCGGCGCCGTCGACCGGGCACCCGCGTCGTCGAACGCCCCGTACCGGAACAGGGTGAAGGCAATCGGCGTGGCCAGCACCGCGTAGCAGACCGCGATTGGCGCGAGTACCGCCGAGACGGTGCGGGTGCCCCGGGACAGGTCGGCGGCGACGTCGGCGTACCGGCCGTCGGCGGCGGCCGCGCTCATCCGAGGCATCAGCGCGGTGATGATCGAGACGGCGATGATGCCGTGCGCCATCATCAGCAGCAGGAACACGTTGTTGTAGATCAGCGGGCCGGCTGCCTTTTCGCCCGTCCGGCTCAGCAGGTTGAAGACCACGATCAGGCCGAGCTGGCTGACTGCGACGTAGCAGAACATCCAGGCGCCGAGCCGGCCCAGCTCACTCAGGCCCAGCGCGCGGAAGTCGAACCGGAAACGCCAGCGGAAGCCCACCTTGCGAAGAGCGGGCAGCAGCCCGATGGCCTGTGCGGCCACCCCAAGCAGGGTGCCCCCGCCGATCAGCAGGATCCGGCCCGGTGTCATCTCCTCCGGGGTGAGAACGTCAGTCCCGAAGATCAGCAGGTAGAGCCCAGCGGTGCCGATGACCACGACGTTGTTCAGGATCGGTGCCCACATCGGGGCCGCGAAGTGCCCCCGTGTGTTGAGAACCGCGCTGATCAATGCACTCAGGCCGGTGAAGAAGATCATCGGCAGCATCAGGAAGGCCAGCTTGGTTACCAGGTTGGAGTAGCCGGGCACCCCCTCATCGCTCGCGTAGAGCCACGTCAGTACCGGTGCGATGGCCACTGCCACCAAGGCGGCCGCCCCGAGCGTGATCACCGCGAGGGTGAGCAGCCGCTGGGTGTACGCCTGTCCGGCGTCGGCATCGGCCTTGCGCCGACGTACGAGCACCGGGATCAGCACGCTGGTCAGCACGCCACCGAGTAGGAACTCGTACACCATGCCCGGCAAGATCTGCGCGGTCGTGTACGCGTTGCCGATCGCCGAACCGAGCGCCGCCGTGATCGCCAGCGTGCGCAGGAAGCCCGTACCCCGGCTGACCAGGCTGCCGATCGCCATCACCGCGCTGTTGGTCGCGGCGCTCGCCTCGCCCACCTGCTCCTGCGGCGGCGCGGTCGACTCCATGGCCGGCTGGTTCAATGGCTCGGCGGAGATGAAGGTGGCACCGTCCCCCGGGCGTGCGCCGGGCCCGCCGTCGTGCGCGGCGTTCGCGCTGCGGTAGAGCCCGCCGCTCATCTCCAGCCTCCCAGGGGGTACGTCGAGCCGGGCACCGACCCGCACGTCACAGACCTTAGTCAACCGGTACCCGTTACCCGCGCCCGGCGGAGGGGATGCGGACCGGGCCCGATACGCTGGGGATCCCATGTCCGAAGCCTCCGCTCCCCACGCCGCCGACCGCCGCGAACTCACCGGCGCGCAGCGCAACGCCGTCGCCGAACTGCTCCGGGTCTCCCCGGTCGCCGACGAGTTGGGCCGCCGGTTCGTCCGTGCCGGTCACGAGTTGCACCTGGTGGGCGGTTCGGTGCGGGACGCGCTGCTCGGCCGCCTCGGGGACGACCTCGACTTCTGCACCGACGCGCACCCAGACGAGACGCTCCGGATCATCAAGGGCTGGGCCGAGTCGATCTGGGAGACCGGCCGGGAGTTCGGCACCATCGGCGCCCAGCGCGACGGCCTCCGGCTGGAGATCACGACCTTCCGCGCCGAGTCGTACGACCAGGTCACCCGTAACCCCGTGGTGGTCTACGGCACCAGCCTCACCGAGGATCTGCGGCGCCGGGACTTCACCATCAACGCGATGGCGGTCAGTGTGCCGGAGCACCGGTTCACCGACCCGCATGGCGGGCTGGACGACCTCGCGGCCAAGGTGATCCGTACCCCCGCCGATCCCCGCGAGTCGTTCGGCGACGACCCGCTGCGGATGCTGCGGGCCGCCCGGTTCGCCGCCCAGCTGCGCTTCGCCGTGCACCCGGACGTGCACGCGGCGATGAGCCGGATGGCCGCCGACCTGGACCGGATCACCGCCGAGCGGATCCGCGACGAGTTCACCAAGCTGCTCTGCGGGGCCGACCCGATCACCGGGCTGCGGCTGTTGGTCGACACCGGGCTGGCCGAGCGGTTCCTGCCGGAGCTGACCGGGCTCAAGCTGGAGATCGACGAGCACGCCCAGCACAAGGACGTCTACGAGCACACGCTGACGGTCGTCGAGAACGCGGTCTCCTTCGAGGAGGACGGCTGCGACTTCATCCTGCGGATGGCCGCCCTCATGCACGACGTGGGCAAGCCGGCGACCAAGGCGGTCGGGCCCGACGGCCGGGTCAGCTTCCACCACCACGAGGTGGTCGGCGCTCGGCTGACCAAGGCCCGGATGAAGGCGCTGCGCTACCCGAAGGACATCACCGCGAAGGTGACCGGGCTGGTCGCGCTGCACCTGCGCTTCTACGGGTACGGCCGGGGCGAGTGGACCGACTCGGCGGTGCGCCGCTACGTCGCCGATGCCGGTGACCTGCTACCGCGGCTGCACAAGCTGACCCGCTCGGACTGCACGACCCGCAACCGGCGTAAGGCCGCCCAACTCGGCGCGGACTACGACGCGCTGGAGGACCGGATCGTCCGGATCGCGGCCGAGGAGGACCTAGCCCGGGTCCGCCCCGACCTGGACGGCAACGCGATCATGGAGCTGCTGGGCGTACCGCCGGGTCCGGTCGTCGGCCGGGCCTGGAAGCACCTCAAGGAGCAGCGCCTCGAGCACGGCCCGCTGGACCGCGACGCCGCCGAGGCGGAGCTGCTGCGCTGGGCCCGCGCCGAGGGCCTGATCGACTGATGGGCGCCGCCCCCGACTCCGGGAGCGGCGCCCATCGGCGTACGGCGTCAGCGGGTCTCGACGGCCGTCCCGTCCACGGCCGCGGTGCCCTTGCCGGCCGCAGTGCCGTTGCCGCCGGCGCTGGACGCCGAGCCGAGCCGGGCCAGCAGACCAGCCAGGTCGATCCCGGTCAGGTCGCTGCCGAGCTGGAGCCCCTGGGCCACGTTGCCGGCCACCGACTTCGTCAGGGAGGACGCGCCGTCGGTGGAGATGACGGTCATCTTGTCGATCGCCCCGATCGGGGCGCTGGCCGCCTCCACCACCTGCGGCAGCACCTTGACCAGCAGGTCCAGCACCGCCGCCTCCCCGTACGCGGCGAACGCCTCCGCCTTGCGCGCCATCGCGTCCGCCTCGGCCCCGCCCTTCGCGAGGATGGCCGCCGCCTCGGCCTGACCCTCCCGCTCCACCGCCTCCGCGATCGCGGAGCGCCGGCGCTGCTCGGCCTCACCCTCCTTGGCGCCCTCGATCGCGTTCGCCTCGGCGAGCGCGGCCCGCCGGGCCCGCTCGCCCTCACCGGTGAGCCGTGCCTGTTCGGCGGAGGCCTGCGCGGCGGCGATGACCGACTGCCGCTGCGCGTCCGCGTGCAGCACCGCCGCGTTGCGGGCCGCCTCGGCCTCCTGCTCCACCTTGTACCGGGCGGCGTCGGCCGGCTTGCGCACCTCGGTGTCCAGCTGGCGCTGCTTGAGCTCGGCGTTGCGCTCGGCGACCTTCTGCTGCTCGGAGAGGATCGCCTGGTCCCGCTCCGCCTGGGCGAGCGGCCCGGCCGCCGCCGACTTCGCCTTCGCCGCGTCGATCTCCGCCTGGATGCCGGCCTGCTTGAGGGAGAGGTTCCGGTTCGCCTCGGCGATGGCCTCCTCGGCGAGCAGCCGCTCCTGCTCGGCCTGCTGCCGTGCCCGTGCCTCGGCGATCGCCGCGTCCTTGAGCACCCGGGCGGCCTCGGGCCGGCCCAGGTCCTGCAGGTAGGAGCCCTCGGCCAGGATGTCCTGGAGTTGGAACGTGTCCAGCACCAGACCCTGGTTGGTCATCGAGTGTTCGGCCTCCTCGGCCACCGCGCTGGCGAACGCCGCCCGGTCCCGGATGACCTCCTCGACGGTGAGCCGACCGACGATCGAGCGCAGCGCACCGGCGAGCACCTCCCGGGTGAAGTTGTCGATCTCGTCCTGTTGGTGCAGGAACCGCTGGGCGGCGGCCCGGATCGCGTCCTCGGTGCCGCTGACCTTCACGATCGCCACGCCGTGCAGGTCGGTGCGGATGCCCTGCTTGCTCACCGCGCCCCGGATGCCGACGTCGATCCGCCGGCTGGACAGGTCGAGCGACTGGAGTTTCTGCACCACGGGCAGCACGAAGACCGAGGCGCCCAGCACGACCTTCTGGCCGGACATGTCGGTCGACCGGCCGCCGTCGGCGGTCTGCGTGGTGCGGCCCTTGCGGCCGGTGACGATGAACGCCTCGTTCGGCCCGGCCACCTTGATCCGGGAGAGCACGAAGAACACCAGGATGAGGATGAGGAGGACGGCGCCGCCGATGGCGATTAACAGGGGCATGAAGGTGTCCAGTCTGCGAGGAGGTGTCAGTAGGTCTCGACGTGCACGCTGGTCTCGCTGAGCGCCTGCACGACGAAGACCTGGGCCCCGATCGGGATGGGTTGGTCGGCGCGGGCGTTGAGCTTGACCGGCTGGCCGGCGACGCGTACCCGGACCTCGCCGTAGCCGTCGGCGGGCACCGGGGTGACGACCAGGCCGAGTGCGCCGACCAGGTCGTCCCGGGTGGGGGTGGGGTCGGTGCGCATGTTCCGGGCCGCCCGGCTCAGCCGGGAGGCCAACCAGCCGGTGGGCACGGCGGCGACCAGGCCGCCGGCCGCGGCGCCCGCGATCATGCCGGGTGTACGCGCACCGAGCAGTTCGTTGACGATGGCCGCGCCGAACCCGAACGCCCCGGCGAAGCCGGCGACCGTCTCGATCGAGATCGGCCCGTCCACATCGGGGTGCCCGAACTGGAGCAGTTCGGTGCCGAGCAGGGCCAGCGCCAGCACTCCGACGCCGGCACCGCCGATGATCAGAAAGATGAGCGTCCCCGTGGCCACGACCTGCACGGTATCGATATCGCGCAACGTCGAAAGACCCGTTCGGGCGCGATGATGATCTACCGTCGCGGGTCGCCGGGACCGCGCGCCGCGGCGGATTCGGTCCGGGCGGCCGTGGAGTGGTGTTCGGCCCGACGCTGACGGCCCGGACGGCGAGGGCGTCCGCGTCAGGGAGAATGGGTGGATGCGCTGGACCGTGCTCGACTCACCGATCGGCGAGTTCTCCGTGGCCAACGACGGCGCGAGCGTCTGCGGCACGCACTTCGGTCGGGTCGAGGCGGCGGTCGACGAGCCCGACCACGCGTTGTCCCGGCAGGCCATCGCCGAGCTGCGGGCGTACTTTTCTGGTGACCTGACCGGGTTCACCGTCCCCGTGTCGATTCCCCGTGGGTCGGAGTTCGAGCGCGCGGTGTGGCGCGAGATGACCCGCATTCCGTACGGGGAGACGCTGACGTACGGCGAGGTGGCGCGCCGGGTCGGGGACGCCGGGGCGGCCCGGGCGGTGGGCGTCGCCTGCAACCGGAACCCGATCCCGGTCATCGTGCCGTGCCACCGCATCGTCGGTGCGGGTGGGCGGCTGGTCGGCTTCGGGGGTGGCCTGCCGCGCAAGGTGCACCTGCTGGAGCTGGAGGCCCGGGTGGCCCTGCAACGCGCCTGGTCCTGACCGGCCCCGCCCGGCCCGTTGCTGGAACGCGGCGAGGGCCGGTCCGTACGGACCGGCCCTCGCCGCGTTGATGCTCAGCGGGTCAGCGCTCGACCTCACCCGCGATGAACTCCTCCACGGCCTGGTGGGCGTCGTGGTCGGCGTACTGCACCGGCGGGGACTTCATGAAGTACGACGAGGCCGACAGGATCGGGCCGCCGATCTTCCGGTCCAGCGCGATCTTCGCGGCGCGGACCGCGTCGATGATGACGCCGGCGGAGTTCGGAGAGTCCCACACCTCGAGCTTGAGCTCGGCGTTGAGCGGGGTGTCGCCGAACGAGCGGCCCTCCAGGCGGATGTACGCCCACTTGCGGTCGTCGAGCCACGGCACGTGGTCCGACGGGCCGATGTGCACGTCGCTCTTGCTCATCTCGTGCGGGATCTGCGAGGTGACCGACTGGGTCTTCGAGATCTTCTTCGAGACCAGCCGCTTGCGCTCCAGCATGTTCATGAAGTCCATGTTGCCGCCGAAGTTGAGCTGGTACGTGCGCAGCAGCTCGACGCCGCGGTCCTCGAAGAGCTTCGCCAGGGCGCGGTGCACGATGGTGGCGCCGACCTGGCTCTTGATGTCGTCACCGACGATCGGCAGGCCGGCGTCCTCGAACTTCTTCGCCCACTCCGGGTCGGAGGCGATGAAGACCGGCAGGGCGTTGACGAACGCGCAGCCGGCGTCGATCGCTGCCTGGGCGTAGAACTTGGCGGCCTGCTCGGAGCCGACCGGGAGGTAGCAGACGACGACGTCGACCTGCGCGTCGCGCAGCGCCTGCGCCACGTCGACGGGGGTGGCGTCGGACTCCTCGACGATCTCGCGGTAGTACTGGCCCAGACCGTCGAAGGTCGGACCGCGCTGCACGCTGACGCCGGTCGGCGGCACGTCGCAGAGCTTGATGGTGTTGTTCTCGCTGGCGACGATCGCCTCCGCGAGGTCCATGCCCACCTTCTTGGCGTCCACGTCGAACGCCGCGACGAACTCCACGGCGGAGACGTGGTAGTCGCCGAAGGCGACGTGCATGAGACCCGGGACGCGGTCGTTCGGGTCGGCATTCCGGTAGTACTCGACGCCCTGAACCAGGGACGAGGCGCAGTTACCCACACCGACGATGGCGACGCGGACGGAGCCCATAGCGTCTGCCTCCTTCTTTTCTGTCACGGCCGCTCTTTCCTGGTCTCTCCAGGCGGAGGCGGGCTGTTGTCTTCTCGTCGGCCACCGGCCGTCCCGATGTTCGGGACCGTCGGGGCTCGGCCGGAGCGCTCGTTGGCGATGAGCTCCTCCAGCCAGCGGACCTCACGCTCACAGGCGTCAAGGCCGTGGCGCTGCAGTTCCAAGGTGTAAGCGTCGAGGCGCTCGGCCGCCCGGCCCAGCACGTCACGAAGCCCTTCGCGACGTTCCTCGATCTTGCGGCGGCGACCCTCCAGAATGCGCAGGCGGGTCGCCTGGTCGGTCCGGGCGAAGAACGCGAAGTGCACTCCGAAGCCCGTGTCGTCGTACGTCTCGGGCCCGGCCTGTGCGATCAGCTGGGCGAAGCGTTCCTTGCCTTCCGCGGTGATTTTGTAGACCACCCGACCTCGTCGGCTGGTCAGCGCGGGAACCTCCTCGGCGGTCGCGGGTGTCTCGGCGGCTTCGGTGATCCATCCCGCCGCCTGCAACCTGCGCAGGGTCGGATAGAGCGAGCCGTAGCTGATCGCCGCCCGGATCGCGCCGAGTTTGGCGGTCAGCTCCTTGCGCAGCTCGTAGCCGTGCATCGGAGACTCCTGCAGGAGGCCGAGGATGGCGAACTCGAGCACTGCGCCATCCCCTCTTTACCCCCGGCGCGGAGTGGTAACCGCCGCGATGTATCGGACCGATACATCGCACGTTAGCGGGTCGAGGATGTCAGGGCAAACCCCCGTTCCGGGATGCTGCCGTCACGGATCGTGACCGCGGTCGCCTGGTCGGGCCTGACCGCGTACCCTTCTCCGCATGCGTACGCAGCGCCAGGTCGTCGACTACTCGCTCCAGAAGCGAGCGGTGCTGCGTGAGCTCCTGGCCGGCCGGGTCGGCACGTACGACGTCTGCGACGCGTCGCCGTACCTGAAGAACGCCGCCCGGTTCCACGGCGAGCCGACCGATCTGCGCTGCCCCATCTGCCGCAGTGAGAACCTGACACTCGTCCACTACATTTACGGGGACGAACTCAAGCAGTCCGCCGGCCAGGCCCGGACATTGGCCGAGCTGCCCGTGCTGGCGATGACGCTGCGTGAGTTCCAGGTCTTCGTGGTGGAGGTGTGCCTCGGCTGTGACTGGAACCATCTCGTCGAGCAGTACCTGCTCGGCCGGGACGGTCTCACCGGCGAGGGCGACGGCACCAGCGAGCAGGACGCGGCGGGCGCCGGTGGCGCCGGCCGGCGGAGGCGAGAGGCGCAACGGTGATCTCAGCTGGTTCGACCGGCCCCGGGGCCGTAGACGCTACCCGGGACGGCCGACCGCTCGTTGGTCTGATTGGTCCGATTGATACTGCAATGACCTCGGTGAACCGGCACCCCCGTGCCGGCGTCCCGGGTGAAGCAACTCACGGCAACCCGGTGGCGGCGCAGTCGCGCCCCACCGCGACCGGCAGGGTGTGAGGAATGAACTCGTACGGCGATCCCAGTTCTGCGCGTGGGCGGGCCCAGTACCCGGGCGCGGACGACGCGTACCGTCGATCCGGCGGTGACTCCCGTGGGAGCGGATGGTCGGCCTCCGAGGCCGCGGCGTCCCCCGGTCGTGCCTCGGTGACACCGCGGGCCGCCGGTGGGCGGGCGTCGGTGGGTGGCTCGGCTGCGGTGCCGCCGCGCGGCGGTGCGGTCGCCGGATCCGCCTCGGTGGGTTCGGCCGGGCCGGGCCGGGCCGGGCGGGCGTCGGTGCCGGTGTCGCCGGCACCCGGCGTGGCCGCCGGTCGTGCTGGCGCGGGCCGGGCCTCAGTGCCCGTGTCCCCGGCGCCGGGCGCACCGGCCGGTCGTGCCACGGTCGGCGCCGCCTCGGCGGGCCGGGCCAGTGTGGGGTCGGCATCCGTTGGCGGCCGGGCCGCGGTCGCCAGGGCGAGCGTCTCACCGGTCTCCGGCGGCCCGGGTGGACCCGGCGGCCCTGGCGGGCCGAACGGTCCGGGTCGCGGTGGTCGGGGTGGTCGCGGTCCGGGTGAGCCGGCCGCGGCGGCCCGGGCGAAGAAGCGCAAGCGGATCAACCTGCTGATCGCCGGGTTCGCGGTCTTCATCATGCTCGCCGGCGTCGGCGTGGTCGGCTTCACCTACTACTCGACCAACGTGGTGCTGCCCGACGAGATCACCCCACCGCAGGCGACCACGCTGTACGCGTTCGACAACAAGACCCCCATCGCCAAGGTCGGCGATCAGAACCGCACCCTGGTCACCATCGACCAGATTCCGGAGTGGGTGCAGAACGCGGTGGCCGCCGCCGAGGACCGGAACTTCTACCGGCACTCCGGTGTGGACTACAAGGGCATCGCCCGGGCCGGCTGGAACAACCTCTCCGGCGGCGACAAGCAGGGTGCCTCCACCATCACCCAGCAGTACGCGCGCAACGCCTACGACAACCTGAAGGACGACACCTACGCCCGGAAGGTGAAGGAGGCGATCCTCGCCTCCAAGCTCAACGACGAGTACACCAAGCCGCAGATCATGCAGCACTACCTCAACGTGATCTATTTCGGCCGAGGCGCGTACGGCATCGAGGCGGCATCGCAGACCTACTTCGGCAAGTCGGTGAGCGCGCTCAAGCCCGACGAGGGCGCGGTGCTCGCCGCCCTGATCAAGCAGCCGGAGCCGAGCGCCACCCACCAGGGGTACGACCCGGCGATCAACCCGACCGCCGCGCAGGACCGCTGGAACTACGTGATCGAGGGCATGGTCAAAGAGGGTTGGCTGGGCGTGGCCGGCAAGCCGGAGCGGCCCGTCGCGTACCCGAAGAACATCAAGGCACCGAAGAAGGGCGGCATCGGAGTCGACTTCGGCGTCGACACGCCGTACGGCAACGTGATCAACTACGTCCGGGAAGAGATGCGGGACAGGGGCATCTGCGTCGACAAGGAGACGCAGGTGACCGAAACCAAGCCGCTCTGCTCCCAGGCGCTGATGGCCGGCGGTTACCGGATCCGCACCACCATCGACACCAAGGTTCAGAAGGCCGCGGTCGAAACAGCACAGCGCAAGTCCAAGGGCTCCGAGCTGGCAGGCCAGCCGAGCAACCTGATGGCGGCGGTGGTCGCGATCGACCCGAAGAACGGTCGGGTGCTCGCCTACTACGGCGGTGACAACGGCACCGGCACCGACTACGCCGGCAAGAACACCGACTCCACCGGGGCGATCAGCGGCGGTCACTCGCCCGGCTCGAGCTTCAAGATCTACACATTGGCGGCCGCGCTCAAGGCCGGCAAGGCGCTCGAGTCCCGATGGAAGGGCAAGGCCTTCACGCCGGAGGGCACCAAGTTCAAGGTCAGCAACGCCGGCGTCGACAACCCCTCCTGCGGCAACTCCTGCACGCTCAGGGTATCCACGCTCAAGTCGCTGAACGTGCCGTTCTACTACGTCACGGAGGAGATCGGCGCGGCCAAGGTCGTCGACATGGCCAAGCAGGCCGGCGTCACCACCATGTGGCGTACCGACACCAACCCGGCTAAGGCGTACGACCTGACCAAGGCCGACCCGGAGGACATCACCCCGGAGCCGTTCTTCAACGTGGTCGGCTACGGCCAGTACCCGATCACCGTGCTGGACCACGCCAACGGTGTGGCCACCTTCGCCAACGGGGGCGTCTACAACAAGGCGCACTTCCTCTACTCGGTGGAGAAGCAGAACCCGAACACCGGCAAGTGGGAGAAGGTGGCCAAGGGCAGCGAGAAGCTCGACTCCCAGCCGCGCATCGACAAGGACGTGGTGGCCGACGTGACGTCGGTGCTGAAGGACTACCCGGCCGCGGTCAACCACCGCCTCGACGATGGCCGCAAGGCCGCCTCCAAGACCGGCACCTGGGAACTCAAGGGCGACAGCTCCGACAACGGCGACGCCTGGATGATCGGCTACACGCCGCAGTTGGCCACGGCGGTCTGGGTGGGCAATGTGAAGGACCGGAAGCCACTCATCCTCAAGGACAAGCGCAAGGTCAGCGGTGGAAACCTCCCGGGTGACATCTGGGAGCGGTTCATGAACGAGGCGCTGAAGGGCAAGGACAAGCTCGACTTCCCGCCAGCGGCGAACATGGGCGAACCGGACTCCGGCAACGGTGAGGAGCCGCCCCCGCCCCCGCCGCCCCCGGGGGGCCTGCCGGGCCTGCCGGGTCAGCCGACATGTGACCCGCTGACCAATCCGTTCTGCACGCAACCTGGCGGCAACAACGGCGGCAACAACCCGCACGATCCCGGCCGACCCGGGACAGGCGGCAACGGCGGCGGGCTGCTGCCCGGCCTGCCACCGACCAACCGGGACTGACCCGCACCGCTGCACGACGCCGTCGCCGGCCGGACGACCTGTTCGGCCGGCGACAGCGTTTCCGTACCCGGATCCGCGCGCCGGGATGGGACGTGCACCCCGGTCGTACGGCAGGATGCCTCTTCATGAGCACCCAGTCGACGCCCGGCATCGACGACGCCGGAACCACCGACCACCCGTCCCGCTCCGACGGGTTCGTCCGCGGCATCTCCGGCGTGATCGGCGGGCCCCTGGGCGACCACGCGACGGCACTGGACCGGCCGGCCGGCCAGGAGCGCCGGTTCTGGACCGCCGTCCGGATCGTGCTGGCACTGGCCTGCCTCACGCTCGCTCTGCACTGGGTGCAGAAGTCGCCGTGCCAGGACGGCGCCTGGCAGAACAACACCCAGTACACCCGGTTCTGCTACACCGACGTGCTCGCCCTCTACTACGCCGAAGGGCTCAACGAGGGGAAGGTGCCCTACCGCGACCACCCGGTCGAGTACCCGGTGCTGACCGGCTACTTCATGGGGGCGCTGGGCCTGCCGGTGCACGCCCTCGGCGAGGGCGACCCGAGCATCAACCAGGGCCAGTGGTTCTACAACCTCAACGCACTGGTGCTGGGCGCGCTCGCGGTGGCCACGGTGGCGGTGATCCTCGCACTACGCCGTCGACGACCCTGGGACGCCGCGTTGTTCGCGCTCGCCCCGGCGCTGGTGCTCACCGCCACCGTCAACTGGGATCTGCTCGCCATCGGGCTGGCCGCGTTCGGCCTGCTGGCCTGGGCCCGGAAACGACCGGCGGTGGCCGGAGTCCTGCTCGGCCTCGCCGGCGCAGCGAAGCTCTGGCCGCTGTTCATCCTCGGTCCGATCCTGGTGCTGGCGCTGCGGGCCGCGCGGCTACGCGCCGCGCTCATCGCGGTCGGCAGCGCCATCGCCGCCCTGGTGCTGGTGAACCTGCACCCCGCGCTGGCGTACCGGGAGAACTGGGACCGGTTCTTCGAGCTGAACAGCACCCGACCCATCGACTGGGGCACGCTCTGGTACATCGGGCGCTACCTCGACGGCAAGGTCGGCGGCGACCCCGCCCGGCTCGGCCCGTTCGAGTGGCTGAACGTCAACATCCCCACCCTCAACACCATCTCGTACGCCCTGTTCGGGCTGGCCTGCCTCGGCGTGGCCGTTCTCGCGCTGCGGGCGCCGCGCCGACCGCGGCTGGCCCAGCTCGCCTTCCTGGTCGTCGCCGCGTTCCTCATTTTCAGCAAGGTCTGGTCCCAGCAGTTCGTGCTCTGGCTGCTGCCACTGGTGGTGCTGGCCCGCCCGAAGTGGGGCGCCATCCTGGCCTGGCAGTTCGCCGAGGTCTGCTACTTCGTCGCCTTCTACGGCGAACTGCTCGGTGCGGCGACCAGTCGACCGGTCTTCCCGGAGGGCGTGTTCGTGCTGGCCGCCACGTTGCGGCTGACCACTGTGGTGGTGCTCTGCGTGCTGATCGTCCGGGAGATCCTGCACCCGGAGCTGGACGCGGTGCGGGCCACCTACCCGGACGACCCGGACGGCGGCGTGCTCGACGGCGCCCAGGACGTGTCATGGCGGGAGCGCTGGCGGCACCTGCGGGCGGTGGTCACGCAGGCGGCCCGCCGCCTGACCCGACGGCCCGGCGCAAGACGGGTCAGAGCCGGTAGACTACGGCTCCGTCGATCTCCTGTCGGGTGATGCCGAGCGAGTCGACCGGGGCGTCGATCGTGATCTCCCACGGCGTCCCGGCGACCTGCCCGCGTAGCAGCACCACCGTGCGGACGCCGAGCGTTCGCAGGTAGTCGGCGCTGGTCTGGTCGGGGAACGACTGAGTCACCCGGCGGACGTCGTCGAGCTGGCGCGGGGTGAAGCCGCTGCCGCCGTTCACCACGTCCGGGAACCGGCTGGTGGACCAGAGCATCACGTGCTGGTCCAGGCTCTGGTTGCTGGGCAGCACCAGCAGCGGCCCCTCCACCGTGCGCAGCGCGGCCGGTTGGGTCGGCACCACCGGATGCGGGGTGGTGTTCAGGCCCTCGACGGCGACCAGCAGCAGCGGCAGCAGGGTGGCCAGGCGCAGCCACGGCCCCGGCCAGGACGGGATCCGCTGCGCGGCCAGCTCGCGGACCCGTTCGGTGAGGGCGGTGACCGCGCCCGCGGCGAGCAGGGCGAGCAGCAGCGTGGTCCAGAGCATCAAACGGCCCGGGGTACGCAGCGCGTTCCAGCCCGGTGCGTGCTCGAAGAGCGGGACGTAGGTGAAACTGCCGTCGAAGAAGCGGGTGCCCATCGCGAAGGCCATGGTCACCAGCACCCCGACGAGCAGCAGCAGCCGGTGCCGCAGCCGCCAGACCGAGAAGAACAGCCCGCCGGCGGCCAGCGCGTAGAGCACGAAGCCCGGCAGCAGGGTCATCTCCGGGTGCCACGGCAGTGCCGCTCGGGCGCCCTCGTGCAGCCCGCCCCAGATCCGCGACTCCGCGGGCGCGGTCACGAAACCGGACGCCGGCGGCGAGAAGATGCTGATGTCGCCGATCGTGCGCTCGGCGTACGGGTGCAGCTGGGTGACCTTGAAGTACGGGATCGCCATCAGCAGACCCACCCCGGCGAAAAGCATCCCGCCGACCAGGTTCGCGACGAGCATCCGGCGGCCGAACGGCGGGGCCTGGCCGGTGCGGAGCCGCCGCGCGTAGAAGAGAACGACCGCGACCAGCATCGCGCCGGCCAGGAAGTACGCGAACGGCAGACCGATGCCGAAACCGAGGCTCAGTTGCCAGGCCGCGACCAGCCAGCCGGCGTAGACCCAGCCGTCGTGCCGGCGCTCGGGCCGGTAGCCGTGCCGCAGCGACCAGCCGTGCCCGCGCGCCAGCATGGCCAGCGCCAGCGGGATCCCGCCGTTGGAGAGCACGTGCAGGTGCCCGGCCTGGGCCAGCAACCACGGCGCGTAGGTGTAGGCGACGCCGGCGACCGCGGCGCCGATCCGGCCCGCGCCGAGCTGCCGGGCCAGCGCGTACGCCCCGAGGGTGGCGAGGGCGTGCGCCAGCACGAACATGATGTTGTAGCGCAGCACCGCGTCCTCGGGGCCGCTGCCGAGCATCCCGGCCGGGGCGTAGCCGAGCAGGGTGTCGGAGAACGCGAAGCTCCACAGCTCGGGGAAGAACGTGTTGGACTGCCACAGGCGCGCCGGCTCGGTCAGCAGGATGTGCCCCGACCAGGCCATCTGCCAGGCCTGCAGGCTGGGGTCCCAGTAGTCCTGCGGAAGGGTGTAGCGCGGGTAGCGCAGCGTCGGCCAGGTCATCAGCACGGCCAGCGCCAGCGCGCCGAGGCTCGCCAGAGTCCACTCGTGGATCAGGAACCAGCCGACGGCGCGCGCCGCCCGGCTGAGCAGGGAGGGCACCGGCTCCGGCGCGGAGGCGAACGCCTCCCAGCGCTCGGATCCTGTGGATCCTGCCGACTTCGCTTCGCCATCGGTCTTCACCGGACCGCCGGCGTCGTCACCCTTCTCACCCTCGGCCTTTTCGCCCCCGGTCGTGTCGCTGCCCTTGGCCGCATCGTCCTTGGTCGCGCTGTCCCTGTCCGTGCCGCCCGTCGTCGCGCCGTCCTTGGTCGCGCTACCCGTGGCCGTGGCGTCCTTGCCCACGCTACCCGTGGCCGTGGCGTCCTTGCCCACGCTGTCCTTGGCCGTGGCGTCCTTGCCCGTGCTGTCCTTGGCCGCGCCGCCCGTGACCGCGCTGTCCTTGGCCGTGGCGCCCGTGACCACGCGGTCCTTGGCCGCGCCGTGCTCAGCGCCGTCGCTTCCCGCGGGGCTGGACCGGGGGCCGTCGTTCTTGGGGGTGGCGGCTCTCGTGCCGTCGTCCGTGGTGGCGCTGGCCGTCGTACCGTCGCTCCGGACCGGGCGGTCCTGGCCGGCAGCGGAGGCCGTGGTGTCGGAGCCCGTGGCGGCGGTGCGCGCCGCCGGGGTGGGGGTGTCCGCGGCGGCCGGGGTCGCCGGCCGGATCCTGGCGTCCCCGATGGGGGTGGGCCGGGCGCTCCCGGTCCCGGGCTGGCCGGTCGTCATGCTGCCGTGCTCTCCGTCCCGAGCTGCTGGCGGAGGAAGTCGATGTCGGCGGCCTGGCCGGGGACACCTCCCGGAGTCTCGACGACCACCGGCGCCCCGGCCGCCCGGATCACCGCCACCACCAGCTCCGGGTCGATCGTCCCGCCGCCCAGGTTGTCGTGCCGGTCCTGGCCGGAGTTGAACCCGCCCTTGGAGTTGTTGGCGTGCACCAGGTCGATCCGCCCGGTGATCGCCTTGACCCGGTCGACCAGGCCGAGCAGCTCCTCGCCACCGGCGTACGCGTGGCAGGTGTCCAGGCAGAAGCCGACCTCGTGGTCGCCGATGGCGTCCCAGAGGCGGGCCAGCGCGTCCAGCCGGCGGGCGCACGCGTTGTCGCCACCGGCGGTGTTCTCGATCAGGACGGGGACGCCGAAGCCGCCGGAGTCGGCCGCGTACGCGAAGGTCTTGCGCCAGTTGTCGAAGCCCACGGCCAGATCGTCCCCGGCGTTGACGTGCCCACCGTGGACGATCAGGCCCTTGGCGCCGATCGCGGCGGCCGCGTTCGCGTGCCCGAGCAGCAGCTTGCGGCTGGGGATCCGGATGCGGTTGTTGAGGGTGGCCACGTTGATCACATACGGCGCGTGCACGTAGAGGTCGACCTCGGCCGCGCGCAGCCGCTCGGCGTCCTCCCGAGGCTTGGGCGCCTTCCACCCCTGCGGGTCGGAGAGGAAGAACTGCACGGTGTCGGCGGACCGAGCGGCCGCCTCCGCCAGCGGGTCGGTCGAATCGACGTGGGCTCCGATACGCATGCGAGCGAGCCTACGTCGCGGCGCCGACAGGTGGGGCGACCGGCCGGTGCGGTGTCGCCGTCAGCGCGTCACCGAACGGACCGACGATCGTTGATGGGATGGAGTCGGCGGCCAGCGCCGGTGCCGTCGGTGGCGCGAACGCCGCGTACGGCAACCGGTGGTCGACGGACCGACAGCGAGGTCACCCCCGCCGCGCGGCCCGGCGTGGCGGGGGCGGCCCCCTCCGCACATCAGATCCGACCGATGAAGAATCTCGGAAATTTGTGCTTTTTCCCCCGACAAGGTACGAGAGCCGTTGTATCGTCAGATAACAACACGATAAAGCTCCGCGGGGCGTCTTCGGTCCAACCTCATCGGTGTGGTCGTTCCTCCCCAGGTCCCACCCAAGGAATGCGGACGGGACGCCCCGCGGCCTCGTTGACGGGGGTCCACCACCGGCCGGTAACGGTCCGGACGGTGGGCCCCCGTCGGCACGTCCGGGCGTTGGCCCTACCACCACAGGCATGATCGTCCGGACCGGCTATCCTGGTCAGGTTGTCCGCGTCCGGCCGGGTTCCCCCGGTACGTGCGGGCAGCGACGCACGACCTCCTGCCACGGAAGGACCGTGGCCGCTTAGCCCACAGGAGGTGAGCACGTCTTGCGTCATTACGAAGTAATGGTGATCCTCGACCCCAGCCTCGAGGAACGCACCGTCGCCCCGTCGCTCGACACGTACCTGAACGTGATCCGGACCGCGGGTGGCTCGGTTGAGAAGACCGACGTGTGGGGCCGCCGGCGCCTCGCGTACGAGATCAACAAAAAGGCCGAGGGCATCTACGCCGTCGTCGACCTGCAGGCCACGCCTGCCGCGGTGGCCGAGCTGGACCGTCAGCTCCGGCTCAACGAGTCCGTGCTGCGCACCAAGGTCATCCGGCCGGAGATGCGCTAAGCATTCAACCCGGTTCGCCCGGATCAGCCTCCGCGGCTCTGTCATACGGCTCTGCGAGCCTGTACGACGAGACGCTGAGTGCGCGAGGAGATGGTCATGGCAGGAGACACCACCATCACGGTCATCGGCAATCTGACCGATGACCCCGAGTTGCGGTTCACCCCCTCCGGGGCAGCGGTCGCCAAGTTCCGAGTCGCCTCGACGCCCCGTTTCATGGACAAGGCGTCGGGCGAGTGGAAGGACGGCGAGCCGCTGTTCCTCGCTTGCACCGTCTGGCGGCAGGCCGCCGAACACGTCGCCGAGTCGCTGCAGCGCGGCGCTCGGGTGATCGTGTCGGGCCGGCTCCGGCAGCGGTCCTACGAGACCCGCGAGGGTGAGAAGCGCACCGTCATCGAGCTTGAGGTCGACGAGATCGGCCCGTCGCTGCGCTACGCCACGGCGAAGGTGCAGAAGATGTCCCGCTCCGGCGGTGGCGGCGGCGGCTTCGGTGGCGGTAGCGGCGGCGGTGGTGGTCAGGGTGGCGGCGGAGGCAACTTCGACGACCCCTGGGCTTCGGCCGCACCCTCTCCCGCGCGTGCCGGTTCGGGCGGCAACTTCGACGAGGAGCCTCCGTTCTAATGGCGCCGAGCGCCCGCGATCGCAAACCAGGAGCACGTGCAATGGCCAAGGCTGCGGCACTTCGCAAGCCGAAGAAGAAGGTGAACCCGCTCGACAAGGACGGGATCACCTACATCGATTACAAGGACACCGCGCTGCTGCGCAAGTTCATCTCCGACCGCGGCAAGATCCGCGCTCGGCGGGTGACCGGCGTGACCTCGCAGCAGCAGCGGCAGATCGCCCGTGCGGTCAAGAACGCCCGTGAAATGGCGCTCCTGCCGTACACGGCTACCACCCGCTGAGAGGAGGCACCGATATGAAGATCATCCTGACTCAGGAAGTGTCCGGCCTCGGTGCCCCGGGCGACATCGTCGAGGTCAAGGACGGCTTCGGCCGTAACTACCTGCTGCCGCAGGGCTTCGCGATCGCCTGGACCAAGGGCGCGGAAAAGCAGGTCACGGTCATCAAGCGGGCCCGCTCGGCCCGCGAGATCCGCGACCTCGACCACGCCACCGAGGTCAAGGGTCAGCTCGAGGGTCTCAAGGTCAACCTGAAGGCCCGCGCTGGCGACGGCGGTCGGCTCTTCGGCTCGGTCACTTCGGCCGAGATCGTCGACGCCGTCAAGGCCTCCGGCGGCCCGGTCCTCGACCGGCGTCGGCTGGAGGTGCCCGGTCACATCAAGTCGACCGGCACCTACCCGGTGAAGATCAAGCTGCACCCCGAGGTGACCGCCTCGTTCAACCTGAACGTCGTTCAGGGCTGACACCAGCGACACCACCACCAGGGCCCGTACCGAGCGATCGGTACGGGCCCTGGTGCGTATCGTCTTCGGACCCGCGCCCGGTCAGCCGATCGGCTGACCGGTCACCGCGCTGATCAACACCGTGGAGAGGCCCCCGCCCACCACCGCGGCGGCGAGCGCGATGGTGGCCGAGCGCCACGTCGTACCGACCCGACGTAGCAGCGCCGCCACCACCAGACTGCTCACCAGCGCCAGCCCGAAGCGGGGCGAGCCGGCCAGCAGCGACTCCAACGCACGCGACCGGGGCGAGTCGCACCCGCCCCCGCTGATGTCGGTGACGCACCCGGCCGGCGCCTGGCTGTCCAGGGTCAGCAGCCAGATGAAGATCAGCATCGCAGGCACCAGGTAACAGGCGGCGGTGTACAACAGCGGCCGGACGGACCCGCCGGGATCCGGGTCGAGAAGGTCGTCCTCCAGGCGCCGGGCCCAGCCGCCCGTGGCCACGGGCTCGACCCGCCGGCGCACCGAGGCCACCCCGACCTGCGGTTGGTCCACCCGCCGTCGTGGCCCACCACCGCGCGGTACGGGTGCAGCACGCGGTACGGGTGCGCTGCGCGGGCGCGGGGCGGTGTACCCCACCACCGGCGACCGGGGTGCCGACGTCGGCGGATCCATCCAGCGGGGATCGTCATCGGCCAGCCGTGTGCCGGACCAGAACCGGTCGTCCCGGCTCGGCCAACCCTCCGCCGCGGATGACCGGTCGGAGCGGGGCGGTACCGTCCGGTCCCACTGGTCGTCCTCGACCGCGGACCGCTCCCACTGGCCGGTGCGGTCGGACCGTTCCCAACCGCCGATGCTCTCCGCCTGCGCCCACTGCCCACTCAGGTCGGTGCCGTCCGCATCGGCCACCGGCGGCCACGCGTGCACGCCCGAGGCGTCCCACGGGTCCACCGCCGGCGCGTACGGCGGGTCGGGCTCGGGCGTCCGCTCGGAACCGCGATCCCACGGGTCGACCGCCGGGCGCGTCCAGGACTCCTCCGCCGCACGGCGGCTGCGCCGGGTGGGCCGGTCCGCGTCCCGGCGGGGCGCGGGCTCGGTCGGGGCGGGCTCCAGGTCGCCGCCGGACCAGATCACCTGAGGGCGGCCGGCGGGTGCACGGCGGGGACGGCGGTCCGGGACCGCGCCGGAGACCGGCTCCTCCTCCGCCGAGTCGGCGCGTCGGCGGCCGGCGTACCCCTGCCCCTGTGGGCGGTCGAGTGTCCACTCCCGGGTGTGGTCCGAGTCGGGCGCCGCGCCGATCGCCGGTCGCTCCCGCCAGCTCGTCTCGCTGACCAGCCGCCGGGCGCTCGTCGTCTCGCTGGGCCGCCAGCCGGCTCCGGAACTCGGCAGCTCGGGCTCGGCCTCGTCGTCATCCGGGGCGGCGTGGCGGCCACCGCCGTCAGCGTGCCGGACCCCCGACTCCAGTGCCCACCGGGGCAGGTAGGCGTCGACCGGCTCGTCCTGCCCCCGGTCCAGTGCACGCCGGCGGCTGGAGGTGCGATAGCGCCCGTCCTCGTCGTACGGGTCGACCGGAAGGGATGGCATGCGCTCACCCCACGAGGCGGTCGGCTGGCGCTCGCGCGGGCTGCCCTCCCCGCGTCCCCAGTCCCGGTAACTCACGGCCGGAGTGTGACCCTTCTGAACCGAAAGCGTAATCCGCTGTCCAGGTGTAGCCGTTCGCTGGAGATAGTACGGGACGATCGTGTCACAGGCCCGACCGAAATATTCTCCTCCACAGGCTGGGGACCACATATCCGCAGGTCAGCGCAGTATGGTCGGGAATTCCCCAAGCGTTGTCCACAGGCTGTGCACACGCTGCGCACATGCTCGTCCACCGACATCCACAGGTTGTCCCGAGGCTCGTCCACCGGCGTTGTTGAGTCGCTGACCTCGGGGTCCGTATGGTTGGCCTCGACCGCCGGCGCGATGGCCCCCGATCGACCGGCCCGGTCGGACGGAAATGTCGTACCCCGGCGATATTGCTGGGACCGGATCCGGCGCAGTGGAGGGGGACCCGTGTCGGTCACCGACGACATGCGGGCGGAGCCACGCTCCGGCGGCCAGCCGCCTGCGCAGCGCGACGGCCAGTTCGACAAGACCCCGCCCCAGGATGTGGCAGCCGAGCAGTGCGTCCTCGGCGGCATGCTGCTCTCCAAGGACGCCATCGCCGACGTCGTCGAGATCCTGAAGACCAACGACTTCTACCGGCCGGTGCACGCCACCATCTTCGACGTCATCCTGGACATCTACGGCCGGGGTGAGCCGGCCGACTCGATCACCGTGGCCGCGGCCCTCGCCAACTCCGGCGACCTGGTACGCATCGGCGGCGCGCCCTATCTGCACACTCTCATCGCCAGCGTGCCCACCGCCGCGAACGCCGCCTACTACGCGCGGATCGTCAGCGAGCGGGCGGTGCTGCGCCGGCTGGTCGAGGCCGGCACCAAGATCGTGCAGTTGGGTTACGGCACCGCTCAGGGCGGCAGCCGCGACGTCGATGACGTCGTGGACCTCGCCCAGCAGGCCGTCTACGACGTCACCGAACGCCGGGTCAGCGAGGACTTCGCGGTCCTGGCTGACATGTTGCAGCCGACGCTGGACGAGATCGAGGCGGTGGGCGCGCAGGGCGGGATGATGACCGGCGTCCCGACCGGCTTCACGGACCTGGACCGGCTGCTCAACGGCCTGCACGCCGGGCAGCTCATCATCGTGGCCGGAAGGCCTGGTTTGGGCAAGAGCACGGCAAGCATGGACTTTGCTCGACATGCTGCTATCCGCGCCAACCAGGCGGCCGCCATCTTCTCGCTGGAAATGAGCAAGGTCGAGATCGTCATGCGACTGCTCTCCGCCGAGGCGCGGGTGCCGCTGCACGTGCTGCGCAGCGGGCAGCTCTCCGACGACGACTGGACCAAGCTGGCCCGGTGCATGGGCGAGATCAGCGAGGCACCACTCTTCGTCGACGACACGCCGAGCATGAACCTGATGGAGATTCGGGCCAAGGCCCGCCGGCTCAAGCAGCGGCACGACCTCAAGATGATCGTGGTCGACTACCTCCAGCTGATGACCTCGCCGAAGCGCACCGAGAGCCGGCAGCAGGAGGTCGCCGACCTCTCCCGTGGCCTCAAGCTGCTGGCCAAGGAGGTCGAGTGCCCGGTCATCGCGGTCAGCCAGCTGAACCGTGGCCCCGAGCAGCGCACCGACAAGCGCCCCCAGCTGTCCGACCTGCGCGAATCAGGCTCAATTGAGCAGGATGCCGACGTGGTCATCCTGCTGCACCGCGACGACTACTACGACAAGGAGTCGCCGCGCGCGGGCGAGGCGGACTTCATCATTGCCAAGCACCGGAACGGCCCGACCGACACGGTGACCGTCGCGGCCCAGCTGCACCTGTCCCGCTTTGTCGACATGGCCATCGTCTGACCGGCGCGGGCGGCACCGCTCAGCCCAGCAGGGGAAACCAGCCGGCCGACTCGCCCAGCTCCAACCGGTCCCGATCGGTGAGCGGAAGACGCCCGGTGGCCTTCAGCAGGAACTCGTGGTCGTCCCAGGCGGTCGGGCGGACCGCGTCGTCGCTCATCAGGCCGTCCATGGTCGCCACCGCGACCCGTACCGCCAGTGGGCCGGGCGGCGGCGCGCCGGGCAGTTCCGGCGTCAGGTCCAGGTGGTGGACGACGGCTTCGGTGGTCAGGGTGGCGAGGAAGTCCGCCACGCGCAGCACGTGCCCCTGCGTGGTCACGTACCCCGACGGGTCGGCTGCGGCGGCGGCCCGGACCGCCGCCGGGGCGGTCTCTCCCCAGAGTCGGACGATCCCGGACGGCAGGTCGAACGCGGCGGCCGACCGGCGGACCCACCAGGCGTGCCGGGCGTCGTCACCACCGCCGGACGGGAAGCCGCGCCAGTAGCTCACGTCGTCCACGTCGGCCGGGCCATCGGCGGGACTGGCCAGTGCGACCAGGGCCCGCTGGGCGTCGCCGAGCACGTGGAAGAGCAGATCCGCGACGAGCCAGCCCCGGCAGCGGGTGGGTCCTTGCAGGTCCGCGTCGTCCCGGCCGTCGACCACCGCGGTGATCCCGTCGTACGCCTGGGCCAGCGCCTCGGCCTGCCGGATCGCGCTCATGCGATGCAGCCTCGCACGGACCCTGCCGCCCGCCAACCGTTGGCGATGGTGGCGGGCGAGGCGCCCGGGCCGACGCGTGGGTCGGCCCGGGCGGGATGACGGCCTGGGCTCAGCCGAACATCTCGTCGAGGAACCCCTTGCGCTTCTTCTGCCGGTAGTGGCCGTGGTAGCCGTGGTGCTGTTGGCCGCCGTAGGCCGGAGCCGGCGGGTAGCCGTGGGCGGGCGGGGGCGGCGGGGGGACCGCACCGTAACCGGGCTGGTGTTGCGCCGGGGCGTGCGGCGGCGGGTAGCCCCCCGGCTGCTGAGCGGGCTGCGGCGGCGGGCCACCGGCCTGCTGGCGGCTCCAGTTCGCCTCCGCCTCGAAGAGCTTCTCCAACTCGCCGCGGTCCAGGAAGATGCCTCGGCACTCCCCGCACTGGTCGATGACGACGCCGCTGCGCTCGTACTGGCGCATTTCTCCGTGACACTTGGGACAGGTGAGACTCATCATCCGAAGGTACCCGGTCGAGTCACGCGGTCGCCGTAAGCGCTTCGATCACCTCGTCGTCGGACACCTCGTGGAAGTCCTCGTAGTAGACGCTGACCGCGCCGAAATCCTCCGGGCGCTGGGCGCAGACGACCTGGTCGGCCTCGGCGGCCAGGAGCTCGTACGCCTCCTGCGCGCCGACCGGCACCGCGACCACCACCCGGCGTGCCCCGAGTCGGCGGGCGACCTCGACGGCGGCGCGGGCGGTCGCGCCGGTGGCCAGGCCGTCGTCGACGATCACCGCGATCCGTCCGGCGAGGTCCAGCGGCGGGCGGCCGCCCCGGTAGAGCCGCTCCCGGCGCTCCAACTCGGTCTGTTCCCGGTGGTTGACCTCGGCGATGTCGTCGCTGCTGAGCCGGCTGGCCACCGCCTCGTTGAGCACCTGCACACCGCCGGGACCGAGCGCGCCGAAGGCGACCTCCCGAGCCCATGGCATGCCGAGCTTGCGGACCACCAGCACGTCCAGTGGCGCGCCGAGTCGTTCAGCGACGACCCGGGCCACCGGCACGCCGCCGCGGACCAGGCCGAGGACGACGACGTCCGGCTCGCCGATGAGTGCGGTGAGCCGATCGGCGAGCACCTGGCCCGCCTCGGCCCGGTCGCGGTACGTGGTCATGCTTCAGGTGTACGCCCTGTCGCGTCGTTCCGCCCGACAGTTACGCCGAAGTGGCCCGACCGGTCAGCTGGCCGGGCAGCGGGACGGTCAACGTGTCGGTGGTGCGGTGCAGGGCGGGCGCCCAGGTGAGCAGCGCCAGCGGGTACAGCAGGTAGCCGAACCGGGTCGAGGGCATCAGGGCGATCGCGGCGAGCAGCCCGTACCCGCAGATCAGCGCGGTGGCGACGGCGGTGCGGGGCGGGCGGCGGGCGAGTAGGACGGCGATGGCCAGGCCGGCCGCGACCAGTAGCGCGGCGGCGATCAGCCGGCCGGCGGGCAGCGCGGTGGCGATGAGATAGCCGGGGAACGGGGACTGCGCGGGGCTGGTGACCAGGCCGTGCCCGAGCGGGAAGCGCAGCACGTTCTCGGTCAGGGCGTCGCGGTCGACCAGCAGGGCCGGGAGCAGGGCCGCCACGGGCAACCCGATCGCGCCGGCGGCGACCCGGGTGCCGGCCCGCCGGGTCAGCCCCCACACGATCAGGACGAGGGCGACCGGCCAGGCGAACAGCTTCAGCGCGCCAGCGAGCCCCACCGCGAGGCCGGCCCGACCGGGCCGGTCGACGGCGGCGAGCGCGAGGGCGAGCAGGCAGAGCGCGAGTACGGGCAGGTCGTCGCCGCCGGTGGCGAGGGTCAGCGCGCAGATCGGTAGGACGGTGGCGGTCTGCACGCCCCGCAGCAGGGCGGCGTTCCGACCCTCGTCCGCACCGGCGGGTGTGGCCAAGCGTGCGGGGCGGGCGGCGCGCAGGGTCGCCACGGCCAGGGCGAGCGCCAGCGCGGTGCCCACCGCGAACCAGACCCGGGCATCGGTCCACCAGGCGTCGACCAGGCCTCTGGGCAGGCCGAACATCGCCATGCCCGGCTGGTACGGCGTGTAGCCGAGCAGTTGCTCGCCGGGCGGCAGGGCGGCAATCGCGTCGCGTCCGAGGTACGCCGTGCCGTGCTCCAGCAGGCGCGCCCCGGACTGCTCCACGACCAGCACCTCCTCCTGGGCCCGGTCGGTGCGTCCGCTGGACCGCTCGACGCTCTGCCAGAGCAGGGGCAGCAGGGCGGTGCTCGCCCAGGCGAATCCGGTGACCGCCCACCGGGCCGGCAGGCCGAACAACCGGGAGGCCGCGCCGCGCCGGCGAAGCAGGACCTGGACGACCACCGCCAGTGCCGCGACCAGGTAGCCGACGGCGGCGATCGCGCCCCAGGCCCGATGCGGCAACAGCGTCGAGGTGACTGCGGTGATCGCGGCGAAGACGGCCGAGACGGCGTAGAGGCCGAGGTCGAGGGCGAGGCCCCCGGAGGCGGTGTCGAGCGTCCGCCAGCGACGGCGGAGGGCGGTCGGATGGTCGGCGATCACGCGCGCCAGTCTGGCAGACCGCCCCGCTGGTGCCCGGTCAGGCGGGGAGGTGGGGAAGACGGTCGGGCCGGGACCGGCCGTTCTGGCGGCGGTTCTGGGTCAACCGGATCACCGCGCCCGCGTCGTGCAGCGGCGGTGCGAGGGTGCCCGGGCGGCCGCCCGAGCCGCGCTGCAACGCCGCGAGGAGCGTGCCGGCGGGCATCGGCCGGGCGAACAGGTGCCCCTGGCCGGCGGTGCAACCCAGCTCCCAGAGGGCCCGTCGCTGCGGCTCGCTCTCCACCCCCTCGGCCACCACGTCCAGGTTGAGGCTGCGGCCCAGGTCGAGGGTGGAGCGGATGACGGCGGCAGCCTCCGCCGAACTCTCCATCGTCGTCACGAAGCTGCGGTCGATCTTCAGCTCGTGCACCGGGATCCGGGAGAGCAGGGAGAGCGAGGAGTAGCCGGTGCCGAAGTCGTCCAGCGCCAACCGGACGCCCTCGTCGCGCAGCCGGCTCAGCACCCGGTCCACCACGTCGAGCTGGCTGAGCGTCAGCGTCTCGGTCAACTCCAGCACCAGCCGGTCCGGTGGCAGGTCGTGGGCGCGCAGGCGGGCCAGCACCGAGCCGGGGAAGCGCGCGTCGAGCAGGCTGCGCGGGGACACGTTGACCGCGACCGGCACGTCGAAGCCTGCGTCGCGCCAGCCGGCCGCCGCGATCAACGCCTGGTCCAGGATCGCCTCGGCGAAGGCCGGTAGCAGCCCCGAGCGCTCCACCGCCTCCAGGAACCGCAGCGGATCGATCATGCCGTGGTGGGGGTGGTGCCAGCGGGCCAGCGCCTCCGCGCTGGTCACCTCGCCGGTGCCCAGGTCGACGATCGGTTGGAAGTTGACGACGAACTCGTGATCGGCCACCGCCCGTGGCAGCTCACCCCCGAGGGTGAGTCGACCGAGGTCGGCGGTGTCCCGGGTCGAGGCGTACGTGGAGATCCGTTGGCCGGCCCGCTTCGCCTGGTACATCGCCACGTCGGCGCGGCGCAGCAGCTCGGTCATGCCGCCGCTGGCCGGGGCGACGGAGATCCCGCCGCTGGCCTCGACGCTGATCCGCATGCCGCCCAGCTCGAACGGCTCGTGCAACGCCGCGAGCAGCGTCTCCGCCCGGTGCCCGGCGACCGCCGGGGCCGGCAGCCCGCGCAGAAGTACGGCGAACTCGTCGCCGCCGAGACGGGCCACCAGGTCACCGCCCTGCGCGGCGCCCCGCAGCCGTTCGGCCACCTGCACCAGCACCTGGTCGCCGGCGGCGTGCCCGAGCGTGTCGTTGACCTCCTTGAAGTGGTTGAGGTCGATCAGCACCAGCGCGGTCACCCCGTCCGCGTGCCGCCCGCTCAACTGCTCGGTGCCCTCGTCCAGCAGGTGCCGACGGTTTGCCAGGCCGGTCAGCGCGTCGTGCGCGGCCGCGTACGCGTGCTCGTCGGCGGCCCGGGCCAACTCGGCGTACGCCTGGGCGTTGCGGACCGCCGTGCAGAGCGCGGAGGCGAAGGTGCGCAGGGTGTACTGCTCCCGCTCGGAGAGCAGCACCGGGCCGCGGAAGCGCAGTCGCAGCACGCCGACGTCGACCGAACGGTCGTGTCCCTCCAGCGGCGCGGGGACGATGGTGCCCTCGATGTCGGTGGGTGTGCCGGTCGGGCCGTCGAAGGTGATGCCGCCGGTGCCGCCGCGCACGGTCCGCCCGTCGCGCAGCTCGATCTCGACCTCGTCGGCGGAGAACAACTCGGCGGCCTGGGTGACCGCGGTGGTGAGGACGTTGTCCAGGTCCACCACGTTGAGCGCGTCGGTGGTGCGGGCGAGCCGCTGCCACGCCTGCTGCTCGGTGCGGCCCCGGATACGCGCGGAGTAGGCCAGGTGCAGGCTCAACATGAGCGGTGGGACGGCGAGCAGCAATCGCGGGTCCGCCTGGAGGATCAGCAGCGTGCAGAGGGCCACGACGAAGCGCACGCCGAAGCCGGCGAGCCGGAGGTCAAGGTTGTTCAGGAACTGACGGGAGATGCGGGTGCCGGTCGCGAGCGCGATCACCGGGATTGCCAACAGGTCGTCGAGGAGCGCGGCGACCAGGTAGATCGCGCCCAGCAGCGTGACGAGCTCCGCCAGGCCCACCGGTGGCCACTGCCAGTGGACCGTCAGCGCGATGGCGCTCGCTCCACCGGCGACCAGGATGTTCTTGCTGACACCGAACGCCGTCTTGATGACCGCGAGCTTCATGACGGCCGATGCGATGCCGACGCCGGTGCCGGTTGCCAGCACCACCCAGGCGGGTGGGGCCACCGCGAGCCCGATCACGATCGCCGTCTCGATCCAGGTGATGGCGTGCGTGGTCGAGCGGATACGGATCGGCACCTTGACGATCGTCCCGAGGGCTGTCATGAACGTCAGCGCGACGAAGGTCGCCCCGTCGCCCACGGAGTCGGGCGGGTGGGCCAGCACCTCGGCGACGGCGATGAGTGTCGGGCCGATGGCCAGTACGACGACGAGACCGACGAGCAACAGTAGTTGTCGGTCTGTCCTGGTGGTGTTCTCTGAGGTGACCCGACTCATGAAGCTCCTGTCGTCGCCGACAGTTACATGTTGACGACGGGAGCTTACCGCTGAGTGTCACTCTGATGTCAGTGCCAGTCGCTGCCGCGCATTGCACGCTCCCTCCACTCATCCCGGCCCGGGTTCTGTATCCCCGGGGGTCTTCGTGACGAGAGCCTAAAGCGAACTCGATGCCGTTAGCAGTAATAAATGTCGGTATGCGCAACATCAGCCAAGCTGGAGGGTTTTGTGACGGTGTGTCCATGACTCCTGAGCGGAGCGCGGTCGACTTGTTCGCCTCTGCAGCTCGCATGTTGCCAATCGTCGTCGGAGGATGTGCGCGGGGTCTGCCCCGACGGTTCCTCCTCAGTCTGACGAGCAGACTCCCCGGCCTCATCCGGAGTTCGGGCTCAGCGTAGATCCGGTCGGATGAATCTGCGCTCCAGCCCTGATTGCCGCTGGTCCTCCAACTGTGGTGAACGGAGCACGCTTCAAATTCCGGGCATCGCCATTCTCGCGGGCTGAGCGTCCGAACACCATGGATACCGGTCCTGGATACATCGAGGTGCGGCTTGCCGAACTCAAGTTGCAGCCCGAAACGCCGAAGCAACAGAGGGTGCTCGCGGCCCGTCGGTTTCCTGCGACCCGGCGCCCTCAATTGACCGCAATTCTCGGACGTATGTTCGAATTCGGATTGCGGGAGGCGCCGAACCGGCAGCGGAATGATTACCGACCGCAACCCCCTCGGGGTGTCGCTCCTTCCGAGCGCCAACCGGTCGTACCGCACCGATAGGCTCACCGTCGTGACCGAACCCGCGCAGCTCAGCCACGTCGACCGCGCCGGTGCGGCCCGCATGGTCGATGTCTCCGCCAAGCCGGTGACCGGCCGGCTGGCCGTCGCGGCGGGCCGTCTGCGGACCACACCAGAGGTCGTCGACCTGCTGCACCGCGACGGCCTGCCCAAGGGTGACGCGTTGGCGGTCGGCCGGCTGGCCGGGATCATGGGCGCAAAGCGCACCCCGGAGCTGATCCCGCTCTGCCACCCGATCGCCCTGCACGGCGTCACCGTCGACCTGCGGCTCACCGTCGACACCGTGGAGATCACCGCCACCGCCCGCACGGCGGACCGGACGGGGGTGGAGATGGAAGCACTCACCGCGGTCGCGGTCGCCGGTCTCGCCCTGATCGACATGGTCAAGGCGGTCGACCCGGCGGCCTCGGTGGAGGCGGTCCGGGTGCTGCGCAAGGAGGGCGGCAAGACCGGCGAGTGGGTCCGACCGGAGGACCGGCCGTGATCCGGGCCCGGGTGATCGTCGCATCGAACCGGGCCGCGGCCGGCGTCTACGCCGACACCAGCGGTCCACTGCTCGCCGCCGGCCTGCTCGAGCTGGGCTGCCAGGTCGACGAGCCGGTGGTGGTGCCCGACGGCGAGCCGGTCGGCGCGGCCTTGCAGGAGGCCCTCGCCGACGGCATAGATGTGGTGTTGACCAGCGGCGGCACCGGGGTCACCCCGTCGGACCGGACGCCGGACGTGACCCGAGGTCTGCTGGATTACGAGATTCCCGGCATCGCCGAGGCGATCCGCGCGCACAGTCGCGACCGCGTGCCCACCTCGGCGCTGTCCCGAGGGCTGGCCGGGGTGGCCGGCCGGATGCTGGTGGTCAACCTGCCCGGCTCGACCGGCGGCGCCCGGGACGGGCTGGCCGTGCTCGGGCCGATCCTCGCGCACACCGTCGACCAACTTCGCGGCGGAGACCACTGACCGGTCCGCGCCCAGGCCCGGCGGGTGTCGGTCCGCCCCGATAGGCTCGGCCGGTGAGCACGGAAACCGCACCAACCGCGGACTGGGTCGCCGCGCCCCCGCCGGCCGGGTGGGAGGAGGCGCGCTCCCGCGTCTACGCGGTCGGCCTGGCCGCCGCGCTTCCCGCCGTCGCCCGGCCCCTGATCGACGCCGACGGGCTGACCCTGGCCGAGCCGTTGACCGCCCGCACCGACCTTCCCGCCTTCCCCACCTCCAGCGTGGACGGCTGGGCGGTGCGCGGCGCCGGCCCGTGGCGCGTGGTCGGCCGGGTGCTGGCCGGCAACACCCCCGTGCCGCTCAGCGAGGACGGCACCACCGTCGAGATCGCGACCGGCGCCATGGTGCCCGAAGGCGCGACCGCCGTGTTGCGCGTCGAGGAGTCCACCACGACCACCGACGGCCTGGTCAGCGGCACGCCCCGACAAACGCCGGAGTGGCGGCAACTGGGCGAGGAGGCGTACGCCGACGAGGAGCTGCTGCCGGTCGGCACGCCGGTCGATCCGGCGGTGATCGGCCTGGCGGCGTCCTGCGGGCACGACACCCTGCAGGTCCGGCGGGCGCCGCGCGCCGCGCTTCTGGTTTTCGGCGACGAGCTGCTCGCCGCGGGTCCACCCGCGGCCGGCCGGGTCCGGGACGCGCTGGGGCCGGCGGTGCCCGCGTGGCTGCGCCGGTATGGCTGCCAGGTCCGGCCGTCCGACGTGGTCGGCCCCGTGGCCGACACGCTGCCCGCACACGTGGCCGCCCTGCGCGCGGCGCTGGCCAACGCCGACCTGGTCTGCACCACGGGCGGCACGATGCACGGCCCGGTCGACCACCTGCACCCGGCGCTCGAGGCGCTCGGCGCCGACTACGTGGTCAACACGGTCGCCGTCCGGCCCGGCTTCCCGATGCTGCTGGCCCGGCTGGCCGGCGACGACGGGCGGGTCCGGTTCGTCGCCGGGCTGCCCGGCAACCCGCAGTCCGCCATCGTCGCGCTGGTGTCGCTGGTCGCCCCGCTGCTCGCCGGCCTCCAGGGCCGTCCGATGCCGGTCCTGCCGCAGGCCACCTTGGCCGAGGCGGTGCCCGGTCGTGGCGATCACACCCACCTGGCACTGGTCCGGCTGGACCGGGCCGCCGGCACCGCGTCCCCAGTGCGGCACGTCGGCTCGGCGATGCTGCGTGGCCTGGCCGGTGCCGACGGGTTCGCGGTCATCCGGCCGGGCACCGCCGGCGATCCGGGCGACCGGGTGCCGATCGTGCCACTGCCGCTGCTGCCCGGGGAGCGTGCATCGTGACGGCGCCGGCGCTCACCTTCGGCGAGGTCACCGACCAGCCACTGGATCTGGCCGCGCACGAGGCGGCGGTCGCCGACCGGCGGGCCGGCGCCGTCGTCTCCTTCCAGGGCGTGGTCCGCGACCACGACCACGGGCGCCCGGTGGTGAGCCTGGAGTACGAGGGGCACCCGAGTGCCGAGCAGGTGCTACGCGAGGTGGCCGCCGAGATCGCGGCCGAGCCCGACGTCTACGCGGTGGCGGTCTCGCACCGGGTCGGCCCGCTGGCGATCGGCGACGTGGCGCTGGTCGCCGCCGTGAGCACCGCGCACCGCGCGGCGGCCTTCGAGGCCTGCGCCCGTCTGGTGGACGAGGTCAAGGCGCGGCTGCCGATCTGGAAGCGGCAGGTCTTCGGTGACGGCACCGAGGAATGGGTCAACTGCCCCTGACCGCTCAGCGTCGGCCGTTGACCAGCACGGCCCGCGCGAGTCGGTCGCCGTAGAACGCCGGCTCTGCGCCCGGGCGCCAGGGCAGCGCGGCGACCAGCACGATCAGCGCGAGCGCGAGCGAGTTCTCCATCAGTGCGCCGAAGAGACCGTCCTGATAGTGCGACATCTCCGGCAGCTGGTGCTCGTACGGCCAGATCGGGGAGACCAGGAAGAGCAGGTAGAGCCCGATCGCGGCGACGCCGTGCCGGAGCCCGGTCAGCGCCGGGTACCAGATCGGCGGGCGGAGCCCGTTGACCCCGGGCAGGCCCCCGAACGCCAGGCCCTGGCCATTGCGCTGCGTCAACCCCCGGCTCGCCTCCCGGCGGCGTACCGCCGCGTCGGCCAGCACGATGATCGCCGGGATCACCCAGACGAGGTGGTGCGTCCAGGAGATCGGGCTGATCACGTTGGCGGTAAGACCGACCAGCGTGAACGCGGTCAGCTCGTCACCGTCGGCGCGGGAGCTGGCCGCCCGGGACAGGCCCAGCGCCAGGATCAGCACCGAGAAGGCGAGCCAGAGCAGACCGGGGGTCTCGATCGAGTCGTACAGCCGGGCCAGCAGGCCGGCGAGCGACTGGTTGGGCGTCATGTCCGCCGCGCCGACCCGCTCGGTCTGCCAGAGCACGCTGCCGAAGTAGGCCCGCGACTCGTCACCGACGATCGCGAAGGTCCCCACGGTCACACCGATCGTGGTGCCGATCGCGGTGGCCGCCACCCGCCACTGGCGGGTGATCAGCAGGTAGGCGATGAACAGCGCCGGGGTGAGCTTGACCGCGGTGGCCAGGCCGATGCCCGCTCCGGCCCAGGCACCGCCGTAGATGAAGCGCAGCAGGGGGCCGTCGGTCGCCGCGTAGTGGGTGCCCCGGCGGGAGCGCCACCGCAGCCCGATCAGATCGGCCATGATCAGCGCGAACAGCAGGACGTTGACCTGGCCGTAGCCGAGGGTCTCCCGGACCGGCTCGATCGCCACCGCGAGCGGCACCGCCAGGGCCACGGTGAACCACAGCGGCCAGCCCAGCCGGTCCACGATGGGGCGGAGCAGCCCCGCCAGCACCAGCGCCAGCGCGGCGATGCTGGCCAGAGCGTTGACCCTTCCGGCGGCGCCGATCGGCAACTGTGCCATCGGCAGCATGACGAGGCCGGCGAACGGCGGGTAGGTGAAGCCGAGAGTTGTGCCCGGCGCGATGAACTCGTAGAGCTCGTGGCCGCTCGCCCACCACACCACCGCGCCGTGGTAGATCTTCATGTCGAAGAAGTTGTACGGCCGCCCGAACGCACCGATGGCGAGCCATGCGGCGTAGGCGACGGCGGCCACGATGGCACCCCGTACGACTGTCCCGCGATCGACCCCACGCGTCGCGCGTTCGATCGCACGGGTCACGCGTTGAATTTGGGCGAGGCGGTCTGCCCGTCTACCGACAGTCGTCGGCATGGCGTGGCCACCCCCGTACCAAGATCGTCCTACCCGTCCAGGTCCTGCACGGAGCCTAGAACGGCGCCTCACGTCAGTGCCTCCCGCGTTATGCGACCGTGTCCGATCCCACACATGTTTTTGACATTTCCACCGCGTTAACGCCTACCGGGTGGTTCAGGTAATTCGTGGCCTTAGCGGGGGTGGGGGTGAGGCCGGAACGTATCGAGGCAGGTCAGCCCGGAAGTCGACGCGCGGTGGAGGCGGACCGGACGGCGATCCGGGCCTCCCGCCGGGCAGTGCGGACGGCGCGCTGCATGGAACGTCGAGAATGGCCGATGCGATGGCCGGTCCGCCACCGCAGACCCGGCTTGCCCCCGGTGTCGGCCGCGGCGAGCAGCAGGCCGCCGAAGAGGCCCAGGTTCTTCAGGACGTGCACCTGGTTGTTGTTCCGGGCCACCGGGTCGTCGTTGTTCCAGAAGGGATGCCCGGCGATGGTCACCGGCACCAGCGAGCCGGCGAGGACCAGCGCGGCGGGTCGGCTGAACCGCCCGGTGGCCAGCATCAGCCCGGCGCTGACCTGCACCGCGGCGTTGAGCCGGATCAGCGTCTTGGTGTCGGTGGGGAAGTTCGGATGCGCCTTGTGCAGCATCGGCGCGAGCTTGTCGGTCACCGGCCTGGCCGCCACCGCCAGCCGGTCCGGGTTGCGGAAGTTGCGGTACCCGCTGACCACGAAAATGCCGCTCAGCATGGCGCGGGCGAGGGAGCGTACGGGCGTCATGGATCAGTCATACCCCGTCACGGCGTTTGCTACCCCGGCAACCGCCGGATCCGGATCGGTGGCCGTACACATCCGCCACGCCGATTCGAGCGACCATCGCTGATGGACCGTCCGTCACGGGTAACGTCGCGCGGGTGACCACGCTGCGGCTACGACCCGAGGACCCGGCCGACACCGGCCCGGTGCGTCGGGTGCTGGCTGCCGCGTTCGCCCGGCCCGACGTGGCGACGCCGCCGGAGGTGAGCCTGGTCGACGAGCTGCGCGGCACTGACGCCTGGTTGCCGGAGCTGGCCATGGTCGCCGAGTACGGCGGCGAGGTGGTCGGGTACGCGCTGCTCACCCGGGTGCGGGTGCGACCGGAGCGGGGCAGCGACGCGCCCGCTCTGGTGTTCGGCCCGGTGGCGGTCGCTCCGCACCGGCAGCGGCTGGGGCACGGCACGGCGGTGGTGCAGGCCGCTCTGGACGCCGCCACCGAGCTGGGCGAGCGGTTGGTCGTGGTCCTGGGCGATCCCGCCTTCTACCGCCGCTTCGGCTTCGGCCCGGCCAGCGAGCTGGGTGTGAGCAGCCCGTGGGCCGGTCTCGGTGAGCCGTGGCAGGCGCTGTTGCTGCCGCCGTCCACCAGCGAGGAAGGGCCGCCGCCCTGCGGCGAGGTGCTCTTTCCGGTGCCCTGGTCCCGGGTCTGAGCGCGCCGGATCGGCGCGATGCCCGCCGTCAGGCTGGCTGGGTGCGCAGGTACCGGCCGAAGTGCGGAACGGTGAAGGCCACCGTGCCCCGCTCACCGGAGTAGATCAGCCCCTTCTTGATCAGCGCGTCCCGCGCCGGGGAGAGGCTGGCCGGCTTGCGGCCGAGCGCCCGGGCGATCTCCGCGGTGGGCACCGCGGCGTCCATGTCGTCGCGGACCGGGCCGCCGGACTCGCCTTCCACCAGGGACAACGTGGCCATCGCCCGCATGTACTCGCGCTCGGCGGGGGTCGCCCGCTCGAACCGGGAGCCGAAGAAGCCGACCGCCAGCTCGGCCTCCGCCTCGGGCGCGGCGACCCGGACGTCGGCGGCGGTGATCGGCGAGCGCGGAGCATGGTCCCAGGTCGCCTTGCCGTACGCCTGGACGAAGTAGGGGTAGCCGCCGGACTTCTCGTAGAGAAGGTCGAGCGCCTTCTGCTCGTACTCCACATCCTCGCGTTCGGCCGGCGCGCAGAGTGCCTGGTCGGCGGCGATCCGGTCGAGCCGGTCGATGCGCTGGTAGCGGAACAGCCGCTCGGAGTACGACTTCGCGGCGCTGAGCACGGCCGGCAGGTGCGGCAGGCCGGCGCCGACCACGATCAGCGGCGCGCCGAGTTGGGACAGCTCGTGGCAGGCGGCGCAGAGCGCCGACACGTCCTCCGGGCCGAGGTCCTGCATCTCGTCGATGAAGACGGCGATGCCGGTGCCCACGTCGCTGGCCACGGCGGCGGCGTCACTGAGCAGCTCGACCAGGTCGATCTCGATGTCGCCGGAGTCGGCCCGACCGCTCGCCGCGGGTACGTCGATTCCGGGCTGCCACCGATCGCGCAGCTTCGGGGCGCTCCCGCCCCGGCCGGTCGGGGCGGACCGCTGGGCGAACGCCTTGAGGACCCCGAGGAAGGCGTCGATCCGGTCGGGCGCGCGGTGCCGGGGCGCGAGCTCCCGGACCGCCATGTGCAGCGCGGCGGCGACCGGGCGGCGCAGGGACTGATCCGGCCGCGCCTCGATCTTGCCGCTGCCCCAGAGGCGGTTGATCGCCTGCGACCGGAGGGTGTTGAGCAGGACGGTCTTGCCGACACCGCGCAGCCCGGTGAGCATCAGGCTGCGCTCGGGGCGACCTCGGGCGATGCGCTCCAGCACGATGTCGAAGACGTCCAGCTCCCGCCCCCGCCCGGCGAGTTCGGGCGGGCGCTGACCGGCGCCCGGTGCGTACGGGTTGCGGACCGGATCCACGCATCGCACAGTATCGGGCCCTCTAGCTGAGGGGCTAGACATGGATAGATGGGGCTACCGGCGTGTCGGGGGCGTCGACAATAAACTAGGGCTGTCTAGCATCCACGCTAGACAGCCCTAGTTTTGGCTACCGGTTACCGCTTCTTCAGGCAGAGCACGTAGTCGAACAGGTCGATCGAGTTGTCGTGCACGTAGTTCGCGGTGGCCTGCGGCGCGAGCGTCTCGCACCGGTCCCCGTCGCTCGTCGCCGGAATCCGCAGCAGCACCTGGTAGGTGTTGGGGCCGCACGGCACCTTGCGCAACTCCGCGTCGTCCTCGGTGCCGTCGTTGACCACGCAGTCGCCCTTGGCGAACTCGTCCTCGCTCGGGCTCGGCGCGGCCGGGGACGGCACATCGCTGGGCTCGACGGGCGGAACGGCCGGCGCGCTCACTGACGGTGCGGGCGCGGCGTTGCTGTCGGCGTCCACGGCCTTCCAGACCGCCCACCCTGCCAGGCCGAGGCACGGGCAGAGCAGGAGCAGCACCACCAGCGTGATGATCAGGGCGACCTTCCGGCCGGTGTTCCTCGCCGGCGGGGCGGGCGGCATCCCGTACCCGCCGGGCGCCGGCGGGCCCCACGGCGCGCCCGGCTGCCCGGGCGTCGGACCGGCCGGCGGAAACGGACCGGGCGGCGGTGGGTATCCGGACCCAGGGCTGGGCGGTGGGTAACCCGCCCCTGGGCTGGGCGGTGGGTAACCCGGGCCCGAGGTCGGCGGCGGACCCCACAGGGGCGCGGTCGGCGGCTCCGCGTCGGCCGGCGGTTGGCCCCACTGCTGTCGGGTCGGGTCGACCGGTGGCGGGCCGTCGGGGCCGGTCGCCGGGCGCTGGTACGGGTCGTCCGGCTGCCCGGCGTCCGATGGTCCGTAGGTTGTCATGTCATCCCCAGGGTGGGTGGCCTCAGCGCTGCTTGAGGCAGAGGACGAAGTCGAGGGTGTCCAGCTCGCTGTCGAAGAAGTACCAGTTGGTGTAGCCCTCGACCTTGGCGCACTTGGCCTCGGCGTCCCGCTCGCCGCTGGTCGGGCCGTCGATCCGGCGCAGCACCTCGTACGACTTCGGGGCGCAGCCGCTGATCAGCAGCTTGGGCTTGTCGCCGGCCGCGCCATCGTTGCGGACGCACTGGCCGACCTTGACGAACCGCGGGTCGGCCGACGACTCCGGCGCTGCGGCGCTCGGTGCCGGCGCGGCCGGGTCGGCCGCGTCCGCGCCGGGCTCCCCGGCGACGGCCGAGCCGGTCGGCGCGGTCACCGGGGCGGGATCGCCCGACCCCCTGAGGAACCAGAACGCTCCGCCACCGGCAGCCACCAGCAGCAGCACGACGGCCAGCACCGCGATCAGCGGACCTCGACCGCGCCCACCCGGAGCCGGCGCGGGATCCCCGCCGTGCGGGCCGTCGTCGGGCCGGTACGGCTGCCCGCCGCCGTACGCCGGGGGCGCTCCGCTCGGCCGGTACGACCCGCCGCCGTAGGAGCTCTCCGACTCGCCGTAGCGCGTGTCCGACCCGCCACCGTAGGGCGCGGCGAGTCCGCCGCCGTAGGGCGTGTCGCCGTAGGGACCGGGTCGCCCCTGGGGCGCCGACGGGTACGACTGGACCACCGGCGGGTAGGGCTCGTGCGAGGGCGGGTAGGCCTGCTGGGGCGGCCGTCCGGGCGTCTCGTCGGGTCGTTGCTCACGCCACGGTCCCGGGACGCCGCCACCCGGTGGTCCGTAGTTCGTCATGCCGCCCTCCTGCACAAGTGGTGAGAGGCCGGCCACCAATGCGCGACGCCGACTCCGTGGTCACCGTAGCGTGGTCCACCGATGAGCTCACCTTCACCGAGTGCCGCAGCCCTGGCCACCCGTGGCGCCGGCACCGCGCCGACCTTGATCTGGACCGCGTTGATCGTGGTCTACCTGCTCTGGGGTTCCACCTATCTGGGCATCCGGATCGCCGTGGAGACGCTGCCACCGTTGACGTCGGCCGCCCTGCGGTTCGCCGTCGCCGGTGCGGTGCTGGCGGCGGTGCTGCGCCTGCGCCGGGGGCCGGGCGCGCTGCGGGTGGAGCGCCGACAGCTCGGCTCCGCCGCGTTGGTCGGGGTGCTCCTGCTCGCCGGGGGTAACGGTCTGGTGGTGCTCGCCGAGTCCGGGCCACCCGGCGTGGCGGTGCCGTCCGGGATCGCCGCGCTGCTGGTCGCGACCGTGCCGTTGCTCGTGGTGCTGCTGCGTTCCGCCACCGGGGACCGACCCCCGGTCTGGACGTTCGCCGGGGTCACCCTCGGCTTCGTCGGTCTGGTCCTGCTGGTGCTGCCCGCCGGCAGCGCGGACGCGGTGCCGCTGGTCGGGGCGTTGACCGTGGTCGCGGCGGCCACCTCCTGGTCGGTCGGATCGTTCCTGTCCGGCCGGATCCGGATGCCCGCCGACCCGTTCGTCGCCACGGTGTACGAGATGGTGGCCGGCGCGCTGGTGCTGGCCGTCGTCGCCGCCGGGCGGGGCGAGCTGCGCGACTTCCACCCGGCCGAGGTCAGCACCCGGTCCTGGCTGGCGTTGGGCTACCTCATGGTGGCCGGCTCGCTGGTGGCCTTCACCGCGTACGTCTGGCTGCTGCACAACGCGCCGATCTCGCTGGTCTCGACGTACGCCTACGTCAACCCGGCGGTCGCGGTGGCGCTCGGCGCGTTGCTGGTGGCCGAGCCGATCACCCCGCAGGTGCTGCTCGGCGGAGCGGTCATCGTCGCCGGGGTGGCCCTGGTGGTGAGCACGGAACGCCCCCGCCGGCCGAGCGCGGGATCGCGGTCGGGGACCGCGCGCGAGCGCGACCGGCGGTAACCGCCGGCGCATGTCGGCCGCTGCGCTGGTGCCGGTGGCGTTGCTCGGCGTGCTGGTCGGCCTCGCCGTTCCTCGGCTGGCCGGGCCCTTCACCACCCGGCCGGCGCACCTGCCGTCGCCGTCCCGGCCCGGCCGGTGGGTGTGGCTCAGCCCGGCGGTGGCGGGCGTGGTGTTCCTCGGGCTCGCCGTCGCACTCGGTGGCGACCCGGCGCTGCCGGTCTTCCTCGCGGTGGCGTCGTTGGGGCTGGTGCTGGCCGTGGTCGACCTGGCCTGCGTGCGGCTGCCCGACATGCTGGTTCTGGCCACGGCACTGCTCGCACTGGGCGGCCTGTCCGGTGCGGCTCTGCTGGCCGACGACCCGGGGCGGCTGCTCGGCGCGCTGGCCGGCGCGGCGGTCGCCGGCGGGGCGCACGTGCTGCTGGCCCTGCTGCCCGGTTCCCGGTTGGGCTTCGGGGACGTGAAGCTCGCCGCCGACCTCGGCCTGCCGCTCGGTTGGCTGGGTCGGGACACCCTGCTGGCCGGGTTGCTCCTGCCGCACCTGCTGCACGGCGGCGTGGTGCTCGGCCTGCTCGCCGCCCGGCGGGTGCGCCGGGACACCCTGCTGCCACTCGGCCCGGCTCTGCTCGCGGGCGCCTGGCTCGCCGCGCTCCTGGCTGATCCGGCCGGCCGCCGGCCGTCGCTGGTCCCCGCGCAGCTGCCGGTTTCACTCAGGGTGACGCCGTCAGCGGCACTCGCTGGAACTAGCGCTATACCTGTGAGTCATATAAATATGCCTCAGAGGTATAGCGCTCGTTCGACCGGCCGGCCTGACCGCGCCGCGCGGATCGTCGCGGGACGTCGGTTGCCGCGACGGGAGCGGGGACCGTCAGATGAGGCGGAGCTGGCGGTCCTTCGGTCGGCGCGGCTCGGTCTCGCCGAACCGCTCGAACAGCCCCGGGTCGATCGCGCCGAGGAATGGCGACGGCGCACAGTCGCGCTCGACGCCGTGGCGGGTACGGCGGGCGGCGTGCGTGACGTACAGCCGGTCCTGGGCCCGGGTCAGGCCAACGAAGAAGAGCCGCCGCTCCTCGGCGACCGCATCCTCATCGGGTGTCGAGCCCGGCCAGCGCAGCGGCAGCAGCCCGTCCTCGGCGCCGACCAGGAAGACCACTGGGAACTCGAGGCCCTTCGCGGCGTGCAGCGTGAGCAGGGTGACCGCCTCCGCCCGCGGGTCGAGCGCGTCCACCTCCGCGCCGGTGGCCAGCTGGGACAGGAATGTCTCCAGGTCGTCGCCGCAGCGGCGGGCCAGCGGGGTCAGCAGATCCACGGCCGAGCGGACGTCCTCGGGACGTCCTGCGCCGGCACCGTCCAGGGTGGGCACGGCGAAGCGCTCGGCGACCACCTGGCCGGCCAGGCGCACCCGGGCGGCGAGCGAGCCGGCCAGCCCGTCGGCGTGCCGCAGCTCGCGGGCGATGGCCGCCACCCCGGGCCGGTCCCGCAGCCGGTCGTGTGAGCGTTTCTGCACCGGAATGTTGGCCCGGGTCAGGGCGTCCACGATCGGCGCGGCCTGCGCGTCGGTGCGGTACAGCACGGCGATGTCGGAGAACGACAGCGAGGTGGACCGGCCGTCGATCCGACCCGAGTCCAGCGACCGGTGGGACAGCCCGCCGACCAGCTCGTCCACGGTACGAACCACGAAGTCGGCTTCCTCGGCGACGGAGGCCGCGGGGTAGCGACCGACCAGCGGTGCCTCCGGATCGAGCCGGGCCGGATCCAGCCGCCGGCCACGCACCAGCGAGGACGGAGCGATGGCCTGCACGGCGGCGGCCAGGATCGGTGCCGAGGAGCGGTAGTTGCGGTTGAGCCGGACCAGCCGGGCGTCGGTGAAGTCCTGGGAGAAGCGCAGGAAGTAGCCGACGTCGGCACCCCGGAACGAGTAGATCGCCTGGTCCGGGTCGCCGATCGCGCAGAGGTTGCCGTCGGCCGGGCTGAGCAACCGCAGCAGCTCGTACTGCACCGCGTCGACGTCCTGGTACTCGTCGACGAAGATCCACCGCCAGCGGTCCCGGTACCGCCCGACCAGCTCCCGGTCGGCCCGCAGCAGCTCGACCGGCAGGCTCACCAGCTCGTCCAGGTCGACGAGATCCTGCTTACGCAGCAGCGCGGTGTAGCTGGCCTGGTCGTCGCCGGCCTCCGACCGGGCCGCCGCCCGCTCGGCGTCGTCGGCGATCCGGAAGTCCACCGGCAGGCCCGCCGCGTCGGCGTTCTCGCGCAGGATGGTCAGCCCCAGCGCGTGGAAGGTGCCCACGGTGACGTCCTCGGCGACCGGGCCGAGCAGGCCGTCGAGGCGGTGCCGCAGCTCCTCGGCGGCCCGGCGGGTGAAGGTGATGGCCAGGCAGTGCTCGGGAAAGACGTTCAGCTCCGCGCAGAGGTACGCGATCCGGTGCGTCAGTGTCCGGGTCTTGCCCGTGCCCGGGCCGGCCACGATCAGCAGCGGGCCGCCGGGCGCGGACGCGGCGACCCGTTGCATCGCGTCCAACCGGTCCAGCAGGCCGGTGCCGACCTCCTCCATGCCCGCGAGCATCGGCTCGAACGGCTCATGTGGTGACGGCGGCGATGCGATCGGTGGGGCGGGTGGTGGGGCTGTCCTGCGCTTCGGCTCCGCCTTCGCCGCCGCGGGGCGCCTGGCCGCCGCCCGAGCTGCCGACTGCGCGGGTCTCCGCTGCGCCGGCACCGGTACGTCGAACAGCGTCTCCTGCGCCGTGCCGGCGCTGGCGCCCAGCTCCGCCGGGTCGAAGAGGGTGATCACTCCGTACTCGCCGTCGTAGCCCGGCACCCGGCGCACGTCGCCGCGCCGGAGCCGCCCGATGCCCTCCGCGAGCAGCTCGCCGCCGGCCTGCGCGATGTCGGTCAGCGGCGTCGTGGTCAGGATCTCCAGCTCGGGCCCGAGCGCGGCGAGCAGCTCGTTGAGCCGCCCCTCGACCTTCTTCGATCGGGCGCCCACCCTGTTGATCTCGCCGAGGATCTCGGCCAGCGGCACCAGGTGGGTGACCTCCCGCGCATGCGCCGGCCGATGCCCCTCCGCTCGGTCGGCCAGCTCCTCGATGCGGCTGAGGACGCCCACGGTGAGCGGCTTGCCACACTCGGGGCAGCGTCCGTCCGCGGCCCGGGTCCGCTCGGGGGACCAGTTGATCCCGCACAGCCGGTGCCCGTCCGCGTGGTACTTGCCCTCCTCCGGGAAGAACTCGATGGTGCCGGCCAGGCCGTCGCCGGTCCGCAGCGCCTCCCGGACGGCGAAGTAGTCCCGCTCGGCGGTCAGCACGGTCGCCTCCCGGCCCAGCGCCGGCGGGGAGTGCGCGTCCGAGTTGGAGACCAGTTGGTAGCGGTCCAGGCTGCCGACCCGCCAGTTCATCGCCGGATCCGAGGAGAGGCCGGTCTCCACGGCGAAGATGTGCTCGGCCAGGTCGGCGTAGCAGTCGGCGATCGCGTCGAAGCCGGACTTCGAGCCCAGCGCGGAGAACCACGGCGTCCAGATGTGCGCCGGAACCAGATAGCCGTCCGGGCTCGCCTCCAGGGTGATCTCCAGCAGGTCGCGGGAGTCCAGGCCGAGGATCGGCCGGCCGTCGGAGCCGAGGTTGCCGATCCGGCCGAGCGCGGCGTTGAACCGGGCCACCGCGTCCAGGTCGGGTAGGTAGATCAGGTGGTGCACCTTGCGGGTCCGGTCGTCCCGCTTGTAGATGGTGGAGATCTCCACGCTCAGCATGAACCGGACCGGATCCGCCTCCGCCGTGCCGGCGAGTCGGGGCGGCAGCCGGCGGGCGATGTCCCGCTCCGCCTCTGGGTCGAGCCGGTAGAGCCCCGGTTCGGCCGGGCGCAGCGTCTCCCGCAGGTGGTCGTACCAGGCGGGGTGGGTGAAGTCTCCGGTGCCGAGCAGGGCGATGCCCTTGCGCCGGGCCCACCAAGCGAGATTCGGCAGGGTGAGGTCGCGGCTGCACGCGCGCGAGTATTTCGAGTGGATGTGCAGGTCCGCGACGAATGGCGGGAGGCCACCGGGGGGTACGGCGCTGAACGGGGGCACGCCGCATCCTGTCACGCTCGCCGCGCCGGCCGCCCGCCGCCACGCGCGGACGTGACGTCCGCTATGCCGAGCGCAGCTCGACCAGGGTGATCTGCGGTTCGGCCCCGACCCGGACCGGCGGACCCCAGAAACCGGCGCCGTTGGTCACGTAGACCTTGGTGCCGTCGACCTCGCCGAGCCCACTGACCACCGGCTGTTCGAGCCGGACGGCCAGGTTGAACGGCACTATCTGCCCGCCGTGGGTGTGCCCGGACAGTTGCAGGTCGACGCCGTACCGCGCCGCCTCCTTCGCCGCCACCGGTTGGTGCGCGAGCAGGACCACCGGTCGGCTCGGGTCGCGGTCACCGAGCGCGGCGGCGAAGTCCGGCCCGGCGGCGAGGCCGGTGCCCGTGCCCGAGAGGTCGTTCACGCCGGCCAGGTCGAGCACGCCGCCCCGGGCCTGGATCTCCTGCCGCTGGTTCTGCAGCACCCGCAGGCCGAGCCGGTCCACCTCCTGGACCCACTCCTCGACCCCGGAGTAGTACTCGTGGTTGCCGGTGACGAAGAAGCTGCCGTACCGGGAGCGCAGGTCGCGCAGCGGCGCGGCGGCCGACCCCAGTTCGGCGACCGAGCCGTCGACCAGGTCGCCGACGACCGCGACCAGGTCCGCGTCGAGGCGGTTGATCGCGGCGACGATGCGCTCGGTGTGCGCCCGGCCGCGCAGCGGGCCGAGGTGGATGTCGGAGACGGTGGCGATGCGCAGGCCGTCCATGCTGCGCGGGAGCTTGCCGATCGGGATCTGCACCCGGTCCAGCTGCGGCGGGCCGAGCGCGGTGCGTACCCCGTACCCCGTGATGCCGGTGGCGGTGAGGCCGGCGAAGATGGCCGCCCCGCGGGCCAGCAACAGCCGGCGTGCCGGGTCGTGGTCGGGCGCACGAACCGCGCTGGCGGCTGGCGGGTCGGTGGGCCCGGCGGCGCCGACCAGCACCGGCTCGGGTGCGGCGGTGGTGGGCTCGGCGGCGATGACCCGGCGGCGCAGCACCAGCCGGGTGACCAGCATCGGCACTTCCAGCACGGCGAGCAGGACCAGCAGGTAGAACATCACCGCGAGCCATAGGTAGCCCGGCCAGGCGAGCCAGTAGAGCCCGGCCTCCGTGCCGGCGAGGGTGACCGGCACGAGGAGCGCCAACACCAGGGCCGCGATCGCGCCGATCCGCCGCCAGCGGCCCGGTGTGGTGGTGTCCCGGACCAGTCGCTTCCACAGGTAGAGATGGATGAGACCGGTGACCAGTGCCAGGACGGCAACGAACCCCAGAACCGCCAGCATCCGTGCGCCCCCCTCAGCCGCCCGCGAACGGGGGCAGGACGTCGATCGTGGCCCCACTTGGCAGGGGTGCTTGACGATCATGACAGGTGACGCCGTCCACGAGGAAACTCGCCACTCGCAGCACTGCGGCCATTCGGTCGCCGTGCCGTTGGGCCAGCTCGACGGTGAGGTCGTCGAGCGATCGGCCGGCGGCGGTGACCTCTTCGGAGCGGCCGGCGGCGGCGCGCGCGCCGGCGAAGTAGCGGATGGTGAGCGGCGTCGGGTCCACGTCTCAGCCTCCGATCGCGGACATCGGCCGGGTCGGCTGGAGGAAGGTGGGGTCGTCGATGCCGTGCCCGGCGCGCTTGCCCCACATCGCGGTGCGCCAGCGCCGGGCCAGGTCGTCGTCGTCGGCGCCGGCGCGTAGCGCGGCGCGCAGGTCGGACTCCTCGGTGGCGAAGAGGCAGGCGCGGACCTGGCCGTCGGCGGTCAGCCGGGTGCGGTCGCAGTCGCCGCAGAAGGGGCGGGTGACGCTGGCGATCACGCCGACCCGGGCGGGGCCGCCGTCGACCAGCCAGGTCTCCGCCGGCGCCGCGCCGCGTTCGGCCGGGTCGGGGCTGAGGTCGAAGCGGGTACGCAGGGAGGCGAGGATCTCCTCGGCGGTGACCATCGTGCTGCGGTTCCAGCCGTGCTGGGCGTCCAGTGGCATCTGCTCGATGATCCGCAGCTGGTAGTCGTGGTCGACGGCGAAGCGCAGCAGGGCCGGCGCCTCGTCCTCGTTGACGCCGCGCATCAGCACTGAATTGATCTTCACGGGGTTGAGCCCGGCGTCGGCGGCGCCGGCGAGCCCGGCGAGCACCGCGTCCAGCCGGGGGCGGCGGGTGAGCTGGGTGAAACGGTCAGGGTCCAGGGTGTCCAGCGAGACGTTCACCCGGTCGAGGCCGGCCGTGCGCAGCGCCGGGGCGAGCCGGTCCAGGCCGATGCCGTTGGTGGTGAGCGAGATCCGTGGGCGGGGCTCCAGCGCGGCGACCGCGGCCACGATGCCGACCAGCCCGGGGCGGATGAGTGGCTCGCCGCCGGTGAACCGCACCTCGGTCACGCCGAGTCGCTCGACGGCCACCCGGACCAACCGGACGATCTCCGCGTCGGTGAGCAGCTCGGGACCGGCCAGCCAGGGCAGCCCCTCGGCCGGCATGCAGTAGGTGCACCGCAGGTTGCACTTGTCGGTGAGGGACACACGTAGGTCCCGGGCGATCCGGCCGAACCGGTCGACGAGGACGCCGTCGGTCCGCGGGGCGACACTCACCTGTCGACCGTAGCGCGCTCGGGCCGGCCCAGGGCGGCGCGGGCGTTCTGGACGACCGCATCTCGGTATCCGGCGCCGAACAGCGCGGTGTGCACCAGCAGCAGGTGCAGTTGGTGCAGCGGCACCCGGTCGCGCCAGCCGTCGGGGAGCGGCCAGCTCTCCCGATAGGCGGCCAGGACCCGGTCCAGGTGCGGGATGCCGCCGAAGAGCGCCAGCTGGGCGAGATCCGTCTCCCGGTGCCCGCCGTGCGCCGCCGGGTCGACCAGCCAGGCCCGGTCGTCGGCGCCCCACAGCACGTTGCCCGGCCACAGGTCGCCGTGGATGCGGGCCGGCGGCTCATCGGCGCCGAACTCGCCGGCGCGGCCGATCACCTGCTCGACTAGCGCGGCGTCGTCGCTGCTCAGCGCGCCGCCGTCGACCGAGCGCCGCAGGTAGGGATCGAGTCGCCGCTCGGCGAACCACGTCGACCAGGGGCCGTCGTCGGTGGTGTTGTCCTGCCCGAGCGCTCCGATGAAACCGGGCCAGGTCGCACCGAAGGCCGGTGCGCCGGCCCGGTGGAGGTCGGCCAACTCCCGGCCGAAGCGCTCGGCCGCCTCCGGCGTCGGCTCGCCGGGCTCCACCCAGTCGAGCGCCAGCAGGTCGGGCAACGCCACGATCACCTCGGGTACGGCGACCGCACCGGACTCCCGCAGCCAGCGCAACCCGGCCGCCTCGGCGGCGAAGAAGCCCTCCGGCACCGGCCGGCCGGCCCGCTCGGGCCAGGACTTGGCGAAGACCGAGTGGCCGTCGTCCAGGGTGAGTCGGGCGGCGGCGCAGATGTCCCCACCGGCGACCGGCGTCTCCCTGATCCGCTGGTGGGTCAGAAACGTCGGCAGGTGTGCCGGGTGCGCGCGCAGATACGCCAGGTCCATCAGCGCACGGTAACCGCTCCCCACGACACAACGGCGCCGCCCGAACACATCGGGTCGGCCACCGGTACGACCTGTTGCTCTCCAGCACCTGGGGATAAGCGTTGACCAGGCACAACACGCGGAGTGACTGTGGATGAGCCGCGTGTCGTCCACAGGGGCGGCAAAGCCGGGGAAGCCCGGCGCAGGCTCCCGGCATGACCTCGACCGAACGCCCCCGGCTCGCCGTCCGCTCACCCGCCGACCTGCTCGCCGCCGTGCCGTATCTGCTCGGCTTCCACCCCGCCGACAGCGTGGTCGCGGTGGCGCTGCGCGGTCGGCGGATCATCTTCGCCGCCCGCGCGGACCTGCCCGACGCGTCGGCCGATCCGGTCGAGCGCGCCCGGCACCTGGCCGGGGTGATCCATCACCAGGGCGCGGAGGCCGCGACCGTGGTCGGCTACGGGCCGCCCGACCGGGTGACGCCGAGCGTGGACGCGGTGCGCCGCCCTGACCGGGGCCGGGTTGGAGGTGCTGGACGCGCTGCGGGTGACCGACGGCAGGTGGTGGTCCTATCTCTGCGCCGAGGCCGACTGCTGCCCGCCCGAGGGCCGGCGCTACGACCCGGCGGCCAACCAGGTGACCGCCTCGGCGGTCTTCGCCGGCCAGGTCGCGCTCCCCGACCGGGCCGCCCTCGTGGCGCAGGTGTCACCGGTGGACGGCCCGGCGCGGGACGCGCTGCGCGCGGCCACCGTCCGGGCCGAGCGGCGCCTGGCCGAGCTGGTCGAGCGGGCGCCCGCGAGCGACCTGCTCGGCGGCCGGGCGCTGCGCTCCGCCGGGGTGGCGGCGGTCCGCGAGGCGCAACGCCGGCAACGGCGCGGCGAACGGCTCGACGACGACGAGGTGGCCTGGCTGACCCTCCTGCTGACGCACCTGCCGATCCGCGACCACGCTTGGGAACGCACCGATGGTCGGGACCGCGACATCGCGCTCTGGACCGATGTTCTGCGCCGGGCCGAGTCGGAGCTGACCGCCGCACCGGGCGCGCTGCTGGCGTTCGCCGCCTGGCGCGCGGGGCAGGGGGCGCTGGCGGCGGTCGCGCTGGAGCGCACGCTGAGCCTGCACCCCGACTACTCGCTCGCCCTGCTCCTGGACGACCTGCTCCGGCGCGGCGTGCCTCCGTCCGAGCTGGACGGCTGGCCGTCGATCGGTCTGCCCGGCGTGGTCCGCCCCCGCAGGAGGAGCCGACGCGGCCGCCTGTGACCGGCATCGCACAGCGCTCACCTCCATGTGTCTGGCCGCCGCCTACGCGGGCACCGCCGACGAGGTCGGCGGCGCGCTGCTGACCCCGCTGATGACGGCACCGGTGGTACGCCTACTGCCGCTCGACGCCGATGACCTCCGAGCCACGGGCAAGCTGGCCCGCGCCGTCGACGGCGCTATCTCACTCGGTCACGCCGCCCGCGCGGCGCTCACGTACGGGGCGCACTACGCGACCGTGCAGCCCGGGGCGGCGGCGAAGGTCCTGCCGGCCGACTGGAGCATCCTCGAACTGGACTGACGAGCGGTTGCCTCTCCGGCGCCCGGACGGCTGGCAGTCGATCGGGACCTTCGGTGTGGTCCGAACGATGTACCCGTTTCTCCTGTCTGCGGCCGACTCGGCAGAGCAGGCGCCACCGGACAATCATCAGGTGCCCCTACCCGACGAATGCCACACATGAGCGTCGGACTGCTGTTTTCGCTCGCGGGCCTGGCCCTAGTCGACAGCACCAGCATCGGCACCCTCTTCATCCCGGTCTGGTTGCTGCTCGCGCCCGGGACGGTCAACGCCCGACGGATCCTCGTCTACCTCGGCACGATCGCCGTTTTCTACTTCGCCGTGGGGCTGTTGCTCGCCGTGGGCGGCAGCCGGCTGGCCGAGGTACTCGGCGGGGCGATTGACAACCGGCCGGTGCTCTGGGCGCAGCTCGTCCTCGGGATCGGGCTGTTCGCGCTCAGCTTCCGCTACGACGGCAAACGACGCCCGCGCGGCGGCGGTGTGCTGCGCTGGCGGGACCGGGTCACCGCCGGCGACTCCTCGGCGCGATGGCTGGTGGGGCTGGCGCTACTCGCCGCGCTCGCGGAGGTGGCGACGATGCTGCCGTACCTCGGCGCGGTCGGCCTGCTGACCACCTCCGAGCTCGGCGTGGCGGAGATCGTGGGGCTGCTCGCCGGCTACTGCCTGGTCATGGTGCTGCCGGCGGCGCTGCTGCTGGGGGCTCGGATGGCGTGGCCGAGTCTGGTCGAGCCGGTGCTGGTCCGGCTCAACGCCTGGATCGTGCGGCACTCCGGCGGCATGCTCGGCTGGATCCTCGGCATCGCCGGCTTCCTGCTGGCCCGTGACGCCGCGATCCGGCTGGGGCTGCTCGACTGACTGGTGGATCAGATGGTGACCCGTTCGGGACGGGCGTAGACGTTCATCGTGTTACCGCGCAGGAAGCCGACCAGCGTCATCCCCGCCTCGTCGGCCAGCTCGGCGGCGAGGGTGCTCGGCGCGGAGACCGCGGCCAGCAGTGGCACTCCGGCCATCCACGCCTTCTGGGTCAGTTCGAAGCTGGCCCGGCCGGAGACCAGCAGCAGGTGCCCGGCCAGCGGCAGCCGCCGTTCCCGCACCGCCCAGCCGATCACCTTGTCCACGGCGTTGTGTCGGCCCACGTCCTCCCGGAGCACCACCAGCTCCCCGGTGGGCGTGAACAGCCCCGCAGCGTGGAGCCCACCGGTCCGGTCGAAGCCGCGCTGGCCGGCGCGCAGCCGGTCCGGCAGCTCGGCGAGCAGGGCGGCCGGCACGGTGAGCGGGTCCGCCGCCACCGGGAACAGCGAACGGGTGCGGACCGCGTCGATGCTGGCCTTGCCGCAGACCCCGCAGGAGCTGGTCGTGTAGAAGTTCCGGGACGGGTCGGTGGTGGGCTCCGGCACCCCGGGGGCGAGCACCACGTCCACCACGTTGTACGTGTTCGGCGTCTCCGCGCCGGCGCAGAGCTGCGCGGTCTGCACGTCGTCGGTCGACCGGATCAGCCCCTCGGTCAGTAGGAAACCGATGGCCAGGTCCAAATCGTCCCCGGGGGTGCGCATGGTGACCGCGAGCGGCCGCCGCCGGCCCGGCCCGGCCGGGCCCACCCGGATCTCCAGCGGCTCCTCCACCGCCAGGCTGTCCGGACGGCGCACGGGCCCGCGCCCGTCGGCCGCCGCGTCCAGGTCGATCCGGAGTACGCCCCGTCGGTCAGTCGCCCGTCCCATCCCGCCATCCTGCACCCCGCGTCGGTACGCCCGCACGGCCACCGGGCATTGGCGCCGGCCGCCGACCGGATGCCAGCACGGCTACCGTGGCCGGATGGGGACGTACGCCGCGGTGGTGCTCGCCGGTGGGGCCGCCCGACGGATGGGCGGCGTGGACAAGCCGGCGCTCCCGGTCGGCGGCCGGTCGATGCGCGACCGGGTGCTGGCCGCCGTCGCCGATGCCGCGCCGCGGGTGCTGGTCGGTCCGGCAGGTGTAGTTCCGCCCGGCGTACGGGTGACCCGCGAGGATCCGCCCGGCGGGGGACCGGTCACCGCGGCGGCGGCCGGGCTGGCGCTGCTCGACCCGGCGACGAACCTGGTCGCGCTGCTCGCCGCCGACCTGCCGCTGCTCACCCGCGCCGCGATCGACGAGCTGCTGAGCCATCTGGCCCCGCTCCGCCACACCGGACCGGCCGCCTCGGCGAGCGGCTCCAGCGACGTCGGGCCGGAGCGGCTACCCGACGGGGCGTGCTTCGTCGACGCGGATGGGCGGCGGCAGTCGCTCTGCGGGGTGTGGCGGGTTGCCGCGCTGCGTGCCGGGCTGGACCGGCTGACGGCCGAGCGGGGCGGCAGCCTCGCCGGGGCTCCGGTCCGGGCGCTGCTGGCCGGCCTCGTCGTGCGCGAGGTGCCCTGGTCCGGTGACGGCCCGCCGCCCTGGTTCGACTGCGACACTGACGAGGACGTACGCCGGGCGGAGGAGTGGGCGCGATGACGGTGATGGACGACTGGGTGACGGCGGCCTGTGCCGAGCTGGACCTGGGCCCGGCCCAGGTGCCCGTGCCGGTGGTGCTGGACCTGGCCCGCGACGTCGCCCACCAGGTGTTGCGACCGGGTGCGCCGGTCTCCGCGTACCTGCTGGGGCTGGCGGTGGGCCGGGGCGCCGACCCGGCGGACGCCGCCGCCCGGCTCAGCGCTCTCGCGGCCACGTGGCCGGTCGAGTTGGGTGCCGATCCCGCCGATCCGTCGGCGGTCTGACCGCCGGGCGACCATCGGGGCGGGGGCTGCGGAGCGCCCGGACCAGGCAGCCTCCGCACGGATGAGAACCGTCGCGGATTCGTGCCGGGCCGTGCGGTTGTCCGATCCCGGTCCGGGCTGATTCGACGTCCGGACGGCGTGGGTAGGGTGATCGTGACGGACGGAGGCGATCATGACGGCTGACCACCCCTCGGCGCCGAACAATGAGCTGCCCGGCGGTACGGCCGAGCCGGCGGAATCGATCCTGCTCGACGAGCCGAGCACCACGGATCTGCGGGCCAAGGTGACGGAGGCGTGGCGGGAGTTCGCCCGCGCGCTCGCCGTCCGGCTGCGGGAGCTTCCCGCCGGCGCGCACCTCGAGCTGACCCTGGACCCCACCGCCTCCGGGACCGGGGACGCCGTCTATTCGATCAGCGTCGACGTGGCCGGCGACGGCGGGCTCTCCGCCCGGGCGGTCGGTAACGCCGCCCTGCCGGCGGGCTACCGGCTGGATCGCGCCGCCGTGGCGGACATGGTCGCGCTCGGTTGGTCCCCGCCCGGGGTGGTGGCCGGCTCCGGCGGCTCCTTCGGCTTGGACGGCACGACGGCGGAGGCGACCCGGATCGCGGCGCTGCTCTCCCGGACGCTGCGCGACGTCTACGGCGCCCCGCACCCGGCGTTCCTCGTCTACCTGGTGCACGACGCCGAGGGCGAGCCGTTGACCGTGGAGGCGCTGGGCACCGCGCGCAGCGAGTTCGGTCCGGACGCCGACGTCGAGGCCGACCTGGAGGAGGCACTGGCCGAGGCGGCCGCCGCGCAGGTCGAGCGGGACGACGTGCTCGACCTGGCGGAGCGGGTCCGCACCGTGGTCTCCACCATGCTGAAGTCCGACACCGACCGGTTGCAGATCGACTCGGATGGCGACATCACCATCCGCGCCGGTTCGGCGATGGTCTTCGTCCGGGTGCGGGACAACCCGCCTCTGGTGGACGTCTTCTCTCCGGTGCTCACCGAGGTGGAGCCGACCGAGCGGCTCTACGTCAAGCTCTCCGAGCTGACCAATCGGATGCCGATCGGCCGCCTCTACTGCGCCGACGACACGGTCTGGGCGTCCATCCCGGTCTTCGGCCGCAACTTCCAGGCCACCCACCTCATGCTGGCCGTGCAGGTGATGACGGGGCTCGCCGACGAGCTGGACGACCGGCTGCACGGCGAGTTCGGCGGCAAGCGGTTCTTTGGCGAGGGCGACAAGCCGGTCCGCCGCGACGAGTCCGAGCACCGCACCGGCATGTACCTCTGAGCCCGGTTTCAGGAGACGTCCAGCAGGGTCTTGCCGACCGTCGAGCGGGCCTCGATGGCGGCGTGCGCGTCGGCGGCCCGCTCCAGCGGGAAACGCTGCCCGATCAGTGGCCGCAGCCGGCCGGCCGCCGCCTCCGCCAGCGCCCGACCGGTGTACGCCCGCAGCCGCGCGGGCGGCACGTCCGGCCGGACCAGCGTGACCTGCCGTGCGGTGGCGGCCTCCGCGGACACCGGTGACCACTGGCCGCTGGCCAGCCCGAAGCTGACCATGCGGCCACCCGGGGCCAGCAGCTCGAACGCCGTCTGGGCGACCGGCCCGCCGACACCGTCGAGCACCACGTCGATCCCACCCACCGCGTCCCGGATCCGGTCGGCCCAGCCCGGCGCGCGGTAGTCGACCGCCAGATCGGCACCCAGTCCGGGCAGCAGGTCCACCTTGCGTGGCCCGCCGGCCACGCCGATCACCCGCGCACCGGCCTGGGCCGCGAGCTGCACGAGCAGGCTGCCCACCCCGCCCGCCGCGGCCTCCACCAGCACCCGGTCTCCAGGGCGGACGCCGACCGCCTCGATCAGCATCGTGGCGGTACGTCCGTCGGCCAGCAGCGCGACCGCCGCGTCCAGCGCCAGCCCGGCCGGGACCTCGATCGGCGCGGACGCCTCCACCGCCGCTCGTTCGGCGTATCCGCCGGAGCCGCCCGTGGCGCTGACCACTCGCCGCCCGGTCAGCCCGGGGTCGACGTCCGGCCCGACGGCGGCGATCACCCCGCCGACGCCGTTGCCGGGAATCAGCGGTGGGGTGACCCGGAACGGCCCGGGGCGACCGGAGCGCTGCTGCGTCTCGACGAAGGTGATGTTCGCGTACGCGACGTCGATCAGCACCTGGCCGGGGCCGGGCGTCGGGTCGGGTGCCGGGCTGGGCACGAGCACCTCGGGCCCGCCGAATTCACGTAACCAGACCGCCCGCATGGAATCCCCCTCGGCCACGGTGGGCGTCGTGCCCACCACTGTGCCGTCAGTTCATCTGCTCAACCGGGCTTGAGGTCAAGGGCGGGTGGGGCCCGGAAACCCCGAGAACCAGGCCCCACCCGCCGGGGAGGGAGGGTCAAGCTGCGGTGGCCGGCGGTTGGGAAGGGGCCACCGCGGTTGGACGGGGCCCCAGTCGTTCCCGTTCCCATCGATCGTCCCGTTCCAGATCTCCGACCCGGGCAGCCGTGAGCGGCCGAGCGGGTCCGGTCAGCGGGTGGAGGGGCCGACGCCGGGGGATTCGACCAGCCGGGAGAGCACGATGGTGCTGCGGGTGGAGGTCACGAAGGACTCGGCGCGTAGCCGCTCCAGCGCCGCCTCCAGGTGGGCGATGTCGGCGGCGCGCAGGTGCACCAGTGCGTCCGCCTCGCCGGAGACGGTGTACGCGCCGACCACTTCCGGGTGCCGGCGGGCCGCCACACCGATCTGTGCCGGGGTGGTTCGGCCGGCACAGAACAGCTCGACGAACGCCTCGGTGGTCCAGCCGACGGCCGCCGGATCAACCACCGCCGTGAATCCCCTGATCACGCCGGTGGCGCGCAATCTGTCGACCCGGCGCTTGACCGCCGGGGCGGAGAGTGACACCCGGGTGCCGATGTCGGCGTACGACGCGCGGGCGTCGGCGACGAGCAACGCAATGATCCGCTGGTCTACCGCGTCTATCTGCAACGTTCCGCCTCTGGGAAGCAATGGTTGTGGCTGTTACCAAAGTTCAACGGTACCTACTCTTGGTGAACGTGAACCAGCAGCGAGTCCCGCGAAAGCGGACATATCTCATGTGCTCGCCCGAGCACTTCGCGGTGGAGTACGCGATCAATCCGTGGATGGACGTGACCACCCCGGTCGACCGGGAACTGGCCGTCAAGCAGTGGGACCGGCTGCGCGACACGCTGGTCGGCCTCGGCCACGAGGTGCATCTGCTCACCCCCGAGCGTGGCCTGCCCGACATGGTGTACGCCGCCAACGGCGCCTTCGTGGTGGACGGCAGCGTCTACGGCGCGCGGTTCAAGCATGAGCAGCGGGCCGCCGAGGCCGCCCTGCACCATGCCTTCTACGAGTCGCAGGCCTGGCGGTTCATCGCCCCGAGCGAGACCAACGAGGGCGAGGGTGACTTCGCGTACGTGCCGGAGGCGCACGGCGGGCTCATCCTGGCCGGGCACGGCTTCCGCACCGAGATCCCGGCGCACGCCGAGGCGCAGGAGGCGCTGGGCCGGCCGGTGGTGTCGCTGCGCCTGATCGACCCCCGCTTCTACCACCTGGACGTGGCGCTCGCCTCCATCGACGACTCGAACATCGTCTACTTCCCCGGCGCCTTCTCCGCGGCCAGCCAGCGGGTGCTCACCCAGCTCTTCCCGGACGCGGTGATCGCCGACGACGAGGACGCGATGGCCTTCGGGCTCAACCTGGTCAGCGACGGCGCGAACGTGGTGCTCAACAGTGAGGCCACCCGGTTGGCCGGCAAGCTCAAGGCCGCCGGCTATACCCCGGTCCCGGTCGATTTGGCCGAGCTGAAGAAGGGCGGCGGCAGCGTGAAGTGCTGCATCGCCGAACTCCGGCACTGACCGGAAACCGCCGCGTACGTCGGGGGCCGGCCTCCCTTTCGGGAGACCGGCCCCTGACCTTGCTCCTGGTGGGCGCTCAGCCCAGCGTGGCCAGCTCGTTGATCAGCACGTTCGACATGACCTGACCGTCGCGCTGTACCTCGCGCAGGTACCACTTCTGCTGCGGGGTGCGCGGCTGGTTGAACTGCCAGATGCCGCGCGGGCTGTCGATCTGGCCGATCTTGCCCAGCGCCAGGTTGACCTGCTGGGGGGTGGGTGATCCGCCGGTCAGCTGGATCGCCTGGTCGAGCACCTGCGCCGCGTCATACGACGCCATCGCGTAGGTGGTCGGCGTGACCTGATACTTCTTGCGGTAGGCCGAGGCGAAGACCCGGTTGGACGTGTTGTTCAGGTCGGCCGAGTAGTTCAGCGCGGTCTGGATGCCGAGCGCGTCCTTGTCCATGCTCTCCAGCACGGCGCCCTCGGTGAGGAAGCCGGGTGCGTACACCGGCCCGGAGAACTGGTCACGCAGCTGCTTGATGAACTCCACCGCCGCCGTGCCGGCGTAGAAGCAGACGACCGCCGTCGGCTTCTTGGTCAGCGCCCTGCGGATGTCCGCGACGTACGTGTTCTTCCCGGGGTTGGGGGTGGGGTTGGTGTTGGTCACCGGGTCGCCGATCCGCGGGTCGCTGGCGCCGAACTCCTGCCGGAAGCCCCGCACCACGTCCGGGCTGCCGACGTTCTCCGGCATGATGATCGCGATGCGGCCGTTCGACGGCAGCTGGTCGCGCAGGTAGCGGCCCAGCGCACGGCCGGCCTCGTCCAGCACGTAGGACGTCCGCCAGATGTAGAAGACGCTCTGCAGGCTGCTCGGCGAGGCGTTGGAGCCGATCAGCGGGACGCGGGCCTGCTCGACGGTGTCCCGGATGCCGACCATCACCGCCGAGTTGACCACGCCGGTGAGCGCCAGCACGCCCTGCTTGAGCAGGTCGTCGACGGCGGCCTTGCCGGTCTTGGCGGTCTCACCCTCGTCGGCGGTCAGCAGCTCCACCGGGTGCCCGCCCAGCCGCTGGCCGTGCAGGTCGAGGAAGAGCTGGAAGCCGTTGGTGATGTCGTCACCGATGCTCTTGAAGCCGCCGGCCTGCGGCGTGATCAGACCGATCTTGATTGGGCCCCGGTCGGCGGTCGACTGGTCGTCGGTGTCGGAGCCGCACGCGGCGGCGAATCCGGTCGTACCGAGCGCGGCCAACAGCTGGAGCGCCCGCCTGCGATTCATCTGCGACACCGAGTTCCTTCCCAAAAGCGTTGCAGGGCAGAACGCCGCCCCTCCGGCGTTCTACCTGCTCCGCGACGCTGCGTCAATGGCTAGTGATCATCGTGCAGGGACCGCAACATAACGAGGACCTGGGGCCAGGTCGGGGACTCCGGGTCGATCAGCCCGAAATGCTCGCATCCGGGCAGCTCGACAAGGGAGATATCGGATCCTGCGGCACGTGCCGTTGCGACGAAGTCCCGGCTCATCGTCACCGGCACCTGCTGGTCCGCCGAGCCATGCATCACTACTGTCCGTGTCCGAGTCGGTACCAACGACCGTGGATCGGTCGCCGCGTACCGGTCCGGCACCTGCGCCGGGCCGCCGCCGAGCAGCGCGGCCACCGCGCCCGAGTCCAGATCCTGCCGGTACGCCTCGGCCAGGTCGGCCACCGGTGCCAGGGCGAGCACGCCGCCCACCGTCGCGGGTGCGGTGGCCGCCGCGTACAGCGCCAGGTGGCCCCCGGCGGAGTGACCGATCAGGATCGGGGCGGCCCGGGTCACGCGGCCGGGCAGCGCCTCGGCGGCCAGCGCGGGCAGCTCGGCGACCCCGGTCAGCACGTCGGTCATGGTGCCCGGCCAGCCGCCGCCCGGCTGCCCGGTGCGCCGGTACTCCAGCTGCGCGACCGGGTGGCCGGCGGAGGCGAGCGCGGCCGCCAGCGGCCCGGTGTGGCGCCGGTCGTACTCGGCCCGCCAGAAGCCGCCGTGCACCACCACGACCAGCGGTCGCGCCGGGCCGGCGCCGGCCGGCTGCCGTAGGTCGGCCACCTGGTCGGGGTGGTCGCCGTACGCCACGGTCCGATCGGGCTCCGGGGCGGGCCGGGTCAGCACGGCGCGCGGGTCGGCAGGCATGGCGCGACGGTAGCGCGCCCCGCCCGGGTGGTTCGGGCCCGGGAGTCGGTCCCGGGCGGCATGGGTTGCGCCCGCTGGGTAAAGATGGACCCCATGACCGAAGCGCACTCCGCTGCACAGAACGACGAGCCCGACCGCGACGACTCCGGCCACTCCGGCACCGTGGTGGTGGTCGGCCCGGACGGCCGGCCGATCGGCACGGTGCAGACCGAGGAGGGGCAGGGCGAGGACCCGACCCGCCTGGTCGAGCAGCCGGCCAAGGTGATGCGGATCGGCAGCATGATCAAGCAGTTGCTGGAGGAGGTCAAGGCCGCCCCACTGGACGACGCCAGCCGCAACCGGATGCGCGAGATCCACGAGCGGTCCATCGTCGAGCTCAAGGACGGCCTCGCGCCCGAGCTGCGCGACGAGTTGGAGCGGATCTCGCTGCCCTTCACCGAGGACCAGGCCCCGAGCGAGAGCGAGCTGCGGATCGCGCACGCCCAGCTCGTCGGTTGGCTGGAGGGCCTGTTCCACGGCATCCAGGCGGCCCTGGTCGCCCAGCAGATGGCCGCCCGGGTCCAGCTGGAGCAGATGCGCGGCGGCCGGCAGGCGCTGCCCAGCGGTCCCGGGGGGATCGTGCCGGGGATGCCGGGCGTCGGCCAGCCGGCCGGTGGCGAGGGGCACAACACCGGCCAGTACCTCTGACCGTCGGGCTCCGGCCCGGTCAGCCCACCCCGAAGATCTTCTCCAGGTACGCCGCCACGCCGTCCTCGGTGTTCGCCGCCGTCACCTCGTCGGCGACCGCCAGGACGGCGCGGTGCGCGTTGGCCACCGCCACGCCACGCCCGGCCCAGCTCAGCATGGGTACGTCGTTGGGCATGTCGCCGAAGGCCAGCACATCCGCCGCCGCCACGCCGAGCCGGTCGCAGTACCAGTCGAGCCCGGCCGCCTTGGTCACCCCGGCCGCGGAGATCTCCACCAGCCCGGAGTTCGACGAGTGCGTCGCCTCGGCCAGGCCGGCCACCGCCGCGGCGACCAGTTCGACGAAGGCGTCCGGGTCCTGTTCGCCGGCCCGCACGAGCAGCTTCACCGCCGGTACGGACAGCAGCTCCTCCGGCGTCCGTACCAGGCGGATCGCCTCGTGGTCGGCGTCCCAGCGCAGCGGGTACCGCCCCTCGTGGCGCATCTCCCGGCTGTCCAGGATCTCCACGGCGAAGGCGATGCCGGGGACCTCGGCACGCAGCCGCTCGGCCACCTCGGCCAGGTGCTGCGGGGCGAGCGGGTCGGCGCGCAGCACCTCGTCGCGTACCGGGTCGTAGACCACGGCGCCGTTGGCGCAGACCGCCGGCAGCGGCTCGGCCAGCTGGTCGTACACCAGCTTCAGCCAGCGGACCGGACGGCCGGTGACCAGCACGACCGGTGTGCCCTGCCCGGAAATCCGGGCGAGCACGCTGGCGGTGCGCGCGCTGACCGTGTGGTCGTCGCGGATCAACGTGCCGTCGATGTCGGTGGCGATGAGCCGGGGTGTCTCTCCCATCACCGGGACAGTAGTCGGTCCAGGTACACCGCCACTCCGTCGTCGTCGTTGCGCAGGGTCACCTCGTCGGCGGCGGCACGGACGGCGGGGTGCGCGTTGGCCACCGCCACCCGGGACCAGCCGGCCCACTCGAACATCGGCAGGTCGTTGGGCATGTCACCGAAGACCAGCACGTCGGCGGGGTCGACCCCGAGGGTCTGCGCGACCACGGTCAGCCCCGTCGCCTTGTCCACCCCGGGCGGGCAGATCTCGATGAAGCCGAGTCCGGCCTGGGTGAGTGTGGCGACCTGCGGCGGAACGATCCGGCGGGCCACGGCCAGCAGTTCGTCCACGTGGTGGTCGCCGGTCCGGGCGAAGGCCTTGATCACATCACCGGAGAGGCATTCCGCGCGGGTACGCGCCTCGAACCTGTCCGGGTAGGGCCAGCTCGCGTGGTAGTCGCCCCAGAGCGGGGCGTCGTGCTCGTCGGACGCCTCGACCATGACGGTCAGCGGACCGACCTCGGCCTCCAGCTCGGCGAGCAGCCGGGCCAGCACCTCGCCGGCCAGTCGCTCCTCACGGAGCACCACCGGGCCGGTCGGGTCGCTCTGGTCGACCACCCACCCGCCGCCGGCCATCACCAGGAAGTCGGCGGCCCGGATGTCGTTGCGGGTCAGCTCGGTCAGCCGCGGTCCGCGCCCGGTCGCGCCGACCACCGGAATGCCGGCGGCCCGCACCCGGTCGAGCACCCCATGGGTGTACGCGGAAACGGTGTCGTCGCTGCGAACCAACGTCCCGTCAAGGTCGGTCGCGATCAGCTTGGGTAGTCCCGGGCGGGTCATCGTTCCTCCTTCGCCCGCCGCCGTCGCAGCCTGCCATGCGGTACTGGGGCCGAGACCCGGCGTGACGGCGGGCAGCAACCGTACCTCGCGGAACAGGTCCCAACCATGGCTTCCCGGCGAATCGGACGCCAACGCGCGGGGCCCTGCCGGTGTCCATGGATCGCAGGTCAGACGGTGCGAGCAGAGCACCCGATCGCGCCTCCGGCGCGGCTCAGGCCGGGGGTTCGGGGCGGGCGAACGGGACGGCCGGGGCGACGGTCAGGTCGGCCGGCGCGGGCAGGTCGTCCTCGTCGACGGGATCGCGGTCCCGACGGCGGCGCCAGCCCCATCCCGCCGCATCGTCCCCGGCCCGGTCGTCCTCCATCGGCCCGGCCGGTGCGCCGATCGGAGCGGCCGCTGCCAGCCGCAGCGCGAGACCGAGCAGCACGCAGGCGACGAACGCCATCACCAGGCCGCGACCGTACTCGACCTCGAAACCGTCCTGCGGGGAGAAGTAGACGCTGCGCTGACCGGGGTCGTCGAGCGTGCCCGTGGCAGCGGCCAGCAGCGCCAGCAGTGCACCGGTGAGGGTGAGCCCGGCCACCCGGGCGTTCGGCCGGACGGCCGCCGTGCCCCGCAACGCCAGCGCGACGGCGCAGACCAGGCCGAGCAGCCCGACCAGGTAACCGACGCCCAGGCCGCCAACCTCGGAAATCCCGACGGGCACCTCGATCGTCGTGTTTCCCTCCGGGCCGCTGTTCGGCAGGGTCATCACGAGCCACTCCCCGACCAGCGAGGCGACCCCGGCCACCGCGCCGAGCCCGGCGAGCAGCAGAGGCACCCGGGGGTCGCGGGTGAAACCGGCCAGGGATCGGCCGAACCGGCGCGGCCGGCTCGGATCGTCGGCACCCCACTCCAACACGGCCGGGGCATCCGACCGGTCGCCTTGCCGGGGGATCGGCAGCTCCTCGGACATCGGCCATCCTTCCGCCGGTCACGGGCCTGCGTCGAATCATGGCACAGCCGGCGGGTGGTGACCGGAATCGCAGGGCGGGCATGGGCGCAGGCCGGTCGCTCGCCGGCCGCCTTTCCGCTAGCGTTCTGGTCATGCCTATCCGTACCGCTTCCGCACAATGGCAGGGCAATCTCACCGAGGGGTCGGGCACCGTCCGCACCGGTAAGGGCGGCCTGTCGGGCAAATACTCCTTCAAGTCGCGCTTCGAAGAGGGCGAGGGCACCAACCCCGAGGAGCTGATCGCCGCCGCGCACTCCGCCTGCTTCTCGATGGCGTTCTCGAAGGCTCTCGCCGACGCCGGCTCGACGCCCACCTCGGTCGAGACCACCGCCAAGGTCCACCTGGACAAGACCGACACCGGGATGACCGTGACCCGGATCGACCTGGAGACCGTCGGCCAGGTGCCGGGCATCGACGACGCGGAGTTCCAGAAGCTCGCCGAGGCCGCCAAGGCCAACTGCCCGATCTCCCGTCTGCTGTCGCCGGGCGCCGAGATCACCCTCACCGCCCGCCTGGCCTCCTGAGCCGACCGACCCGCACGCCGCACGTTCACGGACAGGGTCTCCGCCCGCTCCCGGGCGGCCGCTCTCTCCGTGAACGCGCGGATCCCGCCAGGGCCGCTCATCGTGACCCGTCGGCCGGCACGGGGTCGGGCAGAATGGGTGGGGTGCCGGTGGAGATGACTCGCGAACGCTTCGAGGAGCTGGTCGGCGACGCCCTCGACGAGGTGCCCGAGGAACTGCTCGGCCTGATGAGCAACGTGGTGATCCTGGTCGAGGACGACCCCCCGCCGGGCGAGCCCGACCTGCTGGGCCTATACGAGGGGCACGCGCTCACCGACCGGGGCTGGGACTACTCGGGCGTTCTGCCGGACCGGATCCTCATCTACCGCCGCCCGATCCTGCGGATCTGCGACAACGACGAGGACGTCGTCGACGAGGTGGCGGTGACCGTGGTGCACGAGATCGCCCACCACTTCGGCATCGACGACGCGCGTCTGCACGCGCTGGGCTGGGGCTGAGCCCCGCCGGTCGCCACCCGCCCGACCCGCCGCGCCACTCGGCTGATGGCCCGTGGTTGCCCTGGTCGCCTACCGTCGGTGCAGCGACCGCGACCTTTTCAGGAGGCACCTTTCATGCGCAGCGAGCTGTTCTCCGCGGAGAATCTGGAGAAGGAGTCCGCACAGCCCGGCATGCGGCTGCAGAACTCCAAGATGTTGAAGATCGAGCTCAACGGCGAGGCGATGGCCCGGGTCGGGTCGATGGTCGCCTACCAGGGGCAGGTGCAGTTCCAGGCGCTTGGCTCGGGCGGGCTCGGCAAGTTCCTCAAGCAGAAGCTCACCGGCGAGGGCGTCCCGCTCATGAAGGTCTCCGGCCAGGGGGACGTCTTCCTCGCCGAGCTGGCCAAGGACGTGCACATCATCGACCTGGAGCCGGGCGACTCGCTCTCCATCAACGGCTCCAGCGTGCTCGCCTTCGACTCCACCCTCCAGTACGACATCAGGATGGTCGGCGGCGCCGGGATGGCTTCGTCGTCCGGCCTGTTCAACTGCGTGTTCACCGGCTACGGCCGGATCGCCATCACCACCAGGGGCACGCCGGTGGTGCTGAACGTGGACGCCCCGACGTACGTCGACCCACAGGCCGCGGTCTGCTGGTCGGCCAACCTCCAGACCGGCTACCACCGGGCCGAGCAGCTCGGCCTCGGCACGCTCCTCGGCCGTCGCACCGGCGAGTCCTTCACGATGAGCTTCGCCGGCCAGGGCTTCGTGGTCGTACAGCCTTCCGAGGAGCCGCCGATCATGGGTAGCGGCACGCAGCAGCAGGAGGGTGGCCTGCTCGGCGGTCTGCTGAGCTGACCACGAGGTGCCGGCGCTCCCGGTCCCGGGTGCGCCGGCGCCGTCCGGTCAGCTCAATTCGCCGCTGCGCAGCCGGGCCAGCCAGGCCGCCGCGTCGGCGTAGTCGACGTCGGAGAGGCCGGCCGGCGCCGGCACCGGCCGTTCGCCCGCCGCCTCGGCCCAACGGTGCCGGGGGTACGAGCCCAGGAAGCGGACGTCGGCGCAGACCCGACGTAGGCCCTGCAACGCCTCGCCGAGCCGCACGTCGGCCACGTGCCCCGTGCAGTCCAGGAAGAAGACGTACCGGCCCAGCGCCTCGCCGGTCGGGCGGGACTCGATCCGGGTCAGGTTGACTCCCCGCACGGCCAGCTCCATCAGCACCGACAACAGCGCGCCGACCCGGTCGTGGGCGATGTAGACCGCGAGTGAGGTGAGGTCGTCGCCGGTCGGCGGCGGGGGCGGCCCGGGACGGGAGACGAGCGCGAACCGGGTCACCGCGTCGGGATGGTCGGCGATCTTGTCGGCGAGCACCGCGAGGCGGTGTCGGGCCGCGCCGATCGGCGCGCAGATCGCGGCGTCGTACTCGCCCGCCCCGGCGCCGGCGGCGGCCGCACCGTTGGAGAGCACGTCGACCACCACCGCGTCGGGCAGGTGGTCGCGCAGCCAGCCCCGGCACTGGGTGGACGCCTGCGGGTGGGCCGCCACGGTGCGGACCGAGGTCAGGGGGGTGCCCGGCCGGGCACCGAGCACGAACTCCACCGGCAGGATCACCTCCCGGGTGATCACCAGCGGCTCGCCCTCGGCCATCTCGTCGAGGGTGACACCGACCGCGCCGCCGATCGAGTTTTCCAGCGGCACCAGCGCGGCGTCGGCGTCCCCGGCCCGAACGCTGTCCAGCGCCTCGCCGACGCTGCGGGCGGGCGTACGGTTGCCGCGCTCGGCGGCGGGGACGGTGCGCAGCGCCTGCTCGGCGAAGGTGCCCTCCGGGCCGAGGTAAACGAAGCGCGTCGGCGGTGTTCCTGGCATGCCGACCAGCCTACGCACCCGGCCCGACGACCGGCCCGGCGTCGCAGGCGAGCGCCCGGATCCCAACCGGACCGGCGGCCCGTACCTCGATGGTGCACACGTCGGTGCCGGCGGTGACCAGCACCGGCGCGGCGGCCCGACCCCGGGTGACGACCTGGAGTTCCTCGTGCCCGGTCACCTCCAGCACGGTGAACTGCCAGTCGGCGGCGCAGAGTGGCCCGGTGCGGACCCGGACGCGGACGCTGTCCGGAAGCACGCCGGCCCGACCGCGCAGCAGTTGCACCACCCGCTGCCCGGTCGGCCCGTTCCGGCAGGCCGTCGCGACCAGTCCGGCGTCCGGGGTGGCCGTCGCGGTGCCGACCGGCGGGGTGACGGGCGCGGCGCTGGGGGTGCCGGTCGGGCCGGGTGTCGTCGGGGCTCCGGTTCCGGTCGGCGCGTCGGACGGCTGCCGCAACCCGGGTGGGGCGCCGCAGCCCGTCAGCACCCCGATGGCGAGCAGCGCGATCGCCGCCCGCAGGACCCGGGTCGTGGGTAGCGCGCGGCTCGCCACCGGGTCGCGGACAGCCGCCGGATCGGGGGTCGCCGGTAGGGCGTGGGTCGTCGCCCGCGGTGGGGTGGACGCGCGGCGGGGCGGGGTGAACGGCACGGGCCGATCCTCGGGACATCGGAGAACGTCGTCGTGGCCGGGGTGGCCGAGCCCATCGTAGGGGGAGCGGCCGGCCGGGTGAAGCTCAGCCGAGGATGCGGTGCCCGGCACGCTCCAGCGCGGCCGTGCCCTCGGTCAACCGCACGGCCGGCACCAGCAGGTAGTCGGTATCGAAGGTGGAGAACGTGACCACGCTGACCCGGGCCTCCGCGAGCGGGTCGACAAGCGCGGCCAGGGTGTTGGTGCCGGGCACGTCCACCGGGCTGGCGACCCGCAGGCAGCGCCAGACGGTCTCCACGACGGCCTGCGCGGGGGCCCGCTCGGTCGGGCAGATCACCGAGATCCCGTCGGCGGTCCAGCTCACGGTGACCACGTCGGCGTGGCCCAGCCCGCTCGACAACGCGTGCGGCAGGGTGGAGCCGGCGGCCAACCGGCACACGGCGTACTCCCCTGGCAGCAGAGCGATATCGAGCATGAGGGCACCTTACGGCCTCGGTGCCGACCCGTCCCAGCATCGCCGCGTGCGGCGAACGACACACTCCGTCGCAGGTCAGACCTCGGAGAAAAAGGTGAGCGAGCCGGCTACGGCGCCGTCGGCGAGCACCGGGGTGGAGATCGCGTCGACGGTCGCGTCGGAGCTGTCCGCCGAGGCCGCCTGCACCCGGAGCAGACCGCGGGCGAGCCGGCCGGACGAGAGCGCCAGCAGGGGCGGGATCTTGTCGATCTCGGCCTCGGTCAGCTCGCCCCGGTTGGCGGTGAAGTCGAGCAGGCGCAGCCCGCCATCGAGCAGCGGCCGCCCGATCAGATCGTCCGGCTCGCCCAGGCAGAGCAGCTCGCAGCCGGCCGTGGAAATCGCAATCACCCGGGTTTCGGCGTCGATCAGCAGGCACGGCTCATCGGCCCGGCTGACCGTCGAGGACCACTGGCCGAAGTTGTCGGACTCCGGCTCTGTCGAGGCCCGCGCCGTCGGCACGAACACTTCCGAGAGCGAGAGTTCGACGTGGGCCACCGAGCCTCCTATGTACACCGACGGACTGTCCACGCTAGCGGGTCGCCGACGGAACCACCGAGCGCACCGGGCCGCACTGCCTGAGCCGGGGCGGCCAGCGACGGCGCGGGAGCCGGTGGATTGGACGGGGGACCGGAGCCGCGTGGCGTCGCCGGTGACGTTACCGGCGGTTGGCCGGCTTGTCAGCGGCCGTTCGGCCCTCGTCATACCACCGGTAGTCGGCGGTTGGACGGTAGGTGCCGTTCAGCCAGGTGCCGGGGTGCTGCGCGACCCGGGACAGCTTCTCGGCCGTGGCGGGGCTGATCCGGCTGCCGCCGGCCACGAGGAGCCGGTCCAGCTCCCGGTGCGTGGCCATCAGACAGTCCTTCGGCAGGCCGTAGACGCTGATCACGCCGGAGCCGACGAAGGTCAGCACCGGCGTCACCGGCACGGGCAGCTGCACCGCGGCGGAGAGGGCCTTGCTGGCCCGCTTGGCGTCCCGGCGGGCCTCCGCCACGTACGGCGGTCGCTTGCCGTTGATCTGCACGACGTCCCCCGCGACGAGCACGCGGGCCCGGCCGTGGTCGGCGATGGTCACCGCGAACAGGCCGCTCGGCCCGATGGCGAGGAACCCGGCGCGCTCGTCCTGGCCACGGTCGAGCAGGACGTCGGCCACGTCGGTGCGGGGCCACTCGATGACGTGCCAGGCAGGCCCGAGATGGTCGAGCTGGCCCAGGGCCCGTGCTCCGGCCGCCTCCAGCCTCCGGGCGCCCCGCTCGGCCCGACGACGGCGGGCCCATTCGAGCGGTGTCGGACGGACGGGTGCGAGAGCACCCGGCGACTCGACGCGGGGATGGGGCACCGCGACGGGCGGCAGTGCCCGGGCGGGCGGTACGGCTCGTCGTGCGGGAAAGACAGTCATCGCGACCTCCGGCAAAAGGTCCCTCGAAGTTATGTCCCCACTACCCTACGTTGACACTCCCCGTGTTCGGCAAGCCGGAACGCCGGAGTGACTGTGGATGAATGCCATATTCATCCACAGTTCTTTTCTCGGATGCCGCCAAACCCTGCCCTACGCTGCGAGGGTGACCCACTACGTCGACAGCGAAGTCGGCCGGCTCGGCACCGTACTGCTGCACCGGCCCGGCCCGGAACTGGCCCGGCTCACCCCCCGCAACAACGACTCACTCCTGTTCGACGCGATCCCCTGGGTCGGCCGCGCCCAGGAGGAACACGACGCGTTCGCCGCCGCGCTGCGCGAGCGCGGCGTCGAGGTGCTCTACCTGGCCACCCTGCTGGCCGAGACGCTGGCCGTCGCGGACGCCCGGGCCGAACTCACCGAGCAGGTGCTGCGCTCGCGCCGGCTCGGCGACACCCTGCGCGCCCGGGTCGCCGACCACCTCTCCTACCTGGACCCGGTCGCGCTGGCCGACGTGCTCATCGCCGGGCTGGCGCACGAGGAACTGCGGATCAGCTCGGAACGGCCGGGCGGCCTGGTCTACACCCTGATGGACCGGCACGACTTCGTCATCGACCCGCTGCCCAACCTGCTCTTCACCCGCGACTCGTCGCTGTGGATCGGCGACCGGGTCGGAGTGACCAGCCTGGCCATGCCGGCCCGCCGCCGGGAGACCACCCTCACCGACGCCATCTACCGCCATCACCCGCGCTTCGCCGGCACCGAGTTCGTCTACAGCCCGCACCTTGAGCACCTGGAGGGCGGGGACGTGCTGCTGGTCGCCCCCGGGGTGCTCGCGGTCGGGGTGGGTGAGCGGACCACCCCGGCCGGTGCGGAACGCCTCGGCCGGCAGGTCTTCGCCGCCGGGCTGGCCCACACCATCCTGGTGGTGCCGATCGCCCAGGAGCGCGCCACCATGCACCTGGACACCGTCTGCACGATGGTCGACGTGGACGCCGTGCTGATGTATCCCAACGTCGCCAGCACGCTCTCCGCGTACACCGTGATCGCTGGCGCGGACGGCGAGGACCCGCGGGTGGACGGACCCGCGCCCTTCCTGCGGGCCGCCGCTGACGCGATGGACCTCGACCAGCTCCGGGTCATCGACACCGGGCTCGACCCGGTCACGGCGGAACGCGAGCAGTGGGACGACGGCAACAACACCCTCGCCCTGGCACCCCGGCTCTGCGTCGGCTACGAGCGCAACACCGAGACCAACGCCCAGCTGGAGCGGGCCGGCATCGAGGTGATCCCGATCGCCGGCTCGGAGCTGGGCTCCGGCCGGGGCGGCCCGCGCTGCATGTCCTGCCCGATCACCCGCGACCCGCTGCCCGTCGCCGGGTGAACGGGCCGGCCGCGCTCAGCGGAGGGTGAGCTGGCGACCGAGCAGCCCCTGACGGGCCCGCCGGCCGGCGGCGTCCAGCGGGTCGGTGGCGGCGAGCGCCTCGGCGTACCGCTTGGCGAACTGCGCCACCGGGTCCTCCCAGTCGGCCGCCGGAGTCTCCTCCGGCAGGTCCCAGACCGGCACCAGCCGACCGTGCGCGCGGAACATGCCGGCGAACCGGGTCTGCTCGCCGAGCGGCAGTGTGCCAGCCGCGCCGAGCCGGGCCAGCGCGTCGAGGGCGCTGTCCTCCTCGTCCGGCAGCACCCAGCGCACGTGCGCCTTCTCCGGGACCTGGCACCAGTACGCGGCCTTCGCCGCGGTCAGCCGCACCGTCGGGTAGATGGCCGCGTTCGCCCGCTCCAGCGACGCCTGCACGGTCGGGTCGTCCGTGGCGCCGGGGTCGAGCCAGAACTCGAACCCGTCGTGCATGGTGATCTCCAGTGGGCCGTCCACCAGGACGTCCTGCAGCCGGGGGCCGGGGCCGGGCAGCGGCGGTACGGCCACCTGGCCGCCCGGCTCGGTCCGCAGCGCGCAGAGCAGCGCCTCGGCCAGGTCCCGGGAGACGTCGCCGGACTGCTGGTGTCGTTGCAGACCGATCAGCACCCGGCCATCCGGCTTGGTGATGGCCGGGGCGGCCATCGGCAGCACCGTGGCCAACGTGACCGGCCGGTCCCCGAACTCCTCGACAAGGGTGGGCGCCAGTCGCAGCGGCGCGGACGCGGCGGGCACCAGCTCGCGCAGCGCGATCCATTCGGGCTCGTCGACCAACCCCTCGAACGGTCGGGGCACGAAGATGTCTCGCACCTTGTCCCGACGGGGGGCGGTGTCCGCGGCGACGCGCTGGCTCTTTCGACGCTTGCTCACGGCGTCACAGCCTAGAGGCCCGACCGGCTCGTCGTGGGCGGGACCCGCCCCGAGACGTCGCTCAGCCCGCCGGCACCAGGTCGGGCCGGGGTGCCGGGGCCGGTTCGAACTCCGCCCAGACGCGCTGGCCCAGACCGTCCCGCTCGACGCCCCACCGGGTGGCCAGGCCGGCCACGATGTGCAGCCCTCGGCCATCCGCCGCGTCGGGGTTGGCCGTCCGGATCCGTGGCCCGGTGCCCGCGCCGCCATCGGTCACCCGCAGCTGGATCCGCGGACCGTCGGCGGAGGGCCGCAACCGCCAGGCCACCCGGACCACCCCGCCGGGCAGCGGTCGGGCGTGCCGCACCGCGTTGCCCACCAGCTCGGCGAGCACCGCGATCAGGTCCGCGAGGAGCGTCGGGGGTACGACGTCCGCCAGGTCGTCGGCGAGCCGGTGCCGGGCCAGCCGTGCCCCGGTGGGATGGTGGGGGACCACCACGCACCATGCCCGTTCCTTCGCTGCCACCGTCGCCTCCACGTCACGCCACCGCCGGTCAACCGCGCGGCAGCCGCACCTCTGCGACCGTACCGCCGCCGGCCCTCGGACGTAGGGATACCCATCCATTCTGCTGTTCAACGATCCGGCGGACGAGATAGAGTCCGAGCCCCGCTCCCGGGTAGCCGCGCCGGTCGCCGGACTCGCCCTGCCAGAACCGATCGAACGCCCGCTCCACGTGCTCCGGGCGGATGCCGATGCCCCGGTCGCTGACCCGGAACGCGACCAGCTGACCATCGACCGCGGCGGTGATCTCGATCGGCGCGTTCGGGGCCGAGTACTTGCCGGCGTTGGTCGTCAGCTCGGTCAGCACGGTGACCAGGCTGGGCCGGTGGCCGAGGGCCTTGGGCAGGTCGGCCGGGAGGCGGAGCACCAGTCGGCGGCGCAGCTCCGCCGGCAGGTCGACGACCGCGGCGCGCAGCGCCTCGCCGAGGTCGAACGGGGTGGGCGGGTCGTCCCCCGGCCCCGCCTCGGCGGCCGAGGAGAGCAGTCGGTCGACCAGCCGGGCCAGCTCGTTGGCGCGCTGCCCGATCACCCGGGCGGCCTGCCTCCGGTCGGACTCGATCAACGAATCCCAGTGGTCGGTGAGGGTGTCCGCGTACCCCTTGATCACGGTGACCGGGGTGCGCAGCTCATGGCTGGTCACCGCGACGAACAGCTCGCGGTCGTGGTCCCGGCGCTGCTGGTCGGTGATGTCGCGGAAGGTGACCACCCGCAGCGTGCCCGGGCCGGGCAGCTCGCCGGAGGTGATCCGCAGCCAGCGCCCGTCCGGCAGACGGTGGTCGCGGACCTGGCCGGACGGCGGCAGTGGAAACGGCAGCGGACGGCTCAGAGCCTGCTCGGCCGTCCGGCCGGTGACCTGGGCGGCGGCCGGGTTCCAGAGTCGGACGTGCCCGTCCCGGTCGACCACGGCCAGCCCGTCGGCGAGTGCCGCCACCACCGGCCCGTCGCCGTGCACGGGCAACCCGGTCTGGTCGCCGTACATGTGCGCTATGCAGGAGGCGAGGTAGGCGACCACCCCCTGCTGCTCGGCGCTCGGCTCCTCGTCGCTCCGGTAGAGCGCGTGCAGGCTGCCGACGATGTGACCGCCGATCTCGGCCCGGGAGACCGCCATCCGTCGCAGGCCGCAGCCGGCCAGCTCGTCGGCGAGCTTGCCGCTGAGGTGGGCGACCCGGGCCTGGCGGACCCGGGCGCCGGAGAGCAGGCAGACAGTGTCCGGGTCGTCGGCCCCCAGCGGGCGGCCGAGGATCCACTCCGCCGCCCCCGTCGCGGCGATCACCCGGCCACCGGTCGGGCCGAACTCGGCGAACGCCATGCCGGCCGCGCCGAGCGCCGGCTGGGCCACCCGTAGCAGCTGGGTGAGGACCGGCAGGCCGGCGTCGCCAGAGTTGATCATCTCGATCACGACGGTGTGGCCGGCGATGAGAGCGGGGAAGTCGATACGCTCCGGCATGTGCCGAGTCTGCCCCGCCGACCCGGATTTCGGCACCCCTGCCCGGTCGGTGCCGGTCAGCGATCTAGCCGGGCCAGGGCGTGCGCGGGCCGATCGGTGATGATCCCGTCCACCCCGGCGGCCAGGACCAGCTCCAGGTCCGCCGGGTCGTTGACCGTCCAGACGTACACCTCGTTGCCGGCCGCACGCAGCGCGGGCAGCAGTTGCGGGCGAGCCCGGACCAGGCCGATGCCCGGCCCGGCGATGCGGGCGCCGAACGGCAGCCGGCCCAGGGAGAGCCAGCGCGGCAGCACCTCCAGCAACAGCACCGTGGGCAGCGTCGGGGCCAGCTCGCGGACCCGTCGCACCGCCAGCGGGGAGAATGACATGACGGTGACCTGGACCGGGTCGTCCGGCGCCGGGTCGGCCAGCCCGTACCGGCGCAGCAGGTTGACCAGCCGCCGCTCCACGTTCGAGCCGTAACGGGACGGGTGCTTCGTCTCCACCAGCAACCGGACCGGGCGGCCGGCGGCCAGCACCGCGTCCAGCAGCCGGGCCAGGGTCAGCAGCCGGGTGTGCGACTCGTCGGGCGGTACGTCACCGCTCGGGGCGCTGCCGGGATGCCACGAGCCGAAGTCCAGCATCTCCAGCTCGGCGAGCGTCCGCGCGCTGACCAGGCCGCGACCGTTGCTGGTGCGGTCCAGTCGCCGGTCGTGCACGCAGACCAGATGCCCGTCCCGGGTCAGCCGGACGTCGCACTCCAGACCGTCGGCGCCCTCATCGAGGGCACGCAGGTAGGCGGCGAGGGTGTGTTCCGGAAGGTCGTACGAGGCGCCGCGGTGCGCGAAGACCAGAGGTCCGCCCATCCCGGCCGCCTTCAGATGACCTGGCCGGGCTGCCCGTTGGCGTCGACCACCGGGCGGCCGACGGCGGCCCACTGGCGCATCCCGCCGTCGGCGTTGCGCACCTGCTCCCAGCCGTTGTTCACCAGGTAGGCGACGACCTGGGCGGAGCGCCCGCCGGAGCGGCAGATGACCGCCACGTCCCGGTCGGTCGGCACTTCGGCCAGCCGCCTCGGCAGCTCCATCATCGGCAGGTGGTGGGCGCCGGGAGCGTGGCCGGCCGCCCACTCATCGTCTTCCCGCACATCCAGCAGGTAGGTGTCGTCGGCGATCTCGGTCACGGGCACGGTGGGAACCTGGGGTCCGAACACAGGTACCAACACTAGATCCTCATCGGCCGGATCGGCATCGACCCGGCCGTCGGCACCATCACAACCGGGTCACCCACCGTGGGTTGGCCTGCGCCCAGGCCGGCACCCTGGTACCGCGTACCGCCTCGAAGAGCCCGTTGCCGCCGTTGTCGAGCACCACGTACGAGACCTCGCCGATGGTCTGCGGGGAAGAGGGCACCTGGACGCCCCGCATCCCGTCAGCCGGCAGCGAGCGCAGCGCGAGGAGCAGGTCCTCCACCGGTACGCCGTTGGTGTCGACGGTCAACGAGCCGCCGACCGCCCGGAGCACCTGGTCCAGCTTGACCGGGTTGCTGCGCAGGTCCGCCTGGCTGGCGCGGTCCAGCATCGCCCGGAGCAGTTGCTGCTGGTGGTGCTGCCGGTCGTAGTCCCCGCCGGGCAGGCCGTAGCGCTGCCGCACGTAGTCCAGCGCCTCCGCTCCGTTCATCTCCTGACAGCCGGTGGGGAAGACCCGGTTGGTGTGGATCGAGCGGACCTCGGTGTCCACGCACATCTGCACCCCCCCGAGAAGGTCGATCACCTTCCGGAAGCCGGAGAAGTCGATCAGCGCGGCGCCGTCGAACCGGATCCCGGTGAGTCGGGCCAGGGTGGCGGAGAGCAACCGCGTGCCGGCCTGCCCGCCGCCGCCGTGCTCGTACGCCGCATTGATCTTGTCCTGGCCGCCGCCGAAGCCGTTCGTCGGCGGGATGGCGACCAGCAGGTCACGCGGGATGGAGACCAGGTACGCCTCCCGGTGCCCGGCCGGCACGTGCACGATGAGGATGGTGTCCGAGCGTTGGTCCGGCCCGCTGTCGCCGGGGCGGCGGTCGGAGCCGACCAGCAGGTAGTTGAGCGGCCCGTCCACGTCGGTCCGGTCGGTGCGGGCGTCGACGTCGAGCAGCATCTCCTTGGCCACCGCGCGGTCGTACCGGTGGGTGAGCGTCTTGAGCCCGACCACGGCGAGCCCGGCCAGCAGGACGAGGGCCAGGCCGATGCCGAGCAGGATCCGCGAACCACGGGCGCGGCGCGGACGGGCGGCTCCGGCCTCGTCAGCCCGGTCCGCTGCGTTCGGCCCCGACCTGGACGTGACCGCCTCCCCGCAGCCGATACGTGAAACCCGCTCAGGTCAGGCTACGGGGAGTGACGGGACGGCTGCCGGCTTTCCGGGACCTTCGGGCGGCCGCGCGGGACGACGTCGACCGGCCGCCGCCTCACTTGCGGTTGGAGATCACCTCGGGGTGGGTGAAGACGAACTCGGCCAGCTTGTCCTGCTTGACCGCCCGGAACATGTCCATCGTCTCTGCGTTCAAGGCCTCGGTGCCGTTGCCGGTGGCGTTGAAGGTGCCGTTGTTGGTCTTGAGCATGGTCAGCTCGTTCGCGGTCACCCCGCGCATGGTGAAGACGAAGTCCTCGATCGCCACTCCGCCGGTGTCCAGCACAAGAGCCTTGCCGGCCGCCTTGGTCAGCTGCTGGAGCTTCGCCGGGTTGGTCAGCATGCCGCCGTCGGTCGCCTTACGAGCCATCGCCTTGATCAGCTGCTGCTGGTTCTGCTGCCGGTCGTAGTCGCCACCGGGCAGCCCGTAGCGCTGCCGGGAGTAGTCCAGGGCCGCCCAGCCCTCCATCTCCCGGCAGCCCTTCTTGTGCACCACCGTGGTCATCGGCTTGCCGGTCTTCTTGGCGTCGGCGTTCCACATCGGCTTGCCGTCGACGAACGACATGTGCTTCGACTTGACCTCGTGACTCACACAGATCCGCACCGTACCGAGGGTGTCGATGACGTTCTTGAAGCCACCGAAGTTGATGATCGCCGCGCCGTCGAAGCTGACGCCGGTGAGTCGCTTGATCGTCTGAGCCATCAGCTGGGCGCCACCCTCCCAGCCGCCGCCGTTGCGGGCGCCGGCCTCGAACGCAGCGTTGATCTTCGCGGTGCCACCGGTGTAACCGCTCTTCGGGAAGGCGGGGATCTCTGCCTGGGTGTCCCGGGGGATGGAGATCAGGTACGCCTGGTCGTGCGAGGCTGGAATGTGCAGGATGATGATGCTGTCCGAGCGCACGTTGTCGGCGGCCCAGCGCTCCCGCGCGTCCACGCCGAGCAGCAGCATGTCGATCGGGCCGTCCAGGCTGGCCCCGCCCTCGGCGTCGGACTTGCTCGCGTCACCGAGCAGGTTCCCCTGCGCGATGTCCCCGGTCGCCTGGCCGATCAGCACCTTGCTGCCGACGATGCCCACTCCGCTGCTCAGCATCAGCACGGCACCGAAGATCACCGTCAGGCGGGCCCAGAGCGGGTCCTTGCGCTTCGGGCGCTTCTTCGCCGGTCCGCCACCGGCCCGGCCACCGTCGCCGGGCGGGCGACCACCCGGTCCGCCGCCCATGAGGCTCGGCTGGATCGGTATGGACGAGGCGATCCGGCCGCTGGGGGCGGCGGACCCGGCAGACGAAGGGCGACGGCTGGCCTGAACCGGCATACGTGCTCCAGCTCGTGATCAGGAGGGGGGCGGCACCACTGTACGTACATCGATTCAACTTGGCGAGTTCATCCCGGGTCAATCCGGACGCCAAGTTCGCTGGGATCGGTCGATCGTCGACAACCGACAACCCGAACGGACCGCCACCTCTCGGACAGCCGGCCCGGTCGCCACGGGCCGTGCCGCCATCGCCGGCCGTCCGGCCGGGTCAGCCGCCCTCGGTGCCCTTGGGCTGGTTGGCCTTGACCCAGTCCGCCATGGTGTCCGCCGACATGGCCCGGTACATCGCCAGCGCCTTCTCCCGGTCGGAGACCACCACCGACTCGCCGTTGATCGTCTGGCTGCCCGCGTTCGGGCTGGTCACGAAAGTGAGGTTCTGGCCGCGCAGGTTGCGGAACTGCAGCGCCATGTCCGTCACCGAGAAACCCTCGTCGACGGTGGCGGCCGCGGTCACCGACTGGAGGAAGTCGTTGAGTTTCTTCGGGTTCGCCAGCGTGCCCGTGCTCGCCGCCTTGTCGAGCAGCGCCCGGAGGAACTCCTGCTGGTGCCGCATCCGGGCGAAGTCCCCGTCCGGGAACTGCTTGCGCTGGCGGATCCAGTCCAGCGCCTCCGTGCCGTCCATGTGGTTGGTGCCCTTGGTGAACGTCCGGTACGGCTTGTGGATCGAGGTGATGGTCCGCTCCACCTTCAGGTCGACCCCGCCGAGGGCGTCGGTGACCTGCTTGAAGCCGGCGAAGTCGATCGCCATCACGTGGTCGATCCGGACGTCGGTGAAGCACTCCACGGTGCGGACCGCGAGCGGCAGCCCGCCGAACGCGAACGCCGCATTGATCTTCGCGCGCTGGCCGGAGCCGCAGTCCGCGCCGGCGCTCTGCGGGATCGGCACGTAGAGGTCACGAGGGATGGAGACCAGGTACGCCTCCTGATGGTCGGCCGGGATGTGCATCACGATGATCGTGTCGGCCCGCCACTGGCTCTTCGTGTCGACCGGCGCGTCTGGGTCCCGGGAGTCGCTGCCGACCAGCAGGATGTTCAGCGCGCCGTCGACGGTCTTGGCCGGCCGGCCACCGGTGATCTCCGAGAACGGATCGGTCCGGGCCAGGTCGCCGTCGAGGTTGCGCGCGTACAGCCAGGCGCCGATGCCGCCGAGCAGCGCCAGCACCAGCACCGCGACCCCGGCCACCAGGCCGATCCGACCCCAGCGCGGCCGTGGGCCGCGCCGGCCCGGCCCACCGGCACCGCCCGGTCCGCCCGGCCCACCGGGCCCGCGCGGCCCCTCCGGGCCGCCCGGCCCGGGCTGCTCCTCGTCGGGCGACGGGTACCAGCGTGCCTCGGTCGGACGGGCACGTCCGGAGACGCCCCGGTCGGGGCCGGGCACGGAGGCGCGCCCGGCGCTGCGGTGCAGGTACGGGTGCGGAACGCCGGCAGACGAGGTCGCTGACATGTAACTCAGGGTACGTAGGGCGAGCCACTACCGCCCTCAGGCGACACTCAGCGAAGGGCCGTGGATCTCCGGCCGGTTACCCTAGCCGCGCCCGGAAGTACTCGATCGTGCGTCGCAGGCCGTCTTCGGGCGCCACGGTCGGCTCATATCCGAGCAGTTCGCGGGCGAGGGCCAGGTCAGGGCGACGCATCTCCGGGTCATCCGAGCTTCGAGTGATGTAGGTCACTTCCGAGGTGCTGTCGGAGAGCGACACGATCAACTCAGCCAGTTGCCGCATGGTGAGCTCGTGCTCGGTGCCGCAGTTGATCGGGCCGGTCTCGGTCGAGTCGAGCAGCAGCAGGATGCCGCGCACCAGGTCCTCGACGAAACAGATGGACCGGGTCTGGTTGCCGGTGCCGTGCACGGTGATCGGCTCGCCGCGCAGCGCCTGGGAGATGAAGGTCGGGATGGCCCGGCCGTCGTCCGGGCGCATCCGCGGGCCGTACGTGTTGAAGATCCGGACGATCGCCGCGTCGAGCCCGCGGTAGCGGTGGTACGCCATGGTGGCCGCCTCGGAGAAGCGCTTCGCCTCGTCGTAGACGCTGCGCACCCCGATCGGGTTGACGTTGCCCCAGTAGGTCTCGCGCTGCGGGTGCTCCTTCGGGTCCCCGTACGCCTCGGAGGTGGAGGCCATCAGGAACCGGGCGCCGTCGGCTACCGCGCGGTCCAGCAGGTGCAGGGTGCCCACCGAGCCGACCCGCATGATCTCCACCGGCAGTTGGGCGAAGTCGGTGGGGCTGGCCGGCGAGGCCATATGCAGGATCGCGTCGAACCGCTCGGCCAGCGCCGGGTGGTGCGTCGGCAGACCGTCGGAGATGTCCGCCTCGATCAGGGTGAAGGTCGGTCGGTCCAGCAGGTGGGCGACGTTCTCCTTGGAACCGGTGACGAAGTTGTCCAGCGCCACCACCGTGCAACCCCGGGCGATCAGGGCGTCCACCAGGTGCGACGGAACGAAACCGGCGCCGCCGGTGACGAGAATGCGGTGACCGGAACCGAAGCGCTCAGCAACCTTCATGCCGGTCAGCCTACCGACCCCCGGAATTGAGGAAGGGCCCCCTGTTGACGCCTGGCGTTGTACAGGGGGCCCTTCTTGACGAGGTGTCGCGGTCAGTGGGCGCCGGCGCCGGTGAGGGCGCGGACCTCCAGCTCCGCGTACTTGTCCTCGTCGTGCTCCTTGGAGACGAGCGTGCCGATCCAGCCGCACAGGAAGCCGAACGGAATCGAGAGGATGCCCGGGTTGGACAGCGGGAACCACTGCCAGTCGTGCTCCGGGAACATCGACGTCGCCGCCCCGGAGACCACCGGCGAGAAGAACACCAGCAGTACGGCCGAGAGCAGCCCGCCGTAGATCGCCCACACCGCGCCGGAGGTGTTGAACCGCCGCCAGAACAGGCTGTAGAGGATCGCCGGCAGGTTGCCCGATGCGGCCACCGCGAACGCCAGCGCCACCAGGAACGCCACGTTCAGGTTCTGCGCGAAGATCGACAAGGCGATCGAGACCGCGCCGATCACCAGGGCGGCGATCCGGGCGACCCGTACCTCCTGCCGCTCCGACGCCTCACCCCTCTTCATGACGTTGGCGTAGAAGTCGTGCGCCAGGCTGGACGAGGAGGCGAGGGTCAACCCGGCGACCACCGCCAGGATCGTGGCGAAGGCGACCGCCGCGATGATCGCCAGCAGGGCAGCGCCGCCCAGGTCGCCGCCGAGGAAGTCGATGCCGAGCGCCTCGGCCAGCTGTGGCGCGGCCGTGTTGCCCGCCTTGTCCTGGGCGGTGATCGCCTCGCTGCCGACCAGTGCCGCGGCGCCGAAGCCGAGGGCCAGGGTCAGCAGGTAGAAAGTGCCGATGATGCCGATCGCCCAGAGCACGCTCTTACGGGCCGCCTTCGCGGTCGGCACGGTGTAGAAGCGGATCAGGATGTGCGGCAGGCCTGCGGTGCCGAGCACCAGGGCGATGCCGAGCGAGAGCAGGTCGACCTTGTTGTAGAAGGTCTGTGTCGCGTTGCCGGCGACCTCGACGCCGTACCGCAACCCTGGTTCCAGGAACGCGCTGCCCTTGCCGGACGAGGCGGCGGCGTCACCGAGCAGCGACGACAGGTTGAACTTGTACTTGGCCAGCACCAGCAGGGTCATCACCAGCGCGCCGCCCATCAGCAGGAACGCCTTGACGATCTGCACGTAGGTGGTGCCCTTCATGCCGCCCACGGTGACGTAGATGATCATCAGAGCGCCGACCATGATGATGGTGGCCACCTTGGCGGTGGCCGCGTCCATGCCGAGGAAGGTCGTCCCCGGCCGGATTCCGAGCAGCAGCGCCACCAGCGCGCCGGCGCCGACCATCTGGGCCAGCAGGTAGAAGATCGACACCGTGATGGTGGAGACCGCCGCCGCCGTACGCACCGGACGCTGGCGCATCCGGAACGCCAGGACGTCGGCCATCGTGTACCGGCCGGAGTTGCGCAGCAACTCCGCGACCAGCAGCAGGGCCACCAGCCAGGCGACCAGGAAGCCGATGGAGTAGAGGAAGCCGTCGTAGCCGTAGAGCGCGATGATGCCGGCGATGCCGAGGAACGAGGCGGCCGACATGTAGTCGCCGCCGATCGCCATGCCGTTCTGGAAGCCGGAGAAGGACCGGCCGCCCGCGTAGAAGTCGGTCGCCGTCTTGGTCTGCCGGCTGGCCCAGATCGTGATGGCCAGGGTCACGGCCACGAAGACCAGGAAGAGCGTGATGGTCAGGTTGCGGGCGGTGTGGCTGCCCGCCTCCGCCGCGAGGAGCGGATTAGCCGCGAGGACCATGTTCATGGGTCACCTCCCCGATCTCGGCGCGGATCCGGTCGGCGACCGGGTCGATCTTCCGGTCCGCGTAGCGGGAGTAGAGCCAGGCGATCACGAACGTGGAGACGAACTGGAGCAGGCCGAAGACCAGCGCGACGTTGATGTTGCTGCCGAACAGCTTCGTGCCCATGAAGTCCCGGGCGTACGCGGAGAGAATGACGTAGAGCGCGTACCACAGGAAGAACGCGACGGTCATCGGGAAGACGAAGCCGCGCAGCGCGCGCCGCAGCCCGGCGAACTCGTCCGACCGTTGTACGGCCAGGTATCTGTCCGGCTGGGAAGCGGTCGGCGCGGGTGTTTCCGTGGACATCTGTGGATCACCACCTTCACAGGCGTTGGAGGAGTTTCGCGCACCGTAAAGAGCGCGCTCCCCGCCGGGGAAGACCGCGATCGACGCCGGTCGGCGAGTGCGCCGAGCGGTTGACTGGCTGCGCCGAGTGACCCAGATCACTCCGGTGACCGGTCGGCCGACGCGATGGCCGTCGGGGCCTCCGCTCAGCCGGGCAGCTCGTGGTAGCGACCGCGGTAGTGCAGCAGCGGGCTGGCCTCCTCGGCCAGGTCGACCGCCTCGATCGTGGCCTCCACCAGCAGCGCCCAGCCGTACTCGCGGGCGGTGTCCAGTCGGCAGCCGACCCATCCGCCGGCGTCCGCCGGGACCGGCCCGTACGGGGTGTCGGTCCATGCCCCGGTGGCGAAGAGCCCACCGGGAGCGGGAAAGAGGCCGGCGAACCGGTCGGCGAGCTGCCGGTGCGGCGGGCCGAGCGGCGCGACCGCGAACCGGCCCGCCTCCTCGATCGCCGCCCAGAGATCGGACTCCGCGTCGATCAGCCCGAGCAGCCGGTCGGGCTCCCCCTCGGCGACCAGAGTGGACGAGACGGTCAGCCCGGCCGGGCCCGGTGCGGTCCAGAGGGTCACCGGCGCGGCGAGCCGACCACGCAGCCGGCGGACCGGCGACCGTTGCCCGGTCGGCACCGCGAACGGGTCGGTGTGGTGGATCTCGGCGCCCGGCTCATGATTCACGTGAAACATTGTGACCCCACCGCCCCGCTCCGAGGACCCGACCCGCGAAGGTCCGGACCAGGGCGGCCGCCTCGTCGGCCCGGGTGTCGAGCACGAAATGCCCGCCGTCGAGCAGGTGCACCTCCGCCTCCGGGACGTCGGACCGGTACGCCGCCGGCTCGGTGATCTCGAAGGACGTGTCGTACCGGCCCCAGACGACCAGCAGCGGCGGCTGGGTACGGCGCAGCCACTCCTGCCAGGACGGGTACGAGGCGACGTTGGTCCGGTAGTCGTACATCAGGTCCAGCTGGATGTCGATTTCGCCGGGGCGACTGAGGAAGGCGTGCTCGTCGGCCCACAGGTCCGGGTCGTACCGCTCGGGGTCGGGATCGTCGCCGACGTGCCGGACACGGATCGACGCCAGCGAGAGGATGTTCTCCCGAATCGCGGCCTCGTGCCCGGCCCGGTCCCGCCAGAAGGCACGACGGGTCGCCCAGAGCGGTCCCAGCCCCGTGTCGTGGGCGACGGCGTTCTGCACCACGATCCCGTTCAGTCGACCCGGATCGGCGAGGGCCATCCGGAACCCCACCGGGCCTCCGTAGTCCTGCATGTAGAGCAGGTAGTGCTCGGCGCCGACGGGCGAAGCGCGACATCGTGGCGGCGATCCGGTCGAACGTGTACGGGAAGCTGTCGGGTGCCGGGGCGTCGCTGTGCCCGAACCCCGGGTAGTCGGGTGCGATCAGCCGGAACTGGTCGGCGAGCCGGTCGAGCAGCGGTTCGAACATTCGCGACGAGGATGGGAAGCCGTGCAGGAGCAGCAGCACCGGCGCATCCCGTGCGCCGGACTCCCGGTAGAAGATCGTGAGTCCGTCGACGATCGTGCTGCGGTAGCGGGTGCGCCCGCCCATGTTGACCCCCCGGTTCCGGCTGATCGCACCATAACGGGCGGTCGCGGCTGCTCGCCGGGGTTCGCCGGACGCCCTCGCCGACCGGATCGGCGCCGAGGTCAGCGGGTCGGCCTCAGCGGCGCGGGGTGACCGTGACCAGCAGCTCCGGCTGCCGCCGGTCCAGCACGTCGCCGGCCAGGTACGCGCCCAGCAGCGCCGCGCCCAACCCGTACGCCACGCCGACCGGCAGGGCCAACCAGAGCCAGGCGTCATCGAGCAGCGCCGCGGCCACCACCATCGGCACCGCGACGACCGCCGAGACGACCATGGCCAGCAGGGTGAGCAGGCTCTTCGCCATGCCAGCGCCGGTGTTCATCGCGAACGGGTTGCTCGTCTCCGGCAGCGAGTACGCCCCGAGCACCGAGACGAAGCTGTTCACCGCCAGCCCCGCACCGTAGGTGGCGGCCAGGCTGCCAGCGGTCAGCCCGATCCAGCTCGGATGGCCGAGCACCAGCGACAGCACCACCGCGACGACCGTCAGCATCGGCATCACGTACAACGAGAAGGCCGTCATCCGCGCGCGCAGCTCCACCCGGCCGGGCACCCCGGCCACCACGTTCGCGGCGTACGCGCTGCCGTCGAAGCCGAACTGATTGGCCAGGGTGACCGAAGCGAGCACACCGACGAAGAGCATGGAGAGGGTGACCAGGACCGGCGAGCTGTCATTGGCACTCATCGTCATGCCCTGCTCGCCCTCGGCCGCGAAGCCCGCGCCACCGAGGTTGACCATCACCGGCACGAAGATGCCGACCACCGCGACCGTGATCAGATTGGCCCGGCGGCGGGCGTCCCGCCACCAGTAGCGGGATTCCCGGGCGACCAGCGCACCGAACCGGTCCCGACGGAACCAGCCGGTGACCCGGGGAAACAGTTGGGCCACCGGGCCACCGATGGCGCCCCGCCGGACCGGGGTCGGGCCAGCGCTGACCGCTCCCACCATCGCCGACTCCAGCGACCGCGACCACCAGGCCAACAGCGCACCGAGCGCGACCACCGTGATCAGCAGCTTGATCGGAGCGGCCCAGACCCGCCCCTGGGCCACGTCGATGCCGGCGGTCCACGGTGCGCCGAACGGCGTCCAGCCGATCACGGTCGCCACCCCGGTCAGCCGGTCCCAGTCCGTCTCCCGCAGCGCGGCGAGGCCGAAGATCTGCAACGGGCCGAGCAGCGCGGCGGCCACCGCCAGCAGGACGGCCGCCAGGTCACGCACCCGACGCGACCGCAGCATGCTGGCGAAGGCGCTGGTCACCGCCCGGCTGGCGGCCACGCAGAGCAGCAGCCCGGCGACCACGCCGACGGCGGCCACCAGGCCGGCGGACCAGCCACCCAGCGCCCAGGCGGTGAGCACCAGCCCGGATGTCGCGATCAGCACGGTCAGCACCGGCACGCTGACCAGGGCCGCGGTGAACAGGCCGACGACCAGCGTGCGGCGCGGCAGCGGCAGCAGCGCGAACCGGGCCGGGTCCAGCGTCTCGTCGACCCCGAAGAAGACCAGCGGCAGCAGCAGCCAGCCGAGCACCAGCAGCCCGCCACCGCCCGCCGCGACCAGCAGCGCGTACCGGCCGTTCTCCGTCGTGCCCGGCACGGCGAAGAGGAAGAAACCGCTGGCGGCGAACCAGAGCCCGAGCAGCGCACTGCCGATGAACAACGCGATCCGCCAGCCCCGGCCCCGGAAGCTGTTGCCCATCACCCGCAGCTTCAGCCGCAGGAAGTGCCGGGCGGAAACGGCGCGGACCGGCCCGGCGGCGGTGCTCACCGGGAGAGCCACGACAGCTCCTCGCCGGTCGCGGTACGCCCGCCGACCACCTCGACGAAGACCTGCTCCAGCGAGCGGTCGCCGCGTACCTCCTCGATCGTGCCGACCCGCTTGATGGTGCCCCCGGCGAGAATCGCCACGTGCGAGCAGAGCCGCTCGACGACCTCCATCACGTGGCTGGAGAAGACCACCGTGCCGCCGCCGGCCGCGTACCGGGTCAGGATGTCCCGGATCAGCGCGGCGGAGACCGGGTCGACCGCCTCGAACGGCTCGTCCAGCACCAGCACCCGGGGGCCGTGCAGCAGCGCGCAGGCCAGGCCGATCTTCTTCTTCATACCCGCCGAGTAGTCCACCACCAGCGTCCGGCCGGCGTCGCCGAGCGCCAGCACGTCCAGCAGCTCCGCGGCCCGCTGGTCGACCACCGCCGGATCCACCCCGCGCAACAACCCGTTGTACGCCAGCAGCTCCGCCCCGGTCAGCCGGTCGAACAGCCGGACCCCGTCGGGCATCACGCCGAGCAGTCGCTTGGCCGCGACCGGGTCCCGCCACACGTCGTGCCCGAGCACCCAGGCCGAACCGGCATCGGGCCGCAACAGCCCGACCGCCATCGACAGAGTGGTGGTCTTGCCGGCGCCATTCGGGCCGAGCAGGCCGTAGAAGGAGCCGGCGGGGACGTCCAGATCGACGCCGGCCACCGCAATCGTGCCGTCGAACCGCTTCGCCAAGCCACGTAGCGCGAGCGCGGGTTGCTCACCAGTCATGAGCCGACGTTATCCGTCGGCCACCACTTCCGCGCTCCGGCGGCAGGCGGACCCGCCGTCATCCCCAGGACGGACGTCCGGGACGTCCCGCTGGCGGTAACCGCCCATTCGAAACCGATGCAACCGGCCGTCGTGCTGGCGGGTGACATTGGCAGAAGCGACAACGGGGAGGGGACGTTGGACAGAGACGAGGGGTTCGAGGAGTTCTATCGAGCCACAAGACACCGGGTCGTCACCGTGCTGTATGCGCTCGGCGGTGATCTCTACGAGGCGCAGGACGCCGCGCAGGAGGCATACGTGCGGGCCTGGCAGCGCTGGCAGCGCATCAGCGAGTACGACGATCCGGAGGCGTGGGTGCGCGTGGTCAGTCACCGCCTTCTCCAGAACCGCTGGCGGAAGATCCGCAACGGGATCACCGCCCATCGGCGGCACGGCCCGGCCACCGCGGTGGGACCACCGTCGGAGAACACCGTCGCGCTGGTCGGGGCGTTACGTCGACTGCCGCGCGAACAGCGCGAGGCGATCGTCCTGTACCACCTGGCGGACCTCTCGGTCGCGGACATCGCGACGCAGACCGGTGTACCGGTCGGCACCGTCAAGGCCCGGCTCGCCCGGGGTCGCCAGGCCATGGCCCCCCTGCTCGGCACCACCCTCCCCGAGGAGGTCAGCAATGCCTGATCAGTTCTTCAGCAACCTGTACCGCGACACCGAGCACCTGACCTGGGCCGCGACCGAGCAGGTGCGGGAGCGCGGTCGGCGGCGTACCCGTCACACGAGGGTCGCGGCGATGCTCGCCGGTGCGGTGGCGGTGGCCGTGGTGGCCACCGGTGCGGTAGCGCTGGCCGGTGGCCAGGATGCGGCGCCGACACCGGTGCTGCCGGCCACCGGATCACCCACCCCGACACCCCCGCCGTCCGGCACCCCGACCCCGTCCCCGACCTCGTCCCCGCCGCCGGCGACCCGCACCACCCCCGTCACTCCGCCGTCGAGCCCGTCGACGACCAGTGGCCGGCCGACGAGCGGTTCCACCGATTCTGCGATCCCGGCTGAGGCCATGCTGCGGCTGTCCGATCTGCCCGTCGGCTTCAAGATGACAGAGGGCGACATCGACGGCGACTGGAGCCTGGAGTCGGTGTCGATCTACTGCCGTGATGTGCCGTCGTCGGTGGCGGTGAGGCGGATCGCCCAGCGGACCCGGTCGTTCGACTCGCCCACCGACAGCATGATCCAACGGGTCACCCGCTACTCGGGCGGCAGTGCGCCCACGGCGGTGGACCAGGTGCGGGCGCTGTTCACCGGCTGCACCCCCTATCGGGCGGGCAGCTCGCTGTCGGTCCTGGCCGACGGGCTGGGCGCCGGTGACGAGTCCCTGCTGGTGGGCTCGACCATCGAGGGCCAGCGGAGCCGCTGGCTCGTCGTACGGCAGGGCGACCTGGTGGCACAGGTGATGCTCGACATGGACGCCACCCCGGCGGAGGCTCGGCGGTACGCCCGCCCGGTGGCGCAGCGGCTCTGCGCCGGTACGGACGCCTGCTGACCGGCGGGTTGTTGACAGGGGACCCTGCTCTACCACGGGCGTTAGTAAGGTGCCCCTCCTTACATGCGGAGGGCTTCGGGGGTGTGGAGGCGGAGCATGGTGGCGGCGACGTCGGCGGGGGCCCGCCGGCGGGTCGCCATCGACACCGCGACCATCACGGTGAAGGCCAGGGGCACCGTCCAGGCGGCCGGCTGCGCGGTGAGCGTGGCCGGCCAACCGGACAGCGGCGGGCCGACCACGGTGACCAGCACCGCGCCGATCGCGGCGCCACCGCCGACCAGCACCCCGGCGGCAGCGCCCAGGTCGGTCAGCCCGCGCCACCAGATGCCGAGCACCAGCAGCGGGCAGAAGCTCGACGCGGCGACCGCGAAGGCGAGCCCGACCACCTGCGACACGTCGAGCCCGGAGACGTTGAGCGCCAGCACCGCCGGCACGCCGCCGGCGATCACCGTGGCCAGCCGGAAGCCACGCACCGAGCCCCGGCCGAGCACGTCCGTCGAGATCACCCCGGCGACGCTGGTCAGCAGCCCGGACGAGGTGGAGAGGAATGCCGCGAACGCGCCCGCCGAAACCAGCGCGGCGAGCAGCCGCCCGACCAGCCCGTCGCCGAGGGCCGCGCCGGGCAGCAGCACCACCACCGCGTCGGTCTGCCCACTGACCAGCAACTGCGGGGTGTAGATCCGACCGAGCACCCCGTACAGGGTGGGCAGCAGGTAGAAGACGCCGACCAGGGCCAGCACGACCAGCGTGGTCCGGCGGGCCGCCGCGCCGTCGGGATTGGTGTAGAAGCGGACCAGCACGTGCGGCAGGCCCATGGTGCCCAGGAAGGTGGCCAGGATCAGCGAGTACGTGGCGAACAGGCCCCGGTCGTCGTCGCCGGCGGCGCTGGGCAGCAGCCAGTCCGCGGCGTCGGTGGCCACCCCGGACACCTCCGGCACCGGGTCGCCCGCGGCGAAGGTCAGCTCGTCGCCGGGGCGTACCTCCCGGACGGCGCCGTCGGGCAGGGTGAGGGTCGCGCGGTGCTCGACCACGACGGTGGTCGCGGCCCGGAACGTCGGCCCGTCGGGCGGGGTCACCGCCGGCCGGGCGTCGGCCTGCCACTGCAACGCCAAAAAGATCGCCGGTACGGCGAGCGCGGTCAGTTTCAGCCAGTACTGGAACGCCTGGACGAAGGTGATCGCCCGCATCCCGCCGAGCGCCACGTTCGCGGTGACCACGGCCGCCACCAGCAGGGCGCCGAGCGGGTACGGGGAGCCGGCCACCGTGGCCAGGGTGAGCCCCGCGCCCTGGAGTTGCGGCACCAGGTAGAGCCACCCGATGAAGATCACGAAGGCGGTGGCCAGGATGCGCAGCCGGCGCGATCCCAACCGCAGCTCACAGAAGTCGGGGAGGGTGAACGCGCCGGAGCGGCGCAGCGGCGCGGCCACGAAGAGCAGCAGGGCCAGGTAGCCGGCGGCGAACCCGACCGGATACCAGAGCACGTCCACGCCGTACTTGAGGACCAGGCCGGCGATGCCGAGGAAGCTCGCCGCCGACAGGTACTCCCCGCCGATGGCGGCGGCGTTCCAGGTCGGACTGATCGCCCGGGAGGCGACCAGGAAATCGGAGGTGGTCCGGGCCAGCCGCAGCCCGTAGAAGCCGATCCCGACGGTGACCAGGGTGACCGCGACGATGGCCGGGACCACGTAGTCGTTGCCCACCTCAGCGCTCCGGCCGCTGCACCAGGTCGGTGAAGTCCTGCTCGTTGCGCTCGGCCAGTCGCACGTACGCCCAGCCCAGCCCGATCAGGAACGGGAAGGACGCCACACCCAGCAGCAGCCAGGGCAGGTTGACGCCGGCGACTGTCGTCCGGCCGAGCGACGGCGCGATGGCGAACAGCCAGGGCAGCCCGCCGAGCCCGATGGCCACCACGAGTGAGAGCCGCAGCGCCAGCGCGAGCTGGGCCCGGACCAGGCCGCGGACCAGCGCCTCGCCGACCTGTGTCTGCTGCGCAAGCTCGGTGCGGGTCCGCTCGGCGCGGCTGTCCTGCCGGGTGATGTCGGCCAGCACGATCCGGGTCCGCCGGGGCGGCGGCGCCGTACCGCCGGGCCCCACGTCAGGGAGTCGCTTGGCCACCCCGGCAGTCTCACCCGCCCTGCCGGAATGTCAAGCGGTCGCGCTCACCAGCGCAGCGGACCGGGACAGTCCGTGGCGCCGGCCGCCGGGGTCGCGTCCAGTTCCCGCCGGGCCCGCTCCCGGCCCAGGTTCGCCGCCCAGAGGCCGTCCCGGGGCAGCTCGTCGGCGATCTCCCGCAGCGCACACGCCCGCAGCGGCTCGGGCAGCCGATCCAGTGCCGGTACCGCGTCGGCGGAGAGCCGGGAGAGGTAGCCGACGTCCAACCGGCCGGTCTCCAGATACCGGTCGACGTTCCGGTCGGCGATCAGCCGATCCGGGTTGACCAGGGCCAACCCGAGCAGCGCTAGCACCGCCGTGCCGATCACCAGCCGGGGCAACCAGTCGGCCCGCAGACGCGCCACGGCCACCCCGACCAGGACGAAGAGCAGCCCGAGCCAGAGTTCGACGGTCGCCACGACGAGCCTCAGTCGGGTGGCGCCGTACGCGTCGGCGTAGACCTGCATCCGGTAGAGCGCGGAGGCGACGACGATCAGGCTGAGCACGGTGAGTGTGCCGAGTAGTGCGCGGACCAGCAGCCGGTCGACCCGGGTCGCCTTGGGTGCCCGGCGGGCGGCGATCGCGATGACAAGCAGGGTGAGCGCGGTGACGGCGAGCAGTTGCCAGAAGCCGCCACGGGCGTACTGGGCGTAGGTGAGCCCGGCTGTCCGGAGCACGTGCCCCGCGCCGCCGAAGAACACCGTCAACTGGACCAGCACGAAGGCGGCGAACAGGGCGTCGAGCAGCGCCAGCGGCAGGGCCCACTCCAGCCGGTGCGCCGGTCGGGTCGGCGCGGGTCGCAGGCCGTCCAGGTTGGGCGGGCGGGTGACCAGGTACGCGCCGCCGAGCAGACCCCCGCCGATCAGCAGCAGGCGTGCGAGCCAGCCGATCACACCGCCCGCCGAGATGTCGGGCAGCAGGCCCGCGACCAGGTCGGCGAAGACCGCGTCGGCCGAGGAGAAGAGCAGACCGAACAGCGTCAGCAGCCCGGCCGAGACGGCGAGGCTGCTCAGGATCCGCCCGACCCCGGGACCGGCCGGGTGGGTGCCGCGCAATCCGCGTACCGCCCAGGGGAGCGCCCGTACCGTCGCGGCCGGCGGCAGCGTCGCGGCCACCAGCATCCCGAACGGGCTTCGCCCGCCGGTCACCGCGAGCGTCGCGGTGACCGCGGCGGCGAGCAGGCAGAGCGCGAAGAGCCAGCCGGCGGCCCGGACCGAGCCGACCGCGACCAGCGCGACGGTCGCGGCGGCCCAGACGGCCCTCGCCACCCGCCCCGGTGCCCCCGTGGCACCGGGACGGGCGGTGGCCGGCGCGGCGGTCACCCTGGTCGCGGGCATCGCGCTGGTCGTGGGGGTCGCGCTGGTCGCGGGCATCGCCTTGGTCGTGGGGGCCGCGCTGGTCATCGGGGTCGTGGGCGGTGCGACGGTCGTGGCCGGGCCGGAGTTCGTGGCCGGGCCGGGGCTGACGGTCGGCGTGGACGACGCGGGGGCTGCTGGCGGCGGGGCCGTCGTAGGCGGAGCGGCGGTCGTGGCCGGCGCGGCGGTCGTCGGCGCCGTGGCGGTCGTCGGCGTCGCCGCCACGGCGGCCGGCGCGGGGCCGACGCCGGACGCGGCGCTCATGGCCCACGTCGCCGGGCCGCCCGGTGCGGAGGCGGTTCGGTCGGGAACATCCGCCGCTGGCGGCGGTGGGCCGGGTCGAACGACGGTGGCCGTGACGAGGGCGGCCGTGGCGGCCAGCGCGGCCACCAGCCAGCCGACGCCCGGACGAACCACCGGCAGCGTCGAGGCGCCGACGACCGCCGCCGCCGCCAACGCGGCCAGCACCACCGGGCGGGCGGCGCCGAGCGGTCCGGGCCAGCGGCGTTCGAGCAGCGAGGGTGGCCGGGGCCTGGCCGGCGCCGGGGGCCAGGGTTGGGATCGACCGCCCACCGGCGGGAGCGCCGGGCCGGGGCCGAACCAGGGCTGGCCGGGCCGTCCGGGAGCGGTGGGTTGCGGGCCGGCGGCCGGGACGGGGGTACTGGCAGGGCTGGTCATGCGGCCTCTTCTCGGGGTGACCCGTCGATCGGGATGGTGACCTGGATGCGGCAGCCGGGGTGGCCACCCCGAGCCGGTCCGGCCGGATCGAGGACACCGATCCGGCCGCCGTGCAGTTCGACGACCCACCGGGCGATGGCCAGGCCCAGTCCGGTCCCGCCGCCGGCCGACCGATCGCCGCGGGTGAACCGCTCGAACACCCGGGAGCGCTCCGCCGAGGGGATCCCCTGACCCTCGTCGCTCACCTCGAAGCGGAGCTGGCCGGCGTGTTCCTCGGCGCTCAACCGGACCGTGCCGCCGGGCGGGCTGTGCCGCGCCGCGTTGTCCAGCAGATTCGCGAACACCTGGTGCAGCCGCCACGGGTCGGCATGGACGGTCAGGGGCACGGCCAGCTCGCGGAGCTGGAAGCGCACGTCCAGCCCCGCGCCGGTCGCACTCGCGGTGGCGTGCTCGACCGCCTCGTCGAGGAAGTCCCCCACGTCCATACGGACCCGCCGTAGCGGGACCACCCCGGCGTCGAGTCGGGACAGGTCGAGCAGGTCGGCGACGAGGTGCCCGAGCCGCTCGGTCTGGGCCAGCGCCGAGCGCAGTGCCGCGGGTTCGGGAGCGGCCACCCCGTCCACCATGTTCTCCAGCACCCCCTGCAACGCGGTGATCGGCGTGCGCAACTCGTGCGAGACGTTGGCGATCAGCTCGCGTCGGCGCTGGTCCGCGGCGTGCAGGTCCTCGGCCATCTTGTTGAACGCCTGGGCCAGCTCGCCGACCTCGTCCCGCGACGTGGCGCGTACCCGGCGGGTGTAGTCGCCGCGGGCCATCGCCCCGGCGGCCGCCGTCATCTCCCGCAGCGGCGAGGTCATCCCGTGGGCCAGCACCTGCGAGGTGAGCAGGGCCACGGCGATGGCGGTCGCGGAGGTCACCGGTGGTGGCCAGCCGATGCCGTACGAGAAGTAGGCGAGCCCGGCCGCGCCGGAGGCGACCAGCAGCACGCCCAGTTTCAGCTTGATGGAGCGCACCGGGTCCAGCGGGCGGGGCAGCAGCTCCAGCACCCGGTCCAGGCGGGTGAGCAGGGTGGCGGTCATGACGGCACTTCCAGGGCGTAGCCGACACCGTGCACGGTGCGGATGAGGTCGGCGCCCAGCTTCCGGCGCAGGGCCTTGACGTGGCTGTCCACGGTGCGGGTGCCGCTCCCCTCGGCCCACCCCCAGACGTCGGCGAGCAGCCGTTCCCGAGGGAGCACCGCCCGGGGCCGTCCGGCGAGGTGGACCAGCAGGTCGAACTCGGTCGGCGTGAGGTGCACGTCCGCACCGGCCCGGCGGACCCGCCGCTCGGCCTCGTTGATCTCGATGTCGCCGAGGCGGATGGCGGGCGGAGCGGGGGTGGCCGCCGCCCGCTCCACCCGGCGCAGCAGGACGTGCACCCGGGCGGCCAGCTCCCGCATCGAGAACGGTTTGGTGAGGTAGTCGTCCGCGCCGACCGCGAGCCCCACGAGCAGGTCGGTCTCGTCGTCCCGAGCGGTGAGCATCAGCACCGGCACCGGCCGGACGGCCTGGATCCGCCGGCACACCTCCAGGCCGTCGAAGCCGGGCAGCATCACGTCGAGGACGACGAGATCCGGCTGTCCGGTCCGGAACTGCTCGACCGCGCTGGGGCCATCCGCAGCGATCTCCACCGCGAATCCCTCGGCGCGGAGTCGGGCGGCGACCGACTCGGCGATGGTCCGTTCGTCCTCGACCACCAGTACCCGGCGTTCCGTCATGGGCCCTGACTGTAGGGAGCCGGCGTGGAGATCAGTGGGTGGCGTTGTGAACAACCTGTGGAGAACAGGTCACCCCTGTGGATAACCCGGTGGGCATCACCGGTGCGGGCCTCGCCGGAGAGCCCGCACCGGCGTCATCCTCACTTCAGCCCGACGCGTTCCGGGCGGGCAGAGGCGGAGCCGAGCCAGGTGTGCGGGTTGCCGTACCAGCACCAGCCCAGTTTCGGCGCGCCCTGGCTGATCCAGATCGCCGGCACCCGCTTGTCGCCGCAGCGCGAGCCGACCAGCGAGAAGCACTTGTTCTTCGCCAGCGCCGCTGGATACAGGGTGATGAAGGCGAGCCCCTCGTCGATGGTGAGCGGCAGCCGGTCCTGGCCGATGATCACCTCCATCGCCGACGCGGGGGCCAGGTTCAGCGTCTCCTCGCCGCGGTCCACGTCGAAGAGCAGGTACGCCGGACCCGCCGGCACCTCCAGTTCCTTGATCGGGTCGAACGTCGGCAGGTCGTCCTCGCCGTAGTGCCGGTCGAGGAAGCCGGGCTTGCGCTTGCCGGCCAGCGTGGTGAGTGCCAGCCGCTGCTCGACCGGTGCCAGGTCGCGGGTGATGACCAGCAGGAACGGCACCCGGCTCTCGGTCGGTGCGGGCAGCCCGGCCGAGCCCGCGATCGCCGCCGCGCGGAGCGGGGCGACCAGGTCGCGGAAGGCGCCCTCGGGCAGGTCGGCGAGCGCCGGGTATCCCAGCTCCACCAGGCGGTCGAGCTGGCGGTCGAATTCGGTGGCGGCGTCGAACACGGGCGGGCTCCATTCGTCGTTCGTCCGAGTACCGTACGACGTACGACAAGGTCAGGTTATTCCCGCTGCGTGATGCAACCCTCGTGGGCGACCGCACCGTCGTACGACCGTGATGGTCAACAGACAGGAGAGACCGCGGTGAGGCGGGCCGACGAGGACGACTTCCACGACTTCGTCGCGGACCGCATGGACCGCTGGCGACGGAGCGCGTTCCTGCTCTGTCAGGACTGGCACGCCGCCGACGACGTCGTCTCGGTCACGGTGACGAAGCTCTACCGGAGCTGGCGCACGGTGCGTCGGGCGGAGAACCGCGACGCGTACGCGCAGCGGGTCCTGACCCGCTCCTGGCTGGACGAGCAGCGTCGGCCCTGGAGCAAACGGGAGCAGTCGTGGGCCGTGGTGCCGGACGTGGCCGGCGCCGTGCCAGAGACGGTGACCGATCGCGACGGACTCGCCGCACTGCTGCGCTCGCTCGCCCCGAAGCAACGGACGGTGCTCGTCCTGCGCTTCTACCTCGACTACTCGGTCGAGGAGACCGCCCGGATGCTCGGCATCTCCGCCGGCACCGTCAAGAGCCAGTCCGCACGCGGGTTGGCGAACCTGCGCACCGCCGTCAACGGTCAGTACTGAACGGGGAGGCACCAGATGAGTCACCAACTGTTCGACGAGTTGATCGGTACGCCCCCGCCGCCCCGGGTCGATGTCCAGGGCATCGTCCGGCGGGAACGGCGGGCCAGGGCCGCCCGGCGGCTCGGCGGCTCGTTGGCCGCCGTGCTGGCCCTGGCGGTGGCCGGCGGCGTCAGCGTCGCCGTACGCGATCAGGAGCCCGGTGCCGCGCCGGGCACGCCGCAGGCCGTTGCCTCCTCGCCCGCCACGGACACCCGGTTCCGTCTGGTCTTCGACACCGATGAGACGGCCGACGCCACCGCCAAGCGCCTCAGTCAGGAGCTGGACCGGGCGCTCCGGAAGGTAGCGCCCGGCGCGACGTGGACCTGGATGCCGGACTACCTTGACGAGCCTCGCAAGCCGGACGGGCAGCCGCCACAGTTCACCCACCGGGGCACCGCGGACTTCGTCGGTAGCTCCTCCGGCATCTCCTACCAGGGGCGCAAGGGTTCCCTGAGTGTGTCGATCACCCCGGACGTGCACCGCGACGCGTCCGCCGGACCGGCCGGGTTCCACTGGCCGTGCCAGCTGCCGCAGGGCATCCAGGAGGACAGCCGTTACCGCAGGGTGTGCGAGGCGGGCACGACCCCGAGCGGCGCGCGGATGAAGATCGAGACGCTGACCGGTAAGCGGCAGAAGAGCGTGCAGCACCTCATCGCGATCCAGTTGCCCGGCAACCGGGCGCTCCAGGCGGGCGTGCTCAACATGGTCGGGGTCGACGAGTCGGCGGTTCCCGCGCAGCCGCAGGCTCCGCTGTCCATGGAGCAGCTGAAGGCGATCGCCCTGGCCATCGCCGACCAGGTCAAGGCCTGACGACCGCCGAGGCGGGGGAGGAGCCGACGAAGGTGAGAGGGGCTGGAGCCGGGGTCACCGGTTCCAGTCCTGCTTCGCCGCACGGACCAGCTTGTCCTTCAGCTCCCGGGTGTGCCGCCGGCTCACCGGCAGCTCCGTCCCGTCGATCACCACCACGTAACCGGAGTTGACCAACCGCAGCTCCGCGATCAACTTCAACTGCACCAGGTACGACCGGTGCACCCGGACGAAACCGGCGTCGGCCCACCGCTCCGCGAGCGTGGCCAGCGAGACCCGCACCAGGTGTGACCCCTCCGCGGTGTGCAGCCGGGCGTAGTCGCCCTGGGCCTCCACCCAGCGCACCGCCGACCGGGGCAGCATCCGGGTGGTGCCGGCCAACTCGATCGGGATGGTCGGGTCCTCCTCGGCCCGGGCCAGCGCCGCCGGATGCGACGGCACCACCCGCGAGCCGATCACCCGGCGCAGCGACTCGGCCAGCCGCTCGGCGCGGACCGGTTTGCGCACGTAGTCGGTGGCCCCCAGGTCGAAGGCGTCCACCGCGCCGTCGTCGTACGCGGTGACGAAGACGATCGCCGGTGGCCGGGCGAACCGGCGCAGCACCCGGGCCAGCTCCATGCCGTCCAGGCCGGGCATCCGGATGTCCAGGAAGACCACGTCCACGTCACCGTCGCGGAGCAGCCGCAGCGCCTCGGTGGCGTCCCCCGCCGTGTGCAGGCGGGCCACCCGGGGGTCGGCCCGCAGGTGGTACGCCAGCTCGTCGAGCGCGGGTGGCTCGTCGTCCACCGCCAGTACCCGGAGAAAACCGGATGTGCTCACGCCACCGCTTCGCGGCGACGCGAGCGCGTCGCTGCTGTGCCTGCTGGTTCGCTCGTTCACGCCGGTGCCTCGTGGGTTCGTACCCTGCGCTCGCTCACGATCCGGCCCGCACGCCGGGGTGGAACTTCGGCACCCGCATGCTCACCCTGGTGCCCGAGCCGAGCCCGGTCTCGACGACCAGGCCGAACCGGTCCCCGAAGACGGACCGGAGCCGCTCGTCGACGTTGGAGAGGCCGACGTGCTGGCCCGTGTCGTCGCCCGGGTCGCCGGTGCTGCGGGCCAGCTCGGCGATGCCCGCGGTCAGCGTGGTCGGATCCATTCCCACCCCGTCGTCCTCCACGGTGATGTGGCATTCGGCGCCCGCGTCCCGGGCCTCGATGCTCACCATGCCTGTGCCCGGCTTGCGGGACAACCCGTGCCGGACCGCGTTCTCCACCAGCGGCTGCAGGCAGAGGAACGGCAGCGTCACCGGCAGCACCTCCGGCGCGATCTGCAACCGCACCTGCAACCGGTCGCCGAACCGGGCCCGCTCGATGGTCAGGTAGCGGTCGATCGACCGCAGCTCCTCGGCCAGCGTGGTGAACTCCCCGTGCGCCCGGAACGAGTACCGGGTGAACTCCGCGAACTCCAGGATCAGCTCGCGGGCCCGCTCCGGATCGGTGCGCACGAACGAGCCGATCGCGGTCAGCGCGTTGTAGATGAAGTGTGGGCTGATCTGCGCCCGCAGCGCCCGGATCTCGGCTCGCGCGAGCCGCTCCCGCGACGAGTCCAGCTCCGCCAGGGCGAGCTGGTTGCCGGCCCAGTGCGCGGTCTCCAGGGTGGCCTGCACCAGCCCGGGTGCCGGGGGGCTGTCGGCGATCGCCACCAGCGCGCCGACCACCCGGCCGTCCGCGCCCTGCAGCGGCGCGACCACCGCACCCCGGATCGGGCAGTCGACCCGGTCGCAGTGCAGCTCGGATTCACCGAGCACCGTCGAGCGCCCGGTCTCCATCGTCCGGCGGGCCGACGCGAGCAGCTGCTCGCCGTGGTGCGCGCCGCGTCCGTCGAGGGCGAGCACCTCGTCGGCGTCGGTGAGCGCCAGCCCGACCGCACCGACCAGGGCCCGCAGATGGCGTACGGCCTTCGCCGCGCCCGCCGCGCTCAGCCCCGCCCGCAGCGGTTCGGCGGCCAGCCCGGCGGTGTGCAGCACCTCGTAGGTGGCCCGCTGGGTGGCGGTGGCGATGCCCCGGCGGGCACGCAGCCGCAGCACCGCCAACAGGGCCGCGGTCAGCGCGGTGACCAGTGAGACGACGCCGACGACGGCGGAAAGGTTGCCACCCACGCAGCGATCCTGGCCCCTCCGGGCCGGCGAGCCAACCCCTTAGTACGCGCCCTTGCGGGCGAGCACCACGCCGATGGTGCGCCACAGGATGCTCAGGTCGTACGCCAGCGACCAGTTGTCGACGTAGTAGAGGTCGAGTCGGACGGACTCGTCCCAGGACAGGTCGGAGCGGCCGGAGACCTGCCACAGGCCGGTCATGCCGGGGCGGACCAGCAGCCGGCGGCGTACGTCGCCCAGGAAGTCGCCGTCGTCGGCCGGCAACGGGCGGGGCCCGACCAGCGACATCTCACCCCAGAGCACGTTGATCAGCTGCGGCAGCTCGTCCAGCGAGGAGGCCCGCAGGAAGCGGCCCACCGGGAAGACCCGCGGGTCCTCCTTCATCTTGAACAGCATGCCGTCGGTCTCGTTCCGGTCGACCAGGCTGGCCAGTCGATCCTCGGCGTCGACGTACATGGTCCGGAACTTCCACACCCGGAACGTGCGCCCCTCGTGCCCCACCCGGGGCTGGCGGAAGAAGACCGGCCCGGGATCGGAGATCCGGATCGCCACGGCGATGGAGAGGAAGAGCGGGATCAGCAGCAGCAGACCGAGGCCGGCGGCGACCCGGTCCATCAGATTCTTGGCCAGCAGCGCCGGCCCGGAGAGGGTTGGCTCCTCGACGTGCAGCAGCGGCAGACCCTCGATCGGCCGGATGTGCACCCGGGGGCCGGCGATGTCGGTCAGCTGCGGGGCGACCACCAGGTCGACGCCGGAGCCTTCCAACTGCCAGGCCAGCCGGCGCAGCTCGCCCGGCTCGGCGCTGGCCGACCCGCAGACCGCGATGGTGTCGCCGCCGACCTCCCGGACCAGGGCCAGCACGTCCCGGCCGGCGTGCACCGGCACCGGGGTCGGCATCCCCCGTGCCGCGGCGTACCCGTCGGTGATGTGGATGGCGACCGGCACCAGCCCGGCGTTCGGGCTGCGGGTGACCGCCGCGTAGACCTCCAGGCACTCCGGCAGGGTGCCGACCAGCACCATCCGGTGCGCGGCCTGGCCGGCCCGCCGGCGGATGTAGTGCAGCGCCCAGCGGGCCACGAAACGGCCCCAGAGGATCAGCACCGTGGCACCGACCAGGGCCGTGCCGACGGTGTACCGGGAGAGCTGGGTCACCGTGGCGAAGGCGAGGAAGGAGACGCTCGCGGCAACCGTCACCGACGCCCGGATCACCCGCTTGAACTCGTCCGGGCCGAGCCCCAGGTATCGCCGGTCATAGGCCCGGTTGCTCCAGAGGATGACCACCCAGCCGAGCGGGAGCAGCAGGAAGGAGACGGTGTGGAACCAGGTCGGGTCCTGCTTGGTGCCGGAGAAACCGGAGGCCGCCTGGTCGAACAGCTGGATCGCGATCCAGCTGGCGAACGCCGCCGCTCCGAAATCGAGCACGAGCAGGATCGCCGTGTAGGGACGGTGCCAGCGGGAGACACGGCGTCGCGCCCTGGCCCATGCCGACCGGGGGACGCCGTTGTGCGACGGCGGCGTCGGCGGCTGGATTTCGAAGCTGTCGACGTGCCGCACGAGTCTGCTCCGGCCTTCGTTGGATACCGGGCGCTGGAGGCTTGCCGTCACCTCACCCATGTCCTCCCGCATGACACGTGCCGCTCACTCGCAGTGAGGGCCCGGGTCGCCCACCGTCCCAGTCTCCCACGTGGGCTCCGACCGGTCGCGGCCCCGGAAAGGATTGGCGACCGATGGTGCCGGCGGGATCTGGCCGGCTCCGCACCATTTCAGAAGCCGGGGACCGGGCCACTATACCGATGGATGCACGTGTGGCGGGAACCATGGACCGGAGCTTCTGCTCACTCGGGTCGATTCCACTCCGTAGTCGCCGAGTGGGATTACTCACCGTACGAGGCGTGACAACCGTCGGTCAGCGAGCGGCTTGCCGCCGGTCTGGCACGTCGGGCAGTACTGGAGGCTGGAGTCGGCGAACGACACCTCCCGCACCGTGTCACCGCACACCGGGCAGGGCAGGCCGGTGCGGGCGTGCACCTTCAACCCGGAGCGTTTCTCGCCCTTCAGCTCCGCCGCCCGCTGCCCGAGGGACCGCTGGACGGCGTCGCCGAGCACCTGCCGGGTGGCCGCGTGCAGGGTGGCCAGCTGGTCGTCGGTGAGCCGGTCGGTGATGGCGAACGGGGACAGCTTCGCCGCGTGCAGGATCTCGTCGGAGTACGCGTTGCCCACGCCGGACAGCACCGCCTGATCGGTCAGCACCCCCTTGACCTGCCCGCGCCGGCTGCGCAGCCGTTCGGTGAAGGTGGGCAGGTCCGCGGCGAGCGCGTCCGGGCCCAGTTTGGCCACGCCGGGCACCGCCGACGGGTCGGTGACCAGGTACGCGGCCAGCTTCTTCTGCGTGCCGGCCTCGGTGAGGTCGAACCCGGAGCCGTCGTCGAGGCGGACCCGCAGCGCGATCGGGCCCTTGCCGGGGCGCAGCGGGGTGGTGGCCGGAAACGCCTCCCGGTAGTGCAGCCAACCCGCCCGGGCCAGGTGGACCACCAGATGCAGGTCGCCGTCGACGAGCACGTCGAGGAACTTGCCGTGCCGGCGGGCGTCGACCACCGCCCGACCGGCCACCGCGGTCGGTGCCGGGTCGTACGTCTTCAGGGCGCTGATCGCGGCGACCTCGAGCCGGTCGACACGCCGCCCCACCGCGCGCTGCCGCAGGTAACCTGCGAGCGCCTCAACCTCCGGTAGTTCGGGCACCAGCCAACGGTAGCCTTCTTTCCCGTGAGAATCGTGGTGGCACACAACCGGTACCGGGAAGCCCAGCCCTCCGGCGAGAACACGATCGTCGACTCGGAGATCGCTCAGCTCACCGCCGCTGGCGTCGAGGTGCTGCCGTTCATCCGCAGCTCGGACGAGATCCCGTCGATGTCGAAGGTGGCGAAGGCGCTCCTGCCGATCTCGCCCATCTGGGCCCCCCGGGCCCAGCACGACCTGAGCCGGCTGCTCACCGAGCACCGGCCGGACGCGCTGCACCTGCACAACCCGTACCCGCTGCTCTCGCCCTGGGTGGTGCGGACCGCGCACCGGCACGGCGTGCCGGTGGTGCAGACGGTGCACAACTACCGGCAGGTCTGCTCCTCGGGGATCTACTTCCGCGACGGCGTGATCTGTCAGGACTGCAAGGGCCGAGTGCTGGGGGTGCCGGCCATCAAGCACCGCTGCTACCGCGACTCGGCGGCGCAGAGTGCGCTGATGGCGACCACCCTGGCCGTGCACCGGGGCACGTGGCGGTCGGTGGACCGGTACATCGCGCTGACCACGGCGATCGCCGACCACCTGCGCGATTACGGCATTCCGGACGAACGGATCGTGGTGAAGCCGAACGCCGTGCCGGACCCGGGTCGACCGGCACCGCTCGGTGACGGCTTCCTGTTCATGGCCCGGCTGAGCCCGGAGAAGGGCGTCGACTTGCTGCTGGACGCCTGGCGCCGGCATCCGGTGGGTGCACTGGGCACGCTGCGCATGGCCGGGGACGGGGAGTTGCGCCCGCTGGTGGAGGCCGCCGCCGCCGAGCGGCCCGACGTGATCTACCTCGGTCAGCTCGACCGGGCCGGAGTGCGGGCGGCGGTCGAGGCGAGCGCCGTGGTGATCGCAGCCGCGATGTGGCACGACGTGCTGCCGACCGTGATCATCGAGGCGATGGCCAGCGGCCGGCCGGTGCTCGGCACCGCGTTGGGTGGCATCCCGTACCTGGTCGGGGCGGATGCTCCGCACGAGCCCGCCGGCACCGGGCCGGCCGAGGTCGCCTCCGCCGTCGCCGGCGGCGGGTCGCCGATGCCGACCGGGATCGAGGTGGGCGAGGCCGGCTGGGTGGTTGCCCCGGAGCCGGCCGCACTGGCCGCGGCCCTGCCGGTGGCCCGGGCCAATGCCGCCGGGCTGGCCCCGGCCGCCCGCGCCCGCTACGAGCGGACCTTTCACCCCGACGTGGTCACCAAGCAGCTCATCGACATCTACGCCGGCATGGCCCGCACCACCAACCGCGCCTGACCTGCCGCCCCGCCCGCCGCCCGCCGCCCGGCAAGATCTGCACAACATCAGGGATGTAGGGGCCTCGCGCGTGGCGGAGGCCCCTACATTAGGGAAGTTGTTCGGATCTTGAGGCGCGCGGGCACGGAGCGGGTGCGCGGGGCGCGGGCGTCAGCGGACAGAGGCGCGGGCGGAGAAGGCGATGCTGGCGAGCAGGAAGCCGCCGTTGACGATGGTGAACGCGACGATCACCCAGAGGACCAGCGCCGGGGCCACGGCCAGCACCAGGGCGGCCACGAAGATCACGGCGCCGTAGTCGCGGACAAGCTTCGCCAGGCGGACCGGCAGCGAGGTCGAGGTCACCATGCTGGCCGCGTTCGGGCCGGCCTGCATCACCGAGGTGACCAGGTTGACCATCCAGGTGCCGGCGAAGGTCGCCACCAGCCAGGTCGGGGTCGACGGCTCCTGCGCCACCGCCGTGGCGGCCAGCGCCGCCACCAGGGCGATCTGCGCGGCCACGTCGCAGAGCACGTCGACCCGGGCGCCGGCCGCGCTGCCCTGGCCGGTCACCCGGGCCAGTTGCCCGTCCGCGCAGTCCAGGGAGTACGCCACCTGCCAGCCCAGCAGGGCGAGCACGCCGACCACCCAGGCCGGCACGTCACCGGCCGCGACCGGGCCAGCGAGCGCCACCACGGTGACCGAGGTGGCCAACCCGAGCACCAGGTTGGTGATGGTCAGCGCGGTCGGGCGCAGCCCCAGCCGCTGGGCGACCAGCGCGAAGGCGGCGCCCAGCCACTGGCTGATCGACTCGCTGAACAGGCCGCCGCCCCGGTTCACCCGGTGGAAGTCGGCGATGGTGGGACGGGGGTCAGCCAAGCTGGTCGCGGATTGCACCGGCGTAGTCTGCCAGCCGCTCCCGCGTCTCGGTAGGCGACAACGCCAGGTGCTCGAGGATCGTGTACCGGTCCGGACGGGTGCGCGGCGCGAACTGCACCGCCTCGACGAACTGGTCGTCGGTCAGCCCCACCTCGGCGGGAAGCCGGGGCAGCCCGTGCCGGGACAGACAAGCCGACATCTCCCCGAAGCGGCGCAGGTCCCCGCGCAGCCAGGTGCAGAAGAGCGCGCCCAGCCCGGCCAGCTCGCCATGCGAGGCGGTGCCGGGGAAGAGCGCGTCCACCGCGTGCATGATCTCGTGGCAGCCGCCGCTGGACGGGCGGCTGGTGCCGCAGACCGCCATGGCGAGGCCGCTGGAGATCAGCGCCTCGGCCAGCACGGTGACGAACGCGTCATCGGTCATGTCGCCCGGGTGGTTCAGCACCGCTTCCGCGCCCGCCCGGGCCAGTGACGCAGCCAGCCCGTCGACTGGCTCGCCGCGTACCCGGCGGGCGAGTTCCCAGTCCGCCAAAGCACTGATGTTGCTGATGACATCGCCGATGCCGGCTCGGTTGTGCCGGTCAGGACCGCTGTCCACGAAGTCCAGGTCGACGATCACCGCGATCGGGATGTGCACCCCATAGGAACCCTTGATTCCATCGGTGATCAGGCTCGCCACCGGGGAGGCGATGCCATCGTTGGCCAGGCTGGTGGCCACCGAGACCATCGGCAGGCCCCGCCGAGTGGCCGCGTACTTCGCCACGTCTATGGTCTTGCCACCGCCGATGCCAACCACGGCGTCGTACGAGCGGGCGCGCAGCTTGCCGCCCAGGTCGTCGGCGGCGTCCAGAGTCGCCCCGGCGACGGTGAACACGTCGGCCGACCGCAGTGACGGTCGGATCAGCTCGGCGATCTGGGCACCCTGGCCCGGCCCGACGACCACCGCGACGTCGCCGCCGGCGGAGATTCGCCCGTCCGCCAGGATCGCGCCGAGGTCGGCCACCGCGCCCCGCCGCACGTCGATGTGGAGCGGAGTCAGCACGCTACGGGCTAGTAGCGGCACGCGATCTCCCGCGCGCGGGCCAGGTCGGCGTGGTTGTCGACCTCGACCCAGGGCACGTCGCCGATCGGCGCCGCCCGCACCTCGCCGCCCCGGTCGGCGAACTCCTGGTAGCCGTCCTCGTAGTAGAGGTTCGGGTCGCGCCGCCAGGTGGCCTCCAGCGCGTCGGCGAGCGCGTCGGCGACCTGCGGCTCGATCAGCGTGGCGCCGATGTACTCCCCGTACGCCTCGCCCGGGTCCATCACCTTGGTGATCCGGGTGAGCTGGCCGGCGGCGTCGAAGGTGGTCTTCATCTCCTCCTCGGCCAGCGGCTTGAGCGTGTCCACGGCGAGCAGGATGCCCGGCCCACGCTCGGCGAGCAGGGTCTTCTCCACGCTCACCGGGTGCACGGTGTCCCCGTTGACCAGCAGCACCCCGCGCGCGAAGTACTCGCGGGCCAGCCAGAGCGAGTAGGCGTTGTTCCACTCCTCGGCCTTGTCGTTGTGCACCAGGGTGAGCGTGACCCCGTACCGCTTCTCCAGGTCGGCCTGCCGCTCGCGGACCGCGTCCGCCGCGTAGCCGACCACGATCACGACCTCGGTGAGCTCGACCTCGGCCAGGTTGCCCAGCGCGATGTCCAGGATCGTGGTCTCCCCGTCCACCGGCACCAACGCCTTGGGCAGAGTGTCGGTGTACGGGCGCAGCCGGCGCCCTGCCCCGGCCGCGAGCACCATCCCGATCATCCCGACATCCTTCCTCGTCCTGCTCCCCGTCACCGGTGGAGGATAGCCCCGGGCGGACGGGCCGCTCCGGCCAACCGGGTCAGCCCGGCAGCGCCGCCAGGTCGGCGAGCATGGTCAACCGCTCCTCCGCGCTGAGCACGGCGTACGGGCCGGCCGCCCGGCGGTCGGTCTCCAGCTCGATGGCGAGCCGCTCCGGGCCGGCCGGGAGGGTGGCGACGCTGGAGGCGGTGTGCCCGGCGGCGGTCCAGGCGTCGGCGTGAGCGTCGGCCCGGTGGTAGCGCATCGTGCTGAGCCGGTTGAGCAGCAGCACGCCCGGCGGGGTGCCGTCCGGTTCGTACGGGGGCGCCATCGCGGCGAATGCCGAACCGTCGCGGTCCCCCTCCTCGTCGGCCAGCACCAGGGCGTACGCCAGCAACCGGCCGAGCGCCGCCACCAGCCGCGCCACCCGCTCGTCCTGCCCGGTCCACAGCTCCTCGGTGACCTCGGCGTGCACCTGGTACAGCTCGGTGAGGAAGGCGGCACCACGGTCGGTGGCGGAGAGCCCGCCGTCCGGGCGGCGGTGGATCATGCCGTGCGCCACGTGCTTGTCCACGCTCCGGTGGCAGACCACCGGGTCGCGGTACCGGGTGATCGCCGCGAACCCCGGCCCGTCCACCATGCCGCCGGGTGCGGCCAGCCGGGTGCGCAGTTCCACCAGGAAGCCGGTGGCGGCCGGCCCGCCGTACCGCTGGCTCAGCTCGGCGCCACCGCCGTTCCGGCCGGCCAGCATGCCGGCGATGAAGGCCCGGTCCACGGCCGGGGCGAGCAGACCGGCGAACCGGTGCGGCGCCAGCTCGACGGTGTTCACAGACCGATCGACCGCAGGACGGCGAAGCCCTCCTCCGCGATCCGCCGGATCAGCCCGTCGTTGACGTCGCGGTGCTCGTCCAGCACGGTCACCTCGTGGTCGGCCAGCCAGCGGTACTCGGTGTGCTTGCCGGCCTCCAGCGTCGGGTGGTCCAGGTCGCCGTCCACCCGGACCAGGAAGTCGTGCTCGATCCGGGCGAGGCCGTCGTCGCCGACGTAGTGGTACTCGCCGACCTGACCGAGGACGTGCGAGAGGGTCCAGCCGGTCTCCTCGGTGATCTCCCGACGGAGTGCCTCGTCGACCTCCTCGCCCGGCTCCAGGTGGCCGCCGACGATGTCCCAGCAGTTGGGAAAGAGGCGTCGGTGCGGCGAGCGGCGCTGAAAGAAGATGCGGCCGTCGTGGTCGACGATCAGCGCGCCGGCGCAGCGCAGGGGCTCGGTGGACACCGTCCGACAGTAGCGAGCGTGCCGGTGCAACGGCGATGCCCGGTCTTGTCCAGAGAACATTCACGGACCACCATGTCGGTACCGGATGCCACCGTCCCAAAGGGGTGATGCGTGATGCAGGTACGGGAAGCGATGTCCAGCCAGGTCCTCGTCGTCGGTCCGGAGCACACGCTCCGCCAGGCGGCCCGGATGATGTCGGCCCGCGGTGTCGGGTCGGCGGTCGTGATCGACCCGGACTCCGAGGGGATCGGGATCATGACCGAACGCGACGTGTTGAAGGCCATCGGCGCCGGCCTGGACTGCGACGTGGAACGCACCGGGGCTCACCTGACCTGGGACGTGGTCTACGCGGGCCCGGACTGGACGGTGGCCGAGGCGGCCGCCGCGATGGCCCGGGGCGGGTTCCGGCACCTGGTGGTGCTGGACGGCCGTGAGGTGGCCGGGGTGATCTCGGTCCGGGACATCATGCGGGTCTGGGCGGAGAGCCAGGTGGTCGCCGCGACCTGACCGGGGGCGCCGGGATTCCGCCGGGCAGGTGTGCCGGCCGGATCGACGGGTAGGGATTCCCTGCGGGCGAGGAGACGCCGTGGCCCGTGGGGGAGGGTCCGATGCGCGACGCGGAGCGCTTGGTCGAGCAGCAGTACGCCATGCTCCTGCGTCGGGATGTGGCCCGGCTGCCGGATCTCTACGCCCCGGAGGCGTTCTACGCCATGCCGGGCGTCACGGTCCGCCCGATCGAGCTGCCCGCGCTGCTACGGACCTGGACCGGCGCCTTCCCGGACCTGCGGGTCGACCCGCTGGGTGCGGTGCGCACGGCCGGTGGCGCGGCCGTGGAGCTGCGCCTGACCGGCACCGACGCCGGCACGCTGCACTCGCCGTTCGGCACCGTCGCGCCCACCGGCCGCACGGTGAGCTGGGAGGTGGCCGACGTGGTTCGGGCCCGCCGGGGCCGGATCGTCGCCTGGCGGTCCTACTTCGACTGGAGCCAGCTCCTCGACGCGCTCGGCGTGCACCTGGAGGGCCTTTCCCGGGCAGCGCACCACGACTCGCTCACCCTTCCGGTCTGATCTGACGCCGACCGGTGGAGTCGGGTCACCCGACCCGGTGGCTCAGGATGCGGACATCGCCGTGCCGTCCGCGCGTCCCCCGCTGCCGCCCGTACGCTCAACATCCATGACCGCCGAGCAGCTGATCTCCTTCGCCCGTGGGGCTCCCTCGCTGGACATCGTCGATGTCGAGGGGCTCAAGGCCGCCGCCGTCCGCGCCTTCGACGCCGACCCAGCCGGGGTCACGGCCTACGGCACCTCCGTCGGCTACGTTCCGCTGCGTAGGTGGATCGCCGAGAAGCACGGGGTCGAGGCCGACCAGGTGCTGGTCACCAACGGGTCGCTGCAGGCCGACGCGTTCCTCTTCGACCACCTGGTCCGCCCCGGCGACGCGGTGGTGGTGGAGCGGCCGACGTACGACCGGACGCTGCTCAACCTTCAGCGGATGGGCAGCGAGCTGCACGGCGTCTCGGTCCAGCCGGACGGCCTGGACACCGCCGAGCTGCGCAAGCTGCTGGAGTCCGGGGTTCGGCCGCGGCTGGCGCACGTCATTCCGAACTACCAGAACCCGGCCGGCATGACGCTCTCGCTGGAGAAGCGCCGGGAGCTGCTCGACCTGGCCGCCGAGTACGAGTTCACGATCTTCGAGGACGACCCGTACGCGGACATCCGGTTCCGCGGCGAGGCGCTGCCGTCGATGCTCTCGCTGGACACCCGCAACGTGGTGGTGCACGCGTCGAGCTTCACCAAGACGGTCTGCCCGGGCGTGCGGGTCGGGTACCTGGTCGGCCCGGCGGATCTGATCGCCGACATCGCCAAGAACGCGACCAGCCTCTACATTTCGCCCGGCATGGTGTCCCAGGCGATCGTGCACCAGTTCTGTGTCTCCGGCGACATCGACCGCTCGATCGAGACCGTCCGGGCGGCGCTGGGCGAGCGGGCCCGCGTGCTCGCCGAGTCGCTGCGCCGGCACCTGCCGCAGGCGCGGTTCGTGGAGCCCGACGGCGGCTACTTCCTCTGGGTGGAGTTCCCGGACGACGTGGTGGTCGACCGGCTCGCCTCCGCGGCGGCCGAGCGCGGGGTCGCCGTGGTCAAGGGGAGCGACTTCATGCTGGACGGCGGGCAGCACGCCCTGCGGCTGGCCTTCTCGGCGGTCACCGTCGATCGGATCGACGAGGGTGTCCGCCGGCTCGCGGCGGCCGTCGAGGCCGTCCGCGGCTGAGCCTTCTGTCAAGTTTCCGACAGAACGACGATGCCGGCCGTCCCGGGACTCCCGCCCGGGCGGCCGGCGGCCCACAATGCTGCGAGCGTCACTCATCAGGTGTAGTGGAGATCATCGCCCGGTTTCCCGGGCCACCCCCGCCCCCGGTGACGCGTGCAGCACAACCCCCGCCCCCACAGGCGCCGGGTGGGCCGTGTCGTCCCCGCACCCCCAATGCGGCCCGGCCCGCCCGGCGTCGCCCCACGCGACCGCCGTCACACCTGCCCTCCGCCGCGACCGGCGTAGCCTCAATCCGCAGCCGAGCGCGGGGAGGTGTCGCGATGACGGATCGGGCAGGTCAGGGCGGGACGACACCGTCGCACGCCGCTCGGGTGCTGCGACCCCGGGCGTGGCCGTCACCGGTCCGGGCGATGACCCGGATCCTCAACGCGGACGGCTCGCCGCCCGCGCCGGCCCCGGCCGGCACCGGGCGCAGCGGCGTCGTCGACTGCGCGCTCTACGTCGACGGTAAGCGGCAACCCGGCGACTGGACGTACGCGGATGCGCTGGCCGCGGCCCGCCGCGAGGAGCACGGCTTCGTCTGGCTCGGGCTGCACCAGCCCGAACTGGCCGAGATGACCGCCATCGCGGAGACCTACGGGCTGCACGAGCTGGCCGTCGAGGACGCGGTGAAGGCCCAGCAGCGCCCGAAGCTGGAGCGGTTCGGCGACGTCAGCTTCCTGGTGCTGCGCACCGCCCGGTACTGCGAGCACGCCGAGCTGAACGAGAACTCTGAGGTCGTCGAGACCGGCCAGGTGATGCTCTTCATCGGCCCGAACTTCCTGATCAGCGTCCGGCACGGCGACGCCTCCCGGCTCTCCCCGGTCCGTGCCGACCTGGAGACCAAGCAGGAGCTGCTGCTCCAGGGCCCGTGGTCGGTCGCGTACGCGATCACCGACCGGGTGGTCGACCTCTACCTGGAGGTCGCCGAGCAGATCGAGGACGACCTCGACGTGTTGGAGGCCGAGGTTTTCGACCGTAACGGCCACGGGCGGATTCAGCGGATCTACCAGATGAAGCGGGAGCTGGTGGAGTTCAAGCGGGCCGTGGTGCCGCTGCAGCGGCCGCTGATGACGCTGACCTCGCAGGTCAATCGGGAGGTGCCGAAGGAGATCCGGCGCTACTTCCGGGACGTGCAGGACCACCTCAGCCGCACCGTCGAGCAGGTGAACTCCTACGACGACCTGCTGAACTCGATCCTTCAGGCGCGGCTGGCCCAGGTCACCGTCGACCAAAACAACGACATGCGCAAGATCGCCGCATGGGCGGCCATCGCCGCGGTCTGGACCTCCATCGCGGGCGTCGAGGGGATGAACTTCGACAACATGCCCGAGCTGAACATGACGTACGGCTATCCGACCGTGTTGGCGCTGATGCTGGGCGTCTCGTTGGCCCTCTACCGCTGGTTCCGCCGCAACGGCTGGCTCTGACCGGCCGGCCCGGCGGCGCCGGGACACGTCGGACGCGGAAGCGCCGGCGGTGCGGGGTGCTCCCCGCCTCGCCGGCGCTTTTCCGTGACCCTGCGGTCAGCGGCGCCCGTTGGTGCGGGCGGTGTCCTTGCCCAGCGCCTTGGTGAGGTCGTCGGCCGGACGCCCGGAGGTGTCCTTGGCGCCCTCGGCGACCGAAGGGACCTTGTCGGTCGGGCGGACGCCGGTCGGCTTGGTCACACCGGTGGTGCTGGCGCTGTCGCCACCGGCCACCGCCGAACTGCCGGCACCGGTCATCCCGGCCATCGTGGACCCGTCGCTTCCCTTGGTGGCGGACGGGGTCCGCACCTCGATCGAATCCACCTCGTCGTGCATCGGCTCCAGGGTGCGGGTCGGGTCGTACTCGGCCCACTCCTGCTGCTCGCGGCGGCGGCGCAGGGCGACCGCGCCGGCCAGCCCGGCGATCGCACCCGCCGCGAGCAGGCCGGTCATCATCGAGCCGCGACGGCGCGGCTGCTTCTTCTTGCCGGTGATCCGCATGTTCTTCGACCTGGCCTTCCTGGTCAGCGGCCCTGCCTGCGCGGCGCCGTCACGGGCCGCCGCGGCCAGCGGTGCCAGCGTGGTGAGTGTCGTCCCCCAGCCGGTCGAGGCGCGGTCGCGCACTATCGCCGCAGCCGGCCCAACGTAGCCGCGGGCCATCTGGACCCGTGGACCGACCGTCGCGCCCGCGCCCTTGGCGGCGTGGTTGGCTGCCTGCACCAGGTGGCTGATGCTCTGGTTCAGCTCGGCCTTGGCCAGCTGCCCCTCGGACTTACGCCGCCCGATTCCAAACACGGTCCCACCTCCTGGGAGTTGTTCCTTCGTCATCCTGCACCTTCGGATGCCTCCGCGATGCCAGATCGGGCACATGGGAGGATCCGCATGGAACTGACCAACGAGTGAGGAGTACCCGTGGCCGAGGCTGTCTACGCCACCTTGCACACCAACGCTGGCCCGATCCGGCTGGAGCTCTTCCCCAACCACGCGCCGAAGACGGTTCGCAACTTCATCGACCTGGCCGAGGGCAACCGGGAGTACACCGACCCGCGCACCGGTCAGCCGGGCAGCGGTCCGTACTACGACGGCACCATCTCGCACCGGGTGATCAGCGGCTTCATGGTCCAGATGGGCGACCCGACCGGCACCGGTCGGGGCGGGCCGGGCTACAAGTTCGCCGACGAGTTCCACCCGGAGCTGCGCTTCGACCGGCCGTACCTGCTGGCGATGGCGAACGCCGGACCGGGCACGAACGGTTCGCAGTTCTTCATCACCGTGTCCCCGACGCCGCACCTCAACAACCGGCACACCATCTTCGGCCAGGTGGCCGACGAGCAGTCGGTGAAGGTCGTCGACGCGATCGCGAACACCCCGACCGGCCCGAGCGACCGTCCGCTGCAGGACGTCGTCATCGAGCGGGTCGAGATCGAGCGGTCCGCTGCCTGATCGACAGGCGAGGTACCTTTGCTCGCATGATTGAGCGCTCCGGAGCACCGCACCGGCCGGCGCCGGTGGACCGCGCGGTGGCGGACGGAGGGTCGGCACGGTGAGCGAGTCTCCGCCGACCACCCCGGTCTGCTACCGGCACCCCGGTCGGGAGACCTACGTCCGGTGCTCCCGCTGCGACCGGCCGATCTGCCCGGACTGCATGCGGGAGGCGTCCGTCGGGCACCAGTGCCCGGAGTGCGTCAACGAGGGACGTCGCAGCGTCCGGCCGGCGCGTACCGCCTTCGGTGGCGGTACCGCCGGCCGGCACGGCTACGTCACGAAGGCGCTGATCGCGCTGAACGTGCTGCTCATGCTGCTCTCCATCGCCTCCGACCGTGGTGGGGACGCGGCGGTGGGCGGCTCCGGCTTCGGTGGCCTGATGGGCGGCAGCACACCGCTGACCAACTGGGGTTCGGTGCTCGGGCTGGCGGTCTTCCCCGACGGCACGCTCGGTGGGGTCGCCGACGGCGAGTGGTACCGGCTGGTCACCGCGATGTTCCTGCACTACGGCGTGATCCACCTGCTGCTCAACATGTGGGCGCTCTGGGTGCTCGGCCGGTCGCTGGAGGCCAACCTCGGGCCGCTGCGTTTCGGCGCGCTCTACCTGATCGCGGGTCTCGGCGGTAACGTCGCCGCCTACCTGTTCAGCGCCCAGAACTCGGCCACCGCTGGCGCGTCCACCGCGGTCTTCGGCCTCTTCGCCGCGCTGATCATCATCGAGCGCAAGCTGGGTCAGGACATCTCCCAGGTGATCCCGATCCTGGTGATCAACCTGGTGTTCACGCTGACCGTGCCGGGCATCTCGATCCCGGGGCACCTGGGTGGCCTGGTTGTCGGTGGGGCGATGGCCCTGGTGCTCGCGTACGCGCCGCGCGGTCGGCGCACGCTGGTGCAGGTCGCCGGTGGCGCGATCATCCTGCTGATCCTGCTCGGCCTGGTCCTGTTCCGTACCGCGCAGCTGCTCGCCGGCTGACCGGTCGGATCACGGGCGGCGCCGGCCGTGCACGCCGGGGCGGCTCAAGATCACGCAGGGCGTGCGGCCCGCAGCGCCTCGGCCACCTCGTCCGGGGTGGCCCCCAGGTCGTACCGACCGAACAGGTGCAGCGACTCTCCGGCGTCGATCTCCAGCAGTTCGGTGGTCAGACCGAGCCGGGGCCGACGGTCCACGGTGATCCGCTCGACCGTGGCCCAGGGCAGCAGCCGGCGGCCGGCGAAACCCTGGGCGACGACCACACCGGCCGGGTCGAGGGCGAGTCGGACGGGCGCCAGCAGGTCGCGCAGCGCCCAGCCGAGCAGACCGGCGACGACCAGCCCGATCAGTGTCAGCTGCACCGGGTCGCCTTCGGCGAGGAGCAGGCCGAGCGCCACCAGGACGACCGCGCCGGCCAGCTTCGCCAGTGGCACGCCCGCCGGCACCCGCCACTGCCGGACCGGGAAAGCTTGGGCATCCATCCGGCCAGCATGCCAGCGTTCACCCGGGGGGCCGCGCCGGCACCCGTGCGTAGGCGGACCGGACCGGGGGCGGACGACCGGTTCACGGACGACGTAGGATCGGGACAGCCCAAGTTACCCGGGAGTAAACATGAGTGACGCGGTCATCGTCGGCGCGGTACGCACTCCGGTCGGGCGGCGCAAGGGCAGCCTCGCCGGCGTCCACCCGGTCGACCTTTCGGCGCACGTGCTGCGCGCCCTCGCCGAGCGCACCGGGCTCGACCCGGCGCAGGTCGACGACGTCTTCTGGGGCTGCGTGTCCCAGGTTGGCGAGCAGTCCTGGAACATCGCCCGCAACGGCGTGCTCGCCGCCGGGTGGCCCGAGACCGTGCCCGGCACCACGCTGGACCGGCAGTGCGGCTCCAGCCAACAGGCGCTGCACTTCGCCGCCGCGACGGTCCTCTCCGGCCAGGCCGATCTGGTGGTCGCCGGTGGGGTGGAGTCGATGACCCGGGTGCCGATGGGCTCCAGTGTGGCCGGCGGCATGCCGTTCAGTGATCAGCTGCGGGCCCGCTACCGGGGCGTGGAGGGCTTCGCCGACGACGCGCCGCTGCCGTTCAACCAGGGGGTCGGGGCCGAGCTGATCGCCCAGCGGTGGCGCTTCTCGCGTACCCAGCTCGACGAGTTCGCGCTGGCCAGCCACGAGAAGGCGGCCGCCGCGCAGGACGCTGGCGCGTTCGACCCGGAACTGGCGCCGGTGCCGCTCGCCGACGGCGGCAAGTTCGCCGCCGATGAGGGCATCCGCCGGGACACCTCGCTGGACAAGCTCGGCGAGCTGGCCACCCCGTTCCGCGCCGACGGGGTCGTGACCGCGGGTTCCGCGTCCCAGATCTCCGACGGCGCAGCGGCCCTCGCGGTCACCACCGGCGAGTGGGCCAGCCGGCACGGGCTCCGCCCGCTGGCCCGGATCCACACCGCCGTGGTCGCCGCCGACGACCCGGTCACCATGCTCACCGCGCCCATCCCGGCCACCGCGAAGGCGCTGCGCCGCGCGGGGCTGGGCATTGAGGAGATCGGGGTGTACGAGGTGAACGAGGCGTTCGCCCCGGTGCCGCTGGCCTGGCTGGCGGAGACCGAGGCGGACCCGGAGCGGCTCAACCCGCGCGGCGGGGCGATCGCCCTCGGCCATCCGCTCGGTGGTTCCGGTGCCCGGATCATGACCACGATGCTCCAGCACATGCGGGACAACGGGATCCGCTACGGCCTGCAGACCATGTGCGAGGGCGGCGGCATGGCCAACGCCACCATCGTCGAGCTGCTCTGACTCCAGCCCCGGTCGTTCCGGGGGAAAAGGCCTCGCCCCGCCCCGGCCGCGCCGCCTAGGGTGCGCACTGTGACGACGACCGCCGGTGAGCGCGCCCCCGACTGGTCCCGAGAGCAGTGGCAGGTGCGGGCCCGCTCCTGGGTGGACGCGCAGCTGAGCCGGGCGGGCCTGCGGGTGACGGGGCCTGTGCAGCCGCGGGTGCGCCCGTGGTCGCTGGTGTGGCGGGTGCCCACCGACGGCGGGCCGGTCTGGTTCAAGGCCAACAACCCGGGCACGGTGCACGAGGCCGTCCTGATCGCGGCGCTGGCCGGGCTGGCGCCCGAGCGGGTGCTCGCCCCGATCGCGGTGGACCCGGCCCGGGGCTGGTCGCTGCTGCCCGACGGCGGGGAGTCGCTGCGGGACGTGCTGGGCCGGGACCCGGACCTGGCGCACTGGGAGCGGGCGCTGCCCGGGTACGCCGCGCTCCAGCTGGCCAGCGCGCCCCGGGCCGACGAACTGATCGCCCTCGGCGTGCCGGACCACCGCCCCGAGGTGCTCGCCGGGCTACTCGCCCAGCTGCTCGACGACCGGGAGTCGCTGCGGATCGGCGATGAGGACGGGCTCAGCCCGGAGACGTACGAGCGGCTGCGGGCCGAGTTGCCCGCGTACGCCGAGCGGTGCCGCCGGCTCGCCGACATCGGCATCCCGGCCACCGTGCAGCACGACGACCTGCACGACGGAAACGTCTTCGCCGGCCCGGACGGGTACCGCTACTTCGACTGGGGCGACGCCTCGGTGGCGCACCCGTTCGGCACGCTGCTGGTGACCCTGCGCTCGATCCGGTACGCCACCGAGTTGGCTGCCGACGACGCCCGGCTGGCCCGGCTGCGCGACGGGTACCTGGAGGCGTGGACCGACCGGTACGACCGTCGGACGCTGGTCGAGGCCGCGGGCCTGGCGATGAACCTGGGCGCGGTCAGCCGGTCGCTCTCCTGGCGGCGGGCTCTGGACACCGCCGATCCGGCGCGGGCCGAGTACGCCGACGCGGTCCCCGGTTGGCTCGCCGAGCTGTTCGAGCCGACTCCGCTCTGACCCACTCCTGACCACGATCCATACGGGTTGGAAGTCGGACAGGCGGTGCGACGCGCCGCGTGGAACTTCCAAAAAAACGACGTGACCCACGTCACCTTCGTCGAGGAGGTCGTTGGGCAGGTCATGGACGTCTTCTCCCGAACGTTCCTCCCGGCCGCCGCCGAGGCTGGCCTGGCCGTGCAGACCCTGAGCCGGCACATGCCGGTCTTCCGGCGCTGTGTCGGCTCCGGTGACGCCACCATCCTGGTCACCCGCTGCAGCCGCCCGGACCGCCCGGTCACCGGCGACTACCTGCTGCTGCTCACCCATCGTCGGTTGGTGGTGACCCAGCAGACCCGGCTGCTGCACCGGCTGCGTCTGCATCTCAACACCGAGCTGCGTGAGCTGAGCAACGTCACCTGGAGCCCCGACCCGCGGCTGCACTCGGTCGAGCTGGCCGCCACCGCCATCGATGGGATCCGCGAGCGGTTCCTGATCCACACCACCCACCCGAAGCGGGTGTGGCAGCTCGACGCGCTGCTCAACCACGCCTTCCGGACCCGTCTGCGGACGCCCCACGAGCGGATCGTCGCCACCATCGGCGAGGTGCCGGCCGCCGCGCGGCCCAGCGCGTTCCGACCCGCCGTGGCGCGCTGACGCCCCACCGCCCGACCGCTCGCGGCGGCGCTCCGCCCCGCCTTTACCGAACTCGAACATGCGCCGATCGCGCCGAGCGCACCGGGTCGGCAATCATGGGTCGGTGACCGTCGAACCGCCGCACCGCGGGCTCGTCCTCGTGGTCGAGGACGAGCCGGCCATCGCCGACCTGGTCCGGCTCTACCTCACCCGCGACGGGTTCGGCGTCCACCTGGAACGGGACGGCGAGGCCGGCCTGGACGCCGCCCGCCGGCTGCGTCCGGTGGCCTGCGTCCTGGACATCGCCCTGCCCGGGCTGCCCGGCACGGAGATCTGCCGCCGGCTGCGCGAGGGCGGCGACTGGACCCCGGTCATCTTTCTCACCGCCCGGGACGACGAGGTCGACCGGATCGTCGGCCTGGAGTTGGGCGCCGACGACTACGTCACCAAGCCGTTCAGCCCCCGGGAACTGGTCGCCAGGGTGCGCGCGGTGCTGCGCCGCTCCGCCGGCGGGCCGGAGGGCACGGACCGGCCGCGCGTCGTCGGTCCGGTGACGCTCGACCCGGCCCGTCGGACGGTCACCGCCGCCGGCGCACCGGTGCAACTCACCTCCACCGAGTTCGACCTGCTGGCCCACCTGATGGCCCGGCCCGGGCGGGTCTTCACCCGGGAGGAGTTGTTGGCCGGCGTGTGGGGCTACGCCGCACACGCCGGCACCCGCACGGTCGACGTGCACGTCGCCCAGGTGCGGGCGAAGCTCGGCCCGGCCAGCGTGATCCGGACCCATCGGGGCGTGGGGTACGCGGCCGATGCCTGACCATCCTGGTCGGCAGCAGCCCACGGCGCGACCCGAGTCGCCGACCATGGCACTGCCGGTGGTCGGCGCCCACCCCCCGACCGCGCCACGGCGCGGCCGTTTCGGTCGGACGCTGACCACCCGGGCCGTGCTGGTCACCTGTGCCGTGGCGCTGGTGTCGGTGCTGGTCACCGCGATCGTCGCGGTGCCGCTGGCGATCCGGGGCGCGGAGCGACGCGATCAGGAGGCGCTCGCCGCCCAGGCCCGACTCGCCGCCGAGGTGCTGCGGACCCGGCTGGACCGGGGTCGTACCGCCGACGAGGAGCGGCTCATCCAGCAACTGCGCGCCCAGGGCATCGACGCGTACCTGATCCGGCGGGGGGCGGTCGACCGGCCGGGCCTGCCACCCCGGGTGGTCCAGCGGATCGAGCAGGGCCGCAACGTGTCGATCCGCCGCCCGGTCAACGGCAGGCGCGCACTGGTCGAGGGCAGGGCGCTGCCCGGCGGCAACGGGGTGGTGCTCGCCCGCGCCTCGACGACCGGGCTGTGGCAGCAGGTGCTGCTCAGCCTGTGGCTACCGCTGCTGGCCGGGCTCGCCGCCGGCGTGGTGGCCGGGCTGCTGCTGGCCCGCTGGCTGGCCCGGCCGATTCGTGTCGCGGCCACCGCCGCCGCCCGTCTGCGCGCCGGGGACCGCGCGGTCCGGGTGCCGGTCGAGCCGCCGGACGAGGTCGCCGACCTGGCCGAGGCGTTGAACGGGTTGGCCGCCGCGCTGGCCACCAGCGAGGGCCGGCAGCGGGAGTTCCTGCTCTCCGTCTCGCACGAGCTGAGGACCCCGTTGACCGCGATCCGGGGGTACGCCGAGGCGCTGGCCGACGGCGTGATCGACGCGGACGGGACGGCTGGCACCGGCCGGACGATGCTGGCAGAGGCCCAGCACCTGGACCGGTTGATCGGCGACCTGCTGGCATTGGCCCGGCTGGAGGCCGCCGACTTCCCGCTGGAACCGGTGCCGGTGGACCTGGCCCGGCTGGCCGTCGACGCCGAGGCGACCTGGTCGGGCCGTTGCGCGGCGGTCGGAGTGCCGTTCCGGTTGGAGACGCCCAGCGGGCCGGTGCCGGTGTACACCGACCCGGGGCGGATCCGACAGGTGGTGGACGGGCTGCTGGAGAACGCGCTGCGGGTCGTACCCCCGGGGGCGCCGGTGGTGCTCGCGGTCCGGGCAGCCGGCGCGGACCCGGCCGCCGGCGGCGTGCTGGAGGTCCGCGACGGAGGGCCCGGCTTCACCGACGACGACCTGGCGGTGGCGTTCGAGCGGGGTGCGCTGCACCAGCGATACCGGGGGGTGCGCAAGGTGGGCAGCGGGCTGGGGCTGGCACTGGCCGCCGGGCTGGTCCGCCGGCTGGGCGGGGAGATCGCCGCCGGTCACGCGCCGGAGGGCGGTGCCGCATTCACGGTCCGGCTGCCCGGTGATCCTTACCAGACCCGAACATCGCCCTGACGCTCCGCTCGTCGTCGCCGGGCAGGCTGAGGGCTCCACGGACGAGAGGGAGAGTCATGCCACGTTGGGGATTCGCCGCCACCACGTCACTGCTCGCGGCGGTCGCGCTCGGCGTCAGCGGCTGCGGCGCGGCCGAGGTGGCCAGCCAACCCGCCCGGGAGGCCGCGGTCGAGGTCGCCGCGGCGATGGGAGTGGAGGGCCAGGCACTGGCCGCCATGGGCTTCGACGCCAACGACCTGGACGTGCAGACCGTTGCCGCGCCGGCCCCCGGCGGGTCGGCCACGCCCGGTGCTTCCCCCAGCGCGGAGGAGAAGACCCGGCAGAAGCGCGGCGAGGAGTGGCGCAAGCGCCGCCAGGCCCGGGTGCTGCTGCACAGGAACACCCTGCACGGTGAGGCCGTGGTGCAGACCAAGGGCGGCGGTACGCAGACCGTCGCCGTGCAGCGCGGCGAGGTGACCGCGATCGACGGCGACTCGATGAGCGTGAAGTCCACCGACGGCTTCACCATGACGTGGACCTTCGGCGACGACCTGCGGGTCGTCGAGCGCCGTGCCACCGTGCAGCCGAGCGATGTCAAGGTCGGCACGACGCTCGGCGTCGCCGGTGCGAAGGACGGCGACAAGGGCGTGGCCCGCCTCATTCTCATCCCCCGCACCAAGTAAGCGCCAAGTGAGAGGAAGGGCCCCTTGTCAACGCCAGGCGTCAACAAGGGGCCCTTCCTTTCATTGCTCAGTAGACGCGGGAGCCGATGAAGTCGTCGTGACCGTAGCCGACCGGGTTGGCGGCGGTCCGGGGCTCGTACGACCACTGCTGCCGGGTGCTGGTGGAGCAGCCGGCCAACCGCAGCCGGGGGCTGCCCAGCCACGGGTTGTCGAACGCCACGCAGAGGTTGCTGGCGCCGGCCGGCTTGATCTGGTTGCCGGCGAAGACGAACTGCTGGGCGGCGGTGCCGTTGCAGTCGTAGATGTTGACCGCGGTGCCGGAGGTCAGCGACCCGTTCGCGATGTCCAGGCAACGGTCGTGGGAGAGCTCGGAGTGCAGCGACCGCCGGCCCGGGTCGTACCAGAAGCCCTGGTTACGCCCACCGTGGCAGGTGTACGGCTGCTGGACGGTGCCGTTGCGGGAGTCGTACCCCTTGCCGTCGACACAGGTGCCGGTGGCCAGGTTGCGCAGCTGCTTGAACTCCAGCAACCCCGGGTAGAGCACTCCGCTGCCGGTGCTGGCCGGGTCGACGCAGCTGGCCCGCTCCTGCCCGGAGTTCCAGAACTGGGTGATGCACTGGGCGAACATGCCGTGGCCGCGGGCGTTGGGGTGGAAAGACTGCCGGGCGGCGTTCTCGTCCCAGATCCCCACCTCGATGTAGAGGCCGCGGACCGAGGTGTTGTCGGTGCACACCTCGTGGCCGTGGAAGAGCCGGCTGGCATCCAGGTAGCGGGTGCCGGTCTGGGTGGCCGCGGCGCGCAGCGCCGACTCGAACATCGGCACGGCCTTGTTCCGGGCGAACGCCGCGTCGGCCAGGTAGAGCAGGCAACCGCCGGAGTACCAGCCGGGGAAGTCCGGGTTGTCCTCCACGTCCGGGCTGCCCGGGCTCGGGTACGACATGAGCACCAGTTCGTAGTCCGAGCGCAGGTAGCCGGCGTTGGTCATCGTCTGCCGGATGTCGGTGAGCGCGTCGACCACGGCCTGACGACTGCCGTCGGTGCGGATCGTCCACTGGTCGGTGTAGCGCGGGTAGCAGGGGCCCTGGAAGAAGACCCGGCTGATCGCGCAGTCGGTGGCGACCGGGCCGAACTGGATCGTGCCGTCGCCGTTCGCGCCGACGACCACCCAGATCAGCTTCACGTGCGTGTTACGCGCCTTGATCCCCAGGTAGTCGCCCTGGTTCAGCTCGTTGTGCTGGGTCGGGCCGCCGGCGATCAGGTTCCACGGGGTGGCACCGGAGCAGGCCAGGTTGTACTGCGCGTCCGAGGGGATGCCGGTGCGAAACAGCGCCTGGTCGTACGAGCGGTCGCACCAGTTGCCGGGCTGGTGGGTGCCGGGGACGTAGTTGCCGACCCCCTCACCGGAGATCTCACTGTCACCCATGGTGATCAGCGCGGTGCGGCGCTGGTCGATCGGACGGATTGCCGGGCTGCCGTAGAGGGCGGTCGCCTCGGCGGCCCGGATGGACTCCAGGTTGGCGGGGAGTGGTTGGACGGCCGGTCGGTCGGCGGCGGTGGCGGGGGCGGCCGGTCCGGCGAGCATCGGCAGGACGAGAGCGGCGACGGCGACGGCGACGGTGAGGGCCCGTCGTCGGGTCGCGCGTTCGGGCCTGGCGGGGGTAGCAGGCATCGACGCACTCCTTTCGGCTCAATCGCGGGACGTCGATTGAGTTACCAGACGGTAACGTGCGAATCAGTGGATGTGAATGCGCTTCGGATCCTTGCGCGCGGGATGCAGAACCGCCCGGATCGGACGATCCGGGCGGCGCGCTCAGCGGCCGGGGGTCTGTCGGTGCGTCCGACGCCGTCCTCGCCCGGCGATCGGTGCGATCCGCCGGGTCAGCGGCCGGGCGGCAGCGCGTAACCGACGTAGCCGCGGAACTCCAGTCGCCAACCGGCCGGGACCAGCTTGGCGCACGCCGGCTGGCTGCCGGTGCAGACGATCGCATCCACCGAGGTGGGCTCGGCCGGTGGGCGTTCCGGTAGCACCGACTGCAACGCCACCAGGTCCGGCGAGCGTCCGTCCGGCTGCCGCAGCAGCAGCCACCACGGGTACTCCCAGTTGTCGTTCTGCTGCACCAGCCCGATCCGGCGCGCACCGCTGTCGCGGACCGCCGCCGCAGCCCAGCGGAACTCGTCGGCCCACTGTGGGCGACGCAGGAACCGGGTGTCCCAGTCCGAGGTGGTGAAGACCGATCCGCTGCCGACGAGCCGGCGTGGGAAGCCGTACGACAGCGCGAGCACCCCGGCCAGCGCCGAGGTGGCCAGCACGGTGACCGCCGCGACCGTGGCCACCGACCGCCGCCCCCGGCCGGTCATCCCGGCCCGGGCCGTGCGCTGCGAGCCGGCTGCCGGGTTGCAGTGGCGGCGGAGGAGTGCGTCCACCCAGAGCCCGGCCAGTGGTACGGCGAGCACCAGGGCGTAGAGCAGCAGCCGGTTGCCCCACGGTTGCCACTTGATCATCGAAGTGTGCAGCAGCACGGTGGCCAGCACCACCACCGCGTACCCGCGCAACGGCCCCGCCTGCCCCGGGTCGATCCGGCGCGGCCGGATCAGCGCGACCGCCACGCCGATCAGCGCCAGCGCCCCGGCGAGCGGGAACGCCACCCGGTCCTCGTCCGGATACCAGGCGGGCTCCGGAAAGACCTCCCGGCCGAAGGTGATCGCCCGGTCCTGCGGGTCGACCCCGATCGCGTCCGCCCCGCCGGTGATCACCTCGGCGCCCATGCGGCGCAGCGGCGCCAGCGGCGTGTCGAACGCGGTGTGCCCGATCCGCAGCGCGTTGACCAGGATCGACGGCGGATCGTGTCGCTCCATCGGGATCGACTCGCGCAGCCGGGGTGGCCCCAGCGGATGCCCGAACTCGGCGGTCACCCGGGCCAGGAACGGTCCGACCACGACCGCCGCGACCAGCAGGATCAGCACCGAACCGCCGACGGTGCGGGCCACGCCGCCGGCCGCCCGCGGCCGCCGCACCCCACCGACCGCCGTCGCGCCGGCCGGTGTCCGGTCGGCGGTCAGGGTCAGCCGGAGCTGGGCCAACCCCCAGAGCACCAGCAGCGGGCCGACCGCGATCAGGCCGCTGGTCTTGGTCACCGCGGTCAGGCCGGTGGCCGCGCCGAGCGCGAGCAGGGTGCCCCAGCCGGTACGGCGGCGCAGCCCGTCCAGCACTAGGGTGGCCGCGCAGGCCACCCACGCCGCGCAGACCAGGTCGGTCTGCGTGCTCGTCGCCTGAAGCACCACCATCGGCGTGCTGGCCAGTACGAACGCAGTGATCAACTGGGCCCGCCGGCCGCCGCCGAGCTGCGCGGTGATCCGCGCGGCCACCAGCAGGCAGCCCACCCCGGCCGCCCACTGCACCAGGTTGTGCAGTTGGTCCCCACCGGTGAGCAGGCGCAGGTGAAGCAGCAGATATTCGGCGCCGGGCGGGATGGTCACCTGCCGGTGGATGGCCGTGGCCCAGAAGCCAAGGTCGCCCTGGGCCACCCAGTGCTCGACCTTGGGTAGGTGGTACGTCTGCGAGTCGAAGTTGTTCGGCTCGGCCAGTATCGCGACCAGCAACTCCAGCAGGACCAACCCGCCGACCATGCCGGCGAGCAGCCGCTCGCCCCGACCCGCCGTACGCCAGGCGTCGACCGCTACGGCGAGCAGGCCGGCGGGTGTCCGACCGACCCGCCGGGGCGCGGGGTCACGCCCGGCTCGGTCGCCGTCGGCGAGTGGGGCGGGCGTCTCCGGGCCGGCGCCGGCGGGCAGGGTGGCGCCGACCGGGATCGGCCGGGGCGCCGCGGCGGGTGGCTGTGCGAGCCGGGTCGCCGGGCGCCGCCGCAGCCCTGCGGCCGTCGCGGCGGCGGTCAGGAAGAGCAGCCAGGCGGCGACGAACGCCGGCCGGGTGAGCGCGTGCAGCGCGCCGAGCAACTCGACGACGAGCACCGCGTACGCCCCGGTGAGCAGGGCGGCGCGCACCACCGCGAGCCGCAGCGGTGCCACCGCGTCGACCCCGCGAGGCCTCGTCGCGACGGTGAGCAGGAGCAACGCGGCGGCAGGAATCGCCGCGAGCAGGGAGCCGGCAGCCGACATGGCGGGAAGTAAACACCATCCGGCTGAAGTCGCCACGCCGACTGCCCGGCGGTGGTGGCCGGCGTTCGGCTGGCCAGAGAGGTTAGGCTATGGCGGACGTATTGTCGCCACCGTGGAGATTTCCGTGAAGCTCTCGATCCTCATGCCGGTTTACAACGAGGAAGAACGCATCGCGGATGCCCTCAAACAGGCATTGGCAGTGGACTATCCCTGCGAGATCGAGTTGGTCGTGGTCGACGACGGCAGCCGGGACGGCACCAGCGAGGTCCTCGGTCGCGCCGACGACGCCCGCCTGCGGGTCATCACTCACCAGCGCAACGCCGGCAAGGGCGCGGCCATCAAGACGGCGGTGGACAGCGCCGAGGGCGACTACATGGTCATCCTCGACGCCGACCTCGAGTACGACCCACAGGACATCCCCAAGCTGCTCGACCCGGTGCTCGACGGGCGGGCCACGGTGGTTTACGGCAATCGCACCTTCGGCAGCCACAGCGCCTACAGCTTCTGGTACGTGATGGGCAACAAGGGCGTCACGATGGCGGCGAACGTGCTGTTCAACTCGTACATCGGCGACCTGGAGACCTGCTTCAAGCTGATGCCGGTGGCGCTCTACCGATCGCTCGAGGTGCGCTCGCGCGGCTTCGGCATGGAGGCCGAGGTGACCGGCAAGCTGCTGCGCCGCCGGATCCGGCCGTACGAGGTGCCGATCAGCTACCGGGCGCGTGGCCGGGAAGAGGGCAAGAAGATCACCTGGAAGGACGGCGTCGAGGCGATCTGGATCCTCGGCCGGGAACGCGCCCGCCGCCGCCCCAGCACACCGGCTCGCTGACCGCTCAGCGGCCGGCAGCCAGCAGCGCCCCGGTCAGGAAAGCGTCGACCGAACGGCGCAGGCCGACGCTGTCCAGCTCGTGCCACCGGTTGTGGTCCTCCGGCGAACCGTAACGGCGCAGATCCTCCCTCCCCACCCCGAGGGCCAGCAGCCGATGTGGCCGGTCCACCAGTGCCGCCGACACCACCCGGCTGGACGTGCCGACCAGGTACGGCTCGACCAGGATCACCTCGGTTCCCGCCAGTGCCCGCAGCCCGACGGTGTCGAACGGTCGCGGCCGGTGGGTGTAGGCCACGGTGACCGGCAGGTCGGCGACCGCGGCCAGCGCCGCGTCCAGCACCGGTCCGACCGCCACCAGCAGCGGGGCCCCAGGCCCGGCATCACGCACCACGGTGAGCGAGCCGTCGCCGCCGTGTGGCCGGTCGTTCTGCAGTACCGAGAGCCGCAGGTACGCCGAGCCGTCGCCAGCCACCGCGTCCCGCAGCAGCGCGGGCACCTCGGCCGGGTGGCCGGGGACGTGCACCGTCCAGCCGTGCAGGGTGTCGATCAGTGACACGTCCGCCGGGGACAGGTGCGTCCGGCCGGCTGCCGCGCGGTCGTACGAGGCTCCGACGCCGACCAGTACCGCGGTCGCGTCCTGGTGGTCCAGGTCCAACTTGAGCTGCTCGTACGCCCGCTCGACCAGGAACGGCGCGTAGCTGTGCACGATCGGCCGCAGGCCGGTGAGGGCGAGCCCGCCGGCCACCCCGACCATCAGTTGCTCCCGGATGCCGACATTGAGCACCCGCTCCGGATGCCGCGCGGCGGCCGGGGCGAACGCGGCGGCGGAGATGTCGGCGAGCACCAGCGCGGTACGCGGATCCTCGGTCAGCAACTCCGTGGTGGTATCGGTGAAGACGTCCCGCATTGTCACTCCTCCGTCTCGACGACCGCGACGACGACGTGCGGCCGGTCCTTGTGCTGGCCGGTGAGGGCGGTGTGCAGCGCTTCGTGGTCGTGCCCGTCGACGGTGGTAGCGGTCCAGCCGTTCACCGTGAACCGGGACGCCACGCCGCCCGGCCAACCGTGGGTGGCCGAGTGGTTGTCGACGACCACGGCGGTCAGGCTGCCGAGACCGGTGGCACCGGCGTACGCGATCGCCTCGTGGTTCGATCCCTCGTCCAGTTCGGCGTCGCCGAGCAGCACGTACACCCGGGGAGTGAGCAGGCCCTGGGCTCGCAGCCCGAGCGCGGTGCCCACGCCCAGGCCGAGGCCGTGCCCGAGCGAGCCGGAGCCGATCTCCACCCCCGGCACCAGGGTCCGGTCCGGGTGGTCGCCGAGGCGGCTCGCCGGGCCGCCCTGGTCGTCGAGCCAGCCGGCGGGGAGGAAGCCCTTGGCGGCGAGCACCGCGTAGTAGCCGGCCACGGCGTGCCCCTTGGAGAGCAGGAACCGGTCCCGCTCGGGATCGTCGACGGTCTCCGGGGTGATTCGCAGGACGCGGTGGTAGAGCACCCAGAGCACGTCGATGGTCGAGTACACGTTGGCGCCGAACTCCCGGCCGGCGCGTAGCCGCTCCAGCGGGCCGGCCACCGGCCCCGGCACCGGCGGCAGGGCCGCGTTGGCAGTCGTCATCGTCATCTGGATAGCCTGTGAGTTGAAGGGCACTTCAACTCAAGGACCGGGTGATGCAGGACTCACTGACCATCGGCGAGCTGTCCGTCCGCTCGGGCGTGGCGCCGTCGGCGCTGCGCTACTACGAGCGCCTCGGTCTGATCCGCGCCGACCGTACCGGCGGCAACCAGCGCCGGTACGCCCGCGCCGAGCTGCGCCGGGTCGCCTTCATCCGGATCTCCCAGCAGGTCGGCGTCTCGCTCGACGAGATCCGCGCGGCGCTGGACTCGCTGCCCGAGGCGCGTACGCCCAGCCCGCAGGACTGGGCGCGGCTCTCCGCCAGCTGGCGGGGTCGGCTGGACGAGAAGATCCGGCTGCTCACCAAGCTCCGCGACGACCTGGACGGCTGTATCGGCTGCGGCTGCCTGTCCCTGCAGCGCTGCACGCTCTACAACCCCGGTGACGCCCTCGGCGGCGAGGGACCCGGCGCCCGCCTGATGCTGCCCCGCCCGGCGGCCGACGCGTCCGCCTGACGCGCACCCCGCCCCGCCCGGTTCCCGGCGTCACCCGACGGTGAGCAGCACCTTGCCAACGTGATCGTTCGACTCGACCAGCCGGTGCGCCTCGGCCGCCTCGGTCATCGGCAGCCGCCGGTCCACCACCGGCCGGATCCTGCCAGCCTCGATCAACGGCCACACCTCGTCCCGTACACCCCGGACGATCTCCGCCTTCTCGGTGAGCGGCCGGGCGCGCAGGCTCGTCGCCAGAACGCTGGCTCGCTTGGTCAGCAGAGCGCCGAGATCCAGTTCGGCCTTGCGTCCACCCTGTAGCCCGATCACCACCAGCCGGCCACCGGTGGCCAACGCGGCGACGTTGCGGCCCAGGTAGGCCGCACCCATGATGTCGAGGATGACGTCGACGCCGTGGCCGTCGGTGGCTCGCCGGGCCTCCTCGACGAAGTCCTGCTCCCGGTAGTCGATCGTGTGCGCCGCGCCCAGTTCGCGCAGCCTGGAATGCTTGGTCGCGCGAGCGGTCGCCAGGATCGTGGCGCCCAGGGCCGCCCCGAACTGGATCGCGAAGGTGCCGATCCCGCTGCCGCCGCCGTGCACCAGCAGCGTGTCGCCCGAGTTCAGGCGGCCCACCGGGACCAGGTTCGACCAGACGGTGCAGGCCACCTCGGGCAGCGCCGCAGCGTCGACCAGGTCGACGCCGGCCGGCACCGGCAGCAACTGCCCGGCGGGGACCGCGACCCGCTCGGCGTACCCGCCGCCGGCCAGAAGGGCGCAGACCTGCTGGCCGATCGCCCACCCGGTCACCTCCGGACCGATCGCGCTGATCACCCCGGAGCACTCCAGCCCCAGGTATTCAGGTGCGCCGGGCGGCGGAGGGTAGTGCCCCTGCCGTTGCAGCAGGTCCGCGCGGTTGACCCCGGCGGCCCGCACATCCACGATCACCTCGCCCGGGCCGGGCTCGGGATCGGGGACCTCAGCCCAGATCAGCGCGTCGGGTCCACCGGGCTGCGGAATGGTGATGGCTCGCATGGGCTCAGTCTTACCCGATGACACTGCGGGCCGCAGGCGCACCCGATCCCGTCCCGATTACCACTGTGGACGGCCAGACGTTGGTTCCGGCGCTGCGCCGCCCCGTCGGGGAGGGACGCCGGGCCGCGCGCCCGGTGCCATGGCAGACTAGGCACGGCCGCGCACCCCCGGGTGGCGGCCCGGGAGGGTTCGCCTAGTGGCCGATGGCGCTGGTCTTGAAAACCGGTAAGGCAGCGATGTCTTCGTGGGTTCGAATCCCACACCCTCCGCCCCTCGGAACAGCTTAAATGCCCCCTGACCAGCGCAAACGCCGGCCAGGGGACGGGTCTGTGGATGGCGAGCGGTCCCGCTCGGGGCGATCCAGCATGATTGTGGCCGTGCGCTACTTGATCTCTCACCCCGACGCATTGGCCGAGCTTGGCGATCTGGACGTCGCGCTGTACGACGGCAGTCGACCCGTGCCCGAAAATCTGGACGACGTCGAGTTCTATGCGGTTCCGTACGGGATCATCGATCCGCGCTTCTGCGAGCCGATCGCCCGGATGCCCCGGCTCAAGGTGGTCCAGACCGTGACCGCCGGTTACGACCATGTCCTGCCGTACCTGCGGCCCGGCCTGACTCTGGCCAACGGCCGGGGCGTGCACGACGCGGCCACCGCCGAGCTGGCCGTGGCGCTCACCCTTGCCGCCCGGCGCCGGCTGCCGGAGTTCGTCCGGGCCGGGGGCGAGGGCCGCTGGGTCTCGGGTTGGTCGACCGGGCTGGCTGACGCCCGGGTGCTGATCGTCGGGTACGGCTCGATCGGCGCCGCGATCGAGCGCCGGCTCGCTGGGTTCGAGGTGGAGATCAGCAGGGTGGCTCGGAGCCCCCGCCCCGGCGTACGGCCAGTTTCCGATCTTCCGGAGATGGTGCCGCAAGCGGATGTCGTCATCCTGGCCACGCCGCTGACCCCGGAGACCGAGGGCCTGGTGAACAAGGATTTCCTCGCCAGCATGGCCGACGGCGCCCTGCTGGTGAACGTGTCACGGGGGCGGGTGGTGGACACCGATGCGCTGCTCGCCGAGCTCAGCACGGGCCGGCTGCACGCCGCCCTGGACGTCACCGAACCCGAGCCGCTGCCCGCCGACCACCCGCTGTGGTCCGCACCGAACGTCCTGATCAGCCCGCACGTCGGTGGCCTGACCGCCGCGTTGGCGCCCCGGGCCCGCCGGCTGCTGGTCGACCAGGTCCGGCGGTACGCGGCGGGCGAGCCGCTCGCGAACGTCGTTATCGGGCCGTGAGTTCCGGGTCCGACCGGGCACCGGGCCCTCGCCCGCGTCCGGCCACCGCCTCGTAGCTGACAAGAACGACGAGGAACGTGGTGAGCAGGCCGAGAGCGGTCAGACCGGGCAGATACCGTCCGGCGGGAAGTAACAGCAGTGCCACGCCGGGGGCGAGGAATTGCCACGGCCGCACGGACCGGACGCTGAAACTCAGGAACGTCGCCCTGCCCGCGAGGTAGAGGGCCGTCCCGCCGAACAGGGCGACGGCCGGGATCCAGTTCAAGGCGTCGGTTCCGTGGGACTCGTCATGTGCCAGGCCGGCGAGCACCTGCTCCACCCCCAACGCCAGGTAGATGATGCCGGCGATCAGCGGGAAGTGGGCAACGGTGTAGGCGTTGGCGGCCACCTGATCCCGTCGCAGGCCGAAATTCATGGTCAGCGCCTGCCGTGCGGCCGCCGCGCTCCGGGCGTAGAGCCAGTACAGGCAGACCGTGGCCGCGAGCGTGAGGAGCGCGGCCACCAGGACCGGTCCACGGATCATCATTTCCGCCCCGACCCCGGTGCCCACCGAGATCAGGGACTCGCCGAGCGCGATGATCACCACGAGGCTGTGCCGCTCCGTGAAGTGGCCCGGGCTGCGCACGGGCCATCCGCTCAGCACGGAGGCGACCACCCCGCCGCCCATGTCGACCACGAGCGCTGCCGTCCAGAGCAGGATCTGCGCGGTGCCGCCGAACACGGCACCAAGGACCAGTGGGACCCAGGACAGTGGGGTGGTGAGGGCGTACACGCGAATGGTCCTGAGCAGCCGTGGACTGCCCACCGCTGCCCAGTGGTAGAGGACCAGATGGATCACTCGCACCACGATGTAGGCCATTACTAGGATCAGCCGGGGTCCCAACGCTCCCGGTCCGGATTCCCACACGTCGGGGATGACGAGAGCGGCGAGGAAGACGGCTGCCATCCCGACGGTGACGCCGGCACGGATCAGCCCGACATCGATTCGGGCCTGGTTTCCCAACCAGGAATACACCAGCCAGGAGTTCCACAACAGCAGGAGAACGATGAAACCCTGCACCAGGGTCACCGGCGCGGGCCGTGCGATCATGAACTCGGTGACCCGGATGAAGCCGAAGACGAACACCAGATCGAAGAAGATCTCGAAAAGCGTCGTTCGGTGCGTCTCTGCGGTCACCACCGGCCGCGACCGGAAGATCCGCCCCATCACCTCATCTTCATCGCTCGCCACGCCGCGCTCGCGGCATTCAGGCAACCCGAGCGGCGCGGCGGAGTCCGGTGGCTGACTTTTCGTCGCGGAGAGACGCGCCAGCAGTTGGTCCCGTACCCCTCGCCGCCGTCACTCCGGTGGGTCCGTGGCCCGCCGGCTCTCCCGGATCGTCTCGTCGGCCAGCCGCTCGATCGCGCGCCGGCGCTCCTCGGCGATGGCCCGCTCGTCCCGGCGGCGCAGCGCGGTGAAGACGGCTGCTACGAAGTCCCGCCAGATCCCGGCCACGAGGTCCCCCTGTGGAGCGTTGGCCCGGACTCAACGGTAGCGCCGTTGACCCGGCACTACCGCTTTCCGGTCGTCGGAGAGGCCGTGAAGGGGTAAGAAGGGGCAGGAATCTCCGCGAAAACCGGAAGGACGCGTCCCGATGACCCTGGAACGACCGATCGCCCCGGACCCGTACGAGCTGCTGCCGACGGTGCCCTCGTTCACGCTGACCAGTGACGACGTGCAGAACGGCGAGCCGATGGATGCCCGGCACGCGCATGGCAGCACGGGGGGTGACAGCGTCTCCCCGCAGCTGACCTGGTCGGACTTCCCCGCCGAGACGAAGAGCTTCACCGTGACCTGCTACGACCCCGACGCGCCGACCGGCAGCGGCTTCTGGCACTGGGTGCTGGTGAACGTGCCGCTCGCCGTCACCCAGCTGCCCAGCGGCGCGGGTGGCGCGGCGGGCGCGGATCTCGGTGGAGCGTTCTCGGTCCGCAACGACTACGGCGAGCAGGGCTACGGCGGCGCCGCTCCGCCCCCCGGTGACCGCCCGCACCGGTACGTCTTCGCGGTGCACGCCCTGGACGTCGACCGTCTCGACCTGACCCCCGACGCCAGCCCCGCCTACGTCGGCTTCAACCTCACGTTCCACACCCTCGCCCGAGCGGTGATCCGCCCGACGTACCAAATCAAGGACTAACCGCTCCCCCGCCCCACCCCGCAGACCCGCGCGATCTTGCACTTCCTGCCCCGAAATACCCGGCATGAGGGGCATGTCGACGAGCGAAAGTGCAAGATCGCGGGGTGGGGTGGGGTGGGGTGGGCGTGGGTGGGGCGGGTTGGGGGTCTGCGGTTAGGCGGGGACGCGGGCGACGGCGAAGACGGACTGGCCGAACGGGGGGCGGATGCGCTGTTCGGCGGCCTTGGTGGCGGGGAGGACGATCGTGTCGTACACCTTCACCATCGGGCCCTCCTTCGGCATCAGCCGGAAGACCTTGGTGGCCATGAAGTAGCCGAGCAGGCCCAGCGCGTTGGCGTAGTGGATCTTCTCCACGGTCAGGCCGGCCTCGGTCATCGCCGCTCCGAGCGTCCTCTTCGTGTAGCGGCGGACGTGCCCGGTGGCGATGTCGGCCGGGCTCATGGCGAACTGGAACGCCGGCACGATGATGATCACGGCGCCGCCGGGTCGGACCAGGTCGCGCATGCTGCGCAGCGCGCCCACGTGGTCCTCGATGTGCTCCAGCACGTTGTACGAGACCGCGGCGCTGTAGTCGCCGCGATCGTTGTGCGGCAGCAGCATCTGCCGGACGTCGATGCTCGGCTGGTCGGCGAGGCGCTCCTTGAGCTGCACCAGCCGGTCCGGATCGGCCTCGGTGGCGGTGAACCGGGGGAGCCGCCGCGACCATTCCAGCGCGTAGTCACCGAGACCGCTGCCGATCTCGATCGGGTCGTCACCGAGGTACGGAACCGCCAGTTCGACGAACCAGCGACGGTGGTTGACAGCGGTCGCCAGGCCTTCCAGCACCTCGGACTGGACGCGCTGATCGCCAGTGATTTCTGCCATGCGTCGATTCCTCACGATATGAACTCGACCCGTGCCTGGACCGACAGAGTGAATCATCCGCTCGGATGGCAGAAGAATCGGGGCAGTGGGGTGGCCGAATTGCGGTCGGGGGTGGGCACGTGATCGGCGGTCGGCGAACCCGGCACATAGTACGGCAGTACCCCGAAACATGTCACGGCAGTGCCATACGCTGACTACCCTATGAATTGTCATGACTACTCCTGAATCGGACGCGCCCGGAGACGGCCCGCCCGCCGGGTCGCCGGTGGAGGGAGCCGGCGATCGCTCCCGCGCACTACGCAACGGCAGGTGGGTCGACCTGGCCGCCGTACTGAGCTTCGTGGTGCTCGGCTTCTGGGTCACCGGGCGGCTCTGGCTGGAGCCGGGCAGCGGCGTACGGGACAACCGCTCCGATCAGTCGCAGTTCGAATGGATGATGGCGCACGGTGCGCGGGTCGTCACGCATTTCGCATATCCGTTCCATTCCGACCGGATGAACGTGCCGGACGGCGTCAATCTGATGGCGAATACGTCCGTATTATCCATTTCGCTGCCAATGACACCGGTCACCGTGCTCCTCGGGCCGCGCGCGGCATTCCTGCTCTTTCTCACCGCCGGAATGATTGCCACCGCCACTGCCTGGTACTTCGTGCTTTCCCGGGTCCTGATCGGCGCCCGCGGGCCGGCGTGGCTGGGCGCGGGCTTCTGCGCGTTCGCGCCGGCCATGGTGTCGCACGCCAATGCGCACCCGAACATCGTGTCGCAGTTCGTCGTCCCACTGATCATCTGGCGCACGCTGCGCCTGGGCGAGCCGGGCCGCTGGCTGCGCAACGGCGTGCTTCTCGCGTTGGTGATCGTCTGGCAGGCCTTCCTCAACCTGGAGATCCTGCTGATGACCGCGATCGGGCTGGGCGTGATCGTCGGTGCGCTCGCCCTCGGCCGCCGGGACCTGCGGTCGCGGGCGCGGCCCTTCCTCGCCGGTCTGGCCGTCGCCGCCGGGGTGGCGGGGCTGCTGCTGGCGTACCCGCTCTACGTCCAGTTCTTCGGGCCGGGGGCGTACTCCGGGCTGTCCCGACTGATCCGCGGCTATTCCAGCGACCTCGCCTCGTTCGTCGCGTACTCCCGGGAATCGCTCGCCGGCAGCCCGCGCACGGCGACGAACCTGGCCAAGAACCCGACCGAGGAGAACAGCTTCTTCGGCTGGCCGCTGCTGGTGCTGGTGATCGCCCTGGTCTGGTGGCTGCGCCGCTCGGTCGTCGTGCTCGGGCTGGCCGCCCTCGGGCTGCTGTTCGCGGTGCTCTCACTGGGCCGGGTGATCCGGTTCGCCGGCCGGGACACCGGCGTGCCGGGGCCCTGGGCGCTGCTGGAAAACCTGCCGATCCTGCACTCGGTGGTGCCGACCCGGTGGGCGTTGGCGATCACCCCGATCATCGGGCTGCTGCTCGCCTACGGCGCCGAGCGGGCGCGCGAGCTGGCCCGTTCGCTGCCGGCCGCCGGCCGGCAGATCCGCTTCGTCACGGCCACCGTGCTCACGATGGCCCTGCTGCCGATCCTGCCCACCCCGCTGCCCGTGACCCGCCTCGACCCGGTTCCCGCCTTCGTCACCGGTGGGGTCTGGCGGCCGTACGTGGCCGGCGGGCGCAGTGTGGTGACCCTGCCCCTGCCGGACACCAACTACGCCGAGCCGCTGCGCTGGTCCGCGGCGACCCGACTGGACATGCCGTTGGCCCGCGGCTACTTCCTCGGCCCCGACACCCGCCGGAACGCCGAGAAGCCGCGGATCGCGCTGTTCACCGCACCACCCCGCCCCACCAGCAACTTCTTCGGCACCATCCATCGCACCGGAGCGGTGCCGCCGATCACCCCGCAGAGCCGGGTGAAGGCAGTCGACGACCTGCGCTACTGGCAGGCCGGCGTGGTCATCCTCGGGCCGCACGAGCACGAGGCGGCACTACGCCGGGGGATGACCGAGCTGACCGGGATCCAGCCGATCTTCACCGGCGGAGTGTGGGTGTGGGACGTGCGGCCGTTGACCGACTGAGCGACGTTCAGGCCTGGCGGACGCAGCAGCCCTGGCAGACCTTCGGGCTGGGCAGGGTGAAGGCGAGGCAGCAGGTGCGCCGCTGCACGCTCGGCTCACCGGTCGGCCCCGGCACCAGCTCGACCAGGTCCGCCAGGTCGAGTGCGCCGAGCAGGGTGTCGATCGTCTGCACCGTCGAGCCGGGCAGCCCGTCCGCGGCCCGCAGGATGCCGTGCGAGATGCCGGAGGCGACCGAGCCGAGCAGCGTCCGCGTGCCGACCCGAACCTCCGTCTGGATCGCCGCGATGAGCGGGGCCAGGTGGGCGTCCAGGAGCGAGGCGCGCAGCGCGGCCAGCAGCTCCGCTTCGCCGGCGACGACCCGCACCGCCGGGTGGCCGGCCAGTGCCAGCGGGTCACCCGGCAGCACCGCCACGGTGGTGCTGCGGCGCAGACCCAGGGTGAGCAGCGGCCGGTGGTCCTCGAAGTGGATCAGCACGTCGGACGGCTCGAGCAGCGGCACCCGCCGGGCCGAGGCCCAGCCGAGCACGACCGGCAGCGCCGTCCAGTAGCTGTACGACTTCCAGGCCAGCGCGGCGCAGGCGTGCGGGGTGCCGCCCCAGCGCAGTGTGGCGGCGCGGAGCAGATCCGGCAGCCGGCTGCCGTCGATCAGGGTGGTCGCGGGCGCCCAGCCGAACTCGTCGTCGACCAGCAGGCCCGGCGCGAGCCCGGGTAGATCGTCGGTGCCGAACATGGCACGCAGAGCTGCGGTGACGGGGGCGAGCGGCGTGGCGGTCACGTCCCGCCTCGGCATCACCGCTGTCACCGTGTCATCCCCCGTCCGCGTGACCGAGGAGCACCTCGGCGGACGACCCTGCGTCCTGAGCTAAGGCTAGCCTAACCACACGGGCAGGTCTAAGGGAAGCCTCACCTGAGTCGTATCGGGAGGTCAGGATCACTCTCCTCCCAGCGGGAGCAGCGCTCCGCGCCCCGGCGTACTACCCGGCCACGGCCCGGAAAAACACCGGCGCAGCATCGACGGCGGTCGGTGGATTGTCAAGCGACGTGTCGGCAAGGTGGCAGATGCGTGTGCGTTCGGGCACGGAACGTGAAACTGATACTCCCGGCCACGAGGAAGCCGATGACGACCGCACCCCTCGAACGGGCTGCCGACTCCTTCGCGGCCGAGCTCGCCCGGCAACGGACCGGGCGGGGGCTGTCCAAGAAGCAACTGGCCGTCCTGATGGGCTTCGACCCGTCCTACGTCAGCCACGTCGAGGGGCGCCGGCACCGCCCGACCGAGGACTTCGCCCGCCGCGCCGAGGCCGTCCTGGAGGCCAGTGGCGCGATCTGGCAGCGCTTCCGGGAGTACGACGAGCTACGGCACGCCCGCGCCGGTCAACAGCACCGCGAGCCGCACCTGCCCGGCCAGTGGCTGCCACCCGGCACCGGCCTCGTCGTGGAGCGGGAGCTGGCCACCCTCACCCACACCGACAACGCCTACCGGTGTGTCATCCACCGCGAGCTCTACAACGCCGGCACCGAGCCGATCAACCGCTACCTGGTCCGGGTCGCCGTCGACCGCTACCCGAACGATCCCGGTCGTTCCAACCGGCACCACCGGGAGCACCCGCTCACCTTCGCCGAGCTGCAACTACAGGCCCGCCGGGACGACGGCGGCGGTGACCCGGAGCCGATGCACTGGCGGGCCAAGCACGACCGGGACGCGTTCAAGGAGATCTGGCTGCTCTTCGAGAACGGTGAGCGACGCTTCCCGCTCTACCCCGGCGACCGGGCCACCATCGAGTACGCGTACTCCGTCGGGCAGGAGAAGTGGGGTCCCTGGTTCCAACGAGCCGTGCGGCTGCCCACCCGACAGCTCGCCGTCCGCCTGGACCTGCCGGCGGCGCTCGACCCGCAGGTCTGGGGCGTGGAGACCTCGCTCTCGGCGGAGGAGGGCCCGCTGCGAACGGCGCCGCAGCGCCGCGACGAGGACGGCCGGGCGATCTTCGACTGGCAGACCGACGACCCACCGCTGAACGCCCGCTACCGGATGCAGTGGCGTTTCCGGGCCCGCCCCGACACCGACCCGGACGTCGGCCCCGGCGGGGCCCGGGTCCGGCCCAGCGACCGGATGCGTGGCCTCGGCATCGTCCAGCGCGGCGCCGACCTGCTCCGCCAGCTCGGCCGCCCGTTCGACCTACCCGCCGAGGAGCAGGTGGCCCGAGAGGTGGTCGACCGGCTCAGCACGGCCCTGGCCCGGCTCGACGAGCTGCATCCGTTCAGCAAGGGGGTCGGTATCGCCGCCCCGCAGCTCGGCATCGGCCGGGCGGCGGCCGTGGTGCGGCCACCCGACCGGTCGGCGGAGCCGGTCGTGCTGCTCAACCCGCGGGTGGTCGACGCCGACCCGGACACCGACGAGCAGTACGAGGGCTGCCTCTCCTTCTTCGACCACCGTGGCCTCGTGCCCCGACCGCTGCGGCTGGACGTGGAGCACGCCCAGTGGGACGGCAGCCGGATCATCACCTCGTTCGAGTTCGGCATGGCCCGGCTGGTCGCGCACGAGATCGACCACCTGGAGGGCCGGCTCTACCTGGACCGGATGGCGCCCGGCGTGCCGCTGGTGCCGGTGGAGGAGTACCGGGAGACCGGGCACCCCTGGCGTTACTGACACAGGGCGGGGCCGGGGCGCGTGCCCCAGGGGGCAGGGGCACGCGCCCCGGTGTGGGGGGAGGAACGCCTAGAGCTCACCGAAGGTGTCGTAGCGGATGTGCGGCGGCGGCACCTCGTCCGCGGCCAGCACTCGCAGCGTGGACCGGACCATCCGGGCCGACCCGGAGACGTAGCAGTCGTGCGTGGTCCACGGGCCGTACCGGGCCACCACGTCCGGGATGTCGCCCAGCTCGCCGTCGAAGTCCGGGTCCTCGCTGCACGCGGCGGTGACCGACAGCCACGGGTGTACGGCGACCAACTTCTGCAACCCGGCCAGGCCGTACAGATCCGCCGCCTGCCGGGCGCCGTAGAAGACGTGCACCCAGCGGGTCCGGTTGTAGCCGGCCAACTCCTCCACCAGCGCCTTGATCGGCGCCAGCCCCACGCCGCCGGCCACGCAGAGGATGTCCCGCTGCGAGGACCGGTCCAGGGTCATCGACCCCATCGGCGCCGCCAGCCGGAGCAGGTCACCTGGCCGCACCCGGCGGACCAGCGCACCGGACACCCAGCCGGCCCCGGGCGACCGCACGTGGAACTCCAGCACGTTGTCGTCGTTGGGGGCGTTCGCCACCGAGTACGTCCGCCACACCCGAGGGTGGTGGCGCGGCACCTCCAGGCTGACGTACTGGCCGGCCCGCCAGGGCAGCGGACGCTGCAACGCCCGGCAGGTCAGCACGGCGGTGTCCGGGCCGTACCGCTCGTGGGTCAGCACCTCGGCGTGCCAGAACGGCGGGTTGTCGTCGGCCGTCGCCCCGGCGATCATCTTCGCCGAGATGGCCGCGTACGAGTCTCGCCACGCCTGGTCGTACTCCAGGTTCCAGCCGTCGCCGGCGGTGCTGCGCAGCGCGTCCAGCAGCGCGACGCCCATCGTCGCGTAGTGCTGCTCGTCGACGTGGTACTTGCGGTGGTCGCGGCCCAGTGCCCGGAGGAACTCGTCGAAACTCTCCGGGTCGTCCACGGTGTGGATCGCCGTGATGATCGCTTCCAGCAGGCGGTCGCCCTGGCCGGTCATCTGCACCGGGAAGAGCTGCCGCAGGGCGGGGTCGAGCAGGAAGAGCCGGGCGTAGAAGTGGCTGCTCAGCCGGTCCCGGTCCTCCTCGACGAGGGTCCAGCTCTCTTTCAGCAACCGCGCGACGTTGTCCACGGGGGCGCTCCTTCTCCAGACGACAGCGGATCGGGCGCCCATAGAATCTCCACGGAGCGTGCTCACCGGTCGCACAGAATGTGCGATCGGTTCATGCCGGCCGGTCGGCCGTGCCACCGGCGTCGTCGGTCGGGCAGAGTGGTGCGGTGACCGTTGAGCTGACCCGCCCGGTGTCCCGCCGGCTGCTGGGGACCGAGACGCTGCTGGTCCTCGGCCTCTCCCTCGGCCAGTCCGCGGTCTACGCGGTGGTCTCGATCATCGCGAAGTTGACCGCCGAGGGTCCGCTCTCCAAGCAGACCGCCTCGCTGAACACCTCCGCGTCAGCGAGACCCTGGCTGGACCTGACGTACCAACTGCTCGGCATCGTCTTCGCGCTGCTGCCGGTGCTGCTCGCCGTACACCTGCTCACCCGTGATCCCGGTGACCCGGCGCGGACCCTCGGCCTGGACGTCCGGCGACCTGGCCAGGACCTGGCGCGCGGCGCCGGCCTGGCCGCGTTGATCGGCCTGCCCGGGCTGGCCCTGTTCTGGGTGGCGGCGCAGCTCGGCCTCAACGCCACGCTGGTGCCGGCCTCGCTGCCGCCGGTCTGGTGGGCGGTCCCGGTGCTGATCCTCGCCGCCGTGCAGAACGCCGTGCTGGAGGAGGTGATCGTGGTCGGCTACCTGGTCACCCGGCTGCGTCAGCTCCAGTGGCGGCTCGGCGCGATCATCTTGGCCAGCGCGCTGCTGCGCGGCTCGTACCACCTGTACCAGGGCTTCGGCGCGTTCGTCGGCAACGCGGTGATGGGCGTCGTGTTCAGCTACTTCTACCTGCGGACCCGGCGGGTGATGCCGCTGATCATCGCGCACACCCTGCTGGACGTGGTCGCCTTCGTCGGCTACGCGATGCTGCCCCGGGACTGGTTCAGCTGGCTCTGACCGGTCGACCCGTCGCCACGTCCGCCGGCGACGGCCGGTAGGCGGCCACGGCCCGCGCCGCGAGCCGATCGGCCGCCGCCGAGTCGCCCAGCGCCGCGGCGAGCACCGCCGCGCCCGGCAGCAGTCGGGACGCCAGCCGCAGCGCCAGCCACCCACCGGCCTGCGCCGTGAGCGGTGCGGCCAGCCGCCACGCGGCCTCCGCCGCCCGCGGCCACGTCCCCTCGACCGGGTCGTCCGCCGTCCCGACGGCCGCCAACGCGGCACGCGCGCTCTCCGGATCCGGGTGCACCTGGGTGAGGACCAGCAGCTCGACAGCCCGGTCGGGGTGCGCGGGATCCCGGCCGTACGCCGCCGCCAGGTGCAGCACCAGGTTCGAATGGGTCCAGAGCACCGAGGCCAGCTCGGCCAGCGGCGCGAAGAGCCCAGCCAGTGCGGCGGCCGCGCCGCCCGCGCCCGCCGAGCGGACGAACCGCCGGGTGGCCAGCCGGGCCAGGCCGTCCGCCGGGGCGTCCGGGTACCGGGCCCGCAGCCGCTCGGCCCAGTCGGCCGCGCCGGGGCCGAGCGCCCGCACCGCGGCGAGAGCCAGCACCTCCGGCGCGAAGCCCGGATGGTCGCGCAGTTGCGCGGTGACCGCCCGCAGCTCCGATTCCGGGGTACGCACCGGAGCCGACGCAGAGTGGTGCTCGGCGTCCCCGACTGATACTGCTTCCTGCGCCTTCGGGGTCGGGTGGTCGGCCACGACCGCGGGCACAGGCTGCTCGGCCGGGGTCTGCTCCGCTGGTTGTTGCGGCGCGGAATCGGCCTGCTTCGGGGCCGCGCTCTTCCGCGCACCCGCCGCTCGCTTGCTCGGGGTCGCGGTGCGTCTGGTTGGGGCCGCGGCGGTCGAGCGCGCGGTGCGTGTGGCGGGCGCGGCGGCCGGAGTGGCCGGGGTCACGTCAGCTCCTGGCGATGTCGTGGGGGTCACCTCCCCGGCCGAGGTGCCGGCTGCCTTCCGGGGGGCGGCCTTGCGGGCCGGGGTGGCGCGGCTGGCCCGGGCCTTCGGCGTCCGAGGCGGCGGACCGGCCGGTTGCTGCGGGCCGCCCTCGGGTGCTCGCTCATCCGCCTGAACCGCAGCGCTGCCCGGCTCGGTCGGCGCGGCACTGGCTGGCTGGTCGACCTTGCCGGAACTGACCGGTGGGCTCGGCTGGTCTCCGCCCGCCGCCGGGCCGGGCTCGCTGACGCCCGCCGTGCCGCCGCCCGCGGCGGTGGGCGCGGCGAGCGGTTGGCGGGGCAGGGGGCGGTCCGGCTCCGGTGGCTGGAAGAGCACCGCCGGTGCGGGCCTGGCTCGTCGAGGGCGCTGAGCGCCGGGGGTGGCCGGTGCTGCTGGCGGGTCGGACGCCGGTGCCGCCTTCTCCACGGACTGCTCGACGGCCGTCGGCGCAGTGAAGGTCGGCCGTGGGGGGCGCCGGCGTGCGCGATCAGCAGGCTCTCGGCGGATCGGCTCGGCGGGCGGCTGCTCCTGCATATCGATGGAGCGTAGTCCCGATCACGCCGGCGCACAGCGTGGAAACACGGGGGCGACGGCCTCGGTGGGCGTACCTCGGAAGTCGCTTTGCTCCCGGTGGGTGGCGACCTGTATCCTCGGGCGCGGTGGTCTACGGGCCACCAGGGAGACTTCGCCTAGTCTGGTCTATGGCGCCGCACTGCTAATGCGGTTGGGGTCTTAAAGCCCCTCCCGGGTTCGAATCCCGGAGTCTCCGCGCGAAAGCCGGGTGTGTACACTGGCTGAGCACCTGCGCCCGTAGCTCAATGGATAGAGCATCTGACTACGGATCAGAAGGTTAGGGGTTCGAGTCCCTTCGGGCGCACAGAGCTGAAGAGCCCGGTTGACCAGCCACAACGGCAGTCAACCGGGCTCTTTCATGTACCAGCAAAGATCGTTATGTAGCAGAGCATGTAGCTTATCGCTGCTACATGCCGCCCAGCTTCCGCAGAACCGTGTCCATCCGGTCGGCGGTCCCCCGACGCGCCTCCTCGAAGACGTGCACGTAGATATCGGCCGTGGTCGAGTGCCGGGTATGCCTCAGCATCGCCTGAACCTCCTTGGTGTCGGCACCCGCCTCGCGCGCCAGCGACGCCGCGAGGTGCCGCAGATCGTGCAACCGGAACCCCTCGACACCGGCGCGGGCGCAGAGGGCCGACCACGCCCGGTTCACGTTCCTCGGTTCGAGCGCCGTCCCGATCGACGTGGTGAACACCAGGTCCGGGTCGGCCCACACCTTCGCAGTCAGCCGGTCGGCGACCTGGTGGCGGCGGTGCTGTCGGAGCAAGTCGACCAGCGTCGGCGGCAGACTCAAGGTCGCCCGTGACTCGGCGGTCTTGAGATCCTTCTCGACCAGACGACCGCGTCGCTTGCCCGTCTCCGGATCTTTCTCGCCGCGCACCCGCCGGATCTGCGTGCGCAGTGACGTCGTCCCGGCGTCGAGATCCGTCAATGACCAGCGCATCGCCAGCGCCTCGCCGCGACGCGGGCCGAACGCCAGCATGGTGAGCCACAACACGCGCAGCGGGTCCGCCACCATCTCGGCGTACACCTTCGTCAACGCGTCCTTGGTCGGCGGCTCGGCGGGCTTGCTCTGCCCCTTGGGCAGCTTCACGTACTTGGCAACGTTCTCCCCAAGCCGACGGTCCGCCACCGCATCGTTCAACGCCCGGCGCAGCGTGGCCTGCGCCATGCCGACCGTCCGTGGCGAGAACGGCCTGCCGCGCTTGCTGGTCGTCTTCAGTCGCTGCCGCTGCCACGCCCGGATGTCGTCGGTCGACAGCTCGTTGATCTTCACCTTGGCGATGTCGGTCTCCAGGATGTGCCCCTCGACCATCTGCCGGTAGCTGTCCGCCGTGGTCTCGTCCAGGTGCCCGGCCTCGACGTCTCCGGCGATGCGCGCGTCGAGCCACTGAGTGAGGTACGCGGCCAGCGTGGGCGTACGCCCGAGCGGCACCGGCCGACCCTGCTCGATTTCGTCGAGCAGCTTCCGACGCTTCTGCATCGCCTCGCGCTCGGTGGCTCCGTAGACGACCTTCCGGCGACCGGACGGCAGGGTGACCGAAGCGCACCACTTCCCGTCCGACTGGCGCTGGTAGACCGATCCTTCGCCCTTTGGTAGTCGGCTGGTGGTCATCCGGCGCGTCCCTTCCGGGCCGGGGGCAGGAGGCCGCGCTGGCGTGCCTCGCGGATCCAGCGGTGAACGGTAGTCACCGGCACGTCGGCTTCCTCGGCGAGCACTGTGGCGGGTGCTCTCGTCGCACTGGCAGCCTCGGCGTACGCCTCGGCGACCCGCCGGGAGAACCCCTCCGGGTCCGTGCCATCCGGCCTCGACAGGGTCTCCCGGCGGTGACCCGTCGCGCCGCCGGAGGGTTGCGAGCCGACCAGCTCCTTCGTGCGCGAGAGGTGCACATCCAGCACGTCATCGATGGCCCCGAACTCGTTGTCGAGCAACACCGGCTGCTGAAGCAGCGACGGTCGAACCGAGGGTGGGATGTCCGCCAGCAGGAATTCCTCGGTGGCCTTCATCGTCGCCATCGCTTCGATCCGTGCCATCGGGATCTTGCGCAACATCTGCGAGTCCAGCTCGCCATCGATGATCAGCCGGGTGCACTCGTACCGGTCGCCGCGCCGTTCCAGCTTGGCGAGCACGCGCGGGGGGGCGTCGCCGGGCAGTCGCAGCTCAGCCCAGTAGTGCGGGCCGCCCGAGGTGAGGAAGAGCATGTCGAACATGCGGGCCACGATAAGGTCCGCCAGCCTCAGCGCACAAGTCAACGGCAGCCAACCGCGCAGGGCAGCACACTTGCGCGGTCGCCGAATCGTCGTATATAAGTGTGACCGACGTAACCGCGTGAGTGAGCCGACTTACGCACTAGGAAGGGGCTGAACACCTATGGACGTCGGGATTCCGCTGCTGTACACCACCGCCGGGGCCGCGAAGCGGCTGAACTGCGGGAAGACGACCCTCTACCACCTGATCATGACGGGACAACTGGAGAGCATCACGATCGGCCGCGCTCGCCGCATCCCCGCCGTCGCCCTGGAGGCGTACGTCGAACGCCTTCGACACGCCGCGACCGCCGACGACGCCGCTTGATCCGCCGGCAATCCCCCGGTGAAGAACAGCCGCGCGACCGCACCTCTGCATCCGCTGCACCTGGCGAGCCATGACTCGGGGGGTGCGATGGCCACCACGACCACGATGAAGGTCAACGCTCCGTTGGCCTGGCACCTCCAGACCGAATGGGAGGTCGAGGCGAGCTACGCCCAGGGCTACGCCGACGGGCACGCCGCCGCCGAACGGGCCATCGCCGAAGAGATCATCCGCGCGGTTGGCGTGAAGCCGTACGACCGGCGCGACGTGATCCGCTGGCTCGTCCGCACGATCGACCGGCCGCGCGAAGCCGTACAGCTCGCGGGCCAACGGTACCGACCCGACCTCGGTGTGGTCGAGCGGCAAATGTTCGGCGAGCTGGGGCGGGTGGCGTGAGCGGCTTCAAGCTGGATGAGGCGGTGCGCCTGGTCGAGTCCGGGTTCTCGCACTCAGGCGCGGCGGACGTAGTCGGGCTGCCCGTCGGGGCGGTTACCGCCGCAGTCCGCACCGCCAAGGCGCCCGTCCAGCCCAAGGGCGAGGCGTTCCCCGTTCCCGACACTGAGGGTGGGGAACAGGGGAACGCCCTCTACCTCGACGTTGCCGCGCTGCTCGACGGTGGCCTTCCTGACCCGCCGGCACCCGTCGTGCTGCGCCGGGAGGACGGCAACGCCATCTTCTACGCCCGGCAGGTCAACCTCATCTTCGGTGACCCGGAGAGCGGAAAGACCTTCGTGGCTCAGGCCGCTGCCGCTGAGGCGCTGACCGCCGGCCGTCGGGTGCTGTTCGTCGACATCGACCACAACGGGCCGCAGGCCACGATCTCCCGGTTCCTCGACATGGAGGTGCCGGAGGAGACGCTGCGCGACCCGGCGCTGTTCCGGTACGTCGAGCCGGCGGACAAGGCGCACCTGATGGCGGTGGTGAAGGACGCGAAGGGCTGGCATCCGGCGGTCGCGGTGGCCGACTCGGTGGGCGAGCTGCTGCCACTCCTGGGGCTCAACAGCAACAGCCCGGACGACTTCACCCTCGCGCACACCGCCGTGCTCAAGCCGCTCGCGCTGGCCGGCGCCGCCGTGCTCGCCATCGACCACCTTCCGAAGAACACGGAGAGCCGGGCCAGCGGGCCGACCGGCACCGCCGCCAAGCGCCGCGCCGTCGGCGGCGTCTCGATCCGGGTGACCATCAACGAGCAGTTCACGCCCGGCCGGGGCGGGTCGGCGTTCCTCAGCGTCAACAAGGACCGGCATGGCGGACTGCGCCGGCACTGCCCAGCGGAAGGCAAAGAGCCGAGCGCCGGCCTGTTCAAGCTGGACAGCAGCGACGACCGGATCCGATGGAAGGTCACCGCGCCGAAACTGGGCGAAGCCGCCGCGGCGGTCGGCGTCAGCGCCGCCGACCTGGCCGAGCTGGACAAGCTCGACCCGCCGCCGAAGAGCGTCAGCGACGTGAAGGAGCGGCTCAGGTGGGGGACCACCCGAGCGATGGACACCTTGAAGGAATGGCGTTCCCGCCGTTCCCGAGACGTTCCCGAGGAATGAGGAACAGGCGGCCAGGATCCCCGTTCCTCGTTCCTCCCCCTAAGGTGTGGGGAACGGGGAACATCCGGTCCTCGCCCAGGGCCGCTCGGGCGGGGTGATCACGCGAATCGCGTGATCACCGGACTCTCAGGACGTAGAGCGACTAGTGGCCATGCTGTAGTAACCAGGCCCGCAGCACAGCAGCAGCACCAAAACCACTCCGCCGATCATGGCGAGGATCTGCCACGTCGACATCGTCTGCCGCAGCATCACGCCCCGCCCAGGGATGACCGTCGCGACGCCGGCCTTCCACCGCCGTTCGATGGTCGCCGACGTGTGCGGGGTGACCTGGACGCTGAAGCCCTCCGCCTGCGCCTGCGCGACGAACTGCTCTAGGGCGACGGGAAAGAACACGCCTTTGTTGGTGCGCTGTCCGCCGCCGAGGCCGCCGGAGGCGGAGAACGGGCCGACGGTGACGCCCACGTTGACGCGGCCCTTGCTGCTGATGCCGACGCGGAACGGACCGGGGAGGCGGAAGCCGAGGTTCATGGTGGGCACCGTAGCCTGCGCGGCGCATCGATTGATCGCGCGGGGAGTACGGTGCCGGCATGAGGTTTCCCGGCCCGATCCGGGTCGGCGTTCCAGCTCCGGTCGGGTGAACGGCGGCGCGGCGGCGGGCCTGTTCTCCGTCCTCTCCACGGGCATCGGATCCCAGCGCCGGCCGGCCAGCCCAACAGGAGGCGTTCTATCCGATCGGTCTGGACGCTGCGGTCGGCGAGCTGATCGCGACGCCGATCAGGGGCCGACGCAACTCCCACCCCCATGAACAATTTAGAGGGGGGTGCCCCTCAAACACGGGGTCCAATTTTTTGGGGTGGGGTTCGTGATGGGGGCCCATCGAATCCACCGGGCACGCTCAGTCTTTGGGCTCTTGATGTAGACCACGGGGCAGGCTGGCAGTGGTGGCTTGGACCACACAACCACGGCGACCCGCTCGGGGCCACGCTGACAGCTTGACCACCACCACCCACGCACGCCCCACCCACGCACCCTGGTCCGCTGGCACACCACTCATACGGGAAGCCAGATCACCACGGGCACGCAGCCATACCCACCACCACTGCACCGACCCCGAGCACCAGCACGCACACACACGCGCGCGACAACAAAGATCATTCGTCGCCAACGGACGAGAGAGTGATGAGCATCATTCGCTGGACAGCGACGATGCTCTACACGTTGCGTCATCGAATGAACGCGATGAGCAAGGGTGGGGGGCGCATCGGCGACGGTCGACGCGCCAACAGCGGACCCTCGCTGTCGGGCCGGGGAATCTCCCCCCGGTGCCCTAGGGGGTAGTCCCACGACCTCGACCGCAGGCCCACCCTGCCGACCGACGTCGTGCTCAGCACTGACCAGGACGCGCGTCGCGACGGCCTCGCTCGTCGTCATCATCGACGTCTACATCACGCGGCGGCCGGATCGATGGCAGGGAGATAGCCGGAATTGGGCGCAGGGACCTCGCCCCTAGGTGATGGAGTCGGCCGCCTCCTCCGTCGGCGTGCCGGAAGCCTCTAGAGCGGCCGCGACAGCCTCGAACTCGGCCAGCGCGGCGGTCAGGTCCTCGACGATCTCCCGTGCGATGACCTCCGGCGCCGGGAGATTGTCCATGTTTTCCAGTGACTCGTCCCGGAGCCAGCTGATGTCGAGGTTGACCTTGTCTCGGCTGACCAGCTCGTCGTACGTGAAGGACTTGAACCGTTCCGTCTCCACCCGCTCCGAACGCGGCTTCCCCGGTGCGTAGCACGAGACGAAGTCGTCAAGGTGGTGGCGGCGCAATGGGCTCTGCTTCAGCGTGAAGTGCTGGTTCGTACGGAGGTCGTAGATCCACAGCCGGTCGGTCCACGGGCGCTCGGCGGCTGGCTTCTTGTCGAAGAACAGCACGTTGGCCTTCACGCCCTGGGCGTAGAAGATCCCGGTGGGCAGCCGCAGCATCGTGTGCAGGTCGAAGTCCCGCAGCATCCGCCGGCGCAGCGTCTCACCGGCGCCGCCCTCGAACAGCACGTTGTCGGGCAGGACGACCGCGGCCCGGCCGTTGATGTCGAGGATGGTGGCGATGTGCTGCAGGAAGTTCAGCTGCTTGTTCGCGGTGGTGACCACGAAGTCCTGCCGCTCGATCTCCCGCTCCTCGCGGGACTCGCGACCGTCTGCACCCACCATTGTCAGGGAGGACTTGCGGCCGAACGGCGGGTTGGACAGCACCACCGAGTAGCGGCGGCCGGGGTCGGCAATAAGTGCGTCCTTGACCTCGATCAAGCTCTCGCCGTTCGGGGTGCCGATGCCGTGCAGTAGCAGGTTCATCGCCGCCAGCCGGGCGGTGCCGTCGACAAGCTCGACGCCGTGTACGAAGCTGTCGCGCAGGTGCTCCCGTTCGCTGGGCGTCAGGGTTTCGGCGTGCCGGGAGGCGAATTCGTGGGCGCCGAGTAGGAAGCCGCCCGTGCCTGCGGCCGGGTCGGTAACGGTATCCCGAACGGTCGGCCGGACGGAGTCGATCATCGCCTGAATCAGCGCACGCGGCGTGAAGTACTGGCCGGCGCCGGACTTGATGTCCTCGGCACCCTTGGACAACAACTCCTCATAAGCGTCGCCCTTGATGTCGGTGCCGGTGGCCGACCAGTTCTCCCTGTCGATCAAATCGACGATCAGCCGCTTGAGCTTGGCCGGGTCCTGGATCCGGTTCTGCGCCTTTCGGAAGATCGTGCCAAGGGTGCCGGGCTGCCTGGCGAGGTCCTCAAGGATGTGGCGGTAGGTGACCTCCAGGTCGTCGCCGTCGGCGTCCAGCAGCCGCTGCCATGAGCAGTGCGGCGGCACGATCCGCTCCGGCTTGAGCGGGCGGGTCTCCCGCTCATGCGCCATCTTCAAAAACAGGAGGTACGTCAACTGCTCGGTGTACTCAATCGTGCCCACGCCGTCGTCTCGAAGGACGTTGCAGTACGACCACAGCTTGTCAACCAGCCGCCGCGCGTCAGACACGAGCCATCTCCTCAACAGTTTCCAACTCACTCGGCCGTCCGGTGGGTCGGCCCGAGAATGCGGCGGCGAGTAACGCCTGCCGCAGACCAGCCGATCGTCTCCGGGATGCCCCGATTTCGCCGCGAAGGCGAGCGATGCTCTCCAGCTGCTCTTTGGCCAGCGCGACCAGCCGGTTCTGCTCGTCAAGGGGCGGGATCGGGAATTCAACTGCCTTGAGCCGAGCAGCTGAGAGGTGTCCGATGTTGGTCGTAATTCGGGCCTCGCGCGTGAACCGACCGGTGTGCATGTGTCGGCGGAACACTAGAAGCGCGAACTCGGGAAGCACTTGGTCACAAGCTTGAAAGCGGAGAATGCTGTTGGTAAAGGCAATCTCACCGCCTTCTCCCCGGTAAAGAGCTGGGCGACCGATTAACTCAGGGCTCTGGCCCTCGTTCAGTAGCACGTCACCCGGTCTGAGGCGGAACCGCTCGAAGGTGCCGTCCGGCCAGTGCATCTCCTTGACGTCCCGAAGATCAAGCCGATCCTCGAACACGTTGGCAACGCGGAGATAGGGCCTCATGTTCGGCCCGACATGCCAGTCTGGGTGACGCTGCCTGCCGAGTTCTATCTTCCCAGCATCGGCGACCGTCACCCGCCTCCAACACTGCGGGTACCTGTCCGCCTCGGGAATGAGGGTGGCAAGCACGCTCTTATGCATGGCCCTCAGACGGCGGTTACCCTTAGCCAGCCCTTCGTCAGCGGCGTCGAGGCGAGAGAGGTGGTCTTCGAGGATACCGACGATCTGCCGCTGCTCGTGGAGTGGAGGCAATGGTATGGGTAGTTCTCTAAACCGCTGCTGCGGCAGGTGGGCAATGGTGGAGCCGGTGCTAAAACGCTTTAGGGTTCCGTTGCAACTGTAGAGCTCGAGTAGGTATCGAAGGTAGGGAAGGTGAAGCTCGCCTTTACTGCGGACTCGATGGACGGCCTTTTGATATGCCATATAGCCGCTGCCGCCGCGCCAGATTGCGGCCCGACCAATATCGCCACCTTCGCACGCCAGCAAATCCCCGTCTTGGACAGCGAAACGTTCACGCTCGTCGTCGGCCAGTTCCATGGTGCTGATGTCTTCGGTGTCGACATGTCCCCACTGCACGTTCATGTTCCGTAAGTAAGGGACCTGTGGTAGCCCTTTCGGCTTGCCGCGATCGAGCATCTTTCCCAGCGCAGTGTCGGCGACCTCCGCGAGTCGGACGAGGCGCCAGCCTTGAGGGACCTGCCTCACGCGGTCAGCTCCGTGTTCAGCTGGTCGATGAGTGTGGCGGCGCGGGGGCCGAGGTCGCGGATGGCACCGTCGATGCCGCCGCGTTCGGTGAAGGGCGCGTTGTCCAGGTCGTCCGGGCTGATGCCCGCCGACACGGCGATAACTTCGACCATCCGGTCCAGCCACCATCTCTCTGCGTCGCTGAAAATAACTCCGGCCTGCTGCTGCTGGAGCAGCCAGGCAGCGTACCGCTCACGGACCCGCTCGGTGTAGGGCACCAGCCGGTCGTCTTCTCCGACGGTGAACCGGATCAGGGACACCAAATCTGTCAGAGTGTGGCGGTCGCTGTGCCGAACGCGGCTTGCGTCAAGGGCTTCATACGCAGACCAGATCAGGTCGGGGGTCCAGTTGCGTGGTGGTCGGCCGATCCGGTCGGCCAACTCCTTAATGTCCGTGAATGAGATGTGCCGCTCGTGCGCCTCGGTGAGCAACTGGATCGCGGTGATCTCGTCGCGGTGCACATCGAGGTACGCCTGCCACGACTCGACGATGGAGCGGGCGCGGGATGCGTCTACCACGCCGTAGGCGTCCACGAGGGTGTCGACACTGACTTCGTCGATGATCCGATCGTGGGCCTGGCGTAGCTCCAGGATCCGCTGCCGTAATTTCGGATTGGCGGCCAGCGGTTTCACCGCCGCGTTTAGCAAGTTCTGCACGGCGGCCGCCGGATCGACGGCGTCGGCGGCGGCCTTTGCCTGAGTATCCGGATCGACCGCGTCGACCAGGCCGCGAACAATGTCCCGGACCGGTGTGTCGGCGACTTGGTCGAGTTCGGCCTGCTCGGCCGGGGTGAGCTGGAGTTCCAGCGCGGCCAGCCGGGAGGCGAGGGTGGCGATTTCCGCCTCGGTGAGGGTCAGCGCCGCGGCCTTGTCCAACAGTTGCTTGAGCGAGACGCCCTTCTCGCGGTTGAGCGGCGGGTCGACGAAGTCGTGCTCGGTGACCCCGACCGCGTCCACGATGACGAACCGCGTCTTCTCGGTGGCGTCCGGGGTGACCGCTTGGAAGTCGGCGGGGGCGATTGTGCGTGCGCCGCGGCCCTTCATCTGCTCGAAGTACGACGCCGACCGCACGTCGCGCATGAAGAACACGCACTCCAGGGGCTTGACGTCGGTGCCGGTGGCGATCATGTCCACGGTCACCGCGATGCGCAGGCTGGCTGAGGTACGGAAAGCCTGCAGCTGACCCTTAGGGTCCCTGGCGCTGTAGGTGATCTTCGCGGCAAAGTCGTTGCCCTTGCCGAACACCTCCCGCACCGTGGTGACGACCTCCTCGGCGTGGGCGTCGTCCTTGCAGAAGATCAGCGTCTTCGGCACAGTGGTGCGGCCGGGGAAGATGTCGATGAATAGCTTGTCGCGGAATGTATCCAGCACCAACCGGATCTGCGAGTTGGCGGTGACTGCCCGGTCTAGCTGCTTGCTGGTGTACTCCAGGTCCTCGTCGAGCTCTTCCAGGCGCTGCACGCGAGTGCGCCGGTCAACCTTCGGGACGATCGTGCCGGCCTCGATGCGGGAGCCCTGCTCGCTGATCTGGGTCTTGATCCGGTACAGGTCGAAGTCGACGTTGACGCGGTCCGCGACCGACTGCGGGTAGGTGTACTCGGAGACCAGGTTCTGCCGGAAGAAGCCGAACGTCTGCTTGCCGGGCGTGGCGGTCAAGCCAGCGATGTGCGCGTCGAAGTAATCCAGCACGCCCCGCCACACGCCATAGATCGATCGGTGCGCCTCGTCGACGATCACCAGATCGAACGCCTCCGGCGGGAGGTCCCGGTTGTAGACGACGGTGACCGGGGCATCGGGCACGTAGTCGTCTAGCCCAGGGTCGTCGCCTTCGGGAGCGGTGTCGCCGGCCAGAACCCGGTACACCCGCTGAATGGTGGAGATCACGACGCTGGAGCTGCGGAGCATGCCGGTGCTGGTGAGTTTGTCGACGTTGTACAGCTCGGTGAACCGGCGTCCGTCGTCGGGGGTGCGGTAGTTCTGGAACTCGGCCAGGGTCTGGTCTGCGAGGTTGTTCCGATCAACCAGGAACAGGATCCGGGCGAATCCGCCGTGCTTGAGCAGCCGGTAGGACTCAGTCACGGCGGTATAGGTTTTGCCGGCGCCGGTGGCCATCTGCACCAGCGACCGGTCGAACCTCTGCTCGGCCAGTGACCGCTCAATACCCTGAATCGCGGTTATCTGGGCGGGCCGCAGCGGAGCGGTGTCCAGCGGCGGCAAACTGCGCACCTTTGCCCGCCACGTAGGCCGCTTCGGGTCCGCCTCAGCATCCCTAAGGATGCGGGCCAGGGTGCCCGGCTGGGGAAACGCGAAGATCCGGCGGGCCCGCCGTTGCGGGTCAAACCCGTTGGTGAAGTGGCACTCCGACCCACTTGCCTCGAACACGAACGGCAGCCGACCGTCCACGGTCAGCGCCTTACGCCGCACCTCCGGTCTTAAACCATCGGCGTACTTGGCCGACTGCCACTCCACCCCCGACAGCGGCGTGCCCTGGGGCTTCGCCTCGATCACGCCGACGGTCTTCTGATCGACGTAGAGCAGGTAGTCGGCTCGGCCGTGGCCGTTGGCCATCACCGCCTCGCGGACCGCCACGCCCGGACCGGCGAACAGGTTCATCGTCTTCTGGTCCTGGACTGCCCAGCCAGCATCCTTCAGTTGGCGGTCGATAAGCACACGCGCACGCTGCTCCGCCGCCAGGCGCTGGTTCCCCGCGATTTCGTCCATGTGCAGGGCAGTGTAGGGCCCGCACCAAGATCCGGACTATACCCGGAATGAGCATGGTTCGGCGCGATCGTCCTATTGACGTGAGGAAAAGGTAGGACGTGTGAGTGTGTGAAGCGCCCCGCTCACCTTCGCGCAACCCGTCAACCAGCGGGTCCGAACCCGCTGCGCCACAACCCGACCAGCCCGAGGACACCTCGACCCCCGCTAACTTCGCTGAGCCCCTATCCTCCCGAGGAGTCCATGAGCGATGAATCCGATTCGGGGGTCTAGGGGCCACATGGCTGACGACGGCGTGCAGTACGAGTTCAAGTCCGTGCAGGCAATCCGCGGCACCGAGGCCAGGTCGATCGCGAAGTGGCAGAAGGCTGGTTGGGAGTTCGTCGACCAGAACCAGGGGACGTTGCGGACAACGCTGAACTTCCGCCGCCCGAAGCCGAAGGTCCCGTGGGTACCCATTGCCCTGGCGGCCGGTGTCGTCCTGCTCCTGGCCATCGTCGGCGGAATCGCCAGCACGCTCCAAGGCGGAGACGACAAGGATCCCAAGCCGACCAAGTCGCCGAGCGAGACGACGGTCCTGGCCAGCGGAAAGCCCTCGGCGACGCCGAAGCCCGAAGAATCAGCTTCAGATGAGTCCGACGCGGACCAGGTCCTGACGGTCGAGAACAGCAAGGATTTCGCGGCGCTCTTAGCGGTGCCGGACTACTGCGGCGAGACGATCGGAACGTTCGCGGCCAAGTACGAGGGCAGGACCATCGAGTTCAACGGTTCCATCGCATCGATGCTAAATCACGGCGATTACAACACTCGCTACGACATCCTCGTCCATCCCGGAAATAAGGGCCCGAAATCTTCGGTCGGGCCCGCGTTCAAGTTCGAAGACGTCAACGTCCCTGACCTGCATCTCACTGGCGCGAACATCCCGGATTCCGTAGGTACCGGCGACCTTCTCCACGTCGTTGCTCGGGTTGCCGAATACAACCCGGAACAGTGCCTGTTCTTCCTTGAGCCGGTCTCTACGGAAATTCGGTAGGCGACGTGAGTCGGATCATCACGGACCGGCGTGCACAGTTCTCGATCTCCCACGTCTCCTGCCCGCGATGTCCGAGCGCCGGTTCGCTTCCCGCTTCGAGGGCGGTGCGGCATTCCGCTGGGCGGTCTCCTGGCTCAGGTCGTTGCCGTTGACGACCCACACGAGCACTACGACGGCGACAACGAGGCGCGGCGGCCTATCGACGTTGCCGTATGCCCCCGCCCGCGCCCACTGTTCCTTATGTTCGATCGCCAAACTCTCTTGACGAGCACCGGCATCCGAACGGACGGCCAAACCTGGTCCCGACCCCTGTCGACCGAACCGTCGAACGACAACGGCGCTGGCGGCATCGCCGGGGGCCATGTCAGCCAGCTAAGGACTAGGGTCGCACCCAGGGCACCGGCGGGACGGCACCACAAGGAGACGCATGACCTACTGGCTGAACCTATTCACCGTTGAAACCTGGCACGAGTTCAAGGATGCCGGCGGGACGGTGTCCGGATTCAGCGCCCGCCGCTGGAACACGGCTCAACGTATCCAACCCGGTGACCGGCTGCTGTGCTACCTCGTACGGGCCTACCGGTGGATTGCTGTGCTGAAGGTGACCGGACCTGCCTACCTCGATGAGGACGAGAGCGGCCGCATCTGGACGCAGGGCCTCTATCCGGTGAGAATTCCCGTGGAGATTGAACTCGAGTTGAGCCCTGAGACGGGTGTGCCGGTCACGGAAATGCTCGAAGAACTGCAAGCCACGCGTAGCTTCGAGCGCCGTGACCGGTGGGGCATGGCCTTCAGGGGAAGCCCGGCCCGTTGGACGGACACGGACGGAGAGGTCGTTGTCCGTGCGATCGAGGATGCGATCGCGAATCCAATCACCCGCGAGGTTCCCAAGGCCGCCCTGAGCAGCGTCACGGTTGTCGAGACTGATGACGGTGTCGTCACGGTTCCTAAGGACGACGAGGACGCTGCCGAGGTTGCGGCTGAAACGGGCACCGAGCACACGCATATGCAGTATCTTCTCGCCCGCATGGGCGCCTCGATGGGCTATGACGTGTTCATACCCGCCAGCGACCGCGGGCGAGTGTGGCGCGGACGAGAACTGGGATCGCTTCCCAGCACGGTGGAGCACCTGCGCCTTCCGCTCGTGAAGCAGGCCATGCGGATCATCCAGAACATTGATGTGCTGTGGCTCGATCGTGACGCTGTCCAAGCCGCCTTCGAGGTGGAACGGACGACCTCCATCTACTCAGGCATCCTCCGCATGACGGACCTCTTAGCCCTACAGCCCAACCTCGACATCTCGTGTTTCCTGGTAGCTCCAGACGACCGGCGAGACCGCGTGAAGGAGCAAGTCAACCGAGCGACCTTCGCGCGCATGCGCCGCCCGCTCTCCTCGATCTGCCGCTACATTCCCTTCAGCGCACTAGAAGACGAGGAACAACGCGGCGACAAGGGTTGGCGGCACCTGCGGTTCAGCTACATCACCGATGAACTAGCCGAATCCTTAGAGCCCGACGAACTGTAGCCCTTGCAGCGGACGTCCATGAGCCCTTCACACAGCGGAGGGCCTCGGCGAACTCAGCGAAGCGGTTGTCAACCGGGGCGATGTCCATCAACTGAGGGATCTCGATCAACCCCGGAAATGCCTAAGCGCCCCGGATCCGTCTTTCTAATCTGGCAACGTGCGTACGGGTTGCCGTACGCGCTCGTAGTCGATGGAAACAACGGATGCCATCCATTATCTAGAGCAACGCCGTCAACGCGTCCGCCCTTGTGGTCTCATCGCCACCGATTCTACTGCCCAGGCGGACGGTAGGAGGCAATGAGTTTGCCCAGAAGACTGCCGAGGGTAGAGTCGCGCATTCGGTATTTGTGGATGCGAAGTTTCCAGCGACCGTTGTCGGTGCGGGTGATGTCGACTTCGGTTTGGAGGGCGATGAGGATGAGGGCGCCGACGGCGAGGGTGGTGGGGTCAAAGCGGGTGGTGTCGGTAGGAAGGACGATGGCGCGGCTGATGGTGTCGGAGTGGGTGGGGGCGAGGTAGGTGAGGGTGGCGCGGGCCAGGTCGCCGGGGGTGGCAGGGTCCGCGTTGAGGTCGATGCCGTCGGTGGGGTCGGGGTTAGCCGCGGCGTCGTCGAGCTGGGCTTCGGTTTGGCGCAGGTGGGTGGGATCGGGCAGGTGGCCGGCGCGGTCTACGAGCAGGGCCAGGACGCGGATGGCGTCCTGGTCGGTGAGGGCGTCGATCTGGGTGCGAATGGCTTCACTCATGAGTGGGGGTTCCTGGTTCGGCGGCGAGGGCGGCGAGGGCGCGTTGGGTGATGGCGGTGTCGATCGGGTCGAGGTCGGTCAGGAGATGGCCGGGGTCGCGTTCCCCGGCCAGGATCCGGCGCAGGGCCGCGGCCAGGTTGGCCCAGTCGGTGCTTCCGGCGAACTCGTCGAGGTTCTGGATGAGGGCGGCGGCGGCGTTCTGGTCACCGGCGACGGCGGCGACGAGGTCGGCTAGGACCGGTTCCCACTGTTCGAGTTGGGATTCGATGTCAAACACCTGGTCGGCGGGCAGCGCGCGGGCGGCGTCGATGACGGCGGTCAGGGCCTGGTCGGCGGTGTGGGGGTCGGGCGCCAGGGTGGTGATCAGATCGCTGAACCGAACGCCTTTGGTCTGGTCGACCTGATGGGCTACCTGCTCGACGGTGGTAGGCAGGCTGACGTTGCCCAGGCGGTACACGTCTCGGGCTAGATCCCTGACCGCGCTCGCTAGGCGGTGGCTGTCGCCGATCAGGTGGAGAAGGACGGCGCCGGCGAGGCGGTGGGCCAGTTGCTCCGCCGGCCTCGCGCCGGTTGCGGCAAGATCGGCAGCGAGGTTGTAGTGTTCGCCAGCGATCTCGCGCGAGTCGGGTTGCAGGTAGCCGTAACGCAAAGCCGCCTGGTCGAGGGTAACGGCCTGCTCGTGACGACCCTGGCGGGCGGCTAGGATGCCGCGAGCGGCCAGTACCTTCTCAAGTCCCCTGATGTCGTTCTGGTCTTCGTATATCTGTTGGCAGAACAGCAGCAGCTTCTCGGCCTGGTCGAGGCGACCCAACACGATCAGCGAGTGGTAGCCGTTGAACTGGCTCCTGGCGATTTCGCGGAGGCCAGCGCCACGTCGCTGCTTGCTGGCGACGTTCTCGGCGTTGAGGTCGAGGGCAGCCTGATGTCGACCCAGGTCCTGAGCGGCGAGGACACCAATGTTGAGGATCGCTTCGCGGACGTTGAAGGGTTGGGTGGCGTCGTTGGGGGCCCGCTCATCGGGAAGCTGCCGCATCGCGGCCTGCAGCCGTTGCGCCTCGGCCAGGGCCTGCTCAACCTTGCCCATCAGGTACACGATCTGGATCCGCTGGCATTCGTCGCCGAGCTGGGTCCAGCGGCCGAGCCCTGCCTGGCGGGTGTGTTCTGCCGCGATTTCGGTGACGGCGAGGGCCTCCGCCAACCGGCTGGTTTCGCAGAGCAGGTGCACGAGTTGCCCCGCAACGACGGTGGCGGCGCGGTGGTTGTCGCTGGTCTCGGCCTCGCGGAGGGCGGCGCGGAGAAGCCGTTCGCCCTCGTCGCGGTCAATCAGTGCCACCGCGCCGGCTAAGAGCCTATTGATGTCTGGGTCGGCGACCGTCGCGGTGATGCGGCGCAGGTGGGCGATGACCGTCAACGTGGTGCCCGGTGAATCGTCTCGGAGGATGGCTCGTTCGAGGAGGGTGGCGGCCAGGTCCAAGTCCTGTAGGCGGATCACGTATGGGGCGGCGGACAGACTTGCATTGACCACCATGCTGCTGTTTTCTCCGCCGCCGCCGTACAGTGCCTGGTCCGCAAGGATGTTCCAGAATGCGGCCAGTTCTGCGTCGATGGCGGTGCCGATGTTGGCGGGGGTGGCGGTGCGGATGGTTTCGGCGACGCCGGGGTGGATGCGGTAGCGAACGGCCCGGTCGCGGCCTCCGGGCTTTTCCTCGTCTCCGCCCTGCTCGACGCTGAATCGGTCGACCTCGACCAGTGCGGCGTCGACCAGGGGGGCCAGCACCGTGGGCCAGTCGGGGGCGGGGTCGGGACGCTCCAAGCGCCGCCACAGGTCGGCCCAGTTGCCTTCGACGACATACGACCACCGATCGTCATCCTCTATCCCGCACAGCAGTTGGGCGGCTAGCCGGGCCGGGTCGAGCAGGAGGTCGAGGATGGTGGTGGTCCACTGCGCCAGGGTGGCCAGGAACCCCTCCGGGTCCAGGCTGCTGTGCCCGGCGGTGAAGAACGCGGCCAGCCCGGCACCGCTCGTGCCCGCGGCGTGCAGGTGTCGGGCTAGCGCATTCGGGTCGGCGGCGGCGGCGTCGGCCAGCTCCAGCAGTTTCGGGTGGCCCTGGACCAGGTTGAGCACGGCCCGAACCTGGTCCCGGTCGGCGGCGATGACGGTGTCGGGTTGCCGGGTCGGGCTTGGGTCGGCGTGCAGGAGTGCCCGCAAGTGAGGCAGTTCCCGGGCCAGCAGCACCGTCTCGTCGCGGGACAGGGCGTGCACCGGTTCGACCAGCACACGGGTGTCCAGGCCGGCCGGGACGATGCGGCTGGTCAACACCATCCTGGATAGCCCATCATGATCGGTCAGCGCCGCGATCAGCCGTCCCCACCGCGGGTCGCGCCAGCCCCCGGCCTCGGTCAGCAGGGTCTCCAGGTTGTCGAGCACCAGCAACAGACCGGTCTGTTCCAGCACCTCGGTAACCCGGGGCAGGAACTGGTCGAACGCCTTCGGTGCGCCAAGCGCGTCCAGCATCGTGAAGTTCAGATGCTCCAGCTGGGCCTCCAGCGACCGCGCCAGGCTGGTCAGCGCCGTCGTGAACTCTTCTGGGCGTTCCGGGGCCTTCCAGAACGCCAACCCGCTGAACGCGTTCTGGTGCCGGTAGGCCAACTCCAACGCGCAGGCGGTCTTGCCCGCCCCGGCCATGCCGTGGAACAACACCGCGTTGCGCCCGCCGTCGGGGGCCAGGGCCTCGCTGGCCCGGGCTATCGCCGCGACCCGCCCCACGAACCGGACCGGCTCGCTTGGGAATCCGGCCATCAGGGTGCGGGCGGGGTCGGCCACGACCGGCCCGGCCGGCGGGGTCAGCGACATCCCCGCGGCGGACGCCCCGAGCAGCACCGGGGTGGCGATCGACACCGCCGGCCGCGCTGGCGAAGCCTGTTCGCCGGTGGCGGCGGGCACTGCTCGGCGCACCGCAGCGTCGACCGGCAGGTCCCATTCGAACAGGCCCCGGTACAGCTCGCCGGCCAACGCCACCGCGAAGTCGTCGACCACCGGATACCGCATCGCGATCACCGCACACCCCAGTTGCTGGGCCACCTGCCGGGCCACTCCCATCACCGGGCGCAGCCCCGCGATCGCTGTTGCCTCGGCGTCGGCCTGCTCCTGCGCTACATCGGCGGCCTCATCCAGCCGCAGCCACCGCAGCGTCTCCGCGGTGGTCGCCGCCGCTGACTGGCACGCTGACATCACCGCCAGCTTTACCCGACCCCGTCCCGGGCGCAGCAGAGCCAACAGCTCGTCGGTGTTGACCTGGTCCTCCGATCCGTCGCGGTGCTCCAAGGCGATGACTCCGGCGCCGCCGTGGCCGGACAGGTGCAGCACGTCGGGACCACCCGCGGCGGTCATCCGCTGTGCCAGCACCTGTCGGGTGACCCCGTACTGCAACACCTCCAACTCCACAGCCCGGCCCCGCCGGGCGGCGAGCGTCCGCACCAACCGGGTCAACTCGTAGCGTTCCCGCCGCAACGCCAGCGCCGTGGTCTGCGTCGGCAGGCTAAACACCGCCAACATTCTCAGCCGGCCACCCATCTCAGTCTTGGCTGTGCTCTGGGAGCCGATGTCGAAGACCAGGCTCACATCCCCCCGCCGGGCCAACGCGACGCCGTCAACATGCGCCAGTTCCAACGGCCGCACCGCCAGGAACCCCAACCGATCCGGCACGACGACCCGCACGGTCACCGGTGAGGCGTCCACGATGGCCCGGCCGATGGTCTCGCCCAGCACCACTCGGCCGATCCAGGCCCCGAGCTGCTCGACCAGTTCCGCCTCCGAGGCCACTCGCCGATCCAGCTCAGCGTTCCACCGCAAATGCCGGTACAGGTCGTCAAACGCCTCCACCTGCGCCGAACCCGGCTGCAACGCCACCGTGTGGTCGGCAAGCACTGCCCCTGTGGCCTCATCGGTCAGCAGCCATCGCCACCGCCACCGATCCAGCACATCCACGGCCTCAAGCAGCAGACCCATCGTGAACCTCCCCACCGTCAGTAGAGGATGGCCGATCAAGCCTGGGCAGGCCGCGAGGGGTAGGAAATCCGACAGGCCAACATCTGCGCCGCGGGATGGACCTCAACAGGCGCCGATCAATGACGACCACCCGACGACATCTACCGAGCGATCCCACAAGGGGCGTGGTCCTTGATATCGGGGCGGTTTCGATCACGGCGAGTATGAAGCGGCCCCGCCCACCCTTAGGGGCGGGCGGGGTGCTCCCTGTCCGGGCTGGATGCGGTTACAGGCGGTTCTTCACCGTGGTCTTCACGGTGCCGGCGTCCGTCGCGGTTGCCTCGCACGTCAGGCTCAATGCATAGCGCGTTTAGCCCAGCAGCGGCGTCGTCATCGTGTCAGTTGACGGTCCCGCTCACCGCGTAACCGTTCTCGATCTCCCACGTCTCCTGCAGCACCGGCGAAGCCTCGCCGGGTGGAATCTCCCGGCCCTGGGCTCCAAGCGGGCCGGGCATGTGGCGGGTCAGACCCTGCCGTGGAAGAAGACGGAGGACGGATCGTGGCCCGGAGAAGACTCTGTCGCGGAAGATGTCGCGCGCGGAGTTGGATGAGTGGTCGCGGCGGCACAGCGAGGAGTACGGCGACCGGAAGTGACAGGCGCACGCTGGGTCCCGGACCGTTGGCGGTCCGGGCCTCAGCCGCGTTCTACCCGCGCCGTGCGGCCCCGCGACCGCATCGGCGACTGGGCGCCGAACCGACGAAGACGCCGACCACCCCGCCGACCATCCAGCCCGCGGAGCCGCGCGACTGCGAGGCGTACGTCTACACCGGCACTACGCAGAACCTGTGCGCCGACTTCCCCAACCCTCCCGGCACGGTTAACTGCTCTGACGTGAAGTACCGGGTCACGTTGGTGGACGTCAACAACGACCCGTGGGGCCTGGACGGCAACAGGGGCACGCCGGGGTTTGGCTGCGAGTCCAACCCCCTCAAGCCGAACACCGCCCTGCCGACCACCAGCCCCGCGCCGGGCGCGGGCGGCGGCCTTCCCGTCACCGGTGTCAACGCCACTGCGCTCGGCGCCGTCGGTGTGATCGCGGTGCTGGCTGGCGTGGCGCTGGTGGTGGCGCGCCGCCGTCGGGTCCGCTTCGACGCCTGACCTTCACCGGAACGCCCCCGCTGCCGTGAGGTGGTGGGGGCGTTCGTGTTTGCCGGACCCGGCTACTGGCGCTGGTAGCCGTCGAGACGGGGCTGATCCACCATTCGGATGCCGGATACACGTCGATCCGCTTCACCACCCACCTCGTCGACGGTACGAATCGATGTTCTACGCTCGCCACCACCCCGACCAGCAAGCCCTGGTCACAGTCTGACTCCACCAGATGCGGGGCGGTTCACACGATCCTTGACACCAGGTCTTGACGGAGTGTCTGATCTAGTGCTGGTTTGGATCATATTCGGACGGCTGGACTGTGCGCAGCGCCGGTTTAGTCGGGGTGAGGAAGTGCCGGTGGCGAGAGGTTGTTGGTTCCGTAGCCCTAGCTGGGAACAGGCCGCTCGCACCGACCGTGCCGGTCGAGGCCGGGCTACTGGCCGACGCCATGCACCCCGCGACAAAACACGGTCATCCACGTGGGGAGGCAGAGCATGAAGATGCTATGGCGGCGGCGCGTCCTGGCCGCTGCCCTGTCGCTCACGGCGGCCGTTGGTGGCCTACTCGTGGCCGGCACGGCCCATGCACAGACAGTGGCCACCGGGTCTCTAAGCTTCAACGGGGACAGCGGTGACTACATCAGCCAAGGTAAGTCGTACTCGTACTCCACCAGCAACGGCGACGCGTTGACCGTCTCCAGCTCGACCGGTAGCACGGTCAGCATCTCGGTCAACGCCTACAACGGCGACTGGTGGACCCTCACCTTCGACGCACCGGGCACGCAGGTTCTCGTCCCGCGCACCTATACCGCCGCGCACCGGCACCCGTTCAACGGGACCGGCCCCGGCCTGGACCTGAGTGGCGAAGGGCGGGGATGCAACGAGCTGACCGGCTCCTTCACCATCATCAAAGCGGTTTTCGGTCCCCGAGGCTATGTGCAGACCTTCGACGCTACGTTCGAGCAGCACTGTGAGGGAGGGGACCCGGCGGCGCGTGGTGAGATCCACATCTCGAACCGGCCACCGCCACCCGAGGTGGCGCCCAAGCCCGCCGCTACCACCAGGCCGCACGCCGCGACCACCAGGCCCGACGCCACGCCGAGCAGCAGGCCCAGCGCCACGCCGAGCAGCAGGCCCAGCGCCACGCCGAGCAGCAGGCCCAGCGCCACCGCCGTCGGCAGCAGGCCCAGCGCCACCGCCGTCGGCAGCGGCAACACCTCCGCCAACGACACTGACGCCAACACCGCGGCGGTCGTGAGGAACGCCGTCTTCTCACCGCTTCTGCTGATCGGGGTGGGCCTCGTCGCCTTGGCCGGCCTCGTCGCCGTCGGCCTCGCCGTCGGCCTCGTCATATACGTCCGCCGCCAGTGACCCGCGAGCACCCTCGACATTCATGCGCCGGATTTGTACGCCCGCACGGTCTGCCCGATCCCAGGACCTCCAAGACAGATCAGTCTTGGGACGGGGGTGACAAGTCCGGCTAGGCGACCTTGTCCGGGCATTCATGCTCCCAAGTCAGCGACGCGGGCGCCTGAGCCATCGTCGGTAGATCCAGAAACCCGCAGCGCCGATGAGATCTCCAGCAGGTCGCCAGGTGCTAACGCAGCCCGCCCGTCCGGGTTGCGCCGGCTGTACCGCCCGTCACAGACCAACGCCACTCGCGGGCAGGGGGCGTGTCGTCAGGCGGCTGCCGGTCGCGGCGATCACCGTGGCCACCGCCGTGCCATCACCCTGGCCAGCGCGGCTCTGACCCTGTCCGCCGGGCCGGGCGATGGACTGGGAGCTCGTCGGCAATGTCAGCCACGGGCTGCTGCTGGCCGGGGCGGGCTGGTGGCTGACCCGCAGCCCGGCCTGGCTGGCGGTGGGCTGGGTGCTTCTGGGCGCCGGCGCGGCCGATGCGCTCGGGGTGCTCGCCGGGCAGCACGGTGAGATCAGCCCTAAGACGGTGCAGAACCACGTCTCCAACGTGCTGCTCAAATCTGGCGTCGAACACCGGGCCCAGGCCGTAGCCCGCGCCCGAGACGCCAACGTCCACCGCCCGACCTGAAGGCACGTCGAGTACGGTCACGGACGCGTCCACGCACCCGGTTCCCCGACGCTTCATCGAGCTGGACGAGATTGCGCATGTCGTCCCATGTGAATCGCCGTGTAGCAAAAGATGTAGCGCGAGCCGCTCGATCGCTGAAGCCCGCCAACATACGCGCTCGTCCTTGACCTGCGAGAACGTGCCGTGGCGAAAGAGTGCGGGCCTCCCGCCTCGACCTACGGATCAGAAGGTTAGGGGTTCGAATCCCTTCGGGCGCACAGAGCAGGAAAGAGCCCCCGACCAGCCAGAACGGCAGGGTCGGGCGCTCTTCGCGTCCGCCGAGGTCAGCACCTGGATGCACATGGGAGCCACGCTGGGAGCCACGGTGCCTCGCTGCCCGAACAGCGCGCGGGACATGGCCTCCGCAGCCGAGCGGCGGTCGCCCTCCATCAAATGCCCGTACACATCCTTCGTGATCGCAATTGAAGTGTGTCCGAGCACTTCCGAAACGACGTGCAGCGGGTTGCCCTGAGCCAGCCTCAATGAGGCCCCGGAATGGCGGAGCTCGTGCGGGTGCCAGTGCCCGAGCCCGGCACGCCTACACAGCGCCGAAAGCCGACGGGCCGGCCGCCGCCCGCAGGCGTTTCGGACATCGCGACCGCTTGAGCACGCTCTTCCAAACTGACGGTGCGGGTTCGATTCCCGTCGCCCGCTCCACCCACGAAGGCCCAGGTAGACCGCATGACCGCGGCACCTGGGCCCTTCGCTTCTCCCCCTTGTGGGATCTTGCGTGCCACCCGCGTGCCATTCACGGTCGGCGTCGGCCCTCTCCGGCGATGCGGCGTTCCATTGCGCGGGCGATCTCGCGGTCACGCTCGCTGGTAGCGTGCTGGTAGATCAACAGTGCGCATGCTGGCATGTCCCGTGCGGTGCATCAGCTCCCGTGTGCTGGCCCCGGAGGCGGCGGCGAGGGTGTTTGCGGTGTGCCGCAGGTCGTGGAACTGAAAGTTGGCCAGGCCGATCGAGGCGATGTCTTGGTCCACCTGACGGCTCGTGCGCGACGAGCGGCATCGTCAGCCCTCGAGGAAGGCGATCTGTGGCTGCTCGCCCGGTCCGAGGATGAAATAGCCGAGCATCGTGGTTCATAGTCACGGTCATGGGCGGCGGACGATCTACCCGGCGTACGGTTTCGTCGCCGTCCTCGACGGCCCGCAGGACTCCGACCTGAGGTGACGATGCCCCTCAGGCGAACGGGACGGTGGTCGCGATGAAGCGGTCGGGGCGCACGATCGTCGCTTGCCCTTTTGCAAACCTATCCACGTCGGCGAAGACGGCGCCGTGCGTGGTGAGCCACGCCCTGGTGCCGGGGTCGAGGCTGCCGGCCTCGCCGCAGATAACGCCCCACCGGTTGCCCAGCAGCGCGTCGAGGTTGGTGCGCCGGCCGTCAACGACGAGCGGGGCATCGGGCAGCTGCCGGGTGCCGTCGGGGAGGCGCTCAGGCGCTGCGGCTGCCCTGGCTACGCGCGCGTCGAGGCCTGGGAGCATCCCTGCGGTCCGCACCAACCCGCGCAGCGCGGCTGCCGTGAAACGGTTGCGGCCGAGCATGACCCGGCCGGTGAGTAACGCCGTGCGGGTCATCCGCGCCACGGCCGGCCGCCGCTCGCGCTCGTAGCGGTCCACGTCGCCGGGCGCGTCGGCCAGCAGCCAGGACAGGGTCGCGACATCGCGTAGGCCGGCGCCGAGGCCCTGACCGGTGAACGGCGGCATCGAGTGCGCGGCGTCGCCGGCGAGCAGCACGCGGCCGCGGCGCCATGCCGAGGCCGTACGGGCATGGAACGTGAACACCGCGGCCCGCTCGACCCGCAGCGCCGCGGGATCCGCCCATGGCTGGATTAGCTCGTCAATCCGCGCCACCATGCCGACCGGGTCCTCGTCGGGCAGCAGCATCCACTCCCACCTCCGAACGCCGGGTCGCTCGAACGTCACCATCGGCCGGGCCGGGTCGAGCACGTGGGAGAACGTCGGCTCGCCAGTGTTGGGCTCATCGGTGCGGGCGTCGACCACCAGCCACGGCTCCGGGTAGCTGACGCCGTCATAGGAGGCCCCGATGAGGCCCCGCACGGTGCTCGACGCCCCGTCGCAGCCGACGAGCCACGAGGCGGTCAGCGTCGAGCCGTCGTCGAGCGTGACGGCGACGATGTCGCCCGACTGCTCGAGCGCCGTCACCGACCGACCGGTGTGGAGGTGCACCGTGGGCATCCGCGCCAGTCGGTCGCGTAGTGCCCGCTCCAGGCGGGGCTGGTCGAGCATGACGCCAGCCGGGACGCCATCCGCCAGGCGAAGCGTCAGCAGCGGGCGGCGATCGGGGCCGAGCAGTTGCGAACGGCGCAACGGCGTCGCCCACTCGTCCCAGTCGTCTAGGCCGTCAATGCGGCGGAGGATCCGCTGCACGTGCGAGTCGAGGACCGCCGCCCGCGGGTGGGCGTGCGGCCCAGACCGGGCGTCGGACGCCGGGTCCACAACGACGACGCGGATGCCACGGTCGCCGAGCAGTGCGGCGAGCACCGCTCCGACCGGTCCACATCCGGCAATCACCACATCCGCGTCCATGGGTCAATGTTCTTTGCCAACGCTCATGTTGGGCAAGGGGTTGGGGAGTGTAGTAGTCACTTGCCGATCCGTTTGCACAAGCCGGCGGGCCACCCACGAGCCATAGGCTGGTGTGACCTCAGAGTGAACCAGGCCAACCGGGGCTGTGCCGACCCGGCGAAACGCGGTACCAGAGTCCGATCTGTGCGATTCCTAAGCTGACAGCCTGGGAGCCACACGTGGGAGCCACCGGGGCGAACTGGGCCGGACGGACCGGAACGGATCGAGTTACCGGGCGTCTGAGGACCAGGACGAGGCGGACCGGCCGGACGGCATGGACATGGTCTTGGGAATCTAGTTGAGTCGGCCTGGAGCGCGGTGCCCGCGTTGCTGCTGGTCCGTTTCTCCAGGCCGCTCGCCGAACCCGCCGTGCGCGTCTCCGCGCAACGGGCTCTCCACGGTTGCTGTCGTCAGGCGTTGTCGGGTGCAGGCCAGGGGCCGGGGATCGCGCGTCGGCGGTAGCGGGTCACGGAGATGGCCGCTATCGGCCGGTGCTCGGTCCCGTCTGCGGTGATGGGTAGCCACCTGCCGGTCGGCATGGTGAACCGTTTGCGGACGGCCTTCCAGTTCCAGCGGTGCCGGTGCATGAGCATCCTGATCAGCCGTTGCCAGGCGAACCGATCCAGGGTGTGGAAGGTGTGCTTGGCGACGGCGTGCCGGAAGTAGGTGGCCCAGCCGTGCGTGACCTGGTTGAGCCTGGTCAGCACGGACCTCAGGTCCTGCTGTGATGTCCTGCGGGTCAGTGCTCGGATCTTCGCCTTCAGCGACCGGATCGGCCGCCGGGCGATGAACGTGTACACGTGCCACCGGTTCGAGCCTCGCTTGCGCCGCCACCGGATGTGGAAGCCGAGGAAGTCGAACCCGTCGCTCATGTGCACGATCCGCGTCTTGGCCGGCGACAAGCGCAGACCCAGCGGGGCGAGCACAGCGGCGACGTCCTCGCGCAGCGCCGCCATGTGGTCCTCGGTCCCGTGGACCAGGACCACGAAGTCGTCGGCGTAACGGACCAGCCGCCACGTCGGCAACCCACGGCTGCGCCGGTAGTTACGGCGACCGCTGGTCGACATCGCCTCGCCTGGCTTCCATGGCGCCGTCAGATGCTCGTCGAGCACCGACAACGCGATGTTGGCCAGCAGCGGAGACAGGATGCCGCCCTGCGGCGTGCCGGTGTGGGTGTTCCTCCGGTCACCGAGCTCGGTGAGCACTCCGGCTTTGAGGAACGCCTTCACCAGCGCCAGCACGCGTTTGTCCTTCATCCTCGCTCGGACGCGGTCCATCAACGCGGTGTGGTCGATGGAGTCGAAGCATGCTTCGATGTCCGCGTCGAGCACCCACCGGTACCCGTTGGTGCCGTAGAGGTGGATGTCGGCGATCGCGTCCTGGGCCCGCCGCTGGGGTCGGAAGCCGTAGGAGACCGGCTCGAAGTCGGCCTCGAAGATCGGCTCCAGCACCAGCTTCAACGCCGCCTGCACGACCCGGTCCGCCACGGTCGGAATACCGAGCTTGCGGACCTTGCCCGACCCGCCGGGCTTCGGGATCTTGCGTTCCCGCACCGGCAGCGGCCGGAACGTGCCCGCCTTCAACTGGGCACGCAGGTCGGTCAGGAAACCCGGGACGCCGATCGACTCCTCGACGTGATCGACGGTCAGGCCGTCGACGCCGGGAGTGCGGGCGCCCCGGTTACCGGCGACCCGGTCGAACGCCATGATCAGCGTCGCCGGGTCGTGCACGAGGTTGAACAGGTCATCGAACCGGCGGCCGGGATCGGCCGCCGCCCAACGATGAAGTTTGGCCTGCATCTCCGCTACCCGCCGAACCGGACTCTCGTCCGGGCGGGCGTCGCCGTTCGGCGGCGCGTCTTGCGGCATTACAGCATCCGTCCCTTCGCGTAACCGCTGCCGCCCTTCCCCATGTGCCGGGCTCTCCCCGGCTCGGAGTACTACGGCGGCTCCGCCCCACCCGGCCCGTTCAGCGGTCGGTGCGCCTATCCCGACCCTCCGGCTGGATACCGGCGATGTCGGGAACCGCGACCGGGTGGTTCCCGTGTTCACTGCTGCTCGTTCGTCGAAGGAGGAGCCCGACTTTGCCCCTGACGGCCTTGCCACGGGTACGCCGCAGACCTTCCCCGTGGCCTCCCGGACCCGCGATCCTGCCCAACCCGGAAGCTTCCCCGCCCGCGCAGGCGACCAGGGAATAACCGCCCTCCGGCCCTCATCCACCAGGTTCGAGCCGGTAACCCATTAAGGGACGTAATGACGCCGGTTCCTCGCGTACTCCTCTTCGTCTCGCTCGCCGGACCCGCATCATCTGGCAGTGCTGGCACGTCCCGGCTTTGTCAGGGCTGCTTCCCACCCTCCGCGGCACCACCCACGGCAGGCTGCCCTCAGCTACGCCCACCTGCTGCGACAGACAGGCGGTGGCGGTCTTTCACCTCCACTCGAACAACAGCGCCTCACGGCGCACGGGATCAGAAGGTTACGGGTTCGAGTCCCTTCGGGCGCACAAGATCGAGAGGCGTTTGACCTGTCAAAATGGGGGTCAGGCCTCTCTTGTCGTTTCGTGCCCATGGGCGCATTGGTGCTCGCACGACGAGCGTGTCCTACGTCCGAGCCTGTCCGTCAACGTCCGCTTGGGTAAGGCATGGCCGATCTGCGATGCCGCTGCGTGTGGGCGGGGGCGAGCCGTCCACCGCGCTCGTGCAGGGTGCCGTTACATCATGGCGGGCGGCAACGAGCTTTGGAGTTGACAAGCCAGTTCCAGCCGGGATGGGGGGCGTCGCATCGATCGCGTTGGGGTCGGGCGCCAAACGCGCTGGTGTGGGACAACGAGTCGGCGGTGGGACAGCGGCCAGCCGAAGCCGCGGCGGTACTGCTGGCGCGCATATCGATAACGACGGGATAAGGGATCCCCAAGCTTTTCCTAAGGTCGGCCCCGCACCGTCTCCTCATGGGAACGCCGGGGATGGGGACAGCGAGGAAAAGCCGCATACGCGCAGCGCGGAAACGCGGGGCCAGCCGTGTGCCGGGCCTGATCCTGTTCGCCATGCTTGTGGTCGGGCTTCTCGCGGTGGACATGACCGCAGCCGACCCGGCCGTCGCACACAGCGATTTGAAGTCCGCCAGCCCCGCGGCCGGATCGGTGACCAAGGCGGCACCCGCCGCCGTGGGGCTGGTCTTCAATGAGGGCGTCCTGTCAGCGTCGCTGACCGTAACCGACGGGTGCGGTCGTACCGTGCCGGCTCAGGTGACCGTCCGCGGCCGCAACGTTCAGGCGACGCTCCGGCCCGGTGACCAGGCGCCGCCCAGCGGTGCGTGGTCCGTCCGGTGGCGGGCGGTGAGCGAGGACGGGCACCCCATCTCCGGAACGGTGCCCTTCACGGTGGCCGGTACGACCAACTGTGCCTCGTCCGCCTCGCGCGACGACAGCCCGAGCGTCACCGCCACGGCGGCAGCCGATGGCACCGACACCCAGGACACGGCTGTGGCGGTCTCGTCGGAGAGCGGGACCTTTCCGACCAACATCGTCCTAGCACTGGCCGTCGTGCTACTTGGAGCCGGCGCGGCGGTTCTCGCCAGTCGCCGCCGCGGCCCGCCCGTACCAACCAGGAACACATGATGACGGGCCCAGCGCCCATCGATCTGGCGCTGCGGACGGTCACCCTCGGGTCCGCGCTGCTCCTGGTTGGCGCGCTCCCGGTGGCGATGCAGTTCCTGCGGTCGCTGGGCGCCGCACAGCGAGAGGTCCCGCGGGCCCTCACGCGCTTCCGCCGGATTCTGCGGTGCGCCGCCGTCGCCGTCGGGGCGTCCGCACTGCTCACCTTCTGGCGGTTCGCCGACCAACTTCAGGCCGCCTCCGCCACAAACGACGCCGGCGACGCCGTGCGGCAGGCCCTGTCGAGCCAGTTCGGCAGCTGGACGGCCTTACGCGTGCCGGTGGCCGTTGTGCTCTGGTTCGTGGTCGCCATCGCCCTCGCCGCCCCCTCGCCGGCCGGCTGGCTCAGCTGGGCGGCGCCGGCCGTGGTGCTGGCCGCCAGCCTGCCGATGACCAGCCACGCCGGTGTCACCAACGCCGTCGGAATCCTTGTCGACCTGCTGCACCTGGCATCCGGCGGGGTCTGGGTCGCCGGCGTGTTGGCCCTTGCCGTAGTAGTCCCTCTCGCGCTGCGCGCCGGCACGGCGGACCGGCGCCGGCAGGTGCTGCTGTCGTGCGCGGCCGGCTTCTCCCGGCTCGCCGTGCTGGCCGTCTCGGTCGCCGTCGTCACCGGATTCGCGCAGCCCTTCCTGGCCGGCGTCGATCTTCGGTCGCTGTCCGGCACGACTTGGGGCGCCGCCGCCACGATGAAGCTCCTGCTCGTCGTGGCCATCGTCGTGGCCGGTGGGGTCAATCACCGGGTGCTGATAGGCCGGCTGAGGCGGGCCAGATCCCGGGTCCGCGTCGACGACAGTGCAGCCGCATTACTCGGCGTGGTCTCCCTCGAAGTCGTCCTCGGCGTCGCGACGGTTCTCGCCGCGGCGCTGCTCGTCTCGACGCCGCCGCCGTGAACCGATGCCACGCCCGCAACCGTCCACGCCGCAACCCTGAAAGTGCGGGAGGAAAGTCAATGAAGAGCATGGTCCATTCGCATCGGCCGTCGGCGGCAGCGCTGGCCGTCACGACGGTGATGGTGGGACTGGCACTGGCGGTTGTTCCGGAGGCTTCCGGCGGTGGCCTGACGGGGCTGCTACGGCTGCTGGTGGCCATTCCGGTTGCCGTCACGGCCGTCGCCGCAGCCGCCTGGCTGTCGTGGCGGGTATCGCGGCCGGTGTCGGCGGGCCTGGCTGCGGCCGGGACGGTCTTCATCACGGCGAGCGCGACAGCGGTACCCGTGGCGTGGGCCGCCGGCGTGCCCCTGGCGGAGGCGTTGCGGCAGGTGCCGGTGCAGGCGGCGGCGGCCCTGCTGGTGGTGACCGCGGCCGCGCTGTCGCGGTGGCGGCGGCCGCGGCCGGTGCGGCTGATCCGCGCCGCGTCGCGTCCGGCCGTGGCCACGATGATGGTCGGCGGCTTGCTCGCGGTGCCCGCGCAACCGGCGGCCGCCGCGGACCCGGCGGAGGTAGCCCCCTGCGTCGCAGGTCAGCAGCAGCGCATCTACTCGGTATCGGCGATCACGGTGGACGTGCCGTTCAATCGATTCGGCAGGACGCTGCGCAACGCCCGCATCTTCGCCCTCGACCAGGACATCGCCGCCATCACCAACTGGTGGCGCCCGCTGGCCGAGAACGCGGCGGACGATCCCGCGGGCAACCGTCGGCTGCGCCCGCGTCCTTTGGTGCTGCGCGCCAACGAAGGCGAGTGCGTCAGGGTCACGCTCACCAACCGGCTGTCGTCCGACCCCGTGTACGGGCTGCCCGCCGCGCCGCGGGTCGGTATCCAGGCCACCGGCGTGGTTGTGGACGTCCGCGGTGACGGCGGTGCACGAGTGGGCTACAACGCCGACCCGACCGTCGGCATCGGCGAGTCCATCACCTACTTCTGGCGCGTGCCGGCGCAGGAGGGACTGTTCCTGTTCCAGGACATGGCCACCCCGGCAGGCGGCGAGCATGACGCCGGCTCCCGGGGGATCGGGCTCTACGGCGGGCTCGCCGTCGAGCCGAAGGATTCGGTGTGGACCGACCCGCGCAGCGGCGCCGTGCTGTCCGGGAACGGCAACCCCAGCTCCACCTATACGGCCGCGAAGACCCAGAGCGGCGAACTGTACGTCGAGGCCGACATCCATCCGCCGGGCGCGCCATCGTTCCGGGAGAGCATCCAGCTCGCCCAGGACCAGATCCCGTACGTCGGCATGGGCTTCAACTACGGCTCGGAGCCGATGGAGGACCGCGAGGCCAAGGCGTGCCCGGACTGCATCGGCGAGGAGACGTGGCTGTCGTCGTGGCCGTACGGCGACCCGGCGCTCATCAAGCTGGCCAGTGGCAAGGGGCCGTGGCTGCCCAAGGGCAGCGGCGACCGCAAGGAGGCCGAGGACTGCGGGCTGCCCGAGTCGTGCTACGTGTCCAACGTCTTCCACACCTACACCGGTGACGCCACCAAGATCCGTTTCGGCCTGTCCGGGGTGAAGGAGACCCACGTCTTCCACCTGCACGCCCATCAGTGGCTGGCCGACCCGCGCGAAGACGGCGCCAGCGGCGACGGGCCGGGCGCCAAGCCGGCGTCGTCGACTCTCGACTCCCAGAGCTACGGGCCGGGGGAGGCCTACACCGCGGAGTTGCTCTACGGCGCCGGGTCGCAGAACCGGACGTTCGGTGACTCGATCTTCCACTGCCACCTCTACCCGCACTTCGCCGAGGGTTACTGGGCGATCATGCGCGTGCACGACGTCCGCCTGGACGGTTCCACCGCCACGCCCGACGGGGTGAACGTCCGGCCCCTCATCCCGTTGAAGGGCCAACCCACGCCACCCGCTCCGACCGCGGACAACCCCGGCTTCCCCGGCATGATCCCCGGAACCTACGGGTTCCGAGCGCCGCAGCCGCCGGGCTCGGTGACCGAGGGCGGCGCCGACGGGACACCGGAGCGGAACGCACCCCGGCTGGTTGGCGGCAAGACCATCGAGGAGGCCAAGCTCGCCGTCGAGCGCGCCGTCGTGGCGCGGCACAACGACGGCGCTACCGCGCCGCGTGGTGCGCCGTACGCCGACCCGTGCCCCGACGGCGCGCGCGAGGTCGACTACGAAGTCACCGTCCTGCAACGCGATCTCGTGTACAACGAGGCCGGCCATCACGACCCGCAGGCCCGGGTCATGGTGTTGACCAAGGACGTGTCGGACATCCTCGCCGGCCGTAAGAAGGTCGAGCCGCTGTTCATCCGGGCCAACGCGGGCGACTGCATCAACTTCTCGCTCACGATGATGGCGCCCAACTGGGTGGGCGGTGACGCCTTCCAGCAGCTCAAGCAGACGAACATGGCCGGTGGGCACGTCCACCTGGTCAAGTTCGACGTGACCGCCTCCGACGGCGGCTCCAACGGCTGGAACTACCAGCAGGCCGCCTTCACCTCGGAGCAGGCGGCGCTCATCGCCAAGCAGGCGTCCGGCGACGTTACCTGTAAACCGAGCAACACCTTCTTCGGCGGTCAGAGCACCGGCTGCCGGCTCGACGAACGCCAGGAGTGGACGCCGCCGGCCGACTCCAGCGGGCTGTGGGGCCAGACCCTGCACGAGCGGTGGTACGCCGACTACGAGTTGCGGACGGCCTTCACCCACGACCATCACTTCCCGGCGATCGTGCAGCACCGCGGACACTACGGCGCCCTCATCATCGAGCCTCAGGGCTTCGACGTCCGCGACCCGGCCACCGGCGCGTTCATGCAGCCCGTCAACAACCCCGCGCACGGCACCCCGTGCGCAGCGAGCTGCGTCGGCGGGGCGGTCGGGGAGAGCGTCGACCTGATCGGCCCGGGCGCCAACGACGACTACCGCGAGTACGGCCTCGCCATCGCGGACTTCGTACCCCTGGTGAAGAAGGGCGGCGATCCGCGCAACTCGCACGACGTGGTCAACGCGCCCGGCGCGCCCGAGGCGTACCCGGACCGCGACCCCGGCACGTACGCGATCAACTACCGCAACGCGCCGCTGAGCGAACGAAGTACCCGTGACGGCAAGCCGGTCGATCCCGCCCACAAGTTCAGCTCCTGGGTCTTCGGCGACCCGATGACCCCTCTGCTGCAGGGCTACACCCGAGACAACGTCAAGGTTCGGGTCGTCCAAGGCTCGCAGGAGGAGCAGCACCTGTTCCAGGTGAACGGGCTGCGCTGGCGTGAGGAGCCGGACGACCCCGACTCCCCGCTGGTCAACGCCCAGACCATCGGCATCTCGGAGGCGTTCAACGCCGAGCTGCCCGGGTTCGACTGCAAGAACACCGACACCCCGTGCCGCGGTGACTACCTGTACGGCGGCACCTCCATCGACGACCAGTGGCGCGGCATGTGGGGCATCATGCGGGTGCACGGCGCACCTGTTGCGGGTCTGCTCGCGCTGCCCGACAACCAACCCACCGGTACGGCGGGCCCCGCCCCGACCCCGGCGTCGCGGCAGGCGCCGCCGCCCGCGCAACGGCCCGGCGTGGCCTGCCCGCCCGCCGCTCCCGTGCGGACCATCGACGTGGTCGCACTGAACCGCGGCGTGACGTACAACGAGTACGGCGACAACGACCCGAAGGCGCTGATGTACGTCCTCGCCCAGGACGAGCAGGCCGTGCGTTCCGGAATGAAGGAGCCCGAACCGCTGGTGATCCGCGCCAACGCCGGGGACTGCGTCCGGGTCAACCTGCGCAACGCGCTGCCGCCGGAGTACGCCAACCACCGCAACGGCGTGGGCGGTGACGTGCCGCAGATCCTCGAACCGCGTACCGGCACGCCGATGGGCACCCGCGTGTCGATGCACCCGCAGCTGGTACGTCACGACGTGCGGCTGTCCGACGGCGCCGCGATCGGCTTCAACCCCGACTCGACGGTGGGAATCGGGCAGACGATCAGCTACGAGTGGTTCGCCGACAACGAGCTGGGCGCGACGAACATCGTCGACTACGGCGACGTACGCGGACACCGCCACCACGGCCTGGCCGGCGCCCTGGTCATCGAGCCGCAGCACGCCACCTACCACGACCCGGTCACCGGCTCGGAGATTCGCAGCGGCACCGCCGCCGACATCCGGGTACCGGGCCGGCAGGACTTCCGCGAGTCCGCGCTGATCTACCAGGACGGTATGGACCTGCGGACGGCCACCGGCGCGGAGATCAAGGACAAGCCCGACGCGGAGGGGGGCGCCGAAGGCAATGCGCCGCCGGAGCCCGACGGTGGTGACGTGCACGCCGGCGGCACGGAGGACGGCGGTGAAAAGGGTGTGAACTACGCCAACGCCCCGCTGCACCGACGCCTCGGCGCGGTGCCCGGCGGCAAGGCCATCGGGACGACCACGTCCGGCTGGGCGAACGTGTTCAGCTCCGTCACGTACGGCGACCCCGCGACACCGATCATCCGCGCCTACGCCAACGACCAGGTGAGGGTGCGGGTGCTGGGTGGCAACAAGCCGCGGCAGACCGGATTCCAACTCGACGGCGCGGCCTGGCGGCAGGAGCCGTACGACGCACAGACCGAACTCGTCGGCGTCCAGGGCGGCATCGGTGCCGGTAAGGCCGTGAACGCGCACGTGCGACTGCCGGCCGTCGGCGACCACCTGTGGTCCTCACCGACCAGCTTCGCCCTGCCGGACGGGATCTGGGGAATGGCCCGCGTCTACGCCAGGCCGCAGGCCGACGCCGGCTTCCAACCAAGCCCACGCAAGGCGCGCGACAACCCCTACGCGGCGTCGTACTGGCCGCTGATGCCGCTGGAGCGTAGCTACGCGGTGGTGCGGGTGTTCGACGACGAGGACGCCGACGGAGTGCAGGACGCGGGCGAGCTGGCCCGGCGGGGCGTGAAGGTGCGCCTGCTCACCCCGGCCGGCGCCGAGGTCGCGACGGCAACCACCGCCGTCGATGGCACCGCGACGTTCTCGCCGGCCCCCGGGTCGTACGACGTCGCGGTCGAGGCCCCCTCGGGCATGGCGGTCGTGGGTCTCGCCAAGCGGCGCCTGGATCTGTCGGACGGCGCCGGACGGGCGGAGGTGACGGTCGGCCTGTCGACGCTCGCGACCGTGCAGGCCCTGGTCTTCGACGACCAGGACGCCGACGGTGTCCGTGACTCGAGCGAGACCGGCCTGCCCGGCTGGACCGTGACGCTCGATGGTGCCGCCACGCTGGCACCGGCCACCACCGGTGCCGACGGTTCGGCGACCTTCACCGGCGTGACCGCCGGTAACTGGTCGGCCGACCTGCGGCCGCGTACCGGCTGGCGGGCGACCACCGCGCTGCCCGCCGGCGTGACGGTCGGCACCGGCCGCGCCAGCGTCGCGATCGGCGTCACGCGCGTGCCCGGCCTGCTGGTCCGGCCCGTCGACGACGCCAACGGCAACGCTGCGGCCGACGACGGTGAGCCGACCGTCGGCGGCCTGGTGGTGAAACTGACCGCCGGGGATCGCATCGCCTCGGCCAGGACCGCCGACGACGGTGCCGTGGTCGACCCGGCGGGCGGCGCCGTGCGGATCCAGGTGCTGCGCCCCGACTCGGGTCTCCCGTGGCAGTGCGCGAAGGCGCTGGTTACCACCCCCACCGGGGTGACACTGATGGACTGCGGACCGGACGGGGCGGTCGAGGTCCCGGCCGGTGCGACCGAGCTCGTCGTGCTGGGCGCGTTCGCCGACGGGGTGGTCACCTCCACGCTGTTCGACGACGCCGACCGGGACGGCCGGCGCGACGCCAGCGACGCACCACTCGCCGACTGGCCGGTCGCTGTGGTGACCGCCGACGAGCACGTCGAGGTGGCGCGGACGACCACCGACGAGACTGGCACCGCCGGTGCCGTCGTGCCGCCCGGGCGGTACGAGATCGTGCCGATGCCGCCGGTGTCGCCGATCGCCTGGGTGAACACCGACGGCATCTATGACGTTGAGGTCACCCGCGCCCGTAACACTCAGGCCGCCGGCGGTTGGGTGCAGCCCGGCTCGGTCTCGGTGGGCGTGTTCCACGACCATGACTCGGACGGCGTGCAGGAGGCCGGTGAGCATCCCCTCGCCGATCGGACGGTCCGGCTGTTCGACACCGCCGGCCAGGTGCTGACCGCCGCCATCACCGACGGCACCGGCCGGGTGGCCTTCCCGGTGAAGGCCGGCGTTCGGTACGGCGTCGAGGTGACGGTGCCGACGGGCTGGCGGGCGACCGGCCCGGTCGCCGACGGTGCCGTCGTCGCCCGGGTGCCGGTGACCGCGCCGGCCGACGGCGGCCAGGCGAGCGTCGAGGTGGGCCACTACAACACCGTGGATCGCACCTCGCCGCAACCACCCGTTGCCAACCCAGGCGCCGGCGCGCTGGCAGGGCCGACCTCGGTTGCGCTGACCGCTGAGGCCGGCGCCAGCATCCGGTACACCTTGGACGGCACGGCGCCGACGGCCACCCGAGGCATGCTCTACACCGCTGCGGTGCGGGTCTCGATGGACCGGGTGCTGCGGGCGGTGGCGATCGACGCGGTCGGCAACGTGTCGGCCGACCTCGCGGTCGCGTACGACCTGCCGTGGACCGGCCGGACGGCGGTGCTCACACCGTCCGGTTGGTCGGCGACAACCGGCAGCATCCGTGGCGACGTGGCGGAGACCGCAGCCGACGACGGGCGCTGCCTGGTCGTCGCGTCCGCCACGGTGGCGGGGCGTCCGACGGCGGACGTGACGGCGACGGTGGCGGTGCCGGCTGACCTGCGGTCGGCCGCGGCGCTCAACGTGTCCGCCTCGCTGCGGTCGAGCATGCGCAACACGCGGGTCCGGCTGCAGTGGTACGACGTTGCGACCAGCACGTGGCGGGCGCTCGGCACGTACACCCAGGGGTTGGACGAATCTCGGGTGGATGTCGACATCGCCGCCCCCGCCCGGGCCGTCGCGGCGGACGGAACGGTCCGGATCAGGGTTATCGGTGACCTGGCGTACCCGTTCGACCTGTCGGTCGATCAGCTCACGGTGACGGCGGTGAACCGATGACGAAGCGCTTGGTTCGGCTTGCCGCCGTCGCGGCCGGCGTGGCCGCGGTGCTCGCCGGCGCGGCCTGGGCAGTGGCGTCGGCTCCGCCCCCGGATGCCGGACCCGGCCGGCTCGCCCTGCCCGACGGGGGAGTTGTCGCCGTCGACCAGGTCGTCTCGGCGGCCCGACCCCGACACGCCATGCCGGGGATGGGGACCGACGCCGACCCGGTCGCCGAAGGGGAACGCCGAGTGTCGATCGACGTCACCCTGCGGGCCTCGGCGGATCAGCCGCTGGCGTACGCCGTTGACCGGTTCTCCCTGCAGGTTCCCGGCGCGATCGCCCGGAAACCGCACAGGTCCGTCCTGCCCGGGACACGCCTCCCGGCGGACACCCAGCTGTCGGGAACGCTCATCTTCGATGTTCCCGTCGAGGCCACCAACGGCGTGCTCGCCTACCACGGCGGTGGCAGCACCGAGGTGGTCCTGCCGCCCGAGGCGGCCAGGACTCCTGCTGCCGACGACCCTGCCAACCACGGCCCCGGCCACGGCGGACCGACTGCCGCGTCCCCAGCGACCAACGACAAGTGAGGACGAAGATGAATCGACGAAAGGCACTGGGGGCCGCAGTAGCCGCCCTCACCGCGACGGCCCTGCTCGTGGTGCCCGCGAGCGCCGCGGTGCCGGAAAATGCCGGCCTGCAGGCGATGGGGCCGATCGCGGAGCACGGCTTCCCCGCCTGGTACTCGGACAAGACTGGCCTGCGCCTGGAGCCGTGTCTGGACACGGCGCCGGCAGATCTGTGCGGTCTGGTGGCCGACGGCTTCACCGGTGTGGCGTCGATGCCCGACCATTTCCCGGACGAGTTCTTCTACAACGCGGCGGTCGGCGAGCTGGACGTCGGCAACCTCTCGGCGCAGGTGGAGACGGCGCTGGAGGGCGCTTTCGCGTTGGAGGTCGCGCGTCCGGGCGACCAGATCACGTTCGGCCGGATCCGCATCCGGGTGGACGGGCTCCAGGCGGGCGAGACCTATCGGGTCGTCCACCCGTACGGCCAGGAGGTGTTCACCGCCGAGGGCGGCGAGATCAACTTCACCGAAGACATCGGTATCGGCACCAACAACTTCAGCGGCGCGCTGAACAGCCGACTCGGACCGTTCCTGCGCTGGGATACCCGCAACCCGGCCCCGCCGGACGGGTACGTCGGTGACCCGAACGCCGAGCACACGTTCACCGGCAGCCCGTACAACACCAACTACTTCCAGCTCATCGGACCCGACGTGGCGGCCGGTGCGCCGTCAAACGCGCTGTGCAACCCCCTGCCGGTCGGAGTCGCGGCCACCGACTGCATCCAGCAGGCACAGTGGTCGATCCTGGGCAAGAAGGCCGTCAACGCCGACGTGGCACCGGAGTCGGCGATCTACACACGGAACACCGACGGCACCGACGGCGGAACCATCCTCGTCCACGCCACCTCCGACGACAACGAGGTCATCGTGGTGGAGAATGGCGCCCTCGGCGACCAGGGGCACGTGGCCCGCCGGCAGATGTACGGCAGCCACGGCCGGTACGTAGCCAACGTCTCCTACGCCGGGCAGAGCGCGCCGGGAACGCTGACCATCCGCAACCTCAGCGACACCCCTGTCGCCACCCGTACGGTCAAGGTCGTCGACGGGGTGAACGTCACGGCGGCGACCTGGCTGCTCAACGCGGCCGGACGGCCGGTCCTCGCCGTACGCGCAACCAGCACCGACCCCGCCGCCAAGCTCACGCTGCACGGCCCCGCCGGCACCAGCGGCGCCGTCGACTCCACCGGGCTGGCCCGCATCCTCAACCTGGAAGCCCCGCCACTCAAGGTGACCGTACGCTCCGACAAGGGCGGCTCGATCGAGGTACCGGTCAAGGCCACGGTCACCCCGACGCCGATCCTTCCGCCCACCGCGGCGCCGGTCCACCCGACCAACGTGCAGCCGCGCGCTTCGGTGGCACTCGACGCCACCAAGTCGATCGGGATGGGCGCACTCACCTACGCCTGGTCCCAGGTCAACGCCGACGGGACGCCGTTCAAGATCGGTCTCGGCCAGGACCGGGTCGTCATCGCCGCCCCGTCCGAGCCCGCGACAAGCTTCCTCGCGCCGCTCAACCCGGGCACGGTTCACCTCGCACTCAAGGTCACCGACCAGACGGGGTTGAGCGCCACGGTCCGGTTCCAGGTGGCGGTGGACGCCCCCGCCTCCCCGCTAGCGGTCGCGGTCGGCCGCCTCGACGGGCAGATCGGCAGCACCGTCACCCTCGACGGCTCCGGCAGCCTCAACGTCGTGCGCTACCGCTGGGCACAGGTCCAGATCGGGAGCAACCCGATGGTGACCCTGGTCAACCCCACCTCGCCGAAGGCCACGTTCACCATGCCTCGGCTGCCCGATCCGGCCGTGCCGCTGCACTTCCGATTGACGGTCAGCGGCGGGGACGGCACGACGCACTTCGTCACCGTGCAGGTCTTCCAGGTCGTGGACGACCTGGCCATCACCTCGGCCACATACGACGCGCCCGACCTGAGGGTTCGGGGCACCTCCAGCGTGGCCACCGGCACAAACACGGTCACGTTGACGGTCCGCAACACGGCGACCAGCGTGTCCGGGACCCTTGGCCCGGTCACCGTCGACCAGGTCGGGGACTGGCAGTACCGCGGTCCGCTGCCTGCGGGCGTAACCGGCAACGCCGCGAACCTGCGCATCGACGCGGTCAGCGGGGCCGGCTCGCAGGTGCTCAACTACGCCGTCACGGCCGGATAGACGGCGCGTCCGCCGAAGCAACCCCGCCGGTCAGGGCCTCGTCTCGTGGCACGGAGCGACTCCACCACGCGCACGAGGCCCCGATCGGCGGGGTCCTGGTGGGTGGTGCGGGGTCAGACGGCATCAGCCGGGGGCAACAGCCCACGACGGGTCGCGATGGCCACCGCTTCGAGTTGGCTGTGCGCGTCCAGCTTGGCCAGTAGCCGCTTCACATACCCCCGGCAGGTGTGCGGCGTGATGCCCAGCGCGCGGGCGATGGCCCGCACGTCCTGGCCCTGGCTCATCAACCGCAGCACCTCATACTCCCGGCCGGTCAGCCCGCCGGGCGCAGCGTCCTGCGCAGCCTGGGAACGCGCGTTGGCGAGCAGACCGGTGAGCAGGTGAGCGGAGACGGTCGTCGTTCCGTGGTGCGCGGCCCGCAGAGCGTGCAGCACATCCCCGAGCGCGCCGTCCTTGGCAAGGAAGCCGACCGCACCGGCCGCCATCGCCTGACCCAGCAACGCGGGCTCCGTACGTGCGGTGAGCACGACCACCCGCACGTCCGGATGCCGCAGGTGAAGGCGCTCGGTGGCCGCGATGCCATCGAGGTCGGGCAACCCGACATCCATCAGCACGACGTCGGGTCGGAGTTCGTCGACCAGGCGCAGCGCGTCCGCGGCGGTCCTGGCATGTCCGACGCAGGTCAGGGCGGGTTGCCCGTCGAGCGCCAGGGCGAGCAGGTCGGCGAAGGTCTGGTGGTCGTCAACCACCAGCACCCGGATCGCCCGGTCGGGCTCGGACTCCGATGACCCGACGGACCGCATCATGACCTCCTGCTCCTGGCGCGCCGGTGCCGCTCGCCCGCCCTTGGCAGTCTAGAAAGTGACTGCACGTCATCGATCCGTCCTAACGGCCCGCCCTTCTCGGCCGGACGGCGATGGCCGAACCATTTCCCGGCACCTCGCCTGTCCGCCATCGGGCGCCGCCGGTACCGGTTGGCGAGGAGCGGACTCCAACCGGCGTGACGCATCGGCTGAGCGAGGGCCGGGCTGCGCCGGTCCGACATGGCACCCCCCAAGGATTCGGGGGTCCACTGGCGACGGAAGTGGCTACCGCGCGGTAGCGCCAACCTGCAGAGTCAAGCCGGGGAAGAATGAGCGGGGGCAGGGGGCCTGATGTACGAGATCCAGTTGTTCGGCTCGGTCCGGGTGCGGGCCGGCCGAGCTGTGCTGTCGGGCCGTGACTTCGGGGGCGTGAAGCCCCGCCAGATCCTGGCGCTGCTCGCCCTCTGGGGCGCGCTGCCCAAGGACGAGCTGGCCGAGCTGCTGTGGCTGGGCAGGCCGCCGGCGAACCACGTGGCCACCCTGGAGAGCTACGTGTCCGTGCTGCGGCGTCGCCTGGATCCGCAGGGATCGGTGCGGCGATCGGTGATCCTCACTCGCAACGGCGGCTACCGCCTGGACAGTGACCGGGTCAGCGTAGACGTGACTCGCTTCGACGCCCTGCTCGCTGCTGCTGCCGGCTGCGGCCCGAGCCGAGCCCTACCTCCGCTGCGCGCGGCCCTGACGTTGGCGAATGAGCCGTTGCTGGTCGACGAGCCGTTCGCCGACTGGGCGGTCGACGCCCGCGAGCGTTACCGCAAGCGAATCGTCGACGCGTTGGTGGGCGCCGCCGCTCACACCCTCGCCGTCGGCGATGCCCCGGCGGCGCTGGAGTTCGCCGCGCGGGCCCTGCGGTGGGACCCGCTCGCGGAGCGCGGGTGGTACCTGCGGGTCGCCGCCCACCGGGCGCACGGCGACCGGGCCGCGGCGCTCCGGGCGTACGACGAGTGCCGGCGGCTGCTCAGTCATGAGCTCGGTGTCGAGCCGTCGGCGGAGCTGCGGCACCTCTTCCTCGACCTGCTCCGGCAGGAGGTGCCCGCCGGCTGCGTGGACGGGGTGGTGGCCGCCATCCGGGCCATGGCCCGCGAACTCGCCGCGGTGGGCGACCTGCGCGCGGTCGGCGAGGGCGCCGGCACCTCGGCGCGGCGGTTGGCGCAACTGCTGACCCAGGCGACCGAGTTGGCCGACCCGCCCGCCCGTACCCCGCTCTCCGCGGTTTCGTGATCGTGCGCCGCGCTGTGCGCCGATCCACGCCGCGTCCCGAACTCCGTCGGGCGGTCCGCTACTTCCTCTGCCTCAACGCGCTGGCCATCATCGGGGTAGCGGTCGCAGTGTCCCTGGCGAGCGTCCATCTGGCCCGGGAACAGGCGGTGCACTTCGCCGAGCACAGCGCGCGCGGTATGGCCGAGTGGCTGATCTCGCCCCACTGCACGCCGAGGCTGCGGGCCGGAGATCCGGCGGCGCTGCGGGCGCTCGACGAGGCGGTACGGGCCCGGATGCGGGACGGCTCGGTGGTCCGGGTCAAGGTGTGGAGTGTCGACGGACGGGTGCTCTATTCCGACCAGGCCGAGCTGATCGGGCGCCGCTACGAGCTCGCTGCCGAGGACCGTGCACTCGCCGGTACCAACCGGGTGACGGCCGCGATCAGCGAGCTGGACCGGGCCGAGCACGAGTACGAACAACAGGTCGAGCGGTTGGTCGAGGTCTACCTGAGCCTGTCGGGGACCGACGGGGAGCCGGTGTTGTTCGAGGCGTACTTCCCGGCGGACCGGCTGGAGGACGACGCACGGTACATCGGTTGGCGGCTCGCGCCGCTGGCGCTGCTGGCCATTGTCGTCCTGCAGCTGTTCCAGCTTCCGCTGGCGCTGGCGCTCGCCCGCCGACTGGACCACGCCCATCGCGAACGGGGCCGTCTGCTGGAGCACGCCATCGCCGCATCCGAGCTGGAACGGCGAAGGATCGCCCGCGACCTGCACGACGAGGTCATCCAGGATCTGGCGGGGGTGGGCTACTCCCTGGGGGCGGTGGAGCTGCATCTGTCCGGTGGGGGCGAGCGGCTCCGGGAGACGGTCCGTCGGCTCTCCGCCACCGTGCAACGGGATGTACGGGCGCTGCGCCGGGCCATGGTCGACATCCATCCGCCGGACCTGTCCGTCACCAGACTCCCGACCGCTCTGAACGAGCTGGCCGAACCTATGCGCGCGACGGGCAAGGTCTGCCACGTGCAGGTCGTCGAGACGTCCGAGTTGCCGGTCAACGTCCGCCAACTGCTCTACCGCAGCGCCCGCGAAGCGCTACGCAACATAGACAAGCACGCCCACGCCGACCGGATCGACCTCACCGTCGAGACCTTCGGCGATCAGGTGCGTTTGACCGTTGACGACAACGGCGTCGGCTTCGACGCGGCCGATCCGCCCCAGCCCGATCACCTCGGAATGCGGCTTCTCGGCGAGGCGGTCCGGGAGGTCCGGGGCACGCTCTCCGTCACCAGCGCGCCGGGGGTCGGCACCGTGGTCACCGTTGTCCTGCCGCTCGACGACAGCGGTCAGCAACGGCGATGGGTGCCGTGGCGCCGGTAGGCCGCGACACCTGCAGAGGCGGAACATACGACGTGCCGCCGCTGGCAAACACGAACGCCCCCACCACCTCACGGCAGCGGGGGCGTTCCGGTGAAGGTCAGGCGTCGAAGCGGACCCGACGGCGGCGCGCCACCACCAGCGCCACGCCAGCCAGCACCGCGATCACACCGACGGCGCCGAGCGCAGTGGCGTTGACACCGGTGACGGGAAGGCCGCCGCCCGCGCCCGGCGCGGGGCTGGTGGTCGGCGGGGCGTCACTCGCGCCCGGGGCGGGGCTGGTGGTGGGGCGGGGCGGTGTTCGGCTTGAGGGGGTTGGATTCGCAGCCAATCCCCGGCGTGCCCCTGTTGCCGTCCAGGCCCCGCGGGTCGTTGTTCACGTCCACCAACGTGACCTGTACTGGACGTCAGAGCAGTTGACCGTGCCCGCAGGGTTGGCGAAGTCGGCGCACAGGTTCTGCTCAGTGCCGGTGTAGACGTACGCCTCGCAGTCGCGCGGCTCCTCGGGCTGGCTGGTCGGCGGGGTGGTCGGCGTCTTCGTCGGTTCGGCGCCCGGCTCGACCGCCTGGAAGTTGACGGCCTCCGGTTTGAGGTTTTGCCTGGTCGCTGAACGACCACTTCAGTCCGGGCACCACCGCCGACTCGGCGGGCCCTACTATCGCCGGCATGGCAACGCGGCTCGTTCAGATCAACATGAAGGCTCGGGACGACTCCGCGCTGGGCGGTTTCTGGGCGGAGGCGCTCGGCTGGGGAGTCTCCAGCGAGGGACCCGGCGTGACCAACCTCGAACCCGAGGGCTTCGTCTACCCCGACCCTGTCGCTGTCTGCCTCGACCTCATCGTCTCCCCCGAACCCAAGACGGTGAAGAACCGCGTGCACGTCAACCTTGCCACCAGCTCGGCTGCCCATCAGGCGGAGGTGGTCACGCGCCTGAAGGATCTCGGCGCGACAACTGCCGACATAGGCCAGGGCGACGTCCCATGGACGGTCATGGCCGACCCGGAGGGCAACGAGTTCTGTGTGCTGGACCCCCGACCGCTCTACCGAGACACCGGACCGATCGCCGCGGTAGTGGTCGACTGCGCGGATCCGCGAGCCATGGCCCGCTTCTGGGGCGAGGCCATGGACTGGGCCCTGCACGAGGTGACCGATCACAGGGCGGTACTGCGCTCCGCCAAGGGCGTCGGCCCATATCTGCAGTTCCTCCGCACACCCGACGTGAAGACCGTGTGGAACCGCGTCCACCTCGACGTCCGCCCATACTCAGGTGACGACCTAGAGGCCGAGGCGGCCAGACTGCGGGCCCTCGGCGCCACCGCCATCGACCTAGGCCAGAACGATGTCCCGTGGACCGTCCTCGCAGACCCGGAAGGCAACGAATTCTGCCTCCTCACGCCAAGCTGACCCGAACCCTCGTCAGCCGCGGCCGGAGCCTCGAGGTGCTTGGCCTCGACGCCGTGACCGGCACGCCCGTCGTCGACCTGAAACCGGCGATGATCGAGTTCCAACCCACCGACGTCCGGCAACCGGCATGGGCCACGCGCTTCATGGCCGAGTACTTCTTGCTCTAGAATAAGATCATCCAGCAGCCGAGGTGAGTCATCGATGTCCACCGCCGCGGTATTCGACGGCGTCGGTGCGGTCAGCGCCAGGACGATCGCCAGCCGTTCCGCCTCAGCGAGTGGGCCGACATGCTGCCCTCAACGGTCGTGCCCAAGCTCTGATACGACACGCTGTCAGAGCGCTTCCCGTCACGGGACATGCTTGACACTCGCGTCCCACCACATGCTTGGCGCTGCCGTAACCTCCCGGCGTGGACGCTTACGAGAATCCGCCGTTGGTGTCGCACGGTCTGGCGGATGAGGCGCTTACTGCTGCTCTAGAGGGCAGGGACCAGGCGCTTGAGCCCAACTCTGTGTTGGTGGGACTGGCGCTCTACGACGACGACCGCCTCTTTGTCGAGCGCTGGTGCTAGCGGATTGCGCACGAGAGCTCTGACCGGGGGCTCGTCGCGACAGCGTCGCTCTGTCTGGGTCACCTCGCTCGACGCTTCGGGTATCTGGAGCCCGAGTCAGTCATGCTCGTCCGCCAGCTCGCCGAGCGTTCGGACCTCGACGGCCGGGTCTTCTCCGACCTGGATGACGTGACGTTCTTCCTTGAGGAGCTGCCCAACCGGAGGAAGTCGGAGCAGGGCAACTAGGCCGAACGCCAAGCATGTCGTAGGACCAGATACCCCTGCCACGGTTCAGCCAGGGGCCCAACGATGGAGGGCCGGCAGCCGGCGGGCCAGCTCGCGGCGCAGCGCGTCGCGGCCCGGAGTCATATAGGCGAGCGGAACCAGGATCTCGTAAGGGCGACTCTGCCCGTGCCCCGCCCACTGCCACGGAGGTCAGCTCCACCGCGTCAGAGGTCAGAAACCTCAGCGGATCGCGTAGGCCCCGAGACCCGGCTCTAGTAGGTCGAACGTTCGCGTGCCGGCGTCGCTCAACGCGGCGGCGACGTCATCGAGGTCGTCGCCGTCGAGCGTGCGCCTGAGCGTCTCGGTGAAGAGGACCCGGTGCGCGGCGCCGAGCTGGGCGGCGACCGCCCGGGGTACGACGTCGTCGGGCTCGGCGTGCACCTCGTCCGCGAGCTGGTCGGCCAGAGCGTTCTCGCGCAGGTCGTGGAACTCGCGCAGGCGGGCGGTCAGGGTCGGGCTCTCCACGATCATCCGGACGAAGGGGAGGCCCGCGAAGCCGATCACCGGGTCGCGGCGGTGAACGGCGGCCAGGAACTCCCGCCGCAGAGCGGCGAGCGCCGACTCCCCGACGGCCCGCCCCGCCACGGTGCGGGCGAGGGAGCCCACGAACTCGTCCCGCAGGTCGAGGGCCATGTCCTCTTTGCGGGGGAAGTAGTTGGTGACGGTCATCTTGGCGACGTGTGCCGCCGCGGCGATCTCGGCGATGGTCACGGTCTCGAAGCCGCGCTCCATGAAGAGCCGGGTCGCCACGTCGGAGATCGCCTGGCGAGTCTCCCGCTTCTTCTGTTCACGCAAGGGGGAGGGCGATGCGGTCATGTCGACAGTCTCGCATAGGTCCGACCCAACTTTGTCCTTGACATAGTTTGTGTGTCGAGCCTAAACTTATGTCGTACCTAAGCCGAGGAGGGCACTTGAATCTCCGTACCACTCACGCGGTTCCCGCCACTGGCCCCGCGCCCCGAGTCCGCGGCACTGTGAAGACGCCGAAGGGCGGCCAGCCCCTTCCGCGTGGTGTCCAATCCGTGCGGCTGCCACATCGACGGGCCCGGTAGACCTGCCGCGCCGCGCCGCGCCGAGTCCAGTCCCAGCCCAGCCCGTCCTCGGAGGAGAACCATGAACGTCACCACCACGACCCTGTCCCTCACCGTCGACGACGTCACCGCGTCCCGCGACTTCCTCACCACGCACCTCGGCTACCACGAGACGGCCGCAGCCGACGGATTCGCCTCTCTGAGCCGGGCTGACGCGGCGGCCGACATCGTGCTGCTGCAACGGGGGATCGAGGTCCTTCCCGAGGGGCAACGCGATCAGCGGGCGTCGGGGCTGATCCTGGCGTTCACCGTGTCGGACCTGGCCGACGTGCTCGCCAGGCTGGAGGACGACGGGGTCACCATCACCCTCCCGTTGCGCGAGGAGCCGTGGGGTGAGCGGCTGTTCCAGGTCACGGACCCCAACGGTGTGGTGATCCAGTTCGTCGAGTGGGCCACGCCCGCCGCCGGCTGACCCGCCGACGTCCCACTCGATGTGGAGCAACGGAAAGCCCCCGAACAGCCGAAATGGCAAGGTCGGGGGCTCTTTCGTAGCGACGGTGCTTGTTCAGCCGTGCTGCCGCCGGTGGCCGAGGCGGGCCTGCCGGTGCACGTCGGCCTTCACACGTCAGCGCAGTTCGAGCGTGAGCAGCGGCTCAGCGAACACAGGCGCTGGTGCGCCGGGGTCTGCGGCAACAGCCTGCTCCAGTCGGCGGAAGCCGACCTCCAGGTCGTCCGGACCCAGCTGCCCGAAGAACGAGAGGGTGCGCAGGCGCAGCCGTTCGAGCATGTCGCCGCAGGTGCCCGAGGACGGCTCAGTGACCGTGCCAAAGCTGGCAACGCGCCAGCCGACCGACGTGAACATCGCGATGACCTCGTGCAGCGGCTGAAACAGCGAGGCGTCCACCTCGTATCCGTTGGGGAAGTGCTGCAGCCACCACGGCCGCGGATGGTGGTCGCTGAAATTCGCGCGCAGTAGCAGCCGCCCACCGGGTCTGAGCACCCTGGCCAGCTCCCGGGCTGCACGGGGCTTGTCCTGGACGTGGTGCCAGGACAGGAACATGAGAGCGTAGTCGGCACTGTTGGACGGCACTGGCATGTCTTCGGCGGCGCCTGCCAGATATCGCACTCCGGGATGCTGGGACTGCGTCTGCGCAACCTCGCGCATGCGGACCGACGGCTCGATGCCCGTGACTGGCCCGAACGCTTCTGCCAGTGCGGGGCTGAACCTGCCGGTCCCCGAGCCGATGTCCAGCCCCGCCAGCGGACGCCGCTCGGGCAGTACCGCTTCAAAGGCGCTCATCCACACCTGCAGTTGCTGCTGGGCGAGCGCGCGGCCGCGCGCGTAGTCCTGGTACTGCTCGGTGTCGTAGTCGATGGACCTCATCGCACCTCCCGCTTGGCCGGACGACCACGAACGTCGCCCCGATATATCAGCCCGATACATCGGCACGATATTCGTCATCGCGTCACCCCACAAGGTGCCTGTGCGACCGGACCTTCACCGGCGACCCACTCGACAAGACCCGCGGGCTTCTGGCCGCGGAGGTCACCACCGCCCTGGTCGCGCGGCCCCCTCTGCTCCGAGTTCCTTGGGGCGCACGGATGAGAGGCGTCTGACCTGCCGGAAGGCGGCCAGACGCCTCCTGTCATTCCTGACCGGGTGGACGCATTGGTGCTCGTACGTCGAGCTGCTCTGGTGCCCGCCGGCCGTCAGCTACCGGCGGAGCGCGGACGGTCTGCGGGCCGGCGGCCGGAGGCGAGCCGCCACAGCGCGAGCGCGCCGACAAGCAGGCCGAAGTCGCGCAGGGCCACGTCGTAGAACTCGCCGAGCAGCAGAAGGTTCACGATGATCCCGGCCAGCCAGGCGGCCACCACGACAGCGCCGTACTTCGGCCGGGCCGCCACGAGGAGGCCGGCCACGATCTCGATCACGCCAACGGCGTACATCGCCTGCTGCCCGGTGCCCGGGACGAGCCGGTCGACGAAGGGCGCGAGGTAGCTCGGCCAGTCGGCCAACAGGTTGAAGAACTTGTCCAGACCGAACGCGATCGGCGCCACCGTGAAGACGGTGCGCAACAACAGGAACGCTTGCTGGGCACCGTCTCCTGCGCGTGCGGTCAGTCCGGCGATCGTTGATGAGCTCGATGCGGTGGTGGCCACGAGAGTCCCCAATCTTCTAGAAACGCATTGTCTGTCTTTTAGACGCTAGGGGCGCACCCTTCTAAAGTCAACAGACGCGTGTTTTACACTTTGGTCATGGCTCCTCGCCCCCGGCCCGACCGCATCGCCGCCCTGGCCGCCCTCGACGACCCGCAACGCCGAGCCGTGTTCGACTTCGTCGCCCGCAGCGCGACGGCGATCAGCCGCGACGCGGCGGCCAACGCTCTGGGCGTCAGCCGGCGGGTTGCCGCATTCCATCTCGACCGGCTGGCAGAGCAGGGCCTGCTGGCCGTCGAGTACCGCCGGCCGCCGGGCCGCACGGGGCCCGGCGCGGGTCGCCCCGCGAAGCTGTACCGACGGATGGCGGGCGAGGTGGCGGTGTCGGTGCCCGAGCGGCACTACGACCTCGTCGGCGGGTTGCTCGCGGCGGCCGTGGCAGAGTCGATCGACACCGGGGCTCCCGTCAAGGAGGTGCTTGATCGAACGGCCTACGAGGCCGGGAGGTCGATCGGCGCGGCGGCAGACGATGTCGTGGCGGCGCTTGAGGAGGCCGGCTACGAGCCACGGCGCGAGGATCACGACGGCGGCGCTCTGGCGCTGGGCAACTGTCCGTTCCACCGGCTCGCCCAGCAGTTCACGGCACTCGTGTGCGGGGTCAACCTTCAGCTGCTGCGGGGCGTCGCCGACGGTGCGGGCGAACCGCACCTCGTGGTGCTCGACCCTAGCCCGGGCCACTGCTGTGTGCAGCTGACGCCGGCAGCATCCTGAACCAGCGCCTCACGCGGCTTCCGCCCGGCGTCACAGCCTCGGCAGGCGCCCGGGGGTGTCAGGCCGCGGCGATGTCGGCGGCCGTGGCGTGGGTGACCGGAGCGGCCGAGATGGTCAGGGAAGCGAGCAGAGCCATCTTCTCTGCGCTGCTCGAGCCCGGTTCGGCGTGGTAGACAACGAGCAATTGGCCTTTGGCGCCGCCGATGCTGAGCTTCTCGCGGTTGAGAACGAGGTCGCCGACCTGAGGGTGCTGCATGCGGGTGGGCACGCCCTCGCAGGTGCGTACGTCGTGCCGGGCCCAGAGCTGTCGGAATCGTGGGCTGGCCAGCGACAGCTCGCCGACCAGCTGGACGAATCGCGGGTCGTCGGTATCGGTGCCCACGGCCTTGCGGAAGCTGCCGACCAGGTTGGCTGTGGCCAGGTCCCAGTCGGGGTACATCGCGCGTTCGGCTGGGTCGAGGAACACGGCGGTGAGCCGGTTCTGGCCGGCATGCAGGTTGGGCGAGAGCGCGCGGGCGAGGCTGTTGGCGGCGAGCACGTCGAAGTAGCGGTCCTCGACGAACGCAGGTATGCCCACGACGTCGAGCAGCTGACGGATGCTGACCGGTACGGTCTCTCGCCGTGGACGGCGTCGCCGGTGCCGGGGCTGTGGTGTGGCCAGGCTCAGCAGGTAGTCGGTCGCCGCGTCGTCGAGGCGCAGGACGCGGGCGAGCGCCTCGAGGACCTGCATCGAGGGATTGCGGTCGCGGCCCTGCTCGAGTCGCAGGTAGTAGTCGGCGCTGATACCGGCGAGCATGGCGACCTCTTCACGCCGTAGGCCGGCGACGCGTCGCACGCCGTCGGCGGGCAGGCCGACGCTGTCAGGCTGGACGAGCTCGCGGCGGGCCCGCAGGTAGCCACCGAGCAGATTGTTGTCGCGCACCATCCCCAGGTTAACCGCGCGGATTGCGGCAAGCCTGTCCCTGCCACTCCCAGGATCACCGGGGCTCATCCTGTTTCACCCCGTTGGGTGGAGGGTGGAGCAGTCACCCGCTGGCGCCGCCGTCCGGCGCCTGCGGTGGCGGGAAGAGCGTCCGCTTTACGGCATCAGTGAGAGGAATCGTCATGACGTCAACCACAGTTCCCGGCGGAACGTTCACCATGGGGGACCTGGTGGTCGCCCGGATGGGGTACGGCGCGATGCAGTTGGCCGGCCCGCACGTCTTCGGTCCGCCGGCCGACCGCGCCGCCGCGGTGGCGGTGCTGCGCGAGGCCGTCGACCTGGGGATCAACCACATCGACACGGCCGACTTCTACGGCCCGTACGTCACCAACGAGATCATCAAGGAGGCCCTGCACCCGTACCCGAACGACCTGCACCTCGTGACGAAGGTCGGATCGGTGCGGGACGCCGAGGGGAACTGGCCGAAGGCGCTGGCTCCCGAGCAGCTGCGCCAGGCTGTGCACGACAACCTGGACCACCTCGGGCTCGACGTACTCGATGTGGTCAACCTGCGCGTCGGCGGCTTCGACAGGCCCACCCCCGGCTCCATCTCCGAGCCGTTCGCCGCGCTCGCGCAGCTGCAGCAGGAGGGGCTGATCAAGCATCTCGGTCTCAGCACGGTCAACGCCGAGCAGATCGTCGAGGCGCAGTCGATCGCCCCGGTCGTGTGCGTGCAGAACTACTACAACATCGCGAACCGGGACGACGACGACATGATCGATTCTCTCGCCGCGCAGGGCATCGCCTACGTGCCCTACTTCCCGCTCGGCGGCTTCTCCCCGCTGCAGTCCGCGGAACTGAACGCGGTCGCCACGCGTCTCGGCAACACACCGATGGCCGTCGCGCTGGCGTGGCTGCTCCAGCGCTCTCCGAACATCCTGCTCATCCCCGGCACCTCATCCGTCGCGCACCTGCGGGAGAACGTCTCCGCCACCGCGCTGACCCTTCCCGAGGACGCGCTCGCCGAGCTGGATGCCATCAGCGCCGGCTGAGGCGGGCGGTCACCAGGGAGAGGCACAGCAGCGCCACTGCGGCGCCCGCGGTGAAGGCCAGCACGGTGACGGACGAGGCGGCCAGGCCGGCGAGAATCACGACCGGCGCGATCCGGCACACCAGCGCCAAGCCCTGGTGCCCCGCGACCGCGAACGGGCGGGCCAGCACGATGAAGGCGACGCAGAGCGCCACGAAACCCAGGCTGGCGGCGACCATGTGCACGGTGCCGGGCCCACTCAACGTCACGGTGGGTGCCGGCGGGGCGTCGGCGGGGAAGCCGGCGCCCGGATCCACGGGGAAGATCGCGGCGATCAGGAACGTCGCGCCGAAGGCACCGACCAACGGCGGTGCCCACCTCCGCGCGCCACCGTTAGGCAACGCTCGGCGCAGACCCGTCGCCCCGGCGATCAGGAGGGCGGCCGTGATCACGAAGTTGACCATCTGGATCCAGCCCCATGCGCCGAGGCTGAGCTGACTGATCGCGTTGCGGCCGAAGTCGAAGCCATCCCGGGTGAGGCCCTGCGCCGCACCCACGGCGAGGAACACCGGGCCCGCCGCGACACCGCAGCGGAGCAGCAGGAGAGTGGTGGGGTGGGAGGTGGTGAATCCGGGTGCGGTCGAGGCGAATGCAGTGGTCACAGCGCGTACTCCCTCATGATGGTCGCAAAGCCGGCGAACACGGCGGCACCTGCGGGACGGCGGATTGATCCCCGTCCGGTGACCTTCACGATTCGCTACCGGCCCCACCCCATCAAGGCGCGATCGCACCGTCGTCGTTTACCCAGGGTCAACGATCCGAGGCCGGGGAGAGTTGGTTCCCGACGAGCGCCAGCAAGGCGGCGTGCGTCGGCTGATCTGCCGCAACGATGAGCCCACCCGCGCCGGTATGCAGCGGTTGGCCCTGGATACCGGTCACCACGCATCCCGCTGCCTTGCACAGGGCGATTCCAGCGGCGAAGTGCACGCTGTCCCGCAGGTCGCCGTCGGTCACGTACGCGGCTCGCCGGCCGGCTGCCACCCACGCCGCCGCCAGGCTGGTGGAGACCACGCGTGGGCGGAACCGCTCGACGAACCCGGCGTCGGCGAGCAGCCGCACAGCGCGGAACTCCGGAGCGTTCGGGAACGGCGGATCGAGGTTGACGTCCACCAACACCGACTCGGCCGACGGCTTGAGCTGCTCGTCCACGCCGTTGCGGCGCACGTAAGCGCGATCGCCGTCAGTCCAGAACACTTCGTCGGCGAACGGGTCGGCTGAGGCCGCCGCGGTGACTGTCGAACCCGTCCGCAGCGCGACGTTCACCGCGACCAGCATGTTGCGTGCGGCGAAGTTCAGCGTGCCGCAGAGGGGGTCGACCAGCCACATCCGCTCGGCGGTGCTGGCGCCCGTGCGTCCGCTCTCCTCACCCGTGACGGCATCCTGCGGGCGGGCGGAACGAAGAACGTCGAGGATCACCTTCTCCGCTTCGATGTCGGCGGCAGTGGCGAAGTCGCCCCCGGATTTCTCGAAGCGCGCCAGCGAGGCCCCGTACATGGTTCGCACGACAGCGGCTCCCGCCTCCGCCGCCGTGATCGCCACGTCTACGTCTTTGATCAGCATGCGAGCAGGATAGGCACGGCTGCCGCACCGGAAACCCCTCAGCGACTCGGGGTGCGTAGCTCCGGGACCGGTACGGGGATTTCCTGATGGAGCCTCACCTGCCGTCCTGCCAGGCTGGGGCGATGACCGACACCGATATACGGGTCTCCCGCCAGCCGATCCGCCTGGTGCGGACGGCGGCCGTCGGCGCGCCCGTGCTCCTGCTGCTCTACGGCATCCTGCGGATCATCGACGGCCTGGACGGCGACCACGGCCCGGGCTGGGCGTGGGATCTGGGCCACGCCCTGTTCCTGGTCGCGTTCGTGCTCTTCGCCGGTCTGGTCGTCGGTCTGCGGCGGCTGCTCGCGTCCGCCGGTGCCGCTGATTCAAGCACCAGGCCGCGCACCGGGCTCCGGGTGCTTCTGGACGTGGCGACGGCCGCCGGTCTGGTCGGCGCGGCTGCCTTCCTGTGGGTGATCCTCGGTGACCTCTTCCCCCGGCTGGCCGACGCCGCGCCACTGCCGGATCCGGCGATGGCGGCGGGGCCGCTGCTGTTCCAGTTCGGCCTTCTCACCATGCTGGTACGGGCCGCTGTCGGCAGGCCACGACTCATTCCAGGCTGGGGCCCGCCGCTGGTGCTGCTCGGCTTCGTGTCGATCGCCGTCAACCTGGACCTGCTGCCGATCGGCGCCGCGTTGATCCTCTCCGGACTCCTCCCCCTGTGGCGGCAGGTCAACTGACGGTCCGGCCGAAGGGGTCGCTGCGGTCGTGCCGCACCAGGCCGGCCCGGTGACCTGCCCGTCGCGTCCGGACGGCAACCATGAGGCTCCTGAACAGCGGAAACGCTGCTCGGGCACCTTTTTCGTCGGTGACGTCGGGGCCGGCGCTCGTCGCCGGTCAACGGCTGGACGGTGGCCATGACCCTGCCGCCGGGCGCCAGCGTCACCAACGCCTGGAACGCCAACCGGAGCGGAGACACCTGCGACCTAGTACGGCCTCGATCACTCGGGCTGGTCGAGCCAGATCACGATCCCGGTCAGCTCGTTGAGCACGGCCGCCACGCCCGCCCGGATGGCTGCCGTACAGCGCTCGGCCGTGAACGAGCCGGGGTCGTACGTCGAGGACATGCCGAGCCCCTCGCCACGAAACGACGCGCCGGACCAGTCGACCGCCGTCACGTTGTGGGTGGGCTCGGCCAGCTCCGCCCCCACCACGAGGAACTGCTGTTCGAGGTGGTTCGGGGTGACCAGCGCAAGGGGGTCGATGAGACCGTTGCCCGCGCTGACGATGAGGTCGGGACGCATCCCCATGGCCTTGGTGATGCTGGGAACGGCGTCGTGGGCGTTACCCACGACGATCTTCCTGAGGCCGAGGTGCTCGTCGTCGGCCCAGCCCTCGACCGCCGTCACGAGAGTCTTGGTCGGCTGGTCGTCGCCGGTCGTAAGCAGCACCACCCGGTAGTCGCGTGGCGGGTGGACACCGGTCCACGAGCCGGGCCGCGGCCGGACCGTCCCCTCCGGAGCGGGCGTGGTCGAAGGGTCGACGAACCCCGGGCCGAGGGAGCCGATGGCGCTGGGTCTCGGATGCGGCTGTGACCAGTCGTCGCCGGAGCTGCATCCGGTGACCAGCGCGACGGCGGCGGCCAGCATGGCAACGGCCCGAAGCGGGGGGCGCAAGGCGATCGTCCTCCGATTGGTGGCGGAAAAGTGCGCGTACTGCTCGTATTCCTATCCCAATTCCGGCCGCTCTCGATGCGCGGGTGGCCGCTCCGGGAATTTGTTTTCCGGCGGTTCGTCGACGTGCGGGCTCGTGTTCACCCACGACATGCAGCGTGCACTGGCCAACCGAGGGAGTCGCATGTTCGGCCGCGTCCGCCGTACCGTTATCGCCATTGTTGTCGGGACCGCTGCCGCGGTTATCCCCCTTTTGGGCGGCGAGTCGGCTTCCGCCCACGGCTTCTCGTCGACCGTCTACGCGAAAATCACCCCGGGAGACGAGGGTCACATACGCACGGCAGTGGAGCTCGAATACGACCTCCTCGTCGTGTCCGCCGCCGATTCCGGTGACGATGATCCGCTCTTTCAGGAGGGAACGGCCGCGTTCGACGCGGGTGACTCCGAGGCGCAGGCCGCCTCGTTGAACAAGCATGCCGAGACGACGCTCAGGTACGTCGCCGACCGCTTCGCGGTGACCTCCAAGGGTGCGGCCTGCCAGCCGGCGCGGGTGGGCGACGCGACGATCGGCGAGCGCGAAGGCGTGCCGTACGCGAATCTGCTGCTCGACTGGGCCTGCCCCGAGCGGACCGACGAGCACGGGGTGCGCAGCGCGCTGTTCCCTGACGACGAGGGCTACGTCAAGGGCACCAAGACGATCGTCACCTACGAGATCGACGGCCGTTCGGGCAGTGCGGCGCTCGACGCCGGCAACCCCTCCTTCTCCACCGGCCAGTCCTGGTACGAGCGGTTCCGGGAGTTCTTCCTGCTGGGCGCCGAGCACCTGCTGTCCGGGATCGACCACATCCTGTTCCTGCTTGCGCTCATCGCCGGGTCGCGGCGCCTGCGAGAGATCGTGCTCGCCGCCACGAGCTTCACCCTGGCCCACTCGGTGACGTTCATGCTCGCCGCCCTCGGCCTGGTCGACGTGCCGGCGAGGGTGGTGGAGCCGATCATCGCGTTGTCGATCGCCGTGGTCGCCGGCTGGCACCTGTGGGGAATCTGGCGGCGCGGTGACCACGCCACCGATCTCGATCCGGCGGGCCGTGGCCACTTCAGCCTGGATCGCTCCGGCTGGATCCGCCTCGGTGTCGTGTTCTGCTTCGGCCTCGTACACGGCCTGGGATTCGCGGGCGCGCTGGGCATCGACGAGGCGTGGTCGTGGACCCTGCTGTGGTCCCTGCTGGTGTTCAACGTCGGCATCGAGGTCGTGCAGTTGGCGATTATCGCGCTCGTCTTCCCATTGCTGATCGCGTTGCGGGGTCGTACGCCGAAAACCGGGCTCTGGGCGACCGGCGCTATTTCCGCCTGCGTGTCCATTATGGGAGTGGTCTGGTTCGCGCAACGCGTGTCGGGGTCCTGAGCAGGCTCAATAACTCGGGAAGTGCAGCCAGCCGCAAGATCACGTTCACGGTCGGTTCATTCCGCAACGAGAGCTTGGGTCTGCTTCCCCATCGTCGGGAGAAGAACATCCATTTCTCTATTTGAAAAGGGAACAATGTCGATGACATTGAGCACCTCGACACGGGCCCCAGGGCTCGTGCGGCGGCGCGTGGTCGCCGGGGTCGCAGCCGGGTTCCTGGGAATGGGCGCGGCCCTCGGCAGTGGCCTGATGGCCACCGCCAGCGCGGCTGAGTCCACCACGATCACCGGCGTGGTCCTCGGCGTCGGCGCCAACGAGACCCAGCGCATCGTGAGCTGGTACTCCTCCGCCGACACCGCTCAGAAGATCCAGCTCGCCCCGACCGCCGAGCTGGTCAACGGCGAGTTCCCGGCTGGCGCCGTCAGCTTCGACGCCGTTGGTGCGGCGAACACCTCCACCACCGGCTTCAACCGCCACGCCACGATCACCAACCTGCGTGAGAACGTGGCGTACTCGTACCGGGTCGGCTCCGAGGGCAGCTGGTCCCCGGCGTACGCCTTCAACACGCAGGACTTCGAGGGCGACTACGACTTCCTGTTCTTCGGTGACCCGCAGATCGGCTCCTCCGGTGACCGGCTGAAGGACCAGGCCGGCTGGGAGGAGACCCTGAAGGTCGCCACCGCGGCCAACCCGAACGCCGAACTGCTGGTGTCCGCCGGCGACCACGTGGAGAGCGCCAACGACGAGGGTCAGTGGACCTCGTTCCTGGCCCCCGAGCAGCTGCGCCAGTACCCCCTCGTCGCCACCATCGGTAACCACGACGTCGGCGGCAAGTCCTACGAGCAGCACCACTTCACCCCGAACACCGATCGCTCGTCCCAGTACTACAGCGGGGACCAGGCGACCCGGTCCGGCGGTGACTACTGGTTCATCCACAAGGATGTGCTGTTCATCGACCTCAACAGCAACAGCTACGCCAACCCGGCGGACGGCTCCCCCGGTGGCGACGCGGCGCACGTCGCGTACGTCACCGACGTCATCAACAAGCACGGCTCCGAGGCCAAGTGGAAGGTGCTGGTCTACCACCACTCCATCTACTCGCCGGCCAGCCACGCGACCGACAGCGACAACAAGCAGCGGCGGGAAGACTTCACCACTGCCTTCTCGAACCTCGGCGTCGACATGGTGCTGCAGGGTCACGACCACAGCTACTCCCGCAGCTACTCCATCAAGAACGGCCAGAAGGAGAACCCGGCCGAGCAGCCCGGTGCTGCCGACGTGTTCCCCGGCCCGGGTGGCGTCATCTACGTGACGGCCAACTCGGCCTCCGGCTCGAAGTACTACGACATCAAGAAGCCGGACACCAGTGGCACGGGCATCCGTGGCAACGGCCCGGACCCGCTGGACCCCGCCAAGTACTGGTACAACTCGACGCAGAACCAGGAGCACGTCCGCAGCTACGTCAAGGTGCAGGTGCGCGGCGACAAGCTGGTTCTGGCGAACGTCCGCAGCGGCACCTGCGCGGCGCCGAACGCGGCCGTCGAGAAGGGCCTCTCCTGCGTCAACACCCCGGACGGTCAGCCGATCGGCTCGGTCACCGACAAGGTGACCGTGCACCCGTACCACGGTGACGGCCAGGCCATCCAGGTCAACGTGCCGAACCCGGCCCCGGGTGAGTTCGGCTGGACGATCGACGGTTACAACGGCCTGGTCGACCTGGGCACCGCGCAGGAGCGCGACGGCACCTACTTCGAGGCGGCCGGCAAGATCAACCCGATCCTCGTGTCGGACAGCCGCCGCTCGCTCGCTCCGTGGTCGATCTCGGCCAACGTCGGCGACTTCCAGGACGCCGACAAGACGTTCTCCGGCTCCCACCTCGGCTGGACCCCGTACGTGCTCGACGGCGGCGCGGGTGCCGAGGCCGGTGCTCCGGTCCTATCGTCCTACGACGACCAGGGCAAGGGCCTCTCGGTCTCCAGCGGCCTCGCCGCGGCCGCGCAGGGTCACGCCCGGGGTGGCGCCAAGCTCGGCGCTGACCTGGACCTGAAGATCCCGGACAGCATCGCGAAGGGCAGCTACCGCACCACCCTCACGATCACTGCCCTGAGCAGCTGATCAGACCCTCCTGAGCTGGCGGGGTGGGTGCCTTCGGGCGTCTACCCCGCCGCTCGTTCCAGAACCAACCCATACCGCCTGAGGACCCCGAGATGTCTACGACCCCAACGCGCCGGAAATCGACCGTCGCCGCCCTCCTCCGTACCGCCGCCCTGGCTCTGCTCGCCACCGCCGCCGTTGCCGGCCTGGCTCCGGGCCCCGCGCTGGCAAGGGAAGGCGACGTCGCCTGGACGGTCCGGACGGCCTCCAACAGCTACGGCGCCGCCCGGTCCAGCTTCAGCTACGCCGTGAACCCCGGTGGGCAGGTCGAGGACGCGATGGTCGTCGCCAACCGCGGCCCGGTCCCGCTCAGTCTTGCCGTCTACGCCGCCGACGGCTTCACCACCGGCGCGGGCCAGCTCGACCTGCTCGCCAAGGATGGAAAGTCCGTGGCGGTCGGCGCCTGGGTCCACGCCGATCGCGGCAGCGTCACGATCCAGCCGGGAAAGACCGCCCAGGTCCCCTTCAAGATCACCGTTCCCGACAACGCCACGCCCGGCGACTACGTCGGCGGCGTCCTCACCTCGCTGACACAGGCGGACCAGGCCGAGGGCATCAACGTGGATCGGCGCCTCGGTATCCGGATCAAATTGCGGGTCGGCGGCGAGCTGAAGCCGAGCCTCGCGATCGAGGATCTCCACGTGACGTACGGCGGCACGTTCAACCCGTTCAGCAGGGGCGACGCCACGGTCACCTACAAGATTCACAACTCCGGCAACGCCGCCCTCTCCGGCCAGCAGGCGGTGTCGGTCTCAGGGCCGTTCGGTTCGCTGCGGGTCGGAGCGGCCGGGATCGCGGCACCGCCGGAGCTGCTGCCGGGTGAGAGCTGGACCGTGACGGTGCCCGTACGTGGCGTGGCGCCCGCCGTGTGGCTGGCGGCGACCGCGACCCTCACACCCCGGCTCACCGACGCGTCGGGTTCCACCACCTCGCTCAAGCCGGTCCAGGCCACGACGCACGGCTGGGCCCTGCCATGGATGCTGGCGCTGGTGCTCGTCGTACTGGTCGCCGCACTCGTGGGGACGCTTCAGTACCGACGCCGCAACCAGGTCCGGCGCAGGACGCGTGAGGAGGCCCGGGTGCGCGACGCCGTCGAGCAGGCGCTCCGCGGCCAGGAGCCCCAGGCGTCCTGAGCGCGCGTCACCAGCACCGCCGCTGTCGGTCGCCCTTGTGGGTGAACGCTGCTCAGCCCCGGACCGGGCCCGTTCCGGAGCCGGCATGCTGCGACGGTGACGCCGGCCCGGAGGGGGAATCCACATGGTTGACGGGGATGTGCCCGAGCAGATGCAGGCCGCGGCCTTCGACGAGTTCGGCGGGCCGGAGGTGATCACCCTGCGGATTCTGCCGGTGCCGGAGGTCGCCGACGACGAGGTGCTGATCAAGGTGTGGAACGCCGGCGTCGGGGTGTGGGACGCGTACGAGCGGGAGGGCGTGCTGGTGCCCGAGGGCGCCGCGTTCCCGATCGTGCCCGGCTCCGACGGTGCCGGAACCGTCGCCGCGATCGGCGGCCAGGTGACCAACGTGGCGGTCGGTGACCTGGTCTACGTCGCCGCCACCACCCGGCCGAAGGGCGGTTTCTACGCCGAGTACGCGGTGGCGAAGGCGGAGTACGCCGCAAAGCTGCCCCAGGGTGTGTCGGCGCAGCACGCGGGCGCCATGCCCACCGACGCGCTGACCGCGCTGGCCGGGCTGGACGCCCTCGGTCTGCCGACCGGCGCCTGGCTGCTGATCTTCGGTGCGAGCGGCGGTCAGGGCCACCTGGCCGTGCAGTTGGCCAAGCGACAGGGGCTCAAGGTGATCGCCGTGGCCTCCGGGCCGGACGGCGTGGCACTGGTGACCCGGATCGGCGCCGACGTGTCCCTCGACGGCCACGGCGACCACACCCAGGTGATCGCGCGGATCCGGGAGGCGGCCCCGGATGGCGTGGCCGGAATCCTGGCGATGGCCGGCGGCGAGACGCTGGACCGGCTCACCGAAACGCTGTCCGACGGCGGGGTGGTCGCGTACGCCCACGGTGTGCGGCCGGAGCCGCGCGAGCGGCCGGGCGCTCCGGTCCGCGCGTACGACGGTGTCGCCAACCCCGGGCAGTTGCAGCGCCTCAACGAGCTCATCGAGGCGGGGCCGTTCGAGGTGCACGTCGCCGAGACGTTCCCGCTGGGCAAGGTGGTGGAGGCCCACCGGCGGCTGAAGACCTCCTTTCCGGGCAAGCTGCTGCTGACGATCCGCTAGAGGCGAGGGCGATCACGGCCCGGTCGTCGCCAGGTAGCCGGCGAGGTGACCGGCGGCCACCAGCATCGCGTGTCCGCGCGTGGCCAGCCGTTCCCGCCAGGCGTGCAGGGACGCCGCCAGCGGCCCCGGGCCGTCGGCCGCGCGTACCTGCCGCATCACGGTCGCGATGTGGTCCAACCGGTAACCGCCCCGGCGCAGGAGATGGGCCAGCTCGGCGTCGCGGACGTCCTCGGGGCCGTACTGCCGCTGCTGTGAGGGGCGGTCGCGCGCCGGGGACAGGACGCCGGCCCGCTCCCACTTCCGAAGCGTCGCCGGTGTCACCCCGAGCCGGTGGGCGAGGTCGCCGACGGTCAGCGGTCGGCCGGGCGGGGTCGGGGTCGGCGCGGCGGTGAGCACCCCGATGGTCGTCTCGACGGCGTCGAGCGTTTCGCGGTCGCGCAGCAGTTGCGCGTGACTGGTGTCGACGGCGCGCAGGGCGGTGCCCAGGTCGCCGCCGACGGCGGCCCGCATGATCTCGCCACCCGTCGCGTACCCGTGCGCCGCGACGAGCGCCAGGTACGCGCGCAGCCCCGCGGCGTGCACCTCGGTGTAGACCCGGTAGCCGCTTGGCGTACGCCGGGCTGCGGGGATGACGCCGTCGCGCTCGTAGTTGCGGACGGCCTGGCTGGAGATGCCGTGCTCCCGGGCCAGGTCCACCGGCCGGTAGGCATGTCCTGCGCTTTGAGGGTTCAGCTCGGGCTCCAACGGCGGCAACGGCAAGAGTCTCAACGGGCGGTTCAACGATACGGTGAAGGTCATGGCTTCTTCATCCATGCCCGCCGCCTGGTCGTTCGACCTCGGCGCCGACGACATCGCCGAGCTCATCCTCGCCCTGCCCGAGGTGGCCGTCGTCCTCGCCGACGAGGCTTCCGGCGCACCACGGTCCAGCTGGGGCGACCGGTTCTTCTTCGTCGGGCCGGACCGCCGCCGGCCGTTCGCCACCCTCGTCGGGCAGGACACCGCCGGCTTCGACGAGGACTCGGAACTCGACCGGCCCGGAGTCTTCCGGCTCAGCCTGGACCTCGGCCGGGAGGAGTTCGAGCGTCGGTTCGGCTACCCGCCGGCGCAGTCCGCCGAGCATCGCTCCGCGATCGACTTCACGGCGCTCGACCAGATCGTTCCCCATCCCGCGTACGGCACCCACGGGTGGGCGTGCGTGCTCAACCCGGGTCCGCGCAGCCTGACCGAGGTCGACCGGTTGCTCGCGCACGCGCATCACCGGGCGCTACGGCGCCACCAGCGTTCGCTCGACCGCCAGCACCGCCCGGACTGATCCCACGCGCCGGCACCGGCGGCTTCGTCACACCTCGGATCGGTCCCGGGGTTGCGGGACGCGTACCGATGCCATGCCGGCCGCGGTGGCGGCCCGGATGCCCAGGTCGGTGTCCTCGAACACCAGGCAGGAGCCCGGGGGTACGCCGAGCTGCTCCGCCGCGAGCAGGAAGGCCTCCGGGTCGGGCTTGGCCCGCGTGTAGTCGTCGGCGCAGACCAGCACGTCGAACCGGTCGAGCAGGCCGAGCGCGTCGAGCGAGGCGGTGACCGAGGCCCGGGTGCCGCCGGAGACGACAGCGAACGGGACCCGCCGGTGCGCGGCGTGGATGTGCGCCAGCACCTCGGGCACGGCGGCGAGCTGCGGCAGCTGCTCCTGGTAGTAGCTCTCCCGGCGTTCGTCGACGGTCGCCACCGGCATGGTCAGGCCGTGCCGCTCGTTCAGGGCGACGATGATGTCGGCGGCCGGCCGACCGCCCCACGCGTAGAAGAGGTCCTCGGGGAACTCGCAGCCCCACTCGTCCAGGGCCCGCTGCCACGCGATGTAGTGCAGCGGCATCGAGTCGACGATGGTGCCGTCGCAGTCGAACAGGTACGCCGCGAACTCGCCGGCTGGCAGAGGGAGACTCACCGGAGCAGGCTACAGCGGACGCCGCCCCACCGGCGGATCCGCTCAGTCGGCCGGCTCCTCGGCGATGACGGATTCCAGCCGGCGGAGCAGGTGCGCCCGTTCCGGTTCGGTGCCGACCAGCGTCAGGGCGCTGCGGTACGCCGCCGCGGCCTCGCCGTACCGGCCGAGCCGGCGCAGCAGGTCGGCCCGGGTGGCCGGATAGAGGTGGTAGCCACGCAGCCGCGGATCATCGGCCAACTCGTCCAGCAGGGCGAGCCCGGCCTCCGGCCCGTCCCGCATGGCCACCGCGGCGGCCCGGTTGAGCGCGACGACCGGCGAGGGAACCAGGCCGAGCAGTACGTCGTAGAGCGCCACCACCTGGGGCCAGTCGGTGCTGGCGACGTCGGCGGCCTCGTCGTGCAGTGCGGCGATGGCGGCCTGCAGCCCGTACGGGCCGGGTGGTCCGCCGGTCAGCGCGACCAGCACCAGCCGGCGCCCCTCGTCGATCATGCGGTGGTCCCAGCGTCCGCGGTCCTGGTCGTCGAGGAGGACCACCCCGCCGTCCGGCCCGGTACGCGCGGCGCGCCGGGCGTGGATGAGCAGCATCAGCCCGAGCAGCCCGGCGACCTCCCGCTCGGCGGGCAGCAGCCGGCGCAGGATCCGGGCCAGCCGGATGGCCTCCTCCGCGAGGTCGGTCCGCTGGAGATCCGGGCCGGAGCTGGCGGCGTACCCCTCGGTGAAGATCGAGTAGACCGCCTGGAGCACCGTGGGCAGGCGTTCGGGTAGTTCGTCGGCGCCCGGTACCCGGAACGGGATACGGGCGTCGCGGATCTTCCGCTTGGCCCGGACGAGTCGCTGGGCCATGGTCGCGGGTGGCACCAGGAACGCCCGCGCGACCTCGGTCGTGGTGAGGCCGGCGAGGAAGCGCAGGGTGAGCGCGCCGCGGTCCTGTGCGGGCAGGGCCGGGTGGGCGCAGGTGAAGAAGAGCGCCAGTCGGTCGTCGGGCAGGTCGCGGTCCGCGTCGGCGGGCGGTGCGGCGTCCGCCCGCTCGGCCTCGGCCTGAAGCACGGCGAGCCGGGTGGCCAGCACCCGGTCGCGGCGCAGCCGGTCCACCGCGCGGCGGCGTGCCGTGGTGAGCAGCCAGGCGCCCGGCCGACTCGGGACGCCGTCGGTCGGCCAGTGCACCAACGCCGCCTCGATGGCCTCGGAGGCGACCTCCTCGGCCAGGTCGAGGTCGCCGAAGCGATGCACGAGCGAGGCGAGCAGCCGGCCACGCTCCTCCCGAAACACCGCCTCGACGGACGACCCGACCGGCCCCGTTCCGGCTGCCCCCTTGTCGGGCACCGTCAGACCTCGACCTCGATCTCGGCGACCGGGCGCACCTGGACCGACCCGCCGCCGAGGGCACCCGGGCTGCGGGCCGCCCATTCCAGTGCGGCGTCGAGGTCCGGCACGTCGATGATGTCGTACCCGCCGAGCACCTCGCGGGTCTCCGCGAACGGTCCGTCGGTGATCGTGCGATCGCCGGCCGGGCCGACCTGCACGGTCGTGCAGGTGGTCAGATCCTGCAAGGGGTACCCGGACACCCAGATCCCGGCGTCCTTCATCTCCCGGTCGTAGCGGATCCAGTCCTCGAAGTCGCACCCGTCGACGGGCGCGTCCCATTCCGTCGTGGGGCTCATGAACAGCAGCATGTACTTCACGTTTCGGCTCCTCTCGGTGCGGCGGGTCGCCGTACAGCATGACGACGGACGGGCACCGGGGATATCGACACGGCGGCCGGAAAACTTTCCGAGGCTCACGGACTGACCGGCGGCGCTGCTTGGATCTGCGGGCCGCATCGGTCGACCCGCCGCTCGACGCGGGAGCGGGCCGCCGGACGGTTCAGCCGGTCCCACCGTCCGGCGGCGCCCCTACGTCAGGCCGGGGCGTCCGTCCGCCGCCTGCTCCGCTCGGCCCGCCGGCGAACCTGCTGGTACGCGCCGGTCAGCCCCATCGCCCGACGGACCTCGATCAGCGTCTGCCGTACCTCCTGACGGGTCCGTTCGGTGCCCTCGACGATCAGCCGGTCGACCAGCCCGCGGTCGGCCTCGATCGCGGCCCGACGTTCCCTGATCGGCTCCAGGAACCGCTCCAGCGCGACGATCAGCCGCTCCTTGACCTCGACGTCGCCCACACGCCCGGCCCGGTAGCGCCGGGCCAGGTCGGCCACCTCGTCCCGGTCCGGGTTGAACACCTCGTGGTACGCGAAGACCGGGTTGCCCTCCACCTTGCCCGGCACGTCGGCCCGCACCCGGTTCGGATCGGTGTACATGCCGAGCACCTTGCGACGCACCGTGGCCGGGTCGTCGGAGAGGGCGATCGTGTTGCCCCGGCTCTTGCTCATCTTGGCCGCGCCGTCGGTGCCCACCAGGCTCGGCGTGTCCGCCGGAATCAGTTCGGGGACCGGGAAGACCCGGCCGTACAGGTGGTTGAACCGGCGGGCGATCTCCCGGGTCACCTCGACGTGCGCCGCGTTGTCCCGGCCGACCGGGACCACCTCCCCCTTCACGCAGAGGATGTCCGCGGCCTGGAGCACCGGGTAACCCAGCAGCCCGTACGGCATCTCCTCCTTGCCGGCGTCCCGGGCCATGTCCTTCAACGACGGCACCCGCTCCAGCCGGGGCACGGTCACCAGGTTCTGAAGGAGGGTGTTGAGGTCGCCGACCTCCGGGATGGCGGACTGGAGGTAGAAGGTGGCCCGCGCCGGGTCGACGCCGGCGGCGAGGATGTCGGTCACCATCTCGCGGGCGTTGCCGGAGACCTGGTCGATGTCCTCGCGGCGATTCCTGGTGGTGAGCATGTGCAGGTCGGCGATGATGAAGAAGCTCTCGTAGCGGTGGTGCAGCCGCACCCGGTTGGCGATGCTGCCGACGTAGTGGCCGAGGTGCAGGCGGCCGGTGGGCCGGTCCCCGGTGAGCATTCGTGCGATGGACATGGTGGTGTGCCTCTCGTGCGGAAAGGTTGGATCACGCGTGGGCGCGCGCTGAGCGGGGCGAATTCGCCCCCTCGGTCAGCGGGATCGGCTCAGCGAGCCGTCCGCCATCGCGCGCCGGCGCGGTACCGCAGACCACCAGCACGGAGTACGTCCAGGAGTTGCTCACGGCCATCGCCGGAGCTGGTCGGGAAACCGGGCACGACACCGAGAGGGAGACCGTCGACCATGTCGACCGCCTCCGCCGTGCTGCCCGTCCGGACCACGGCTTCACGCTACCCGTGTTACCGCGCCTGTTGTGGCCGGTAGCTCTCGGCGTAGTAGCTGCCGACGCGTTCCCGGTACTCCGGGCCGGCCGAGTCCGGGTCGAACGGCGGAGCGTCCTTGATCTCCTGCCGTGTCAGTTCGACCTGCACGCTGCGCTCCAGGTGGTCCACCCTGGCCACCGTGCCGGCCGGCAGCAGCACCTTGTGGCCGAGAATCCACGGCCCGGTGTCGACCACCAGGTACTGCGCGTCCGCCTCGTTGCTCGCCTCGTCGACGGTGCCGATCCGCCCGTCGCTCGCCTGCACCCGGTAGCCGACCAGGTCGACGGGTGTGCCGGGGCCGGGAGCGTCCGGCCCTTCGTGCCCACCGTCGGAGCCCTCCGGCGGGGTGACCGACGGGGTGGTCTGCGCGTACCCGCCGGCGAGGGCGGACGGGTCGCGCCAGGCCCACGGATTGAAGATCGAGGGTTGCACGGGCACCTCCGGTGACGGTCTTCGTTCGTACCGTTCCGCAGTGCCCACCCCACTGCGGCCGGAAACAGTTCGGCAATTTCGAGTTCACGGAAATGCCGCTGCGAAATAGGTCATAGCCGTCGTGTGCGGACGACCAGCAGGGACAATGCGCAGGTCAGCACGGCCGTACCCCGCGTTTCGCACATCGGCCGCAGCGGTGCTGTGGCCGCCCGGCACATTCGATCGCGGGCTCGCCGCCAACCATTCTGTTCCCCGCAGGCAGGCAGTGTCGAAAAAGGGGGACGCAGATGTACCGCACCGTTCGACGGTTCGGCGCCGTGCTGGCGCTCGCGCTGGGCATCGTCACGGGAACCGGGAGCGCGGCCCAGGCTGGGACGCTCGATCCATCCTCCCCGCAGGCGCTCTGTGGGTTCGGCTACGACCCGGTCGACCAGGACCCGATTCGGGACGCGCAGATCGGCAGCCGACTCGGCACCGTCCATCTGCTGTACAACCGGGTAACCGGGTTCGGCTGCGCGGCGACCGTGAAGTCGGCCCACCCGGGCACGCTCACCCGGTTCACCTCGGCGCTCCGGTCCGTGACCAGCTCCGCTGGCATACTCGGCTGCCATGGTGCTGTCGCGAGGGTGGGCTCTCTTCCTGGTCGGAGTTGGGATCTGGACCTGGGTGATCTGGCCGAGGTTCGCGGTCGCGATCTGGCAGGACCCGCGCTCCTGGACATCCGGTGCGGTGGGAGACGGCTCGCCTACCAGCTTTCTGTGGGTGCACGCGCTCCTGATCGGGGCGTCCCTGGCGATCGGCACCACCGTCGGCGTCCTCGGTGTCCGCGCCTGGTTCGCCGCCCGCCGCCGCCAGAGCCTTCCGGGCGCCTGACGGTCCTCGCGCACTTCGGCACAGGATCCGCGCGATCCAGTCACCGTGGGTGAGGCTGGAGAGCTCCCTTTGAGCAGCGGTGCCGACCCTTCGAGGAACTGTCCAACGTCTGACCTGGGGATACTCGGCTACGCAGCAAGTGTGACGCGGGACGCTACCCCCGGATTTGACGATCAAACCACGGACGCGTAACTTTCTCTCTGCCAGCGCGGAACGGGGCAAACGGGACGAAGTCCTGGAGCACCGGATCGGGCGGGCAGCCGGGTCAGGCAGGGGTTCGCTCCTGCGGGGCACGGTCCGGGCGGGGCTCGCCGAAACTGCCGCGAGGCGGATTTGGTGCAGCGCAACCGACCGGGTAAGGTTCACCACCGGCAGGGCACCGGGCGAGCTTGCGGGACACCGCAGCGGCCGGCCTGCCGAATCCGACGACCTGACGCAGCGGTTCGCTGCTGCGTGAGTGCGCCGGGACCAACCCGTACGAAGCACGCCAGACCGGGACACACGGTTTGACACGGCGAAGACGGTGAGGTAACGTAGTAAAAGTGCCCGGCGCCACTGAGCGGCGGGGACGCGGACGGAAAGCCCCGAAACGGGGTCCCAGTGAGTGGGGCTTTTGATCGGTGTGTGGTTGTTCTTTGAGAACTCAACAGGGTGCTTGAAAAGCCAGTGCCAATTATGATTTATACCCCGGACTGGTAATCCGTTTTGGATTGCTGGTTGGGATTCCTTTGGCAACATTTGTTTGTTGTCAGGATGCTGTTCGACAATTTTTTGTTGGAGAGTTTGATCCTGGCTCAGGACGAACGCTGGCGGCGTGCTTAACACATGCAAGTCGAGCGGAAAGGCCCTTCGGGGTACTCGAGCGGCGAACGGGTGAGTAACACGTGAGCAACCTGCCCCAAGCTTTGGGATAACCCCGGGAAACCGGGGCTAATACCGAATAGGACCTGGCCTCGCATGAGGTTTGGTGGAAAGTTTTTCGGCTTGGGATGGGCTCGCGGCCTATCAGCTTGTTGGTGGGGTGATGGCCTACCAAGGCGACGACGGGTAGCCGGCCTGAGAGGGCGACCGGCCACACTGGGACTGAGACACGGCCCAGACTCCTACGGGAGGCAGCAGTGGGGAATATTGCACAATGGGCGGAAGCCTGATGCAGCGACGCCGCGTGAGGGATGACGGCCTTCGGGTTGTAAACCTCTTTCAGCAGGGACGAAGCGAGAGTGACGGTACCTGCAGAAGAAGCACCGGCCAACTACGTGCCAGCAGCCGCGGTAAGACGTAGGGTGCGAGCGTTGTCCGGATTTATTGGGCGTAAAGAGCTCGTAGGCGGCTTGTCGCGTCGACTGTGAAAACCCGCAGCTCAACTGCGGGCCTGCAGTCGATACGGGCAGGCTAGAGTTCGGTAGGGGAGACTGGAATTCCTGGTGTAGCGGTGAAATGCGCAGATATCAGGAGGAACACCGATGGCGAAGGCAGGTCTCTGGGCCGATACTGACGCTGAGGAGCGAAAGCGTGGGGAGCGAACAGGATTAGATACCCTGGTAGTCCACGCCGTAAACGTTGGGCGCTAGGTGTGGGGGGCCTCTCCGGTTCCCTGTGCCGCAGCTAACGCATTAAGCGCCCCGCCTGGGGAGTACGGCCGCAAGGCTAAAACTCAAAGGAATTGACGGGGGCCCGCACAAGCGGCGGAGCATGCGGATTAATTCGATGCAACGCGAAGAACCTTACCTGGGTTTGACATGGCCGCAAAACTCACAGAGATGTGAGGTCCTTCGGGGGCGGTCACAGGTGGTGCATGGCTGTCGTCAGCTCGTGTCGTGAGATGTTGGGTTAAGTCCCGCAACGAGCGCAACCCTCGTTCGATGTTGCCAGCGCGTTATGGCGGGGACTCATCGAAGACTGCCGGGGTCAACTCGGAGGAAGGTGGGGATGACGTCAAGTCATCATGCCCCTTATGTCCAGGGCTTCACGCATGCTACAATGGCCGGTACAATGGGCTGCGATACCGTGAGGTGGAGCGAATCCCAAAAAGCCGGTCTCAGTTCGGATCGGGGTCTGCAACTCGACCCCGTGAAGTCGGAGTCGCTAGTAATCGCAGATCAGCAACGCTGCGGTGAATACGTTCCCGGGCCTTGTACACACCGCCCGTCACGTCACGAAAGTCGGCAACACCCGAAGCCGGTGGCCCAACCCCTTGTGGGAGGGAGCCGTCGAAGGTGGGGCTGGCGATTGGGACGAAGTCGTAACAAGGTAGCCGTACCGGAAGGTGCGGCTGGATCACCTCCTTTCTAAGGAGCACCTTCACCTGAAAGGGTGCAAGGAGCCCGCGGCCCGCGGATGTCGGGTCGGGGTGCTCAGATGGCGGAGACACTGGTGAGTTTTCTGCTGGCAACGGCCGGGACGCCTAGTACAGCCACCCTTTGCGGTGGTGGGAACGGTTGGTTCTTCGGTGCGGCTGGGAGATGGCGTAGAGCACCCTGTTGGGTCCTGAAAGAACAACCATGGGTTGTTTCTTTCGGAAAGCCTGTTGTGGAGCGTGAGCGCTTCATGGGCTGCCAGGCATGGCCTGGTTCCACATACCGCCGGCGGTTGTCGGGTCTGGTGTGGGGCTGTTGGGTTGTGGGTTGGTCGTTTGTTGAGAATTGCACAGTGGACGCGAGCATCTTTGTGGTCAAGTTGTCAAGGGCGAACGGTGAATGCCTTGGCACCAGGAGCCGATGAAGGACGTGGGAGGCCGCGATAGGCCTGGGGGAGCTGTCAACCAAGCTGTGATCCCAGGGTGTCCGAATGGGGAAACCTGGCACCAGTCATGTGGTGTCACCCACACCTGAACACATAGGGTGTGTGGAGGGAACGCGGGGAAGTGAAACATCTCAGTACCCGTAGGAAGAGAAAACAATTTAGTGATTCCGTGAGTAGTGGCGAGCGAAAGCGGATTGAGGCTAAACCGGCTGCGTGTGATACCTGTCAGGGGTTGCGTGGTCGGGGTTGTGGGACCCTGCTGAACAAGCTGACACTTGTTCGAGAAGTTACAAAGTCAGTGGCTAGTCGAACAGTCTGGAATGGCTGACCGTAGACGGTGAAAGTCCGGTAGGTGAAAGTTGCTGACCTTCTGTGGGTGTTCCCGAGTAGCGGCGGACCCCTGAAATCTGCCGTGAATCTGCCAGGACCACCTGGTAAGCCTAAATACTTCCTGGTGACCGATAGCGGACGAGTACCGTGAGGGAATGGTGAAAAGTACCCCGGGAGGGGAGTGAAATAGTACCTGAAACCGTTCGCCTACAATCCGTCGGAGCCTTACGGGGTGACGGCGTGCCTTTTGAAGAATGAGCCTGCGAGTTAGTGGCATGTGGCGAGGTTAACCCGTGAGGGGGAGCCGTAGCGAAAGCGAGTCTGAATAGGGCGATTCAGTCGCGTGTCCTAGACCCGAAGCGGAGTGATCTAGCCATGGGCAGGCTGAAGCGCGGGTAAGACCGCGTGGAGGGCCGAACCCACCAACGTTGAAAAGTTGGGGGATGACCTGTGGTTAGGGGTGAAAGGCCAATCAAACTCCGTGATAGCTGGTTCTCCCCGAAATGCATTTAGGTGCAGCGTCGCGTGTTTCTTGCCGGAGGTAGAGCACTGGATGGTCTAGGGGGCCCACAAGCTTACCGAAATCAGCCAAACTCCGAATGCCGGTAAGTGAGAGCGCGGCAGTGAGACTGCGGGGGATAAGCTTCGTAGTCGAGAGGGAAACAGCCCAGATCACCAGCTAAGGCCCCTAAGCGTGTGCTAAGTGGAAAAGGATGTGGGGTCGCATAGACAACCAGGAGGTTGGCTTAGAAGCAGCCACCCTTTAAAGAGTGCGTAATAGCTCACTGGTCAAGTGGTCCCGCGCCGACAATGTAGCGGGGCTCAAGCACACCGCCGAAGCTGTGGCATTCACATTTTAACCTCGCTTGGACTTGATTCCTTGTGCAGGTGTGTGGATGGGTAGGGGAGCGTCGTGCCGCGAGTGAAGCAGCGGGGTGACCCAGTTGTGGACGCGGCACGAGTGAGAATGCAGGCATGAGTAGCGAAAGAAGGGTGAGAAACCCTTCCGCCGGATGACCAAGGGTTCCAGGGCCAGGCTAATCCGCCCTGGGTGAGTCGGGACCTAAGGCGAGGCCGAGAGGCGTAGTCGATGGACAACGGGTTGATATTCCCGTACCCGCGAAAGAGCGTCCCTGACGAACCTCGTTGTGCTAACCACCCGAACTGTCTGACGCCTTCGGGCTGATGGTGGGGAGCGTGGGAACCTGACGGGTAGTAGTCAAGCGATGGGGTGACGCAGGAAGGTAGCTGAGCCCGGCCGGTGGTTGTGCCGGGGTAAGCGTGTAGGCCGTGTTGTAGGCAAATCCGCAACACATGAAGGCTGAGACGTGATGCCGAGCCGATTCAGGTGAAGTCAGTGATCCTATGCTGCCGAGAAAAGCCTCTAGCGAGTTCTTAGCGGCCCGTACCCCAAACCGACACAGGTGGTCAGGTAGAGAATACCGAGGCGATCGGGCGAACTGTGGTTAAGGAACTCGGCAAATTGCCCCCGTAACTTAGGGAGAAGGGGGGCCGGAGACGTGAAGCCCCACGCGGGTGGAGCGTTGTATGGCCGCAGAGAGCAGGGGGAAGCGACTGTTTACTAAAAACACAGGTCCATGCGAAGAAGTAATTCGATGTATATGGACTGACGCCTGCCCGGTGCTGGAACGTTAAGGGGACCTGTTAGCTCTTCGGGGCGAAGCGGAGAACTTAAGCGCCAGTAAACGGCGGTGGTAACTATAACCATCCTAAGGTAGCGAAATTCCTTGTCGGGTAAGTTCCGACCTGCACGAATGGCGTAACGACTTCCCCACTGTCTCAACCACAGGCCCGGCGAAATTGCAGTACGAGTAAAGATGCTCGTTACGCGCGGCAGGACGGAAAGACCCCGGGACCTTTACTATAGCTTGACATTGGTACTCGAATTAGCTTGTGTAGGATAGGTGGGAGCCGGTGAAGTCCATACGCCAGTATGGGTGGAGGCAATCTTGAAATACCACTCTGGTTGATTTGGGTATCTAACTTCGGACCGTTATCCGGTTCAGGGACAGTGTCTGGTGGGTAGTTTAACTGGGGCGGTTGCCTCCTAAAAGGTAACGGAGGCGCCCAAAGGTTCCCTCAGCCTGGTTGGCAATCAGGTGTTGAGTGCAAGTACACAAGGGAGCTTGACTGTGAGACTGACAGGTCGAGCAGGGACGAAAGTCGGGACTAGTGATCCGGCACTTGCGAGTGGAAGCGGTGTCGCTCAACGGATAAAAGGTACCCCGGGGATAACAGGCTGATCTTCCCCAAGAGTCCATATCGACGGGATGGTTTGGCACCTCGATGTCGGCTCGTCGCATCCTGGGGCTGTAGCAGGTCCCAAGGGTTGGGCTGTTCGCCCATTAAAGCGGTACGCGAGCTGGGTTTAGAACGTCGTGAGACAGTTCGGTCCCTATCCGCCGTGCGCGTAGGATACTTGAGAAGGGCTGTCCCTAGTACGAGAGGACCGGGACGGACGAACCTCTGGTGTGCCAGTTGTCCCGCCAGGGGCACGGCTGGTTAGCTACGTTCGGAAGGGATAACCGCTGAAAGCATCTAAGCGGGAAGCCTGCTTCAAGATGAGGTATCCCACCCACTTTGTGGGGTAAGGCCCCCAGCTAGACGACTGGGTTGATAGGCCGGAAATGTAAGCCCGGTAACGGGTTCAGTTGACCGGTACTAATAGGCCGAGGACTTGACTACTAAGCTGCTACGCGTCCACTGTGCAACTCTCGATAAACGAACAACAGACCACACTGTGTGGTGTTGTTTGACATGTCGATAGAGTTACGGCGGTCATGGCGGAGGGGAAACGCCCGGTCACATTCCGAACCCGGAAGCTAAGCCCTCCAGCGCCGATGGTACTGCACTCGTGAGGGTGTGGGAGAGTAGGACGCCGCCGGACAAACATTCGTCAGGGCCACCCCATATCTGGGGTGGCCCTGACGCACTTCCATACCCAAAATCGGGACCGATCCGGGACACCGTTCGTGGGCACGCGGATCAGGGCCTCGTTGGAGTCGTCGGCCGGCCAATACTCGCTGGTGACCCTCGAAAGGGACGGACCCCGGTGGAACCGACGATCAGCGACCAATCGGCCGGCCCGTCGCTGGCGATGACCGGGCGACGACGTGCGGTCCAGCTGGCGGTCGCCGCACTGACTCTGTGGGTCGGTGTCGACGTGCTCCGCGCCATCTTCGTGGTGGGCTACTACGAAGAGCGGATCAACGTGGCGACCCACGGAAACGTCGACGTCCTGCCGGCCTGGCCGGCGTACCACCTGATGGCTGACCTGGTGCCGCGCGGCGCGGTGCCCGCGGCGGCCGACCGGTTGTGGATTCTCGGTGCGATGGTCGCGGCCGCGGCCTTCGTCACCTGGCTCCACCAGGCACGGCGCACCGCCGGACGCCTGGGCGGCGGGCTGGCGTGGTCACCCGGCTGGGCGGTGGGCGGGTGGTTCGTTCCGGTCGTCAACCTGTCGATCCCGACGCTCAGGACGGCTTCGGGCCGCAGACGTAGCGGGGCTCCGCGTCGTAGCGCCAGGTGAACTTCTCCCGCTTGACCACCACCCCGCCCTTCTTGATGACCCGGAACGCGTCCTGGGTGAAGCCGTTGATGCCGTTGCTCGGGATGCACGTCGGGCCGGGTTCGAGGTGGATCAGCTTCGGCGTGGTGACGTTGCGGCGCGGGCCGTACTCCGTCTTCACGCTGTCGTAGATCTTGGTGCTCCAGATCGACACGGTGATCGTGCTCGACGTGTAGGAGGTGTCGATGAGCAGGCCGTACTGGGTGTTGTTGCGGAACTTGAAGTCCAGGTTGGGCCAGAAGATGGTCGACTCGATGACTGCCGGGTACCGGTCGAACCAGTACGAGTGCGGCTTGTGCTCGACGTCCTCCAGCCCCGCGTAGTAGGTGGCGTTGAACAACGTGGTGGTGAACTGCGAGGTGCCACCCCCGACCCCCGGCACCAGCTTGCCGTCCAGGATCACCGGCGCGTCCCGGTAGCCCTGCGCGTAGGCGCGCTCGCCGGTGTGCCCGTTCAGCGAGAACGTCTTCCCTGGCAGCACGACCGTGCCGTCCACCTCCTTGGCGATCGTGGCGATGTTCTGGCTGCGCGACGAGGCCATGCCCCCGGTGAACCGGGTGGTGAACGTGGACACCCGCTCCTTGATGCCCAGACCGGCCAGCTTCTCCGCGGTCAGCTCGGGAGGCGTCGGCTTCAGCTCGCCCGTCACCTCGCGGCCGTCCGACTTGGGCAGCACGGCCAGCAGGTCACGGCCCAGGGTGGCGGTGTCCAGCTGCTGCCCGGGCCGCCCGTCGGTGACCTTCGGTCGGCCACCGGAAATGGTCATCGTCGCGTCCTTCGGCGGCACCTCGATGGCGTCCAGGTCGTCGCCGAGCGCCGAGCGCAGCCGCTTGACGTCCACCGCCGGGGTCAGCTTGCCGGCCTTGTCGGCGTTGAACCGCAGGCTCTTCGCGATGGCGGCGGGCGGGATCTTCACCGAACCCTTGTCGGTGCGCACGGTGACCGGTGCGGCTACCGCCGGCTTCGCCAGCTCGGCGACCAGCCGGTCCAACTCCTCGGCGGTGGTCACCGGCTGGCTTTCCACCAGCGGCACGGTGACCGGGGCGCCGGCCAGCCACCCGGCGCGAACGGCGTCGGCGGAGCGCTGCGGGTCGAACGCCAGCCCCGGCTTGGGCTGGACCACCTTCGGCGTGGTGCCCTGGTAGGTGATCGCCGGCATCGTCATCGGGCGGGCCTGGTCGCCGAGCACCTTACGGAGCGCGGCGTCGAGCCGATCCACGTCGACGGTGACGACCGGGTCGACGGTGCGGGAGCCGACCAGCCGGCTGACCGGGTGCGCGTCGGTCTCGGCGGCGGCCGCCACGGTGGCCGCGACGTCGACGGCCAGCCCCACGTCGGTGGGCTTGATCTCGGCCGTGCGCTCCCCGACGGTGACCCGCAGCGGCGCGGCGAGGGCCGCCGCCCGCCGATCCAGCTCCGCCCGCAACTCCCGGTCGGCGTCGGTGCGGCTCCGGCCACCCAGCTCGGTGCCGAGCACGGTGGTGCCGCGGGGAACGTCCCCGGCGTACGCCCAGGCGCCGGCGCCCGCCACGGCGGCGAGCACGCCGCCGGTGACGCCGGCGGCGAGGAGCATCCGTACCCGGCGCGGCCGGCTCCGGCCGCCCTCCGGCTCTCCGGTGGGCACCGTGACCGGCCCCGGCCCGTCGTCCGGCCAGGTGACCGCGGTGACCTGCACGGTGGGCCGGTCGTCGGCGGGTGGACTCTTTTCGCCGTACAGCGTCACTGCAACCTCGATCGCCAGGTGCCGCGGGAGGTCCCCCCTCCCGGAGGACACCTACGGTAACGAATGCCGGGCCGTCCTCGTGGGCTGCGCCCACCCGTGCCGGTATCGCGTGTCGTCCCGGCGTGTCGCGCGGGGCGGGGGGTGGTGCCCGTGTGGGACCGCTGACGTGGCACGGTGACGCTGTGAACACTGCGGAGCGGGTGTTGGCGTACGGCGGCGGGTGGTTGGACCGGGCGGGCGAGTTGCGCACCGATCCGGCCCGGCTGAGCGCACTGCTCACCGATGCGACCACCGTGGTGCTGCCGCTGTGGCGGGACCGCTGTCTCGTCGACGGGAACGGCCCGGTGCGGCTGACCGCGGAGCGGGCGTCTCTCGTCCGGTCCGCCGCCGGCGAGACCGTCTTCCTGGGGCTCGACGGGGACGCCGCCGTTTTCGCCGCGGACCTCTCCGCGCTCAGCGAGCAGTCCGCCGTCGAGATGGCCGGTGTGGCGCGGGCCGTCGACGTACGGGCACTTGTCGGACGGCTCGAGCCGGGAGAGGCAGCCGTCCAGGCGTACGCGCGGGGGTTGCTGCACTGGCACCGGCAGCAGCGGTACTGCGGCGCGTGCGGCGCGCCGGCTGTCGCTGGCGGCGGTGGGCACGTCCGGACGTGCACCGGCGGGGAGTGCGGGCGGCTGCTGTTTCCCCGGATCGAACCGGCGATCATCGTGCTGGTGGAGGCGCCCGACCGGCCGGAGCGCTGCCTCCTGGCCCGGCACGCGGGTGCGCCCGAGGGGTCGTACTCGACGCTGGCCGGCTTCGTCGAGGTCGGCGAGAGCCTGGAGGACGCGGTCCGCCGGGAGATGGCCGAGGAAGCGGGTGTGCCCGTCACCGACGTGACGTACCAGGGGTCGCAGGGGTGGCCGTTCCCCGCCGGCCTGATGGTGGGCTTCCGGGCCACCGCCATGTCCGAGGAGATCCGCGTCGACGGCGTGGAACTACTGGAGGCACGCTGGTTCACCCGGGCGGAACTGCGGGAGCGGGTCGCGGAGGGTCGTCCGCTCGGTCGGGTGGACTCGATCGACCACCAGCTGCTGCACGACTGGCTCGCGGAGGACTGACCCGGTCAGCCCGTCGGCGTCAGGTCCAACCCTGTCAACGGTCCGCATGTCTGGTCAGCTGCGCCCCTGACCGTTAACCTTGGCGCCCATGCCGTCCTCCACCGGTCCGCTGACCGCAGTGAGCTCGCACGTGGCGTCGCTGCTGCCTGATCGGGTCGTGGCGGGAGCCATCCGCGCTGTCTACCCGCGGGTCGAGCCCGAGCTCGCGCGCCTCGCGGAGTTCATGCCGAAAGGCGGCACCGCACTCGACGTCGGCGCCTGGTACGGGCCATGGACCCGACGCATGCGCAAGCTGGCTGACCAGGTTGTCGCCATCGAGCCGAACGACGAGCTTGCGCGGAGCATCGCAAGGGCCTTCCCCGAGGTACGGGTGGTCCGCGCGGTGGCGTCCGACCATGAGGGAAGCGCGGAACTCTATCTGCCGGAGAACGGTCCCGCTGTCGGCACCTCCTCGCTCGAGTACGGCGAGGGCAGCCCGGTGACCGTCCCCTCTGTGACGATCGACGGCCTGGGCCTCAGCGACGTGCGGTTCCTCAAGATCGATGTCGAGGGGCACGAGCTGCCGGCGTTGCGGGGTGCGGCCGAGACGATTCGCCGGGACGGCCCGGTGCTGCTGGTGGAGGTCGAGGAGCGGGTCCAACCGGTTGCGCCGATCATCGATCTGCTGGCCGAGTGGGGTTACCGAGGCTATGTGCTGCCGGAGCGGGAATGGTTGCCGCTCGCTGACTTCGACATCCGTGGCCATCAGCGCGAGGCGATAGCGCGAGTTCACCAGAGCTTCGCGCGACGGGTCGTGCTCCCCCGCCCGCGCTACGTCAACTCGGTCCTGTTCAGACGGGACGTCAGCTGACCCGGTCCGCAAGGTCCTGAGGCCCGACGGGTTCCGGCGACGGCCCTGCCGGAGGGCCGCGACGCCCTGCCGAGGCGCGGACGACCACCGCCAGGGCGAGCGCCGCGGACGCAGCAGCGGCGGTGGCGGTCCACATGATGCCGGCGAAGGTGTGTGGTGCCACGAAGACCGCCACGAGCACGAGCCCGGCCGCCGCCACCCAGAGCGGGACCGACGGCCAGCGGGCGCCGCTCGCGATCTGCGCGTTGATCAGCACGAAGGCCAGAGCATAGAAAGCGCCGGTGGCGGCGAAGAACGGTGCGTATCTGCCGAGAACGGCGTAGTCCTGCCCGCCGGCGAGCCGGAAGGCGAGCCCACCGGCCAGCGCCGAGGCGATGACGAGTGCGGCACCGCACGCCCCGACGACGGCCCAGGCGGCCCGCCGCGTCCGGCCGTCCTGGCGGGCCATCCGGGGCAGGGCCAGCACGGTGACCACCTGCGGCGCCCAGAGCGCCCCCTTGGTGAGCACGGTCCCGACGGAGTACGCGCCGGACTCCGCCGGCGACAGCAACTGCCGGGCCAGGATGAGGTCGGCGTACGACGCGACCAGCATCGCCAGGGTGGCGCTACTGGCCGTCATGACCTGCCTCAGCCCCAGGGCCGGCCCGCTCGCCGGGTGAGCCCCTGCCGCGGCTTGCGCCGCCGTGGCTCCTGACCCGGCGGTCAGCCGCAGGATCGGCAGGGCGACGTAGGAGCAGACGAGACCGGCCAGCAATGACCCGACCAACCCGGCGCCGAGGACGAGCCCGGCGATCACGCCCGCGTAACGTCCGATGGCCAGCACGCCCATGCCCAGCGCCAGGCGCAGGAAACGCTGGTCCCCCTGCAACTCGCCGAGCCACCTGGCGGCCAGGACGACGGGAAGCGTCATGCCCACCAGCAGGGTCACCACCTCGACCGGCAGGTGCAGGGTTGTGACGATCAGTGGAATGGCGGCGACCAGGGTGCCACCGGTGACAGCCGCCGCGGTGAGGGTGACACGCGCGGTCGGTGCCTGCGGGTGACGTGCCCGATGAACGGCGACGGCGGTCTGGAGACCCGCGCCGGCCACGCCGGCGATCGCGACGAGAGCCTGCACGGTCGCCAGTGCTCCGAGGTCGGCGGCGGTGAGGTGGCGGGCGCCGAGCATGGGCACCAGATAGGCCAGCCCGTTTGTCAGGGTGGCCGCGGCCATGACGGCGCTGCCGGTCACCGCCATCCGGCCGGCGTCGGAAACCTGTGCGGTCGTCCCTCTCATGCCGGCCGTCTGACTCCACTTCTCCCCGCCGTCGTGACGAAGGGGTGAGCAACCGTAGGGCGCCCACAGGGTACAGAGGCCGGCGGGGCGGCGTGGAGCGGTAGTAGATCGAGCTGGCCGGTCGACCTGCGCCCGCGGACGGGCTAACGTCTTCCGGCATGACCGGCTCGGGCCGGGTCTCACCATGACCGCCAACCCGGCGTCGATCAGCACACCGTCCCGTCCTGGCCACAAGTAGGAGCCACGCGTGAAGCTCCCTGCTGCCCACCGTGCCGACCTGGCACGATCGGTGCGCCTGTTCCGTGCGTTTCGCGTGGAGCAGACCGATCCCGACTTCTTCTACGGCATGCTCGCGCAGGACACCGTCGACCAACTCCAGACGTACGCCGACCTCACCGGTGCCGTCGTTCTGGACGTCGGAGGCGGTGCGGGCTACTTCGCCGAAGCCCTGACCCGGGCCGGCGCGCGGATCGTCTGCGTGGACTGCGACGCGGGCGAGATGTCCGCGCGAGGTGAGGTCGTACCGGGCGGTGTGATGGGAAGTGCGCTCAACATGCCCGTTCGCACCGGCGGGGTCGACGTCTGCTTCTCCTCCAACGTCCTCGAACACGTGCCGCAGCCGTACGTCATGGCCGACGAGATGCTCCGGGTGACCCGGTCCGGCGGCACGATCTTCCTGTCCTTCACCAACTGGCTCTCGCCCTGGGGCGGCCACGAGACGTCGCCCTGGCACTATCTGGGCGGCCACCGTGCGGCGCAGCGGTATGAACGCAAGCAGGGCCGGCGGCCGAAGAACGTCTTCGGCGAGAGCATGTACGCGGTCTCGGTCGGCGAGATGCTCCGCTGGGCGCGGCAGCAGTCCGAGGCGGAGGTCATCGACATCCTGCCGCGCTACCTGCCAACGTGGGCCAAGGGAGTGGTCCGAGTGCCTGGCGTACGCGAGGTCCTCACCTGGAACCTGGTCCTTGTCCTCCGTAAGCGCTGACCAGCTCGGCCCGAGCCCGGACGTCCCAGAGAGAACCGGATCCGTGCGTGGTCGGCTGCGTCTGCACGTCGCGGCCGCCGTTACCGCGCTTCTCGTGTTGGCGCCCCTGGCCCGGCCGGGCTACGTGCTGCGGTACGACATGGTCTTCGTGCCCCGGCAGCCTCTGCGGTGGGACCTGTTCGCCTCGGGCGACGCACTGCCACGCGCCGTTCCGCAGGACGCGGTGGTCTCCCTGCTCAACCTGGCGGTGCCCGGCTGGCTGCTGCAGCGGATCGCGCTCGTTGCGATCATCTGGTTCGCCGTGGTGGGCGCGGGCCGTCTGGTGCCGGCTCGACGGGAGTTGACCCGCCTCGTCGCGGCCATCGGGTATGCCTGGACGCCGTTCATGGCCGAACGGCTGCTGCTCGGGCAGTGGGGTCTGTTGCTGGCGTACGCCGCGATGCCCTGGCTGGTCCGGGCCGCGATCGGGCTGCGCGAAGGCCGGCGCGGGGCGCTGCCACGGGTCATCGTGGCGGCTGCCGCCGCGGCGATCACTCCCACCGGAGGCCTGTTGGCCCTGACGACGGTTTCGGTTCTTCTCCTGGGCCGCGGCGGTCCCGGTCGCCGTGCGTTCGGCGCGGCGTTCGGTGCCGTCGCCGCGCTCAACCTGCCGTGGCTGGTCGCAGCCGCAGTGACGACCGCCGGTGGCCGTTCGGATCCCGAGGGTGTGGCGGCTTTCGCCGCCCGTGGCGAGAACTGGGGCGGGCCACTCGTTGCGCTCGCCGGCACGGGTGGGATCTGGAATTCGCTGACGGCGCCCGCCAGCCGTGACGCCCCGCTCGTGCCCGCCGTCACGGTCGGGCTGCTCATCCTCGCCACCCTCGGTTATCCGGTGCTGCGCGACCGTTGGCCAGCGGGTGCGGCGGCCCGACTGGGCGTGCTGGCCGTCGGCTCGTTCGCGGTCGCGTCTCTCGCGGCACTACCCGGAGGCGCGGCCGCACTGCGCTGGCTGGTGGCGGAGGTGCCGGGCGCCGGCCTGCTCCGCGACGGACAGAAGCTGCTCGTCCCGTACGACCTCTGTCTGGTGCTGTGTGCCGCGCTTGGTGGGGAACGAATGGCAGTCCGGCTCAAGCACCCCGGGGACCGTCTGGCGCTGGTGGGCCTGGTGCTCCTGCCGGTGGCCGTCCTGCCCGATCTGGCCTACGGCGTGGCCGGCCGGTTGCAGCCGGTCCGGTACCCGCAGGAATGGGGCGTTGTCGCGCGGGCGGTCGCCCAGGAGCCGGGGCCAACCCTCTCGTTGCCGATGAGCATGTACCGGTCGTACCGCTGGAACCACGGCACGGTGGTGATTGATCCGCTGGCACGCTACCTCCCGGTGGAGGTCATCACGGATGACACCCTCATCGTCGGAGGCCGGTCGGTGGCCGGGGAGAGCGGCCGGGTGGCGCAGATCCGCGGGACGCTCGCCGAAGGGCGCTCGTTGGCGGGCAGCGACCTGCGGTGGGTCGTCGTCCAGCATCGATCGGGAGGAACTGTCCCGCCGCAGGTGCTGGAAGGTCTCCAGGTTGTCCACAATGGTCCGGAGTTGACGCTCTACCGGAATCCGACAGCGCCACCGACCGAGACGGAGCGGCACGGCGGGTGGCCCTTGATTCTGGGCCTCTGTTTCGCCCTGGCGCTGCTCCTGCTCGCGATTCTGAGCCTGTTGCGCCGCCCTACCGCGTGGTAACGTGCCGCCACGCATGTCGATGGAGGAGGGTACACAATGCCGAAGCCGCTTACCTTGATGCTGGCCGCGGTGGTCGGTGCGGTGCTGGCGGTGGTGGCGCTGGGTGCCATGACGCAGCAACTCGTCGTTTCGTCAGGCACCGCGGCGAGCACCTCCGAAGACAACGGCAACCCCCAGTACTACGGCGTCAGGTAGCGTTCCGCCGCCGGCCTCGGCCGGCCGTCGGTGACGGTCCGAACGAGGTCGGCGAAACGGTCTCCCGATGCCGACCAGGTGAAGCGGGCGGCGTGCGATTGCGCCGCCTTTCCCATCTCATGACGAAACACGTCGTCGGCCAAGAGGCTCCGTACCTGCGCGACGAAGTCAGCCGTATCGTGGGCGAGTAGGCCGGTTTCCCCGGCGACTATTGCCTCGGTGACGCCCCCCGCGTCGTGAAACGCCACGGTCGGCGTGCCCACTGCTCCCGCCTCGACAATCGTCAAGCCCCATCCCTCTTTCAGCGAGGGGGTCAGGGCCACCCATGTCGAGCAGAGCAGTTCGTGCTTATCCGGCTCCGTCACGAAGCCAGCGAAATGCACCCGATCGCCGATGCCCAGTTTGTCCGCGACGTCGCGTAGTCGCGTTTCCCACCAGCCCTGCCCGGCGACGACCAGTCGCAGGCCCGGAAATTCGGGGGCGAGACGTGCCACCGCTTCCAGGGCAATCTCCACCCGCTTGTGGGGGACGAGCCGGCACAGCACCAAAAGCGAAGGATAAGGGGTACGAGGGGCGGTCTCGGGCGTCAATTCCGGGGTCCCGTTGTACACCACCGTGACGCGACCCGGGTCGACGCCGAGCAATGCCAGCTCGCTGCGGGTGGCGGCCGAGACGGTGACGTAACGGCACCTCCGGTAGACGCGCGTCGCGAAGCTCGACTCGATCCACCACCCGATGCGGGCGCCCCAGGCGCCGAGGACCACCGGCCACTGCTCACGGTGGACGTGGTGCACGAGGATGATGACGGCGCAGCGCGCGTACAGCGGGGAGAGGAAGGGCAACCCGTTGCACACGTCCACGATCAGGTCGGGTCGGCCGAGCGACCGCGCCCGCAACGGGCCGAATCCGGCCAGGCCGGCCAGGTAGACGAGCGCCGCCCGCAGGTAGACGGTGTGTCGACCGCCGCGACGGAGGATCCGTAGGCCGGACTCGGTCGTCTCCTCGTCGGGTGCGCCGGGGTGGCTGGCGCACAACAGCGTCGCGCGGTGCCCGTGCGCTATCAACTCTTCGGCGATGCGCTCGACGTACACCTCCGAGCCGCCGCCTTCCGGATTGCGCGTGTCACGCCAGTTGAGGAACAGTACGTGCCGTCCAGGGCCGTCGAGGGTCTGCACCCGCTGCTCCTACTGCCGAGTAGTGTTCGCGATCGCGCCACCCTAAGGCGCTCGTGTCCGAACCCGCAATGGGTCGACGCGTCGGTCCCTTGTGTGCCAGGCGGCCGGCAGCAGACGGGAGGGGCGAAATGCGCAAGGCATCGCAACCGGCGAGAGAGTCGGCGCCCGGCGGCGCTTCCTCGGCGGTATGGCGATTGCGGGCGGCATCGGTCTGCGTCGCACTCACGGCGTTGGCGTTCCTTCAGGAACCCGGCAAGATCGTGATGGACACCAAGGTCGATCTTGCGACAAATCCCGTCGGATGGCTCGAACGCTCATTGCACGTCTGGAATCCTGCGGGGTCGTTCGGCCAACTGCAGAACCAAACGTACGGTTATCTATGGCCAATGGGGCCATTCTTCGCGGCTGGCGATGCCGTGGGCATGCCCGCATGGGTCGTGCAGCGTCTCTGGTGGGCACTGCTGATGTGCGTCGCCTGCATCGGGGTCATGCAACTGGCCGAGCGGCTGGCCATCGGCACGCCCGCCGCCCGGATCATCGCGGGGGTCGCGTTCGCGCTCTCCCCTCGGATGATCACCGAACTCGGCCCCATCTCGGTCGAGGCATGGCCCAGCGCCATCGCCCCCTGGGTGCTCGTACCCCTGGTCGGGCTGGCCCACGGCTCCTCGCTGCGTCGTGCCGTCGCCTGGTCCGCACTGGCCGTGGCTTGCGCCGGCGGCGTCAACGCCACAGCCGTGCTCGCGGTCGTACCGCTGGCGGTGCTCTGGCTGGCCACGCTGCGGCCGATGCGGCGTCGCCTCGTCGCGATCGGCGCGTGGGGCGTGGCGGTCGCCGCCGCGACCGCCTGGTGGTTGGTCCCGTTGCTGGTGCTCGGCCGGTACAGCCCGCCATTCCTCGACTACATCGAGACGGCCCCCGTGACCACCCGGGTGACCGATCTGACGACGACGATGCGCGGGGCATCGCACTGGCTCGCCTACGGTCGGTCGTGGGACGCCGGTGCCCAGCTCGCACTCGACGGCCCATTGATCATCGCCACCATGGTGGTCGCCGGTCTGGGTCTCGCCGGCCTCGCCCGAAGCGGAATGCCGCACCGGCGCTTCCTCGTCACCGGCCTGCTCGTCGGCGTCGCCCTGGTCGGAATGGGGCACGTCGCCGCCGTCGACGGGCTCTTCGCCGAGTCGCAACGGTCCTTCCTCGACGGTGCCGGAGCGCCGTTGCGCAACGTGCACAAGTTCGACGTGGTGGTGCGGCTGCCGCTGATCCTCGGCACGGCCCACCTGCTCGGCGTGTTGGCCCGTACCGCCGCGATGACCGGTCGCCGATGGCACTCGGCGCGAAAGCGGGCGATCGTGGTGAAGGTCGTGGCGCTGACCGGGATCGCCGCCATCGCGAGCCCCGCCCTCGCCGGCCAACTGCCGATCAAGGGCAGTTTCGACAGCGTGCCCGGCTACTGGCAGGCCGCCGGCAGCTGGCTGGACGCCAACCTCGGGCGCGACCGCGTCCTGGTGGCACCGGCCGCGCGCTTTCCGAACTACCGCTGGGGCGGCCCGGCCGACGAGATCACTCAGCCGCTGCTGAAGAGCTCATGGGCGGTGCGCAACTCGATCCCGCTCACCCCGCCGACGACGATCCGGCTCCTCGACGCGTTCGAATCGGTGCTGGCCACCGGCGCCGGCTCGGACGGTCTGACCGATCTGCTCGCCCGTTCCGGAGTGCGGTACGTCCTGCTCCGGTCGGACCTCAACTACGGGGAATCCCGTGCCGCCCGCCCCGTGCAGGTTCGGCAGGCCCTCGGCCGCTCCCCGGGGCTGCGGCTGGTCGCCGCCTTCGGCCCGATGGTCGGCGGGGGCCAGGCCTTCGGTGGCTACCGCGACCAGGGCCTGGACGTGCCCACCCGGGCACTGGAGGTGTACGAGGTCCAACAGGTGGTGCAACCGGTCGTCGCGTACGACGCCACGGCGATCTCGACGGTGGTCGGCGGACCCGAGTCACTGCTGGACATCGCCGCGGCCCGAAGGCTCAACGGGGCGCCCACGGTGCTCGCCGGTGACCTGCCGAACGGTCAGGCCCTGGGGCCGGTGCTGCTGACCGACGGTATGCGGCGTCGGGAGGTGACCTTCGGACTGCTGCACGACAACGCGTCGGCCACCACCGAAGCTGACCAGCGATCCCTGCTCAGTGGGGTCGCGCGAGACTACCTGCCGCCCTGGGGGGACGAGTACTCCACGGTGACGCGGTACGCCGGGATCAGTGGCGTCACCGCGTCCAGCTCCTGGGCTCAGCCGCACCCGCTGACCGGATCCCGTCCCGCCCACCACCCGTACGCGGCGGTCGACGGCGACCCGTCCACCTCCTGGCGTACCGCCCCAAGTGCCCCCACCCGTCAGTGGCTGGAGGTCGAACTCGCCGAGCCCATGAAGATCTCGGACGTGCGGTTGCGTTTCGACACGGAGGCGGACGCGCTGCCCACGAAGGTGACCGTGCGCAGCGGCGCGGAGCGGGTCACCGTCGACTCCTTCGACCCGACGCTGACCGTGCGGCTTCCCGGAGTGCACTCCAGCACCCGGATCAGGGTCACCATCGAATCGGCGTTGCCGGTCCGCACCGGGCAGGGTCGGGTCGGCATCGCGGAGCTGGAGATCCCCGGGGTGCAGGCGACGCGGACGCTGGTCACACCCCAGGGGCCGGCCACCACGCAGCCCGCGACGGTGGTGCTCACCTCGTCGCCGACCACCGACTCCTGCTTCTTCGTCGACGACGTGCCGCGCTGCGGCTCGGGCGTGGGCCGAGCGTCGGAGGACGGTGGGCAGCTCGACCGGACGGTGGTCCTGCCGGCCGGTGCGTCGTACACCCCGGCGATCTGGGCCCGACCGAAGGCCGGACCGCAGCTCAACGCGCTGCTCGACGCGGAGGTGGCGAAGTCGTGGCCGCTGACGTTGGCGCCCCGGGTCACCGCCTCGTCGACCGCGGTGCCCGACCCGGCGGCCCGTCCCGGCGCCGTCCTCGACGGTGACCCGGCAACGGCCTGGCTGCCCGCGTCGGAGGACGAGGCCCCGTGGCTGAAACTCAACTGGCTCACCACTCGCACGATCAACGGGTTGCGGTTGTCGTCGGCGGACTCGGTCGCCCGGGCACGCCCGTGGCGAGTCACCGTCATCGGCGATGGCGGTGTGCGCGGAGGCACGGTCGGCAAGGACGGCCTGCTCAGGTTCGACCGGCCGCTGCGCACCGACGAGGTCACGATCCTCTTCCGCGCGTCCACGTCGGTGAAGAGCTTCGACCCGTACAAGGGCAGGTCGGAGCGGCTGCCGCTGGGTATCGGCGAGGTGAGCACCCTGCCCGCCGGCCCGCCGATCGCGGTGAATCTCGACGAGCGCGTGACGTTGCCGTGCGGCAGCGGACCAACGCTTCAGGTCGCCGGCAAGCAGATGCGGACGGCCGTCACGGCAAGCCGCCGGGAGCTGCTGGAGCTCAGGGAGGTACGAGCCACGGCGTGCGGCGAGAAGGTGTCGAAGCCACTGGAGCTGCCTGCCGGCGAGCTGCGGGTGGTCGCCTCCGGGAGTGATCTGACCACACCGACCAGGCTCGTTCTGGACCCGGCCGGCCGCACCGGCCCGACCGCCACGCCGAGCCCCGTACGCATCGTCGACTGGTCGGCGACGGAGCGACGGCTGCATGTCGCCGCGAACCCGGGCGGCACCGTCCTCGCGGTGCGGGAGAACGAGAATCCTGGCTGGCAGGCAACCGTGGCGGGACAGAAGCTGACGCCCATCACCGTCGACGGGTGGCAGCAGGGGTGGCTGCTGCCACCCGGTCTGGGCGGCGACGTCGTACTCCGTTTCACGCCGGACCGGACCTACCGGGCTGGCCTGGTGGCGGGCGCGGTGCTGCTCGGGGTCGTCCTGCTGCTCGCGGTGCTGCCAACCCGCCGGCCGCCGAGGCCACTCGCCGCCGCGCCGGGACGACGCCGGCGAGAGTGGCTGCTACCCGGCGTTGTCGGCGCTGCGGCACTGCTGACCGTCGGCGGAATCTGGGCGGTCGTCCTGGCCACCGTTGGTGCGTTGGTGCTGGTCGCCCTCGGGGTGCTCGCGCCGCACCTGCACCGCAGTGAGCTGCGCAGACTTCGTCGGATCAGCCGATTGGTGGCATGGCTGCTCCCGGTCCTCTGCTTCGGTGTGGCGGGGTGGATCTCGCTCGTCGATCCCCTCCATCACACATCCGCAGCGCCTCAGCTGGCGGCGCTGGCCGCGCTCACCGCTCTCTGGTGCTCGGTCGCCCTGCCCGCGCGGCGTCTCGCGGTCGCCGATCCCCAGCGCAGCACCGGTCGCTCGACGACGTAGTAGCTGACCGCCGCCATCGCGATCGCCCCGCCGAGGGTGAGCGCGTAGATCCGCAACGGGTTGCCGGTGAAGTAGGTGCGATCCTCGACCCGGTAGATCAGGTCGAGCACCAGCGGATGCCAGAGGAACATTCCATACGAGAGCGTGCCGAGCCACCGGATCGGTGCGCTACCGAGAGCCAGTGAGATCAGCGTGGTGGGGCCGAACACGAGGGGGATCATGACCATCACCGCGACGCCGAGGTAGAGCCCCATCTGCGTCGCGAACTGCCCGGCCGTCGGGGCGGCGAGGCCACGCGGCCCGGTGACCGGCGTGCTGGCCACCGCGAGTAGCCCGAGCGCGATGCCCCAGCAGGCCAGTGGCGCGGAGCCGAGCTGATCGATGACCTGCCACGAGCGGGGCGCCGTCGACGTCCGAAGGGCCACATGGACCGCGGCGATGACGATGCCCGCGGCGAACCACAGCGCGTACGACGGGAGCCACATGATGTGCAGGCCGGTGTCCAGGAGACCTGTGCCCATCGCGGCGATCCAGCCCACCGTGATCACCAGCCCGGCGCCGGCGAGCGTCACCGTCCGGGCGGGCCGCCACCGCTTCCCCAGGAGTGCCGCCGCCGCGAACGGCAGCAGCAGGTAGAAGAGCACCTCCGTGGCGAGGCTCCAGGTCTGGCCGAGCCCGCGCCTGATCTGGGCGTGCTCGTAGATCTGGGTGAATGTGAGGTGCCGCAACCAGTCGCCCAACGGAGCGACGCCGCCCTCCGGGAGCACCGTGAGGCAGACGATGACGGCGAGCCAGTACGCCGGCAGGATGCGTATGGCGCGCTTCCAGTAGAAGCGCCGGGCACCTGGCGTGGTGGAACCGGTAGCGGCCGCGCGTGCCCAGGGGCGAAAGAGCAAGAAACCCGAAAGCACGAAGAAGAGCGCGACCGCGAAATCCATCATGGCGACCCAGCCGCCCCAGCTTTCCCGGGTGGTGACGCCCGTGATGAATCCGACGTGTTGGGCAATCACCGCGGCCGCACCGATTACCCGCACCCCGTCGAGGGCCGGTAGACGCGGAAGCGCGGGGGCTGAGGAGGCAGCAAACATCAAGCTTCCCGGGGGTCGCGGAGAGAGGTGACTGGAGAGTAACGTGCCGCCATGCCAGAGGCGTCCTGCCGTGACGTCGATGTCTTCAGCGTATGGCTGGCTGGTGCCTTTTCGCCTTGTCAATGAAGGAGGAGCAGTGAAGAGGATTGTCGGCGCCATGCTGTTTGGCCTTGGCGTCCTGCTGGTCGTCGCCGCTGTGGGGCTGCCACTTTACGTCGCACCCGCGGTCAGTCAACTGCCGTACGACCTGGAGCGTTCGGAGTCCGTGGCAGAGTCGGCCAACGCCGAGTTCCTCCAGATCAAGGCAGGCGCGGCGAACGTCGAGCGGGGCGGCCTGCGGTCGACTGTGGAGGTGGTCCCGCAGCCGAAGATCACCGACGAGAAGATGACTGGTGACCTCGAGGGCAAGACGGTCGTCTGGGACGTGTTCCAGTCCGTCCGGCGCATCGACAACAACGAGATCATCAGCGAGTACAGCACGCAACTCGCCATTGACCGTGTCAGCGGTGCGGCCGCCAAGTGGGATCCTGCCTGGCTCGAGGACGGAACGGACCAACCCGCGAATTACGCGGGCCAGGTCTACAAGTTCCCGTTCGGCACCGAGAAGAAGGACTATCCGGTCTACGACCGTGAGATTCGCAAGACGGTCCCGGCGCAGTTCAAAGAGGTCACCGAGGTGCGCGGGGTCCAGGCCTACCGCTTCGAGCAGACGGTCCCCGAGGCCCAGTTGGTGCTGGCCGAGAGCAACCTGAAGCTGCTGCTCGCGCGCTTCGCTCCCGAGGCCACGACCGCCCGGCTCATGTACACCAACACGCGCAGCTTCTGGGTGGAGCCCGTCACCGGCTCGTACGTGGACGTCCGCGACCAGCCGCGCAAGGTGCTGGTGCCGGACGTGGGCCAGCCGACCGTGCTGCTGAACGCCGACTTCCGCTACAACGAGGCGACGGTGATCGCCAGTGCCGAGCGTGCCGCGGACAACGCCGCGTCCATCCAGCTCGTGCGCCTGTGGGGGCCCATCACCCTCGGGGTGCTCGGTCTGCTGGCGATCGTCGGCGGCGCATGGCTGGCGATGCGCGGCGCCGGGAGGCGTGCGGCCGTCGAGCCGGTCGAGGAAGAGCGGGCCGGCAGCCACCGGGCCGACGAGGATGGCAAGGACGCCGAGCCGGAAGCGCCGACGGCAGACGCGCCGACGGTGGAAGCGCCGTCAGCCGACTCGACCGAACGGACGGTGCCCGATCAACGGTCGTCGGCCGAGCGCCCTGCGGCGCGCTGAACCCTGACGTACCAGTTCGGTGGGCCCGGTTCGCCGGGCCCACCGAACTGCTTTTCACCGCTTGACGGCCAGCACCACGAGGATCGAGGCGAGAGACGGTCGCCGGCACATGGCCGCGTCCAACCAGGCCATGCTCGACGGGACCCCGTGGAACCCCGCGCCCCGCAGTGTGACTGGCTCGAACCCTTCGCGACGCAGCAGGTCGAGCAGCGCGGTGCGGTTGAACAGGCGTAGATGCCCGACCGGCATGGTGTCGGTCTTGAGGCGACGCAGTGGCCCAGCGCCCACCTCGGTCGACCGGGTGGAGGTCTCGTAGAAGATCGGCTGGACTCCGGCCAGGAAGAGCGCCCGGTTGTACCAGGCCTGCAGGTTCGGCGTGGTGATGACGAGGTGGCCGCCCGGGCGGAGCACGCGCGCGCACTCCTCCAGCAGGTGGTCGGGGTCGTACAGGTGCTCGAGCACCTCACCCGCGTGCACCAGGTCGATCGAGGCGTCCGGGAAGGGTAGGCCGTCGCCGAGGTCGCAGCGGTGGAACTCGTACGGCAGTTCGGCCGCCCGGGCGAGTTGGTGCTCCGAGTAGTCGATCCCGATCCAACGGATGTCCCGGTCGGGGGCACTGGAAGCGAGATGGGCCAGGAAACTGCCGTCGCCGCATCCGACATCGAGGACGGCGGTCTGCGCTGCCGGGTCGGCGGCTATCGCGGCGAAGATCAGGTCGGTCGCGACGTGCTGGCGTTGCCGCAACGGGGGTGACTGGCTGCCCCAGCCCTGCGGGCCGTAGTAATCGATCAGCGGCACGCCGCAGAGCATAGCCATCCAGCTGTGGCAGAGGGGGGCCGCGCGGTACCGGATCGGTCCCGCGTGCCTGCGTACTTTACATTCGTTACGTGATTGTAATCGGTCGATGCGTCAGTGACTCTCTGTTGTCTGACCATGGGTTAAGGGCGGATTTGTTACTGATTCGGCTGCTCTTGGCCGTGAATTCATTGACCCATCGTGACGCCGTGCTGCCGCTCGATCAACCGCCTGTTACTGCCGGGTAATCAGGGGGTTGTGAGCTGCACCGCGACGGGTGCACGATCAGGCTCGATCGTTACCCGCCGGTAACAGGTGACGGGCCCGGTGCGGGCCGCCAGTCCGGAACCGGCCACCCGCGCGCATCCGCCTGAGGAGGAACCCGTGCAGGATCGGTTTGACAATCAGGGCCGTACCCGGTGGCGGCGGTTCGCCGCCATGATGGTGCCCGCCACGGCCGCCGCCGGCGCCATCCTGTTCGGGATGTCGACCGGCGCGATCGCCTCCGACATCACCGTGTCCGGACAGACGTTCAAGATTGGCGCCGAGCGCCTCGAGGGCGACGGCTTCAAGCAGTACGGCGGCATCGTCCGGGAGAAGGGCAAGGACGGCAAGGCCGGCGAGGTCCACCCGATCGCCCTCTCCGAGATCAGCAGCGCCGAGCTGTACAGCCTTTGCCAGTCCGTCCGCGCCGACCTGCCCGGCCTGCCGGTGGTGCTCACCATCAACGCCGGTGAGGGCAAGGACCCCGCCCGGGCCAAGGACCTGCTGATCGCGATGGACTCGTTGAACGGCAACGCGACGTTCACCAACATCAAGATCGGTCGGGACGCGACCGACCTGAACCCGACGGCGAAGGCCGGTTCGTTCGGTCAGAACTCCGACCACATCACCATCACCAACCTCCGGCAGGTGTCGCGGTACACCACGGCGGCCACCTTCAACCTGGTCGGACTCCGGCTGAAGGTCAACGTGGGCGACGACGCCAAGGACAAGGAGTGCTTCTGAGCTGAGGCGTGGCCCGCGGTGGCCGACCGCGGCGGGCCACGTCCGTGTCCCCGTCCCCGCTCCGCCAGGAGGAGTACGTGACAACCGACAACCCGTCCCACGCCCGGCCCGGCGATCCGGCTCAGGCGTGGCGGATCTTCCGCCGCTGGCAGCGGAGCCGACCGTTCTGGGGCGGTATGTTCACCGTCCTGGCCGGGGTGGAGATGTTCGCCTCCACCCGGATGACGCTGAACGGCCTGAGCTTCCACAGCGGAGCCACCGGCCTGCTCTCGCTGCTGATCCCGGTCATCCTGGTGACCTGTGGCCTGCTGCTCTGGCTCAGCCCGGCGCAGCGGCTCTTCTACTCGGTCGTCACGGCCGTCACCACCGTCTACTCACTGATCGGGCTCAACCTCGGCGGCTTCTTCGTCGGTCTGCTGCTCGGCATGGTCGGCAGCGCACTCGCCTTCGCCTGGACGCCCACCCGACCGGCTCCGCCCGCCGCCGAACAGTCCGATGCGGAGCAGTCCGATGCGGAGCAGTCCGACGCCGAGCAGGCCGATGCGGAGCGGTTCGACGTGGAACAGGACGGAGTCGAGCAGGCCGACGTCGAGCCGGTCGACCCGGAGCCGGTCGACCCGGAGCGGGCCGGAGCGGAGCGGGCCGGCGGGGCCCACGCACGGCTGGATCAGTCGACGGCCACTGCTGTGCCGGCGCCAACCAGCGCCTCGACCAGGCCGGCCGACGCCGGGGCGCCGCCCGAGTGGCCGGGACGCTCCATTGATCCGCGTACCTTCGGCGTCGCCCTGGTGCTGCTCGGCCTCGCCGCCGCCGGACTGGCCACCCAGCCCCGACCCGTGCAGGCGGCCCCGAGCCGGCCCACCACGACCGCCTGTCCCACCCCGTCCCGGGCCGTCACCCCGTCGCCGAGCCGGAGCGGGCCCACGGCGACACCGACGGCCAGCCCGAGCCCGGAGCCGGAGCGCAGCTCGGACGGCAACCTGATCACCGACATTCTGGACGGGATCGGGGACCTCTTCACCGGCGGACGCGGGAAGGACACCGCGACCCCGTCGGCGAGCCCGACCGCCACGCCGTCGGCGAGCCCGACCGGCACGCCGACGGCGAAGCCGACCGGGCCGTCCCGCCCGGGGGCCACCGCGTGCCCGCCGTCGACTCCGGGCCGACCGGGCAAGCCGGGCACCGTGGAACCGGGCAAGCCGTTGCCGCGCATCGCAGCCGATCCAGGCCTGCCGAAGGTGGCGCAGACGCCGTCCAAGCTCACCGGGTCCTCGGTGACCATGACCGGGCTACGGTTCGAAGGGATCACTGAGCTGCAGTCCGAGAAGGGCTACCTCGAGGTGCTGAAGTTCAGCATGCGGGAGGCGGTGACCGACGACTTCCTGCTGCGCGCGGACGGTCCCGACGGGCGCAGCCAGCGGTACGCGACCGACCGGCTCACCGTGCGCGGTGACGTGGCCTTCTATGCCACCCGGTTCGTCGGCAAGCTGCTCGGTGTCAAGCTGACTCTGACTCCGGACCTGCCGTTGCCGGGCGGCATCCCGGTCACCCTGCCCTTCTCGATCACGTTCACCGAGCCCGTCATGGACCTGGCGTACATCAGCAGTGACACGCTGACCGCCCGGCCGACGCTGGCACTGAGCCTCGGCTGAGCGGACCGGAGCCGCACCGCCCCTCGCCGGACGTCGTACCGGCGAGGGGCGGTGACGGGTCAGAGTCGGGCCAGCGCCTTGCGCAACGGGTCGAGGCCCAGTGCGCCCAGGTCCAACGCCTGCCGGTGGAACTCCCGCAGGTCGAAGTCCGCGCCCTTGCGGGCCTTGGCGTCCTCGCGGGCCTGGAGCCAGATCCGCTCACCGACCTTGTACGAGGGCGCCTGCCCCGGCCAGCCCAGGTAGCGGTTCAGCTCGAAGCGCAGGTTCTCGTCCGGCACCCGGCAGTGGGCCCGCATGAACTCCCAGCCCAGCTCCGGCGTCCACCGCTCGCCCGGGTGGAAGCCGAACGGGTTGTCCTTCGGGATCTCCAGCTCCAGGTGCATGCCGATGTCGACGATCACCCGGGCCGCGCGCATCGCCTGGCCGTCGAGCATGCCCAGCTTGTCGCCCGGGTCCTCCAGGTAGCCCAGTTCGTCCATCAGCCGCTCCGAGTAGAGCGCCCACCCCTCGCCGTGCCCGGAGACCCAGCAGAGCAGCCGCTGCCAGCGGTTGAGCAGGTCGGCGCGGACCGCGGTCTGCGCCACCTGGAGGTGATGACCGGGCACGCCCTCGTGGTAGACCGTGGTCACCTCCCGCCAGGTGGAGAAGTCGGTGATGCCCTGCGGCACGGCCCACCACATGCGACCCGGGCGGGAGAAGTCCTCGCTCGGCCCGGTGTAGTAGATGGCGCCGTCGCTGGTCGGAGCGAGGCAGCACTCGATCCGGCGGACCTGCTCCGGGATGTCGAAGTGGGTGCCGTGCAGCTCACTGATCGCCTTGTCGGCGAGCGCCTGCATCCAGTCCCGGAACGCCTCCTTGCCCTGGATGGTCCGCGCCGGGTCGGCGTCCAGCGCGGCCACGGCCTCGTCGACACTGGCGCCGGGACCCGCGATGCGCCCGGCGACGACTCGCATCTCCGCCTCCAGGCGGGCCAACTCCGCGAAGCCCCAGGCGTACGTCTCGTCCAGGTCGACCTTGGCGCCGAGGAAGTACTGCGAGGCGAGTTCGTAGCGTTCCCGCCCGGCGGCCTGCTTGTCCCGCCCGTGCGGCGCCAGTTCGGCGCGCAGGAACTGGCCGAACTCCGCGGTCGCCGCGGTGGCCGCCGCCGCGCCCCGGCGCAGCTCGGCGCCGAGCGTGCCGTCCGCGCCCAGTCGCTCGACCAGCCCGTGAAAGAAGTTGTCCCCGGTCGGGTCGGTCCAGATGTCGCACTGCTTGGCCACCTCGACCAGCTGCACCTTCGAGCTGACCTGGCCGGCGGCGAGCGCCTCGCGCAGGGTGGTCTTGTAACCCTCCAGCGCGCCGGCGAAGCCGTTGAGTCGGGCCGCGATGTTGGCCTGCTCGTCGGCCGTCGTGGTCGGCATCAGGTCGAACACCATGCGGATCTCGTGCAGCCCGCTCTCGATCACGCTGATTTCGCTCGTCGTCTCGCCGGCCTCGTACCGGGCCAGGTCCAGGCCGAGCCGTTCCTGCATGGCCTCCTTGGCGGTCCGTTCCGCCTCGGTGTCCGGCTCGGTCACCTCCAGCTCGGAGAGCGTCCGGCGGGTCAGCTCTGCGCGTGCCCGGTAACCCTCGGGTGAGAGGTCGTCCAGTTGGTCGTCATGGCCGGCGATGCCGACGTAGGTGGCGCCGGTCGGGCTCAACGGCGCCCATTCGGCCACGTAGCGGTTGGCGAGTTCATCGATTCGTCCCACGGTGCGACCCTACGTGACCAACCCGCCCCGGTGTCGACGACGTTTGTCGTGTTCAGCCAGCGGTTGGCGGCACCGTGGTGGTCGGAGATGTTGTCCGAAAGTCGCGCGACTTTGTCGTACGCCTCCGGCAGAGTGTCAGGGGTGAACACCGACATCACTCCTGACAAGGCGCCGTTGCGCGCCTGGCTTCCGGGATTCATCGCCCTGGCCGCCATCTGGGGCTCCAGCTTCCTGTTCATCAAGGTCGGGGTGGCCGAGCTGCACCCGGTCCAGCTCACCCTCTACCGGGTCGTCGCCGGCGCGCTGACCCTGCTGGTGGTGCTCGCGGCGCTGCGCGACCGGCTGCCCCGCGAGCCCCGGGTCTGGGCGCATCTGTTCGTGGTCGCCGCGTTCGGCGTGGCCGTGCCGTTCACCCTCTTCGGCTACGGCGAGCAGCGGGTCGAGTCGATGCTCGCCGGCATCTGGAACGCCACCACACCGCTGATCGTGCTGCCGCTGGCGGTGCTGGTCTTCCGCACCGAGCGGCTGACCGTGCGTCGCGCGGTCGGGCTCGGGCTGGGCTTTCTGGGCGTGCTCGTGGTGCTCGGGGTCTGGGAGGGCATCGGCGGGGCACACTTCACCGGGCAGTTGATGTGCTTCGGCGCGGCCGCCTGCTACGGCCTCGCCATCCCGTACCAGAAGCGGTTCATCGCGGGCAGCACCCACTCCGGGCTGTCGCTCTCCGCGGCACAGTTGCTGCTCGCCGCCGGCCAGCTGGCCATCGTCACCCCGTTCGTCGCGGGTGCGCCGCCGCTGCCCACCGACCTGTCGGCGACGGTGGTGGCCAGCGTGCTGACCCTCGGCGCGCTCGGCACCGGGCTCGCCTTCGTGATCAACATGCGCAACATCCGGGTGGCCGGGGCGAGCACCGCGTCCACCGTCACCTACCTGATCCCGATCTTCGCGGTGCTGATCGGGGCCGTGGCGCTCGATGAGCGGCTCAACTGGCACCAGCCGGTCGGCGCGCTGATCGTGCTGCTGGGGGTCGCGGTCTCGCAGGGCGTGCTCGGCCGGCGGCGGCCACGACCGGTGGCCGGCATCGGTGCGCCCGCCGCCCCCGCTGCGGAACCGGTCAGCCGCTGAGGCTCGGCCGGCTCAGGACCGGTCGCCGGCCCACTCCACGAGTTGTTTCGCCGACCAGGTGTTGACCACCCGATCGGCGGGGACGCCGCAGCGGGCGGCCCGCTCGCAGCCGAACCGCTGCCAGTCGAGCTGGCCGGGCGCGTGCGCGTCCGTGTTGATCGCGAACCGGCAGCCGGCCTCCAGGGCGCGGCGGATCAGCCGCTTCGGCGGGTCCTGCCGCTCCGGCCGCGAGTTGATCTCGACGGCGGTGTCGTGCTCCGCGCAGGCGGCGAAAACCGCGTCCGCGTCGAAGTCGCTCTCCCCCCGGATCCGGGCCCGGTGCCCCCGGTCGCCCGGCCCGGTCACCCCGGCCGGGCGGGACGACACCATCCGGCCGGTGCAGTGACCGAGGATGTCCAGGTGAGGGTTGGCGACCGCGGTCAGCATCCGCCGGGTCATCTTCGCCCGCTCGTCGTTCAGGCCGCTGTGCACCGAGCCGACCACCACGTCCAGCCGGGCCAGCAGCTCCTCGTCCTGATCCAGCGAGCCGTCGGCGAGGATGTCCACCTCGATCCCGGTCAGAATCCGGAAACCCTCCGGCAGCGCCGCGTTGACCTGCGCCACGTGGTCGAGCTGACGGCGCAGCCGATCGGCGGTCAGCCCCCGGGCCACCTTCAGCCGGGGCGAGTGGTCGGTCAGCACCATGTACTCGTGGCCCAGCTCCACCGCGGCCAGCGCCATCTCCTCGATCGGCGAGCCGCCGTCGGACCAGTCCGAGTGGGTGTGACAGTCGCCGCGCAACGCGACGCGGAGCGCCGTCGCCTCGGCGTCCAGGTCGCTGCCCTCGGTGGCCACCAGCCGGCGCAGGTAGACCGGCTCCTCACCGGCCAGCGACTCCGCCACGCAGCGGGCCGTGACGTCACCGACCCCGGCCAACTTGGTGAGCGTGCCGTTGCCGGCCCGCTCGGTCACCTCGGCCGCCGGCAGGCCGGCCAGCGCCTTGGCCGCCGACCGGAACGCCCGCACCCGGTAGGTGGCCTCGTTCGCCCGCTCCAGCAGGAACGCGATCCGGCGCAGGTCGGCGATGGGGTCCCGGGCCTTCATCCCACCGAACCTAGCCGTTGCGGGGCCCGTCAGGGAGCCTTCGGACAGCCGTGTTTGCGCTGCCACGCGGTCACCTCGGCGGCCGGTTCCCGATTGCCGCCACGCTTCCAGGAGTCCAGGTAGCGCGCCGGCCAGAGCACCCCGCGCCGAATCCACCAGCCGTCCCTGCCCGGGCACGGCGGCGAGATGCCGAAGTGCACATGGCAGACGTTGTTCGCGTTGCCGGTGCGGCCCACCTTGCCGAGCTGCTGCCCGGCGCGCACCCGGACCCCGGCGTCGACGCCGGTCGTCACCACGCTCAGGTGCGAGCCGTAGTACCGCACCCCGTCGTCGCCGAGCAGCGCGACCGACAGGCCCCCGTTCTCCGGACCCTGCGGCCCGCGCTTGTCGTACCGGTCGGTGCGGCTCACCTCGACCACCGTCCCGTCGGTCACCGCGACGAACGGCTCACCGCAGTCGGCGAAGATGTCCGTCGCCGGGTAAGCGCCGTGCGTCGGGTGATAGGCGACGTCGTCGGCGCGTACCGGAAAGACGTGCCGCAGCCCGGCGCGGGGTGCGGTCGCCGGCGGCCCGGCTGACGACGGCGCCGGGCGGGCGGGGCCGGTCGGTGCCGTCGCGGCCGACGGTGCCGCCGGCTGCTCGTCGGTCGCCCAGACCGCCGGCGGCGTCGGCGCGGCGCCGTCCGGCGGCACTCCAGGCCGGGTGGTCGCACAGCCGGCGGCCAGCACCGGGGCGAGCAGCAGCAGGATCGGGTACGCCGGACGCGTGCGGCGGCCGATCGTCGGCGAGGGCATCCGGTCATCCTGGCAGACCGGTACCGTGGGCACGAGCGACGCGAGTGAGGGAGGGGCAGCGACGGTGGCCATCGCCCGGCCCGATCCCGGCCCGGATCCCGGCGCCGTCGCACGCCCGGCGTCGCGTACCCCTTCGGGGCTCTTTCCGGCCGGGCCACCGACCCGCCCCACCTACCGCGAACCGCACCCGGTCACCGGCGGTGGTGTCGCCGCCGGCGGCGGTGCGGCAGCCGCGTGGCTAGTGTTGTTCGGTCTGCTCGGCACCGACGTGGCCAGCTACGCGTGGTGGACGGTGGTGGCCGGTCTGCTGGCCTGGCTGACCGCCCTGGTGCTCGTGCGCTTCGGCGACCGGGGAGTGGCCACCGGGGTCGCCATCGTCACCGCCGGTGGCTGGAGCATCGCCGCCGCCGTGGTGGCGGTCCGATGGGCGACCGGTGGTGACTGGCCGCTGTGGTGACCGGGCCGGCGAGCCCCGGATCTGGTCGCCGGTGACTGCGCCGCGTGCCCGGTTGGCTGCGTAGCGAACGCCGTCTTGACGTGGCCGCCGAGACTCGGCACGCTCGGCACCATGGCCTGGACCACCCCGCGGCAGGACCCCGATCGAAGCCGCCGCCGCCTGCAGTTGCTCGCCGAGCTGGCGGGTGCCCGGGCGGTACGCCAGCGCAACCGGCCCCAGCGTCTGCGCACCGAGCGTCTGCGCCAGCTCATCGCCACCCGCCGTCGGGTAGCCGGCTGATCCGACTTTGTCAGGAATGACCGGCCTGTCGGGGCGTTGACCGGTCGCCTGCCGACCCGACCGGCTAACGTGCACGCGTAACGAGTCGGCGCAGTGCCGAGGGCTATTGGGGGGACCGTGTCGTACTTCGCTGCGGCCGTGGTGCGCGATGACAGCGGCTGGACCGCCGCAGAGGTCAGCCTGCGCGGCGCCACCGACATCGACGAGGTCGCCGACCGGCTGCGTGACGTCGACCAGGAGGCCGACATCTCGCTGCTCTTCGTCGAGGCGGACGACGCCTACCTGGTGATCCTGCGCCTCGACGAGGGCGAGGACCTGCGGGTGTTCGGATCGGACTCCGCGTTCGCCGAGGAGTCCCGGCTGGGTTCGCTGCTGGTCGGTGATCTGAAGACCTCGGTCACCGGGCTCGACGACGGCGACGAGCCGCGCCCGGCGGCCAGCGGCGACGAGGAGAGCGAGCAGCCCGCCGTCGACCCGGAGGCCGACCCGGTGGGCGACGCCGACCTGCTGGCCAACCTGGGCATTTCCGCGCAGAAACTGCTGAACCTGTGCACGCAAGAGGGGATGCTGCCGGCCGATGTCACTGCCGAGATCTGCGAGGTGCTCGGCTGCGCCGACGAGGTCGAGGACCTGCGTGAGGTCTGATCCCGCCGGATCGGGATCGGGCGGTGGGATGCCGCCCGTCGGCGGTGGGGAGCCTGCCGACGCCACCGATCCTCGGCTCGAAACGATCCGGCCGGGGCAGCCGACCCCCGGCGCGGTGGGCCGCGCCGGACCGGGCGCCCACGAGGGGTTGGCCGACCCGGACGACGTCGGCCGGCGCCAGCAGCACGAGCTGTGGATGCGCCGAGCCCTGGAGGTCGCGGTCACCGGCCCCGCCGTCGACGACGCGGGCGCTGCCGACGTGGACGACGTGCCGGTGGGCGCGGTGCTCTACGGCCCGGACGGGACCGAACTGGCGATCGGACGCAACGAACGGGAGCTGACCGGCGACCCCACCGCCCACGCCGAGGTGCTGGCGCTGCGCCGGGGCGCCGAACGGGCCGGCCGGTGGCGGCTGGACGACTGCACCCTGGTGGTCACCCTGGAGCCGTGCACCATGTGCGCGGGAGCGCTGGTGCTGGCCCGGGTCTCCACCGTCGTCTTCGGTGCCTGGGAGCCGAAGACCGGCGCGGCCGGCTCACTGTGGGACGTGCTGCGCGACCGCCGGCTCAACCACCGCCCTGAGGTCTACGGCGGCGTTCTGGAGACCGAAACCGCAGCCGTCCTACGAGCCTTCTTCCGCTGACCCCACCCCCCTTGCGCCGCCCCCTTTGCGCCGCCCCTCTCGCCCCCTCCTACACGTCGATCTAGGGCAGATCAGCGTTAGTTGATCTCTATGTGCGACGATTTGCCCTAGATCGACGGGCGGTGGTGATGGTGGAGAGGACGTTTTCCGGGGAGTGGTACAGGTCTGCGGCGGTGAAGTAGCGCATGGCCCACCCCTGTTGCTCCAGCCAGTTGTGGCGGGATCGGTCCCGCCGCAGAGCGTGGCGGTTGAGGTGGGAGGAGCCGTCGTACTCCGCGGCGATCATGCGGCATGGATCGCCCAGGTCGAGGCGGCACCGGACACGACCTGTGCCGTCGCGCACCGGCAACTGGGGTACGAAATCCCTGATGCCGGCGTCAATGAGGAGCAGACGGAGTTCGGTCTCCTGCCTGCACTCCGCGCGCCCGTCCGCGATCGCCACCAGTTCGCGAGCCTGTCGCACACCACGTAGACCATCGTGCCGGCTCACCTCGACGAGCAGTTCCTCCGGTGTCACCGCACCGGCGAAGAGCGCGGCGTCGAGGACCGGCAGGGCGTCGAGCCGGGGGAGCGTACGGGCCAGATCAACGGCGACGCGGGGTGCTCTCGCACAGGGCAGGCCAAGGATGAAGACGGGTGGAGCAGTCGACAAGACTGTCTGGTGTGAGGTGATCCCGCGCCGTTGCGGGAAGGGCCTTCCCGCGGGCGTGAGCAGGTGAACGTTGTCGGTCGGTGCAATCCCGAAGCCGTGGAGTTGGGCAGCGCTGTGAAAGCCGAGCACAGCTTCCGGGTTGTCCATCAGTGCGGCTCGGGCCCGCCCCGACAGCCCGGGCACGTCCGGGCCGGCGATGTACCTGCCGTGGTACGGCCGGTGCAGTCGCCCTCTGTTTGAGCGCCACCGGATCGCGCTCGGCGACAACCCCGCATCCAGTAGCTGGCGGTAGCGGGTCGGCTGAAGGTCGATCGGGATCCGCCAGGGTAGCTCAGCCGCCTGCGAGTAGAGGTCCACGACGGGGAACGCTGCCCCCGCTCGCCGTCGCTGCGCTCACCCACCGCCGACACCTGTGGATAACCCCCCGACCTGTGGACAACCCCCATGAGCTCCACCCCCGTGCTACCCGCCCCACCCCCCCGCCCCGCCCACCAGCCACCGTCGATCTAGGGCATGTCGTCGCAAGTGGAGATCCACTAGTAGCGAGATGCCCTAGATCGACGAGGCGGGGCGGCGGGGCGGGACGGCGGGACGGCGGGGCGGCGGGCGGGGGCGGGGGGTCAGGCGATGATGGTGTCCAGGGCGATTTCGACCATCTGGCTGAAGGTCTGCTCGCGCTCCTCGGAGGTGGTCTTCTCGCCGGTCTTGATGTGGTCGCTGACGGTCAGGACGGTCAGCGCGCGGGCCTTGAACCGGGCGGCGATCGTGTAGAGCGCCGCGGACTCCATCTCCACCGCCAGCACGCCGTAGTCGGCGAGGGTGTCGTAGAGGTCCGGCCGGTCGGTGTAGAAGGCGTCCGCGGCCAGGATCGGCCCGACGTGCATGGTGATGCCGCGGCGCTCGGCCACCTCGACCGAGGTACGCAGCAGCCCGAAATCGGCCACCGGGGCGTAGTCGATCAAGCCGTCGAAGCGCATCCGGTTCATGTTCGAGTCGGTGGACGACCCGATCGCGGCGACCACGTCGCGCAGTTGGAGGTCGGTGCTGAGGGCACCGCAGGAGCCGACCCGGATCAGCGTCTTCACGCCGTACTCGTTGATCAGCTCATGGGCGTAGATGGAGGCGGACGGCATGCCCATGCCGGAGCCCTGGACGGAGACCTCGACGCCGTTCCAGCGGCCGGTGAAGCCCAGCATGCCCCGGACCGTCGAGTAGCAGGTGGCGCCCTCGAGGTAGGTCTCCGCGATCCACTTGGCCCGCAGCGGGTCGCCCGGCATCAGGACCCGCTCGGCGATCTCTCCCGGCTTCGCGCCGATGTGCGTACTCATGGCAAAGATCCTGCCAGGCCGCTGCCGGTGATACCGGTTCGGCGTCCCAACCGGGGGTCCTGTACCCTCGTCGGCGGTGGCGTGTCCGAGCGGCCTAAGGAGCACGCCTCGAAAGCGTGTGAGGGTTAACGCCCTCCGAGGGTTCAAATCCCTCCGCCACCGCTCCTGAGATGCGAAAACGCCCGGTCGATCCGCGAGGATCGACCGGGCGTTTTCGCTCAGAGCTGCTGCTGGCCGCCGTCGACGAAGAGCTCGCCGCCGGTCATGAAGCTGCTCTGGTCGGAGGCGAGGAAGAGCGCGGCGTTGGCGATCTCGTCCGGGTGGGCCATGCGGCGCATGGGCACGCCCGAGGCGATGGCCTGCAACAGCCCGGGTGCCTCCTCCGGGCTGGGCGCCAGGCCGGCGACGCCCGGGGTCTCGGTCGGGCCGGGGATCAGGGTGTTGACCCTGATGTTCCGGCCGACCAGCTCGGCGGCCCAGGTGCGGCCGAACGAGCGGATCGCGGCCTTGGAGGCGGCGTAGACGCCGAACGCCGGGGTGCCGTTGACCGCGGCGGTCGAGCCGGACAGTACGACCGAGGCGCCCTCGTTGAGCAGGGGCAGGGCCTTCTGCACGGTGAAGAGGGTGCCGCGTACGTTGCTGTCGAAGGTGCTCACGAAGTGCTCGACCGTGATCGAGCCAAGTGGGGAGAACTCGCCGCCCCCGGCGTTGGCGAACACCACGTCCAGCCCCGCGCCGCGGGCCTCGATCGCCCGCATCACCCGGTCCAGGTCGTCGAGGTTGCTGACGTCACTGGCGATGCCGGTGGCGTTGGCGCCGATGCTGGTCACGGCCTCGTCCAGCGGGCCCTTGCGCCGGCCGGTGACGAAGACGTACGCGCCTTCGGCGGCGAAGCGGCGGGCGGCGGCCAGGCCGATGCCGGCGGTGCCCCCGGTGACGAGGGCGGTCTTGCCGTCAAGCTGTCCCACGATGGATCTCCTTCTACTGTTTCCGTTTTGTCCTGCCGGGCTGTGGTCGGCCGGTGGTCATTGGGTTGCGGGGGTGGAGGCGAAGCTCGGCAGGAGGGTCGCCAGGTCGCGCCACTGCGCGAGGGGCAGCGCCGGCCGATCCGGACCGTCGGGGCGCAGCACGTGGAGGGCGACATGGTCCGCGCCCGCGTCCAGGTGCTCCCGGATGCGCGTGGCCACCGCGTCCAGGTCACCCCAGGCGACCACGGCGTCGATCAGGCGGTCGCTGCCGCCGGGGACCAGGTCGTCGTCGGTGAACCCCAGGCGCGCCAGGTTGGCCCGGTAGGTCGGAAAGCCGATGAACATGCCGATCCCCGCCCGAGCGGCGGCGCGGGCCCGCTGCGGGTCGTCTTCGAGGACGACGGCCAGGTGCGGTGCGACCAACGGCTGCGCGCCGACACGGTTCCGCTGCGTCGCCGTGTAGTCCGGGGTCACGAGGAACGGGTGCCATCCGGCCGTCCGGTCGGCGGCGAGGTCCGCCATCTTCGGGCCGAGCGCGCCGAGGATGCGGCGCCCGGCGGGAACCGGCCGGGGCGCGGCGTCCAGCGCGTCCAGCCAGCGGCCCATCGTCTCCACCGGCCGGCCGTAGTCCTGGCCCGCCTGGGCGGCGGAGTGGGCGTTGCTCACCCCGAAGCCGAAGATCGCCCGGGGCCCGTGCGTGGCGTCCAGCGCGGCCAGCCGGTCACCGAGAGCCACCGGGTCCTGGCCCCAGATCGCCAGCACACCCAGTGCGACCGTGGCGTGCGGTGCGGCCGCAAGCAGGTGTGCGACGTCGTCGACGGCCCCGCGACCGTCGAGGCCGGGCACCCACAGCGCCCGGAAGCCCCGCTCGTCGAGTTCGGTCGCCGCATCCCGGACGGCCGGGTTCGCGGCGCCACGCAGCTCCATGCTCCAGAGCCCGACCGCAGGCAGCGAGGTGTTCAGTCGAGTCGTCACACCATCCTCCAAGAATTCTGTACCGAGCGGTACTTATCTGACCGTAGCAACCACCGGCCCGGTCCGCAAATTTCTGTACCGATCGGTTGCGCCGCGGGTAGCATGGCTGGCGGGAGGTGGTGTAGCCGTGCCGCAGAGAGGACGACCACGGGGTTTCGACGCCGACGCGGCGCTGGAGCGCGCGGTGGAGGTGTTCTGGCGCCAGGGGTACGAGGGCGCGTCGGTGAGCGACCTCACCGCCGCCATGGGCATCAACAAACCCAGCCTCTACGCCGCCTACGGCGGCAAGGAGGAGCTGTTCCGCAAGGTCGTGGCCCGCTACGCCGAACAGGACATGGGGTACGCCCGGAACGCGATCGCCCAACCCACCGCGTACCAGGTCGTCGGCACCCTGCTGCGCGAGAACGTGCTCGCCGTGACCCGGCCCGACCGTCCGGCCGGTTGCCTGTCGATCCAGGGCGGCACCGCCTGCTCCACCGAGAACGCACCGGTCGCCGGGTTCCTCGCCGCCAGCCGTCTGGCCGGCGAACGAGCCCTCGCCGACCGGTTCGCCAGCGCCGTCGCCGAAGGCGACCTACCCGCCGACGCCGACCCGACCGCGCTCGCCCGCTTCGTCATGATCGTCACCGAAGGTCAGGCGGTGCACGCCGCCGCCGGGGTCAGCCGGGAGGACCTGCAGGAGGCGGCCGAGATCGCGCTCGCCGGTTTCGCCGCCGCGTCGGGGGCGCGGCCGCCCGAGCGCGCCACCGACACCGCCTGAGCCCGGCGACCGGCGCTCACCGTCGGAGCAGCGCAGCCACCCCATCGAGCAGCCGTTGCAGGCCGAATTCGAAGAGGCTCTCGACGTTGAGGTCGACCGCCGACCGGGTGAGCCGGGCCAGTTGCGGAAACTCGCCCGCCGCGAGCAGCGCGGTCAACACGTCGGCCTGGGCCACCATCCACTCGTCGTCGGTCAGGCCGGTGTCCTGTTCCGCCTCGGCCTCCCGGTCCAGGTTCACGGCGGTGCCGCGTACGTGGTTGGTCAGCGCGGCGACCAGGTGGAGCTGGTCGTGCTGGTCCAGGCCGTGCCCGGCCAGGGCGCGCAGGGCCCATTCGGTGTGCGCGACGGCGTGCGGCGCCATGAGTGGGCGGGTCAGCGAGATGACCTGGGCCAGCCAGGGATGCCGCCGATAGATCGACCACTGGAGCCGGCACAGCAGTTCCAGTTGGGCTCGCCACCCGGGCGGGAACGTGTGGGGCAGCCGATGTGCGGCGAAGGCCGCGTCCGCCATCAGCAGCAGAAGCTGTTCCTTGCCGCAGACCTGCCGGTACAGCGACATGGTCGGCACGTCCAACTCACCCGCGGTGGTCGTTCCGCGGCTGATGCCATGGATCGGCGCGTCGAGCGGGCCGGTCCTACGTGGACCGACTCGCTCGACGTCCGGTTCAGCAGGGGCCGGCGCCCTCGTCGAAGAGGCGGCGGGCCCAGTCGGCGTACCCGGCGATGGTCTTCCGGACCGTGCGCCCGTCGTGCAGGAAGAGGTACGCGCGGTCCCCGCGGCGGGCGAGCAGCCCGTCGAGCCGGTACCTCCCCTGAGGAGCCCGCAGCCGAGTGACCGACGGATAGCGGGACCAGACCTGGTCAACGGGTGAGCCCGCCGTGATGCCCTCCGGTGTCCGCATCGGGTCTCCGACCCACAGCAGCACCAGTTTGTCCCCGGCGAAGACCGGGCTGACCGTGTCGTGGCCGGCGAGCATCGGGCCGCAGGCGTCCAGGTCGGTACGCAGGATGCCCCGTTGGGTCAGCTCGGCCTCGGTGTCACCGAACTCGATGTTGCGCAGGCCGTTCAGATCGATGATCTCCACGCTGCCGGCGGGCCGGCCGTCCAGGACCGGTGGCTGCACACCGCTGCCGGCGATCGAGGCAGCCGTCAGCAGCGTGGCAATAAACGCAAATTGTCGCAATTTCATGGAAGCCCTCAGTCCCCAACGGAACCAAGGCGTTCGGGTTGCTGCCGGTCGGCGGATTTCTGGGTGGCCTGAGGAGCGTGGTTCGGTCGAGGGGGATGCCCGGTTGTCGCCTGCCCTGCCCGTTCGCCGTATTTCGGCAATCCAATCGTCCGTCTAAGGTGTCCAGGCGCCTACCGGAAGCGGGGTTTCTATGCAGCGAAGCGCACCAATTCTAGTTGTTTCCACCGTTCTGGCCAGCCTGGCACTCAGTGTCCCGGCGGAGGCTGCGGAAGGCGTCCGGACCATCACCCGGGAGGGCGCCGTTCTTCAGCACCACAGGGTGAAGCTGCCGAGGACGATCACCCCGGTACGGGGCACGGGCGTCGGCCGCTCCGACTTCGACGGCGACGGCGTCGACGACATCGCGGCCAGCGGCGACCCGTCCTATTACAACGTGCCCCTGAGCCCGGCCGGTGTGGTCACCGTGCGCTACTCTTCGGCCGCGCAGGTCGACTACCTCATGGGCGTCGTGCCGTCGGACGGCGGCTGCCTCTGTTTCGGTCTGGCTCTCGTGGCGGGGGACTTCAACGGCGACCGTTACGACGACCTGGCGATCGGCAGCAGCGACGAGGCGGATCCCCGGACCGGGACCCACGCCGGCGCGGTCTGGGTCATCCCGGGCAGCCGGGCGGGCCTGGTGGTCGACTCGGCAGTCCACTTCAGCCAGGATTCGCCGGGCGTTCCGGATGGCCCGGAGAGCTACGACCAGTTCGGCGCCGCCCTCGCGGCCGGTGACATCAACGGGGATGGCCGCGAGGACCTCGCCATCGGCGCGTACGGGGAGGCGATCGGCAGCAAGACGAGCGCGGGCGCGGTCACTGTCCTCTTCGGTGGATCGACCGGCCTCACGGCCACCGGAGCGCAGCACCTCCACCAGGACCTGGCCGCGGTGCCCGGCGGGGCTGAGGTCAACGACCAGTTCGGCTTCACACTCGCGATCGGGAAGGTCGACAACAACCGTTACAACGACCTGGTCATCGGCGCTCCTCGCGAGAACGACGGCGTGTCCTGGGACGGCACCGGCATGGTCACCCTGATGTGGGGCTCGGCCAGTGGTGTGTCGTCCACCGGCGCCACCGCGGTCACGGGTGCGGCGGTAGGGCCGAACGATGAGAGCGGCATCATCGCCTGGTACCTGGGTGACACGCTCGCGATCGGCGACGTGAACGGCGACGGGCTGGGCGAGGTGGTTGCCGGGGCTCCAGGCGCACAGACCCCGCACATCAATGGCGGCCTCGTCGCGGTCATCACCGGCCGCTCCGGCGGCCTGTCCCCCACTGGGGCACAGATCATCACGCAGCGCACGGCCGGCGTACCGGGAGACCCTGGGGACGACGACCGCTTCGGTGGTGCGCTGGCCGTCGGCGACGTGACCGGCGACGGTAGAGCCGACGTGCTGGTCGGCGCCCCCGGCGAGGACATCGGCTCGCAGGGTGAGGCCGGCGGCCTGACCCTGCTCAAGGGCTCCGCCGCCGGGCTGACGGGGAGCGGTGCGCAGGGATTCGACCAGAACCACCCGGCCATTCCGGGCGGGTCCGAGCGCGGAGACCATTTCGGTGCCTCCGTCGCTCTGCTGAACCTCAACGGCACCGGCGGGCTCGACGCCGTCGTGGCGTCGACCGGGGAAGAGGTGGGCGGTGACTCTGCCGGATATCCGTCCGGGGTCGTCATGCCGTTCCACGGTGCCACCGGCGGGCTCGAACCGCTCAACAAGTCGTGGACCGGTCTGTCCCTGCGCACCGAGGTCGTCTGGCCCCAGCGCTACGGCCTCCGGATCGCCGGGCCGCAGAGTGGCGGCCCGCTGTTCTGAGCTGTGCACGGCAACGCCCGGCCGGTCCGTCAGGAACCGGCCGGGCGTTCTGCGTAAGTGCCAGCTGTCAGGCCTGGCCGGCGACGGTCGATGCCGTTCGGCGGATCACCGGTTTTCCCACTGCTCGACAAGCTCGTCCCAGTAGTCGGCGCTGAGCCGACGCCGCCCGTGCGCCAGCCAACCGTCGGTGTTCCGTTCCAGGTGCAACCCCAGCTCGGCGAACGGGTCGATCCACGTGCCCGGCTCGACGCCGAGCCGGGTGAGCGCCATGTTGATCGGCCACTCCCCGCGCGGCCCGTTGAGCACGTCGTCGAACCGGGGCCCCCAGGACAGCGCGCCACCCAGCCACACCGCCGCCGACTGGTAGCCGGCGCCACCGCCGAACTCCGCCTCCAGGTACGCCACCGGTCCGGACTGCGACCAGCGGGCCAGCAGCTCGACCAGTGCCGGCGACAACACCAGGCCGAACGGGTGCTCGGCACTCCGCTCGTCCACCGCGAAATCTGGCAGCGACCCGGTCAGCTCCACCACCAACTGTGGGGTGACCGGCAGAAGCGCGAAATCCTGGCGCAGCTCACCGAGCACCGCGTGATCCAGCTCGGCGGTCTGCTCGCGGAGCAGTTCCGCGTCCGCGACGACCGCGCTGAGCTGATAACCCATCGAACCCTCCGCCGTCCACAGCCTGTGGATAGAACATGTGTACGACGCATTCCGGGCCGGCCCGCGTCGATCCCCGGACGGTACCCGCCGTCGGTGCGGCCCTACCCATGTGAGGTTCCGCGGGACAGTTGCAGCGGTCCGCTTCGCGACCCGCTCGCCAAGGCTCACCCGCCGGTCAGGTCACGGTTGGTCGCGGCGTAGGAGCGACCGACCGCCGAGCAGCAGCACCGTTCCTCCGGCGAGGAAGGTGCCGCCGATGATCAGCCCGTCCCGTGGGCTGCTTTCCTTGCGCCGCACCATTCCCTCGTAGCTGACTAGCTCCCCCCGCCCGTCCCGCACGACGTTGCACCAGTCGGTGGGACGCATGACCTCTCCATCACACGTTGCAGGTCCGTCGTCGGAGCTGAGCAGACCACCGAGCAACGCGACGAGCCCAGCAATCACGGCACCGAACCCGAAAGGCAGCATCAGCACGCCCACGATCCCCGCAATCGCGGTCCTGCGGGTTGCCATTGCGACTCCCTCCGCGCGTGGGCGGTGCTTCCAGCCGTCCACGGCCAACCCTAAGGCATCAATGGATGCCAGCCGGTCGGCGGCGGCGCTCGCCTGGATGCCCGCCGCGGCGACCACTCCGGCAGAATCTGCCGCTGGTGGGGGAGGTGCGATGAGCTGGGGTACGGCCAGAGTTCTGACCGACCGCCACGCGTGCCGCTATCTCGGCGGGGTGCTGGTGTCCGGCTTCGGCACCGCGGCGATGCTGCTGGTCTCCGGCATCTGGGTGAAGGAGCTGAGCGGGTCGAGCAGTCTCGCCGCCCTGGTGACCCTGGGGGTGTGGGCGCCCACCCTGGTCGGGCCGCTGCTGGGGCTGCTCGCCGACCGGTTCCGCCGACGGCCGCTGCTGATCGTCCTGCACGCGGTGATGGCGGCGCTGCTGCCGGTGCTGCTGCTGGTCGACTCGGCGACCCGGGTGTGGCTGATCTTCGTGGTGATGACCGCGTACGGAATCAGCTTCGTGCTGAGCGACGCGGCCGAGGCCGCGCTGGTTCCGGCGGTGGTGTCCGGCCCGCTGCTCGGTGACTTCAACGGGCTGCGGACCACGATCAACGAGGGGATGAAGCTGCTCGCCCCGCTGGCCGGAGCAGGCCTGTTCGCCGCGTACGGCGCGCATCCCGTGGTGCTGCTGGACGCGGCCACCTTCGTGCTGGCCGGCATCGTCTTCTGGTCGCTCCGGGTTCGGGAGCAGCCGCCGGGGCGCCCCGAGCGCTGGAGCCGGCAGCTCGCCGACGGGTGGGGACACCTGCGCCGGCATCGCGCACTGCGGCACATCGTCGGCTGCGCCGCCCTGACCATGGTGCTGATGGGGCTCAACGGCGCCGTCGCGTACGCCGTCGTGGACGCCGGCCTGGGGCAGCCGCCCGAGTTCAACGGCGTGCTCGCCACCGTGCAGGGCGTCGGGTCCCTCCTCGGCGGCCTGGCCGCCGGATCGCTGCTGCGCCGCTTCGGCGACCGGCGGGTGGTGGCCGGAGCCGTCGCGGTCTTCGCCGTCGGGCTGGCCCTGCGGGCCACGACCTCGGTCGGACTGGTGGTCGCCGGCGGGCTCGCGGTGGGGCTCGGCGTGCCGCTGGTGCTGGTCACCGTCTGGACGGCGGTGCAGCGCGAGACGCCGGGTGAGCTGGTCGGCCGGGTGGCGTCCACGGTCAACACGCTGACCTTCGGCCCGTCCACCGTGGCCCTGCTGGCCGGCGCGAGCCTGCTCGAACTCGTCGACCACCGCCTGATCCTGCTGGCCGCCGCGGTCGCCGCCGTACCCCTGGCCCTCTGGTCCCTCCGCACCCCGCCTACCCCGCCGAGCGGACCGGACGCGCCGGTCTCGGTCAGGCCCGCCGAGCGAGCCGGCTGACGAACGCGCGCCAGGCCGCCGGCGCGAAGGCGAGCGCCGGACCGGTCGGGTCCTTGGAGTCCCGCACGGCCACCACGCCGGGCAGGTTGTCGGCGACCTCGACACAGTTGCCACCGTTGCCGCTGCTGCGGCTGCTCTTGCGCCACCGGGCGCCGTTCAGCTCCATGTCTCCGCCACTTCCGCCATTAGATCGACCGACTGCCAGTGGGACAGCGCCTCGCCGCGCACGTTCTCCCACGCCGCCATCATGGCCGCGATGTCCTCCGGGTCGCTAGCGAGATGTCCCTGGAGTTGGTTGTCCAGGTAGCCGGCGACCCGGTGGTCGTGGCTGTGGGCGATCACGAACGGCCCGTTGAGACCGGCGTAGGCGCCGACCGAGGCGGGCACCACGTGCACCCGGATGTGCGGCTCGGCGCAGGCCGCGACCACGGCGAGCAGCTGCTCGCGCATGGTCGACCGGCCACCGACCGGCCGGCGGAGGATGGCCTCGTCGATGACCGCCGTGAACTGCGGCGGGTCGTCCCGTTTGAGTACGCCCTGCCGGGCGAGCCGGACCGTGAGATGCCGCTCGATGTCGGCCCGGGGGATCAGGCCCGCGCCGCTGAGCACGGCGCGGGCGTACGCCTCGGTCTGGAGTAGGCCCGGCAGAACCACCGACTCGTAGGACCGCAGCGACACCGCCTCGCGCTCGATCCCCTGCCAGGGACGGAACCAGATGGGGTCCCGACGTCTCGATGTGTCCGGCCAGATGTCCGACACGTCCCGGGCTTCCGCTGCGGCGAACCGGTGCCGAGGATGCGGAATGCGGCCCTCGGTCAGCCAGCGCGCCACGGTCTTCGGGTCAACGCCGACGGTCTCGGCGAGGGACTCGTGGTGTGCCCGGTGTCGCTGAGCGCCACCCGAAGCGCGTCGTTCACGGCCCCTCCATCGGATGTCTCGAATATCTGCCGACCATATCGCTACGCGGTGTATCTGTCTGGTGACGCGCGCGAGGGTGATCCGCAGAGGACGGCGCGGCCGGTGGAGGCGAAGGAGCCCGGCGGTCGGCGTCAGTCAGGGGGCGGCCCGGGCGGGGAGGCCGGGCGGCCCCCTTCCACCGCGAAGGAGGCCCGCCCATGCCCCGCCGCCACCGGGACCACCTGCCGACCTGTCCCACCTGGCGTTGCGCGGCGTGCGGCATCGCCTGGCCCTGCTCGGCGGCGAAGCTGCGCCTGCTCGCCGAGTACCGGCACGACCGGGTGGCGTTGATGGTCTACCTGGCGACCCTCCAGGCCGAGGCCGCCGAACAGCTCACCGGGATGGATCCGGCAGGCCTGGCCGAGCGCTTCCTCTCCTGGGCACGCGCTCGCGGGTGACGGGGTGGTCAGGGCCGCCAGATCGCGACGGCGATCTCTCGTCTCCGCTCAGCGAAGCGGCCATCTCGCGCCGCCTCGGACAGGAGGTGACGCAGATCCGCCTCGAAGGCGGAAAGCCGGTCGGCGAACAGGTGTGGTGCCGAGCTGGACAGGGAGAACACCGCCGAGACGATCTCGTCCACGGGGCGCTCCACCAGCGTTCCCCCGTCGACCTCGATCCGGGTGGGGCCGGTGAAGCCGGCCTGCCGCATGATCTCCTCCTGCCCGCCGGGCGTGCCGGTGGGCAGCCACCCCTGACCGGCCCGGCGGACCGGTCCCAGGTAGCTGGCGACCAGGTCGTCGATCTGCCGCCACGGCGGACGGGGGTACGGCAGCATCTCGTCGTCGGCCACGCCCTGATGCGTGCTGGCGGAAACGTGGATCCACGCCCCGCCCGGCGCGAGCATGCCGCGGACGCGACGGACCACGAGAGGCCGATCCATCCAGTGGAACGACTGGGCGAACGTGGCCACCCGGAACGTGCCCAGATCCGCGGGCAGGGCCTCGGCGCGTAGGTGCCGCCACTCGATGGTGGTGGCTCCGACCTCGCTGGCTCTGCGTCGCGCCTCGGTGAGCATGTCCCGGTCGGCGTCGACACCCACCGCCGCCTCGAACAGGGGCGCGAGCAGGAGCGTCAGCGATCCGGGCCCGCAGCCGACGTCCAGGAGCCGGCCGGTGCCGTCGAGGTCAAGTGCCTCGCCGACAGCGTCGGCGAGCCGCGGCGGGTACGGCATGCGCCCGATGCGGTAGTGGCTCGCGCTGCCCGCGTACAACGTCTCGTCCCACTGCCACGCCGTGTCCGCCACGACGTCGATGAGACCACAAGATCAACGCCCGACGGACCGATTATGATCTGCCCGGCGTCGGTCCTGCTCGAGTGAGCGGACGATACGAGACTCGAACTCCTGCGGGTGTGGACCCAACACGCTTTCCAAGTCCGCGTGCCAGCGTCCGGCCCAGCCTGTGGCAAGCCGTGACAGCGGTGATCTGTGCGGGAGTCAGGGCTCAGGGCGCGGGCATGACGCCGAGGGCGGCCAGCAGCATGGGCGCGGCCAGCAGGATCACGCCCAACGCCACGGGTGCGCCGAGCGCGCCGAGGACGACGACGCCCTTCCGGAGTCTGAAGCGCCGCGAGTATGAGATCGCCAGGACGCCGAAGCCGGCCGCAACCAACAGGAAGAAGAGCACGTAAGCGACCCCGGCCAGGTCGATCTGGTCGGCGCTGCCAGCCAGGCCCGAGGCCATGCCGATCGCTTGCACCACGCTGCCCAGGGCGTACACGGCGAGCATCGCAAACGCTCCCCACACCAACACGCCCAGAAACACCGGAGGAAGAAATCTCGGGCGGCTGGCGACCGACAACAGTGCCACAGCCGCGCCCACCGCCTTGAGCCCGACGACGAGCCAGTTCATCACGGCGATCCCGGTGGAATATTCGGCATAGGGGCCGTCGGCGAAGCGGTCGGTCAGCTCGAAAACGATGTTGACGACCGCGAACCCGATGCAGCACAGGGCCATCAGACGGCCGGTCGCGGTGATGCCGATGCCGGGTCGCGCAGGGGCCTCGGGACGATCGGTTGCGTAAGCAGCGGCTGTCATCCCGGTAGTCAACAGCAGTCCCGCAGCCAGGTCCTCCCTCTCGAAGGGGAGATCGGCAACATGGATTAGCGACCGGACCCGGGAGCGGCGCCCACGCTTCGTCCCGACGTACGGGTCACTCATGGGTGGCTGCCCGAGCGGCCCGGGAGCGACGTAGAGACGACGAAGGGCCGGTCCCCGGTGGGGCCGACCCTCGCGTTTGTGATCAAGCGAGCGGAGGATACGAGATTCGAACTCGTGAGGGTGTAAACCCAACACGCTTTCCAAGCGTGCGCCCTAGGCCTCTAGGCGAATCCTCCGCGAGCAAGGATACAGGGCCCCGTCGGCCCGGCCACCCCACCACCCCCTGAAGATCGACGGGCGGTCGGGTAGGCTTGGCGTCACCTCCCGTGCGGCGGTATCTCGTGAACCTCCCCAGGGCCGGAAGGCAGCAAGGATAAGCGAGCTCTGCCGGGTGCACGGGAGGCCTTTCTGTCTCCGGGGCCCTCGATCCACTCCAGGTCACCGATGTGGGGTTGTCCCGGGCCGTGGACACCGCCATGTCGCCGACGTGGAGTCGATCAAGCGGGCAACCCAGCGCCGGGCCGGGGTGGTGGGTGGTCACCCGCACCCGACCGGCGCAGAATGGCTCGGTCGAGAGGAGGCGGGACGAGTGACGCTGGCGCTCTACCGCAAGTACCGGCCGCGTACCTTCGCCGAGGTCATCGGGCAGGAGCACGTCACCGAGCCGCTGTCGCAGGCGCTGCGCAGCGGCCGGCTCAACCACGCCTACCTCTTCTCCGGCCCACGTGGCTGCGGCAAGACCTCCAGCGCCCGGATCCTGGCCCGCTCGCTCAACTGTGAGCAGGGCCCCACGCCCGAGCCGTGCGGCAAGTGTGAGTCCTGCCGCTCACTGGCCACCGACGGCGCCGGCTCGATCGACGTGATCGAGATCGACGCGGCCAGCCACGGTGGTGTCGACGACGCCCGCGAGCTGCGCGAGCGCGCGTTCTTCGCGCCAGCCAGCAGCCGCTTCAAGATCTACGTCATCGACGAGGCGCACATGGTCTCGACCCAGGGCTTCAACGCCCTGCTCAAGCTGGTCGAGGAGCCTCCGGAGTACGTCAAGTTCATCTTCGCCACCACCGAGCCGGAGAAGGTTCTTGGCACGATCAGGTCGCGGACCCACCACTACCCGTTCCGGCTGATCCCGCCGAAGGTGCTCCGCCCCTACCTGGAGCAGCTCACCCAGGCCGAGGGCGTCACCGTCGAGCCGGCGGTCTTCCCGCTGGTGGTCCGGGCCGGCGGTGGCAGCGCCCGGGACAGCCTCTCGGTGCTCGACCAGCTCATCGCCGGTGCCGGGCCGGAGGGGGTCAGCTACGCCCGGGCCGCCGCGCTGCTCGGTGTCACCGACGCCGCGTTGATCGACGAGATGTGCGACGCGCTGGCCGCCGGGGACGGCGCCGCCGCGTACGCCACCGTCGACCGGGTGGCCGAGGCCGGGCACGACCCGCGCCGGTTCGCAGCGGACCTGCTGGAGCGGCTGCGCGACCTGATCGTGATCCAGCAGGTGCCGGACGCCGCCGCGAAGGGCCTGATCGACGGCCCGGCGGACCAGATCGAGCGGATGGCCGCCCAGGCCTCGCAGCTCGGCCCGGGCACGCTCTCCCGCTGCGCCGACATCGTGCACGACGGCCTGGTGGAGATGCGCGGCACCACCGCGCCCCGGCTGCTGCTGGAGCTGATCTGCGCCCGGATGCTGCTGCCCGGCGCGGACGACTCCACCGGTGGCCTGCTCCAGCGCCTGGAGCGGATGGAACGCCGGCTCACCCTGAGCGGCGCCGACGCGCCGTCGGCCACCGCCGGCTCCGCGCCAGCCACCCACCCGGGGGTACGTCCACAGCCGGCCTCCCCCGTCCCGGCTGCCGCCGCCCCGGCACCCGCCGCCGCCCCGACCTCCGCGCCCCCGTGGACGGTCGACCCGGCGGCGCCTACGAACACTCCGTCCTCGGCCGCCCCGAGCGCTCCCGTCTCGGCCGCTGACACGCCCATCCCGGTGCCCCCCGGCGCGTCGGCGACGGCCGCCGGGCCGGCAACCGCCGACCGGTCCGCACCCGTCTCGCCGGCCGGACCCGGCTCGCCCGGTGGGTCGCCGGCCGCCCGTCGTCCGGTGCCGCCGTCGGCGGTGCTGCCCGATCCGGCGACGCCGGAGCCGCCCCGACCCGGTGCGCCGGCCGCGGCGCTCGATGCGGTCGCCGTCCGCCGGGTCTGGCCCGACGTCGTCGGCAAGGTCAACCGGACCAACAAGCGGATCGCGGCCCTGATGCGCGACGCGGTGGTGCGCGACCTCGACGGCGACACGCTGGTGCTGACGGTCAAGTCCACCGTGCTGGCCAAGATGATGGCCGACCACGCGGCGGTGCTCACCGACGCGCTCTACGAGGAGCTGGGCGGGCGCTGGCAGATCCGCTGCGACGTGGCCGGCGAGCGGGGCGGCGTGTCGCTGTCCGGCCCGCCACGCTCGCAGGCCGCCGCGCCGGCCCGACCCGCTTCGTCGCCCACGCAGGCGGACACCTCACCCACGCCGACGAACGCGATCGCCGGCGGCGGCCCCACCGGCGGCCCGGATGCCCGCGCTGGCCTGCCCGGCGGCCCGTCCGGTGCGCCCGGTGTCTCCTCCGGCGCGGGTGCCGCTGCGAGCGCGTCCAGCGGTCGCGGTACGAGTCGGCAGCCCGGCGGGCAGCCGTCCGGGTCGACCCCGCCGGCGGAAGCCGAGGACGACTGGCCGGAGGCGGCCCGCCCCGGTGGCAGCGCCCCTGCCGCCGAGGCGACGGATGACGAGGACTGGCCGGAGGCCGCCCTGCCGGGCGGCGTCGCCGCCGTGTCCGACACCGCGCCGGCCGGCTCCGGCTCGGCACCCGCCGCACCGGCCGACCAGGGCCGCGCTGGCGCAACGGGCACCGGTGCGAACAGCACCGACCCGGGCCGCACGGCCGGTGGCGGCACCGGCGCGAACGGCGGCGGCCCAGCCACGACGACCGGCGGCGGTAAGCCGAACGCGCGGGCCAACCCGACGCCGGCGGCCCGCCAGCCGGCCACCGGCGGTGCCCCGGTGAGCAGTGCCATCGCCGCCGCCCGCGCGGCAGCGGCGGGGCGCGGTCCACGTACCGGAGCGGCGGCCCGGCCCACCGCGGACGCCGAATGGGCCGGCGAACCGCCCTACGACCCGGACTTCGACGGTCCGTTGCGCGGCGCCAAGCCAGGTGCTGCGGCGCCGGCGGCCACACCGACCTACGAGGGGTTCGACCCGGGCGACGAGCCGCTTGACGAGGTCATCGACGAGAAGACCGCCCGGGAGTCCAGCGAGGAGCAGGCGGTACGGCTGCTCCGCGAGACGTTCGGGGCCGAGAAGATCGACGAGGTCGACGCCCGCTAGCGGCGCTGCCCCGCGGTGATCACCGGCCGGTCGGCGCTGCCGACCGGGTGCGTTGCCTCTGACAGTACGAGCGACTCTGAGCCGCTCCGCCGTCGGTCGTCCAGGGGTGGTGCCGCGCCCGGCGTGGGCGGACGCACCGGGCGGGGCGTGGTCGGTCCCAGCGGATAGGCTGGGCGGCGGCCGAGCAGACGAGTGCGAGAAGGAGCCATCCGTGCGCCCAGGTGGACAGCCGAACATGCAGCAGATGCTGAAGCAGGCGCAGAAGATGCAGCAGCAGATCGCCGCCGCCCAGGCCGAGCTGGCCGAGGCCGAGCTGACCGGCACCGCCGGCGGTGGGCTGGTCACCGCGACCGTGTCCGGCTCCGGGGAGCTCAAGGCCATCAAGATCGACCCGAAGGCCGTCGACCCGGACGACGTGGAGACGCTGGAGGACCTGGTCGTCGCGGCCGTGCACAACGCCGCCGAGGCCGCGCGTGAGCTGACCGAGCGCAAGATGGGTCCGGTCACCGGTGGCATGGGCGGCCTCGGCCTGCCCGGTTTCTGAGCCGGCAGATGTACGAAGGTGCCATCCAGGATCTGATCGACGAGCTGGGTCGGCTGCCGGGCGTGGGCCCGAAGAGCGCCCAGCGGATCGCGTTCCACGTCCTGTCGGCGGATCCGGCCGACGTCAACCGGCTGGCCGGCGCGCTGCGCAAGGTCAAGGAGCTGGTGCGGTTCTGCACGACCTGCTACAACGTGGCCGAGTCGGAGCAGTGCCGGATCTGCCGCGACCCACGCCGCACGGACGAGGTGCTGTGTGTGGTTGAGGAGCCCAAGGACGTGGTGGCCATCGAGCGGACCGGTGAGTTCCGCGGCCGCTACCACGTGCTCGGCGGCGCGATCAATCCGCTGGAGGGGATCGGGCCCGACAATCTGCGCATCCGGGAGCTGATGACCCGGCTGAGTGGCGGCGCGGTGCGCGAGTTGATCCTGGCGACCGACCCCAACACCGAGGGCGAGGCGACCGCCACCTACCTGGCTCTGATGGTGAAGCCGATGGGGATCGCGGTGACCCGGCTGGCGAGCGGGCTGCCGGTCGGCGGTGACCTGGAGTACGCCGACGAGATCACCCTCGGCCGGGCGTTCGAGGGGCGCCGGGCCGTCTGATTCGTACCCCCGGGGGTGGTGTCGTCCATGACGATGCCACCCCCGTCGGGGTGCCCGGCTCCGCGCGGATCGATGTGTCGCCCCATGTATTCGCCGTGCCGTCGACTGTCAGACCCCCGCGCAAGGTGTCGGCTTGATAGCGATTGCCTGACGCCCGTTCCGCTTCACGTGTGACATGTCATAGCCTCCCGCACACGGACCGAGCCACAACTCGGCGTGGTCATGCGCATGACAGAGGTGAGAGATGCAGGCGAGAAGGCTAAAAACGGCTGTGGCCATCGCGGCCGTTGCCGCTCTGGCGGTCGGCGCGGCCGGCTGCGCGGAGAGCGAGCGCGACGGCGACAGTGGCGAGGCCAAGACTGGCGGCACCTTCATCTTCGCGGGTGCCGGTGACCCGAAGAACTTCGATCCCATCTTCAACGATGACGGTGAGTCGTTCCGGCCGGTCCGGCAGATGTTCGACACCCTGGTGAGCCACAAGCCGGGCACCGCCGAGCTTCAGGGCGGCCTGGCTGAGAGCTGGGAGCACGACGCGGAGGGCAAGGTCTGGACCTTCAAGCTCCGCCAGGGCGTGAAGTTCCACGACGGTACGCCCTTCAACGCCGCCGCGGTCTGCTTCAACTTCGACCGCTGGTACAACATGAAGGGCGCTGCCGCCCAGTCCCAGATGATCTACTACATGGACACCTTCGGCGGGTTCGCCAAGAACGAGGCCGAGGGCGCCGGCGAGTCGATCTACAACAAGTGCGAGGCCAAGGACGACGGAACCGCCGTCCTGACCCTGAACAAGTACAAGGGCGCCTTCCCCGGTGCCTTCGCGCTGACCTCGCTGTCGATCGCGAGCCCAGAGGCGCTCAAGAAGTACGACGCCAACACGGTCACGCAGAACGGTGACTCGTTCTCGTACAGCGCGTTCGCCAACGAGCACCCGGTCGGCACCGGTCCGTTCACCTTCGGCGGGTGGGACAAGGCCAAGAACGAGATCACCCTGAACCGGAACCCGGACTACTTTGGCGAGAAGGCCAAGGTGGACAAGATGATCATCAAGATCATCAAGGACGAGAGCACCCGCAAGCAGGAGCTCCGTGCCGGCACCGTGCAGGGCATCGACTTCCCGGCCCCGGCCGACCGCAAGGCGCTCGAGGGTGAGGGCTTCCAGGTCGTCAACCGCCCGGCGTTCAACATCCTGTACCTGGGCATCAACCAGAAGAACCCGAAGCTGAAGGACCTGCGGGTGCGGCAGGCGATCGCCTACGCGCTCAACCGCCAGCAGCTGGTGCAGACCAAGGGCCCGGGTGGCGCCAAGGTCGCCGACGAGTTCATGCCGGACACCGTGCTCGGCTACGCCCCGGACGTGCAGAAGTACGAGTACAACCCGGACAAGGCCAAGCAGCTGCTCAAGGAGGCCGGCGCCGAGGGTCTGACGCTGAACTTCTACTACCCGCCGGACGTCACCCGGCCGTACATGCCGAACCCGCAGGAGATCTTCACCGTCCTGGCCAACGACCTTCAGGCCGTGGGCATCAAGGTCAACGGTGTGCCTCGCCCGTGGAACGGTGGTTTCAAGGACGACGTGCAGCAGTTCGGCAAGCACGACCTGCACATCCTCGGCTGGACGGGTGACTACAACGACCCGGGCAACTTCGTCGGTACGTTCTTCGGCCGCGGCAAGGCCGAGTTCGGCGACCAGGCGATGAACGAGATGTTCGAGGCCATCACCAAGGCCGACGCCACCGTCGACGAGGCGGGCAAGAAGGCGGCCTGGGAGCAGGTCAACCGGGACGTCGCCGCCAAGTGGCTGCCGGCCGTGCCGCTCTGGCACGCCCCGCCGGCCATCGTCGTCACCAAGGATGTCAAGGGTCTGGTTGCCAGCCCGCTGACCGACGAGCGGTTCAACACGGTCAGCGTCACCAAGTGACGTTTGTCGGCTGACGCCGTAGGCGTGATCGGCCCGGGTCCGGGGCTCCTCCCGGCCCGGGCCGATCGCGCGACCATCGAGAGTCTGGTGTGTGAGAGATGTTGCGAGTCATAGTCCGCCGCCTGCTGCAGTTGGTGGTGACCCTCATAGCGCTGTCGGCGCTGATCTTCATTTGGCTGCGGAACCTGCCCGGTGGCCCGGTCGAGGCGCTGCTCGGCGAGCGGGCCACGCCCGAACGCCGCGCCCTGCTGACCAAGGCGCTCGGCTACGACCAGCCGATCCTGGTGCAGTACGGCAAGTTCATGCAGCGGGTGGTGACCGGCGACTTCGGCAACTCGATCCGGACCGGTGACCCGGTCACCGAGGTCATCAGCCGGGCCTTCCCGGCCACCATCGAGCTGGCCATCGCCGCGATGATCATCGCGGTCGGCCTCGGGGTGCCCTTGGGCTACCTCGCCGCCCGCTGGCGTGGACGGTCCCTGGACAACCTCACCATCGCCGGCACTCTGCTCGGCATCTCGATCCCGATCTTCTTCCTGGGCTACCTGCTCAAGGACGTCTTCACGCAGAACATCCACTGGTTCCCGCCGTCCGGACGGCTCACCACCGGTCTGGACAACACCAACGTCACCGGCTTCTTCGTGCTCGACGGCCTGCTCACCCGGGAGTTCGACGCCAGCGCCGACGCGCTGTGGCACCTGATCCTGCCGGCGGTCACGCTCGCCACCATCCCGCTCGCCGTGATCGTGCGGATCACCCGCGCAAGCGTGCTCGACGTGCTCAACGAGGACTACGTACGGACCGCCGAGGCGAAGGGCCTGCGGCACCGCACCATCAGGGGCCGGCACATCCTGCGCAACGCGCTGCTGCCGGTGGTCACCACCATCGGCTTGCAGACCGGTGCGCTGCTCTCCGGCGCGGTGCTCACCGAGAAGGTCTACAACTGGGGCGGCCTCGGCACGCTGATCACCGACTCGATCAGCGGCGGCCGGGACTACCCGGTGCTCCAGGCGATCATCCTGCTCGCCGCGCTGGTCTTCGTGGTGGTCAACCTGCTGGTCGACCTCTCCTACGCCTTCATCGACCCGAGGGTGCGTGTGCGATGAGTGACCCGATCACCCAGGCCGGCGCGCCGGCTCCCCGTAGCGGGGACGACAAGCCACGCCCCGGCATGAGCGAGCGCAGCATCGGCCTGCTCGGCGACCGTAAGAAGGCGCGACTGGACGAGCTGGCCCGGGCGAGCGCGGCCGACCGGGGTGGCATCAGCCTCGTGCGCGACGCCGTGCGCCGGCTGCGGCGCAATCCGGTCGCCATCGTCGGGGCCAGCATCGTGGGCCTGTTCGTCCTGATGGCGATCTTCGCGCCGCTGATCGCGCCGCATGATCCGGTGCAGCGCTTTGACGAGCTGACGAAGAACCTCACCGTGGACAGCATCCCGGGTGCCAGCGGCGACTTCCCGTTGGGCTCCGATCCGCTCGGCCGGGACTTCCTGACCCGGATGATCTACGGTGCCCGGCAGACGCTCTTCGTCGGCGTCCTCGCCACTCTCATCGGTCTCGCGCTCGGCGTCCTGATCGGCGCGATCGCCGGTGCCTTCGGCGGCTGGGTCGACGTGGTTTTGATGCGGCTCACCGACGTGATGCTGGCCCTGCCGAGCCTGCTGCTCGCGATCACCCTGGTCGCGATGGCCAGCCGGTCGAGCCAGTGGACGGTCATCTTCGCGGTGGCCATCGTGAGCGTGCCGATCTTCGCTCGGCTGCTGCGCGGCTCGATGCTGGCCCAGCGGGAGAGCGACCACGTGCTCGCCGCCCGCGCGCTCGGCGTCAAGGAGCGCAACATCGTGCTGCGGCACATGCTGCCCAACTCGCTGACCGCGGTGATCGTGCAGGCCACCCTGACCTTCGCGGTGGCCATCCTGGACGCCGCGGCGCTCTCCTTCCTGGGCCTCGGTGACCCGGACATCAACCGGGCCGAGTGGGGCCTGATGCTCGGCGTGGACGGTCAGCGCTACTTCGATGTCCGCCCGGAGCTGGCGTACTACCCGGCGCTCGCGATCATCGTGGTCGCGCTCGGCTTCACCCTGCTCGGTGAGGCGATGCGCGAGGCGATCGACCCGAAGAACCGGCGGTGACGCCGGTGCGAGTGAGCAGCACGACCAACGAGCGCCAGCGGCGAACGCGAGGAGTGAGCTTGCGAGCTCCGCAGTCGCGGGCGAAGCACCAGTGCAGTGAGGAAGTGACCCGATGAGCCTGCTCGACGTCCGTGACCTGAGCGTGGTGTTCCAGCGACGCGGCGAGCGGCCCTTCACCGCCGTCGACAAGGTCAGCTTCACGGTGGAGCCGGGGCAGACCGTCGGCCTGGTCGGCGAATCCGGCTGCGGCAAGAGCGTGACCAGCCTGGCCATCATGGGCCTGCTGCCCAAGCGAGGCAACAAGGTCACCGGGGAGGTGCTCTTCGAGGGCACCGACCTGCTGAAGCTGCGGCCGGACGACATGCGCGACCGGCGCGGCCGCGAGATCAGCATGATCTTCCAGGACCCGCTCTCCTCCCTGAACCCGGTCATTCCGATCGGGATCCAGGTCGCCGAGGTGCTGGAGCGCCACCAGGGCCGGGACCGCAAGCAGGCGTTGCGGGAGGCCCGGGAGCTGCTCGACGCGGTCGGGATTCCGGATCCGCAGCGGCGGCTCAGCGAATACCCGCACCAGATCTCCGGCGGGATGCGCCAGCGCGCGCTGATCGCCATCGCGCTGGCCTGCAAGCCCCGGCTGCTGATCGCCGACGAGCCGACCACCGCGCTCGACGTGACCATCCAGGCGCAGATCCTCACCCTGCTCAAGCAGTTGGTCGACGAGACCGGCACCGCGCTCGTCATGATCACGCACGACCTGGGAGTGGTGGCCGGCCTCTGCGACACGGTCAACGTGCTCTACGGCGGCAAGGTGGTCGAGCGGGCACGACGGCACGAGCTGTTCGCGCACGCCCGGCACCCGTACACGCACGGGCTGCTCAACTCGGTGCCCCGGCTCGACTCACCGCGTGGTGAGCGGCTGCACGCGATCCGCGGGTCGGTCTCCGACAACATCCCGTGGACGGAGGGGTGCGCGTTCGCGCCGCGCTGCGACAACGTCGTGGACGCGTGCCTCGAAGGGTCCCCGCCGCTCGAACCCACCGCCACCGGCGGCGACCTCCGCTGCAACAACCCCGTCTCCGAGGAGGTGGCGGTCCGATGACCGAACAGACCGGACCTCTGGTCGAACTGCGCGACATCAAGGTCCACTTCCCGATCAAGAGTGGCCTGCTCTTCGACCGCACCGTCGGGTACGTCTACGCGGTGGACGGCGTGTCGCTGAGCATCCGCAAGGGCGAGACGTACGGCCTGGTCGGCGAGTCGGGCTGCGGCAAGTCGACGCTGGGCCGGGGCCTGCTGCGACTGGTCGAGCCGACCGACGGCGAGATCATTTTCGACGGCATCGACGTGCGTTCGCTCAAGGGCGAGGCGATGCGGCACGCCCGCCGCCGGATGCAGATGATCTTCCAGGACCCGCTCTCCAGCCTCGACCCCCGCCAGTCGGTGGAATCGCTGCTGGTCGAGGGGCTCAAGGCGCACGGCCTGGCCGGTGACAAGGCCGAGACGAACCGGCGGCTGCGCGAGACGCTGGAGGCGGTCGGCCTGCCCGCGTCGGCGCTGGGCAAGTACCCGCACGAGTTCTCCGGCGGTCAGCGCCAGCGGATCGGCATCGCCCGGGCGCTGGTGCTCAACCCGGACCTGATCGTCGCCGACGAGCCGGTCTCCGCTCTGGACGTGTCGATCCAGGCCCAGGTGCTCAACCTGCTGGAGGACCTGCAGAACGAGCGCGGCCTGACGTACCTGATCATCGCGCACGACCTGGCGGTGGTCCGGCACATCGCCGACACGGTCGGCGTGATGTACCTCGGCGGGCTGGTGGAGGAGGCGTCCAGCGACGACCTGTACCGCGAGCCGATGCACCCGTACACCCGGGCGCTGATGTCCGCGGTACCGGTGCCCGACCCGGTGGTCGAAGACCGCCGGGAGCGGATCCTGCTCGCCGGCGACCTGCCCTCGCCGACCAACCCGCCGTCGGGCTGCCGATTCCACACCCGGTGCCCGTGGGCGCAGCCGACCCGCTGCGCCGACGAGCGGCCGGCGCTACGCGACGTGGTCGGCGGGCACCGCGTGGCCTGCCACTTCGCCGAGGACATCGCCGCCGGTCGGCTCCGACCGCACGAGGTCGAGGTGGAGCTGGTCCGCCCGGCCGAGGGCACCGGTCCGATCGACCCGCCGGGCGAGCTGATCCCGACCCCGTGACGCCGCCAGGGGCCGTCCTGTCACAGGACGGCCCCTGGGCGGTACGGCTCGACGAGCTCCGGCGTGCGGCTCAGCCCTCCGGGCGGTGCAGCAGGGCCACCGCGACGCCGTGCACCGCGTCCAGACCGGACGGGTCGGGCAGCGGCACCGCGCCGCCGGTCACCGCGTACCACTCGTCCGCGTCCTTGTACTGCACGCCCAACGTGACCTTGCCGTCGGCGTAGCTGGTGCGCAGGGTCAGCTCCCCGGTCACCACACCCACCTCGTCGGTCATCACCCCGCCCGGCCCCGGCACGATGTCCGCGGTGCGGGTGGCGCCGCTGGCCGCGTCGGCGTCCATGCCGGCTCCCGGCGACGCGGTGTCGGGCGGGTTGGGCCCGTCCGCGCTCATCCCCGCGCCGGGCACCGTGCCGGTGGTGCCGGTGCTGCCGTCCACGGTCATGCCCGCGGTCGACGGCCCTGTCGGCGCGCTGCCGGTCGCCGCCGCCGCGTCGTCGCCGCCCGCGTCCGGCGTCTGCTCCGGGGCGGGGGTCGCCCCTGCGCCCGTTACGGCTTGTTCGCCCATGTGCAGCCCTCCAACATGTCGGTCAGGGCGGCCTTCTCGGCACTGGTCACCGTCAGCCGCCAGTGGTGCTTGACCGTCACCCAGCTCTCGGCGTACTGGCACCAGTACGACCGGTTCGCCGGTTTCCACTGGGACGGGTCCTGGTCACCCTTTGCCCGGTTGGAGGACGCGGAAACCGCGATGAGCTGAGGCCGCTTGGTGTCGTTGGCGAAATCGCCCCGCTTCGCGTCGTCCCACTCGTCGGCACCCGAGCGCCACGCGTTGGCCAACGGCACCATGTGGTCGATGTCCACGTCGGAGGGATCGGTGGCGCTGCGGCCGTCGTACACGCTCTCCCAGCGCCCGCCGACCACGTTGCAGCCGGAGAGCTTCACGTCCTTGCCGTCGCGCTGCAGGATGGTGTCCCGCACATCGCAGTTCTTGCCGGTGTTCCGCCAGTGCGGGAAGTGTTCCCGGCTGTAGCCCTTCATCGAGCCGGCGCTGGCGACCGTCAGCTGGCCCAACTGCTCGACGGCGTTGCCGCCGTCACTCGGTGGCGGCGAGTCCGGCTCATCCGACGGGACGCAACCGGCCACGCCGAGCGCCAGCGCCGCGACGAGCGCGGCCACCGCCGCACGCGGTCCTGATCTGGTACGCACAGACGACACCTCTCCAGCTTGCGGTCTCCCGGCGATTGCGCACAGTACCCGGGCATGGTTTCGGCGTTTCGTGGCGTCTCCCACATGCTGCAAGGAAGATTGGTGGGATGACCGCACCTGCACCGGCGCCCGCACTGCGGATGGGTACCGCCGCCGGCCGGGGGACCCTGCTCGCCGCGGTGCTCGCCTCCGGCATGGTCTTCCTGGACAGCACGGTCGTCAATGTGGCGCTGCCGAAGCTCGGCCAGGACCTCGATGCCAACGTGGCGGATCTGCAATGGACCGTCAACGGTTACCTGCTGATGCTGGCGGCGTTCGTGCTGCTCGGCGGCGCGCTCGGGGACCGCTTCGGCCGGCGACGGGTCTTCCTGATCGGGGTGGTCTGGTTCAGCGCCGCCTCGGTGCTCTGCGGGCTGGCCCAGGGCACCGGCTGGCTGATCGCGGCCCGGTTCCTCCAGGGTGCCGGCGGCGCCCTGCTCACCCCCGGGTCGCTGTCGGTGCTCCAGGCCAGCTTCCACCCGGACGACCGGGGTCGGGCGATCGGCGCCTGGGCCGGGCTGTCCGGCGTCTCCACCGCGCTGGGTCCGTTCATCGGTGGCTGGCTGATCGATGCGCTGTCCTGGCGGTGGATCTTCTTCCTCAACCTGCCGATCGCCGTGCTGGTGGTGCTGGCCGCCCTGCGTTGGGTGCCGGAGAGCCGGGACGAGAACGCCTCCCGGACCGAGGGGCCGGGCCGGACCCGACGCCGGTTCGACGTGGCAGGGGCGCTGCTCGGCGCGCTCGCGCTCGCCGGCGTCACGTACGCTTTGATCGACGCGCCGGCGCGCGGCTTCGACTCGGCCCCGGTGGTGGTCGCGGCACTGGTCGGGGTGCTGGCCGCGGTGGCCTTCGTGTTGCTGGAACGGCGGCGCGCCGACACCGCGATGCTGCCCACCGGGCTGTTCCGCAGCCGGCTCTTCTCGGTGCTGAACATCTTCACCGTCGTGGTCTACGCCGCGCTCGGCGGTTTCACCTTCTTCTTCGCCGTCTTTCTGCAGAACGTGGTCGAGTGGTCGGCGTTCCGCACCGGGATCGCGCTGCTGCCGATGACGGTGCTGCTGCTGATCGGGTCGGCCCGGGCCGGCGCGCTGTCGGCGCGGATCGGCCCGCGGCTGCCGCTGGCCATCGGGCCGGTGGTGGCGGCCGCCGGTCTGCTGCTGTTACGCGGCGTCGGCCCGGGCGCGTCGTACTGGCGGGACGTGCTGCCCGGGGTGCTGCTCTTCGGCCTCGGGCTGACCCTGGTGGTGGCGCCGTTGACCGCGTCGGTGCTGGCTGCGGTGGAGGACCGGTTCTCCGGCGTGGCCAGCGGCTTCAACAACGCCGCGTCCCGGGCCGGCGGCTTGCTCGCGGTGGCCTCGCTGCCGCTGCTCGTCGGCCTCTCCGGCGGCGGGTACGAGGAGAAGGCCGAGCTGACGCACGCGTTCCGGGCCGCGATGGTCTGGTGCGCCGGCCTGCTGCTGACCGGCGCGGTGCTGGCCCTCGTCCTGGTCCACCGACCGCCCCGCTCGGCCCCGCCGTCGCAGCCCGGCCACTCGCTGCCCGCCGCCACACCCCCGCACTGAGGAAGGGCCCCTTCTCAACGCCAGGCGTCGATAAGGGGCCCTTCCTTTCACTTCGGCGTCGGGAGCTGGCGTTCAGCTTCGGGCGCGGTTGACGGCGCTGGTGACCGCCTTGATGGAGGCGGTGACGATGTTGGCGTCGGTGCCCACGCCCCAGACCGCCTGGCCGTCCACCTCGCACTCCACGTACGCGGCGGCCTGCGCGTCCCCGCCGGAGGAGAGCGCGTGCTCGTGGTAGTCGAGCACCCGGACGCCCACCCCGACCGACTGGAGCGCGTTGACGTACGCGTCGATCGGACCGTTGCCGACCGCGGCGAGTGACCGCTGCTCGGCGCCCACGCCGACCTGGGCCTCGATCTCGACCTTGCCGTCGGTGGTGCCGATCGTGTAGCCGGCCAGCCGCACGGCCGGATCCGGTTGGTGGTCGAGCAGGTAGTGCGTCGCGAAGATCTCCCACATGGCGGCCGGGTCGACCTCGCCGCCGTCGTGGTCGGTGACCTGCTGCACCACGCCGGAGAACTCGATCTGGAGCCGGCGGGGCAGGTCCAGCTGGTGTTCGCTCTTCATGATGTACGCGACGCCGCCCTTGCCGGACTGCGAGTTGACCCGGATGACCGCCTCGTAGGTGCGGCCCAGGTCCTTCGGGTCGATCGGCAGGTAGGGCACCGCCCAGGTGTGCTCGTCCACCGGTACGCCGGCAGCCACGGCGTCGGCGGTGAGGGCGTCGAAGCCCTTCTTGATCGCGTCCTGGTGGGAGCCGGAGAAGGCGGTGTAGACCAGGTCGCCGGCGTACGGGTGGCGTTCGTGCACCGGCAGCTGGTTGCAGTACTCGACGGCCCGCCGGACCTCGTCGATGTTTGAGAAGTCGATCATCGGGTCGATGCCCTGGGAGAAGAGGTTGAGCCCCAGCGTCACCAGGTCCACGTTGCCGGTGCGCTCGCCGTTGCCGAACAGGCAGCCCTCAATCCGGTCCGCGCCGGCGAGCAGGCCCAGCTCGGCGGCGGCCACCCCGGTGCCCCGGTCGTTGTGCGGGTGCAGGCTGAGCACCAGGCTGTCCCGGCGCGGCAGGTGCCGGTGCATCCACTCGATCGAGTCGGCGTACACGTTCGGCGTCGCCATCTCGACGGTGGCCGGCAGGTTGATGATCAGCTTCCGGTCGGGCGTCGGGTCGATCACGTCGATCACCCGGGCGCAGACCTCCACCGCGAACTCCAGCTCGGTGCCCGTGTACGACTCCGGCGAGTACTCGTAGTAGATGTCGGTGTCCGGGGTGTGGATCTCGGCGTACTTCTGGCAGAGCCGGGCACCGGAGGTGGCGATGTCGGTGATGCCGTCCCGGTCCAGGCCGAAGACCACCCGACGCTGAAGGGTGGAGGTCGAGTTGTAGAAGTGCACGATTGCCCGCTTCGCCCCGCGCAGCGACTCGAACGTGCGCTCGATCAGGTGCTCCCGGCACTGGGTGAGCACCTGGATGGTGACGTCGTCCGGGATCATGTCCTGCTCGATGAGCTGCCGGACGAAGTCGAAGTCGGTCTGGCTGGCCGACGGGAAGCCGACCTCGATCTCCTTGTAGCCCATCTGGACCAGCAGCTGGAACATCCGGCGCTTGCGCTCGGGCGACATCGGATCGATCAGCGCCTGGTTGCCGTCCCGCAGGTCCACCGCGCACCAGCGTGGAGCGGCGTCGATGTGCCGGGTGGGCCAGCTGCGGTCCGGCAGGTCGACCCGGAACTGCTCGCGGTAGGGCTGGTAGCGGTGGTACGGCATCCGGCTCGGGCGTTGCCGGGCGATCGGATCGGTATCAGCGTCGGTGGTGCCGGCTGGTTGAGCCATGGCGGAGTGCTCCCGTGGTCACGTGGCGTTCAGCAATCGGACGGAGTCGGCGTCACTGCCGGTGCGTCGTTGCCCGGCGGGCCGAGGTGTGCTGCGTGCTGATGGGCGGCGCGGTCCGACTCCGCGACGAGGTGCCGGCCGTCAGGCCTCGTCGCGGCGACCAAGGAGGAGGTGCGCCTGCCACATGACAGGGTGACCCTACGTGATGGGATCAGGTGTGGGAAGGTCGGTCCGGACTGTGGGACGGACTTCACGCGCACATTGATCGCCGACCCGGGCGCCGGTCAGCTGAGCAGCAGGTCGGCCAGGGGTCGGCGACGGCGTAGGCCGGTTTCCTCGGCGACCAGGTCGGCCGGGAGACTGAGCGGGTCGCCGAGCTTCCCGACGGCGACCACCGCGTACGGCCGCACGCCGGGCGGCAGTTGCAGGTCCGCGGCGAGGCCGACGCGGTCCACGGTCAGCACCTGGCGCACGTGCAGCCCGAGTGCGGTGGCCTGCACAGTGAGGTGGGCGACCGCCTGCCCCAGGTCGTACGCGACCCCGTCCGCAGGTGCGGCGTCCGGCCCGGTGTCGGTGTCGACGTGCGCGGCGAGCAGGAGCGCGGCGGCCCGGTGGGCCCAGCGCTGGTCGTGTTCGGGCAGGTTGACCAGGATCCGCTTCCAGGTCTCGTCGTCACGGTGACCGAGAGTGAACCGCCAGGGCTGGCGGTTGCCCAGGGACGGCGCCCAGCGGGCCGCCTCCAGCAGCGAGACCGCCTCGGCCTCGCACAGTTCCTCGGTGGGGTCGAAGGCCAGCGGGCTCCAGCGGTAGGCGAGCAGTGGGGTGAGGTCGGTCATACGAGGATCGTCCTGTATGGGTGATTCGCCCCCCAGCGCGGGGGGATCTAAATGTGGGCAATGGCACCCGTAACGGGATGAAGATCAGGGCGTTCCCGCGCTCGGGCTGCTGGACGGGTCGGGTGTCGGCGGAGCTGCGGTGTCGAGCGGCTCCCCGTCCACCACCACCGGCCCGGCCAGCTGCACGGTCGCCGGCGCCGGGCCGGGTGGGGCGGCGAGCTTCAACGTCCCGGTCGCCGTCCGGACACCGGTCGGCGTGCCGTCCCGGTCGTAGCAGTAGATGCCGACGTCCAACGGGGCGTTGAGCGAGGCGTTGGTGGAGTCCACCGAGTAGCAGGTGCCGGTGAGGCCCTTGGGCGTGTCGGCCGGGGCGACCGCGAGCGGCGCGCGGCGGTCGGTGAGCACGTCCAGCCAGTCGGTGAGCGGGTGCTGGATCCGGGGGTCCAGCCGGCGCGGGAGCGCGTCATCACGCTCGCCGAGGCGTACGCAGCGCGTCGGCTCCGGCCGCCCGGCCGACGGCAGGGCGCACTGGAAGAGCCCGTCGGCGGTGGCGGCCAGCGAGACGTCGGCGGTGCCCCCCAGCGCGCCACCCGGCACGTCCACCCGCCAGCTGCCGTCGTTCGCGCTGGTGAACACGATGGTGCGATCCGGTTGACCGGCCTGGCTGAACGCGTACTGCGCCACCAGGTGGCGGTCCTGGGCCGCAGCGGCGAGCGCGGCCAACTCGTCCCGGGTCGCGTCGACCTCCACTGGTCCCGGATCGGTCGGTGGCGGGGTCGATGGCTGCTCGCTGGTGCAGGCGACCAGGAGCGCCGGAAGGGCGAACACGAGCGGCCCGAGCACGCGGCAGGCCGAGCGGATGAGGACGGGCACCGGCCCATTCTGGTGGGTGCCGGCGGCCGGCGGGGGCCGCCCCGTACCCGGCTCGCCCCGGCGTGTCGGGCCCGAGCACCCCGGCGTACCGCCCGACCCCGCGGACCTGGCCGCCCGCGCTGCCCCCGGGTCCGGTCGGGCCGGATGGTGGGATCACCCGACCCGGCGCCGCGACCCGCCGGATACCCTCAAAGGGTCTGACACGCGCCGCCGGCCCCGGTTCCGGCGGCGTCGGCACGCTCAGGGTCACTGGGAGGGAGTGCACCGTCGTGGCACTCGTGGTGCAGAAGTACGGCGGGTCCTCCGTCGGCAATGCCGAGCGCATCAAGCGGGTGGCCGAGCGCATCGTCGCCGCCCGCAAGGCCGGCGACGACGTGGTGGTGGTGGTCTCGGCGATGGGGGACACCACCGACGAGCTGCTCGACCTGGCCAACCAGGTCAGCCCGCTGCCACCGGGCCGCGAGCTGGACATGCTGCTCACCGCCGGGGAGCGGATCTCCATGGCGCTGCTGGCCATGGCCATCCACAACCTGGGGTACGAGGCACGCTCGTTCACCGGCTCGCAGGCCGGCGTGATCACCACCTCGGTGCACGGCCGCGCACGGATCATCGACGTCACCCCCGGGCGGCTCAAGGGCGCGCTCGACGAGGGCTCGGTGGTCATCGTGGCTGGCTTCCAGGGCGTCTCGCAGGACACCAAGGACGTGACCACGCTGGGCCGGGGCGGTTCCGACACCACGGCTGTCGCGCTCGCCGCCGCGCTGCACGCCGACGTCTGCGAGATCTACACCGACGTCGACGGCATCTTCACCGCCGACCCGCGGATCGTGCCCAACGCCCGGCACATCCGGCAGATCACGTACGAGGAGATGCTGGAGCTGGCCGCGTGCGGCGCGAAGGTCCTGCACCTGCGTAGCGTGGAGTACGCCCGGCGTGCGGGGTTGCCGATCCACGTCCGTTCGTCATACTCGACCAACACCGGCACGATGGTCACCGGATCGATGGAGGACCTTTCCGTGGAGCAGGCACTGATCACCGGGGTCGCGCACGACCGCAGCGAGGCCAAGATCACGATCGTCGGGGTGCCCGACGAGCCGGGTGCCGCCGCGCGGATCTTCGACACGGTCGCCGGCGCCGAGATCAACATCGACATGATCGTGCAGAACGTCTCCACCGAGGGCACCGGCCGGACGGACATCTCGTTCACCCTGCCCAAGACCGACGGCCCGACCGCGATGGCCGCGCTCAGCAAGATCCAGGAGTCGGTCAAGTTCAAGGGCCTGCTCTACGACGACCACGTCGGCAAGGTCTCGCTGATCGGCGCCGGCATGCGCTCGCACCCCGGTGTGGCCGCCGGCTTCTTCGCCGCCCTCGGCGCGGCCGGGGTCAACATCGAGATGATCTCCACCTCCGAGATCCGGGTCTCCGTGGTCTGCCGGGACACCGACCTCGACGCCGCGGTCCGCGCCATCCACGACGCGTTCGAGCTGGGTGGCGACACCGAAGCCGTGGTCTACGCGGGGACGGGTAGGTAGCGCCGATGACGGCGCTGCCCACCCTCGCCGTGGTCGGAGCGACCGGTGCCGTCGGCACCGTGATGTGTGAGCTGCTCACCGGGCGTCGCAACGTCTGGGGCGAGATCCGGCTGCTCGCCTCGGAGCGTTCGGTCGGGCGGCGGGTGCGCTGCCGGGGCGAGGAACTCGTCGTCCAGGCGCTGACCCCGGAGGCGTTCGACGGCGTCGACGTGGCGATGTTCGACGTACCCGACGAGGTCTCCGCCGAGTGGGCGCCGGTCGCCGTCGGCCGTGGCGCGATCGTGGTCGACAACTCCGGTGCCTTCCGCATGGACCGGGACGTTCCGCTGGTGGTCCCGGAGATCAACCCGGAGCAGGTCCGCAACCGGCCCCGGGGCATCATCGCGAACGCCAACTGCACCACCCTCGCGATGATCGTGGCGGTCGCCCCGCTGCACCGCGAGTACGGCCTGCGGGAATTGGTGCTCGCCTCCTACCAGGCGGTGTCCGGGTCCGGCCAGGCCGGCGTGGAGATCCTGCACGACCAGCTCGCCAAGGTCGCCGGAGGCCGCGGGCTCGGCTCGCGGACCGGCGACGTGCGGCAGGCGGTCGGCGACGACCTGGGGCCGTTCCCGGCGCCACTGGCGCTCAACGTGGTGCCCTGGGCCGGCTCACCCGCCGACGGCGGCTGGTCGTCCGAGGAGCTGAAGCTCCGCAACGAATCGCGGAAGATCCTCGGCCTGCCCGACCTGAAGGTCTCTGCCACCTGCGTCCGGGTGCCGGTGGTGACCGGCCACTCGGTGGCCGTGCACGCGGTCTTCGCCACCGAGGTGGACGCCGAAGGCGCCCGCCAGGTGCTGCGCAACGCCCCCGGAGTGATCCTGGTCGACGACCCCTCCGCGGGTGAGTTCCCGATGCCGATCGACGCGGTCGGCACCGACCCGTCCTGGGTCGGCCGGATCCGCCGCGCCCTCGACGACCCGCGCGCCCTCGACCTCTTCATCACCGGCGACAACCTGCGCAAGGGCTCCGCCCTGAACACCGCCCAGATCGCCGAACTCCTGGCCAAGGACCTGACCGCCTAACCCCCGCGCCGCCCTCTCCCCGCCCAGCCCCGTTGATCTAGGGCACATCGTCGCGAGTTGATCTCCTGACGCAGCGATATGCCCTAGATCGACGCGGGCTGGGGCGGGAGACGCGCGCGAGAGGGCGCGGGGCGCGGGAGGGGCGGGGCGGGGTTAGGCGGCGGACAGGTGGACGCCGTCGCGGCCCTGGCGCTTGACGGCGTAGAGGGCCTGGTCGGCGCGGCGGAGGGTGAGATCGGGAGACTCACCGGGGCGGGGCAGCGCGACACCCACGCTGATCGTGCGGCCGGTGCGCCGAGCCGCCTCGGTCAGCCGCTCGGCGATCCGGACCGCCTCCTCCGGGCGGCTCACCTCGATCACCGCGACGAACTCGTCGCCGCCGATCCGGTACAGCTCGTCGCCGTGCCGCAGCGCCCCCTCCAGCGCCCGGGCCAGCCCGACCAGCACCCGGTCGCCGGCCTGGTGGCCGTACGTGTCGTTGACGGTTTTGAAACCGTCCACGTCGATCGCGAGCAGGGCCGTACGGCCAGGGGTGGCTGCCGCGATCCGCTGCCCGAACGGGCCGGTGTGTCGCAGCCCGGTCAGCGGGTCGGAGCTGGCCTGTTCCCGCAGCCGGGCCAGCGTGCGCAGCCGGTCCAGGCTGGTCCAGGCCTGCCCGGCGAGCAGTTCCATCAGGCTGACCGTGGTCGGGTCGGGGCGCAGCAGCCGCTCGTCGGCGACGAGCAGCACCCCGCCCGCGTCCGCCGGCCCGACGGGGACGGCGACGAGCGTGCGCACCCCGGCCCGGGTCAACGGCCGGTAGTCCTCGGTCGGGGGCTGACCCGCCTCGCCCAGGGTGTATCCGGCGCCGTACCGGTGCGCCCGGTCGACCATCCGACCGAGTGCGGTCGGACCCGCCTCCGTCAGCTCGGCGCGGATCCGGGTCTCCAGCTCGCCCGGGACCAGCGGCGACGGCCCCAGCAGGGCACCCTCTGGGCCGGCGATCAGCAGCACCGCCGTGGACAGGGTGGAGACCTCCCGAGCGGCGCAGCTCGCCGCGCCCATCAGATCCCATTCGGTCGGCGCGGAGGAGACGGCGGCGGCGTGCCGGAGCAACTTCTCGCTGCGGCTCTCCGCTGGCGGGCCGCCGAGCGCGATGATCCGCGCGCCGAGCCGGGCGGCCAGCCGCTGCGCGGTCTCCCGCCACGGCTCCAGGTCGACCGGCCCGCTCCACTGCAGGTCGAGCACGCCGAGCGGCCGGCCCGACGGATCCAGCACCGGTACGCACAGCTCCGCGGTCACGTCCGGGCGTACCGGCAGGTAGTCCGGGTCGGCGGTGACGTCCGGGACGACGGCCGCGGTGCCGGTCTCGTACACCCGGCCGACGATCCCGGTCCCCGGCGGCACGGTGGCGAAGACCTGCCAGGCGCCGGTCGCCGCGACGCAGCGCAGCCGGTCGTGGACCTGGAGCAGCACGGAGATGGTCGCCGGGGTGTAGCGGGACAGCGCGGTGACCGTCCACCGGCAGGCCTCTTGCGCGCTCGACGCCATCGGCAGGCGGACGGTGACGTCACGGATGACTCGCTGATGATCCACTCGCACGTCGTTCCAGGTAGGGGAGGGGCCGGCCGGCGCCAAGCCGCACGATCAAGCGTACTCACGGCCGCTCGGGGTCGGCCGGGCTTCGTACACATGTGCCATCCACAGCCTGTGGACGCAGCCTGTGGGCGACGCGGTCCCCGGACGGCGTCGGCCGGCGATAGCGTGGAGCTTCCGGCACCGAGGAGGCGAGCCCATGCTCATCGCCCAGCTCAGTGACCCCCATTTGACCACCGGCATACTCGCCGCCGAGCCGGCCGCCGGGCTGCACCGCGCGCTCGGCCGGGTGCTGGCGCTGCGGCCCCGACCGGACTGCGTGGTGATCACCGGGGACCTGGTCGACCATGGCCGGCCCGACGAGTACGCCGCGCTGCGCGAGCTGATCGGCCGGTTCCCGCTGCCGGTGCACCTGGTCGCCGGCAATCACGACGACCGGGAGTCCCTGCTCGACGCCTTCGGCGGTACGCCCTGGCTCGGCGGCGGGTTCTCCGCCTACTACCACGTCGTCCATGAGGCGGCGACCGTCGTGGTGCTCGATTCGCTCATCCCCGGCAGCGACGGCGGCCAGCTCGGCGAGGAGCAGCTCGGCTGGCTCGACGGCGTGCTGGCCGGGCGGCCCGAGGTGCCCGCGGTGGTCTGCCTGCACCACCCGCCGGTCGCGGTCGGCATCCCGGCGGCCGACGCCATCCGGCTCGCCGACGGCGACGCGCTGGCCGAGGTGATCGGCCGGCACCGGCACGTCGTGCGGGTCGCCGCCGGGCACCTGCACCGCCCGGTCGCCACGGGGTACGCCGGCACCGTGCTCACCGTGGCGCCCAGCACCTGGCGACAGAGCACGCTCACCATGAGCGCCGACGAGCTGATCGGCTGGGTCGCCGAGCCGACGGCCTTCCTGCTGCACGCGGTCGAGCCGGGCGGCTGCGTGACGCACACGGCGCAGGTCAGCCACTCCGCCGGCCAGACGTGCGGCTTCTGAGGACGCCGCCCGTCGTGGCCGACACCGAGGAGCGGCTGGTCTGGTACGTCGCGTACGGCTCGAACATGCGCGCCGCCCGGCTGGCGTGGTACATCGGCGGCGGCTGCCCGCCCGGTGGGCGGCGAACCTACCCGGGCTGCCGGGACCGCCGTCCACCGAGCCGGTCGGTGCCGGTGTCGCTGCCCGGCGGCATCTACTTCGCTGGCGAGTCCGGCGCCTGGACCGGCGGGATGGCGTTCTACGACCCGCAGCTGCCGGGCGTCGCCGCTGCCCGCGCCTACCTGGTCACCCTCGAACAGTTCACCGACATCGCGGCGCAGGAGATGTACCGACCAGCAGGTCACGCCGACCTGATCGCGGCGACCGGCGCGGCGATCGACGCGGCCGTCGCCGACGGACGGGCCACGCTCGGCCCGGGGCGTTACGAGACGCTGGTCTGCCCGGGCCACCGCGCGGAGGCCCCGATGCTCACCTTCACCGCGCCGGAGCCGGCGTCCGCCGTGCGCTGCCGGCCGCCGGCGCCGGTCTACCTCGGCATGATCGCCCGAGGGCTGCACGAGTCGCACGGCTGGCCGGCCGAACGGATCGCCGGCTACCTGGCGCAGCGCCCCGGGGTCGCGGACGGCTGGCCGCCCGACGCCGTCGTGGCGCTGGTCACGGAGGCGCTCGCCGCCGGCTGACCGCCGCGGCACGCTGATCGCGTCCTTTCTGGACCACTCGTCCGACCATGTCCGTCGGACTGCCGTCAACCGACGGTCAGGTCGGCCCGATCGGCCGCCGCCCCCGGGCCGTCCGGTGTATCCGCAGCTCTGATGTGCTGCCCGGGTCGACCGGTGGGCGTCTGAATGAGAGGCTGTCCGGGCGGGCGGCGATCCCAACCGCCGGCATCCGCGATCGACCCTTCCGACGGCGTCGGTCGGCGGCCCGGTCGACCCACAGTCCGGGCACCGCACACGCCGATTCTCACGAGGAGTTCCATGTCCATCCCCGGGATGCGTCGGGCCGCCGTCGGCCTGACCGCACTCGCGCTGGCCGCGTTCGGCGCGGTCGCCACCACTCCCGAGCAGGCAGAGGCGGGACCGAAGCCGGTCGACGTCACCCTGCTGGCCCTCAACGACTTCCACGGCAACCTCGAACCGCCGACCGGGACCAGCGGCACCATCGCCGGGCAGGCCGCGGGCGGCGTCGAGTTCCTGGCGACCCACCTGGCCGAGCTGCGCGCCGCCGCCAAGAAGCAGAACACCATCACGGTCGCCGCCGGCGACCTGATCGGCGCGTCCCCGCTGCTCTCCGCGGCGTTCCACGACGAGCCGACCATCGAAGCACTGAGCATGGCCGGCCTGGACTACGCCAGCGTCGGCAACCACGAGTTCGACGAGGGCGCCGCCGAGCTGCTGCGGATCCAGAACGGCGGCTGCCACCCGGTGGACGGCTGCGCCGACGGCACCCCGTACCGGGGCGCCAGCTTCCAGTACCTGTCCGCGAACGCCTTCACGACCGCGACCGGCAAGCCGCTGATGGCGCCGTACGCGATCCACAAGGTGCAGGGCGTCAAGGTCGGCTTCATCGGGATGACCCTGGAGGGCACCCCGCAGATCGTCAGCCAGCAGGGCGTCGCCGGGCTCACCTTCGCCGACGAGGCGCTCACCGCCAACCGGTACGCCCGCGAGCTGCGCGCCAAGGGCGTGGAGACGATCGTCGTGCTGCTGCACGAGGGTGGCGCCCAGGCCGCGACCGGCGGCATCAACGACTGCGTCGGCATGACCGGCCCCATCGTGGACATCGCCAACCGGATGGACCCGTCGATCGACGTGGTGGTCAGCGGGCACACCCACCAGGCGTACAACTGCGACATCAACGGCAAGCTGGTCACCAGCGCCAGCTCGTTCGGTCGCCTGGTCACCGACATCGACCTCAAGATCGACCGTCGGAGCGGGGACGTGCTCTCCGCCGCCGCGAACAACGTCGTGGTCAGCCGCGACGTGGCGAAGGACCCGAAGCAGACCGAGCTGATCGACCGCTACAAGACCGTGCTCGGCCCGGTCGCCGACCGCCAGGTCGGCGTGACCACCACCGCGATCGGGACGACCCAGGAGAACCTGCTCGCCACCTGCTCGCCCCAGGTGCCGAACTCGTGCGGCGAGTCGCCGCTGGGCAACCTGATCGCGGACGCTCAGCTGGCCGCCACCGACGACGAGCAAAACGCCGTCGCCGCTCTCATGAACCCGGGCGGGGTCCGGGCCGGCCTGGACGCCGGACCCGTCACCTACGGGGAGGCGTTCACGGTGCAGCCGTTCGCCAACAACCTGGTGACGCTCGACCTGACCGGCGCGCAGCTCTACTGCGTACTGGAGCAGCAGTTCGTCACCGGGCGGACGCTCTACCCGTCCTCGACCCTGCGCTACGTGGTCGACCTGAACGGCACCACCGCGACCGCGGCCAACCCGTGCGCCGGCACCCGCGTGGTCCCGGGCAGCCTCACCATCGGCGGCACCGCCGTTGACCCCGCCGCCACCTACCGGATCACGGTGAACAACTTCCTGGCCGGCGGCGGCGACGGGTTCAGCGCGCTCACCGCGGGCACGAACCTGGTCACCGGCATGATCGACCTGGACGCGTTCGTGGCGTACCTGACGGCGCAGTCGCCGGTCTCCGCTCCGGCGCTGGACCGGATCCGCACCACCGCCGAGGTCCCCGCCGCCTGACGGACGACCCCGCGACGATCGGGCCCCGGAGCACCCGCTCCGGGGCCCGACCCGTCCCAGCAAACGCCGCGCCACCGGCGGGATGCCAACACCACGCGCCACCCGGCCGGGCGCGCTGCTCCGGCGACGTCCCATGATCACACTCGAACATGGAAGTAGTGGCCTCTGTGCCCCTTGTCGTCGATGCCACTGGATCCAGGATCGAGCAAGGTCTTGCCGGGCCGGGCCGGACCGGCCGGGCTCAGGCGTGGGCGGGTGCCGGCTCGGGGGAGGTCGAGCCGGTCGTCACCCGACCGTCCTGCTCGGCGGTGAGCAGCCGGCGCAGGGAGAGCGCCACGAGCGAGGCGACCAGGCAGCCGCCGACCACGACGGCCACCCAGACCATGCCGTTGGCCGCGCCGATGAGCGGGCCGGCCGTCACCGGACCGATCACGCCACTGACTCCGAAGATCATCGAACTCATCGCGTTGTACCGGCCGCGCAGTTCGTCGGTGGCCAGGGCGTTGGTCAGCGCCGGCATTACCGGCGACAGCATCGTCTCGCCGAAGCCGAAGATCGCCGAGCAGGCCACCACGCACAGGGCGGCCACCAGGGCGCTTTCGGTGCTGACCAGGCCAGCCGCGCCGAGGACCAACCAGGCGGTGGCGAACACGGCGCCGACCACCGCGAGCGCACCGGTGCGGCTCCGCCCCTCGATCCGGCGGATCACCAGCAGCTGGGCGAGCACGATCATCACGGTGTTGGCCGCGAGCGCCCAGGCCACCACCCGGGGGTTGACCTCGGCGACCCGCACGGCGTACGCGGCGAAGCCCACCTCGATCTGGGCGTACCCGCAGGTGGTGAGGACCAGGCCGAAGATCACCAGCCGGCGGAACGGGCGGTCGCGGAGCACGGTCAGGTAGCCGCCGGGCGACGGCTCGTCGCCGGACCGACGCTGGCCGAGCCGGTGGCCGACGCCCGGCAGGGTGAGCAGGATCAGCGCCGGCATCAGGTAGCTGACCGCGTCCAGCAGGTAGATCACCTGGAACGTGGCGGGTCGGGCCGTGTCGATGATCGCGCCGGAGGTCATGCCGCCGATACCGATGCCGAGGTTGAGCAGGGCGAAGTTCAGCCCGAAGACGCGCTGCCGCTCGTCGTCGTCGGTGAGCGAGGCGAGGATCGTGTTCTGCCCGGACCAGATCGCCGAGCTGCCGATGGCGACCACCGTCATCACCAGCAGGGCCGAATCGGTCGAGTGGACCAGCGCCAGCGAGCCGGTGCCCACCGCCTCGATCAGCAGGCACGGGACCACGACCCGGCGGGCGCCGAACCGGTCGATCAGCGTCCCGCCCAGCGGCGACAGTGCCAGGGTGACCGCGCCGTACCAGCCGATCACCAGGCCGGCGCGGGTGTCGGTGAGCCCGCGCACGTCGGTCAGGTAGATGAACAGGAACGGCAGGGTCAGCCCGCGCCCGATCGCCGACAGCAGGGTGCCGATGAGGAGCCGGCGAGCTTCCGAACGGCGGGGGAGGGAGCGACGCAGCATGTCCGGCATTCTCTTCGCCGGGTGTGACGATTGGCGACCCGATTACCGCGGCCCCCGCGCGCCCGTCGCCGGTCCGTGACGGATCCCACGACGCGGCCCGTCCCGCCCGGTCGGTGCGCGCGCCGGCTGTCGGTGCGCTCTGCCATGCTGGCCCGGTGAGCGTGACCTGGCGACATCTACCCGCACCGGCCCGTGAGATCGCCGTCGCCGCCGGCGAGGCCGTCGCCGCCGCACAGCAGCGCGACCCCACGGCGTACGCGGCGGCCGTGGAGCGGCTCACCGGTGCCGACCGGTCCGGCTTGGTGCTCGGCGCGGCGGTCCGGCTGCTGATGGAGGAGACACATCCGGACGGGCTGGACGGCAACGACGTCCGCCAGGTGCTGGAGACCTGCGTTCGCTCGGCCGCCGGCTGGCTTCCGGAGATCGACCCGCACGTGGTGCTGGTGCTGCTCGCCGGGGCGCTCGGTGTGTACGACCCGGGCGACGACGACAACCCGCCGGGCCCGGAGGCGATCGCCCGGCACGCCCCGCTGCTCGTCGCCGACCTGGTGTCGGCCGCCGGCCGGCCGCTCGACGGCTACCTGGCCGCCGCGTTCGCCGAGATCGAGCGCACCGAACGGCAGGACTGACGCCACGCCCGGTGCGCTCCCCGGGTCATGCCGGCTCGGGCGTCCGCTGCGCCACCACCTCCAGGTACTCCGCCGGGATCCGTACCGTGCCGTCGCTGGCGCGGTTGTTCGTCCGGGCCAGCTCGATCAGGTCGGCGTGCAGTTGCGGTCGTCGCTCCTCGGGCAGCGCCTCGAACGCCTTTAGCGTCGGGCCGTAGTTGGCCCGGAAGAAGTCGGCGAACTCCTCCGGAGTGCGGAACCGGAAGACGAACTCACGGCGTATCGCCCGCAGTTCGCCCACGGACCCGCCCAGCAGCTCGCGGAGCCGGCCCTCGTCGCCCCACTGGACCGGCGGGCGTAGCCCGGCCGGCGGCGGCACGTGCCGCCCGACCGTGCGGAACAGGTCGCCGATGAACCCCTGGGGCGTCCACGACGCCAACGCCACCGTGCCGCCGGGTCGGCAGACCCGGACCAGCTCCGCCGCGGCCCGTTCCTGGTCCGGCGCGAACATCACGCCGACGACGGAGAGCACCGCGTCGAAGGAACCGTCGGGGTACGCCAGCCGCTCCGCGTCGCCGGTCACGAAGGTGACCGGCAGCCGCTCCGCCGCCGCCCGGGCGTGGCCGCGCTCCAGGAGTTCGGGTACGTAGTCGACGCCGGTCACCACGCAGCCGCAGCGCGCGGCGGCGATGGCGGCGTTGCCGGTGCCGGTCGCCACGTCCAGCACCCGGGCGCCAGCCGGCAGGTCGGCCGCCGCCACCAGCCACTCGGCGATCGGGTGGATGAGTGCGGCGACCGCGCCGTAGTCGCCGCTGGCCCAGGTCACCTGCTGGCGTGCCTTCACGGCGTTGAGATCGAGTGCGGTGGTCATGTTGCCCCCCTCGGACGGATCGTTGTGCCACCGACGCTAGGTGCCGCGCTGCCCAGGGGGATCGGCAGAAACACCTATGTTGGGGGCACCAGGCCCCGCCGGCGGGCCGCCGCGACCGCCTGACCTCGGCTGGGCACCGCGAGTTTGTCCAGCACCGCCGACACGTGGTGACCGACGGTCCGGGTGGAGAGCGAGAGCCGGGCCGCGATCTCGGCGTTGCTCAGCCCCTCGGCCAGCAGCGCGAGCACCTCCCGCTGCCGGGCGGTCAGGCCCGCCGGGTGTGCGGCCGTCGCCGGGCGCGGCCCCCGTGGTACCCGGGCTGTCCCGCGTCCGCGCAGCTCGGCCCGGACCCGCCGGGCCACGGCGACCGCACCCAGCCCGGCCAGGATCCGCAGCGCTTCGCCGGCCGCGGCGTCGTCGCCGCAGGCCAGCGCCTCCGCCCGGGTGTACGGGCAGCCGAGCTGGCGCCACTCCTCGGCCGCACCGGCCCAGTCGCCCTCGATCAGCCGCCGGTACGGCGACGCCAGCGTGCCGGTGTCCCCGACCGGCTCCCCGGCCCGCCACAGCCAGTACGCCAGCTCGCCGGCGAACCACGGTTGGCCCGCCTCGACCGCGAGCCGATGGGCGCGGCGCAGCTCGGCGACTGTTCGTGTCGGCTCGCCGGCCAGCCAGTGCCGTTCCGCCAGGGCCGCGGCCACCGGCACGACGAACTGGAGTTCCTGGCTCTGCACGGCCCAGCGGGTAGCGCTGTCCAGGTGTGGTGGCCCGGCCGTGCCGCCGCACCGGGCGTCGAGCCGGCTCAGCGTGACCAGCGCCGGGGCCAGACTCCCTCCGGGCTGCTCGGTGCCGGTCAACGCCTGCTCGGCGTCGGCGCGGGCGCCGGACCAGTCCCCGGTGGCCAGCCGCAGCCGGGCCCGGTAGCCGAGCAGATGGCGGGAGTACCCGTCGAGGTCCCGAATGGTGGTGAAGCGCAGCGCGCGGTCGAGCGCCTCGGCGGCCGGCGCCAACCGGTGCCAGTCCACCGACATGGTGGCGAGATTGACCAGCGCGCGGGCCGCGTGGTCGTCGAGGTGGTGGGCGGCGGCCAGCGCGTGCCCACGTTCGAGTTCGATGACCCCGGCGACATCGCCGCGCTGAAGGCGCGCCGAGCCGACGTTGACCAGGGCGTGGGCCTCGGTCTCCACGTCGCCGAGCCGCCGGGCCAGCTCCCGGGCCCGGCCACCCCAGTCGATGGCCCGGTCGTTGTCGTCGCCGAGCATGAGCAGCTGCGACATGTTGCTGTACGCCATGGCCAACTGCACGCCGGGGGGCGCGGACTCCAGCACCTGGACCGCGCGGGTGCCCGCCGCCCGGGCTGCCGTGCTGTCCCCGGTCCACCAGCAGAGCCGGGACACCCACCGCAGGTTGTTGCCGATGCGCAGCGGATCGCCCTCGGCCTCCCGCAGGGCCAGCGCGTCCCGCCACGCGGCGAGCGCCTGCGCGCCCAGCCCGGCGAGATAGGCGGCGGTCGCGTACGCCTCCAGCAGGTCGGCACGGCGTGCCGGCGGCAGATTCGCGGCGTGCGGGAGCGCGACGGTGTAGTGGTCGGCCGCCTGCCGGTGCGCACCCGCCCGGCTCGCGCGCAGTGCCGCCACGGGCGCCCAGCGCAGCACCGCCGTGGGATCGTCGGCGTGGTGCGCGTGGTGCACCAGCCGGGCGGCGTCGACGTCGGCCCGCGGGGTGAGCCGGGCCAGCACGGCGGCGTGCAGTGCGGCCCGGCGCACCGGAGACAGTGACTCCCGCACCGCCCGGCCCAGCAGTTCGTGCCGGAAGGCCACCGCGTTGCCCGCCGGCACCAGCACGCCCCGGTCCAGGCACTCCTGCACGGCGGCCGGCGGGTGATCGTCCAGCAGGTACGGCTCGGCCCGGGACGGCACCACCGAGACCTGGGCGGCGACCTCCCGCGCTGGCGGCGACAGCGCGGCCAGCCGGGCCAGCACCAGGTCGCGTACGGTCGGCGGCACACCCGGACCGGTCGCGGCCAGCACCTCGGTGACCAGCAGCGGGTTACCCCCGGTGACCTGGTACAACCCGGCCGGGGCGCGGCCGGCGCGGCGGGCCAACGCCGCGACGGCGTCCGTGGACAGGGCGGGCAGCGGCAGCCGGTGGACCAGCGGCCGGGGCAGGCCGGCGAGCACACCGTGCAGCGGATGCTCCGCCCCGACCTCGTCGTCGCGCAGGGTGAGCACCAGCAGCGCCGGGTGGCGTGCCAGCCGTCGCCCCAGGTACGCGATCAGGTCCAGAGTCGCCCCGTCCGCCCAGTGCGCGTCCTCCACCACCATCACCGTCGGGCGCCCGGGCCGGGGGTCGGTGAGCTCGTCGAGCAGCGCGTCGAACACCGCGCCGCGGCGTTCGGCCTCCGCCGCCGCGTGCAGCGCGGTCAGTCGCTCCGCGAGTACGCCGCGGACCTGACGGGCGATGTCGTGCAGTGGGCCGAGTGCCCGCGGCGTCAGCAGCGGGTCACAGCTGCCCCAGAGCACCCGGGCGCGGGGCGCGGCCGTCGCCGCGAACCTGCTGACCAGGACGGACTTGCCGGCACCCGCCTCGCCTGCGACGAGCGCGATCGCGCCGCCGGGGAAGGCCAGCAGCCTGTCCAGGGTGGCGAGCGCTTCCGTGCGCTCCAGCAGCTCCATCACGGTCGATGCTAGTCAGCAAAGCGTCCTGCCGGTGTTCCGGTGGAGACGCTCGACGACCTCCGGGTTGGACCCTCGCTCAGCAGCGGCTCATTGCTGCCGAGCGCCTGCGGGGGAGCCGAGCGCCGGGGCGCGTTCGAAGATGTAGTAGACGGGGACGGCGGCGACGATGACCAGTGCCACCGGCGGGCTGACGAAGGCGACGGCGATCGCGGCCAGATACAGGACCGACGCTGCGCCAAATCGCAGCCGCACCTTCCAACGGGTCCGCTCCGGCACTGGCTGCTGGAGCCGCCCGGGCCGCAACGTCCATTCGAAGATCACGGCGAAGCTCAGCCCCATCCCCAGGAAGGCGGCCGCATACAGAATCACCGCCACCTGGGCGTCCTGCCCGCCCCGCGTGAGGTACTTGGCCACCGTCGCCGTGTCTACCGGGATGAGGACGACGAACAGCAGCAGGATGAGGTTGAGCAGGGCCAGGATCGGTCGACGACGGCGAGGTTCGCGATGAGGGCGTGGTGGTTGACCCAGATGAGCCCGATGGTGGAGAAGCTGATCAGGTAGGCGACGAATGAAGACCAGTGGTCCGCGACTTGATGCAGGAGCGGGCCATGACCCGGGCCGGCCACCGACAGGTTCAGCGCGAGCAGCGTGATCGCGACGGCGAAGACCGCATCACTGAATACCTCCAGCCGAGTTCGGCTCACTCGACTTCTACCGCAACACTCGACGGGCCGCGGAGAATCAACCCGTTCCGCTACCGCCGGCCCGGTCGCCGCCACGCCGCCCCGGTCAGCGGGCCGGCATCATCCGCCAGCCCTCTCGTTCTCCCTCGTCCGGTCCTACTCAACCCCGGATCCCGGGGCTCCAGGCGTCGCCGGGTGACTACGGTAAGTACGGGCGTACCTTCCCGACCCTCGTTGGCGTGCGGCCTTGCCTGATACCCGCAGCGCGTCTGCGGGCTTTCCGTTGCGAAGGGTTGAACAGCGTGACCAAGCGTTCCGGTATCGACGCCGTGCACAACTTCTGGGCGCGTGTCTGGCAGGCGCCGCAGGACTACGAAGCCATCGACGAGCTCGTGGTGGAGGACTTCGTCCTCATCTCCGGTGGCAAGCGCGTCGAGTCGCGCGCCCGCTTCAAGGAGTGGGTGCGGGGCTTCAGCGCGGTCATCGACAATCTCGATTTCAAGATCATCGAGTCGTTCGAGAACCACGACGGTTCGCGCGTGGCGTCCATCTTCTGGTTGACGGGCAACAACAACGGCGTGTTCGGAACCGCCCCGGACGGCGCGCCACTCGAGATATCCGGTACGGCCGTCTGGGCGGTACGCGAGGACGGCATGTTGCTTTCGAACCGTGTCGAGCGCAACGCGTTCGAGGTTTACCAGCAACTCACCGACCGCACGCGGTAAGCGCAGCCCATTCCTTCCTCCAGTCCGGGCTGTCCCGATGGGTTGTCGAGCCGCGGCGGGCTTCGTCATGCCGGCACCGCGCCGGCATTCCTTGGGCAGATGGCTGGGATGGCTCCGTCCCGCAACCACCACCCTCCCCGATCGGTCGGGGCTGTGGATCATCCTGGTTGTCTGCCCGTCCGGCGAGGACAATTGTTCTTGCTGCTGAAACTCGGAAGCCCGGTTTTCGTCGGTCGCCGCATTAGCGACGGTCGCGTGGGTCCTGCGGCGGCTCTAGAACCTCCGATGGTGGCGGTGGGTTCTTCGGACCCAACCCGTACCGCACCACCCAGAACGCGATGACCGCCACGATGACGACGACCAGAAAAAAGCATGCTATGCCCCCGGTGATGCCCATATCACGAAATTATCGTGTTGCGCACAGCGGGGGACTCGGTTTCGAGGACCTACCTGACTCCTGTGCCGGCAAGGACTGGCAGCCGCTCGGGGCTGGTCTTCGCTTCCGACTGCCGGCATTGCCCTTGATACGGCAAACGTCCGTCGGGCCTTTCGCCGAGTCGTCACCCTGGCTGGCCTCGATCCGGCTGCCTGGACACCTCGTGAGCTGCGGCACAGCTTCGTGTCGCTGCTGCCTGACAGTGGGGTGAGCCTGATCTACCGTCATCAGCTCCGACCCGTGCTGCTTCAAGGCGCGGCTGTCATGGATCGCATCTTCGCGCCGGCTGCTGAGGCATAATCACTCAGTTGGTCCCCAGGAAGCACTAGAGGGCACATCCATGGATCGGATGTGCCCTCTGACCTGGTCGGGGTGGCCGGATTCGAACCGACGACCTCTTCGTCCCGAACGAAGCGCGCTACCAAGCTGCGCCACACCCCGAGGCGTGCCGACAAATAGTAGCCCACCCGCCCCGATGGTCAAACTCGGTACCCCCGAGGGTCGGACCCCGCCCGGAGCAGCCAAGATCCGCGCAACTTCAGGGATGTTGTGGTCTAGCGGCGCGGTGAGGCAGCTGTTTCCCTGAAGTTGCGCGGATCTTGACGCGGGGCGGCCGGGCCGCGGCACCGGGCGCGCCGGGGCGGGTTAGCGGGGGATCAGGGTGAGGATGGTCGCCTCCGGGGGGCAGGCGAAGCGGACCGGGGCGGTCGGGTGGGTGCCGAGGCCGGCGGAGACGTGCAGCCAGGAGTCCGAGCCCGGCCACCGGTGCAGCCCCCGCGCCATCGAGCGGGGCAGCCCGCAGTTGGTCACCAGCGCCCCGACGCCCGGTACGCAGACCTGCCCGCCGTGGGTGTGCCCGGCCAGCAGCAGCCCGAAGCCGTCCGCGGCCATCTGGTCGAGCACCCGCGGTTCGGGGGAGTGCGCCAGCGCGATGGACAGGTCTGCCGAGGACGAGACCGCGCCGTCCACCGCACCGTAGTCGTCGCGCTCGATGTGTGGGTCGTCCACGCCCACCAGGTCGATCTGCCGGCCGCCAGCCTTGAGCATGGTGCGGGCGTTGTTCAGGTCCAACCAGCCGGCGCCGGTGAACACCTGGCGCAGCTCCTCGTAGGGCAGCTCGACGCCCTCGGTGTACTCCCGGTCCGGCAGGAAGTAGGTGAACGGGTTCTTCCACACCGGCCCGGTGTAGTCGTTGGAGCCGAACACGAAAGCGCCCGGGTAGTCCAGCAGCGGTTGCAGCGCCCGCAGCACCCCGGGCACCGCGCCCGGGTGCGCCATGTTGTCACCGGTCACCACGACCAGGTCCGGGTCGAGGGCGGCCAGCGACGCCACCCAGTGCTGCTTGCGCGCCTGGTCCGGCATCATGTGCAGGTCCGACAGGTGCAGCACGCGCAGCGGCTCCGCGTCGGTCGGCAGCATCGGTACGTCGTACCGCCGCAGGGTGAACATGTTGCGCTCGACGAGTGACGCGTACGCGAGGGTGGCCCCTCCGACCGCGGCGGTTCCGGCGGCGAGCCGGAATAGTGTGCGCTTTCGCATGCCGTTCAGGGTAGTTTGACCGTCCATGAGCACGCTGAAGGATCGCCTCACCGCCGACATGCGTTCCGCCCTCAAGGCGCGCGACGAGCTGACCACCTCCACGCTGCGGATGGCCCTGGCCGCCGTCGGCACCGCCGAGGTCGCCGGCAAGGCCAAGCGCGAGCTCACCGACGACGAGGTGCTCGCGGTGTTGACCAAGGAGGCGAAGAAGCGCCGGGAGGCGGCCACCGCCTTCGCCGACGCCGGCCGCGCCGAGCAGGCCGCGAAGGAGACCGCCGAGGGCGAGGTGCTGGACCGCTACCTGCCCAAGCAGCTCTCGGACGCCGAGCTGACCGAGCTGGTGTCCGGGGCGCTCGCCGCGGGCGGCTTCACCGGCAAGGCCCAGATGGGCCCGGCGATGAAGGCGGCCCAGGCCGCGGTGGCCGGCCAGGCCGAGGGTGGCCGGGTGGCCGCTGAGGTACGCCGCCAGCTCGGCCTCTGAACCCGGCGGCACCCAGACCAGCACGGTCCCGACACCGCAGACGCAGTTCGGACAAGCGAACGGGCGGGCACCCTCGGGTGCCCGCCCGTTCGCTTGTCCGCTCGTCGGCTCAGCCGCCGGGGCGGCCCGTGCCGGGTCGATTAGGCGGGTTGCCGGGCTGGTTCGGGTTGCCCGGGGTGGTGCCACCCGGCGGAGGAGCGCCACCGCCGCTGCTGACCTCGATGGTGACCACGCCACCCTTGATGGTGCGCCCGTCCGGGCTGGTGCCGGCGGCGCTGCCCGCCGGGCACGTCGACGTCACCTTCGTGCTGGAGACGATTGGCTCGAAGTCGGCGTCCTTGAGCCGGGACCTCGCGGTGTCCACCGACGCGCACTTCACGCTGGGGATGTTGCGCTGGTCACCCTCGGAGATCTTCTGGCCCGGCGGCTCGAACTGGATCTTGGGCTTGTTTCTCATCGCGTCCCGCAGCGTCTCCCACACCGGCGGGTTGATGCCGTCCTTCTCGGCGTGCTTCATCTTGACGTTGGTCTGCGGCCAGTCCGGGTCGGCCATGATGCCGGCCACCGCGTACTGCTTGGTCATCGCGACCAGGGAGGCGGTCTTCTCCGAGTCGGTGGTGCCGGACTTGCCGGCCACCGGTGCACCGACATCCCTCCGCACGTTGCCCGCGGTGGCTCCCGTGCACTTGGAGGACGACGACCGGTCACCGACCGGGCAACGGGCCGCGTCCACAGCGGCACGGGCCACCTCGGTGCTGAACCGCTTCTCGCAGCGCGGGTTGGCGATGTCCAGCTTGTTGCCCTCCGGGTCCCGGATTTCCTGCACGGGGATCGGCTCGCAGAATTTGCCGTCCGCGGCCAGGGTGGCGTAGGCATTGGCAAGATCCAGCGGGGTGGTCTGCGAGACGCCCAGGGTGAACGCGCCCCACTGGTGCGCCCCCCGCTCCAGGTCCAGATCCTCCTGGGCCCGGAAGTTGATGCCCAGCCTCTTGGCGGCCTTGACCACGTTCTCCGCGCCGACCTGCTGCTGGAGTGGCACGAAGTAGGTGTTCACCGACCGGCCGAACGCGCCCCACATGTTGTGCACGCCGGCCATGCTGTCGGTCGAGTTGGTGGGGCAGTAGAAGTGGGTGCCGCGGCAGGCCGCGTCGCTACTGCTGTCAATGATGTATTCCGACTTGAACTGCTTCGGCGCGTTGATGGTGTAGCTGAGGGGGATGCCCTTCTCCAGCGCCGCCACGATGGTGAACATCTTGAACGTCGAGCCGGCCTGGTAGCCGGTGATGCCGTCGCCGCCGGTGAGCAGCGGGTTGACCGTCGCCGGGTAGTTGCCCCGGATGCCCTTCCGCTTCTTCGCGGGATCGCTGGAGATCTTGTTCTTCGGGTTCTTCGGGTCGTCCAGCTTGAACTGGCGGTTGACCGCGAGCGCCCGGACCCGGCCGCTGCCGGGCTCGACCACCGCGACCATGGCGGCTTCCTTGCTGTTCTCGCTCTTGGCCTTGCGGACCGCCTTGTCCGCGCCCTTCTGCGCCTGAACCTCGAGCGAGGTCACGATGGTGTAGCCGCCGCTCTTCAGCCGCCGCTCCCGGTCGTACGAGGTCGAGCCGAACGTCTCCTGCTGCATCCACCAGCGGTAGAAGTAGTCGCAGAAGAAGCCCCAGCTGTTGAGGTTGGCGGCGACGCAGCCGTTCGGGGTGCGCTTGTCCTTCACCACGAGCTTGGTCGCCTTGGCCGTGTCGGCCTCCTGCTGGCTGATGGCCTTGATGTCGAGCATGTTCTGGATGACGTAGTTGCGTCGGTTCAGCGCGAGGGGGTAGCCCGCCTTGGTGGTCGGGTCGTTGGTGGTGGGCGCCTTCACCATCCCGGCCAGCAGCGCTGCTTCCTCGATCGTCAGCTTGCTCGGCGGCTTGCCAAAGTAGACCTGGCTGGCGGCGTAGATGCCGTACGCGCCATTGCCGAACGAGGCGAGGTTGAGGTAGCGGGTGAGGATCTCGTCCTTGGAGAACTCCTCGTCGACCTGGAGGGCCAGCCGCATCTCGCGGAGCTTGCGGGCGCTGGTGTCCTCGGTCGCCGCGACCACGTCGGCCGGGTGCGTGGCCGAGTACGCGATGGCCAGCCGGACGTACTGCATGGTCAGCGTTGAGGCGCCCTGCCGGCCGGCGCCTTCGTTCTGGTTGTTCACGAAGGCGCGGGCGACACCGTTGATGTCGACGCCGTTGTGCTTGTAGAAGTCATGGTCCTCGGCCGCGATGATGGCCTTCTGCATGTACGGCGAGATGTCGGCGAGCTTCACGTCGCGCCGGTTCTCGTCGTACATCGTCGCGAGCGGTGTCTTGCCGTCCGAGGCCAGCAGGTAGCTGATCTGTGGCGCGCGGGCCACCGTCAGCTCCGTGGGCAGGGCGCCGAAGGTCTCGGCGCCGGCCTTGGCGGCCAAGCCGGACATCGCCACCGCGGGGAAGGCCGCCGCTGCGACCACCACGCCGGCCAGCAGGCCACATACGAGTAGCGATGCGGCGTTGGTCAGCACATTGTGGTCACGTTTCCGCATCCAGGTCACCTCGACAGAGTACGCGAGTAGGGAACGAGGGGCGCTGGGGCGTTCTTTCCCCATTTCCTGCGCGCGCTGCCCTCGTTGTGCTAAACGCACGACCCCCGGTGCGTGGTTGCGTGTGACCTGGCGTGAGTCTCCTCCGACCAGAGGAGACAGCGCAGCGTTTTCGCCGACCTCGGCGGGGTAAGCGGCGGTCGAGAGCCCGGGAAGCCGGGAGTGTCCGGAATGATGGATTTCGCCGACAACGTTGCGTAATCAGGCGACTACAGAGCATGATGGGGGGCGGCGACAGCGCCACATGTCGTTCGTGCCGCCTTGGGGAAGGCGAGCCGGGCGATCGGGGGGAATTGCCGGCTGACGTGCAACGAGGTCGGTAGGTACTGCAAGGGGGGACGTGTACACATGGGCATGATCACTGACTGGCCGTCGCTGGCGGCGTGTCAGAACGGGGACCCGGACGCGTTGTTCGTACAGGGCGCCGAACAGAACGTGGCGAAGCGGATCTGCCGGAGTTGCCCAGTTCGGTACGAGTGCCTGGCTGACGCGCTGGACAACCGGATCGAGTTCGGTGTGTGGGGTGGCATGACCGAACGCGAACGCCGGGCGCTGCTGCGTCGTCACCCGCAGGTGACGAGCTGGCGCAAGATGTTCGAGGCCGCGATGAAGAAGAACAGCAAGGACAAGGCCGGCAAGGACAAGATCCTCGTTAGCGCGGCCAATTGACGCCGGTCACGGCCGGCTGATCGCCGCGCCGATCGTCCGCAGCCCGTCGACGTCGTGCACGTCGGCGGGCTGCGCCGTCACCGACACCGAAGGCACCGCCGGGAACGCCTCGGTGAACCGCGCGGCCACCTGCTGCTCGCGTACCGCCTGGCGGGCCAGCGCGGCGTGCGCCCGCAGCACGTCGGCGGTGGCCTCGTGCCCACCCAGGTCGGTCAGCCGCTCCGCGGCCGCCCGGCTCCGCTCGGCGTCCAACTCCGGCACCGCGGGCCGGTGCACCCGGTTGAGCACCAGGCCGGCCAGCGGCATCTTCTCCTCCCGCAACCGGCCGGCGAAGTAGGCGGCCTCCCGGACCGCGTCCGGCTCCGGCGCCGCGACCAGCACGAAGGCCGTCTCCCGCGCCTGGAGGATGCGGTACGTCTGCTCGGCCCGCTGCCGGAAACCGCCGAACATGGAATCCAGCGCGGCCACGAAGCCGGACAGGTCGGTGAGCAGCTGCGCGCCGAGCACCTTCTGCACCACCTTTGAGAACATCCCGAACGAGGCCGTGACCAGGCTGAACATGCTCCGGCCACCGCTGCGGGCCGGGGCCAGCAGCAGTCGCAGCATGCGGCCGTCGAGGAAGCGGGAGAGTCGGGCCGGCGCGTCCAGGAAGTCGAGCGCCGAGCGGGACGGCGGGGTGTCCACGACGATCAGGTCCCACTCGCCCCGGGCGTGCAACTGGCCGAGCTTCTCCATCGCCATGTATTCCTGCGTGCCGGCGAAGGTCGAGCTCATCGCCTGGTAGAAGGGATTGGCGAAGATCTCCGCCGCCTTCGCCGGATCGGTGTGCTGCAGCACCACGTCGTCGAAGGTGCGCTTCATGTCCAGCATCATGGCGTGCAGTTCGCCGCCGCTGGCCTCGACGTCGATCCCCTTGACCTGGCGGGGCGTGTTGTCCAGCTCGGTCAGGCCCAGCGACTGGGCCAACCGGCGGGCCGGGTCGATGGTGAGCACCACCGTGCGCCGGCCGTGGTGCTCGGCGGCCCGCAGCGCCAGCGCGGCGGCCGTGGTCGTCTTTCCCACCCCTCCGGCACCGCAGCACACGACGATCCGCACGCCCGGGTCGGCGAGGATCTTGTCGAGGTCCAGCTGCGGCGCCGCGTCTTCGGAAGGCACCAATCGAGCGTATCGGGCCGGGTGGGTCCGTGCGCCCGTGCCGACCTCAGGTGTGAGTCAATCCGCCCGGACGAGGGCCTGGGCCAGTGTCGCGAGCCCCGCCCGGTCCACCCCGTCGGGCAGCAACGGCAGCTCGGTCATCGGCAGCCCCAACTCCACCAGCTCGGCCCGGAGTGAATCCTCCAACTCGCGCCGGATGAGCTGGTCGCGCGCCTCGTCGTGCAGGCCGGCGACGGTCTCCCGGTCGGCCGGCAGCCCGGCGGCGGCCAGCCCGCGCCTCAGCTCGGCGGCGGTGACCGCCCGACCGGCGGGCACCGGTGGCCGCGTGCCGTTGACGATCACCCGCCCGATCCCGAAGCCGAGCGAGGTCAGGTCGGCGATGGCGTCGACCGTCTCCTGCACCGGCATCTCCTCCAGCAGCGTGACCACGTGCACCGCGGTTATCGGGGACCGCAGCAGCGCCGCGACCCCCTCGCTCTGGGTCTTGATCGGGCCCACCTTGGCCAGCCGGGCCGTCTCGGCCGTGACATTGAGGAACCGGCCGATCCGCCCGGTCGGCGGGGCGTCCAGCACCACCGCGTCGTACGCGCGCCGCTGCCCCGAGGTGCGGGTGGTGGCCTCCTTCACCTTGCCGGTGAGCAGCACGTCGCGCAGGCCCGGGGCGATGGTGGTGGCGAAATCGATCGCGCCGAGCTTGCGCAGCGCCCGACCGGCCGCACCCAACTTGTAGAACATGTCGAGGTATTCGAGCAACGCCTCCTCGGCGTCCACCGCCAGCGCGCGCACCTCACCGCCACCCGGGGCGTCAGCGAGGTGCCGCTCCTCGTACGGCAGCGGGTCGATGCCGAAGAGCTGGGCGATGCCCTGCCGCCCCTCGACCTCCACCAGCAGAGTGCGCCGGCCACCGGCGGCCAGCGCCAGGGCCAGCGCCGCCGCCACGCTGGTCTTGCCGGTGCCGCCCTTGCCGGTCACCACGTGGAGACGGGCCGACCATCCGGTACCGGCCGGGTCGGTCGGCCGCTCAGCTGCACGCACCCGTCGAGCCTATCCAGGCTTGCCGGTCACGCGACCTCGCAGACCCACCAACCCGACTTCTGCACCACCGTGAAGCGCAGGTCCTGGTCGGCCACCTTCTCGTCGGAGGTGGTCATGGTGACCCGGGTGGAGACGGTGGCTCGTTCCCCGGTCTCGTTGTCCACCTTGGGGCTGGTCCACCGGAAACGCGGGTTCTGGTACTCGGTGGCGTACTTCTGCACCTCGGCAACCTTTGCGGCGATCTTCTCGTCGTCGCGGGAGGCGGCGCAGACGCGGCTGGCCGCCTTGGTGGCGTCGCGATCCTTGTAGACCGCGGTGAGGAACTCGTCGACGGCGACCGCCGGTTCCTTGGCTCCCTCGCCGGTCTCGGCGTTGCGCAGGGTCAGGAACGCCACCACGCCGCCGCCCACGCAGAGCACCATGATCACGACGAGCGCGATCGCCGCGATCAGCAGACCGCGCTTCTTCGTGGGTCCGGCGGTGCGCTGGTACGGCGGGTAGCCGGCCGGGGGTGGCGGGATCGTCGACGGGTCCGAGGCGCCGGGCCCCGCCGGTGCTGTGGCCGCGCTGCCCGGACCCTCGGGCTGAGCGCCGCCACCGGCCGCGCCGACCTGCCCGGAAAAGGCCTGCTGGGTGGGGAAGGTCGGTCCAGCCGGCGACGCTGGGAAGGTTGGTCCGGCCGGGAAGCCGGCCGGCGCTGCCTGCTCGGCCGGTGAGGCCGGGAGCGCCGGCCTGTCGGGCTGTGCGGGTAGGGCGAGCTGGCCGGGCTGCGCCGCGGGGGCCGGCTGGTCGGGAAGGGTCGGACCGCCGGCCTGACCGGCGGAATCCGGGTGGGCCGGCGGGAGTGCGGGAGAGCCGGCCTGGTCGCCGCTGGGCGGTTGGGTCATGTCTTTCCCCCGGGGGGTGCGGCGCCCGCCGCCACCCCTGGCGCCGAGCGTGATCGAGCGGGCGGCCGGCACTGCGCGTCCGTCCGACCGGAAGGGTAGCGGTCAATCACCGAACCGGTGTCGCCCCGGCCGGACCGCGCGGGCCACGGATCCGGCCGAAGCGGTCTCTGGTGCGATGCCCCGCCGGGCCTCTCACCTGCGATGTGTCGCATATGTGACTAGGGGCTACCGGGCGTGCGCGTCCTGTTGGCGGGACTGCGGCCACCCACCTACCTTCGACCCGGGTGCGGGGGCCCGGAGCGGATGAATGGTCCGGACCGGAAGCGTGATCCGACAGGTACGACCGGAGGCAGTGCATGCGCGACGTGGACAACATCCCTCGCACCCAGTTCCCGACCAACGAGCGGCCGCGCCAGCCCGGGTCCCGCGGTGAGGTCGACGGGCCGGTCGGCAGCCTGCCGGTCAACGAGCGGTCATACCGCCGGGTGCCGGAGCCGACCGAGGTGCTCCTGGCGTCGGGTCGCCCCGCTGAGCGGGGCCGGGACGAGGAGGAGCCGGGCTTCGTCATACACCTGCCGACCCGGGTGCCCGACCTGGCGGCGGCGACCGCGCTGGCCGGTCGGGTCGCGGTGTCCCTGGGTTTCCTGCCGGAGCTGGACGCCGGTGAGACCACCGTGTCCAACGCCGACGACCAGAACAACCGGCACCGGGTCTTCTGCGACCTGCTGCTGCCCGACCGCTCCCGCTGCCCCCAGGGGTACGAGCACGAGGGGCCCTGCGGGGAGCTGCTGGCCGCGCCTGAGCAGCGTCCCGCACCTCGCCCCGCCAGCGGACCGTAGGCTGTGCCTCGAATACGTCCGCACCGAGAGGGAGCCCTCCAGCGATGCAGAAGTGGGAATACTCCACGGTCCCGCTGCTGGTCCATGCGACCAAGCAGATCCTCGACAACTGGGGCGAGGACGGGTGGGAACTCGTCGCCGTGATCCCCGGGCCGAACCCGGACCAGCTGGTCGCGTACCTGAAGCGGCCCAAGGCATGAGCAACGGTCCGCACGCGAAGCTCGCCGAGCTGGGGCTCGAACTGCCCGAGGTCGTGCCGCCGGTGGCCAGCTACGTGCCAGCCGTGCAGTCCGGGCAGCACGTGTACGTCTCCGGGCAGCTGCCGATCGCCGAGGGCAAGATGCTGGCCACCGGCAAGGTCGGCGCCGGAATCTCCGGAGAGCAGGCGAAGGATCTGGCCCAGCGGTGCGCGCTCAACGCGCTGGCGGCAGTCGACTCGCTGGTTGGCCTGGAGAACGTGGTCAAGGTGGTCAAGCTGACCGGGTTCGTGGCCTCCGCGCCCGGCTTCACCGGCCAGCCCGCAGTGGTCAACGGCGCGTCCGACCTGCTCGGCACCGTCTTCGGTGAGGCCGGCCGCCACGCTCGCAGCGCCGTCGGCGTGGCCGAGCTTCCCCTGGACGCCCCGGTGGAGATCGAACTGATCGTCGAGGTCGCCTGACGCATCGCCGCCCCCGCGATCATGCACTTCATGACCGGATGAAAGCCCTGAACGGGGACGAATCAGGGACCGCAAGTGCAAGATCGCGGGGTGTGGCGAGCGGGGTCGTACGATCGCAGCCATGAGCGGGCACGTGACGGCGCCGGCGGCGGCGCTCGCCGACGAGCTGCCGAGCTGGGTGACGCTGCTGCGTGCGCCGAACCCGGGCCCGATGACCCTCGACGGCACCAACACCTGGGTGCTTCGGGCGGCCCCGGGCGAGCCGGCAGTGGTGATCGACCCCGGGCCGGCCGACGAGGGGCACCTGGCGGCCATCGCCGCGCACGCGCCCGTCGGCTTCGTGCTGATCACCCACGGCCATCCCGACCACACCGAGGGCGCGCCGCGGCTGAGTGAACTGCTCGGCGGCGTGCACGTCCTCGCCGTCGACCCGGCGCACACCATCGGCGGTGAGCCGTTGACCGAGCCGGGCGATCACTTCGGCGGCTCCAGCCTCAAGATCCGTCCGCTGGACACCCCGGGACACACCGCCGACTCGGTCTGCTTCCTGGTCGAGTGCGGCGACGAGCGGGTGGTGCTCACCGGTGACACCATCCTCGGCCGGGGCACCACCGTCGTGGCGCACCCGGACGGGCACCTCGGCGACTACCTGACCAGCCTGGAGCTGCTGTCCGCGTACCGCGGGATCCCGGCGCTGCCCGGGCATGGCCCGGCGCTGGCCGACTGCGCCGCCGCCGCAGAGTTCTACCTGGCCCACCGCCGGGCCCGGCTCGACCAGGTCCGGGCGGCCGTCGACGCCGGCGCCCACACCCCCGGTGAGGTGGTCGCCGCCGTCTACGCGGACGTGGACCGCTCGCTCTGGTGGGCCGCCGAGTGGTCGGTCCGCGCCCAGCTCGAGTACCTGGGGGTCAGCACCGGGGAATCCGGGCCGGGGGTCAGTGGGTTGGAGCACATGTGACCTGCCCCGTGTGTGGAACCGTCGCCGTTCCCGGCGCGCGGTTCTGCCACAACTGTGGTGCCGCGCTGCCGGCCGCCGCGACGTTACCGGCGGCCGAGCGTCGGGTGGTCACGGTGCTCTTCGGCGACCTCTCCGAATTCACCTCCTGGTCCGAGGACCTCGACCCGGAACGCGTCGGGGCCGTCACCGACCGGGTGCTCGCCGCCCTCGCCGGCGCGGTGAAGACCTTCGGCGGGCACGTCGACAAGCTGACCGGTGACGGGATCATGGCGGTCTTCGGCGCTCCGGTGGCGCACGAGGACGACGCCGAGCGGGCCGTCCGGGCCGCCCTGTCCATGCAGCGGGCGGTCCGCCGGGTGCTCGACGACGAGCGGGGCGGCGGCGCGCCGCTCGGGCTGCGGGTCGGGCTGAACACCGGCGACGTCATCGCGGGCATCCAGGCTGCCATCGAATACACGGTCATCGGCGACACGGTGAACACCGCCGCCCGGCTGGCCGACGCCGCCGCCGTCGGCGCGGTCTACGCCGGCGGGCGGACCTCCGCCGCCACCCGGCACGTGGCCTCGTGGCGGGCGCTGCGCCCGCTGCGGCTCAAGGGCAAGCGTGAACCGGTCGAGGCGTACGAGCTGCTGGGTCTGCTGGACGCGCCGGGCACCCGGTCGGGGCTCGGTGACGAGGCGCCCTACGTGGGTCGGGAGACCGAGATCGGTCGGGTCGCGGGCCGGCTCGCCGAGGTGATCGACCAGGGCGACCCGCGGGTGCTGCTGATGACCGCCGAGGCGGGCATCGGCAAGTCCCGGTTCGCCGCCGAGGTGGAACGGCTCGCCGCCGGATACGACGTCGGCGCCGGCCGGTACGCCGCGCACACCGGCGCCCGGGTGCTCTCGGTGCGCTGCGCCGCCTTCGGTGAGCGACGCCGGCTCGCGCCGCTGGCCGACCTGGTCCGCGCCGCGGTCGGCCTGCCCGGTGACGCGGCCACCGCGCTGACCCGGCCGGCGGTCGAGGAGCGGTTCCGCCGGCTCGGCCAGCGGCTCGCCCGCGCCAGCGGTGAGACCGCACCGATCGCCACCGACCAACTGCTCGCGCTGCTCGGCTACGCCGAGCTTCCCGCACACGGCGGCACCGACAACGGCGAGTGGGGCGCGGGGGTGCCGGCGGCCGACGCCGAGGCGGTGCCGAACGCGGTCGCCGACCTGCTCAGCGGGCTCGCCGCGGAGGCGCCGCTGGTAATCGTGGTGGACGACCTGCACGACGCCACCACCGAGACGATCCGCGCCCTCGGGCTGACCCTGTCCCGCCTCACCGGCCCGGTGCTGGTGCTGCTGCTCGGCCGCCCCGAGCTGGTCCGTACCGCCGGTGCGCTGACCCGGGTCGCGGACGCCGAGGTGCACTCCCTGCCGCCGCTGCGTGGCGCCGACGCGGCCCGGCTGCTCACCAGCTACCTCGGAGGCGGCAAGCTGCCACCGGCCGACGCGGACCGGCTGCTCGCCACCGCCCAGGGAAACCCGTTCTACCTGGCCGAGCTGGTCACCCTGCTGATCGAGCGCGGGGCGCTCACCACAGTGGAGCCCGGGCGCGGTGTCGGCGACACGGTGGAGCCGGCACGTGGTGTCCGCGCCACACCCGGCGAACGTGACCAGGGCTCGACGGCCGGCTGGCGGCTGGTGCCCGGATCGCTGGGCAGCCGACTGCTCTCCCGGGACCTCGCCGCCGTGCTCGCCGCCCGAATCGACGCGCTGCCGCCGGACGCCCGCGCGGTGCTGCGCGACGCCGCGGTCATCGGTGACACGGTGCCGACCGGTGCGCTGGAGGCGCTGCGCGAACAGCACGGCGGTCGTGATGGCCGGCCCTCGGCCGTGGCCGCGGTGGAACTCGACCGGGCCGTCGATGAGCTGCTGCAACGCCGGATGCTGCACCGCACCCGCCTCGGCTACGCGTTCGCCACCCCGCTGATGCGGGAGGCGGCGTACGCCGGGGTGAGCAAGGCGGAACTGGCCGAGCGGCACGCCGCGCTGGCCCGCTGGGCGGCGCCACGGGACGAGGCCGCCGCCGGCACGCCGGGCGGGTTCACCGACGAGGCCCGGGACGACTTCGTGGCCACCCATGTCGAGCGGGCCGCCACGCTCGCCGACGCGGTCAAGTTGCGCCCCGACGCGCCAGCTCGCGCGGTGGTCCCGCTCGGGATCGCCGCGCTGGGCCGGGCCGCCCGCCGGTCGCTGTCGGCCGGCGAGCCGGCGCTGGCCGTCGAGTACGCCGAGCGCGCCACCGAACTGGCCCGCGACGGGGTGCCGGCGGCCGACCGGGTGGTGCACGCGCGGGCGCTCCTCCAGATCGGCCGGGTCGTCGACGCGCTCGCGTACGCCGAGAAGATCGCCGCGAACGCCGGGGACGAGGCCGTTCGGGCCAGCGCCCTGCTGCTCGCCGGGCAGGCCCAGCAGACCCTCGGCGACCAGGGCCGGGCGGTGGCCGCCTGGCAGGAGGCGTTGCAGGTGGCCACGGCCGGCGGGCTGCCCACCCTGCGAGCCTCGGCGATGCGCCGGCTCGGCATGGCCGACTTCGTGACCGGGCGGTTGAGCCAGGCGAGCAGCCGACTGGCCGCCGCATACCAGGTCAGCCTCGGCGCGCAGGACCGACGGGGACAGGCCTGGTCGTTGCAGAACCTGGCCTGGGTGACCACCACCCGGGGCGACTTCGCCGGCACCGACGCGGTGCTCGGCCGGGCCGCCCGGCTCTTCGCCGAGCTGAAGGACCCGTACGGGCGGGCCTGGCTGCGAGGCACCACGGCGTTCGCCCGGCTGCTCGCCGGCCGGCTGCGCGAGGCGTGCCGGTTGGCGCAGGTCTTCCTGCCCTTCGGTGAGCGGGTCGGCGAGGCGTGGGCGGTGGGCACACTGCGGGCGGTGGCGGCGTTCGCCACCGCCGAGCTGGGCGACCTGGCCGAGGCGGATCGCGAGGCCCGACGGGCGTACCGGGAGTTCGCCGCCGCCTCCGACGACTGGGGACGCGGGTTCGCGCTGGTGGTCCGGGCCGTGGTGGCGCGCGGGCTGGGCGAGCCGGAGCACGCGGCCGACCTGCTCACCGACGCCCTGGCGTACGCCGAGCAAACCTCGCACCCGCTGCTCACCGGAATGGCCGGCACGCTGCGGGGCTTCGTGGCGCTGGACATGGGTGACTGTGAGACCGCCGAGCAGGCCGCCCGCGCGGTGCTCACCGCCGTGGAGCCACACAACCCGCAGGCCCCGGCGCAGGTCGCGCCCCGGGTCCTGCTGGCGACCGCCCGGCTGGCGGCCGGCGACCCGGCGACCGCGGTCGGGCTGCTAGCCCCGGTGGCCACCGCCGCCGCGAACGCGCCATCGCTGCTCTTCTCCCGCCGCCAGACGATGGCCCGGTACGCGTCGGCGCTGCTCGCCCATGGTCAGCGAGAGCAGGCGCTGGACTGGGCGCGGCGGGCGGTCACCGCACCGGCCGAGGACGTGCGCAGCCAGGTGATCGCGGCCAGCGTGCTGGCCGAGGCGCTGGCTGCCTGCGGTCGCCCGGTGGAGGCCCTGTCCTGTGCGGACGAAGCGGTCCGCCTGGCGTACGCCACCGAGCAGCGCAGCGAGCGCGCCGACGCGGACGCCCTGCGCGCCCGACTCGCCGCCACCACCTAACCGGCCCGCGCGGCCCGCGCCCCACCCCGCCCGCGCCCCACCCCGCCGCCCGCGCCCCACCCCGCCCCCGCGGCCCGCGCCACCCCCGCGTGCGTCGATCTAGGGACGATCGCTGTTCTAGGAGATCAACTCGCCGCGATTTGCCCTAGATCGGCGAGGCCGGGGGCGAGGCGCGCGGCGGGGGGCGGCGGAACGGGGGGCGGGGTGGGGCGGGCGGTGAGGCGGGGTGGGCGGGACGGGGATCCGTTTTTGACGGTTTCGGGGATGTGGTGGTCGGAGGGAGCCGCTAGCGTGTCAACACCGTGCGGGGTCCACAGTGGGGACCATCGCCGTGCCTGGGGAGGCCGTTCATGAAGCTGCCGCGTTCCGTCGCGGGCTGGACCATCGCGGTCTTCGGCGTGCTGGCCCTGCTGATGGGTGCGCTCGGGCTGCTCTGGCCGGAGGCGCTGCTGCGCCTGCTCGGGCTGGACGTGCCGGCCACCCGTGCCCTTGGTGACCACACCGGCACCTTCCTGCTGGCGTCCTCGATGGCGTCGTTCAACATGGGCGTCTACTACCTGCTCGCCACGGTGACCGAGTGGCGGGCGTTCTACCGGTTCACGGTGGTGTTCCGGCTGGTGACCTTCACCGTGTTCAGCATCGCCGTGCTGGCTGACATCGCTCCCGACCGGTTCTTCGGGGTGGCCGCCTGGGAGGGCCTGGGCGCGCTGGCCACCGCCGTCGGCCTGCGCCTGGACGCCCGCAGGGGCGTGCCGGCCGGCACCGGCGCGACGCCGGAGCGGACCGCTGCGACGGTCGATGGCACCGACGTGGCACGCGATGTCGGAGAGGGGCCCGGCGCGGCCGGTGCCGCTCCGGCGGACGCGGTGCGCTGAGCCGCCGGCCGGATTGGGTATTTTCGAGCAGTGACCGACACCCCGACCGGCGGCTTGCCGGTGCCGAACGTGCCCGGTCTGACCGACTTGCGGGTTTTTGCCCGAGGCGGTTACGCGACCGTCTACCAGGCCACCCAGATCTCCGTGGGCCGTGAGGTCGCCGTCAAGGTGGAGAACCGCACGCTGGACAGCGAGCGCGACCAGGCCCGCTTCCTGCGCGAGGCGCGGGCGGCCGGGCGGATGTCGTCACACCCGCACGTCGTGGACCTCTTCGACGTCGGGGTCACCGTCGACCAGCACCCCTATCTGATCATGGAGCTCTGCGACGGGTCGTACGCCGAACGGATGCGGACCTCGCCGCTGGGCCCGGTCGAGGCCCGCGACCTCGGCCTGAAGATCGCTGACGCGCTCGCCCACTCGCACGCGGCCGGCGTGCTGCACCGGGACGTCAAGCCGGCGAACATCCTCTACTCGCCCTTCAACTCGGCGGTGCTGGCCGACTTCGGGCTGGCCGTGCTGGCCGAGGCCCGGGACGCCTCGGTCACCCTGGAGGTGCTCACCCCGGCGTACGCGCCGCCGGAGATGTTCAACCACAGCCCACCGTCGCCGGCCGTCGACGTGTACGCGCTCTGCGCGACCCTCTACGCGGTGATGCACGGCCGGCCGCCGCGCTGGCAGTCCGAGCGCAACCCCAGCCTCGTCACCGTGCTGGAGATGTTCAATCAGCCGGTCCCCCGCCTGCCCGGCGTGCCGGACGAGCTGATCGACGTACTCCGCGCCGGCATGGTCAACGACCCGGCCGATCGGCCCACCGCCCTCGAACTGCACGACCTGCTCGCCAGCCTGCCGCTCGGCCCGCCGTCGGCGCCGGTCAGCGGTGCCCCGGTCAGCGGCGCCCCGGTCAGTGGCGGAACGGGCCACGTTCGCCCGTATGCCCCCAACCAGCCGGTGCCCCGACCCCCGGTCGAGGACGTCCACCCGACGGTCCCCAGTGGTCGGCGCTGGCGGCGCTGGTTCCTCGGCGGTGCCGGGGCGCTCGCGCTCGCCGCCTCCGCCAGCGCCGGCGCCTGGGTGGCCGGCAGCGGCCCACAACCCGGCCCGTCCCCCTCGGTCAGCCGGGTCGCCGCGCCAGCGACCGGGCCGCTGCCCGGCTGCACGACCGATGCCGGCGCGCCGACAGCTCTGCCGGAAGGTGCCCGGTGCCTGCCCGAGCTGGAGTGCTTCGGCCCGGTGCGGATTCGCGGCACCCGCGCCGAGGCGGCCCGTGTCCCCTGCACCGGGCGGCACACCTGGGAGACGTACGCCGAGGGCATCCTGCCGGTGTCGCTGGTCGGCGCCGAGTACGACGACGTGGTCGCCGCCGAGCCGGTACGCCAGGTGTGCAGCGCGACCACGTTCCGATTGACCACCGGAATCACCGAGCCGGTCGGCTGGCACCTGGAGGTGCTGCCGCCGGTGGACGGCAGCGTCGACCGGACCTACCGGTGCCTGGCCGGGCGGGGCGTGGACGCGCTCACGGCACCCACGCTCACCGGTCGCTGAGCCCGCCCAGACCGCGCCGCCGGTCACGCACCGCACGCAACGCGTCCCGGCTGGTCCAGGGCTTCGAGGGTGTCCGCGTCGATCCCGTACGGCATCAGCTCCGGCGGCCCGGCCACGATTGGACGGTCCCCCGGCTCCTGGTCGTCGTCCTGCCCGGCGGCGGACACGGACACCCCGGCCACCATGGTCAGCAGGACGCAGAGCAACGCGAGGGCCACGCCGAGAAGATCCTGGCGGCGCCAGACGACCAGCGTGACCAGCAGCGCAAGGGCTCCCAGTGCCGCGACCACCGCTATGGTCCGCGCATCGGACCTGGACAATCGACTCACCGCTCCAGCATGTCGTCACGGGGCCCGCTGTCAACCGCAGAGCCGCCCCGGTATGCCGATCGACGCCACCAGCCGGACCAGCCGACATGGCCGATCGGTGTCAACACGGAGTGGACCGGAGCCGCTACTCTCAGTGTCCCGTGCGAGGCACCTGGATATTCACCGTCGGTGTCGACCAGATCGAAGCGCTCCTCCTGATTGCCGGCTACCTGCTCTTCGCCCTGGCCATTGTGTCGGCACCGTTGGTTCTGCGGCGATGCCTACTTGCGTTGATCGTCCCGCTGGGTGTCACGCTGTTGCTGACCCGGGTAGGGCTCGGCACCCGGCTGTTCGCCGAGCGCGCAGTCCATGACGGAGTGTCCGACGCGCTCCCCCCCCCCGGCCCAGTGGCTGACACTTGCGCTGGTGCCCACGCTGTCCTTCGCGGTGGCCGTGGCGATCGTGCATCGTCGGGAACGGCCGGCGCGCTCGCAGGCCCTCGAGCGAGTCGTGCAGTGGCCGTCGTCCGAAGCTGCACCGCCACCTTGAGGAGGCCGGCCAGCAGGACGTCGACCTGCCAATGCGGCTTCAGACCGTCACGCGCGAACTGGACCGCCTCGGCCGCCCGACAAGCCGTCGTCCTCAGTACGACTTCTCCTGGCCGAGCACGTGTTGGGCGACGAAGTTGAGGATCATCTCCCGGCTGACCGGGGCGATCCGGCCGGCCCGGACCGCCCCGAGCAGGGTGGCCACCCCGTACTCGGTGGTCATGCCGGCTCCGCCGAGGGCCTGGACGGCGGTGTCCACGGCGAGGGCGGCGGCCTCCCCGGAGGCGTACTTGGCCATGTTGCCGGCCAACCCGGCCTCCAGGTCGCGGCCGGCGTCGTACAGGGTGGCCGCCTTCTGGATCATCAGGCGGGCCAGCTCGACCTGCACCGCCGCGTGCGCCAGCGGATGGGCCACGCCCTGGTGCGAGCCGATCGTCCGGCCGCCCCACACCTTGCGGGTGGCGGTGTACTCGGTGGCCCGCTCGATGGCGTACCGGCCGGTGCCGGCGCCCATCGCGGCCACGGTGATCCGTTCCGGGTTCAGCCCGGCGAAGAGCGCCGGCAGGCCCGCCTCCAGCGACTGGCCGAGCAGCGCGTCGGCGGGCAGCCGCACGTCGTCCAGGTAGAGCAGGAACTGGTTCTCCGGAGACAGGATCTCCATGTCCAGCTTGGACCGGGTCAGCCCGACCGCGTCGGTCGGCACGAGGAACAGCGCGGGCTTCAGCTTGCCGGTCGACGAGTCTTCGGTTCGGGCCACCACCAGCACGTGGCCGGCCTCGTCCACGCCGGAGATGTAGCACTTGCGGCCGGAGAGCAACCAGTCGTCGCCGTCGCGGCGGGCCACCGTGCCGAGCCGGTGGAAGTTGGAGCCGGCCTCGGGCTCGGTGATGGCGAAGACGATCTTCTGGGAGCCGTCGGCGAGGCCGGGCAGGTGGCGCTTGCGCTGCTCCTCCGTGCCATGTCGGTTGATGACGGTGGCCGCGATGGCGGGGGAGACCACCAGCAGCAGCAGCGGGCAGCCGGCCGCCGCCAACTCCTCGCAGACGATGGCCAGCTCGGTGATGCCGCCGCCGCCACCGCCGTACTCGGTGGGGATGTTGACCCCCAGGTAGCCGAGCCGGCCCGCCTCGGCCCACAGCTCGGTGGTGTGCTCGCCGGTCTTCGCCTTCTCGACGAAGTAGCCGTGGCCGTACCGGCGGCCCAACGCCCGCACGGCGTCGCGCAACTGGTCCTGCTCGGGGGTGAGGTCGAAGGTCATCGTGGGTTCTCCTCAGCATTGACCACGGCGAGCACGGCACCGGTGCGAACCTGACCGCCGGCCGGCACCGGCAGCTCGGCGACGACCCCGTCGGTCGGGGCGAGCACGGGATGTTCCAGCTTCATCGCTTCGAGCGTGAGCAGCGGATCGCCGGCCGCGACGCGCTGGCCGACCTGGACGTGCACCCGGGCCACCGCGCCGGGCAGCGGCGCGAGCAGCGACCCGGCGGCCAGCTCCGCGGTAGGTAGCGGGAAACGGGGCAGCTCGGCCAGGCTCGCCGCCCCGTCCGGGCCGTCCACGAAGACCGCCGACCCCACCCGGTGTACGCGGTACGCGCGCCGCACGCCGTCGACGTCGAGCAGGACCCGGTCCGGGGCGGCCTCGACCAGCGCCACGGTCGGTCCTTCGCTGCCACCCGTCGTCACCGCGTCACCGGTCGATGTCGCCGACCAGTCGGCGAGCCCGCCCGTACGGTCCAGCCGGTAGCGGACCTCGATCTCGCCGTCCGGCCCGGTGAAGCGGGTGCCCTGCGGGACGGCGGGCACGTTGCGCCAGCCCGACGGCAGACCGGCGAGCACCCGGGACCCGGCGCGGCGGCCCGCGGCCGAGGCGAGCGCGGCGGCCAGCGCGGCCAGCGGAAGCTTCGCCGCCGGCAGCAGCGGGGCGAAGACCTCGGGATGCCGATCCAGGAATCCTGTGTCGATCTCCACGGCGGCGAACGCGGGGCTGCGCAGCACCCGGACCAGCAGGTCCCGGTTGGTGGTCACCCCGTGCAGCTCGGCCCGGGCCAGCGCGGTGGCCAGCAGCCGGGTCGTCTCGGCCCGGGTCCGGCCCCAGGCGACCACCTTCGCCAGCATCGAGTCGTAGTGCACCCCGACCGCCGAACCGGCCGCCACGCCCGAGTCGAGCCGCAGGCCGGGCCCGGCCGGCGCGCCGAATTCGGAGGCCACCCCGGGGACCGCGAACCGGTGCAGGGTGCCGGTTGCCGGCCGCCAGTTCGCGGTCGCGTCCTCGGCGCAGAGGCGTACCTCGATCGCGTGTCCGGTGCTGTCCGGCAGCGCCGCCGGCAGTGGCTCACCCTCGGCGACGAGCAGTTGCAGCCCGACCAGGTCCAAACCCGTGCACAGCTCGGTGACCGGATGCTCCACCTGGAGTCGGGTGTTCATCTCCAGGAAGAAGAACTCCCCGCTCGGGGCGAGCAGGAACTCCACCGTGCCGGCGCCCAGATAGTCGACCGCGCGGCCGGCGGCCACCGCCGCCTCGTGCAACGCCGCCCGCACCTGCGCCGGGACGACCGCCGGCGCCTCCTCGACGATCTTCTGGTGCCGGCGCTGGATCGAGCACTCCCGGTCGCCGAGGGACACCACCCGGCCCTGGGTGTCGCCGATGATCTGTACCTCGACGTGCCGGCCGCGCTCGACGTACCGCTCGATGAAGACCGTGCCGTCACCGAACGCCGCGGCCGCCTCGCGGCGCGCCGAGGCGACGGCCTCGGCCAGCCCCCCGGCGTCCCGGACGATCCGCATCCCGCGCCCGCCGCCGCCGGCCGACGCCTTGACCAGCACCGGGAAGTCGGTGATCTCGTCGGTGTCGGTCCAGCTGGGCAGCGTCGGCACGCCCGCCTCGGCGAGCAGCGCCTTCGCGGCCAGCTTGTCGCCCATCGCGGCGATCACCTTGGCCGGCGGCCCGACCCAGGTCAGGCCGGCGTCGGTCACCGCCGCCGCGAACTCGGCGTTCTCGGCGAGGAAGCCGTAGCCCGGGTGAACGGCGTCCGCGCCGCTGCGGCGGGCCGCGTCCAGGATCTTCTCAATCCGCAGGTACGTCTCTGCCGGCGTGTCCCCCGGCAGCCGGACCGCCTGGTCGGCCTCGGCGACGAACGGCGCGGCGGAGTCCGCGTCCGAGTGCACGGCGACCGTCTCCACGCCCAGCGCCCGGCAGGTCGCGAAGACCCGGCGGGCGATCTCCCCCCGGTTGGCCACCAGAAGTCGGTTGATCATGTTCCTCTGAGCCTGCCTCTCGTTCGCGACTGCGGGGCTCGGCCGCGCTGCGTTCCTCGCGCTCACCGGCTACATCCGGAAGACGCCGAAGCCGTCGGCGCCCTTCACGGGTCCGTTGTGGATCGCCGACAGGCAGAGCCCGAGGACGGTCCGGGTGTCCCGGGGGTCGATCACCCCGTCGTCGTAGAGCCGGCCGGAGAGGAACAGCGCCCCGGACTGCGACTCGATCTGCTGCTCGACCATCATCCGCATCGCCGCGTCCGACTCCTCGTCGTAGTCGCGCCCGCGCGCGGCGGCGGCCTGCCGCGCCACGATGGACAGCACCCCGGCGAGCTGCGCCGGGCCCATCACCGCCGACTTGGCGTTCGGCCAGGTGAACAGGAACCTCGGCTCGTACGCCCGGCCGCACATGCCGTAGTTGCCGGCCCCGTAGGAGGCGCCCAGGTTCACCGTCAGGTGCGGCACCGTCGAGTTCGACACCGCGTTGATCATCAGCGCGCCGTGCTTGATGATGCCGCGCTGCTCGTACTCGGTGCCGACCATGTAGCCGGTGGTGTTCTGGAGGAAGACCAGCGGGGTGTCGGCGGCGTTGGCGAGCTGGATGAACTGGGCCGCCTTCTGCGCCTCCTCGCTGAACAGCACACCCCGTGCGTTGGCCAGCACGCCCACCGGATACCCGTGCAGCTCGCCCCAGCCGGTGACCAGCGCGCCACCGTACGCCGGCTTGAACTCGTCGAAGTCGCTGCCGTCCAGGATCCGCGCCAGCACCTCGCGCGGGTCGAACGGCACCTTGAGGTCGGCGCTGGCGATGCCGAGCAGCTCCTCCGGGTCGTACTTCGGTGGCTGTGGGACGGCGGTGCGCGGCGGCGGGCCCTGCTTGCGCCAGTTCAGCCGGCGGACGCACTGCCGGGCCAGTCGGATGCCGTCCCGCTCGTCCTCGGCCAGGTAGTCGGCGAGCCCGGACGTGACCGCGTGCATCGCCGCGCCGCCCAGCGACTCGTCGTCGGTGACCTCGCCGGTGGCCATCTTCACCAGCGGCGGCCCGGCCAGGTAGACCTGCGACCGGTCCCGGATCATGATCACGTGGTCGGACATCCCCGGCACGTACGCGCCACCGGCCGTGGCGTTGCCGAAGACCACGCTGACCGTGGGGATGCCGGCCGCCGAGAGCCGGGTCAGGTCACGGAACACCCGGCCGCCCGGAATGAAGATCTCCGCCTGGGTGGGCAGGTCCGCCCCGGCCGACTCGACCAGATTGACCATCGGCAGCCGGTTGGCCAGCGCGATCTCCCCGGCCCGCCGGGTCTTCGCCAGCGACCACGGGTTGACCGCTCCGCCGCGGACCGTCGGGTCATTGGCGACGATCAGGCACTCCACGCCCTCGACCACGCCGATTCCGGTGACCACGCTGGCCCCGACCGGGAAGTCCGTGCCGTGGGCGGCGACCGGCGACAGCTCCAGGAACGGGCTGTCGGCGTCCACCAGCAGCTCGATCCGCTCCCGGGGCAGCAGCTTGCCGCGGGCGTGGTGCCGGGTCACGTACTTCTCGCCGCCGCCGGCCCGGGCCTGGTCCAGTGCGGCGTCCAGCTCGGCCAGCCGGTCCAGCAACGCCGCCCGGTTCGCCACGTACCCGGGTGCCGACGGGTCGATCGCGCTGTCCAGCGTGCTCACCGTGCCTCCTTCGCTCGCGACCGCGGGGCTCGCAGGCCCGGCTCACTCCTCGCGCTCACAGGCCCATGCCTTTCGCGATGATCTCGTTCATGATCTCGGTGGTGCCGCCGCCGATGCCGAGGATCCGGGCGTCCCGGTAGTGCCGCTCCACCTCGGCGTCGCGCAGGTAGCCGAAGCCGCCATGCAACTGCAACGCCTGGTCGACGACGTGGTCGCAGGCGGCCACCGCGACGTTCTTGGCCATCGCCACCTCGGTCACCACCGGCTCGCCGGCCGCCACCCGTCCGGCCACCTCGTGCACGTACGACCGGGCCGCCTCGGCCCGGGTGTGCATCTCGGCCAGCCGGTGCCGGACCAGCTGCCGGCTGGCCAGTGGGCGGCCGAAGGTCTCCCGGTCCCGGCACCAGCGCACCGCCAGCTCGACGCAGCGCTGCGCCGTGGCGTACGCCTGGGTGGCCAGCGAGAGCCGCTCCGCGGCGAAGTGCTGCATGATCGCCAGGAAGCCGGTGTTCTCCGCACCGATCCGGTTGCCCACCGGCACCCGTACGTCGGCGAAGGAGAGCTCGGCGGTGTCCGAGCAGTGCCAGCCCAGCTTCTCCAGCCGGCGCCCCACAGTGAACCCGGGACTGCCCTTGTCGATGACGAGCAGGCTGAGCTCCCCGCTGCCCGGAAAGTCGGTGCAGACCGCGGTGGTCACGAAGTCGGCCCGGTGGCCGCTGGTGATGTAGGTCTTCGACCCGTTCACCACGTAGTGGTCGCCGTCCCGACGGGCGACGGTACGGATGCCGGCGACGTCCGAACCGCCATCCGGCTCGGTGATCGCCAGCGCCCCGATCATCGTTCCGGCCAGCGTGGGTCGAACGTACCGCTCGATCAGGTCGTCGTCACCGGCCGTCGACGCGCCGCCGAGCCGGCCGCCCAGCGACCCACCGGTGCGGGCACCGGATGCCGCGACCATGTGCGGCAGCGCGATGCCGTGCGTGAACAGGGCCGCGACCAGGCCGGACGAGCCGCCGGAGCGGATCAGCTCCTCGGTCACGAGGATCGAGTCGAGCAGGTCGCCGCCGCTCCCACCGACCGACTCGGGGAAGCCGATGCCGAGCAGACCGAGCTTCGCGGCGGTGGCGTGCAGCGCCCGGGGCACCTCGCCGGCCCGTTCCCAGTCGTCCAGGTGCGGCAGCACCTCCCGGGTCACGAAGGCCCGGGTCAGCTCGCGCAGTTGCCGCCGCTCCGGGGTGTCCACGATGCTCACGCCGCCACCCCGCCCGATGTCGCCGGCCCGCTCGGCACGTCGACCGGCAGGTCGACGATCCGCGAGCGCAGCAGCTCGCCGAGCGCCTTGGCCTGCGGGTCGAACCGGGTGGACGCGGCCACCCCGGCCCCGAGCAGGCCCTCGATCACGAAGTTGACCGCGCGCAGGTTCGGCAGCTCGTACCGCTGCACGGCCAGCGGTGCGGTCTCCGGGAGCAGCTCGGCCAGCCGTTCGACGGTCAACCAGTGGCGCAGCCAGGCGTACCCGGCGTCGGAGCGTGCCCAGACGCCGAGGTTGGCGTCCCCGCCCTTGTCCCCGGAGCGCGCGCCAACCAGCTCGCCGAGCGCCCCGCGTCGGGTCCGAGGAGGTGAGGAAGCGCCCCTTGTTATCGGATTTTGTTGTACAAGGGGCCCATGCAGACAGGTGGTCGGCGGTGGGGCGATCGGCACCCGCTCACCGGAGGGCAGCACCGCGACGTGCGCCACCGCGTCCTGCGGCACCGTGTCGGCGGTGAAGACGCCGTACGGCGTCGCGTCGCCCGGCAGGGTGGTCAGGGTGCAGCCCGGGTACGAGGCGAGCGCCAGCTCCACCGCGGCGGCCGAGAAGGCCCGGCCGGCCCGCGTCCGGTCGCTGTCGCGCAGGTGTACGTGAAGCAGGGCGCTGGCCGCCTCGGTGTCGGTGGCATCCGGATGGTCGGTGCGGGCCAGCACGAACTCCAGCCCGTCCTTGCCCACCGCCTCCTCGACCTGCCCCCGGACCAAGGCCGCCTTCGCCTCGATGTCCAGCCCGCAGAGCACGAACGTCATCGAGTTGCGGAAGCCACCGAGGTTGTTGACGCCCACCTTCAGGGTGGCCGGTGGAGGCGTGCCCCGGACGCCGGAGACCCGGACCCGATCCGGCCCGTCCGGGCCCAACGTCACGCTGTCCAACCGGGTCACCACGTCCGGCCCCAGGTACGCCGGCCCACCGACCTCGTAGAGCAGCTGGGCGGTGACCGTCTCCACCGTGACCGCACCGCCGGTGCCCGGATGCTTGGTGAGCACCGTGGAACCGTCCGGGTGCACCTCGGCGATCGGGAAGCCGGGCCGGTGCCCACCATCGGGCAGCTCGGTGAAGAAACTGAAGTTGCCCCCGGTGACCTGTGCGCCGCACTCGACGAGGTGCCCCGCGACGGTCGCCCCGGCCAGCTCGTCCAGGTCGTCGCGGCCCCACCCGTAGCGGGCGATGGCCGGGCCGACCACCAGCGACGCGTCGGTGACCCGTCCGGTGACCACCACGTCCGCCCCACCGTTGAGGCAGGCGGCGATCCCGAACGCGCCCAGGTAGGCGTTCGCCGTCAGCGCGTCGGGTCGCTGGATCGCGTCGCCCTCGACGTACCCGACCCGCACCGGCAGGTCCAGCCGGCCGGCGAGCCGGTCGATGGCGGCGGCCAGGCCGGCCGGGTTCAGCCCACCGGCGTTCGTCACGATCCGCGTCCCCCGATCGAGGGCGGTGCCGAGGCAGGTCTCCAGCTGGCGCAGGAAGGTCTTCGCGTAGCCCAGATCGGGGTCGCGCAGCCGGTCCCGGCCGAGGATCAGCATGGTCAGCTCGGCCAGGTAGTCGCCGGTCAGCACGTCCAGCTCGCCGCCGTCGAGCATCTCCCGCCAGGCGGTGAACCGGTCACCGTAGAAGCCGGAGGCGTTGCCGATGCGGATCACGTCCGTACTCCATGCTCACCGGCCGGCGTCGCGGACGGCTCCCGGCCGGAGCCCGGCGGGCCGGCGAAGGCCTGCGCCACGTCGAGCCACTCGTCGGCGACCGGCCCGGTGGCCAGCAGGGCGAGGTCCGCGCGGTGCCGGCGCTGGGTGACCAGCAGGCAGAAATCCTGGGCCGGGCCGGTCAGCCGGTCGGCGGCGTCCGCCGGACCCCAGCTCCAGGTGTCGCCGCCGGGCCCGGTCAGCTCGACCCGGACCGGCGCCGTCGGCGCCGGTCGGCCGTGCGCGGCGAAACCGTGCCCGAGAGTACGCACGCCGAGGTGCGCCACGTGCCGGAGCCGGTCGCTGGCGGGGCGGGCGACGCCGAGCGCGTCGGCCACGTCCTCGCCGTGCGCCCAGGTCTCCATGATCCGGGCGGTCGCCATCGAGGTGGCCGACATCCGGGTGCCGTACCAGGGCAGCTTCTCGCCGACCGGGACGGCGGCCAGCGCGGCGGCGAGCGCCGTCCGGCCGGCGCGCCAGCGGGTCAGCAGCTCCGCCGGCGGGGCGAGGAACTGCTCGGCGCCGTGGTCGACCAGGCGGGCCGGATCGGGCGCGGCGCTCACCGTCGCGAAGAAGGCCGCCGCGTCGGTGGCGGCCAGCAACGCCACGTGGTCGGTCCAGGCGAGGTGGGCGACCTGGTGCCTGATGCTCCAGCCCGGCGCGGGGGTCGGCCGAGCCCAGTCGGCCGCCGGTAGCGGAGCCACCAGGTCGTCCAGCTGGGCGGACTCGTCGGCCAGGTCCGTGAGCAGGTCGGTGAGGTCGACCATGGTGCCTCCGGTTGGTGCGGGCCGGTGCGGCCGGCGGTCAGGGCGTGAGCAGAGTGGCGAGCTGGCGCTTCCAGGTGGTCAACAGGGCGGTACGCCGGGCCGAGTCGTCGTTGAGCAGGTTCGCCACGCCCAGCCCACGAAGCAGATCGAGGGTGGCCTGCACCGCCTCCCGGACGCCGGGGCGGCGCTCGTCGACGCCGAGCAGGGCGACGGTGAGCCGGTGCATCTCCCGGCCGACGGTCGCCTCCAGAGGGACCAGGGCGTCCCGAAGCTCCCGGTCGGTGCGGGCGGCGACCCAGAGCTCGAGTGCGGCAACGAAGAGCGGCCCGGTGAAGGCCACGCCGAGCAGGTCGATCACCCGGTCCAGCCGCTGCGGCCCGGCCGGCAACGCCTCCGCCTCGGTGCGCAGCTCGTCGGCTCGGCGTTCGGCCAGGTGGGCGACGGCGGCCGTGACCAGCGCGGCCTTGGTGGGGTAGTGGTGCAGCTGGGCGCCCCGCGAGACGCCGGCCCGGGCCGCGACGACGGTCGTGGTGGTGCCGGACCAGCCGTGCTCGACCAGGCAGTCGACGGTCGCCTCAAGCAGCCGGGCCTGGGTGGCCCGACTGCGCTCCTGCTGAGGGACACGCGTCGATGCGGTGGACACGGGCATAGCCTGCGGCCTACGAAACAAACAGTCAAGACTGACTTTTTCGGTTTCCACGACGCAGGTCGGGTGCCGGGCAGGCCGGGGACGGTCGCCGTCCGGAGCGTCTCAGATCTGGGGCAGCTCTACAGGCAGAGGGGGGCGACCTCCAAGCCCAAGCCAGGCGCGGCTTCGCCTCTGGGAACGGCAGGCGGGACTGGCGTCAGCGACCGTCGCGGGGAGCGAAGACGGCCAGCGCCTCGGCATCGCTGTACTGGGAGCGCACGTACTCGTCGGCCCAGGCGGCGGCATCGGGGAAGGCGGATTCAGCGGCCACCCGGGCGCAGGCCGCGTCCACGTCGAACGCGGTGCGGCGCAGCTGCACCCCCTGCCCGAGCATCGCCCACCACGCGCCCGCCCCGCCGTACGGCATGCCGATGCTGCCCGGGTTGACCACCAGGCGGCGGTCGACCAGGCGGGTGAAGGGCATGTGGGTGTGGCCGCAGACCACGGTTCCGATCTCCGGCGGCAGGCCGGCGAACACCTCCGACCAGCGTGCCATCCGGGAGTCGACGAGCACAATCTCCTCGTCGTCGCGGGGCGTCGCGTGGCAGAACAGCGTCGGGCCGAGGCCGTCGATCTCCAGGGTCACCGTCATCGGCAGCGCGGCGAGTCGGGCCACCTGGTCCTCGCGCAACTGCCCGGCCGCCCAGTTCGACACCTCGATCGAGGCGGGCCGGCCGGCGCGGGCCTCGACCAGCTCACGGTCGGCGTTGCCCCCGACCCAGCAGATCCGGTCACCGAGGCCGGCGAGCAGGTCGAGCACCTCGACCGGTTGCGGGCCGGCGGCGATGTCGCCGGTGAGCACGATCAGGTCGGCGGCGACGACGTCCGGCTCGGCCAGCACCGCCTCCAGTGCGGGCAGCACCCCGTGGATGTCGGACAGGACTGCGACTCGGCTCGGCATCGCTCCACCCTCGCGCCGGACCGGCACCCCGTCCAGCGATTCTGCGCCGGGCAGAGGAGGAAGCCGTGAGCACCGGGCCGCAACGAGACGTCCCCGCCCACCGTCATCGACGGCGGGCGGGGACGGACGTGCTGATCAGACGCGGGCGCGGCGGGCCAGGCGCTCCGGGTCCAGGATGATGATGCTCTTGCCGTCCAGCCGCAGCCAGCCGCGCGAGGCGAAGTCGGCCAGCGCCTTGTTGACCGTTTCCCGCGAGGCGCCGACGAGCTGGGCGATCTCCTCCTGGGTGAGGTCGTGGGTCACCCGCAGCACACCGCCGTCGCGGGTGCCGAACCGGCCGGCCATCTGGAGCAGGTTCTTGGCGACCCGGCCCGGCACGTCCGTGAAGATCAGGTCGGCGAGCGAGTCGTTGGTCCGGCGCAGCCGCCGGGCGAGCACCCGGAGCAGCTGCTCAGCGATCTCCGGACGGTTGTTCAGCCACGGCCGCAGCGCCTGCTTGCGCAGTCGCACCAGCCGGGTGTCGGTCACCGCGGTGGCGGTCGCCGTACGCGGACCCGGGTCGAAGAGCGACAGCTCACCGACCATGTCCGACGGGCCCATCACCGCGATCAGGTTCTGCCGGCCGTCCGCCGCGCGGCGCCCAACCTTGATCTTCCCAGACAGCAGGATATAGAGGCTGTCACCGGGCTCGCCCTCATTGAAGACGATCTCGCCCTTGCGGACCTCGATCGTCTCCATCTCCTTGGCGAGCGCCTCGGCAGCCTCCGGGTCTACACCCTGGAAGATCCCGCTGCGGGCCAGTACCTCGTCCATCGCGCACCTCCGGTTGCGCGTGCCGTCCGTCGGCCGGGTCCGCCGTCCGCTGATCCCCTCGCGCGCCGCCAAGTCTAGGCGCACGTGAGCTTGAATCAGAGGTCGCCCCTGGAATCTTGATCGGTGGGCGTAACCTGCCCGACGTGCTGAGCGAGCCGACACTGACCAGCCGCACCGAAGACGGGCGGGACATCCCACTGATCGTCTGGCGCGCGGACGGGCCGCTGCGGACCGTCAGCAGCGGCCCGCTGGGCGGTGGTATCGGCGTCCGGCGCTGGGTGCTCAACGCCACCGTGCCCATGTCGTACCACCGGGACGACCCGGCCGCGCACCTGGCTTCGCTCGCCACCGACCTGGCCCTCGGCGGGCCCGGGGTGGGCCTGCTGACCGGCGTCGATGTGACCGAGGTGGTGGCCCGGACCGACACCGGGGTTCGGGCCTGGGCGACGGTCGGGCTCGGAATTCCGGTGCCGGCCGCCGCGCCGGCGCCGGCCGCGCTCACCCAACGGGTCGGCACGGTCAACATCGTGGTGTACGTGCCGGCCCGGCTCGCCGACTCGGCTCTGGTCAACGCGGTGGCCACCGCGACCGAGGCGAAGGCCCAGGCGATCAGGGAGTTGGGGTTGCCGGGAACCGGCACGCCGACCGACGCGGTCACCGTGCTCTGCCCGGTGGACGGGCCGGAGGCCGCGTACGGCGGACCGCGCTCCGCCTGGGGCGCCCCGCTGGCCCGAGCGGTGCACGCCGCGGTGTTCGCCGGCGGCGACCGGCCGGTCGTGCCCTGGTCAGACCAGCTGGCCGGCTGAACTTCCGACCGATCGGCCCTCGTCGGCGCGTTTAACGCCCGGTAGGGTCGCCAACGATGTACGCTCCCGAGCCCCTCACGCCCCGTCCGCGCCGCCGCGTCGCCCTCGGCCTCGCCGCGCTGCTGGCCGCCCTGCTCGTCAACGGCTGCGCGGACTCCGGGGAGGAGCCCGTCTGGCAGCCGGGTGCCGGGGGCGGTGGCACCGGCGCGCCGGTGGCGACGGCCGGCCCGAAGGCCAGCGGCAGCCCGTCGGCCTCCGGCGGGGGCGGTGCCATCTCGCTCTCCGCCACCGGCGACATCATCATGGGCAACGCGCCGAACCGGCTGCCCGCCGCTGGCGGGAAGGGCTTCTTCACCTCGGTCACCGACGCGCTCAAGGCCGACCTGGTGATGGGCAACCTGGAGGAGCCCCTGACGGTGGACACCGGCACCGGCAAGTGCGGTGCCAACTCCACCCGCTGCTTCCAGTTCCGCGCCCCGCCGGAATACGCCGCGCACCTGCGGGACGCCGGCTTCGACCTGCTCAACCAGGCCAACAACCACGGCTACGACTACGGCCCGAAGGGCTACCAGAACACCCAGCGGGCGCTGGAGAAGTACGACCTGGAGCACACCGGTGCGCCGGACCAGATCACCGTGGTCGAGGTCAAGGGCGTCAAGGTCGCCGTGGCCGGCTTCTCGTCGTACGTCTGGTCCAACAGCCTCGTCGACATCGCCAAGGCGAAGGCGGTGGTCGCCAAGGCCGCCACCATGGCCGATCTGGTCGTGGTGCAGGTGCACATGGGTGGCGAGGGCGTGGAGAAGACCCGGGTCAAGCCCGGCACCGAGATGTTCCTGGGCGAGAACCGGGGTGACCCGGTGAAGTTCTCGCACGCCATGATCGACGCCGGGGCGGACCTGATCGTCGGGCACGGGCCGCACGTGCTGCGCGGCATGGAGTTCTACCAGGGTCGACTGATCGCGTACAGCCTGGGCAACTTCGCCGGTGGGGGCAACTCGCTGAGCAACGACGGTCGGCTCGGTTGGGGCGGGGTGCTGAAGGTGTCGCTGAAGCCGGACGGCAGCTGGGCCGGTGGCTCGTTCACCTCGACGTACATGAACTCCGCCGGCAAGCCGACGATGGACCCGGACGACCGGGGCCTGGGCCTGGTCACCGAGCTGAGCCGCAGCGACTTCCCGAAGGGCGGCGCCCGGTTCGACGGGCAGGGCAAGATCTCCGCGCCGACCGGCGGCTGACCCAACGGGAACGTCCGGGGCGCGACGTAGGCTGACCGTCGTGACCAGTAGCCCTCCCGGTGCCAGCGAGACCGACCTCGGGCGCAAACGCCGTGCCCGCAAGATCGGCCGGGTGCTGGCCGAGACGCACCCCGACGCGCACTGTGAGCTGGATCATTCCAACCCGCTGGAGCTGGCCGTCGCCACCATCCTCTCCGCGCAGTGCACGGACAAGAAGGTCAACGAGGTCACCCCGAAGCTCTTCGCCCGCTACCCGACCGCCACGGCGTACGCCGGCGCGGACCGGGGCGAGATGGAAGAGCTGATCCGGCCCACCGGCTTCTACCGCAACAAGACCGACTCGCTGCTCAAGCTCGGTCAGGCCCTCCTCGACCGGTACGACGGCCAGGTCCCCGGCCGGCTCGTCGACCTGGTGACGCTGCCCGGGATCGGCCGCAAGACCGCCAACGTCATCCTGGGCAACGCCTTCGACGTCCCCGGCATCACCGTCGACACGCACTTCCAGCGGCTGGTCCACCGGTGGCGGCTGACCACCGAGACGGACCCGGTCAAGATCGAGCACGCGGTCGGCGCGCTGTACGACAAGCGCGACTGGACGATGCTGTCGCACCGGATCATCTTCCACGGGCGGCGGGTCTGCCACGCCCGCAAGCCGGCCTGCGGCGCGTGCACGCTGGCCAAGCTCTGCCCCTCGTACGGCACCGGGCCGACCGAGCCGACCGCCGCCGCCAAGCTGCTCAAGGGGCCCCGGGCGCGCGACCTCGCGGCGGCCGCCGGCGTCGACCCGGAGTTGGTGCCCGCCCAGGCGGTTGCCGCGGAGGTGCCGTGAACCGGCGCCTCGCTCTGCTGGTCCTGCCGCTGCTGCTGCTCGTGGTCGGCGGGTGCACCGCGGGCGCGGACGACGCCCCCGCACCCCGGGCGACCGCCGCCCAGCGGCCGTCGCCGTTCCGGGACTGCGCCGCGCTGAGCACGGCACCCACGGCCGGCGCGGCCACGGCGGCACCCGCCACCGGCGGGGAGGCGCTGCCGGAGCTGACGCTGTCCTGCTTCACCGGCGGCGCCCCGGTCACGTTGCGGGATGTGGCCGGGCCGGCGGTGATCAACGTCTGGGCGTCCTGGTGCCCGCCGTGCCGCAAGGAGCTGCCCGCCTTCCAGCGGCTCAGCGAGCGGGCCGCCGGCCAGCTCCAGGTGGTCGGGGTGAACAGCCGGGACAGCCGCAACGGCGCCCAGTCCATCGGCGAGGACTTCGGCGTCCGGTTCCCGATCCTGGTGGACCAGGGCGAGGCGCTGCAACGGGCGCTGAACCGCAACGCCATCCCGCTGACCCTCTTCGTCGACGCGCAGGGCCGGATCCGGCACATCGACGCCACCGGGGCGCTCGACGACGCCCGGCTCGCCGAGCTGGTCCGCCAGCACCTCGGCCTGGCGGTGCCAGCGTGACCCGCCGCCCGCCCGAGTGGATCGAGCCGTTGCTGACCCGGCTGGGCACCGCCCGCGCCGAGGACTTCACCCGGCTGACCACCCCGGCCGAGGGCGGCCGGGAGAGCGCCGTGCTGGTGCTGCTCGGCGAACAGCCCGGCGCGGGCCCCGACGTGCTCGTCCTGCAGCGCGCCGCCACCCTGCGCAACCACGCCGGTCAGCCGGCCTTTCCCGGCGGCGCGGCCGACCCCGAGGACACCGACGTCCGCGCCACCGCACTGCGCGAGGCGAACGAGGAGGTCGGCCTCGACCCGGCGAGCGTGACCGTGCTGGCCGAGCTGCCGAAGCTGTGGATCCCGGTCAGCGACTTCGTGGTCACCCCGGTGCTGGCCTGGTGGCACGACCCGCACCCGGTGCACCCCCGGGAGCCCGCCGAGGTGGCGCACGTGGCCCGGTTGCCGGTCAGCGAGCTGGTCGACCCAGCCAACCGGCTGCGGGTCCGCCACCCGAGCGGCTGGGTCGGGCCGGCGTTCTCGGCGCGCGGCATGCTGGTCTGGGGGTTCACCGCCGGGGTGCTGGCCACCCTGCTGGAGATGGGCGGTTGGGCCCGCCCGTGGCCGCGTGGCCGGGTGGTCGAGCTGCCGCCGACCGGGGCGACGCCGGCACCCTCGGCCGGCACGGACGACGCCGACGAGACCGCCCTGCGCTGACCCCACGGTCACCTTGCGATAGCGATGGTCATCTGCTGGGCGTCCTGCCCGTACGCTGGACCCCGTGTCCGTCGTGGATCTCGTCCTGCTGCTGCTCATGCTCGTGTTCGCGATCAGCGGATATCGCCAGGGCTTCGTCATCGGCATCCTGTCGCTCTCCGGCTTCTTCCTGGGGCTGCTGCTGGGCCTCCAGCTCGGGCCGCTGTTCGCCCGGCAGTTCGTGGACCCCGGCATCCGGGTGCTGATCTCGCTGGTGGCCGTCTTCGGGCTGGCCGTGGTCGGGCAGGCGCTCGCCGGCTGGCTCGGCTCGCACGTGCGCAAGACGATCACCAGTGACGTCGGCAAGCAGGTCGACGACGTCGGCGGGGCGTTCGTCTCGCTGTTCGCGGTGCTCCTGCTCGCCTGGCTGGTCGCCGTGCCGCTCGGCTCGTCCTCGGTGCCCTGGCTCGCCGCCTCGGTGCGCAACAGCGCGCTGATCACCGTGGTGAACCAGGTCCTGCCGGAGCAGGCCCACGAGCTCTCCACCGCGCTGCGGGACACCGTCGACACCGACGGCTTCCCGGACGTCTTCGGCGACCTCGCACCGACCCGGGCCCGGCAGGTCGAACCTCCCGACCCGGCGCTGGCCGGCTCCCAGGTGGTGGTCAACGGCCAGCGGTCGGTGGTCAAGGTGCTCGGCTCCGCGCCCGGCTGCTCGCGCCGGATCGAGGGCTCCGGCTTCGTGTACGCCGACGACCGGGTGATGACCAACGCCCACGTGGTGGCCGGCACCCGCTCGGTGGCGGTGGAGCTGGGTGGCGACCGGTACGACGGCGAGGTGGTGGTCTACGACCCGGACCGGGACCTGGCGGTGCTGCTCGTACCCGGGCTGCCCGGTCCGTCGCTGCGGTTCGCGGCCGGCAACGCGGGCAGCGGTACGGACGCCATCGTGCTCGGCTTCCCGCTCGACGGCCCGTACAACGCCCAGTCGGCACGGGTACGCGACGTCGACCGGATCACCGGGCCGGACATCTACGCGTCCGGGGACGTCACCCGGGAGATCTACACGATCCGGGCGTTGGTCCGCAGCGGCAACTCCGGCGGCCCGCTGGTCTCCGCCAACGGCCTGGTGCTCGGCGTCATCTTCGCGGCGGCGGCCGACGACCCGAACACCGGCTTCGCGGTGACCGCCGCGGAGGCACGCCCGGTGGCGCTGGCCGGCGCGGAACGCAACCGGCGCGTGGGCACCGGGGAGTGCACCTGACCGCCGCGCGGCTCAGCTCCGGGCCGGTTCGGCGGGTCGCCCCGCCGTGGGCAGCTTCGCCCGCCCCCACCGCACCCCGCGGTCCAGCACGCTGCGCGCCATGATCGCGACGCAGGTGCCACCGTTGAGGAAGGACGCGACCACGTCGCTCGGGTGGTGCATCCCCCGGTACATCCGGGTCAGCGCCACGCCCAGCGGCACCACCAGCAGCAGCGTCCACCAGGCCACCTTCGCCCCGGTGCGCCGCGACCGCAGCGCCAGCAGCACGGCGATGCCGACGTAGAGCGCCACCGCCGCCGAGGTGTGCCCGGACGGGAAGCTGGACGTGGGTGGCGAGACGTCCATGTGCTCCACGGCCGGCCGGCGCCGGTCGATCGCCAGCGTGGTCAGCAGGAACACCAGCGCCTGGGCGGTCACTGCCGCGCACAGGAACAGCGGCTCCCGCCAGCGGCCCAGCCAGAGCCGCAGCGCCAGCGCCACCAGCACGGTGACCACGACGATCATCTGGGTGCTGGCCAGTGTGCTGAAGACCAGCGACACGTCGTTCCAGCCGCCGGTGCGGTCGGCCGCGAGTTCCCGGTTCACCGCGTCCTCCACGGTGAACGGCCAGGTCCGGGCGAACACCCGGGTGACCAGCACCCCGAGCAGCACCATGACGCCGAGCAGCAGGGACACCGGCAGCAGCACCCGCCGGACGATCTGGACCACAGTGTCGGACATGGGCCGGCCAGTACCCGGCCGACGCCTTCGGCACGCCTCAGGCCGCTCCGGGGTGCCGCTCGACCTCCGGCGCGACTCCTTCACGAGCGGGCTGGACCGGGCGCAGCCCGGTGTGCGCCCGCCAACTGGTGAACGCCGCCGTGGTCGCCGCGACCACCGCCGCACCCAGCAGCCAACCGCCCAGCACGTCACTGGCCCAGTGCACGCCGAGCGCCACCCGGCTCAGGCCGGTCAGCACAGCGACCAGCACTGCGGCGATCCAGAGTGCGACGCGCCACCGCCCCCGACCGGCGTACGGCAGGAACACCAGCAGCAGCACCCCGGCCGTCAGGGCGGCGTTCAGCGCGTGCCCGGAGGGGAACGCGTAGCCGGCGGCCCGGGCAACCGGGTCGAGCAGGTCCGGCCGGTCCCGGCCGACGAGCAGCTTGAGCAGCGGGCCGATCAACCCACCCACCACCATGGTGGTGGTCACCCACAGGGCCAGCCGGCGGGCTCCCCGGCGCAGCAGCCAGATCACAACGAGCAGAGCGAGGGCCCGCAGCGGCATCGGCGCGAACACCTCGGTCCAGATCCGCACCAGCGTGACCCAGGCCGGATGGTCGAGCGCATAGCCGTGCAGCGCGTCGGTGACCGTCGCGTCCAGCCGGTGCAGCGGCGCCCAGCCCCCGAGCACCAGCAGGGCGAGCAGTGCGAACGGCACCAGCACCAGGAACGCCGCCGTCGCGGCCAGGGTCAGCCGCAGGCCCAGCGAATGGTCCGGGTCGAGGCGGCGGCGCCGCCAGGACGGGTGGTGGGCGTGGGCGAGGGTGCGCGGGCCGGGCGTGCTCATGGGGAGGGTTCTACCCCACGTGCGATGCGCTGATCCCTCCCGGTGCCGGCAGGGATCAGCGGGCCCGCTGGCGAAACCGCCGCACCATCAGCGCCGCGCCGGTGACCAGGGCGACGAGGAGCGCTGCCCCGGTCCACAGCTGCTCCGGCGCCGAATCGGCCTGCGCGCCCGCCGCCCGGGCCGTCCACCGGGTCTGCTGCCGGGGTGCGGTGAGACCGAGCGGGTCGCTGCCGGCGCCGGTCACCGGGTCGTTGTCGGCGGAACCGGGGGCCGGGCCGAAGCCGACCACGCCCGGCGACGCCAGATCGTCCAACGGGTTGACGGTCACCGGCGGGACCTGTGCGGTCAGCGCGGCCACCGGATCCACCGCCCCGTACCCGAAGCGGTCGTCCCGCCCGGTCGGGCCGAGGTCGCGCGCGGTGGCCAGCAGCCGGTTGACCACCTCGCCGGCGGGCATCCGCGGGTAGCGGGAGCGGACCAGCGCGGCGGTGGCGGTCACCAGCGGTGCGGCGAAGCTGGTGCCCTGCACCCGCCAGTACCCGTCCGGGGATTTGGCGCCGACCAGCCCGGTGGCGGGTGCGGTCAGCACCGTCGCCCGCCCGGTGATCGAGCCGGACCAGAGGTTGTCGGTGTTGCGCTCCAGACCGGCGACGGCGATCACGCCCGGCTCGCGGGCCGGATACCATACCTTTGAGTTGCTGGAGGTGGCCACGTTGCCGGTGCAGGCGATGACCACCACGTCCCGGGCGAACGCGTAGTCCAGCGCCGCGGCCAGGGCGGGGCTGTCGCCGCTGCCGCCCAGCGACAGGTTGATCACGCTCGCGCCGTGGTCGACCGCCCAACGCACCCCCTGGGCGACGATCAGCGCGTCGTCGTAGCGGTTCTCGTCGTCGAGCACGCGCACCGGCAGGATCCGCGCGTCCGGCGCCAGGCCGACCACGCCCCGCTTGTCGTCCTTCCGACCGGCGATCAGGCCCGCGACAGTGGTGCCGTGCCCCACCGGATCCGGGTCGGCGCCGCCGTCCGGGCTCACCATGTCGACGCCGGACAGCACCTGGCCCACCAGGTCGGGATGGCTGGCATCCACTCCGGAGTCGACCACCGCGACGGTCACACCCCGCCCGGTCGAGCTGCGCCAGGCCGTCTCGGCGCGCAGCTCGTCGAGCTGCCACTGCTCGTCGCGGACCTGGTCGGTGCGGCTCACGCTGTCACCGGGGGCGAACGCCAGCGGCGCGCCGGCGAGCTGTCCGCCGGTGGCGGACGCGGCGACGGGCGTGGCGGCCGCGGCCGGGGCCACGACGGCGAGGACCGCCACCACACCGAGCAGCACCCGGCCGGTTGCCCGTCGGGCCGCTGCCGGACAGCTGTGCCGAACCCCAGTCACATCCTCAGCCATTCATCCCGACGGAACCATGACGATCGGAGATTACCGGTTTCCCCACCTGTCACGGGAGGAACTGGCGAGACGGGTCACGGCGGTGGCAGCTGAGCGAGCTGGACGAGGCGTACGCCCTCCCGCCGGGTGGCCTCCTGACTGCGCTGGGTAACCCGAGCCTGGCTCATGGTAGGTAAAGTCCTGTCGTCCGCGCAGCCTCCGATCCCCCTCGATATGGAGATCAGTCGATGACAAACGGGCTGGCCCGCGTCACCATCAGCGCGCCGCAACGGCGGGTGGACGTCGCCCTGTCGGAGCAGGTGCCCCTGGCCGAGCTGCTGCCCGACGTGCTCTGGCACGCCGGTGAGGGGCTGGCCGACGACGGCGAACGGCACGGCGGCTGGGTGCTGCGCCGCACCGACGGCGCGCTGCTGGCGACCGCTCAGGCGCTGCTGCCACAGGGGGTCCGCGACGGTGAGGTGCTGCACCTGGTGCCGGCCCGCGCCCACTGGCCCGAGCTCGAGTACGACGACGTGGTGGAGGCGATCGCCGACGGCGCGCGCCGCCGCGGCGGCGCCTGGTCGCCCACCGCCACCCGGACGGCCGGCCTGGCCGGTGCCGCGGTGCCGCTCGCCGTCGGGCTGCTCGCCCTGCTCGCCGGCGGTCCGGCGCACCGCGGTGGCTGGCTCGCGGCGGCCGTGGTGGCGGTGCTGCTCACGGTGGCCGGCACGGTCGCCTCCCGCGCCAACGGCGACGGCGCCGCCGGGGCGACGCTCGGTGGCTACGCCCAGCCGTACGCGTTCGTGGCGGGCGCCCTCGCGGTCGGCTCCGGCGACCCGGTCGGCCTGTTCGGGCCGGTGCGGTGGGTCGGCGCGCCCGAACTGCTGGCCGGTTCGGTGGCGCTCCTGCTGGTCACGCTGCTCGGGCTGCTCGGGCTGCTCGGGGTGGCCAGTCGGCTGCGGGTCTTCGTGGCCGGCGTCACGGTGGGGCTGGTCGGGGCCGGGGCGGCGCTCGGTGGTCTGCTGCTGGCTCCGGCTGGCACGGCGGCGGTGCTGCTGAGCACGTTGGTCTTCGCCGTGGGGGCGATCCCGCTGCTGGCCATCAGGTTGGGCAAGCTGCCGTTGCCGCCGATCACCCTGCCGGCCGCCACCCCCGCTGCGGAGCCGGAGCGGGCCCGGGACCTGCCGGACCGGAGCCGGGTGCACGCGGCGGTGACCCGCACCGAGGAGATGCTCACCGGGATGCTGCTCGGGCACGCGCTGCTGGCGGTGGCCGCGGCGGCGGTGCTCGGGGTGGCCGGCGGGACCGCCGGCCCGGTGCTGGTGGCGGTGACCTCGGCCGTGCTGCTGCTGCGGTCGCGGCTGTTCGTGGCGCTGCGGCACCGGGTGCCGACGGTGCTCGCCGGTCTGGCCGGCTACGCGGTGCTGGGCACGGTGCTGGTCGGCCGGGCCGACGACGCGGGGCGGCTGGCGCTGGTCCTCGGCGGGGCGGCGCTGGTCCTCGGCGGGGCGGCGCTGGCCCTGGTGGCCGTCGCGGCCGGCACCGGGTACGCCCGCCGGCCGGTCTCGCCGTACCTGGGCCGGATCGCGGACCTGACCGACACGCGCTGGTGGTCGCCGTGGTGCCGGTCGCCTGTGCGGTGCTCGACCTGTACGACGGGGCCCGGGGGCTGCTCGGTTGAGCGGCCCACGGGCCCGGCACGTCAGCGATCGTCAGTGGGCGGATTCGCCGCGCGCCTCGGCGTCGCGCGCCCGCTGGTAGGAGGCGTGGATCTCGGCCTCGGCCTCGGTACGGCCGACCCAGGTCGCGCCCTCCACCGACTTGCCGGGCTCCAGGTCCTTGTACACCTCGAAGAAGTGCTGGATCTCCAGCCGGTCGAACTCGCCCAGGTGGTGGATGTCGCGCAGGTGCTCCTGGCGGGGGTCCTCGTAGGGCACGCAGAGGACCTTGTCGTCGCCGCCCTTTTCGTCCGTCATCCGGAACATGCCGATGGTGCGGCAGCGGATCAGGCAGCCCGGGAAGGTCGGCTCGGGGACCAGCACCAGGGCGTCCAGCGGGTCGCCGTCCTCGCCCAGCGTGCCCTCAATGAACCCGTAGTCCGCCGGGTACTGGGTGGACGTGAAGAGGGTGCGGTCCAGCCGGATCCGGCCGGTCGCGTGGTCCACCTCGTACTTGTTCCGGTGACCCTTGGGGATCTCAACCGTCACGTCGAAATCCATCTGCACGCTCCCTCGTCTGCCCACGCTGGCTAACGGAAACCACTGGCTGCCCCCCGGACAGGCGAATGCCCACCCACCGACTCCGGCCGCCGCATAGTCTTCGGACCGAAGTAGTGTCACCCAAGCCGATTTTCGCTGGGGGAGGAGGGGGTCGTGGGGAGGGAAGATTCACACTACCGCCCGGACGGGGGCGCCGCGCGTGGTACCGGACGATCCGGCTCCGGTGGTGCCACCGGCAGGGTCCCGGTGCCCGACGCCCACCTCCCTCGGGCGGCAGAGCCGTCGCCTCCGGCGCCGGAGACGGTTCCCGAGCGTCCACCGCCGCTGCCGTGGCGCCCACCCGCGGGGTCGGCTCCCGTAGCCCCGAACACCGGTCGCTTCCCGACCCTCGACGGCAACCGGCCCACGAGCGCCCCACCGGGCGGGAGCGCCGCGATCCCGACCAGCCCGGCCCGCCCGCCGTCCGGCGACGAGTCGACCATCCCGATCCCGACCGGCGCCCCACCGCTGGGTCCGCCGATCTCCGCGCTGCCCGCGTCCGCCGGCGCCGCGTCGCCCCCCGCGCCCACCGGCGCCGAACCACTCCCCGCGCCCGCCGCGCCGCGCCGCCGGCTGCCGGTCGTGCTTGCCCTGGTGCTGCTGCTGGTGCTCGCCGGCGTCGGGGTCGGCGTGACCCGGCCCGGTCCGGTCGCCGGCTGGCTGGGCGACGACGCCGGGCCCGCGTCGACCGCAGCCGGCGCGACCGCCGAGCCCGACCCGTCGGACGTGCTGGCCGGACCGGACCCGAACGCCCCCCTGCCCAGCCCTGACGGGGTACGCGCCGCGCTGGACCCACTGGTCGGGGTGGCCGACCTGGGTGACCGGGTGAACGTCTCGGTGGCCGACGTGACCTCCGGCCACACGTTGTTCGCCAAGGGGGCGGACGACGGGACGGTGCCCGCCTCGGTGACCAAACTGGCGACGGCGGTGACCGTGCTGGCCGCGCGTGGTCCCGGCTACCGGATCCCCACCCGGGCGGTGGCCGGTGCCAAGCCCGGCGAGGTGGTGATCGTCGGTGGGGGCGACCCCACCCTCGCGGTCGACAAGAAGGGCTACTACCCGGGCGCGGCGCGCCTCGACGACCTGGCCGCCCAGGTGCGCACCGCGCTCGGCGGCGTCGCCCCGACCAGCGTCATCGTCGACGGCTCGATCTACTCCGGTCCGGTCTACGGCCCGGGTTGGGACGACGACATCCCCACCGGCGGGTCTGGTGGGGCGGTGACCGCGTTGATGGCCGACGGGGCGCGCAGGGACCCGGGCGTCGGGCAGGGCTCCGCGGAGCGGGTCACCGAGCCCGACCTGGCCGCCGGCCGTTCGTTCGCGCGGCTGCTCGGCGTGCCGGCCGCCGCCGTCAAGCGCGGCACGGCCCCGGCCGCCGCCGCCGGTGGCGCGACCCCGGCGGCAGGCACCGAGCTGGGCGTGGTGCAGTCACCGCCGCTGATCCGGCTGGTCGACGTCATGATCAGCGAGAGCGACAATCTGCTGGCCGAGGCGCTGGCACGGCAGGTCGCGCTGGCCCGCAACCAGCCGGCCTCGTTCGACGGGGCCGCCGCCGCGATGGACGCGGAGGTGGCCGAGCTGGGCCTGCCCGCCGACGAGATCGCCCTCTCCGACGGCAGCGGGCTGTCCCGCCGCAACCGGATCAGCCCGTCCCTGCTGACCGACCTGGTCCGGCTGGCCGCCAGCCCCGACCATCCGGAGCTGGCGGGCGTCTTCGGTGGCCTGCCGGTGGGCGGATGGTCGGGCACCCTCAACGAGCGCTACCGCGACGCCCCCGGCACGGGTGCCGGGGCGGGCACCGTGCGGGCCAAGACCGGCACGCTGACCGGTGTGCACGCCATTGCGGGCCTGGTCACCACGGCCGACGGCCGGCTGCTCACCTTCGCGGTGCTCACCGACCAGGTGCCCGGCGGGAGGGAAGAAGCCCAACCGGCACTGGACCGCATCGCCGCCGCGCTGGCCAGCTGCGGCTGCCGCTGACCGTCGCCGGTCCGGGGTCTCCTCGGCGGTGGACGCCGCGAGCGCCGACGCGAGCCCGGGCCATGGTGTTGCGGCGCGGGTACGGTGGGTCCATGGCGCAGTTCGTGGACTGGGATCTGGCCGCCGCCACCGCGGGGGCGTTGAGCAAGTCGGGCCCCCGGGTGTCGTACACCGAGGCCACCGACGTGGTCGGCGACCTGCGGCGGCTGACCGACGAGGCAGCCGGGCACGTGGCCGACTACACGGGGCTGCGGGCGCAGGTGGCGCACCCGCCGGTGCGGGTGGTCGACCGCCGGGACTGGGCCGCCGCCAACATCGCCGGGCTGCGTGAGGTGATCACCCCCTTGGTCAGCCGGCTCTCCGGCGACAAGCGGCCCGGTGCGCTGACCGAGGCGATCGGGTCCCGGCTGACCGGGGTGCAGGCCGGCACCGTGCTGGCCTACCTGTCCGGCCGGGTGCTCGGCCAGTACGAGGTCTTCTCCGCCGACCCGGGTCAGCTGCTGCTGGTCGCGCCGAACATCGTCGAGGTGGAGCGCAAGCTCGGCGCCGACCCGCGGGACTTCCGGCTCTGGGTGTGCCTGCACGAGGTCACCCATCGGACGCAGTTCACCGCGGTGCCGTGGATGCGGGCCTACTTCCTGAGCGAGGTGCAGGCGTTCGTGGACGCCTCGTCCAGCGGCGGCGAGCACCTGCTCGAGCGGCTGCGGCGTGGGGTGGCCACCCTGTCCGACGCGGTCCGCGACCCGGAGAGCCGGACCAGCGTGCTGGACATCGTGCAGACCCCGGCGCAGCGGGCGGTGCTGGACCGGCTCACCGCGCTGATGACCCTGCTGGAGGGGCACGCCGAGTTCGTCATGGACGGAGTCGGCCCGCAGGTGATCCCGAGCGTGGAGCGGATCCGGGCGTCGTTCAACCGACGGCGCGAAGCGGGCAACCCGCTGGAGAAGGCGATCCGCCGGCTGCTCGGGGTGGACGTCAAGATGCGCCAGTACGCCGAGGGGCGCAAGTTCGTGCACGGCGTGGTCGAGCGGGTCGGCATGGACGGGTTCAACTCGATCTTCAACTCGCCGCTCACCCTGCCCCGGCTCTCCGAGCTGGGCGATCCGGACGCCTGGGTGGCCCGGGTGCACGGCCCGGCCGGCACCCTCCCCGCCGCCGGCTGACCGTCCGCCGGTGGCCGCACTCGCTCCGCCGGTGGCCGCGATCCGGGTGGCGGTCCGCCGCGCGCTGACCGGTCTGCCGTCCGGTGGGCCGGTGCTGGTCGCCTGCTCTGGCGGCGCCGACTCGCTCGCCCTGGCGGCGGCCACCGCGTTCGTGGCGCCCCGGCTGGGTCGGGTCGTCGGCCTGGTGACCGTCGACCACGGCCTGCAGGCCGGCTCGGCGCAGCGCGCCGAGGCGGTGGCCGCCTGGGCCCGGGAGGCCGGGTTCACCCCGGCGACGGTGGTCCGGGTGGAGGTGGCCGGGCGGCCGGGTGGACCTGAAGCGGCCGCCCGGGAGGCCCGCTACCAGGCGTTGACCGAGGTCGCCGGGCAGCTCGGCGCCGTCGCGGTGCTCACCGGGCACACCCGTGACGACCAGGCGGAGACCGTGCTGCTCGCGCTCGCCCGGGGTGCCGGCCCGCGCGGGCTGGCCGGGATGCCGGCCCGGCGGGAGCTGTCCGGGGTGCCGCTGCTGCGCCCGCTGCTGGAGATCGGTCGGGAGCAGACCCGCGCCGCGTGTGAGGTGCTCGGGTTGAGCCCGTGGCAGGACCCACACAACACCGACCCGTCGTACGCCCGCTCCCGGGTGCGGGCGGACGTGCTGCCGGCGCTGGTACGGGCGCTCGGGCCGGGCGTACTGGACAATCTGGCGCGTACCGCCCGGTTGGTGGCGGCCGACAACGCCGCCCTCGACGAGGTGGCGCAGGCGGCGCTGGCGGCGGCCCGGCATCCCGGGGGCGGGCTCCGGGTGCCGGAACTGGTCGGTCTGGCCCCCGCCGTACGCGGCCGGGTGCTGCATGCGTGGGCGCGCGAGCTGGGCGCCCCGCCGGGCGCCCTGTCGTACCGGCACGTCGCCGCGCTGGACGCCCTGGTCACCGGGTGGCACGGTCAGGGCCCGACCGACCTTCCCGGTGGTGTCCGGGTGCTCCGCCGCGCCGACCGGCTGGCGCCGGTGGGCCCCACCTGATCGGCCGTGCGGGTGTGCATCGGGTCGGCTGGTCTCAGCCGCTGTACGCCCGGTCGCGGAAGGTGGTCCGGTAGCTGTGCGGGGTGGCGCCGACCCGGCGACTGAAATGGTGGCGCAGCGCCGCCGCGTCGCTGAAGCCGGCCTGGTCGGCGACCGCCTCCACGCTCAACGGGGTCTCCTCCAGCAGCCGTCGGGCGAGTAGCACACGCTGGTTGGTGAGCCAGTCGTGCGGGGTGGTGCCGGTTTCGGCCCGGAACCGGCGCGCGAACGTACGCGGTGCCATGCCGGCCCTGGCGGCCAGCTCCTCCACCGTGATCGTCCGGTCCAGGTGTCCCATCAGCCACTCCAGCACCGGCTCCAGGGTGGGCGCCTCGGGCGCCTTCGGGATCGGCGCCTCGACGTACTGCGACTGGCCGCCGTCGCGGTGCGGCGGGACCACCATCCGCCGGGCCAGCCGGGTCGCGGTGGCCGAGCCGTGCTCCTGGCGGACCAGGTGCAGGCAGGCGTCGATGCCGGCCGCCGTGCCGGCACTGGTGAGCAGCCGACCGTCGTGGACGTACAGCGAGTTGCAGCGCACCCGGGCGCGCGGGTACCGGCGTTGCAGCTCGTCGACGTAGCGCCAGTGGGTGGTGCACTCCCGGTCGTCCAGCAGCCCGGCCGCGCCGAGCAGGAAGGCGCCGGAGCAGACGCTGAACAGGTGCGCGCCGCGCGCGTCGGCCCGGCGCAGCGCGTCGAGCACCGGGCCGGGAACGGTGGTGCCCTGATTGTGCGCGGGCACGGCCACCAGGTCGGCGTCCTCCACCGGGCCGAGGTCGGCGTGCGGGGTGAGGTGGAAGCCGGACGAGGTGCGCACGGGTGCGCCGTCCGGGCTGCACACGCGGAAGCGGTAACCGGGGAAACCGTCGGCCGTCCGGTCGGTGCCGAAGACCTCGGCGAGCACGCCGAGCTCGAAGGGTGCGACCTGGTCGAGGGCGAGGACGGCCACGGAGCGAAGCATGTGACGAGGGTAACCCGAGAGGTGGCAGTAAATCGATGCCCAGTGGCATCACTGCCACTGTCCGAGCGGCGCGAGTCGTCGCAGACTGGTCTCAGTCCGGTGCGCACCGGCGGCGAAACCGACAGCAACCATGCGAAAGCGAGCGCCGCCATGGAGTTCCTACTCTTCCTCCTGTTCCTGATCCTTCTCGCCGCCGCCTCGTCGGCCGGCCTCACCGCGGACAGCCACGATTCGGCCGACTGGAAGCCCAGCGACGACGGCCGCCGCTGGCGGTCCCGTACCAGCTGATGTATTTGGTAGCTTTTGCGGCGAAAATCCCAGGCGGGACCGCGCCAAAAGGTGCGGCCCCGCCGACGGAGGCCATCCGACGTACGGCAGGCTAGGAGTCATGGCTGACGGCTCCTGGTACGACGCCGACATCGACCACGTGATCATCTCCGAGGCGCAGATCCGCGAGAAGACGGCGGAACTGGCCAAACAGGTCTCCGCCGACTACGCCCACGTGGGCGACGGACTGCTGCTGGTCTGCGTGCTCAAGGGCGCGGTGATGTTCATGGCGGACTTCGCCCGGGCGTTGGGCCGCAACGGCCCCCCGGCCGAGCTCGACTTCATGGCCATCTCCTCCTACGGCCAGGGCACCACCTCCTCCGGGGTGGTCCGCATCCTCAAGGACCTCGACCGGGACATCGCCGGCCGGCACGTGGTGGTCGTCGAGGACATCGTCGACTCCGGGCTGACGCTCTCCTGGCTGCTGCGCTACCTGGAGTCCCGCTCCGCAGCGAGCGTCGAGGTGGTCGCGCTGTTCCGCAAGCCGGACGCGGTCCGGGTGCCGGTCCCGGTCAAGTACGTCGGCTTCGACATCCCGACCGAGTTCGTCGTCGGGTACGGCCTGGACTTCGGTGAGCGCTACCGGGAGCTGCCGTACGTCGGGGTGCTCAAGCCCGAGGTCTACGCCCGGTCCTGAGGCCGGCCGGAGCCATCGCCGCCGGTCCGGCGGCTGCGTGAGGTCAACTCGCATCGGCATTCGTCAAGCCGACGTTCAGCGCGCTCTCAGCTGTTCCGGCTACCGTGGAGTCCGGTGGCGCGGAGGCTACTCCGCGCCCGACCCCCTCGATCGCGTGACCGGGCGTTCGGGTGGTCGGGCCGGACTCTCCGCCACGCCGGCTTCTGCCCGGACCCGCCGTACGTTTCGGTGAGGGCTGGCGAGCCTGCCCACGGTGCGCGCCGTCGATGGCGAAGGTGTGCCGAGTGCGGGGCTCGCAAGCTCACTCCTCGCGTGCACGGTGTACCGTCGAATGACCGCGGCGCGGCAGTTTTCGCGTCTCGGGGTCGAGGCCGGCCCGCACGGCGGCTCCGGCCGCCGCACAACCGCGGCGACACCATCAGACGGTCAGGACGTCGATCAGGAGGATGCGGGCGCTCCGGCGCTCGACAACAGTATGGAACGTACGCGTTTCTTCCGCCGACCGGTGGTCTGGATCATCCTGGTCATCCTCGGCGCCGTTGTGCTCAGTCAGCTGTTCACCGCTGGTCCCAGCTACCACCGCGTGGACACTTCCGTTGCGCTCGACCAGCTCCACACCGCCAAGATCAATAAGGTCGTCTTCCAGGACAAGGAGCAGACGCTCCAGCTGGACCTGGCCCAGAAGACGAAGTTCGGCGAGACCACCACCAACAAGATCGAGGCCCAGTTCCCGTACCAGGTTGGGGACCAGGTCTGGAACGAGGTGCTGGACGCCAAAGCGAACAACCGGGTCACCGGCCCGGCCGACGCCAAGGTCTCGTCGGACAGCATCTGGGTGAGCCTGCTGGTCAACCTGCTGCCGATCGCGCTGCTCGTGCTCCTGCTGCTGTTCTTCATGTCGCAGATGCAGGGCGGCGGCTCCCGGGTGCTCAACTTCGGCAAGTCCAAGGCGAAGATGATCACCAAGGACACTCCGAAGACGACCTTCGCGGACGTCGCGGGTGCCGAGGAGGCCGTCGAGGAGCTGTACGAAATCAAGGACTTCCTGCAGAACCCGGCGAAGTACCAGGCCCTGGGCGCCAAGATCCCGAAGGGCGTGCTGCTGTTCGGCCCGCCCGGCACCGGCAAGACCCTGCTGGCCCGCGCGGTCGCCGGCGAGGCCGGGGTGCCGTTCTACTCGATCTCCGGCTCCGACTTCGTCGAGATGTTCGTCGGTGTCGGCGCCAGCCGGGTCCGTGACCTGTTCGAGCAGGCCAAGACGAACGCCCCGGCGATCGTCTTCGTCGACGAGATCGACGCCGTCGGCCGGCACCGTGGCGCCGGCATGGGTGGCGGTCACGACGAGCGCGAGCAGACGCTCAACCAGCTGCTCGTCGAGATGGACGGCTTCGACACCAAGGGCGGCGTGATCCTGATCGCGGCCACCAACCGGCCGGACATCCTCGACCCCGCGCTGCTGCGCCCGGGCCGGTTCGACCGGCAGATCCCGGTGGACGCCCCCGACATGGAGGGCCGCAAGGCCATCCTGCGGGTGCACGCCAAGGGCAAGCCGTTCACGCCCGACGTCGACCTCGACGCCGTGGCCCGGCGTACCCCTGGCTTCAGCGGCGCCGACCTGGCCAACGTGATCAACGAGTCGGCCCTGCTCACCGCCCGCAAGGAACAGCGGGCGATCACCAACGACTCGCTCGAAGAGTCGATCGACCGGGTGGTCGCCGGTCCGCAGCGGCGGACCCGGGTGATGAGTGACCAGGAAAAGAAGATCACCGCGTACCACGAGGGTGGGCACGCGCTAGTCGCCTGGGCGCTGCCGCACGCCGCGCCGGTGCACAAGGTGACGATCCTGTCCCGTGGCCGCTCGCTGGGCCACACCCTGGTGCTGCCGACCGAGGACAAGTACACCCAGACGCGCGCCGAAATGATCGACACCCTGGCGTACGCGCTGGGCGGTCGGGCCGCCGAGGAGCTGGTCTTCCACGAGCCCACCACCGGAGCCGGCAACGACATCGAGAAGGCCACGCAGCTGGCCCGCGCGATGATCACCCAGTACGGCATGAGCTCCAAGCTCGGTGCGATCAAGTACGGCACCAGCGGGGACGAGCCGTTCCTCGGCCGCAACATGGGCCACGAGCGGGACTACTCGGACTCGGTGGCTGCCGAGATCGACGGCGAGATGCGGGCGCTGGTCGAGCTGGCGCACGACGAGGCCTGGGAGATCCTGGTCGAGTACCGGGACGTCCTGGACAACATCGTGCTCGAGCTGATGGAGAAGGAAACCCTCTCCACCGCCGACATGGCCCGGATCTGCGCGCGGGTGGTCAAGCGCCCGCCGCTGGCTCCGTACAACGGCTTCGGCAAGCGCCAGCCCTCCACCGAGCCGCCCGTGCTCACCCCAGCGGAGAAGGACGCGCTCAAGGCGCAGGCCCAGGCCGACGGCGCGCAGGCGTCGGTCGGCGGCGCCTCGTCCAACAACTCGGACGGCACGCACTGAGCAGCGACCCGACGGCCAGCTCCCCTCACCGGGAGCTGGCCGTCTCCGCGACCGAGCCCGACGGCGACGACGGGCTGGACTACGTGGCCGCACGGCTGATCAGCGGCAAGCTGACCGGCCGCCCGGTCGAGGACGCGATCGACCTGGGTCGGATCGAGAAGGCGGTCCGGGAGATCCTGATCGCGGTCGGGGAGGACCCGGACCGCGACGGGCTCCAGCAGACGCCGGCCCGGGTCGCCCGGGCGTACGCCGAGCTCTTCGCCGGCCTGCGGGTCGACCCGGCCCAGGTGCTCAGCACCACCTTCGAGGCCAACCACGAAGAGCTGGTGATCGTCCGGGACATCGACGTGATGAGCCTCTGCGAGCATCACCTGCTGCCGTTCCGCGGCAGCGCGCACATCGGCTACATCCCCGGCCCGGACGGACGGATCACCGGCCTGTCCAAGCTGGCCCGGCTGGTCGAGGTCTTCGCCCGCCGGCCGCAGGTGCAGGAGCGGCTCACCTCGCAGGTCGCCGATCTGCTGATGAGCAAACTCGCCCCGCGGGGCGTCGTCGTCGTGCTGGATTGCGAGCACATGTGCATGGCGATGCGCGGCATCCAGAAGTCGGGTGCCAGGACCATCACGTCGGCCGTGCGCGGCACCCTGCAGCACGACCCAAAGTCGCGGGCCGAGGCGATGGCGCTGATCATCCCCCGCTGACACCCGGACGCGTTATCGGCCGGCCGACCCACCCCGGGCGGCCGGCTGTTGCGTCTCCGGGGCTCGCCGTACCCCGGCCGATCCATCCGCCGACCTGCCCGGCTCCTGATCGGTGCGGTCGGTCAGCCGGCCAGCAGGGCCAGCAACAGGCCGGCCGTCACCAGCACCGCCGGCACCAGGCAGACCAGCGCACCGAAGCGCACCGTACGGTCCAGCCGCTCGCCGGGGCCGGCGCGGAACGCCCGACCGATGCCCACCCAGCCAGCGACGAAGGCGACCGCCGGCATCGGCAGCCCGCAGATCAACGCCGCCACACTGGCCGGGCCCGTTCCGGTCGCCCCGAACACCACGACCTGGATCAGCGGCACCAGCAGCGCCAGGGGCCCGTACACCAGGATGTTGCGTCCCCGCGCCGGCCAGGACCCCGGGCGGAACCGACCACCCGCGGCCAGCGCCGCCTCGGCCGCCTCGGCCCACCCCCGCGCGGCCCGCAGCGCCGCCAGCACGGCCGCGGGGCCGCCCGCCATCGACCGGGCCGCCTCGGTCAGCTCCGGCGGGGACGGCACCAGCGAGATCGCCGGTACGCCCAGCTCACGCAGCCGCTCCTGCTGGCTCGCCAGCCCGGTGCGGACCACCGTCAGCTCCTCCCGGGCGGCCTCCGCCGACCGGGCCTGCTCACCGGCGGCGGCCGCCGCGCTACGGCGTACCCCGTCCAGCTGACGGGCCGCGGCGAGATACTCCGACCAGGCCGTGGTGGGCTCGGCGCCCGCCGGCGCGACGTCCCCGTCCGGGTCGGCGGCCCGCTGCCGTCCCGGCCCGGTCACCGTCGCGTTCGAACCCATCCCGACACCCCCCGCGCGCACCGCCGGATCACCCGGCCTCGTCGGCGAACGGCACCAGGACCGTGCCCCGCTCGTCCGGTCCGTCCCAGAGCACCGCCCGGTCGGGACGGGCCCGCCACTCCACCGGCCGACCGAAGACCGCGGCGAGCTGGGCGGCCGGCACGTCCAGCACGGCCACGGCTGCGAGCTTGTCCACCTCGCCCTCCGGCTCCAGCAACGCGGCGAACGGTGGCACCGCCCGCCACCAGCCCAGCAGGTGCCGACCCGACGGCGGCCCGTCCCGCATCAGCGCGCGCAGCCGGTCCACCGGCAGCTCACGGGGCCCCGGCCGGTCCAAGCCGAAGACGACCAGGTAGGTAGGCAGCTCCCCGTCCGTGTCCGCGAGCAGCGTCGGCAGGTCCACCATGGTGGCCGGATGGCGGACGGCCAGCTCGGCCGCCAACGCCTCCGCCAGCGGCCGGGAACCCGGGTCCGGTGCCGCCACCAGGAACCGGGCGGTGCCCGGCGAGTGGTGATCCGCCGTGCTGCGCGCCGCCGTCGCCAGCAGCCCGCCGGCCGCCGGGCCGGATCCCAGCACCGCGAGGTTGCGCCCCGCCACCGGCCCCAGCGGTACGGCGACCGTCGAGCGGGCCACGTCCACCGCCCGGCCGAGCAGAGCGGCCGGCCCGTGCGCCTGGCCGGCCAACGCCGCCCGGTGTCGCGGATCGTTGCCCAGCGACGGACGGGCATACCCAGCGAACACCACCGGCGGCACCGACCCCGCCGGGCGTGCCGTCCACAGCTCGTGCCGCAGCCGATCCACCACCTCCGGGTGGTCCTGCGGATCCGGGTGACGGATCAGCCGCTCGTGACCTCGGATCGCGCCCCGGGGGCCGCCGAGCCCGCCAGCGGTGTTCACCACCGCGCTGCCCACCGGAAGGCCGGCGGCTGAATCGTTGGTCGGTTCCAGCACCGGGCCGCCACCCGGCAGCGCCACCCGCACCGGGAACTGGCCGAGCACCGAATCCCGATGCCCGGTGTCCGCCCGGCCACTCAGCCCCAGCTCGCCCGCGCCGGCCAGCACCAGGTGCACGCCGTACGCCCGGCCGGCGCGGGCCAGCCCGTCCAGCTGGGCGGCCACCTCGGCGGCCAGCCGGTCCCGCTCGGCGAAGATCAGCGGCAGATTGTCCAGCACGCACACGATCCGGGGCAGCGGCCGGTGCTGGCGCAGCTCCGCGAAGCGTTGCCCACCGGCGCGCCCGCCGGCCTCGGCCCGGCGCTGCACCTCGACCGTCAACTGATCGAGCAGGTCCCGGACGTACTCCCGGTCGGCGGCCATCGCGGCCGCCCGCACCTGCGGGACCCAGGACCGGTCCCGCTCGGTCTGGAGGAACTCCACGAAGGACTCGCCGTCGCCCAGATCCACCAGGTAGAGCGCCAGGTCGTCCGGGCCGTACCGGGCCGCGAGCCCGAGCAGCGCGGTGGTCAGGAACGCCGCGCGGCCCGCACCGGATCGGCCGCTGACCAGCCAGTGCGGGGTCAGCTCGGTGAACCCCAGCGGCACTGGGCGACCCCCGGCGTCACCGACCGTGGTGGTCAACCCCTCCGCGGGATCCGACTCCCACAGCCGCTCACCCGTTGCCGGCAGCAGATCCGCCAGGGCCAACCGGGAACCCGCCTCCACCTGCGCGGCGAGCCGCCGGCAGACCGCGTCGACCAGGTCGGCCGGCGGGTCCGCCTCGACGAAGACCGGCGAGTTCAGCCCGCCCGGCGGGTCGGCGCCAGGGCTGGCGAAGGACGCCCCCGGCGGGTCACCGAGCAGCGCGTACGCGTTGCGCAGCACCAGCGGGGTGGCGCGCGGCAGTGGTCCACGGGCCGCATACGGGCCGGCGGGCGGCCAGCCGGCCACCACCAGGTGCAGCCCGGCCGCCGGCCCCTGCTCGGCCAACGCCTCGATCCGTGCCAGGTCGGTCGGGCCGGTCAACTCCGGCAGCGCGGCGACCACCAGCAGCAGCGTCCGGTCATGCCGGCGTCGTCCGCTCGCCCCCGGCGTGACCCACTGCTCCGCCTCGGTCAGCACCGCGCGCAGACCTGCCACGTCAACCGCCGGTGGCGGCAACAGGCCAGCGTCCGCCAGCGCCCCGAACGGGGTGAGGACGCTCGCCCTGGCGTCCACCGCGCGTACCAGCAGGGCACCCGCCGGTGCCGCCGCCAGCGACCGCAGCAGCACAGCCCGAAGCAACCCAGCCACCCGAGGTTCCCGGGCGTCGGCGTCCACACTCAGGTGCCCGGTGCCCACCAGCGGCACCAGCGCGGGAAAGCGGGCGTCGTCCAACGGCGCCGCGGTGCCGACCCGCACGAAGGGCGGCGGGCCGTCGCCAGCCGGCGAGTCCACGGTGAGCGAGTCCAGGGCGGCCCCCGACCATCCCGCGGCCAGCCGCGCGGCGACCGCCCGCAACCGGTCGGCCACCTCGTACTGGCGGCGCTGATCGGCGGGAGCCGGCCGGGTCTCGTCGAGGATGCCGGCCGCGGCGGTCGCGACGGCCGCAGCCCGACGGTGCAGGGCTGCGGCGCGGTTCGTGCGTGCCTTCGGACCGGCCACCGCGTCCACCCCCTCTGCCCGAGGTTGGCAACCCCTCCCTGAGCAGAGACGGTATCCCAGCCGGGGCCGCTCCTCCGGGAGGTGCCACGGCGCTGCGCCGGTGTTGTCGGGGATGTCACCGGTGGGGAGGGGTCCGTCACGATCCGCTGGACTTGAGGCATTGGCTCCGGGGCGTCCAGCCGTTAGCTTCAGGAGGTGGAATCAGTGCAGCCCCCCGCCGGTTCCCAGGTCTCCCGCGTACCGGCCCAGCGGACGCCGTCCGAGCAGCTGCCGCCGGCCCCGGCCGCGCCAGCGCCGCAGCGGCCACGCCGCCGGGCGCGGACCGTGCTGACGGTGGTCGGGGGCGTGCTCGCCCTGCTGTTGGTGAGCGGGATCATCGCAGGGGTGGTGCTTTACAACCGGGCTGCCGCCCCGGACCGCAGCGCGCCCGATGTGGTCGTTGACAACTATTTGCGGGCGTTGCTCGTAGATCGGAACGACACGAGAGCTGATCTCTTCACCTGTAAGGCCGGTACAGAGTTGGAGGCGCTTCGATCGCTACGGACTGACTTGGTTGCACGCGAGCAGCAACTCGGAGTCACCATCTTGGTCAGTTGGGGCAGCCTCGACGTCAGCAGGCAGGGTAATGCTGCTTCGGTTGTGACGGGCATTCGACGCAGCGCCACTGTCGATGGAGTCCAGCAGAGCGTGACTGACAGGTGGCAGTTCGATGTCAAACAGCAGGAAGGCTGGCGTGTCTGTGGTGGAGCCAAGCTAGGTTAACGTCATTCGATCCACAGCAGATGGACGGGAACCTCCAGAGTTGTGGGTGACTGGCCTCGCCAGGCCCAGCGGTACCACTCCACCTCGGGGGCGATCCGGACGCAGATGTCCCCCTCGGCACCCGAGTAGGTCTCGGTCACCGCCCGCAGGTCGCGGTGCTCCAGACCGCCATCGACGTGCACCACCCGGCGCCCGGTGACGGCATCCGCCTCGAAGACCGGTGTGGGGGACCGGTGGGACGGGCCGTCCAGCGAGACCAGCCGGATACCGCTGCCCCGGGTGTCGCCCGTCCCCGGCCGATCGCCGACCGTCTCCACCCAGACCCGATCGACCGGCACCAGCGGCGCGAACACCTCGACCTGGTCGGCCTCGGCTCGGTACCACTCGTGCTCGGGAATCACTGGCACATAGGTCCGGGCGCCCTGCACCACCCGGTCGTCCGCGCGCAGGTCGCCCCGCCAGCCCAGCCCCGGCAGCCCGACCAGCACCCGTCGCCCGCGCAGCTCCACCCGTTCGGTGGCCGGCACGATCGCCAGTGGTCGGGGTGGCCGAGGCGCCCAGTCGGGCTGGTCGGCGAACGGGTCCGGCAGCGGTCCGGTCATGCCCGTGGTGGCCTCACTCCGCGCTGCGCAGCGGGGCGCCCCGCTCACGCATGAACGGGACCGGATCGATCGCGCCGCGGCTGGTGCGGTCGTTGCGCAGGTGCACCTCGAAGTGCAGGTGCGGGCCGGACGAGTTGCCGCTGCTGCCGACCTGCCCGATCACCTCGCCGGCCGGCACGATCTGATCGGGTGACACTCGGGGACGGACCACCATGTGGCAGTACCGGGTGATGTAGCCACCGGCGTGCAGCATGTCGACGAACCAGCCGCAGCCGCCCTTGCCGGGGTGCCCGTCCACGTCGCAGTCCTCCCGGCCGCGGTCGTCCGGGTCGCAGCGGGCGACCAGCACCCGACCGGCGGCGGCGGCACGGATCTCGGTGCCCTTGGCCGCCCCGATGTCCACCCCGTTGTGGCTGGGTCGGCTGCTGGTACGGAAGCCGGAGCCGACGTCGCCCGGAATCGGAGCGGTCCAGCCTGAGGCGGCGATCTGGCCGCGCTCGGCCGCGTTGCACACCGCCTTGCCGTTGATCTCGATCGTGCGCGCCGCGCCACCGGCCAGCGCGTCGACGATCCGGCTGGCCAACTCCTCGTGCTTGGCGTACGCGTCCGGATAGGCGCTGATCTGGACCTGCTGCGCCACCACCGTGAGAGGTCGGCGCTGCCAACTCCGCATCTTGACCAGCTTCTCGTAGAACTTGCGGGCCGTGTACGCGGGGGTCATCCGCTCGGTGACGGTGCCCCACCCCGGCCGCTGCTGAAACAGGCCCAGTGAGTCATGGTCGGCGCCGACGCCCTCGTGCGGCAGGGCCAGTGACGCGGGCACGCCACTGTTCGCCAGGTTGCGCAGGGCGGACTCCTGCATCGCGGTCGCCAGGGCGATCACCCAGCCCCGCGACGGCACCCCCAGGTCCTGACCGACTTTGATGATGATGGCGGCGTTGCGGACCTGCGCGTCGCCGTACTCGGTGAACCGCGGCAACTCGCCGGCGATGTCCACCGGGCGGACCGGGCCGCAGCCCCAGCCGGCCAGCGTGTCCCCGTCCTCCGCCTCTCCGCCGAGTCCGCTGAGGAAGAACGCCGCTGTCCCCCCGGTGCAGCAGAGCAGGAGCAGCACCCCGGTGAGGATTGTGGCGATCACACCGACCCGTACCGGTCGGCGGAGGGCGGCGCCGCTGCCGGCTTTCATTGCCGCTCCCAATCCACCACGTCGACCAGCCAGCCGTCATCCGCTGCGACCAGCTCCAGCCGGAGCCGGCCGGTGTCGAGGGGCAGCAGCACCTCGACGAACGTCTCGGTGCGCGCCCGCACCGCCGGGGGGCCGGCGACCTCCTCGGCCGGGACACCGGCGGGGTCGACGCCGGCCAGCTTCTCGGTCAGCGCCGCTGTGGACAACGGTCGCAGGCCGGCCTGCCACTGCTCGGCGGTCATCCCGGGGCGACCGATCCAGGCCGCGGTGAACCGGTCGGCGGTCTGCTCGGGCGTGCGGTCGCCCGGCCGGGTCACCGGCGAGGGCGGAGCTTCAGTGGAGATCGCACCATCGTCGCCGGCCGTCGGGTCCACGGTGGTGATCGGACTGTCCGGACGACTGCTCAACCCCCCCGCTGGATCGGCGGGGCCGGACACCAGCCGGGCCGCGCCGAGCACGCCGAAGACGAGCACCGCGATCACCAGCGCCACCCCCAGCCGGGACCGCAGGACCCGGGTGAACAGGAACTCCAGAGCCGGTCGCATCACTGTCACCGTGCCTCTGTGCGCACCCGTGGTCCGGTGCGGTCCGGCGCACGCTCGGCGGAGCCGGGTCGGTAGACCACGAACGAGGGGTTCTCCGCCGGCACGTCCGGCTCGGTCCAGCTCGCTGGCTGTCGGCGACGGGGTTTAGGTGCGACCGGCCGGTCCCGGTCCCCGGTCTCCTCCTTCGGCACGTCGTCCGCGCGTTCCTGACCGTCCGGACGTCGGGCGTCGGAACGCCGGCCCTCGACCGGGGCGGTCGGTGCCAGGACCGGGTCTTCTCGCCGCGCCTCCGGGCGCAGCGTGGTCTGCTCCGCCACTGGTGAGCGGCGGCGGCCCCCCACCGGCTCCGCCGTGCCGCCCGGCTCCGCCACGTCCAGCCGCGCTGCGGTCCGCATGTCCCGGAAGAACCGGCGGTGCCAGGATCCGGCCGAACTGACCGCCTCGCTGCTGTCCTTGCCGCCGAGCTGGGTGATCCGCCGGTAGGGCCGCAGCAGTAGCCAACCGACCACCCCGCAGAGCCAGACCAGGACCACCTGGAGCCAGCCGGGCAGGGTGGGTGTGCTCATGATCAGGTCGACCGCGAACAGGTAGATCGCCGCCCCGGTGCCGAAGATGGCGATGTTGAAGACCGCGGCGACCACGGCGTTCGCGAGCCGCCGCAGCCCGGCGCTCGCCGGTCGGAGCAGACCGACGGTGCCCAGGATGGGCGCCGCGATCACCGCCCATCGGAAGATCAGGAAGCCCAGCAGGACCAGCAGCGACGCGGTCAGATCGAACATGGCGAACAACACCGACGCCAGCACCGCGATGAACCCAGCGCCCACCCGCTCCATGTCCCGCACACCCTGGAGGTACTCGTACGCCTCCGGGTCCTCGGTCTGGATCTGCTGAGCCACCCGGGCCCACTGCTGCTGCTTGGCCTTGATCGTCGCCTCCCGGGTGGCCGGGTTGGCGCGCAGCTTCTGAGCCTCCTCCCAGGAGAGCGACTTGGCATCGTAGAGCGCGGGGCCGTACTTGCGTGCGGTCTCGCTGTCTGACGAACCCAAGATTCCACGGAGCCAGTTCCGATAGAGCATCGTTTCCGTGGCCGTGTCGCTGGCGCGAGCTGCGGGAGTGCGTCGGTCTTCGCACCGAGTGGGATCGATGCATCGACCTGGCTCTGGAGTCTTCGCTTGAGGGCCGACTGCGTCGTGTACGACGCCGAGGGTGGTTATCAGCGTGCTGTCGGCGATGTTCGCTGATTTCACCGGCCAGGCAGCCAACGCGGTGACCGCAACCATCACGAACAGAGCCCAACCGGCGGTGGTCATGGCGTTGCTCATGTCCGACTGGCGGGAGCGCCACAGCAAGTAGAGTCCAACGACGCAAAGGGTGATGATGCCGAAGACGCTGAACACCTTCTGATACACGGCTTTGGTCGCCTGCTCGACCAAGGGGTCGGCCCAACCCCACATGGAGCGTGGGTCCCAAGCCCTTTCTCTTAGCGCGTTGGAGGCCCCGATAACTGCTGTGGCGACCATAAATTCGCCGTTGGCGACGGTCGTCGTGAACTTGTAATCCGGATGCAGCACACTTGACGCGCAGCCACCGTCAATGTCGTAGGTGGTATAGCTGTAACCCGCGTAGCCGTAGAGGCTGTAGCGGCCGGCGACTCCGTTCGCCGCCTCTGCCGGTGGCGCTGCCGCGAACCAGCCGGCGAGACCCGAGTCGGGAGTGCCGGGGGTCGGTGCGTTTCGGCAGGTGACCTCGTCCTCGCTGACCTCCTTGAGCTTCGCCACGCAGGCCCGGAAGTCGGCCTGCCACTCCTGCGTCGTGCAGAGGTCGGCCCGGGCCCGGGCGGCGGGCGGGGCGGCGGCAGCGGCCTCGGCGCCGATCAGCGGCCAGGTGAGGGAGGCCCCGGCCAGTACGCCGAGGGCGAGCAGAAACGACGCGATCCGTGCCCGGGCCCTAGGGCCCATGTCAAGGCCCCTGGTCGGCCTGCGGCGGGCCCAGACGGCTCGACCGAGGACCTTGACACGGGCCCTAGCCATGTCACGCCTCCAGATCCGGCAGGGGGATGCTCGGCAGCACTCCGGCCGCCGCGGCGATCGCAGCGGGCGTCGTGTCGAGGTGGTCCAGCAGCCCTTCGACGTACGAGACGTCGACGCGGACCTTCTGCACCCGCCCGTCGACGTCGCGCATCACGAACTCGCGGAAGCCGAGGCGGGCGGCCGAGCTGGTGTCGGCGGCGGAGAGTGAGGCCAGGGTGGCTTCGTACCCGTCGTTGACCGGCACCCGCAGCAGCCGCAGCGCTTCGGAGGCGATCTCGGCGTCTTCGGCGATCCGGCCGACGAAGACGGTGGAGACGAGATTCTGCACGTCGAGGCCGAGGATGTCGCGCGGGTTCTGGGAGGCGACCAGCGCGGCAAGGTTCCACTTGCGGGAGTCCCGGGCGAGCCGGACGAGGAACGATCGTCCGGACCGCCAGCCCTCCATGAAGTGCGCCTCGTCCAGGCCGACGAGCTTGCGCGACGACATCGACCCGCCGTAGCAGCGACGGACGGCGAGCCGGTGCGCGGTGTGCAGCATCGGCAGGGCGAGTGCCTCCTCGGCGGACCAGTACTCGCGCTCGATCTTGAGGTCGGGCAGCCGCAACCCGGCCATGGTGATCACCGTGAGCGCGGCGTCGGCGCCGAGCAGCCCCTCCGGCGGTCGGCCGAAGAAGAGCATGGCCAGTGGCATCTCGGCGGTGTCCAGCAGGAGGTTCGCCAGCTCCTTGCCGGCGTCGTCGTCGAGTTGCCCGAGGCAGCTCACCACGTCGTCCAGCGTGGACGTCTCCTCGGCGGGAACCTGGCGGACCGCATGCCGGAACAGGGTGGCGGTGGACGCCTCACGGGCCACCTGCGGCGGCACCAGCATCATGCAGATGTCCTGGACGAGCATCCGGCGCTCGGCCCGGGCATTGGAGACCGCGATCTCGAACTCCCGGTCGCCGGAGGCGCCGGCGCCGAACTCACTGCGCAGCGGCGTCGGGATGAGCGAGTAGGGCGCCAGGGTGCCGTGCTCCGAGCCGGTCAGGTTCAGCACCCGGGAGTACGGCCGCAGCTCCGGCATGGCGCAGAGGCGGGCCAGCGGCCCGGACGGGTCGAGCAGGGTCACCTGGACGCCCCGACGCGCGGCCAGGTAGCCCAGCGCGCCGAGCAGGGTCGACTTGCCGCCGCCCGGCTCCGCCACGAAGACCGCGAGCCCGGAGCGTTCCCGCACCTCCATGGGGAAGTGCAGGTCGAGGAAGACGGGGCGGCGGCAGGTGCCCGCGGTCCGGCCGATCAGGTCACCCCGCCGGTCGCCCACGTTGGAGGCGGCCTGGGGGAGCGCGGCGGCGAGCAGCGGGACCGGCATCCGACGGACGTAGCCGGTGTTGGCGATCGGCTCGCCGGGGATGAACTCGCGGGCCAGCCAGTCCTGGTTCTTCGGGTGCTGGAGCGAGATGCGCAGCTCCCGGGAGTAGAGCTGGATGAGCCGGCGGGCTCGCTCCAGGCACTCCTCCCGGGTCCGGCCGCCGACCGCGATCCGGTGCCAGCCGTGGGCGCGGGCCGAGTCGACCGGCAGCCCGGTGGTCATCTCGTCGCCGATCACCAGCGCCCGCTTGGCCAGCCGCTCCAACTCGGGTGGCGCGTCGATGCCGTGCTCGGCGTAGTCGAGTTGCTGGGAGCGGATCATCCGCAGCCGGTGTTCGAGATTGCGGAACGAGTCGCCGGAGCCGAGGATGTCGACCCGGGTGGAGATCTCCATCGGCCATTGCAACCGCTCGTGGAAGTGCAGCCACGGCTCGTGCCGTTCCGGGATCTCCAGTGGCTCCATCCGGCCGACGGCGAGTACGGCGACGTGCCGTTCCTCGCCGGTCATCCGGTTGACGAGCTTCACGGTCGAGCCGTACGGGGTGCGGTAGCGCTCGACCTGCTCGGTCAGGGCGAGCAGGTCACCGCGCTCCCAGCGACCGTTGGTCACCGGGGAGAGCGTGCCCGGAGGTGCCATGCACAGCGCCACCGAGCGGTAGAGCAACCACTCCAGCTCCTGGGCGGTGACCCGCCGGCCGCGCATGCCGAACGCGCCGAGCACCTCGTCGAACTGCTCCACGGTGCGGCCCAGCTTGCGGCGTTCGCCGTCGGCGGTGCCGCGCCCGAAGGTGCGCAGCAACCGCTCGGTGAGCGAGTCACCGAGTGACCGGCGGGCGAAGGTGACCCCCAGGTAGGTCTGCCCCTCGGCGTGGTTGACCGCCATCAGGTGCCGCTGGGCGGCGACCAGGTGGTCGGCCCAGCCGGTGGTGCCGGGCACGTCGGGCAGCGGTGCCGGGGTGTGCGCGTCGATGGTGCGGGCCCACTCGTCGGCGGGGAACGGCCGGGTGGTGCGGCGCAGGTGCAGCCGGAAGCCGGCCAGGCCGGCGTACTGCTCGGAGATCGCCGAGAGCAGCGCCTCGCGTTCGGCGTCCGGCCGGAACGCCCAGCGCACCTCGGGCAGCCAGTACCAGGCGGTGACCGTGTTCGGGGTGAAGGTCAGGTGCCCGGCGATCTCGGTGATGGCCAGTTCGACGGATGGGTCCCGGTCCCCGAACTTGATCTTCGGGGCGCGGACCCGGGCGGGCCGGGTCGGCCGGTCCTGCCGGCTCACGGCCCGTTGTCGGGGTGGGGCGATCTCGCGCCCGGTCGGCTCCGCGCCGACCGGTCCCGGCCGTGCCGGGTCGGTCCCGGTGGCGCGGCGCGGCGCGCGCTCCAGGGCTGGCCGGTCCGTCGGGGCGGCGCTGGCCGGCCCGGCCGCTGGTATCGCCCGCCGGCCCGCCGGCCCGGCGCTGGACGGTCGGGTCGTCGCATCGGTGCTCGACGACGACGTCGGCGCAGCCCCGGCGATCGGCTCGGGCTCGGCCGGTGGCCGGAGCATCGGCAGCCGGTCGCCGGCCTGGTGCGGCACCCGGGACTCGGCGGCCGGGTTGCCGCCGCCGCGCCGCGGCTCGACGGGCGCCCCGCTGCTGGTGGACGCGTCGTCGGGGGTCCAGGGTGGTGCCAGGTCGGGTGCCCGGTCCGGCACCCGGGGGGCCGGCCGGGTCGGCTCGGTGGCGTGCTGCTGCTGCGGGATCGCCGGCTGCTCCCGCTGCGCCGGGCCGGCCGGCACGGCACGCGTCGCGCCGGGCCGGGACGCGCCGAAGAGATCCAGGAACGGGGAGTCGATGTCGGCGTTCTCGCCGGACACCGCGCTGGGCTCGGCAGGCGGCGTCCGGCGGGGCACCGGCCGGGGGGCCTGGAAGACCCCGACCGCACCATGCCCGGGCGAGGTCACCAGCGCGGGATCGAGCGCCACCTCGTCCTCGGATTCGGTGTAGTCAAACGACTGCGCACGGTGACCTGCCGGCACGGCCGGACGGCCGGCCGGGGAACCCGGCGTGGAAGAGCGACTCATGCGACCGCCTCACCCGCGTCGTGCGACGGCCCGATCGGCGTACGCCCGGTCATGCCAGCTCCTCCCGGATCCTGATCCGGCTGCCGACCAGGCGCGGGTCGCGCTGCTCGATCGCCGGCTCCCGGGTGCGTCGCCAGTCGGTCAGCGCGGTGCGGATGACCACCCGCGCCGGCCGGTCCGGGTCGACGTGCCGGAAAATGAACGACGTGGTCACGATGGCGAGCGCGATCTCCCAGGCCGGGAAGAGCTCGACCGTCAGCGTGAAGAGCCAGTGGATGAACATGTAGAGGGGGACGAGCAGCATGAAGAGCCCGTACTGGGCGTACGGCAGGTGGACCGGAAGGGTGTAGCCGGGCGGCCCGAGGTAGACCAGGCGGGCCCGGTAGATGTCGTCGTCGGTGCGCAGCCGCATCTGGGAACGCGCCTATTCGAAGATCAGGTCGATCAGGTAATCGCCGACGAAGAAGAGTGTGGCCGCGCCCGCGATGAAGGCCAGCCCGACGATCGCGATCGCGGAGCTGGTCAGCACCTTGGAGATCTCGCCCCGGCTGGCCCGCCCGATGAAGATGACGCCCAGGACGGCGAGCAGGATCGGCGCGATCTTGCTGGCGAAGAAGGTGACCACACTGTTGGTGTCGATCCCCTTCGGTGCCGGCTCGGCGAGCGGAGTCGACGCCAGGGTGGAGAGCGCGTGGGCGACGCCGGACGACGCCGTCTCCATGAGCTCGAAGGCGATCACTGGAACCTCCCCATATCGCGGCCGGCGGTGCCGCGGCGGTGCAATAGGCAAGCCTGGCGGGAAATGTGCTCACAGGGCGCAGCGTTCTCGACCCTGCGTTCGTTACTCACCACGGAGAGTGGTGAGCTTTGGCCGGTTTTTCCCCGCTTCGGCCCTCCCTCCAGGCTTCGCCATCTCGATGCTGGCCAATTCCAAAGCGTACGGCCCGCCCCGGATTGCGACAAGCCGCGAAGGGACTGCCCGATACTGCCCGGACGACCGATCGTACACCTGTTCCAATGCGCACGTCAGGGATGGTGACTCGGGGGCGGACCCGGGTCGGCCGGGCCGACCGCCACGACCGGTACCGTCTAGTCGTGACCGATCTGGTGCGGGCCCCGGGCCCGGTGGTGATGGGCGTCCTCAACGTCACGCCGGACTCCTTCTCCGACGGCGGACGGTACGCCGACCTGGGTGCGGCCGTCGGACACGGCGTCCGTCTGCGTGCTGCGGGAGCGCACCTGGTCGATGTCGGCGGTGAGTCGACCCGACCGGGCGCCGAAAGGATCGACGCGGCGACCGAGGCCGACCGGGTGCTGCCGGTCATCCGCGAGCTGACCGCCGCCGGCGTGCCGGTCAGCATCGACACCAGCCGCGCCCGGGTGGCCGAGGCCGCCCTGGGTGCCGGCGCGGTTGTCGTCAACGACGTCTCCGGCGGGCTGGCCGACCCGGACATGGCCCGGGTGGTCCGCGACGCCGGCTGTCCCTGGGTGCTGATGCACTGGCGTGGCCACTCCCGAGAGATGCGCGAGCTGGCCAGTTACACCGACGTGGTGGCCGACGTGCGGGCCGAGCTGGCCCAGCGGATCGACGCGGCGCTGGCCGCCGGAGTGGCCGCCGACCGCATCGTCATCGATCCCGGCCTCGGCTTCGCCAAGACGGCCGCGCACAACTGGGAGTTGAGCGCCCGCCTGCCGGAGCTGCTCGACCTCGGGTACCCGCTGCTCTTCGGCGCCAGCCGCAAGTCCTACCTCGGCCGACTGCTCGCCGGCTCGGACGGGACGCCGCGACCCACCGCGCAGCGGGAGGCGGCCACCGTCGCCACCAGCGTGCTGGCGGTCGCGACGGGCGCCTGGGGGGTACGCGTGCACGACGTCCAGGCCACCACCGACGCGCTCGCCGTCTGGGTCGCCACCGGCAGTCCGCGTATGGCCCCCGCCCCCGCCGGGCGCGAGCGAGAGGTGCAGCGATGATGGACCGGATCCAGCTGACCGGCCTGCGGGCCCGGGGGCGGCACGGGGTGTACGACTTCGAACGGGTCCAGGGGCAGGATTTCGTCGTCGACGCCGTGCTGGAACTGGACCTCGCCCCGGCCGCCGCCAGCGACGACGTCACCTTCACCGTCCACTACGGCGAGCTGGCCGAGCGTCTGGTCGCGGTGGTGACCGGCGAGCCGGTCAACCTGATCGAAACCCTCGCTGACCGCCTGCTCGCGGTCTGCCTGGCCGACGAGCGGGTCGTCAACGCCACCGTCACCGTGCACAAGCCGGAGGCGCCGGTGCCGCACACCTTCACCGACGTGGCCGTCACCATGACCCGGGCGCGTGCCCGGTGACCCGGGCCGTGCTCTCGCTCGGCAGCAACCTGGGCGACCGGCTGGGCCACCTGCGGACGGCCGTCGCCACGCTCGGCGACAGCGTGCTGGTGCTCTCCGGCGTGTACGAGACTCCACCGTGGGGCGACGCCGATCAGCCCGCGTACCTCAACGCGGTGCTGCTGGCCCAGGACGACGCCGCGACCCCACGCGACTGGCTGGAGCGGGCGCGGGCCGCGGAGCGCGCGGCCGGCCGGGTCCGTGACCCGCAGCGGCGGTTCGGGCCGCGCACCCTCGACGTGGACGTGATCGCGGTCTGGGGCGACGACGACGAGCCGGTGCTCAGCGACGACCCCGAGCTGACCCTGCCGCATCCCCGGGCGCACCTGCGCGCCTTCGTGCTGCGACCGTGGATCGACATCCAGCCGTACGGGCGGCTGCCCGGTCACGGCTGGCTCACCGACCTGCTGACCGCCGGCCCGGCCGCCGACGACGCGCTGGATCTGCGCCCCCGACCGGAACTGGCGTTAGAGTCGACGGCATGACCGAGCGGAGCCGGCCGGCATGACGCAGGCGAAGTCCCCACCACCGGGCGGGCCGGGCCCGGACCGGTCGCGGGTGGGCCCCACCCGGATCTCCACCCTGGTCGTGGCCGCCCTGGCCGCGGCGGCGGTGGCCTGGCTGCTGATTAGCACCCTCTACTACAGCGGCATCCCCCGGCTGCCCTGGCTGCCGGTGGTGACACTGGCCGCGCTCGCCGTGCTGGAGGCGTACGCCGCGGTCAACACCCGGGCCCGGATCGAGCGCAAGCCCGGCCGGGATCCGGTCAACCCGCTGATGGTCGCCCGGTTCGTGGTGCTGGCCAAGGCGTCGGCGCTGGCCGCGGCCATTTTCGCCGGCTTCTACGCCGGGCTCACCGGCTGGCTCTTCGTCGAGACCACCCGGGCCGCCACGGAGGATCGACCGGCCGCCGGGGGCGGCCTGCTGGCCTCGCTGGCGCTGGTGGGCGCCGCGCTCTGGCTCGAGCGCTCCTGCCGGGTGCCGGAGCGCCCGGACGACGAGCGTGAGCCAGACCAGCGGGAGAGCCACCCCGGCCAGCGCTGACAGGGGGTTACGCCCGGCTCCGGGCGCGGGTACGGTGCCTGCGATCGGAGAGCAATGGCCGCCCCGGTCCGTCCGCGAACCGGGGCGGGGACGGCCGGCCACTGGGGAGGCGGCGTCATGGGGTACGAAGAAGCGGGCCGGGAAGGGTCGGTCGAGCCCTCGTCCGGGGTGCCCGCCGCCGTTCTGGAGCACGTCTTCGACGACCCCAGCCAAGGTGAGCCCGGCCGGGACCGGGTCGGCGTGCACCTGGTGTGGGAGATCCTGCTGCTGGGTGGTCTCGCCACTCTGGGCTGGCTGCTCTGGCGGGCCGACTCGGACGTGCTGCGCGGCGACAACCTGCGCACCCTGCTGGTCGGCCTGGTCGGGCTCGGGCTGCTCGCCCTCGCCGCCGGGCTGAGCCTGCGTACCGCCGCCCCGAACCTGGCTGTCGGGCCGGTCGCGGTCGCCGCCGCGCTGCACTACGCGGAGCAGGGGGACCAGGGTCTGGCGGAGTCCGTCGGCCCGGCCGTCGCGGCCGCCGCGCTGGGCGGGCTGGCGCTGGCGCTGGCCGTGGTGGTGCTGCACGTGCCGGGCTGGGCAGCCAGTCTCGCCGGCGCGGCCGGGGTGGTGGTGTACATCGAACGCCGGTCGGCGCCCGTGCTGGTGCAGGGCGACTACGACCCCGGGCGGAGCGCCGGCTACCTCTTGGCCGGCTTCGCCGCGGTGGCGGTCCTCGGCGGGCTGTTCGGCGCCATCCGGGCGATCCGCCGGCTGGTCGGCCGGTACCGGCCGGTCACCGATCCGGCCCGTCGCCGGGGAGTGGTGGCTGCCGTGGTCACCGCGCTCGCGCTGGTCGGCTCCACCGTGCTCGCCGCCCTCGCCGGCGTGCTGCTCGCGGCCAACGGCTCGGGGACGGTCACGCCCGCCCCGGGGCTGGACTGGACGGTGCTGGCGATCGGGGTGGCCCTGCTCGCCGGCACCAGCGCGTACGGCCGTCGGGGTGGTCTGTTCGGCACCCTGCTGGCGGTGTGCCTGGTCATCGTCTTCCAGGCGTACGCGCGGGCGCGCGGCTGGACGGTTGACCGTTGGACGGTCGGCGGGGTCGCGCTCGGCGTCGGACTGCTGGTCACCCGGTTGGTCGAGACGTACGGACGGCCCCGGCCGGACAGCACCGACAAGTCCGAGCCGGTCGGCGACGGCACGATCAGCACGGGCTGGACGATGCCACGGTCGCAGCCGGTCGACACCTGGCCCCCCACCCTGCAGACGCCGGCCGCGCCGCAACCGGTCGACCCGTGGCGGGATCCGCGCTGGGAGGACAGCCCGCGCCGGTGGGAAGACGGTGAGCGGTGAGCCGTGTCGCGTCCGCCGAGCCGGAGCTGATCTCGACCGTTAGGCTCGGCGGCATGACCGACACACCTGCCGCCACCCCCGGCGGAACCTCGTTCGAGGAGCTCGACACGCTGTCCACCGAGGAGCTGCGGGAGCGGGCGTTCGCCCGCGCCCGGGAGCACCGTGACGTGGGTTTCTACTGGTCGGTGCTGCGGCACCTGCCGAACGCGGACGAGGCGACGGTGCTGGACGGCGCGCCGAACTCGATCGGTCCGATCATCGACGAGGCCAACGCGCTGTGGCGGGAGCTGACCGGTCACGGCTACGAGGAGTCGGAGCCGCTGCTGCGGGCCGCCTTCATCGACTACCTGTTGAAGCACTGAGCCGGTCGGGGCAGCCCAGGTCCGCCCGGTCGGTCGGCTCGGGCCCTGGGCGGATCATGGGGCTCTTCCATCGCCGCGGCCCGGTCAGCCGCTACGGGACGGCCGCCGGCACCGGCGCGCTCGCCGTGCTGCTGCTGGTCGGCATCTGCGGCAGCCCGGCGTACACCGGATGGGCCGGTACGCGAGCCGACCCGGCGTCGGCCGGCGATTACTACCTGCGCCTGCTCGCCTGGCCTGCCTGGCGGCTGGACGCGGACGGGCAGCCCGGCGGATTGCTCGCCGCCGACCTGCGGGCCGTCCTGCTGGTGGCCATCGCGGTGGCCCTGCTCTATCTGCTGCCCGCCGCCCAGGTGGCCCGGGTGCCCGGCTCGGTCAGCCAGTTCTTCTCCGGCTGGGCCGCCTACGTGCTCGCCGGTGGGCTCGCCGCCGTGCTGGCGGCGCCGTTCGGCCCGGACCCGTCGCTGCTGGGCGCGTTGCAGGATGCCAGCAGCGGCGCCGGCTACGGCTTCCTCTCCGGTTGGATCATCGGCACCGCCAGCCTCGGCGGTCGGGCCTGACCGGACCGGTCGAGCCGGGCGGTCAGCCCGTCACGCGGCCGAGGTCGAGCAGGCGCTGCCGGCTGAGCGCGCCCACGGGTCGGCCGTCGTCGGTGACCACGAGCCGGTCCCGCCCCGAGGTGAGCAGCACCGCCAGCGCGTCGTACGCGGAGCCGTCCAGCGGCACCGTGGGCAGGTCCGTCTCGGCGTCGCCGGGCAGCGGCTCCAGCGCGTCCCGGTCGAGCTGGGTGACCGCCAGCCGGCGGATGCCCCGGTCGGCTCCGACGAACTCGCGCACGAACGGGGTGGCGGGCTCGCCGAGCAGGGCGGCCGGGGTGTCGTACTGCTGCAGGCGTCCGCCGTGGGAGAGCACCGCGATCCGGTCGCCGAGCCGGACCGCCTCGTCGAGGTCGTGGGTGACCAGCAGGATCGTCTTGCGGACCTCGGCCTGGAGCCGGAGGAACTCCTCCTGGAGGCGGGCCCGGACGATCGGGTCGACGGCCGAGAACGGCTCGTCCATCAGGAGCACCACGGGGTCGGCGGCGAGCGCACGAGCCACCCCCACGCGCTGCCGCTGCCCACCCGACAGTTCGTGCGGGTAGCGGCGGCCGAACTGGGCCGGGTCCAGCCCGACCAGCTCGAGCAGCTCGTCGACCCGGGCCCGGGTCTGGTCACGGGACCAGCCGAGCAGCCCGGGCACGGTGGCCACGTTCGCCCGGACCGTCTGGTGTGGAAACAGCCCGACGTTCTGGATCACGTAGCCGATCCGGCGGCGCAGCCGCACCGGGTCGACGTCGGTGACGTCCTCGTCACCGAGCATGATCCGCCCGGCGGTCGGCTCGATCAGCCGGTTGACCATGCGGAGCACCGTCGACTTGCCGCAGCCGGACGGGCCGATCAGCACCACCAGCTCGCCGGCCTTGACCTCCAGGCTGAGTTCCCGGACGGCCTCGGTGCCGTTCGGGTAGCGCTTCTGGATGCCCTGAAGGGAGATCGACGCTGCGCGAGGGGCTTCGGCCCCGCCGGCAGCCTCCGGGGTAACGTCCACGTATGTCCTTCCGCCTGAGCTACCGGGCCGACCCGGGTAACCCCTGGTTCTCCTGGCAGTACGTGCGGGACAACTCTGACACGATCCTCGCGGCGGTGGGTGAACACGCCTCCCTCACCGGGCGCGCGGTGCTGATCGCGGTGCTGATCGCCCTGCCGTTGTCCGTGGTCGCGTACTGGTTCCGCCCGCTGGCCGGGCCGATCCTCGGCGTCACCGGCGTGATCTACACCATTCCGTCGCTGGCGTTGTTCGCGTTCGTCGCGCCCTACCTGGGCACCGGCGCCACCACCGTGCTGGTCGGGTTGGTCCTGTACGCGCTGCTGCTGATCGTCCGCAACGTGGTGGCGGGGCTCAACCAGGTGCCGCCCGAGGTCCGCGATGCCGCCGAGGGGATGGGCTACGGCCGGTGGCGCCGGCTGTTCCGGATCGACCTGCCGCTGGCGATCCCGGGCATCATGACCGGGCTGCGGCTGGCCACCGTGTCGACGGTCGCGCTGGTCACCGTGGGGGTGCTGGTCGGGCACGGCGGGCTCGGTCAGCTGATCTTCGCGGGCTTCCAGAACAATCTCTACAAGGCCGAGATCATGACCGGCACGGTGCTCTGCGTGGCGCTCGCGGTGCTGCTGGACCTGCTGCTGGTCCTGGTCGGCCGGCTGGTCACCCCCTGGTCCGCCCGGGGCGTCCGGTGAGTGCCGCAGCGAGCCCGGTGCAGCAGGCGGTGATGTGGCTCAACGACCCGCTGAACTGGACCAACCCCGGCGGCATCCTGGACCGGCTCGGCGAGCACCTGGAGATCTCCGCCGCAGCGGTGGCGCTCGGCTGCCTGGTGGCCTGGCCGCTCGGACTCTGGCTGGGGCACACCGGGCGGGGTGGTGGCCTGGTGGTGCTGGTGTCCAACGCCACCCTGGCCATCCCCACCCTCGCGCTGCTGACCATCCTGCCGTTGACGTTCCTCGGCTTCGGCCGCACGCCGGTGGTGGTGGCGCTGGCCGTCTTCGCCGTTCCGCCGTTGCTGGCCAACGCCTACACCGGCGTACGCCAGGCGGACCTGGAGGCGCTCGACGCGGCCCGCGGGATGGGTCTGTCCGGCGGGCAGGTGCTGCGGCGGGTGGAACTGCCGCTCGCGGTGCCCTACCTGGCCGCCGGGTTCCGGACCGCCGCCGTGCAGGTGATCGCCACCACCGCGTTGGCGTCGTTCGTCAACGGCGGCGGCCTCGGCGAGATCATCCGTACCGGCTTCGGCCTCAGCATCGCGGTGGGCGGGGGTCAGATCCTGGCCGGCGGCGTGCTGGTGGCCGGGCTCGCGTTGCTGGCCGAGGTGGTCCTGGGCGGCGTCGAACGGCTGATCACCCCCCGTCCGCTGCGGCGCGACCGGCAGCGCGCGGGGCGGCCCCGGCCCGCTGACGCCACCGGCCGCGCCTGATCTGCCCCGGCTCGTCCGACGGACGACCCGTTCGGGTGAGCGGTCGCGGGCCCGGCCACCGGCAGCGAGCCGGCCGGTGACGATGCGGTGACGAACTCCACCTCAGGTTGTCGGTCGGTCGCGGAGGATGTTGGGTGGACATTCGCGGGCGGCCGACAGTCAGGATCGCCCGTCGGACACGCGGCCGGCCCGGACTGGGTCGCGCCGGGACACGGAAGGCGGGCACATGCGCGCACGTACACGTCTGGCGATCGGCGCGATCGGCGTCGTCGCCGCGGCAGGGCTTCTGACCGGGTGTGGTGATGCCGGCTCGTCCGGCACCGACGCTCCTCAGCAGGGCGCCTCCGGGGCCGGGTGCGCCCCGGTCGCCGGGCAGCAGCTCATCGCATTGCAGGACGACAAGAAGCTCCAGAACTCCGACAACGTCATCCCGGCGGTCAACAGCAAGGTTTCCAACCCGCAGTTGATCGCCGCGCTGGACAAGGTCTCGGCCGCGCTCGACACGCCGAAGCTGATCCAGCTCAACAAGGCCGTCACCGACGACCGCAAGACCCCCAAGGTGGCGGCCGAGGAGTTCGCGTCGGCCAACAACGTCACCGCGGGCATCGCCAAGGGCCCGGGCGGCGAGATCGTGGTGGGTGCCGGCAACTTCGCCGAGAGCCAGACCCTGGGCGAGCTGTACCGGATCGCGCTCACCGCCGCCGGCTACCAGGTCAAGGTGCAGCAGATCGGCAACCGGGAGCTCTACGAGCCGGCGCTGGAGAAGGGCGAGGTCCAGGTCGTCCCGGAGTACGCGGCGACCATGGCGGAGTTCCTCAACACCAAGGCCAACGGCCCCAACGCCCAGCCGGTCTCCTCGCCCGACATCAACAAGACCGTGACCGCGCTGAAGGCCGAAGGCGACAAGGTGGGCATCACCTTCGGCACCGCGGCCGCCGCACAGAACCAGAACGCCTTCGCGGTCACGCAGGCCTTCGCCGACAAGTACGGCGTGCGGACCCTGTCCGAGCTGGCCGCGAAGTGCTCGGGCAACGCGACCGTGCTGGGCGGTCCGCCGGAGTGCCAGCAGCGCCCGTTCTGCAAGCCGGGCCTGGAGAAGACGTACGGGCTGTCGGTGGGCTCGTTCTCCTCACTGGACCAGGGCGGCCCGCTGACCAAGAACGGGCTGCGCACCGGCGCCATCAGCGTGGGCCTGATCTTCTCGTCGGACGGCGCCTTCGCCACCAGCTGAGCCACCTCGTGGCGTGCTGACGACGCCCCCGCCCCCACCCGGGGCGGGGGCGTCCGCGCTTCCCGGGACCCCGTTCCCTCAGCTGGAGATCCTCGGTAGGCTGCACAGCCATGCCAGCCCCGGTCGCCCCCGATGCCCGGCGTCAACCGCCGCTGCTGACCATGCTCTTCTGGGCCGGCGTGGCCCTCGCCCCGGTGGCGGCGCTGATCCTGCTGGTCGCCGACGGCAACGGGCCGCTGCGCTTCGCGGCGGTGCTCGCCATCCTGGCGGTGGTGCTGATCGGCCTCTCCATCGCGCTGCGGCCGGACGGCGACGGCGCCTCGGCACAGGCCGATGAGCTCCTGGACGAGATCGAGGAGCTCCGCCGGGAGTTGCGCGCCGAAATCGTCGCCGCCGCACAGCGCGGTAACCAGGCGCTCGACCAGGCGCAGCGGGCACAGGAGGGCGTCGCCGCCGTCCGCCGCCGCCTCGACGCCAGCGGCGCCGCGCTCCCCGGCGCCGCCCCGGCCGCCGAACCGGCGGGTGCCGGCCGGGCGCGGGTGCCGGCCGGCGAGCCGGTCGACGATGCCCCGGCCGTCCGCAGCCGCGTGTCGGTGCCCGGCGACGCCCCGGCGGGCCGAGGCCGGGTGTCGCCCCCGGAGCACACCGGTGCCCGGTGGGGCCGCCCCGAGCGCGCGGACGATGGTGAGCCGGCGTACCACCCGGAGGCCCCCGACGCCGGCGCCGAGCCGCCGGTCAGCGGCGGGCTCTACGGCGCCGAGCCACCGGCCCCCGGGCCGTACGGCGCGGAGCGGCCAGCCGCCGGGTACGGCGCGGAGCGGCCGGCCGCCGGGTACGGCTCCGTGCCCCGCCCTCGTGAGCACGACCGCCCCGAGTCGGTGCACCGTCCGGTCGGCGTGGTGCGGCACACCGAGACGGTGCACGTCACCACCCGGCACACCGTTGTCGACGGCGGTCCGGCCGAGCCGGGTGGGCGGTACGGCGGTGGGTACGCCGGCCAGTGGACCGCGCCGGCGCAGGAGTGGACCCCGGGCGGCAGCGCGGAGGAGCGGTCCCGGGGCGCGCAGGCCGCGACCCGTGGTGAGCCCGGCCGGACCGGCTCGCGGGACAGATCGGGTTGGGGGGCCGAGCGGGGTGGGCCCGGCCCGGACGGTGACGAGCACGGCTGGGCGGACCGCCGCGACGAGCCGGAGTGGGTTGATCCGCGCGAGGCGTACCCCCGGCCCGACGAGTCCGTTCGGGGGGCCCGGCCGCAGCCCGTCGCGGACCGGAGGCAGCCGGATTCGTGGGCGGGCCCCGACGATCGTGGCTGGTCGGAGGAGCGCGAACCCGACCGGGCCACCGCCGTGCCGCAGCCCGGACCGGCCCTGCGGGCGGACGACACCGGTGAGTACTGGTCGCAGCTGCGGGCCGGTGACCGGTGGGCCGCCGTGCGGGACGACGAGAACGGCCGTGAGCTGCGGGTCGGGGAGCGCCGGGCCGAGGTGCACGCCGACGCCACGGGCGCCGAGTACCGGGTGGCCGACCGCTGGGCCTCCGTCCGCCACGAGGAGCCCCGCCGCCACGAGGACGCGCGCAGCTACGACGAGCCGCGCCGGTACGACGAGCGCGAGCCGTACCCCCGGGACGAGCCGGTGCGCCGTTACGACCGCGACGGCGGTTGGCGGGACGAGCCGGCGGACCGGCCGGCGCTGCCGGTGGGCGGCGTGCCGGTGCCGGACGAGTGGCGTCCGCCGCGCCAGCGGGGCCACCAGGCGGAGCCCGCACCGGAACGGACCGGCCGGCGCCGGGTCGACGAGCGGTACGGCTACCCGCCGCAGGACGACGTGCCGCGCGCCGGAGGCGCCCCGGCCACCGACCGCTGGCACTGACCGGCGGCCGATTCGCTCGGGGTCACTTGTCGATGTCCCCGACCACGAAGAACATCGAGCCGAGGATGGCGATCAGGTCCGGCACCAGGCAACCGGGGAGCAGGGTGGCCAGTGCCTGCACGTTGGCGTACGACGCGGTGCGCAGCTTCAACCGCCAGGGCGTCTTCTCACCCCGGGACACCAGGTAGTAGCCGTTGATGCCGAGCGGGTTCTCGGTCCAGGCGTAGGTGTGGCCCTCCGGCGCCTTGAGCACCTTGGGCAGGCGGGTGTTGATCGGCCCGGTCAGCCGGTCCACCCGGTCCAGGCACTGCTCGGCGAGGTCCAGCGAGGCGTACACCTGGTCGAGCAGCACCTCGAAGCGGGCGTGGCAGTCTCCGGCGGTGCGGGTGACCACCGGCACGTCCAACTGGTCGTAGGCCAAGTAGGGATCGTCGCGGCGCAGGTCCAGGTCGAGCCCGGAGGCCCGGGCCACCGGCCCGGACGCGCCGAACGCGGCGGCGTCCGCGGCGGAGAGCACCCCCACGCCCACCGTCCGGGCCAGGAAGATCTCGTTGCGCCGGATCAGGTGGTCCAGGTCGGGCAGCCGCCGGCGTACCTCGCCGATCGCCGCGCGGGCCCGGCCGGTCCAGCCGTACGGCACCTCCTCCTTGAGGCCGCCCACCCGGTTGAACATGTAGTGGATCCGGCCGCCGGAGACCTCCTCCATCACCGCCTGGATGGTCTCCCGCTCCCGGAAGGCGTAGAAGACCGGTGTGATCGCGCCGATCTCCAGCGGGTAGGAGCCGAGGAACATCAGGTGGTTGAGCACCCGGTTCAGCTCGGCCAGTGCCATCCGCAGCCAGGTGGCCCGCTCGGGCACCTCCATGCCCATCAGCCGTTCCACCGCGAGCACGACACCCAGCTCGTTGGAGAACGCCGAGAGCCAGTCGTGCCGGTTGGCCAGCACGATGATCTGCCGGTAGTCGCGCACCTCGAAGAGCTTCTCCGCGCCCCGGTGCATGTAGCCGATGATCGGTTCGCAGGCGATCACCCGTTCGCCGTCGAGCACCAGCTTCAGCCGCAGCACGCCGTGGGTGGAAGGGTGCTGCGGGCCAATGTTCAGCACCATGTCGGTGCCGAGCTGCTGATCGCCGGTGCCGGCGACCAGGCCGGCCCCGGTGCCGACGGTCAGTTCACGGAGGTCCCCGGCGTCGGTGGTCATGCCCGTCATCGTGCCACGGCCGGACCGAGCGGGATGCCGACCGGTTGGCGCAGCCACCAGTGCCCGCCGAGCCCCGCCGGGTCGATCAGCTCGGCCACCGCCGACGCGGCGGCCAGCGCCCGCACGTACCCGCCCGGGTCGGTGCCGGCCAGGCTCAGCGGCGGTCGGCCACCGTCGGCCCCGAGCGCCCGCAGCGCCTCCCGCTGGGAGACCAGGGAGTACGCGCACCGGGCGACCGCCGCACCGGCGGAGGCGACCGAGTCCATGGCCACGTGCGCGGTCACGTCAGCCGACCCGTCCGGCACCGGCGGTACCTGTCGCCCTCCCCGGTACCCGGTCAGCGTCCCGTCCACCGGCCGTTCCTCCCGCAGGTGTCCGTAGTCCACGGCCACCGCCATGCCCCGCTCGATCTTCCTCACCGCGTTCGCCCAGGCCTCGTCCCTGCTTCGGCCGATCTCGGCTCGTGTGTGGTTGCTGTGGGGGGTTTCCGGGCAGCCCGGCCGGCTCCGGGCGGTCAGGCTTGATCCCTGCGCCGGCCGGGCTGCCCGGAAACCCGACTCGGTTGCGCCAGTCGCGGCCGTTCCGGCCGCCGCCGGATTCGGGTCACGGTCCGCACGGCGAGGGCTCGTGCGTCTGGTCCACCATGTGGTCAACCAGTCGAGATCATCAGGACTGACCAGCTCACCAATCGTTTCCGCGCCGTTCTCGGCATCGACCAGCACGTATCGCCAGTCGTCCTCGGTGTGCACCGCCACGTCCAGCGGAACGTTGTCCAGCCACTCGGTTGCCAGCAGCACGCCGTTGATCCCAGCAGGGATCTCGGAGACCCACTCGATCTTTTCTGGCAGATGCTCGGGGCGGGGTGCCAGCTCGACTGCCGTGAATCGCACCCGTTCCGCGAGCGACGGACGAACGGCGACGGCCGACGGATCGTCGGGCGACCGACGGGCGGAGGCCGTGGAAGTCAGGGTTTCCGGGGAGCCCGCCCGCGGAGGGATCAAGCCTGACCGCCCGGAGCGGGTGGGCTCCCCGGAAACCCCCACCGCGAACCCGGCGGCGTCTTCGATGGATCGCAGCAGCTCATGCAACAGTTCTCCCCGCCCAGCCCCGACGTCGACCACGTCGAGCCGCGACGGATGGCCCAGGGCGGTGTCCACCTCCGCGATCAGGCGCAGCAGCGCGCCGGCGAACACTGGGGAGGCGTGCACGCTGGTTCGGAAGTGGTCGGCCGGTCCGGTGCCGGAGACGAAAAAGCCGTCCGGCCCGTAGAGGGCCCGGCTCATCGCGTCCCGCCAGGGAATTGACATCAGTTCACTCCACGTTCAGGGTGCGCCACTGTGCCGACCCTACGGTCAGCGGTCATGGGACGACTCGTGATCCCCGCGCTGGTGGTCGTACCGCTGCTGCTGGCCGGCCTCCCGGCGATTGCTCGGGTACCCGGGTGGCCTGCTGGTGGTGCACGACAGCCAAAACATCCCGGACGAGGACGGCGAGGCCGGTACGGACACCAAGGTCAAGTTCCTCGACGCTGGTCTTCTGCACCCCGGCCGCTGACTTGTTGGGAAGGGTCCCTTGTACAACCGGAGGCGTCAACGAGGGGCCGTTCCTTCGGTGGTGAACGTTTTCACACATGCTTGTCCCGGTTCGGCAGGCCGGGCGCATACTTGCGATCGACCGGTACCCCTTCTCGAGGACTGGATCGTCGTCATGAGCGCACCGCTGCGCCCGCGTCCGACGGCCCCGCAGGGGCCCGCCGCACCGCGGGATCGCGCCGTCATCGGCGCCCCGGCTGCCGTCACCTCCCGTCTGCTCACCGTTGGCGTCATCGGTGCCGGCCGGGTCGGTGCCGTGCTGGGCGCCGCACTCGCCGCCGCTGGCCATCGGGTGGTCGCCGTCGCGGGCGGCTCCGGAGCCAGCCGCGCACGGCTCGCCCTGCTGCTGCCCGAGGTGCCCCGCCGCCCGGTCGCCGCGGTCGCCCACGCCGCCGCCGACCTGCTGCTGATCGCGGTGCCGGACGACGCGCTGGCCGGTGTGGTCGCCGACCTCGCCGACCGGGGCGCGCTGCGCCCGGGCCAGGTGGTCGCGCACACCTCCGGCGCGCACGGGCTGGCCGTACTGGCACCGGCTGCCGCGGTGGGCGCTCGGCCGCTCGCCCTGCATCCGGCCATGACCTTCACCGGTACGCCGGACGACCTGACCCGGCTGGCCGGCATCTCGTACGGGGTGACGGCACCGGCGGAGCTGCGCCCACTGGCCGCCCGGCTGGTCGCCGATCTCGGCGGCGTGCCCGAGTGGGTGGGCGAGGCCGACCGCCCGCTGTACCACGCCGCTCTGGCGCACGGCGCGAACCACCTGGTGACCCTCGTGAACGAGGCGACCGACCGGCTGCGGGACGCCGGGGTGGCCCGGCCGGAGAAGGTGCTGGCCCCGCTGCTGCGGGCCGCCCTGGAGAACGCGTTGCGGCTCGGCGACGACGCGCTGACCGGCCCGGTCTCGCGCGGTGACGCGGGCACGGTCCAGCGGCATCTGGCCCGGTTGGCCGCGACCGCCCCGGAGTCCGTTCCCGCCTACCTGGCGCTGGCCCGGCGTACCGCCGACCGGGCGATCGCCGCCGGCCGGCTGCGGCCGGTGGACGCGCAGTCGCTGCTCGGTGTGCTCGCCGACACGAGCCGGGAGGTGGCCGCGTGACGCAGCTCGTACACACCCGCGCCGACCTGGCCGAGGCGCGCGCCGGGCTGAAGGGCACGGTCGGTGTGGTGATGACCATGGGTGCCCTGCACTCCGGGCACGAGACGCTGCTGCGCGCGGCGCGGGACCGTGCCGACCATGTGCTGGTGACGATCTTCGTGAACCCGTTGCAGTTCGGGCCGAACGAGGACTTCGACCGCTACCCGCGGACCCTGGACGCGGACCTGGAGGTGTGCCGTCGGGCCGGCGCTGACCTGGTCTTCGCCCCGTCGGTGGCCGAGATGTACCCGGACGGTCAGCCCCGGGTGCGGCTCGACCCGGGCCCGCTCGGCGGGGAGTTGGAGGGAGCGAGCCGCCCCGGCTTCTTCCACGGGGTGCTCACCGTGGTCCTGAAGCTGTTCCAGCTCACCAAGCCTGACCTGGCGTTCTTCGGTGAGAAGGACTACCAGCAGCTCACCCTGGTCCGGCGGATGACCCGGGACCTGGACGTGCCCGTCGAGGTGGTCGGCGTGCCGACCGTCCGGGAGCCGGACGGGTTGGCGCTGTCCAGCCGCAACCGCTACCTGAGCGAGCCCGAGCGGGCCGCCGCGCTGAGCCTGTCCGCCGCGCTGCGGGCCGGTGTCCAGGCCGCCGACGCCGGCCTGGACGCGGGGGCGGTGCTGACCGCCGCGCACGCCGCGTTCGGCGCCGGTACGCCGGGCGCCCGGCTCGACTACCTGGTGCTCACCGATCCCGAACTGGAGCCGGGGCCGGTGTCCGGGCCGGCGCGGTTGGTGATCGCCGCGTGGGTGGGCGCAACGCGGTTGATCGACAACGCGGCGATCCACCTCGCTCCCCGCCCCTGACCCGGCCGCACCCTCCACCACTTTCGCGAAAGGCCATCCCGATGCTGCGGACCATGCTCAAGTCGAAGATCCACCGGGCCACGGTGACCCAGGCCGACCTGCACTACGTCGGTTCGGTGACGGTGGACGAGGATCTGCTCGACGCCGCCGACCTGCTCCCCGGCGAGCAGGTGGCGATCGTGGACATCACCAACGGTGCCCGGCTGGAGACGTACGTCATTCCGGGCGAGCGGGGCAGCGGCGTGATCGGCATCAACGGCGCGGCCGCGCACCTGGTGCACCCCGGTGACCTGGTCATCCTGATCTCGTACGGGCAGATGGACGACGCCGAGGCCCGGTCGTACCGGCCGCGGGTGGTGCACGTGGACGCCGACAACCGGGTGGTCGAGCTGGGCACCGATCCGGCTGCGGCGGCTCCCGGCACGGCCGGCGACCCGGTGCCCAGCCCCCTGGCCGTGGCCAGCGCCTGATCCCGCGCCCGACGATTCCGGTCTGTCACCGAAAGGTCATGTCCGGTTACCCTTGGCACGCCGTCGGAAGCTGGTCGGTGGCTGGGGGAGGCCGCGATGCGCCGTGCGATGACGACCCTGCTCGCCGCTGCGGTCACGGCAGTTCTGCTGGTCGGCTGCGCCGGGTCCGGCGGCCTGGACGATGATCTGACCGACGACTGGGCGGCGCTGCCGCCGGCGGCGGCGTTCACCCCGGTCGCCGGGGTGTGTCAGGCCGCCGACTTCACCGACGTGGTGACCCTGGCCAGCTGCCAGCCGATGGACTGGCCGGCCCGCACCGGGTGGAGACCGTGCACGTGGGCGCTTTCCCGGTCGAGCGGGCCACCGCCCCGAGCGGCGGCTCGGCGGAGCTGCGTGGCGCGTTCGCCGAGTGCGACACCCGGGCCACCGGGTACGTGGGCGACGACTGGCGGGCCGGCCGGCTGCGGCTGTCGGCGGCGCTGCCGTCGGCGCCGGGCTGGGCGGCCGGGTCCCGCTGGTACCGGTGCGACCTCGGCGAGCTGACCACGGTGGAGGCGGCGGCCACGGTGGTGGTCCGGTCCGGCAGCCTGCGGGACGCGTTGAAGGAGCCCTCCGGGCTGCGGTTGGGCTGTCAACAGACCCGCGGCGGGGCGGGCCGGGGCGTGCAGACGCTGGTCCCGGTGGAGTGCGCTGCCCGGCACGACGCCGAGTTCGTCGGGGTGTGGCGGGCGCCGGACCGGCCGTACCCGACCCGGGACGCCGACTGGGCGCCGCTCTACACCGGCTGCCGCAGCGTCCTGGGCAGGTATGTCGGGGTTCCGGACGACGCCGAGCTCCGGTTCCGCAGCGGGGTGGTGGTCCGCCCGCCGGGCGCGGGGCGCTGGAGGGTCGGTGACCGGGGGGTCCGCTGCTACCTGTGGCTCAGCGACCGTACGGTGACCGCCTCGCTGCGGGGCGCGGGCCCGGCGGGGCTGCCGGTCCGGACGAAGTGACACGGCCGCCGGTCCGCGCGGCGCGGTGGGCGCGGGACGGGGTAGCCCATACCACTCGTCCCGCCCCCGCCGCCCCGGAGGAGGACGGTTCGGGTTGACTGGGGGGATGGACCTTCCGACCGTCGACCTGCCGGCCCTGCCCCCGTTGCTGGCCGCGCCCGCTCCCGGCTGGGTGGAGACCACCGACGTGATCGTGGTGGGTTCCGGGGTGGCCGGGTTGACCGCGGCGCTGCACCTGCGCGAGGCGGGCCTGCACGTCACGGTGGTCACCAAGGTCAACATCGATGACGGCTCGACCCGGTGGGCGCAGGGCGGCATCGCGGCGGTGCTCGATCCGCGGGACACTCCGGCGGCGCACGCCTCGGACACCGAGATCGCCGGCGTCGGGCTGTGCGACCCGGCGGCCGTCAAGGTGCTGGTCGAGGAGGGCCCGATCCGGCTGCGGGAGCTGATGCGGATCGGCGCCGAGTTCGACCGCCATCCGGACGGTTCGTTGATGCTGACCCGTGAGGGCGGGCACCGGGCGGACCGGATCGTGCACGCCGGCGGGGACGCCACCGGTGCCGAGGTGCAGCGGGCCCTGCACGCCGCGGTGCGGCGGGACCCGTGGATCCGGTTGGTCGAGCACGCCCTGGTGCTGGACCTGCTGCGGGCACCCGGCGACGGCCCGGACGGGCTCGGCCGGGCCTGCGGGATCACCCTGCACGTGCTCGGCGAGGGCAGCGAGGACGGTGTCGGCGCACTGCTGGCCCGGGCGGTGGTGCTGGCCACCGGCGGGATGGGCCAGATCTTCGCGGCCACCACCAACCCGGCGGTCTCCACCGGGGACGGGGTGGCGCTGGCGATGCGGGCCGGCGCGGCCGTGACCGACGTGGAGTTCGTCCAGTTCCATCCGACCGCCCTGATCACACCGCCCGGTGCCGGTGTGCCCGGCGCCGGGCACGCGCAGCAGCCGCTGGTCTCCGAGGCGCTGCGCGGCGAGGGCGCGCACCTGGTGGACGCGGACGGCAAGCGGTTCATGGTGGGCCAGCACGAGCTGGCCGAGCTGGCCCCCCGGGACGTGGTCGCCAAGGGCATCCACCGGGTGCTGCTCGCCACCGGCGCGGACCATGTCTTCCTCGACGCCCGGCACCTGGGTGGCGAGTTCCTGGCCGGGCGGTTCCCGACCATCGTGGCGTCCTGCCTGGCGATCGGCGTGGACCCGGCCACCGACCTGATCCCGGTCGCCCCGGCCGCGCACTACGCCTCCGGCGGTGTCCGTACCGACCTGTTCGGCCGCACCTCGATCCCCGGCCTGTACGCGTGCGGTGAGGTCGCCTGCACGGGCGTGCACGGCGCTAACCGCCTGGCCAGCAACTCGCTGCTGGAGGGTCTGGTCTTCTCCCGGCGGATCGCCGACGACATCGCGGCGGGCCTGCCCGAGCAGGTCCGACCGGCGGACACCGGCGCGTGGCGCGGTGGTGCGGGCTGGGTGCTGCCGGCCGAGGCGACGCCGGCCCTGCAACGGGCGATGACCCGGGGTGCCGGGGTGCTCCGCTCGGCTGCCACGCTGGCCGAGACGGCCGGGACGTTGACCGAGCTGGGCACCGCCCGAGGTCGGCCGCGGACGGCCGACTGGGAGGCGACGAACCTGCTCACCGTGGCGTCGGCGCTGGTGGCCGCCGCGTACGCGCGCGGCGAGACCCGGGGTTGCCACTGGCGGGAGGACTTCCCGACGGCCGACGAGCGGTGGCTGGGCCACCTGGTCGGGTCGATCGGGGCGCAGGGCGGGTTGACGCAGCAGTGGGAGGAAAGGCCATGACGGAGTCGACGCAGCGGGCGTTGCAGGCGATCGGACTGGACCCGGCGCAGGTGCGACGGGTGATCGAGAACGCGCTGGTCGAGGATCTGGGCCCGGACTTCCTCGACGTGACCAGCGTGGCCACGATCCCGGCGGAGCAGACCGATACCGCCGACCTGGTGGCCCGCGCGGACGGCGTGGTGGCCGGGCTGGCCGTGGCCGCCGCCGTGTTCGAGCTGGTCGGCGAGGTGACCGGGTTCGGCCGTACCGTCGAGGTGTCGCCGGTGGCCCGCGACGGTGAACGGGTGGCCCGCGGCGATGTGCTGGCGACGGTGACCGGGCCGACCCGGCTGCTGCTCACCGCCGAGCGGACGGCGCTGAACCTGCTCTGCCGGATGTCCGGGGTGGCCACCCACACCCGGGCCTGGGCGGACGCGCTGGCCGGCACGAAGGCGATGGTGCTGGACACCCGCAAGACCACGCCGGGCCTGCGGGCGCTGGAGAAGTACGCGGTGCGGGCGGGCGGTGGCACCAACAAGCGGATGGGCCTCTACGACGTGGCCATGATCAAGGACAACCACAAGCTGGCGGCCGGCGGCATCACCGCCGCGTACCGGCGGGTCCGGGAGGCGTTCCCGGAGGTGCCGGTGCAGGTCGAGGTGACCACGGTCGGCGAGGCGGTGGAGGCGGTGGACGCCGGCGCGGACTTCCTGCTCTGCGACAACATGACCCCGGAGACGCTGGCCGAGGCGGTGGCCGCGGTGGGTGACCGGGCGGAGCTGGAGGCGACCGGCGGGCTCACCCTGGAGGTGGCCGCCCGCTACGCCGCCACGGGCGTGGACTTCCTCTCGGTGGGCGCGCTGACCCACTCGTCGCCCATCCTGGACATCGCGATGGACCTGCGCATCGAATAAGGGGATGCCTGGCCGGGCCTCAGACGGTGGTCAGTGAGGTGGCGGCCAGATTGAAGATGACCCTGTTCTCGGTGTCCTGCCGGCCGTCCAGGCCGTACTTGGCCCGGAAGAGCTCCAGCACCCGGTTGTAGATCTCGGGCGCCAGCTCGTCGGCCTCGCCGATGGCGAAGACCTCGCCGGCCGCCTCCGGTCGGTCCAGCACCACGTTCAGCCCGGCCAGGCCGTGCCGGGCCACGTTGCGCACCAGGTCGGTGCCGGCGATGTACCAGTCGCCGTCGGAGCGTACGTAGAGCGCCTCGCAGGTCTCCAGGTCCCGCCCGGCCTGGCGCAGGCAGAGCCGCAGGCTGAGGCAGGCCTCCAGGTCCTCCAGGGGCGCGGTGTCCCACAGCTCGGCGAACCGGTCGTCGACGAACTCGCCCAGGGGGGTGGAGACGAACGCCTCGATCTGCTGGGTGTCGAAGGTGCTGCCCTGCACCGGGAAGAACGAGATGAACGCCTTGCCGTCCCAGCGGTACATCTGCACCGAGGGGGCGGCGCTGTAGACCCGGACCTGGAGCCGGGCCCGGGACGCCTCCGGCAGCTCCTCGCGGAGCCGGGCCAGGTGCCACAGGTTGTTGAGGATGGCCACCGAGGCGTCCCGTCGGCGCAGCTCCTCGCCGCGCAGCCGGACCGCCGGTGAGTCCGGGTCCAGCAGCAGCACCTTGACGGTGGCCCCGTTGGCGAGCGCGGAGCGCAGCGCGGCCACGAACCGGGCCGCGTACGGGCCCTCGAGCATGCTGGTCCAGGTCTCCAGGATGGCCACGATCTCCCGGCACTGGGCGACCCGTTCGATCAGCGCGTCCCGGTCCAACCGGGGATGCTCGATGATGCTGACCGTCTGGAGTTCGCGAAAGAGCGGGTTGAGCACCACATAGGTCAGCAGTGTCATGATCAGCGCGGCGCCGATGTTGAGGTAGAGGTCGCCGGCGAAGCTGCCGGTCTCCCGTCGGGACGCCTGCCACGCCTGCACAATCATCCAGATCGCGCCGCCGGCCAGCGCGACCAGCACCAGCACGTGTCGCCGGCGCCGGCGCAGGGTGTTGCGCCCGCGCACCCACCACGTCCCCGACATGTCCGCTCCCCGTCCGGCCGCGCCGTGGATTGACCTATGCTCATGTCGTGATGGGACCAGGATACGGTCCGCCGGCCGGTCCGCGCCCGCCCGTACGGTCGTTGTCTAGGCTTCGTGCGTGCTGCTCTGCATCGACATCGGAAACACCAACACCGTGCTGGCGACCTTCGACGGCGACAAGCTGGTGCACTCCTGGCGGATCAAGACCGATGCCCGCTCGACGGCGGACGAGCTGGGTCTGATGTTCCGTGGCCTGCTGGCCGGGGACAACGTCGAGATCACCGGCGTGGCCGCCTGCTCCACGGTGCCGGCCGCGCTGCGCTCGCTGCGCACCATGCTCGGTCGCTACTACGCCGATCTGCCGAGCGTGATCGTCGAGCCCGGGGTGCGGACCGGGGTTCAGCTGGCGATCGACAACCCGAAGGAGGTGGGCGCCGACCGGGTGGTGAACACCCTGGCCGCGTACACGCTCTACGGCGGGCCGTCGATCGTGGTGGACTTCGGCACCACCACCAACTTCGACGTGATCAGCGGGCGGGGTGAGTTCCTCGGTGGGGCGTTCGCCCCGGGCATCGAGATCTCCTTCGACGCGCTGGCCGCGAGGGCCGCCCAGCTACGCAAGGTGGAGGCCACCAAGCCCCGCTCGGTGATCGGCAAGAACACCGTGGAGTGCCTCCAGGCCGGCCTGTACTTCGGCTTCGCCGGGCAGGTGGACCGGATCGTCGAGCGGATGACCGAGGAGTTGGGCGAGGTGAAGGCGGTGATCGCCACCGGCGGCCTCGCCTCGCTGGTGATCAACGAGTGCCGCAGCATCACCCACCACGAGCCGATGATCACGCTGATCGGTCTGCGGATGGTCTACGACCGGAACCTGTGACTCCGGGGACCCCGGTGGTTCAGCGCCGTCGGGCGCGGAAGGCCAGCGTCCGGTACGGCAGCTCGAAGGTCTCCCGCCCGGCGAGGTCCGGGTGGCTGGCCAGGAGGTTTCGTGCCTTGCGGTCCACCTCGTCCCGTTCCTCTCCGCTGGCGGTCAGCCAGTAGGAGCGGGTGTGCAGCATGCCGAGCAGCTCCTCCGGGGTGAGCAGCGTCCGGTGCGCGAACTGGGCCACCTCCATCGGCCCGAAGGCTGGGCCGAAGCCGGTGACCTGCTTGAGCAGGTCGGCCGAGTTGTCCCGGATGCCGGCGATCCGGCTCAGCTCGACCACCCAGCTGGCCGCCTGCTCGTCCCGAACGTTCCAGATCGGCGCGAACGTCCCGCCCGGCCGGAGCACCCGGGCGACCTCAGCGTGCGCGCGCTCCTTGTCGAACCAGTGGTAGGCCTGGCCGACCAGCACCGCGTCGGCGCTGCCGTCCGGCAACGGCATCGACTCGGCGTTGCCGGCTAGGGCCGTGACGTCCGGGGTGGCGGCGTCCAGCTGGGCCCGCATGCCGGGGTCGGGCTCCACCGGCCGCACCTGGTGGCCGAGTGCCCGTACGACCCTGGTCAGGATGCCGGTGCCGGCCCCGAGGTCGACGACCTGCGCGCTGTCGCTCAGCCCGTCCAGCGCCCAGCGGACCGCCTCCTGCGGATAGGTAGGGCGAAACCGGTCATAGTCGCTCGCGGCGGCGCCGAAGGAGAGGGCATGAGTGTGATCGGCCATGAGGCGCAGGTTATCCGGTAACGACCCCCGGGACGCTTGAGTACGCTCGGGCCTGACCCCCGTATCTCCGTGACGAGGAAGCGTGCCGTGAGCGAGCAGAACGCCGTGCCAGTGGACCCCGCCGACGACCTTCCCGAGCAGATGAAGGTCCGCCGGGAGAAGCGGGACCGGATGATCGCCGACGGCGTCGAGGCGTACCCCGTCGGATTCCCCCGCACCACCACCCTGTCGGAGGTCCGGGGGCGCTACGCCGACCTGCCCACCGACACCGCCACCGGCGACCAGGTCTCGGTCACCGGCCGGGTGATCTTCGTACGCAACACGGGCAAGCTCTGCTTCGCGACCCTGCGCGACGGCGACGGCACCGAGTTGCAGGCGATGCTCTCGCTGGACCGGGTCGGTCCGGAGCGGCTGGAGGCCTGGAAGCGGCTGGTCGACCTCGGCGACCACGTCGGCGTCACCGGCGAGGTGATCACCAGCCGCCGGGGCGAGCTGTCGGTGCTGGCCGAGCGCTGGGAGATGACCGCCAAGGCGCTGCGGCCGTTGCCGGTGGCGCACAAGCCACTCTCCGAGGAGGCGCGGGTCCGGCAGCGTTACGTCGACCTGATCGTCCGGCCGCAGGCCCGGCAGATGGTCCGTACCCGGGCCGCGGCGGTACGCAGCCTTCGCGATTCGCTGCACGGGCAGGGCTTCATCGAGGTGGAAACTCCGATGCTGCAACTGCTGCACGGCGGTGCGGCGGCCCGACCGTTCGTGACCCACAGCAATGCGTTGAACACCGATCTGTATCTGCGAATCGCTCCGGAACTGTTTCTCAAGCGCGCCGTCGTCGGTGGTGTCGACCGTGTCTTCGAGATCAACCGCAACTTCCGTAATGAGGGTGTCGACTCTTCGCACTCACCGGAGTTCGCGATGCTGGAGACGTACGAGGCGTACGGCGACTACGACACGATGGCCGAGTTGACCCGCAATCTCGTACAACAGGCGGCGGTCGCGGTCAGCGGCTCGACCGTGGTGACCCACGCCGACGGTCGGGAGTTCGACCTGGGTGGTGAGTGGCGCACGGTGACCCTGTTCGGGGTGCTTTCCGAGGCGCTTGGCGAGGAGGTCACGGTCCGCACCGAACGGTCCCGCCTGGTTGAGTACGCGGACAAGGTGGGATTGGCCGTGGACCCGAAGTGGGGCCCGGGCAAGCTGGCCGAGGAACTGTTCGAGGAGCTGGTCGTCCCCGGCCTGGACGCACCCACCTTCGTCCGGGACTACCCGGAGGAGACCAGCCCGCTCACCCGGGCGCACCGCAGCGAGCCGGGGCTGGCCGAGAAGTGGGACCTCTACGTGCTCGGGTTCGAGCTGGGCACCGCGTACTCCGAGCTGGTCGACCCGGTGGTGCAGCGGGAGCGGCTGGTGGCCCAGGCGCAGCTCGGCGCCCGCGGCGACGACGAGGCGATGCGTCTCGACGAGGACTTTCTCCGGGCGATGGAGTACGGAATGCCGCCGGCCGGCGGTATGGGAATGGGAATCGACCGGCTGTTGATGGCCCTGACCGGGCTCGGAATTCGGGAAACGATCCTCTTCCCGTTGGTCCGCCCCGAGTAGTCCGGCTCGGCTCGTGCCGCGTCGATACCGCATCCTATTGACGGGGCGAGCAGCGCGCGGGTTATTGTGCTCTCGTTAGCAGGAGCACCCTGCTCGAAAGGAATGTGGGACGTGGCCAAGCAGATCATTCACAAGCTGGTCGATGACCTGGACGGCGGGGACGCGGACGAGACCGTCAAGTTCGCGCTCGACGGCGTTCAGTACGAGATCGACCTGTCGAGTTCCAACGCCGCGAAATTGCGCGACGTATTCGCTCCCTACGTGGGCGCCGGCACCAAGGTGGGCCGGGGCGGCGTGGTGATCGGTGGACGGGCCGCCCGCGGCCGGGGCGGCGCGACCGCCGACCGGGAGCAGAACAAGGCGATCCGGGAGTGGGCCAAGAAGGCCGGCAAGGACATCTCGGACCGGGGGCGCATCCCGCAGGAGATCGTCGACGAGTACCACGCGAAGCGCTGATCCGTCAGCAGTCTGGTGGCCAGCGGCCGCCGCAGGGCGACACCGACGCCGGGCCGGAGCACTCTCCGGGCCGGCGTCGCCGTATTCCCGTCGGCCGCGAGCCGGGCGCCGGAGGCCGGGCCCAGGGGCCGGGGAAGCATTCCCGCGCGACCGACGTTGTCCACAACCGGTGGAGCAGCTATCCACAGCCTGTGGACAACCCTCCCCCAGGGCCGGGTGCGGCGTTCGTCGCCAGCGCCGGTCCCCCTCCCCGGAGCCTTCCGGAGCCGGGAGAGGGCTTCCGTCGCGCCAGTCGGATTTCGCTCTGCGCGTAGCGACAGGGGTACCGGAACACCTCCTGAGCGCGGACGGTTGTGTAAAACGACGTGGAACCGACCCGTACCCGAGACACACGACCTCAGCTGAGTCGGTCAGCGACGATAGAGTAAGGAGGCACGGACGCCCGTCCCGGACGTTCGTGCACCGGCCCCGCCAAGATCTTGACCATCAAGGCGCACGGCACGTGAGGAGCACGAGGGCATGTTCGAGCGGTTCACCGACCGAGCGCGACGGGTTGTCGTCCTGGCCCAAGAAGAGGCCCGGATGCTCAACCACAACTACATCGGTACGGAACACATCCTGCTGGGCCTGATCCACGAAGGTGAAGGCGTCGCGGCAAAGGCCCTGGAGAGCCTCGGCATCTCCCTGGAGGGCGTCCGCCAGCAGGTCGAGGAGATCATCGGCCAGGGCCAGCAGGCGCCGAGCGGGCACATCCCGTTCACGCCGCGGGCCAAGAAGGTGCTGGAGCTGTCGCTGCGCGAGGCGCTGCAGCTCGGCCACAACTACATCGGCACGGAGCACATCCTGCTCGGTCTGATCCGCGAGGGTGAGGGCGTCGCCGCCCAGGTGCTGGTCAAGCTCGGCGCCGACCTCAACCGGGTCCGCCAGCAGGTGATCCAGCTGCTCTCCGGCTACCAGGGCAAGGAGCCGGCCGCGGCGGGCGCCGCGCCGGGTGAGGCCGCGCCGTCGACCAGCCTGGTGCTGGACCAGTTCGGCCGCAACCTGACCCAGGCCGCCCGTGAGGGCAAGCTCGACCCGGTCATCGGGCGCGAGAAGGAAATCGAGCGGGTCATGCAGGTGCTCTCCCGCCGTACCAAGAACAACCCGGTCCTGATCGGTGAGCCCGGCGTCGGTAAGACCGCCGTGGTGGAGGGCCTGTCCCAGAAGATCATCAAGGGCGAGGTGCCCGAGACGCTCAAGGACAAGCAGCTCTACACGCTCGACCTCGGTGCGCTGGTCGCCGGTTCCCGCTACCGCGGTGACTTCGAGGAGCGCCTCAAGAAGGTGCTCAAGGAGATCCGCACGCGCGGCGACATCATCCTGTTCATCGACGAGATCCACACCCTGGTGGGTGCGGGTGCCGCCGAGGGCGCGATCGACGCGGCGAGCATCCTCAAGCCGATGCTGGCCCGGGGTGAGCTGCAGACCATCGGTGCCACCACGCTCGACGAGTACCGCAAGCACCTGGAGAAGGACGCCGCGCTCGAGCGCCGGTTCCAGCCGATCCAGGTGGGTGAGCCGTCGCTGGCGCACACCATCGAGATCCTCAAGGGCCTGCGCGACCGCTACGAGGCGCACCACCGGGTGAGCATCACCGACGCAGCTCTCGTGGCAGCCGCAACCCTGGCTGACCGGTACATCTCGGACCGCTTCCTGCCGGACAAGGCGATCGACCTGATCGACGAGGCCGGTGCCCGGATGCGGATCCGCCGGATGACCGCGCCGCCAGACCTGCGCGACTTCGACGAGCGCATCGCCCAGGTGCGTCGCGACAAGGAGTCCGCGATCGACGCGCAGGACTTCGAGCGCGCCGCCCAGCTGCGCGACAAGGAGAAGCAGCTCCTCGGCCAGAAGGCGCAGCGGGAGAAGGAGTGGAAGGCCGGTGACCTGGACGTCGTCAGCGAGGTTGACGACGAGCAGATCGCCGAGGTGCTCGGCAACTGGACCGGCATCCCGGTCTACAAGCTGACCGAGGAGGAGACCTCGCGCCTGCTGCGCATGGAGGACGAGCTGCACAAGCGCGTCATCGGCCAGGAGGACGCGGTCAAGGCGGTCTCGAAGGCGATCCGGCGTACCCGGGCCGGCCTGAAGGACCCGAAGCGCCCGTCGGGCTCGTTCATCTTCGCCGGCCCGTCCGGCGTCGGTAAGACCGAGCTGTCCAAGGCGCTCGCCGAGTTCCTCTTCGGCAGCGAGGATGCCCTCATCCAGCTGGACATGTCCGAGTTCCACGACCGCTACACGGTCTCCCGGCTGGTGGGTGCCCCTCCCGGCTACGTCGGCTACGACGAGGGCGGGCAGCTGACCGAGAAGGTGCGGCGTCGGCCGTTCTCGGTGGTTCTCTTCGACGAGATCGAGAAGGCCCACCCGGACGTGTTCAACACGCTGCTCCAGATCCTGGAGGACGGTCGGCTCACCGACGGTCAGGGTCGGATCGTGGACTTCAAGAACACGGTCATCATCCTGACCACCAACCTGGGCACCAGGGACGTCGCCAAGGCGGTGTCGCTCGGCTTCCAGCAGTCGGAGGACTCCGAGTCCACCTACGACCGGATGAAGCAGAAGGTCAACGACGAGCTCAAGCAGCACTTCCGGCCTGAGTTCCTCAACCGGATCGACGACACCATCGTCTTCCACCAGCTGCGCCAGAACGAGATCCTCTCGATCGTGGACATCATGATCCAGCGGATCGAGACGCAGCTGCGCAACAAGGACATGGGTCTGGAGCTGACCGACAACGCCAAGAAGTACCTGGCGCTGAAGGGCTTCGACCCGGTGCTCGGTGCCCGTCCTCTGCGTCGCACGATCCAGCGCGACATCGAGGACAACCTCTCCGAGCGGATCCTGTTCAACGAGCTGACCCCGGGTCAGATCGTTGTGGTGGACTGCGAGGGCGACCCGAACGACATCGACAAGTCCAAGCTCGTGTTCCACGGCGCGGACAAGCCGGTCGAAGTTCCGGACGCGGTCCCGGCCGACCTCGGCGGCACCGCCGCCGCGGGCGCGGACGAGTAGTACGACCAGCAGCAAGGGGCGGGGCCCCGGTGGCGAGAGCCACCGGGGCCCCGCCTTTTCCGCTGTCCGTCAGCCCCGCCACGCGGTTTCGACCCCGGTGGTCGTCGTCCGCCTCTGACCAGGGTCGTTGCGGTGATCGACTCGGTGTCGGCGATGTCGCGGTGTCCTGGCGCCGGTAGGCCCCGATGTCGGCGATATGGAGCCGATCGCCGACTCACGGGCCGGCCCGGCGCCGGGCCTCCGGCAGGGCGGCAGGCAGACGCCTGCGGCCAGCCTCGCCCTCGAGGCGGGCGGACGGCGGGGGCGCACCAGCGGGTTGGGCGCGGGTCAGGCGGTGAGGTCGGCGGTGGGCAGGGACGGGCCATCGCCGGCGAGGCGGAAGGCGTCGGTGCCGACCGGTTCCACCAGCCCGTCCTGCACCAGGCCGGCCAGGGCCCGGGCGCGCTGCACGTCGTCGGTCCAGACCTGGTCCAGCCGTTGGTGCGGGACCGGTCCGGTGGTCTCCCGGAGCACGCCGAGCAGCAGCCCGCGTACCTGCCGGTCGGTGCCCGCGTACCGCTGGGGGCGGCGGGTGGGTCCGGCCGGCGCCTCCTGACCGGAGGCCCGCCAGGCGCAGACCGACTCGACCGGGCAGGCCGCGCAGCGCGGTGACCGGGCCGTGCAGATCACCGCGCCCAGCTCCATGAACGCCGCGCTGGCCAGCGCCGCTGCGGCCGGCTCCGCAGGCAGCAGCTCCTCGGTCGCGACGAGGTCGGCCGGCCGGGTGACGGCCCCCGCGTCCGGTTCGCCGGCCACCGCCCGGCAGACCACCCGGCGCACATTCGTGTCGACCACCGGGTGCCGCTGCCCGTACGCGAACGCGGCCACCGCCCGCGCCGTGTACGTGCCGACCCCGGGCAGGGCCAGCAGTTGCTCCAGCCGGTCCGGGACCTGGCCGCCGTGCCGGTCCACGATCGCGACCGCGCACTCCCGCAGCCGCACCGCCCGGCGGGGGTAGCCGAGGCGCCCCCACATCCGGATCGCCTCGGCCGGGCTGTCCGCCGCCAGCGCGGCCGGGTCCGGCCAGCGGCTCATCCACGCCTGCCAGGCGGGGACCACCCGGACCACGGGCGTCTGCTGGAGCATGACCTCGCTGACCAGAATGGCCCACGGGCTGACCCCGGGCTCGCGCCACGGCAGGTCACGGGCGTGCTGTCGGTACCACTGGCTGACCAGGGTGGCGAAATCGGGTTGAGTCATCGCGCCGTCGATGATGTCACGAGGCGCGGTCCCGCTGGATGGGCGGCTCGGGCGGGGTGTCACGGCGGTGGCCGGCGGATCGGGCAGAATGCCCGGATGAACGAGCTCGCGATCACCGTCATCGGTCGGGACCGGCCGGGCATCGTGGCCGACGTCGCCGAGGTGCTGGCCCGACTGGGCGCCAATCTCACCGACAGCACGATGACCCGACTGCGGGGGCATTTCGCGATGACCCTCATTTGCACCGGTCCGGCCGCCGCCGAGGTCGAGGCCGCACTGGCACCGCTGGCCGCCGAGGGCCAGCTTCTGGCGACGGTACGCGCGGTCACGCCGGACGGTGACGTGGCCCCGGTGGGCGAGCCGTACGTGATGGCGGTGCACGGGTCGGACCGGATGGGCATCGTCGCGGCGATGACCCGGGTGCTGGTGGACGCCGGCGGGAACGTAACCGACCTGAGTACGCGGTTGGCTGGCTCGCTGTACGTGGTGCTGGCTGAGGTGGAGCTGCCGGCCGGCGTCGCCGACGCGCTGACCGACCGGTTGCATCGGACGGCTGCGGAGCTGGGTGTCGAGGTCACCCTCCGGCCGGCGGATCCGGATCTGTTGTGAACGGCGAGCGGAGCGGCCCGGACGCCGGCCGGACCGTCGGGACGTACGTCGGCCTGGGCGAGTGGACGCCGGAATCGCTGGCCGTGCCGGGCGAGGTGCGTCCAGTGGTGTCCGCCCCGCACCCGGTGCTGAGCCGGGCCGGCGGCGAGGTGGATCCGACCGCGGCGGAGACGGTCCGGTTGGCCGCCGACCTCGTCGCCACCATGCGGGTGTCGCCGGGTTGCGTCGGCCTGGCCGCACCGCAGATCGGCGTGGCCGCCCGGGTCTTCGCCGTCGACGTGACCGGGCATCCGAAGGCGGTCACCGTGCACGGCACCTTCGTGCTCTGCAACGCCCGGGTGGTCGAGGCGACCCGGTGGAAACCGGGCCGGGAGGGGTGCATGTCGGTGCCGGACCTGACCGGAGACGTAAAGCGGGCCAGCCGGTTGGTGGTGGAGGGCGACCTGCCGGGCAGCGGGGAGCCGGTACGCCTGGTGACCGACGGCTTCGAAGCGCGGGCGTTGCAGCACGAGATCGACCACTGCGCCGGGCTGCTCTTTCTCGATCGGGTGGCCGGCGCACACGCCGTCTACCAGCGCAAGGTCTACCTCTGACCGCGCGCGGGCGACCGATCCTCGCGTCCCCAGTGGAGGGTCCTCGGGTCGCGCCGGCGGCGCTCCGGCGCGTCGCGCCGGGCTGGCGGGCGCAGCGCCGCTACGGTGGGAGGCATCATGCGTCTGACGGTCGGCCCCCTGCCACCCGCCGTGTACTGGCGGCGTCGCGCCGTCGTACTCGGAGCGGGGCTTCTCTTCCTGATTGTCCTGCTCTACTCCTGCACAGGCTCGGGTCGCTCCAACGGCCGACCGCAGGCGGGGGCGACGCCAACGTCGGCTCCGACGTCCGCCGCGACCCCGGGTCCCGGCGGGCCGGTGTTGACCCCGCAGACCGGCGCTCCGCCGGCGTCCGCCGATCCTGACACCGTGAGTCCGAGTCCGGAGGTCACCAGCAACGAGCCGCCACCGGGCTCGGCTGCCGGGTCGGTGGACGACGGCACCTGCACCGATGCGGAGATCAGCGTGACGTCCGTGGCGCGACCCACCTCGGTGCAGCGCGGGGCAGTGGTCGACCTCCGACTCAAGATCAAGAACACCTCGGACCGGACGTGCAGCCGGAACGTCGGCGCCGACCTCCAGGAGATCTTCATCAAGTCCGGGGCCGAGAAGGTGTGGTCGTCGGACACCTGCGGCAAGGTCCAGGGTTCGGACGTGCAGTCCTTCACGCCCGGCTTCGAGCGTGCCTACGAGGTGGGTTGGAACGGGCGGGACACCAGCCGGTGCGACGGCGGCGGGTTGGCCGCCGGCCCGTTCCCGCCGGTCGGGACGTACCAGGTGTTCGCCCGGGTCGGCACCAAGCTCAGCGCGCCGGTAAAGATCACCATCACCGGCTGAGCCGGGTCAGACGTACCGCTCCAGGATGGATGCCTCGGCGAGCCGGGACAGCCCCTCGCGGACGCCGCGGGCCCGGGCGTCGCCGACCCCCTCGACGGCCTGCAGGTCCTCCACCGTCGCGCCCAGCAGCCGCTGGAGGCTGCCGAAATGCACCACCAGCCGGTCGACCACCGGCACCGGCAGCCGGGGCACCTTGGCCAGCAGTCGGAAACCCCGAGGGCTGACCGCGGCGTCCAGCGCGTCCGACGCGGCCGGGTAACCGATCGCCTTGGCCACCGACACCAGGTCGATCAGCTCGGTGGCGCCGAGCAGGTCCAGCTCGACCAGCGCCTCGTCCAGCGTGCGGGACTTGCGGCCGACCGGGAGGTAGTCCCGGATGACCAGCGTCCGGTCGGCGTCCACGCCGGCCATCAGCTCGTCGAGCTGGAGGGCGAGCAGGCGGCCGTCGGTGCCCAGCTCGACCACGTAGCCGGCGATCTCGTCGGCGATCCGGCGGACCATCTCCAGTCGCTGCACCACCGCCACCGCGTCCCGCACGGTGACCAGATCCTCGATCTCCAGAGCGGAGAGCGTCCCGGAGACCTCGTCCAGCCGGAGCTTGTAGCGCTCCAGGGTGGCCAGCGCCTGGTTGGCCCTGGAGAGGATGGCCGCCGAGTCGTCGAGCACGTGCCGCTGACCGTTGACGTAGAGGCTGATGATCCGCATCGACTGGCTGACCGAGATGACCGGATAGCCGGTCTGCCGGGCCACCCGCTCGGCGGTGCGGTGCCGGGTGCCGGACTCCTCGGTCGGGATGGACGGGTCGGGCATCAGGTGCACGGCGGCCCGGACGATCCGGGTGCCGTCGCTGGAGAGCACGACCGCGCCGTCCATCTTGCAGAGCTCCCGCACCCGGGTCGCGGAGAACTCCACGTCCAGGGGGAAGCCGCCGGTGCACAGGCCCTCGACGACCTTGTCGTAGCCGAGCACGATGAGCGCGCCGGTCCGGCCGCGCAGAATGCGCTCCAACCCGTCCCGCAAAGCGGTGCCGGGTGCCATCAGGGCAAGGTTCGCCCGCAGCGGGTCCCCGGCGCTCCCGGCGGCTCCCGCGGTCACGCTCACGCTGATCGGACGGGCGGGCGAGCCCACGCCGCCGGTGCGGGCGTGAGGCGGCGCGCCGGCAGGCTTGGTGGTATCGCGGTCGATCGGCACGGGCACAGTCTACGGACTGCCGTGCGGTGGGTGCTGTCGTGGTTACTGTGATGTGTCACGATGCCGCCCCTCCAACCGTTTCCCGCTTGCGGCGTGCTGTCCGGTATCGCCGTCGCCGTCGACACGGTGTGTCACTCGGCGGACGCGCGGGCCGCATGGTGCAGCGCCGAGCGAACGTCCGTGACCTCGGTCACGCGCATCTGCTCGGGACCGGCACCGGTGCTGGCCGGGCCGCAGCCGGGCGGGACCAGGGCCACCTTGAACCCCAGCCGGGCCGCCTCGGCGAGCCGGCGCGGCACCGCCCCGACCCGGCGCACCTCGCCGGTCAGCCCCACCTCGCCGATCGCCACCAGGTGCGGCGCGATGGCCAGGTTGAGCCCGCCGGAGGCGACCGCCAGCGCGACCGCCAGGTCGGCGGCGGGCTCCACCACGCGGATGCCACCCACGGTGGCCGCGAAGACCTCCCGGTCGTGCAGGGTGAGCCGCTCGGTGCGGCGTTGCAGCACCGCGAGCACCATCGCCAGCCGGGCCGAGTCGAGGCCGGAGACGGTGCGCCGGGGCGAACCGGCGACCGCCGCGCCGATCAGCGCCTGCACCTCGGTGACCAGGGCCCGGCGACCCTCCATCGCCACCGTCACGCAGGTGCCCGGCACCGGCTCGGAGTAACGGGTCAGGAACAGCCCGGACGGGTCGGCAAGGCTGCTGATGCCGCCCTCGTGCATCTCGAAGCAGCCGACCTCGTCGGCCGCACCGAACCGGTTCTTGACGCCGCGCACCAGCCGCAGCGAGGAGTGCTTGTCGCCCTCGAAGTGCAGCACCACGTCGACCAGGTGCTCCAGCACCCGAGGCCCGGCCACCTGGCCGTCCTTGGTGACGTGCCCGACCAGCACCGTGGCGATGCCCCGTTCCTTGGCGACCGAGACCAGCGCGGCGGTGACCGCCCGGACCTGGGTCACCCCACCGGGCACCCCCTCGGTGCCGGTCGTCGAGATGGTCTGCACCGAGTCGAGCACCAGCAGGCCCGGCTTGACCGCGTCGAGGTGCCCGAGCACCGCCCCCAGGTCGCTCTCCGCCGCGAGGTAGAGCTGGTCGTGCAGGGCGCCCATCCGCTCGGCGCGTAGCCGGACCTGACTGACCGACTCTTCGCCGCTGACCACCAGCGACGGACTGCCGGCGCCGACGGCCCACTGCTGCGCCACGTCCAGCAGCAGGGTGGACTTGCCCACGCCGGGCTCGCCGGCGAGCAGCACCACCGCGCCCGGGACCAGGCCGCCACCGAGCACCCGGTCGAGCTCGCTCACCCCGGTGGGCCGGGCGCGGGCGGGCGCGGCGCTGATGGTGGCGATCGGCCGGGCCGGCTCGGCCGGCAGTCGGGAGCTGACCACCCGACCGGAGACGGTCGGCCCGGTCACCGTGCACTCGACCACCGAGCCCCACTCACCGCACTCCGGGCAGCGCCCCACCCACTTGGGCGGCTGGTGGCCACAGGCGTCGCACTCGTACGCCGGTCGTGGCTCGCGGGCGGTGGACCGACCGCGGGCGCCGCCGGCCGTGCCGCCGCGCGGAGAGGTCGAGCGGGGAGTGGTCACACCAGGACGCTAGCCCTCGCGTACGACGAAAACACCCCGGCGTGGTGGGCACCACGCCGGGGCGTTCGTCGATCTCAGATCCGGTCAGTCGTGGGTCGTGCCGCCCTCGGCACCCTCGTAGCCGCCCTCGCGCTCGATGATCGGCGAGGGGGGAGCCGCCGGGGTGAGCGGCACCGCGATCGGCGCGGGGCCGGTGACCGTGTTGCCGTTACCGAAGTCGAAGGTCACGAAGACGTTCTGGCCGGAGCGCAGCTCCTCGGTCAGGCCGATCAGCCGGAGCTGCTGGGTGGCCTCGGAGTTGAGCTGGAGGTAGCTCAGCGGAGCCAGCTCGATCCGGGCGGGCTGGCCCGGAGCAGAGGGGCTGGCCGAGCCCGACGCCCGCGCCGACTCCGGGGCGGACGGGGTGGCCGAGGACGACCCGGTCTCCGACGGGGTCGCCGACGGGCTGGCCGAGCCGGACTCGGAGGCGGACGGGCTGGCGGAGGCCGACTCCGAGGCGGACGGCGACGGGCTCGCGGAGCCGCCGCTGATCACCACCTCGCGGGCGCTCTCGGTGGTGACGGTGACCGTCACCGTGTCCTTCGAGTCGTTGTAGATCACGGCGTTGAGCGCTGCGTCCTGCCCCGCCCGGTAACCCTCGGTGCCCGGGTAGTCGACCAGCAGGCCACGCACCACGAAGGCGCCGTTGCCGGCCGAGAGGTTGACGCCCTGGACCGACGGCTCCTTGTTGGCGGTCTCGGCGATCTGGCCGGTGCCGCACCCGGACGCCAGCAGGCTGGTCGCCGCCGCAATCCCGGACAGCAGCAGGGCCGCCCGCCGGGATCCCCTGATCGAGCGCGTCACGTCGGTCCTCCTCGTCACGATCCCCACCCGGCCGCACGCCGGGCACGGTGGCCATACCCGCGCAGACCGCGCTCCAGGGTAGTTGGGGCTGATCGAGGCCCGCACGCGGACCCGGGCAATGCCACCTTCCCGGGTGCCGGTCACACCACCCGACCGCTCGCCACCAGCAGGACCACGTCGATGAGGGCCACCAGCATCACCGCCCGGAAGGCGGCCACCGGCCGCCGGCCTGCCCGGACCGCCGAGCGCCCGGCGTGCCAGCTCACCGCCGGCACCACGGCGGCCGCGCCGACCGCCGTCAGCCCGATCGCCGACGGTGGCCCGGGCGGCCCGAGGACCAGGGCTGCGGTCGCCGCGAGGAGCAACCCGGCCGCGGCGACCCGGCTGCCGGCGGCGCCCAACCGGTGCGGCAGGCCCCGCACCCCGGTGCGGGCGTCGTCGGCCAGGTCCGGCAGGACGTTGGCGAAGTGCGCCCCGGCACCCAGGCAGGCGGCCGCCGCCAGCAGCCAGGCCGGCGGGGTCGGCTCGCCGGGCAGGCCCAGCACCACGAAGGCGGGCAGCGCACCGAAGGAGACCGCGTACGGCAGCACCGAGAACGCGGTGGCCTTGAGCGGCCAGTCGTAGAGCAGTGCCGAGACCAGGGCGACGGTCAGCCAGAACGCCGCCGTGGGGTTCGTGGTCAGCGCTACCAGCGGGCAGGTCACCGCGGCCGTCGCCGCGGCCCAGGCGGTGGTGCGGCGGCCGACCGCACCGGCGGCGACCGGCTTGTCGGTGCGTCCCACCGTGGCGTCCCGCTCGGCGTCCAGCGCGTCGTTGGTCCAGCCCACGGCGAGCTGGCTGGCCAGCACCGCGAGCACCACCGACGCGACTCCGGCCAGCCGGTGCCCCACGCCCCAGGCCAGCAGACCCGCCACTGTGGTCACCGCCGCGGCCGGTTCCGGATGGCTCGCCCTGACCAGCCCTAACACCCTCGACGACATAAGGGAAGTCTGGTCGTTACCGAGCAGTCGTGCCACGCTCGGAGCCATGCGAAACGTGGCTGCGGCCGCGGCGTCCACCGATCCCCGGGTGCTGCCGCGCAACGATCCGCGCCAGTACGACGATCTGGCCGGTGAGTGGTGGCGGCCGGATGGCGCGTTCGCGATGCTGCACTGGCTGGCCGAGGCCCGCGCGGCGCTGGTGCCACCGGCTCCCCGGCCCGACGCGCTCCTGGTCGATCTGGGCTGCGGTGCCGGACTGCTCGCGCCGCACCTGGCCGGAAAGGGATACCGGCATGTCGGGGTCGACCTGACCCGCTCGGCGCTGGTCCAGGCCGCCGGCCACGGGGTGCGCGTGATCCAGGCCGATGCCACCGCGGTCCCGCTCGCGGATGGTTGTGCCGACGTGGTCTCCGCCGGCGAGCTGCTCGAACACGTGCCGGCCTGGCCGCGCGCGGTGGCGGAGGCGTGCCGGCTGCTCCGCCCGGGCGGTCTGCTGGTGCTGGACACCCTGAACGACACGGCGCTGGCCCGGCTGGTCGCGGTGAGGATCGCCGAGCGGCTGCCGACCGTGCCGCGCGGCATCCACGATCCACGGTTGTTCGTGGACGCCCGGGCGCTGGTGGCCGAATGCGCCCGGCACGGCGTCGAGTTGCGGCTGCGTGGCATCCGACCGCAGGTCGGTGGCCTGGTCGCCTGGCTGCTGCGGCGGGCCCGCGCGGCCCGGCCGTCCGGTGCGGCGTCGCCCACGGGCCGTGCGCCGCGCATCGTGCCGACCCGGTCGACCGCCGTGTTGTACCAGGGCCGGGGGGTCCGCAACGGATAGTCGGGCCGTGGCGGGGGTAAGGGACGCCGAGAAGGGGGCAATATGACGGTGCACGCGCTGGAGGCGGCCCGCAGGTTGGCGCCGCGGTTCGCCGCGCGGGCGGCGGAGCACGACCGGGACGGCTCCTTTCCGGTCGAGGACTTCCGTGACCTGCGGGAGGCTGGCCTGTTCGGGTTGATGGTTCCGCGGTCGTTGGGCGGCCTGGGCGCCAGCTTCGCCGAGTACGCCGCAGTGGCGACCGAACTTGCCCGAGGCAACGGGGCGACTGCCCTGGTGTTCAACATGCACGCCTCGGTGACCGGCGCGCTGGGCGCGGTGACCGAGGAGCTGGCCGAGGCCTTGGGCGTGCCGGACGAGGCGCTGGCCGCTCGGGACCGGCTGCTCACCGCCGCGGCGCAGGGCTCCTGGTACGCGGTGGCGATGAGCGAGCGCGGCGCCGGGGCCCGGCTCTCCCAGCTCAGCACGGTCTACGAGGCGACCGATGCGGGCTGGCACGTCAAGGGGAGCAAGACCTTCTGCTCCGGTGCCGGGCACGCCGACGGCTACCTGGTGGCCGCGCGTAGCACCACGGACCAGTCGGTGGTCTCCCAGTTCCTGGTGCAGGCCGGTCCGGAGGGCATGACCGTCGAGCCGACCTGGGACGCGCTCGGCATGCGCGCCACCTCCTCGCACGACCTGCACCTGGACGTCACGGTGCCGGCCGACCGGCTGCTCGGTGGAGTGGAGGGCCTTGCCCTGGTGGTCGCTCAGCTGATGCCGCACTGGTTGGTGGCCAGCTACGCGGCGGTCTACGTGGGGGTGGCCCGGGCGGCGATCGACGCGGCGGCCGAGCATCTCAACGCCCGCAACCTGGCCGGCCTGCCGGCGGTGCGCGCCCGGCTGGGGCGGGCGGACGCGGCGACGGCCGCGGCCGAGCTGGTGGTGGCCGAGGCGGCCCGCCGGGTGGACGAGATGCCGGGTGACGCGGAGACCAACCGCTGGGTGTGGCGGGCGAAGCTGCTCGCCGGCACGACGGCAGCCGAGGTGGCGGCGTCGATGCTGGAGGCGGCGGGCACCTCGGCGACGCGACGCGGCCACCCGTTGGAGCGGCTCTACCGGGACGCCCGCTGCGGATCGCTGCACCCGGCCACGTCGGACGTCTGCGCCGACTGGCTCGGCATCACCGCGCTGGGCGGGGACCCGGACCGTGACGGATCGGCCCCGCGTTGGTGAGCCGGTGCGGTTGGACCAGCGCGGGGGATCGGCCGGCCGAGGTGGCCGGGGGGAGGAACCGGGGGAGGACAGCGTCGGACGAGAGGTGGGGATCGTGGCCGTACCAGTGATCGCGGGGCTCGGGGCGGCACAGCCGCCGTCCGCTTCGCAGGACGAGTTGTGGGAGGGCTTCTTCTCCCGGCACTTCTCCGGCACCACCCGGTCGTTGGCCCAGCGGATCTTCGCGAACTCGGGGGTGACGCGGCGGCAGGCCGCGGTCAATCCCCTGCTGGAGGACGTCTCCGACTGGCCGACCGAACGCCGGATGCGCCGATACCAGGTGGAGGCGCTGCCGCTGGGCAAGGAGGCGGTCGGCCGTGCGCTGACCGCGGCCGGGCTGGGCGCCGGCGACGTGGGGCTGTTCATCGTCTGCTCCTGCACCGGGTACGCCACCCCGGGGCTCGACATCCTGCTCGCTCGGGACCTCGGTATGGCTCCGAACACCCAGCGGATGTTCGTCGGCCACATGGGTTGTTACGCGGCGCTGCCGGGGCTGGGCGCGGCGAGCGACTTCGTCACCGCGCGGGGCCGCCCGGCGCTGCTGCTCTGTGCGGAGCTGACCAGCCTGCACATCCAGCCGTCCAGCGCCCGGGTGGACACCCAGCAGATCGTCTCGCACGCGCTCTTCTCGGACGCCGCGGTCGCCGCCGTGGTGGTTCCGGGTGGCCCGGGGTACGTCGTGCGTGAGGTCACCTCGATCACCGACACCTCGACGGCCGACCACATGACCTGGGACGTCACCGACGCCGGCTTCCGGATGGGGTTGTCGCCGAAGGTGCCGCAGGTGCTCTCCCGGCACGTCCGTGGGCTGGTCGACGATCTGCTGGCCCGGCACGGCACCACCGTCTCCGAGGTGGACGGCTGGGCGGTGCACCCGGGCGGGCCGCGAATCCTCAACGTGGTCGAGCAGGAGCTGGCCCTTCCGCCGCAGGCGCTGGCGGCGTCCCGGGCGACGCTCGACGAGCACGGCAACTGCTCCTCGCCGACGGTGCTGCTGATCCTGGATCGGCTGAGCCGCACGGCGGCGGCACCCTGGCGAATCGTCATGCTGGCGTTCGGTCCCGGCCTCACCCTGTACGCCGCGCTGCTCGATCGACAGGGCTGATCGCCGCGCGGCCCGGCCGGTACGCTCGCCGCATGGATGCTGGGGCGGACGACCGGCTGCGGTCGGCGGCGCTGGTCGGGGTGGCCCTGGCCGCCCTGGCCGTCGGCGGCTGGTGGTGGCTGGCCGCTGCCCCCGCTCCGACGGCCCAGCCGGCTCCCACCCCGACGGTTCGGCTCGACGAGATCGGGCCGAACGGCACGCCTGCCGGCGCGCCCGACGTGCGGCGCACGGTGCAGGTGGACACCAGATCGGGTGAGATCGTCCGCGAGGGGGAGAGCTCGACCGTGCGGATCGACCCGGAGACGGGCATGATCACCGACGTCGAAGGCACTCCGGGTGATTTCTTCTACCAGGGGGACCCGTCGGGTGGGCTGCCCCTGTTCAAGGAGACGATCTGGCGGGAGCGATCGGAGCTCACCCCGGGCAAGAGCGTGATCCGGCAGTCCGCCGCGGTCGACGGCGGCCGCTATCTGCTGCAGTACCGGTGCACCCGGCCGGGCGCCATGCTGCTGGTGGTCACCGGAGCCCGGCTCACCGAACCGTCCCAGATCGACTGTGACGGCACGGTCGGCACGGCCGAGTTGAACGCGATCGGTGGCCCGATCCGGGTGTCGCTGTCGACGGCGGGCGAGGAGCCGGTTGACGCCGAGGCTCAATTCGTCGAGCTGCCCTGACCCGAGCCGTCTGTCGGTTCGGCAGCCACGCCCCCGTCAGCGGGCGAGGGCCGTCAGGTCTTCCCGGTAGGCCTCCACCGGCCCCACCTCGGGTAACACCCGGGTCACCACGCCGGCGCGGCCGACCAGCAGTGCGGTCGTGATGCCGGGGCGGGCCGGCTGCCCCAGGAACGAGCGCAGCCCGCCAGCGGGGTCGGCCAGCGCCCGGACGTCGCGCTCGGCCGGCGGTGGGCCCGTGACCGTCCGCCCTCCGGCGACGGTGACCACGGCCACTCCACTGGGCGCCGCCGCCACGGCCTCGGCCACCCGGTCAGGGCACGGGCAGCCGTCCACCAAGATGATCATGGCCGGCAGCAGGCCGCGCAGCGGCACCGGCGACTGGCCGGCGTCGACCAGGTCCAGCGCGGGCAGCGCCCGTCCGGCGAGGGTCGCGGGCGGCGCGTAGGGGGCCGGGGTCGGGCGGTCGGTGCCGCGGTTGGCGCGTGGCCAGGTGACGGCGAGCAGGCCGGCCAGCGTGGTGAGCACCGCCACCAACAGGACCAGCAGCGGCAGGGCCAGGGCCCGGTGGCCGCCCGGCCGGCCGGCGGCCCGGCGCAGCTCACGGCGGACTTGGGCGGCCTCGGTGGCGAGCGCGGAAGCGTCGTCGGGGACGACCACACGACCCCACTCGGGCGGCAGGTCGGGCAGCCCGTGGCCCTCTGCGTCCGGCTTGCCCATCGGACCCCCTGGCAGCGTCTCGAGAGCGGAGTGCGGTGCTGTCTCCAGCGTCCCGCACGAGGGGCGGCTCCCGCTACACCTGGGCGCGGTCCCGTCCGGCGGGATACCATGAGGTGAGCGCATAGCCCTTGATCTCGACGTTCTGTTCACCCGTACCGGGAAGTCATCCGTGCGTTACGGAGCGTGTTTGAACCATCGGTTTGACCGCCTGTCAAGCTGAAGAAAGACCTCTCACAGGGCCCCTGAGCTGCGCCAACGGTCAGGACATCGGTGAGACATCGGTGCCTGACCGTGTTACCCTAGACACAGCGAAAGGGGTTTCGAACCTATGGTTTTCAGTGTCGGCGAGACCGTTGTTTACCCCCACCACGGGGCCGCACTCATCGAGGCAATCGAGACTCGGGTCATCAAGGGCGAGCCCAAGCAGTACCTCGTCCTGAGGGTCGCGCAGGGTGACCTGACGGTCCGGGTGCCGGCCGAGAACGCCGAGATCGTGGGCGTGCGTGAGGTTGTCGGCGAAGAGGGCCTCGGCAAGGTCTTCGACGTTCTTCGGGCTCCGCACACCGAGGAGCCGACCAACTGGTCGCGGCGTTACAAGGCCAACCTGGAAAAGCTGGCCTCGGGCAACCCGCTGAAGGTCGCCGAGGTCGTGCGTGACCTGTGGCGTCGGGAGCGGGAGCGGGGCCTTTCCGCGGGCGAGAAGCGGATGCTCGCCAAGGCCCGCGACATTCTCGTCGGCGAGGTCGCGCTGGCGGAGAAGAGCACCAAGGATGAGGCGGAGACGCTGCTCGACAAGGTCCTCACCGAGGCCTAGTCCGCACAGCATCGTCGTACCCACTTCGTAGCGAAGAAACCACCGAGGACCGCGACGTGACCGCGCAGCTGAATCCGCGCGGTGACGTCGCGGTCCTTGTGCCTGCAGCGGGTGCCGGCGTACGGCTCGGCCCCGGCCGACCCAAGGCGCTGCGCCTGCTCGCCGGGGAGCCGCTACTGGTGCACGCCGTGCGCCGGCTGGCCGCTGCGCCCTCGGTGCACACGATCGTGGTGGCCGCCCCGGCCGCCGAGGTGACGGCCGTCAGCGAGCTGCTCGCCCCGGTCGCCCCGGTGACCGTGGTGCCCGGCGGCGCGGAGCGCCAGGCCTCGGTGGCTGCCGCGCTGGCCGCGGTGCCCGCCGGTCCGGCGATCATCCTGGTGCACGACGCCGCCCGTGCGCTCACGCCGCCGGAGCTGGTGGAGTCCGTCGCGGCGGCGGTCCGCGACGGGTGCGACGCCGTCATCCCGGTGCTGCCGGTCGTCGACACGATCAAGGAGGTCGGCGCCGGCGAGGTGGTGCTCGGCACCGTGGACCGATCCGCCCTGCGCGCGGTGCAGACGCCGCAGGGCTTCCGCCGGTCCGTGCTCACCGCCGCGCACGCCGCGGCCGGCGACCCGCTCACCGATGACGCCGGGCTGGTCGAGAAGCAGGGCGTCACGGTGAGCTGCGTGCCCGGCTCGGAGTACGCGCTGAAGATCACCCGCCCGTTCGACCTGGCGTTGGCGGAGCACCTGCTGGCCGGCGCCGGCTGACGCGTACCCTCTTATCATGATCGTTCCCCGGGTGGCCGTCGGCACCGACGTGCACGCCTTCGAGCCCGGCCGGCCCTGCTGGGTGGCCGGCCTGCTCTGGCCTGACCAGGACGGCCTCGCCGGGCACTCGGATGCTGACGTGGCCGCGCACGCCGCCTGCAACGCCCTGCTCTCCGCCGCCGGTCTCGGCGATCTCGGTTCCGCCTTCGGGGTGGGCCAGCCGGAGTGGGCCGGCGCGTCCGGGGTGGCGCTGCTGACCGAGACGGCCCGCCGGGTGCGGGCCGCCGGCCTGGAGATCGGCAACGTGTCCGTGCAGGTCATCGGCAACCGACCCAAGATCGCCCGCCGTCGTGCGGAGGCCCAGCAGGTTCTCTCCGCTGCCGTCGGTGCCCCGGTCACCGTCTCCGCCGCGACCACCGACGGGCTCGGCTTCACCGGCCGTGAGGAAGGGCTGGCCGGGATCGCCGTGGCCCTGGTGTACGACGCGCCGGCCACCTAGGCTCGCCGCGATGTCCAGCGACCCCGCCTCCGACCGTTCCGCCGCCGACGGCTACCTCGAGCGCGCCCAGCTCCTCGCCGAACTCGGCCGCCACGACGAGGCGGCCGGGGAGCTGACCTTTGGGCTCGCGCTGCAGCCCGATGACCTGGAAGCACTCACCATGCTGGCCCGGGTCCACCTGGCCGCCGGTAGGCCGGTCGATGCGCTCACCGCCGCCGACGCCGCCGTGGCCGCCGCACCCGAGGCGCTCCCGCCGCTGGTCGCCCGGGGCATGGCGCTGGCCGACCTGGAGCGCTACCCCGAGTCGGCCGCCACCGCCGACCGCCTCCTCGCGCTCGGCCCGGCCGACGCGTACGCCCAGCGCAGCGCGGCGGCGCTCCTGGCCGATTCGCGCAACGGCCAGCCGGCGCTGAACGCGGCCTGGCGTGGGGTCGAGCTGGCCCCGGAGGAACCGCAGGCGCACCTGGTGCTCGGCCTGGTCGCGGCCCGGCTAGAGCTGTTCGACCTGGCCGAGCGGGCCTACCGCGAGGCGCTGCGGCTCGACCCGCGCCTCGCCGACGCCCGGCACGACGTGGGTGTCATCCGGCTGGAGCAGCGCCGCTGGTCGGAGGCGTTGGAACACCTCGCCGAGGCGGCCACGATCAGCCCGAAACGGATGGACTCCGGGCGGACCATCGCCTACGGCCTGCACCGTCTGGTGCTCTACGGCGCGGGCTGGTCACTGGTGGCCGCGGTGGTGGTGGCGTTCGCCGCCTCGGCGAACGACGGCTTCTCCCGCGTCCTGGCGGTGCTCGCCGCGCTCACCGGCGGGATCGTGGTCTGGCAGCTCGCGGCCCGGTTGCCGGGGCTGACCCGGACCGTCCTACCCGAGCTGCTGCACTCGGACCGGACCCTGGCCCTGGCGATCTACGCGGTGGCCGCCGCACCGGTGCTGCTCCTGGTGTACGCGGTGGTCGGCTCGCCGTGGCCGCTGGTGCTGGCCATCGCCGCCACCGCGGTCGCCGAATTCGCCATCTTCACCCGCACCGCCATCCGCTGACCCAAGCTCCGGCAGCACCACAGAAGATCACTAGCCCGGCTGGCTCGACCAGGTCAGGGTTTCGCCGGAGCCCGCCCGCGTCGGGATCAAGCCTGACCGCCCAGAGCGGGTGGGCTCCGGCGAAACCCCAAGGGCGACTAGACCCGACGCGCCCAGGTCCAGGCGTAACCGTCGTCCTCGCAGGTGCGGGCCGCGTCGCAGAGGTCCAGCGGACGGAAGGTGTCGACCATGACGGCCAGTTCGTCGAAGTAGTCCGCGCCGATGGAGCGTTCGGCGGCACCCGGCTGAGGGCCGTGGGTGAAGCCGGACGGGTGCAGTGAGATCGAGCCCTGCTCGATGCCGGAGCCGCGCCGGGCCTCGTAGTTGCCGCCGGTGTAGAAGAGCATCTCGTCGGAGTCGACGTTGTGGTGGTTGTACGGCACCGGGATCGAGTCCGGGTGGTAGTCGACCTTGCGGGGCACGAACGAGCAGATGACGAAGTTGGGGCCCTGGAAGGTCTGGTGCACCGGCGGGGGCTGGTGGATCCGGCCGGTGATCGGCTCGAAGTCGTGGATGGAGAACGCCCACGGGTAGAGGTGCCCGTCCCAGCCGACCACGTCGAACGGGTGGTGGGCGTAGACGTAGCGGGTCCAGCCACGCCGGTGGCGCACCAGCACCTCGGCCTCCTCGCCGTCGACGAGCAGCGGCGCGTCGGGGCCGCGGACGTCGCGCTCGCAATACGGCGAGTGCTCCAGGAACTGGCCGCGTACCGACAGGTAGCGCTTGGGCGGGCCGATGTGCCCGGTCGCCTCGATGGTGAGCAGCCGGACGGGCTCCGCACCGGTGGGCACCAGCCGGTGGATGGTCGAGGTGGGGATGATGATGTAGTCGCCGGACACCGCCTCCAGCACCCCGAACGGGGACTCGACCCGCAGTGCCCCCGACTCGATGTAGAGGCAGTGGTCGCCGGTGGCGTCGCGGAACAGCGGCGAGGGGCGGTCGGCGAGCACGTACCCGATTCGCACGTCGTCATTGGCGAGCAGGTACTGCCGGCCGAGGACCGGGTCGGCGCCGCCGGCGTCGAGCTTGTGGGTGCGCAGGTGGCGGGGCTTGAGCGGCAGGTTCGGCGTCCGGGTGGACGCGGGCGGGGTGAACTCGTCGGCGGCCAGGATCGCGGTGGGTGCGTGCCGGTGGTAGAGCAGGGACGAGTCGGAGGAGAAGCCCTCCTGGCCCATCAGCTCCTCGGCGTAGAGGCTGCCGTCGGGCTGACGGAACTGGGTGTGGCGCTTGCGTGGCACCTCGCCGGCGCTGCGGTAGTACGGCATTTCGCCTCCCGATATGTCCCGTTCGCCGGCCGGGGGCGTCCGATAATCGGACGCTGTTGTCCGTTCCTTGTAGCGTCCCGTACATTCTTGTTCCGTGTCAACGCAGGTGCCCGCACTCCTCGACGGCCTGGTGGACGACGCCGCCGTCTTCCCTCCGGGCAGCGCCGCGCTGCCCGACGCGCTGGCCGCCCACCGCCGGCACCGCACCGCCTGGTACGCCGACCTGGTCGGCCCGCTGCTGGTCCCCGCCTCGACCGTGGCCGCAGGGGAGCTGAGTGGTCTCGTCGACCCGGCCGAGGGCCTGGTGGTCGGCGTGATCGGTGACACCGGGGTCGGGAGCCTGCCCTTCGCGCTGTCGTTCCTGACGCCGGACGGCGTCACCGCCCGACAGGTCGAGGTGGCGGTCGCCCGACGGGGCGAGGACCCGCTGCCCGGCATCGCCGAGTTGCTGCGGGTGGTCGACTCCCTGCCGGACGTCGAGGCCGTCTACGCCGAGCTGCCGCTGACCTTCGGGCTGATGGGCGCGTTGGACGCGCTCGCCGCAGCCCGGGCCGACGGGGTGCCGGTCGCGGCCAAGTTCCGCACCGGTGGCCTGGCCGCCGAGCTCTTCCCCACCCCGGCCGAGCTGGCCGCGGTGATCTGCGCCTGTCGGGACCGGGACCTGCCGTTCAAGCTGACCGCCGGACTGCACCAGGCGGTCCGGCACCTCGACCCGGAGACCGGGTTCACCCACCACGGCTACGCCAACGTGCTGGCCGCGACGTTGGCGGCGGCCGAGGGCGACGGCGTGGGCGCGGTCGCCGAGCTGCTCACCGTCGCCGACCCGCGCCCGCTGCTGGAGCGAACGAGCGGCCGGCTGGACGGGGCCCGCCCGCTCTGGGTCGGCTTCGGCTCATGCAGCATCCTGGAACCACTGACCGATCTGATCCGGCTGGGGCTGGTGAACGGGGGCTACGACGCATGACCTGGGTGACCGGCGCCGACGGTTCGCCGTACGGGGTGACGAACCTGCCGTACGGGGTGTTCCGGCAGGACGGGGGCCGGCCGCGGATCGGCGTGCGGATCGGCTCGTGGGTGCTCGACCTGGCCGCGGCGGAGACCGCCGAGCTGGTGCTGGCCGCCGGCGCACTGTGCCGGCCCACCCTCAACGACTTCATGGCCCTGGGCCGTCCCCAGTGGACGGCGGTGCGGCAGCGGATCACCGAGCTGCTGACCGACCCGGCCCACCGGGCCGCGGTGGAACCGCTGCTGGTGCCGCTGGACGAGGTGCAGCTGCTGCTCCCGGTCGAGGTGGCCGACTACGTCGACTTCTACTCCTCCGAGCACCACGCGTCGAACGTCGGGCAGATCTTCCGCCCGGGCCAGCCGCCGTTGCTGCCCAACTGGAAGCACCTGCCGATCGGCTACCACGGGCGGGCCGGCACCGTGGTGGTCTCCGGGACGCCGGTGGTCCGCCCGACCGGCCAGCGCGCCTCCGCCGAGGGTCCGGTCACCGGTCCCTCCGTACGCCTCGACATCGAGGCCGAGGTCGGCTTCGTGGTCGGCGTGCCGAGCCCGCTGGGCGCCCGGGTGTCCGTCGACGACTTCGCCGACCACGTCTTCGGGGTGGTGCTGGTCAACGACTGGTCGGCGCGGGACATCCAGGCCTGGGAGTACCAGCCGCTCGGCCCGTTCCTGGGCAAGTCCTTCGCCACCTCGATCTCGGCCTGGGTGACGCCACTCGACGCGCTCGCCGACGCATTCGTGCCGGCCCCGGATCAGGACCCGCCGGTCGTCGACTACCTGCGGGACGTGCCGCACCTGGGGCTGGACCTCCGGCTGGCGGTCGAGTGGAACGGCGAACCTGTCAGCGAGCCGCCGTTCGCCACCATGTACTGGACGCCGGCCCAGCAGTTGGCGCACCTCACCGTCAACGGCGCGTCCCTGCGCACCGGCGACCTGTACGCCTCGGGCACCGTCTCCGGCCCGGACCGTTCGCAGGTCGGCTCGTTCCTGGAGCTGACCTGGGGCGGAGCGGAGCCGGTGAAGCTCGGCGACGAGAGCCGCACCTTCCTCGCCGACGGCGACACGGTGACCATCACCGCCACCGCTCCCGGCCCGGACGGCACCACCGTCGCCCTCGGCGAGGTCACCGGAACGGTCCGTCCGGCCCACTGATCCGTGCCGCCCTCGAACGACCGCCGGACTGGTCCGGCGGTCGGGTCGGGCCCGTGTGGGCCCGTCCGGCGGACCGTCTCACCGATGGGACTGATGATCGCACCGGCTGTGCGATGACCGATCCGGGTTACCCCGTTGATCGTCGCGGATTCCATCGCCCCGCTGCGTGGCACGGGCCGGGGCCGCGCCCGGCTGCCCAGCGGTGGGGCATCCCATCGCACACGGAGGTAGGACGATGCACGATTTCGCGGGCGCGGTATGGCGTACCAGCAGCCGTTCCAACCACCAGGGGCTCTGCGTGGAGGTGGCGGACAACCTGGTCGACGTCCTCGGTCTGGTCGGGGTTCGCGACTCCAAGGACCAGGCCGGTCCCACACTGGCCGTCAGCCCGCCGGGGTGGACGGCGTTCATCGGCGCGCTCCGGGGCGGTCGCTTCGATCGCTGACCGCCGGGCCGGTCGCTGACCGGCGCCGAGCGGCCGGGCGAAACGGACAACGTGGCCTCCGGGTGGTGGAAATTCCGTCCCGGAGGCCCCGTCCAGCCCTCACCCCGCGTACCGTCGAGGACACGGGAGGGTGGCATGTCGACGGTGGCGGTTACCGGGTTCATCGAGGCGCACGCCGTCGATGTCTGGCGTCTACTGACCGACCTGCCCGGCCGTGCGGCCCGGCTGAGCGCCGCCGGCCCGGTCGAGCTGCTCACCCCGGGTCCGTTCGGGCCCGGCACCGCGTGGCGTGAGGCGCGCACCCAGCCGGGCGGCGGCACGCTGACCGAGGAGTTCCTCGTGGTGGAGGCGCGCGCCCCGCATCGGCTGGTGCTCTGTTCCTCCGGGGCCGGTGTGGACTACCGGATCACCTGGAGCCTGCGGTCGGTCCAGCGTCGCCGTCGTGGCTGCACGGCGGTCACCGTCACCCAGGAGGCGGTGCCGACCGCCCCGTACGGCCGGGTGGTGGCGCTGCTGCTCGGTGGGCTCGCCGCCCGGGCGGTCGAGGTGGCGCTCCGGCGTGATCTCGCCGACCTGACCTCCGCGGCCAACGCGGCCGGCTCCGCCGGCTCCGTCGAAGCAGCCTGACCTCCATCCGGCCGATTCCACCGCCGCTGTCCCGGCCCGGGGCGGCGTGACCTGACCAGGCTCCGGCGCGTTCCGCTGGGTAGGGTGCCGGGCGGAGGTGCGGCATGGGGTTCCCGAAGGGCCGGCGACGGCTCGTGGTGGCGGTCGTGGCGCTGCTCGCCACCGCGGCGGTCGCGGTCATCGTCCACCGGGTGCTCGCGCCGGCCGAGGTGAGCACGGAGGCTCGGGGTGCGTACCCGGCCGCGGCGCAGCCGGCCGTCGGCGTGGTCGGTCGGCTGCCGGTCGCCCCGTTGATCGTGGACGCCCGGCTGCGGGTGTACGCCGCGCACCGCCAGGTCTATGCCGACCGGCCGGTCGACGGGCGGCACCGGACCACCCCGTACTGGTCGTACCGGCGCTGGCCGGCGGAGTTGACCGGGGTGGTGGCCAGCGGCAGGACGGTGGTCAGCCGGTGGTCCGACGGGCGTCTGGTCGCGCTCGACGCGTCGACCGGGCGGGTGCTCTGGCGAGCTGACGGCCCGGTGCCCGCCCGGGACGAGACGGTGGTCCGGCGTACCGGGGCGGCCATCGTCTGGGATCCGCCCGGGCTCTACCTCACCGACCTCGCGGACGGCCGGAGGGTGCTGGTGGTCACCGGGGACGCCCAGGCACGCGGGGTGGAGTTGGCCGGCGGCCGGGAGCTGTGGCGGGTCGACCTGCCCGGCGCCTGCCGCAGCGACGTCGGCACCACCTCCTCGGGGCGGCTGATCGGCGTGGACAGCTGCGCCGGGCCGACCACGGTCGAGTTCCGGGACGCGGCGACCGGCGTGGTGCGCGAGCGCTGGCGGCCGCCGAACGGCCCGGACGCGCTGGTGGCGACCCCGCTCGGTTGCCGTACCGGCCGGTCGGACTGCCCGGGCCTGCGGACGGCCGGGCCGGGGGACGCGGGTGGCCGGGGTTGGCTGCTGGGTGTCGGCGAGCCGATCGCCGCCCCCGCGCTGGACGCCTCCGGCGCGACCCTGGCCAGCGAGCAGGCGGTTACCGTGCTCGACGGGGTGGCCGTTGGTCGGTCGGCCCGCTCCGGTGCCGAGCTGTGGCGGGTCGACGGGCTGGGATCGGCCCGGGTGCTCGCCGTCCAACCTGGCCGGGTGCACCTGCTGACCGACGCGAACGACCTCGTGACGCTCGACCCGGTGACCGGGACGCGGCTCTCGCGCTTCTCGCTCAACGTCGGCTCCGATGGGACCGGCTGGGTGCCCGGGGCGGTGGCGGCGGCGGACGGCTACCTCGCGGTGGAACGGCTTCGCGAGCCGGTCGACCCGGACGGGGACGACCAGCGGTACTACCTGACCGCCGAGGCGGTGATCCTGGCCGCCACCTGATCGGGCCGGCGGCCCGCCGCCGGCGACCGGAGTGACCCGGTCGACCAGCGGCGTCGTCAGTGGCGGGCCGGCACGGATCAGACCAGCGCCGCCTCCGCGGCGGCCAGGAACGCGTCGTTCTCGGCCGGAGTGCCGATGGTGACGCGCACCCCGTCCCCGGCGAACGGCCGGACGATCACCCCGCGCGCCTCGCAGGACTTGCCGAACGCCACCGCCTTGTCGCCGAGCGGCAGCCAGACGAAGTTGGCCTGGCTGGTCGGCACGTCAGGCACGAACTTCCGCAGCGCCTCGGTGACCCGGTCCCGCTCGGCGACGACCAGGGCGCAACGGCGCTCCATCTCCGTGGCCTGGGTCAGCGCGGCGAGTGCCCCGGCCTGGGCGGCCGTGCTGGTGGAGAACGGGGTCACCACCTTGCGGACCGCCGCGGCCACCACCGGCTGGGCGACCAGCCAGCCCACCCGCAGCCCGGCCAGGCCCCACGCCTTGGACAGGGTGCGCAGCACCGCCACGTTCGGCCGGTCCAGGTAGTCGAGCCCGTCCGGCACTTCCGGGTCGGTGACGAACTCCCGGTACGCCTCGTCGATGACCACCAGCACGTCGTCCGGCACCGCGTCGAGGAACCGGTCCAGCTCGGCCCGGCGTACCGCCGTGCCGGTGGGGTTGTTCGGGTTGCAGACCAGGATCATCCGGGTCCGGTCGGTCACCGCCGCGGCCATCGCCGTCAGATCGTGCCCGTGCCCGGCGTCGTTGGGCACCCGCACGCTGGTCGCGCCGCTGGTCGCGGCGATGATCGGGTACGCCTCGAACGACCGCCACGCGTAGAGCAGCTCGTCGCCGGGCAGGCAGGTGGCCCGCACCAGGTGCTCGGCGAGCGCCACCGACCCGCAGCCGGTGGCGATCCGGTCGGGCTCCACGCCGTACCGCTGAGCCAGCGCGTCACGCAGCGCGACCACGCCCATGTCCGGGTAGCGGTGCGAGGCGGCGAGCGCCTCGGTGACCGCCTCCACCACACCGGGCAGTGGCCCGTACGGCACCTCGTTGCTGGCCAGCTTGATCGCCTCCGGCAGACCCAGCTCACGCGCCAGGTCGGCGGGGCTGCGCCCGGGTACGTAGTTGGGCAGCGCGTCGAGGTCGGCGCGGGTCAGCCGCAGCGCCGGCTGGTGACGTCCGGAGTCGGTCATGGGGTTTCTCCCGAGGGCTGGTCGCGGTCGTTCGGGGTGTCGGAACCGGTGGTGCGGGGGACCTGGACGACCACCGTCTGCGCGCGCTTGTCGTGCAGCGCCTGACGGAGCGGGTGGTCGAAGAGTGGGGAGAGGGCGTCGACGAGTTGCAACACCAGGCCGAGCCCGGCGCAGTACCAGAGCAGGGTGGGCATGCCAAGCGTGGTCCACCGGCTCAGCGCCGAGCCGAAGCCCAGTGGCTGGTCGGCGGCGAGCGGCACGGCGCGGATCCGCATCACCCGCTTGCCGACGGTCTGTCCGCCAGCGGCCATGGCGGGCACCTCGTACGCCAGCCAGAGCGCGGTGGCGATCACCAGGATCACCACCAGGAGGAGCCCGGCCTGCTCGCCGATCGGTGGCAGCCCCTCCGTGGAGGAGTTGCCCTGCTGCGCGCGCCGGAGCACCTCCCGCCAGTACGGCATCAACTCCAGGAGCCAACGCCAGACGAACCAGCCGTTGACCAGTGCGTTCAGCGCGAAGACGAGGCCGAAGTCGATCAGTCGGGCGGTGAACCGCTGACCGTAGCCTGCCAACTCCAGCCCGTGCGGGCGCGGCTCCGGTGGCCGTCCGGGCCAGCCGGGCGGAACGCCCTGTGGAGCCCAGCCGGGCGGAACGCCCTGTGGAGCCCAGCCGGGCGGGGCACCCTGCGGTGCCCAGCCCGGGGGACCGGCCTGGGGTGCCCATCCGGGCGGAGCACCCTGGGGTGCCCAGCCGGGGGGACCGGCCTGCGGTGCCCAGCCTGGGCCGTGCCCAGGCTGCGAGCCGTGCCCCGGTTGTGGACCCGGCCCGGGTTGCGGCGGCCAGTCTGGCGCGGCGGTCACCGGGCCGGGGGCGGCCGGCGCTGCCGGCGCGGCCGGGGTGACCGAGACGGGCGGTGGCTCCACCGGGGGTGGGCCGTCCGGCGGAGTCGCGTCGACGGGGATGGGCGCGCCGAGCCAGCCCTCGCCGTCCCAGTAGCGCCGGGTCTCAGGGTCGGCGGGGTCGACGTACCAGCCAGGTTCCACGCTCACTGGGACACCTTAACGACGACCGTGCCGGCGAACTTGTCGTGGAGGCACTGCTGCCAGGGCTTGTCCCAGAGCTGCCAGAACCCGTCGAGGTAACTGATGCCCGGGACCAGCGAGGCCGCCAGGTACTGCACCAGCCACCGCCGGCCGGCCATCCGCCGGTCCAGCGCGCGGGTCGGGTCGAGCGGCACCACACGCAGCTTCATCACCTTCTTGCCGATCGTCTGACCGCCGCGCTTGAGGTACTCCACGTGGTAGAGCCAGTAGAGCCCGAGCATCAGGACGAGCAGCCCGAGCTCGAGCAGCAGGATCGGAATGAAGAAGGTGACGAACAAGGTGCCCGGGTCGGGCTCGACGAGGGTTCCGTCCGGGTTGGTCCGGTTCATCTCGGTGATCATCCGCCAACAGAGGATGAAGAAGACCGGCATGAACAGCACCAGCGAGACGGCGCTGGCCAGCACCATGTCGATCAGCCAGGCGAGCAGCCGGTCGCTGAAGCTGGCCAGCGGCTGACCACCCGGGCTCAGCGTCGGGGGCAGTGGACGGGGCGGTCCGGCGTACCCCGGCGGGGGCCAGCCGGGTGGGGCGTACTGCGGCGGCACCGCGTACCCCTGCGGGTGTGGTCCGGGCGGCGGCGCGACGCCGCCGGCGGCGGGCGGAGGCCCACCGACCGGCGGCGTCGGGTACGACGGAGGCTGCGTCACGCTCGCAAGTGTTACAGGTTGCCGCGGGCTTCCTGCTCCCGCTCGATGGCCTGGAAGAGCGCCTTGAAGTTGCCCTTGCCGAAGCCGAGCGAGCCGTGCCGCTCGATCAGCTCGAAGAAGACGGTCGGGCGGTCCTGCACCGGCTTGGTGAAGATCTGGAGCAGGTAGCCGTCCTCGTCCCGGTCGACCAGGATCCTGCGGGCCTTCAGCTCCTCGATCGGCACCCGCACGTTGCCGATCCGGGCGCGCAGTTCCGGGTCCTCGTAGTACGAGTCGGGGGTGTCCAGGAACTCCACCCCGGCGGCCCGCATCGCGTCGACGCTGGCCAGGATGTCGTTGGTGGCGACCGCGATGTGCTGGGCGCCCGGGCCCTGGTAGAACTCCAGGTACTCGTCGATCTGCGACTTCTTGCGGGCGATCGCCGGCTCGTTGAGCGGGAACTTCACCTTGCGGGTGCCGTTCGCCACGACCTTGCTCATCAGCGCCGAGTAGTCGGTGGCGATGTCGTCGCCGATGAACTCCGCCATGTTGGAGAAGCCCATCACCCGCTTGTAGAACTCAACCCACTCGTCCATCCGGCCCAGCTCCACGTTGCCGACCACGTGGTCGACGGCCTGGAAGAAGCGCTTCGGCTGGATGCCGGCGTCGATCATCGGCTGCCGGTCCACGATCGGGCCACGGGCCACGAAGCCGGGCAGGAACGGGCCGGTGTAGCGGGACCGGTCGACCAGCGTGTGCCGGGTGTCGCCGTACGCGGCGATGGCGGCCATCCGGACCGTGCCGTGCTCGTCGGTCACCTCGTGCGGCTCCACGACGCTGGTGGCGCCCTGGACGATGGCGTGCGCGTACGCGGTGTCCACGTCCGGCACCTCGAGCGCGATGTCGCTCACCCCGTCGCTGTGCCGGGCCACGTGCTCGGCGCCGTCGGCGTCCGGGCGCACCGCGCCGGTCAGCACGAACCGGGCCGAGCCGCTGGTCAGTACGTACTGGGCGTGGTCCCGGTAGCCCTGCTCCGGGCCGCGGTACGCCACGCAGGTCATGCCGAACGCGGTGGAGTAGTAGTGCGCGGCCTGCTTGGCGTTGCCGACCAGGAAGTGCACGTGGTCGAGACCCTTGACCGGGAAGGGGTCGCGGCTGATGTCGTGGTCGACGGCGCCGACGAGCTGGTCGACGTCGACGTCCTCGGTCGACTGGGGTCGGTCGATCGCCTGGGTCATGGTGGCCTCCCTCGCGTACCGGCCGGCCTCGTGGGCCGCCGTGGTTGGTTCCTGTGGCGAGGATCGCTGGGCGGGCCCCGACTGGGCAACTGTCGGAGGAAAAGCTGGTCAGGTTGCACATTCGGTATGGTCTGAACCCATGAATGGTGAGCAGGCTGTACAGCTCGACACACTCGACGTGCGCTTGATCGAACTGCTCGCCGAGGAACCGCGGATCGGCGTGCTGGAGTGCTCGCGGCGGCTTGGAGTGGCCCGGGGCACCGTGCAGGCCCGGCTGGACAAGCTGGTCGACCGGGGGGTCATCGGCGGGTTCGGCCCGGAGATCTCCCCGGCCGCGATCGGGTTCGGGGTGACCAGCTTCGTCACGCTGGAGATCAGTCAACGGCACGGCCACGACCCGGTCACCGCGCACCTGGCCGCCATCCCCGAGGTGCTGGAGGCGCACACCATCACCGGCTCCAGTGACCTGCTCTGTCGGATCGTGGCCCGCTCCAACACGGACCTGCAGCGGGTCATCGACCAGATCGTCTCCTCCGCGGGCATCACGCGGGCTTCGACGATCATCGCGCTGGCCGAGCAGATTTCCTATCGCACGCTTCCGCTGGTGCGCAGCGCCGTCCGGACCGAAGGAAGGGCACCTTCCTGACGCCTCCGGTAGAGGATAGGGCCCCCTGTTAACACCTCCGGCCGCAGAAAGCGCGGCGACACGGCGGCGCGGGCGTACGGAAGATCCGTGATCGTGGCTACCGTGTGCGGTGTGGCGAAGGGGAGCGTGCGCGGTGGGCTGCTGCTTGGCCTCGCCGTGGTCGTCGCCCTCGCCGCCACCGGGGTGTGGAACCCTTTCCCGGGCCTGTGGGACTGGGTGGACCGCAGTGAACCCATCTCCGAGCCGGACGTGGTCTGGCAGGAGCGGATCGGCGGCACCCCGCGCAGCGTGACCATCGCCGGTGACACGGTGGTGGTCGAGCAGCGCACCCGGGTCGAAGCCCGCAGCCTCGCCACCGGCGCCCAGCTCTGGGAGCGCAAGGCGGACTGGTCCGCGGTCGCCGGCGGCGACCGGGACCCGGTGGTCGCCGTCGGCAAGCTCCTGGTCAAGGGGTACGAGCTGCTCGATCCCGCCACCGGCGCGACGCGGCGGCGCGACGACGACGCGGTGGCCGTCTGGACGTACCGCAACCTGCTGCTGGACGCCCGCTGCACGGATGCCACCGACTGCACCCTGAGCGCCTGGGACCCGCGAGGCACCGCACCACTGTGGACGGCGTTCCTGCCCGGTGTGAGCAGTGGGCTGCTCGCCGACAACCCGGGTCTGCGCGGCACCCGGAGGCTCACCGCCACCCGGATCGACGACAGGGTGGCCGGGCCGGAGCCGGTGCCACCACTGCTCGGCTTCCCGGTCGACGGTCGCGTGCACGTGGTCGACACCGCCACCGGCCGGGTGCTGCAGAACGTCGAGCCGGGCCGGGACGAGCGGCTCTCCGTGGTGGGCGGCCGGATGCTGCGGATCGCCGCCCGCTCCCAGGACGGCACCTGCTACTTCGCCATCTCCGCCCGGGACCCGGCGACCGGGCAGGAGGCCTGGCAGCGGGCCGGGGTCAACCTGCGGACCGCCGACAGCGCCGGCTGCGCGCAGCGGGAGGATCCGCAGGGTGCGCGGAACGTCCTGATCGGGGTCGGCCCGGACGGCCGCGAGGCGGTCATCGACGGGTACGACGGGCGGCTGCTCTGGGCCGGCGAGCCGGGCACCCGGCTGATCGCGGTCGACGATCGGTACGCCCTGTTCCGGGCCGCCGACAAGCGCTCGGTGGTGACCCGCGAACTCGGCACCGACCGGGTCCTGTGGACCCGACCGGCCAGCGGCAAGGCCGGCGCCGCGCTCACCCCGTACGCGGCGGTGGTCGTCGACGAGAAGCCGTCCCGGTTGGTCGCCCTGGACCCGCGCAGCGGCCGCGAGCTGGCCGTCCTGCGGACCCCGGCGAACGCCCTCGCGGTCGGGCCGCAGGGCATGATCGTCGGCGAGGGACGGGAGATCGGGTACGTCCGCTTCGGCGCGACCGGCGGCGCCCCCGCCCCACCGCCCGGCGACGGCGACATCCCCGCCCCGGGCGGCACCGGCCCCGGCACCGGAGACGACGACAACTGTGGGCCCAAGCGGGAACTCTGCCCCGATCCCGCTGGCGGCAAGGACGGCTGAGCAGGCGGTCGGCACGTCGTCCCGGACAGCGAGCGGCGGCCACCGGAGCGCGGCGGGCCCGGCGAATGAGAGCGGCGTCCCAGGACCTGCCCGGCGGGTGCGAATGATCGACCGGTCTGCCCTAGGCTTGCCGCTCATGAGCAGTGCCGCCGCATTCTCGTACGCCCCCCTGCTGCCGACCGGCCCCGACCAGACCGACTACCGCCTGGTCACCGACGAGGGCGTGGACGTCGTACACGGCCCGGGAGGCCGCCGGTTCCTCACCGTCGAGCCGGCCGCGCTCACCGCGCTGACCGCCGAGGCGATGCACGACATCGCGCACTTCCTGCGCCCGGCGCACCTGGCGCAGCTCCGGGCGATCATCGACGACCCGGCCGCCTCGCCGAACGACCGGTTCGTGGCGCTGGACCTGCTGCGCAACGCCAACATCGCCGCCGGTGGGGTGCTGCCGATGTGCCAGGACACCGGCACCGCCATCGTGATGGGCAAGCGGGGCCGGCACGTCCTGACCGACGGGGCCGACGCCGAGGCCATCTCCCGGGGTGTCTACCAGGCGTACACCAAGCTCAACCTGCGCTACTCCCAGCTCGCCCCGCTGACCATGTGGGACGAGCGGAACACCGGCAGCAACCTGCCGGCCCAGGTCGAGCTGTACGCCGAGGACCCGGACGGGCACCCCGACGCGTACAAGTTCCTGTTCATGGCCAAGGGCGGTGGCTCGGCCAACAAGTCGTACCTCTACCAGGAGACGAAGGCGCTGCTCAACCCGACGCGGATGATGCAGTTCCTGGAGGAGAAGCTGCGGCTGATCGGCACCGCCGCCTGCCCGCCGTACCACCTGGCCATCGTCATCGGCGGCACCTCCGCCGAGTACGCCCTGAAGACCGCGAAGTACGCCAGCGCCAAGTACCTGGACGCGCTGCCCACCGCCGGATCGATGAGCGCCCACGGCTTCCGGGACCTGGAGCTGGAGGCGGAGGTGCTGGAGTTGACCCGCAACTTCGGCATCGGTGCGCAGTTCGGCGGCCGGTACTTCTGCCACGACGTGCGGGTGGTCCGGCTGCCCCGGCACGGAGCCTCCTGCCCGGTGGCGATCGCGGTCTCCTGCTCGGCGGACCGGCAGGCGGTCGCCAAGATCACCCCGTCGGGTGTCTGGCTGGAGAGGCTGGAGACCGACCCGGCGCGCTTCCTGCCCGACGTCACCGACGACTCGCTCGACACCGAGATGGTCGTCCGGGTCGACCTGAACCGGCCGATGGACGAGATTCGCGCCGAGCTGTCCAAGTACCCGGTGAAGACGCGGCTGTCGCTGTCCGGCCCGCTGGTGGTGGCCCGCGACATCGCGCACGCCAAGATCGCCGAGCGGCTGGACGCCGGTGAGCCGATGCCGCAGTACCTCCGCGACCACGCGGTCTACTACGCCGGCCCGGCCAAGACCCCCGAGGGTTACGCCTCCGGCTCGTTCGGGCCGACCACCGCCGGCCGGATGGACGCCTATGTGGAGAAGTTCCAGGCGGCCGGCGGTTCGCAGGTGATGCTGGCCAAGGGGAACCGGTCGGGTCAGGTGACCCGCTCCTGCCAGCAGCACGGCGGTTTCTACCTCGGCTCGATCGGCGGCCCCGCGGCGCGCCTCGCCCAGGACTGCATCAAGCATGTCGAGGTCCTGGAGTATCCGGAGCTGGGCATGGAGGCGGTCTGGAAGATCGAGGTGGAGGACTTCCCCGCCTTCATCGTGGTCGACGACAAGGGCAACGACTTCTTCGCCGAGGTCACCAAGCCGGTGCTCACCGTCGGCCGCCGCTGACCTGGGGGTATGCGAAGGGGGGCGCCGGGCAGGTCAGCCCGGCGCCCCCCTTCTGTCGTCCGTGCTCCACCGACATCGGTGCGCCCGCCCCCGCCGGGGTGGGAACGGGCGCACCGCCCCCGTCGGATGCCGTCACCGACAACCCGGGGCGAGTCTTCGGCGTGCCGCTGTCGATCCGCTCTCAGATCACTATCGACGGATCGCGGCGATCCGTGACCGTCGGGCTACTCTGCTGAAAGTTGCACCATCAATGCGGGAGAGCAGATGCGGTTCGGGATCCTGGGGCCCCTGCGGGTCGGCGGTGGCGAGTCCACCGTCACCGCCGGTCGCGACCGGATCGTGCTCGCCATGCTGCTGCTGCGGTCCGGTCGGCTGGTGCCGGTCGAGGAGTTGGTCGACGCGGTCTGGGAGGAACGCCCGCCGGCCACCGCCCGCGCACAGTTGCAGACGTGCGTGTCGCGGCTGCGGCGTCGGTTCGCCGAACTCGGGCTGACACCGGAGACCATCGTCACCGACCCCGTGGGGTACGGCATCCGTACCGGGCCGACCGACCTGGACGCGGAAATCTTCGCCCGCGGAGTGGAGGCGGCCCGGGCCGCAGTGGCCTCCGGTCGGTTGGCCGACGCGCGTGAGCGGTTCCGGGCCGCCCTGGCGCTCTGGCGGGGGCCGGCGCTCGGCGGTATCCCGAGCCGCAGCGTCCGCCGCCGCGCCCAGGCGCTCGACGAGCAGCGCCTCACCGCGCTGGAGGAGTGCGTCGACGTCGAGCTGCGCCTCGGGCAGGCCGCCGAGCTGCTCGAGGAGCTGACCGAGAGCGTCGATCAGCACCCGCTGCGGGAACGCCTGCGCGGCCAACTGATGCTCGCCCTCTCCTCGGTCGGCCGGCAGGCCGACGCGCTCGCGGTCTACCGGGAGGGCCGGCGGATCTACGCCGACGAGCTGGGCATCGAACCGGGCGCCGAGTTGCAGGAACTGCACCAGCGGGTGCTCGCCGGGGACCTGGCCCTGGCCGGCCGGGAGATCCGGCCGGTCGCCCCGGTCCGGTCGCTACCCCGGGCGATCGGTGACTTCACCGGCCGGCAGGAGACGGTGGCCCGCCTGGTCAAGGAGATCGAGGAGGACGGCACCCGAATCCAGCTGATCGACGGAATGGCCGGCAGCGGCAAGACCACCCTCGCCGTGCACGTCGCCACCGCGCTCGCCGACCGTTACCCGGATGCCCAGCTCTTCGTCGACCTGCACGGGCACAGCGAGCGCAGCCCGTTGACGCCGGCCACGGCCGTGGCCGCCCTGCTGCGCCAGCTCGGCGTGCCGGCGGAGCGGATGCCGGTGGACCCGGACGACCGGCTGGCGCTCTGGCGGACCGAGCTGGCCGGCCGGCGGGCTCTGGTGGTGCTGGACAACGCCGCCACCGCCGATCAGGTGGCGCCGCTGCTGCCCAACGGCTCACACTGCCTGGTCCTGATCACCAGCCGCCGCCGGCTGGTCGGGGTGGACGAGGGGCGACCGTCGTCCCTGCCCGTGCTCGACGCCGACGAGGCGGTCGAGCTGCTCGGTCGGGTGGCCGGCGCGGAGCGGGTCGCCGCCGAACCGGAGGCGGCCGCCGAGGTGGCGCGTCGCTGCGGCCACCTGCCGCTCGCCATCCGGTTGGCCGGCGCCCGCCTGGCGCACCGACCGCACTGGCGCGTCGCCGACCTCGCCGAGCGGCTGGTCGCCGGGGCGGGCCCGCTGGCCGAGCTGGCCGCCGGGCAGCGCTCGGTGGGGCAGGCGTTCGCGCTGTCGTACGCGCAGGTCTCTCCGCCGGCGCAACGGCTGTTCCGGCTGCTCGGTCTGTACCCCGGCGGACGGCTGGACAGCGAAGTGGCCGCCGCCCTGGCGGAGCTGCCCCGGACCGAAACGCAGGACCTGCTGGACGAGCTGGTCGACGCGCACCTGGCGGAGGAGGTGCAGCCGGGCCGGTACCGGTTGCACGATCTGCTCCGGGAGTACGCCCGGCTACTGCTGGATGCCGGGGAGCGGCCGAACGAACGCCACGCCGCCCTTGAGCGGTTGCTGGACCATCAACTTTCGGTCGCGGTCGCGATCGCCCGGGCGATCGAGGCGGCGGGCAGTCGCCGCACCATTCCGGTCCGCACGCCCAGCCGGCCCGATCTGGTGGCCGCCCCGGCAGCCGAGGGGGTGGCGTGGTTCGAGGAGAATCTGGCCGCGCTCACCGCCCTGGTCCGGCTGGCCGAGGAGGAGGGCTTTCCGACCCAGTGCTGGCAGTTGGCCCGGGCCTGCTGGCGGTTCAACTTCGACAGCGGGCACCTCGACGAGCTGATCGAGACCCACACGATCGGGCTTCGGGTCGCCGAGCGGCTCGGCGACGAGGCGGCGGTCGCCGTGATGCTGAACTACCTCTCCTCGGCGTACTTCCGGCTGGCCCGTTTTCCGGAGGCGATCAGCTCGATGGAGGTGGCGCTCGACCTGCGCCGCCGTCTCGGGCTGCGGGGCGACGTGCTCAGCACGCTGTGGAACCTCGGAATCTCGTACGCCGCGAACGGTGACTTCCGGCAGGGCAAGGCGAAGTTCGACGAGGCGCTGGGCATGGTCACCGGGCTGGGTGACGCACACGAGCTGACGAACCTGCAGAACAACCTGTGCTTTGCGCTGATCGGGTGGGGCCGGTACGACGAGGCGCTGCGCACCGCCCGGCAGCACCTCATGCTGGCCCGCCAGACGAAGGACATGCGGCAGACCGGGAACGCGATCGGGCACCTCGGCATGATCCGGCACCGGATGGGTGACCTGGGCCCGGCCCGTCGGATCCTGCGGATCGCGTTGCACCTCAAGCGCCACGGGGGCAACCGATTCGGCGAGGGGGAGGTGCTCAACGAGATCGGTGTGATGGAGCGCGTCGCCGGGCGGCCGGAACGCGCCACCGCTCTGCACCGGGACGCGCTGGTGGCGATGATGGAGGTGGGCGACCGGGTGGGGCAGTGCGCTTCGCGCAACCTGATGGCCCGGGCGATCCGGGACCAGGGGGACGTCGCCAGCGCGCTCGACCTGCACCGCCGGGTGCTCGCCGACGCGACCCGGTTGCGTGTCCGATACGAGCAGGCCCGCGCGCTGGAGGGCATCGCCCGCTGCCTACGGGACACCGACCCGGCGGCGGCCCGCGCGCATCTGATCCGAGCCCTGCCCCTGTTCCGACAGATCGAGTCCCCGGACCAGCACGAGGTGGAACGGCTGCTGACCGAGTTGGACTGAGGGTTCATCTGCGAGTCGGCGACGGGCGCGGCAGGATGGTACGCGTGACGACTCCAGAGGCGACCGGTTACCGGATCGAACGCGACTCGATGGGCGAGGTGGAGGTGCCCGCCGAAGCGTTGTGGCGGGCGCAGACGCAGCGTGCGGTGCAGAACTTCCCGATCTCTGGCCGGGGTCTCGAACCGGCCCAGATCAAGGCGCTGGCCCAGATCAAGGGCGCGGCAGCCGAGGTCAACGGTGAGCTGGGCGTGATCGACGAGAACGTGGCCGCCGCCATCGCGGCCGCCGCCGCGCACGTGGCCGCCGGCGGCTACGACGACCAGTTTCCGGTCGACGTGTTCCAGACCGGGTCCGGGACGTCGTCGAACATGAACGCCAACGAGGTGATCGCCACCCTGGCCACCCGGGAGCTGGGCCGGGACGTGCACCCGAACGACCACGTGAACGCCTCCCAGTCCAGCAACGACGTCTTCCCGTCCTCAATCCACCTGGCCGCCACCCAGTTCATCGCGGAGGACCTGCTGCCGTCGCTCAACCACCTCGCGGAGGCGCTGGAGGGCAAGGCGGCCGAGTTCGAGACGGTGGTGAAGGCCGGGCGTACCCACCTGATGGACGCCACGCCCGTCACCCTCGGGCAGGAGTTCGGCGGGTACGCCGCCCAGGTGCGCTACGGCATGGAACGGCTGGAGGGGGCGCTGCCCCGGCTGGCCGAGCTGCCGTTGGGTGGCACCGCCGTGGGCACCGGAATCAACACCCCGCTCGGCTTCGCCGCCGCCGTCATCGGCAGGTTGCGGGAGTCGACCGGGTTGCCGCTGACCGAGGCCCGCAACCACTTCGAGGCGCAGGGCGCCCGGGACGCGCTGGTGGAGACCTCCGGCCAGCTGCGTACCGTCGCGGTGGGCCTCTACAAGATCGCCAATGACATCCGGTGGATGGGCTCCGGCCCCCGGGCGGGCCTGCGCGAGTTGCGCATCCCTGACCTCCAGCCCGGTTCGTCGATCATGCCGGGCAAGGTCAACCCGGTCGTCGCCGAGGCGATGCGGCAGGTCTGCGCCCAGGTGATCGGCAACGACGCGACGGTCGGCTTTGCCGGCTCGCAAGGCGACTTCGAGTTGAACGTGATGCTCCCGGTGATGGGCCGCAACCTGCTGGAGTCGATCCGGCTGCTGGCCGCAGCGAGCCGACTGTTCGCCGACCGCCTGGTGGCCGGCGTGGTCGCGGACGCCGAGGTCTGCCTGGCGTACGCCGAGGGCTCGCCGTCGATCGTCACCCCGCTCAACCGCTACCTCGGGTACGACGAGGCCGCGTCGATCGCCAAGGAGGCGCTGGCCAAGCAGACCTCGATCCGTGAGGTGGTGATCTCCCGGGGGCACGTGGACTCCGGCAAGCTCAGCGAGACCCAGCTCGACGAGGTGCTCGACCTGCTCCGGATGACCCACCCCTGACTCCCGGCCCGCCGCGGCGGTGGCCGCGGCAAAACAGCTCGACGGTGTCGCGGGGCGGACGGGATGATCCCGCAATGGGCGGAGATGACGCGGGCCTGCCTCCGGCGACCGAGCGGCTGCGGTGGCGGCGGCTCACCATGGGCGATGTCGACGCGCTGGTCGAGTTGGACAGCGATCCCGAGGTGATGCGCTTCCTCACCGGCGGCGTGGCCACCCCGCCCGCCACGATCCGCGACGAGCAGTTGCCGACGCTGCTGGCCCGGTACGACCAGCATCCCGGCCTGGGCCGCTGGGCGGCGCTGGACGGGGAGACCGGCGGGTTTCTGGGCTGGTTCGCGCTCGATCCGTCGGCGGACGGCACCGAGGCCGAGCTGGGCTACCGGCTGCGCCGCTCGACCTGGGGGCGCGGCCTGGCCACCGAGGGTTCCCGGGCGCTGGTCCGGTACGCCTTCGACACCGTGGGCGTGCGGCGGGTGTGGGCCGAGACGATGACGGTCAACGACCGCTCCCGGCGGGTGATGGCGAAGGCCGGGTTGCGCTACGTGCGCACCTTCCACCTCCAGTGGGGCGACCCGATTCCGGGTGCCGAGCACGGTGAGGTGGAGTACGAACTCCGGGTCGAGGAATGGGCGGACACCGCTCAGGAGCGGCCGGCGGCCCGGCGGGCGCGGTAGGCGGTCACCGCGGCGCGGTTGCCGCAGCCGGCCTCGCAGAACCGCCGCGACCGGTTGCGGGACAGGTCCACGACCACGTTCTCGCAGTCGGGGTACTCGCAGATCCGCAGCCGGCTCAGCTCGCCGGCGCGGACCAGGTCGGCGATCGCCATCGCCGCCTCCACGGCGATGCGGGTCGCCAGCGGCGCGTCGCGGGGCACGGCGTGCAGGTGGTACGGCTCGTCGTCGTGCTCGATCAGCTGCGGCAGCGCCCGGTGCTCCAGCAGCAGGCCGTTGACCACGGCGACGATCTCGGCCGGCTCGGCGTGCCAGATGCGGCGCAGCCGAGGCCGCAACTCCCGGACAGCGCGTAGCTCGGCGTCGGTGTGCTCGTGCCGTCCGCTGTAGGAGTGCCGGGTGAAGAACGCGTCCAGCGCGGCGACGTCGGGCAGTAGCTCGCCGTCTCGGCCCGCCGTGTTGACCAGCGCGGCAGCGGCGATCAGAGAACATTCGGTGTCATGAGCGAATAGCAACTTGACTCCTGTCACAGGGGCCGCCTAGCGTCATGGGCACAAGGATAGTTTGCCCATGACACCATCGCCGTTCCGAGGAGTGCAGGATGCAGTCACGACCCGCCGCCGGCGCCGCGTTGGCGCTGCTCTCCGCGGTCACCTTCGCCACCTCGGGCACCTTCGCGCGCTCGCTCATCGAGGCCGGCTGGTCCGCCGAGTCAGCGGTGATCGCCCGGGTCGGCGTGGCCGCCCTGGTGCTGGCTCTCCCCGCGCTGCTGTCGCTGCGGGGCAGGTGGGATGTGCTGCGGCGGAACGTCACGGCGATCGGGATGTTCGGGCTGCTCGGCGTGGCGCTGGCCCAGGTCTGCTTCTTCAACGCCGTGCGCTACCTGCCGGTCGGCATCGCGCTGCTGCTGGAGTACCTGGGCATCATCCTCGTCGTGGGCTGGATGTGGCTGCGGCACGGGCAGCAGCCGCGCCGGCTCACCGTGGCCGGTTCGGCGGCAGCCCTGGCCGGGCTGGCGTTCGTGCTGGACCTCACCGGCACCGCCGGATTCCACCCGGTGGGCGTGCTCTGGGGGTTGGGCGCCGCGGTCGGCCTGGCCGGCTACTTCGTGCTCGCCGGCCGGGTCGACCCCCGGCTGCCCTCGGTCGCCATGGCCAGCGGGGGGATGGCCGTCGGCGCCGCCGTGCTGCTCCTCATCGGGCTGACCGGTCTGCTGCCGCTGCGTGCCACCTTCGGCGAGGTCACCTTCGCCGGGCAGCGCACCAGCTGGCTGCTGCCGATCGTGGGGCTCTCCCTGGTGGCTGCCGTGATCGCGTACCTGGCCGGGATCGCCGGCACCCGCATCCTCGGCCCCCGGCTCTCGTCGTTCGTCGGGCTGACCGAGGTGCTCTTCGCGGTGCTGATCGCCTGGCTCTTCCTGGACGAACTGCCCACCGCCTGGCAGCTGTTCGGTGGCGGGCTGATCGTCGCCGGGGTGGCCCTGGTGCGTCTCGACGAGCTGCGCGGGCCGGCAGCGGAATCCACCCCGGTGTCGCCCGAGCCCCTGCTGGCGGCCGACGGTCGATGAGACAGTGGGCGCCGCGCTGACCACCGTGGTGTTCGACGCCGGCGAGACCCGCCAGATCGGGTACGTCGGTGACTCGTGGGAGCACGACGTGGTGGCTCCCCGGCGTGCCGGCCCGCGATCGGTGTGGTTGAACCGGCACGGCCTGCCCCGCCCCGCCGGGGGACGAGCCCGACGCCGAAGTGTCCACCATGGCCGATCTGCCGGCAGCGCTGGCCGACCTGCCGGCGATGCTGTCCGACCTGCTGACGATGGGGGATGACCTGCGCGCGGTGTCGTCCGACCGGCCGCCGGTGCGGGCCGATCTGCCCAGGGCGCGTCTCGACCTGGGTGGGTCGCGCGTCGACCTGGGTGGATGAAGGAGAGATTCACCGCCATAACGGGCGCTCGTCTGGCGTAAACCCGGTGGGTGTTGTGTGATGGCTGCCACGTCCCTCAACGAGAGGATCCGATGTGGTGAGCAAGCGCTTCACCGCCGGTGCCGTCGCGACCGCGGCAGTGCTGGCACTTACGGCGACGGGGTTGGGCGTACCGGCCAGCGCCGCGCCGACCAACTCCCGGACGTTCACGGTCGTCGCCGAGGATGGCGTCGCCGCCGACACGGCGATCGCGGCGATCCGCGCGGCCGGCGGCACGGTCGTGTCCCGGTCCGACGAGGTCGGCATGTTCCAGGTGACCAGCGAGCGGGCTGACTTCGCCGCCAGGGCGACCGCCGCCCCCACGCTGATCGGCGCCGCCGAGCAGAAGGCCATCGGCCGCAAGCCGATGCTGGACCGGGTCGAGCAGGAGCAGGTGCCGCCCACCGCGGCCGCCGCCGGCGCCGCCAGGAAGGGCGCCAAGCTGGACCCGCTCGACGACAAGCTCTGGGGTCTGGAGATGATTCGGGCCGATGAGGCCCGCAAGGTCGAGCCGGGTGATCGCCGGGTGACCGTCGGCGTGCTGGACACGGGCGTCGACGCGAGCAACCCGGACATCGCGCCGAACTTCAACTGGGCGCTGTCGCGCAACTTCGCGCCGGACCTGACCGACGTGGACGGTCCCTGCGAGGTGCCGAGCTGCCTCGACGCCGTGGGCACCGACGACGGCGGGCACGGCACCCACGTGGCGGGCACGATCGGTGCCGCCGCCAACGGCTTCGGCCTCTCCGGCGTCGCCCCGAAGGTCTCGCTGGTGGAGCTGAAGGGTGGCCAGGACTCCGGCTACTTCTTCCTCAACCCGGTGGTCAACGCCCTGCTCTACGCCGGCCGGTCCGGGATCGACGTGGTCAACATGTCGTTCTACGTCGACCCGTGGCTCTACAACTGCACCGCCAACCCGGCCGACTCCCCGGCGAGCCAGGCCGAGCAGCGGGCCATCATCAAGGCGATGAAGCGGGCGCTGACCTTCGCCCACAACAAGGGCGTCACCCTGGTCGGCGCGCTCGGCAACAACAACGAGGACCTGGGCGCACCCCGCACGGACATCAGCAGCCCGGACTACGGCGCTGCGCCGTACGACCGGCCGATCGACAACAACAGCTGCTGGGACCTGCCCGCCGAGGGGCCGCACGTGATCGGCGTGTCGGCCGTCGGCCCGTCCGGCAAGAAGGCGGACTACTCCAACTACGGCACCGAGCAGACCTCGGTCGCCGCTCCGGGTGGCTTCGCCCGGGACGGTTTTGGAACCCCGACGTACAACAGCCCGGGGAACCGCATCCTCTCCACCTACCCGCTGAAGGTGCTCCAGGAGGAGCCGATCTCCCCCACCATCCCGGATCCGCGGGTGGACGCCAACGGCAACATCGACCCGCGGGTGGCCACGCTGGTCTTCAAGCAGTGCAAGGCCAACGGTGAGTGTGGCTACTACACCTACCTCCAGGGCACCTCGATGGCGTCCCCGCACGCCGCCGGCGTCGCCGCGCTGATCGTCAGCCGGTACGGCAAGGCGGAGCGCCGGGGTGGCTTCGGCATGTCGCCGGACCTGGTCGAGCAGCACCTCTACCGGACGGCGGCCGAGCACGCCTGCCCGGAGCCGCGGCTGCAGCAGTACCGCAATGAGGGCCGGGACGAGACCTACGACGCCTACTGCGCCGGTGGGGTCAACTTCAACGGCTTCTACGGGTACGGGATCGTCGACGCCTACGCGGCGGTGAAGACCCCGCTCAAGCCGAACGCCCGGCCGTAGGGCAACACGTCGGGGCCCGGTCGACCCTGGTCGGCCGGGCCCCGCTGGCGTTCCCAGGACTTGATCGACTCGAATTCCTTGATGGCGGGGTATCACCGTCCGGCGGACAGCACGGCTTCCAGGAACCCGAGCTGATCCTGCCAGGGCGGGTCGGGGGATCCCCGTCGCCATCCGCGGTTGACGAGCGCCGCGCGCACCTCACGGAGCACCGCCGGGAACTCGGCGTGCAGTCGTCGGCTGGTCACATGCAGCACCAGCCAACCCGCGCCGACGAGCAGGTTCAGCCGCTGGCGGTCGCGGTGCAGCTGATCTGCGTCGGCGTGCCAATGCCCGTCGTACTCGACCGCTACCCGGTATTCCGGCCACGCCAGGTCGGGATGCAGGACGACGCCGTTGGGCAGGCGGACCGGGTGTTGAACGACCGGGCGTGGCAGACCGCCGAGCACCAGCCGCACACGCAGGTGCGACTCCGGCGGGGACTCTGCCCCGCCGTCAGCCAGATCGAAGAGCCACCGTGCCCGTCGCCCACCCGGCCGGTCCGCGTTGCGAGCGGCCACGTCGGCCAACGTGTCGCGATCGGTCACCCCCTGCCTGAGCAGCGCGTCGACGATGGCGATCGCACGGACCGGATCGAGCCAGACGGCCGTCTCCCAGGCGGCCCGTCCAGGGTCGGAGCGGGGGATCGGGCCGCCCGGGTCCCAGACGGGCCTCGGCGCGAGGGCCGCCTCCCGCTCATCGGCCGGTCTGGCCGCCACCGCGCTGCCCGGTCTGGCCCCCACTGCACGCTGCCGGGGCGATTGCCGTGTCGGGCGTGGTGACATTCCGACGCCCGGTGGACGCCCCGCCGCCGGTGGACGCCCTGCTCCCGGTGGACGCCCTGCTCCCGGTGGACGCCCTGCTCCCGGTGGACGTCCCCCTCTCGCTGGACGCCTTGTGTCCGGAAAGGTCGCGGCCAGCCGTCGCGTCCGGACGTCGAGGGGCGGGGTGATGGCGTTGACGTGCACGCGGAGACCGCGCTGTGGGCCGATCCGGAGCGGTCTGGGCACGAGGACGTGAACGTCGTCGGTGAAGGTGGCGGCGTGTTCGACACCGTGCAGGTATGCGGCCGACGGGCCTCCGACCGCCACCCCGGGCGGTAGCCGGAGGAGGGCGGCGCGGCAGGCCAGGGTGTGGTCCCGGTCGAGCCGCGCGTCGGCGTAGATGTCGTGGCGCAGCCGCACCCAGGCGGCGCTGCGTAGTTGATGCTCGGTGAGCAGGCCAACCCGGACAGCGTCGGAGCCGCGGAATACCTGCCAGGTCAGGGCGTCGGGACGGTGCGGACGTGGTGGCATGCCGAGCAGCGTGCCGGCCGCCGATCCACCGCCGAAACCCCTGTGGACAACCTGGCCCGCGCACCCCGTCGGTCCCTGTGGACAACCGCGGGTCCGCCTCCCCATCGTGGTATGGCAAGGACGGTGATCCACTCGGGTTCCTGGAAATCGGGTCGTCGTCGGCACCGCGTTACCGCGATGTCTGTGATCCCGAGTTGATCAAGCTGTCGCGCCGGGCTGGGCGGACGGCTGGTGGGTCAGCGGAGGGCGGTGGTGATGGCTGTGGCGGCGGCCAGGACCTGGGTGCCGACCGTGTCGACGTCCAGCGGGGCGAGCGCGACCACGCCGACACTCGCCTCCAATCCGGGTACGCCGAGCACCGGCGCCGCCACCCCGTACGCCCCGGACTGCAACTCCCCGCTGCTGCTCACCGGTCCAGCCGCCCCGGCTCGGCCGGCCAGGATGGCCCGACCCGCCGCGCCCCGGTCCAGCGGATGCCGCGACCCGGTCCGGTACGCGACGTGGAACGACGTCCAGCTCGGCTCGACCACGGCCAGGGCGACGCCCTCGCCACCCTCGACCACGGTCAGGTGCGCGGTGGCGCCGGCCTGCTCGGCGAGCCGGCGCAGGGCGGGCAGCGCTCCCTCGGCGAGCAACGGCTGGGCGCGCCGGGCCAGGTGCAGCACTCCCGCGCCGAGGCGGAGCCGGCCGTCGCCGTCGCGGCGCAGCATCCCGTGCCCGGTCAACGGGCCGACAAGCCGGTAGACGGCCGCTCGCCCGATGCCCAGCTGGTTCGCCGCCTCGGTGACGGTCAGCCCGCCCGGCGCCTCGGCGACCAGGTGCAGCAGCCGTAATCCCCGGTCCAGGGTCTGTGCCGTCTCCCCGGCCCGCCCGCCAACCGCGTCGGCACGGCCGGCGGGGGCGCTGGGGCTGGCCGGCGGCTCACCGGGGCGTGCGGTCGCATCCACGCCTGGCAGCGTACGACCCGGCACCGGCGGACCCGGACAGGCGCGGACGGCTACCCTTGTACGGTGACGCTACGCCTGTATGACACCGCCACCCGATCGGTGCGGGACTTCGTCCCGCGGGAAGCCGGCAAGGTGGGGATCTACCTGTGTGGTCTCACCCTCCAGTCCCCGCCGCACATCGGTCACCTTCGCTCCGGCGTCAACTATGACGTGTTGCGCCGCTGGCTGCTGGCCGCGGGCTACGAGGTCACTTTCGTCCGCAACCTGACCGACATCGACGACAAGATCCTGGTCAAGGCGGGGGAGCAGGGCCGGCCGTTCTGGTCCATCGCGTACGCCAACGAGCTGATCCTCGCCGAGTCGTACCGGGCGTTGAACGTGCTGGCACCCACCTACGAGCCGCGCGCCACCGGGCACATCCCCGAGATGCACGAGCTGATCACGAAGTTGATCGCCGACGGGCACGCCTACCCGGCCACCGACGGCTCCGGCGACGTCTACTTCGACGTGGCCTCCTGGCCGGCGTACGGGTCACTGTCGGGTCAGTCCCCGGACGCGATGCAGTCGGCCGGGGACGCCCCCGACCGGGGCAAGCGGGACCCGCGCGACTTCGCGCTCTGGAAGGGCGCCAAACCCGAGGAGCCGGCGGACGCCTACTGGCCGTCGCCGTGGGGGCTGGGCCGCCCGGGCTGGCACATCGAGTGCTCGGCGATGTGCTGGCGATACCTGGGCCCGGAGTTCGACATCCACGGCGGCGGGCTCGACCTCACCTTCCCGCACCACGAGAACGAGGTCGCCCAGTCCCACGCGGCCGGGCTGCCGTTCGCCCGCTACTGGGTGCACCACGGGTTGCTCAGCATCGGCGGAGCCAAGATGGGCAAGTCCGCCGGCAACGCCCTGGACCTGGCGTACGTGGACTCGCTCGGGGTGCGGCCGGTCGAGCTGCGCTACTACTACGCCGCCGCGCACTACCGCTCCGTGATCGACTACTCGGAGGACGCGCTGCACGACGCGGCCACCGCGTACCGCCGGATCGAGGGTTTCGTGCAGCGGGCCGTCGAGCGGGTCGGCGCCGGGCAGCTCGGCGAGTTGCCGAGCGGCTTCGTCGCGGCGATGGACGAAGACCTCAACACCTCCGCCGCGCTGGCCGTGCTGCAACAGCAGCTCCGGGACGGAAACACCGCGCTGAGCACCGGCGACGATGTGACCGTCCGCACCACCCTGGCCGCGGTACGGGCGATGCTGGATATCCTCGGGGTTGACCCCCTCGACCCGGCCTGGACCGGTGGCGGCCGCTCGGATGATCTGCGTGCCGTGGTGGACTCCCTGATCGCGCTGGCCCTGGAGCAGCGCGCACAGGCCCGGGGCCGCAAGGACTGGGCTGCCGCCGACGCGGTACGCGACCAGCTCAAGCTGGCCGGCGTGGTGGTCGAGGACACCCCCCAGGGGCCCCGTTGGACTATTGGAGAGCAGGACTGATGGCCGGCAACTCGCAGCGCCGTGGCCGGCGACTGACGCCGAAGGCGGGCGCCCCCAAGGGCACCGGCGGCAAGAACAAGGACTCCCTGGCCGGGCGGGGGCGCACCCTGCCCGCCGACGAGCGGCCGTGGCACAAGGGGTACTCGGGCACCGAGAAGCTGCCCCAGCGCACCGCCTGGAAGCAGGACAAGGAGCGCCGCGCGGCGGCCGAGGAGGGGCGTGCCCCCAAGATCGGTCAGCCTGGCACCAAGGACACCACCTGGGGCAAGGGCGGCGGCCGGGGCGTTCCGGTCAACCGGGGCGGCACCGGCGGCCGCGGCGGCAAGCCCGGCGGTCGGTCCGGCCCCCGGGTCACGCCCGGGCGCAAGTCCAACCCGGCCAAGGACAGCCCGGAGCTGCTGGTCGGGCGCAACCCGGTGCTGGAGGCGCTGCGCGCCCAGGTGCCGGCGACGGCGCTCTACACCGCCCAGGGCATCGACATGGACGACCGGATCAACGAGATCATCCGGACCGCCGCCGACCGGGGCATCGCCAATCTGGAGATCAGCCGGGCCGAGCTGGACCGGATGACCGGCGGGGTGCTGCACCAGGGCGTCGGGCTGCAGGTGCCACCGTTCGCGTACCAGCCGTTCGAGGACCTGGTGGCCGCGGCCCTGGAGCAGCAGGCTCCGCTGCTGGTCGCGCTGGATGGGGTCACCGACCCGCGCAACCTGGGCGCGGTGATCCGCTCGGCCGCCGCGTTCGGCGCGCAGGGTGTCTTCGTACCCGAGCGTCGTGCCGCCGGGATCACCGCGACCGCCTGGCGGACCAGTGCCGGCGCGGCCGCGCGGGTGCCGGTGGCGCAGGTCACCAACCTGACCCGATCGCTGAAGGCGTGCCGCGACGCCGGCTTCACGGTCGTCGGTCTGGACGCCGACGGTGACACCGACCTCTACGACCTGGAGGCCGCCGTCGGCCCGCTGGTGGTCGTGGTCGGCTCCGAGGGACGCGGGCTGTCCCGGCTGGTCGGGGAGACCTGCGACCTGACCGTCAGCATCCCGATGATCTCCGAGGTCGAGTCGCTCAACGCCAGCGTCGCCGCCGCGGTCACCCTGGCCGAGGTCGCCCGCCGGCGCGCCGCCGAGCAGTAGACAAGCGTCGTCGAGGCCCCGTTCCCCGCTTGCCGGGGGGTGGGGCCTCGTCGTGTCCGGCCGCGGGATCGGCTGGGTCCGGACAGGCGACAGGGGCGGCCCGCCGAAGCGGACCGCCCCTGTCGGTACGGCGTTACGTCAGATCCGGCTGCCGGTGGTGGCGTGGAAGACGTGGCTGCGGCCGGTGCGCGGCTTGACGAACACGGTGTCACCCATGTTCGGCATCGTGCGCCGGTCGGTGCGAACGACGAAGCGCTCCGAGTTGCCACCCAGCGCGGCGTGGCCGTAGACGTTGGCGTCCGAGCCGAGGTCCTCGACCAGCTCGACCACGACCGGCATGCCGCCCTCGGTCGGGCTGACCAGGTCGCAGTCCTCCGGGCGGAAGCCGACGGTCACCTTGCCGTCGCCGCCCTCGGCGCGGGCCGCCTCGACCTGCTCGCGCGTCAGCGGGATGTGCAGCTCGGCGAACTCGGCGCCCTGCTCGTTCAGCGGCACGGTCTTGATGTTCATGGCGGGGGAGCCCATGAACCCGGCGACGAAGACGTTGGCCGGGGTGTCGTAGAGCGCCCGCGGGGTGTCCACCTGCTGGAGGACGCCATCGAGCAGCACCGCGACCCGGTGACCCATGGTCATGGCCTCGACCTGATCGTGCGTGACATAGACCGTGGTGACGCCCAGCTTGGCCTGCAGCGACGCGATCTGGGTACGGGTCTGCACGCGCAGCTTGGCGTCGAGGTTCGACAGCGGCTCGTCCATGAGGAAGACCTGCGGCTCGCGGACGATCGCCCGGCCCATCGCGACGCGCTGACGCTGACCACCGGAGAGCGCCTTCGGCTTGCGGCTGAGGTACTCCTCCAGCTGGAGCAGGCCGGCCGCCTCCTTCACCCGCCGGTCGATCTCCGACTTGGAGGTCTTGCGCAGCTTGAGGGCGAACGCCATGTTCTCGTACACCGTCATGTGCGGGTAGAGGGCGTAGTTCTGGAAGACCATCGCGATGTCGCGGGCCTTGGGGGGCAGGTGGGTCACGTCACGCTGGTCGATGTAAATCGAGCCGGCGTCGACGTCCTCCAGCCCGGCGAGCATCCGCAGGCTGGTGGACTTGCCACAACCGGAGGGGCCGACCAGGACGAGGAACTCGCCGTCGCCGATCTCGAGGTCGAGCTCGTTGACGGCGGGACGCTCGGTGCCCGGGTAGATCCGGGACGCCTTGGAATAAGTGACCGTAGCCATGGTGAAGCGCTTCCTTTCACCGGCAGGAACGTGCCGGACGATCCGAGTGAAGGAGCGACCGGCACGTGTCCGTGCCGGTCAACGGACGGCGGGCCGGTCGCGGGGCGGCCGGGCCTGTCGTCCGTGTCACTGCACCGTAAACGGGTTTCTCCGCGCTGCCAAGGCGGGGGAGCGCCGGAAGTGGCGCACGGCCTACGCAATCCGGGCAGTCCGGCACGTTCGGACATCAATCGACGCGCGGCCCGGCCGGGCGAGGGCGTACGAACGTCGGGTTGCTGACGTTTCCCGTGCTCGGGAGGCCTCGCCAGCGGGATATCCAGACGTCAGTCGCTATGCTGACCTCGACGCACGCGCCCCTGTAGCTCAGCTGGCCAGAGCACTCGCCTTGTAAGCGAGATGTCGCCGGTTCGATCCCGGCCGGGGGCTCCAATTCCGCCAGGGAATCGCACCTGGCGTTGCCGCGGGCCGACTGCGTGACAGTGATCGGGTTACGACAGCAGCCCATCGGGCTTGCCAAGCGCCCGATCGACCATGTCGAGGCCGGTGTGAGCGAGACGAAGACGTCACGTGTCGAAGGTGCCGCCCGGATTCATGATCTCGTCGCGCATCAGCGGCACCAATGCCGACAAGCCACCATCGTCCACGGCGACGGACATGCGGATCGGGCCCATGCCGTCATCGGTGGCGTAGCTGACGACGGTGTACGGCTTGCCGTCATTGCCGACGACCAGGCGCACGTCCTTGTCGTCGAGGATCGCCACTCGCGTAGGCGTGTCTCAGCCAGCCGCGCAGCGGTCTTCTTGTCCAGCCCCACGCGCACACCGTCCCATTCGGGGACGCCGTCGACAGCACGAGCCGCAGCGCAGACAGCCGTCGACGCGGGCCCTGGTCAGGCCGTCGGTGGGCTGGGGACGGCGGCGCGCAGGTCGGGCACACCGCAGGCGGTGGCCAGCAGGCCGGCGTGCGCGGACAGGTGCTCCCGGGTCAGGTCGAGCTGTACCTCGACGCTTTTCGGTGGACGTACCATCACCGCTGCCGTTGCTCGTGCCGCTCGGACCTGCTCATCATGCCGGCGGATCGCCGGGTGGGCGCGACCACACATCGGACCGACGCTCCGCCCGACGGATCACCACCGGCCGTATTCTGGGTGGCAGCAGCATGACGCGGGTGGCCGGCCCGCGCTGATGTCGTCCAACCAAAGGGGTGTGCACGCGAGCCGATGAGTCGTGCGGTAGAGGAGTCGAACCGGGCGATGCTGCGTGCCCGGGACGCGATGGATCGGGCGTACGCCCAGCCGCTGGACATCCCCGCGCTGGCCCGGATCGCGTACGTCTCCGAGGCGCACTTCATCCGGACCTTCCGGGCCACCTTCGGTGAGACCCCGCACCGCTACCTGCAACGCCGGCGGGTCGAGCGGGCGATGGCGCTGCTGGTGGAGACCGACCGGGACGTGACCGACATCTGCTACGCCGTCGGCTTCGGCAGCCTGGGCACGTTCAGCCGGACGTTCCGGCAGATCGTCGGGGAGTCGCCCACGGACTTCCGCCGCCGCCGTTCGGTGCCGATCAACGTGCCGTCCTGCTTCACCAAGGCCTGGACCCGACCCAGCAGTTTTGGATAAGCAGCAGGTCAGGGAGTACGTCTAGCGTGATTCCCATGACGATGAACGCGATCAGCCGCTCCCAGATCTACGTCCTCGACCAGGACGAGGCGCTCGACTTCTACGTGGGCAAGCTCGGCATGGAGCTCAACACCGATCAGGACCTCGGCTTCATGCGCTGGCTGACGGTCAACCTGCCGGGCGACCCAGAGCGCGAGATCCTGCTGGAGAAGCCGGGCCCTCCGGCGATGGACCCGGCCACCGCCGAGCAGGTCCGGGAACTGCTCACCAAGGGGGCGCTGGGCGGCTCCCTCTTCATGACCACTGACGACGCCCACAAGACGTACGAGGAACTGGTGGCCAAGGGCGTCGAGATCACCGACGAGCCGACCGAGCGCCCGTACGGGATCGACTTCGGCATCCGGGACCCGTTCGGCAACCGGATCCGCATCGGCCAGATGTTCCCCCGGGCCTGAGAGGCGGACCGATGAGCCAGCCGGTTCCGCTGTCCGGGGTCCGACCGGCCACCGTCGGCCGGGACCGCGCGTTGCTGGTCGGTGGTGTCGTCGCCGGTCCGATCTTCGCCGGTTCGGCGCTGCTCCAGGCGATCACCCGGGACGGCTTCGACGTCCGGCGGCACCCGGTCAGTGTGTTGAGCACCGGTGAGCTGGGCTGGATCCAGATCGCCACGTTCCTGGCCACCGGGGTGCTGTGCATGGCGGCCGCCGGGGCGCTCCGGCGCTCCGCCGGCACCGGGTCGGTGTGGCCGCCCCGGCTGCTCGCCCTGTACGGGCTGGGCCTGGTGGGCGCGGGCATCTTCAGCGCCGACCCGGCCGACGGGTTTCCCGCCGGCACGCCCCGGGGCGCCGGCCAGATCAGCTGGCACGGCGGCCTGCACTTCCTGGTGGCGGCGGTCGCCTTCGTGTCGCTGATCGCGGCGACGGTGGTGGTCGGCCGACGGGCGGCGCGGCGCGGGGCGCGGGGCCGGGCCGGATACAGCCTGGCGACCGGGGCCTTCTTCGCGGTGGCCTGGGTCGCGCTGATAGTCCCGCCGGCTCCGGCCGTGATGGTGGCCTTCGGCCTGGCGGTGACGGCCGGCTGGCTCTGGGTGTCGGTCACTTTCGCTCGGGCGGCGTCCGGCCGGGTGGACTGAGCTGGTTGTCGGTACACCGGGAGTCGCGGGGTGGAAGCCGCGCCTTCCGGTGTGCTGAGGTGTGGAACATGATCACCCGACTGCTGTACCTCGCCCGGCACGGCGAGCAGGAGGACGCGGCGGCCGAGTCGTCGGAGGCCGGCCTGTCGGAGCGGGGCCGGCGGCAGGCCAGGCTGCTCGGCGAGCGACTGCGGGGCCGGCCGTTCGCCGCCGTGCACCACGGGCCGCTGCGCCGGGCCGCGGAGACGGCCGAGCTGGTCGCCGCGTCGCTGCCCGGGGTTCCGGTGTACGCGACCGAGCTTGCCGGCGACCACCTCCCGCACGACACCGATCCTGCCGACCTGCCGTCGGCGTACGCCGACTTCCTGGGCCAGTTCTCGGCGGCCGAACGGGTCGACGGGCCGCGGGTGACGGCGGCGGCGGTACGGCGGTTCACTGGCCCGGTCGCCGGTGGCACCGAGGGCGCGGATGGCATCGAGCCGATCCGTGAGCTGGTCGTGACGCACAACTTTCTGATCGCCTGGCTGGTCCGGCACGCCCTGAACGCGCCGGAGCGACGGTGGTTGGGCTTGAATCAGCACAACGCGGGACTGACCGTCATCCGGTACGGCCCGGCCGCACCGCCGAACCTGGTTGCCTTCAACGACGTGGCGCACCTGCCGCCCGAGCTGCGCGGAACGGGCCTGCCGGCGGACTACCTGGTCTGAGCGCCCGAGTCGTGCCCGGCGGTCAGCCGGTGGCCCGGAGGAGCAGTTCGACCAGCGCCCGGGTGGCCGGTGGCGGGGCGGGGTCGGCGGGGCAGTCGACGTACCCGGTCTCGATGGTGCCGACGGTCAGCCGGTAGCTGAACGCGTCGGCACAGCCGGTGGGCGTGGTCGGGCGGCCGGCCTCGGCGGCCAGTCGGGGGTCGGCGGCGAGCCCGCGCAGCCGGCCGAGGTTGGCGGGGTCGAGCCGGCCGGTACGCCGTCCGCCGGCCCGGTCCACCAGCGTCCACCGGCCGTCGGATTCGACGGTCACGGCGTCGCCGCGCCCGGCGAAACCGCCGGATCGGAACAGCATGACCCGCGTGAACGCGCTGCCGGTGGCCTCGGGGCCGGTCGGCGCGGGGGCGCCCGGAGTGGTGGGGACGGCGGTCGGTGGCGGGGTGCCGGTGGCCGGGCCGGTCGTGGTCGGGCCGCTGGTGGCGGGGGGCTGGTCCGGGGTGGTGCGGGCTCGGTCGGCGCTGGTGCAGCCGGCCAGGAGGGCGGCCAGGAGCGCGACGGTGACGCCGGTCGTCGAGGCGGGTCTCATGCCGCTCGGACGCACGGCCGCGGCCGCCGGTTCCCTCGTCACCGCCCTCACCCTAACGGTCATTGTCGATGTCTGGGAGCGGCCCGAGCCTTCTCTTTTCTTCCACACACCGCGGTCACCGTCTCCTGACCTGACCGACGCGAGGGTCCGGCGGCCAACCCTCAAGGGTGGTCGCCGGGTCCGCGTCGTTAAGGTCGCCGCACGGCGCACATCGCCGGAGGGCTGGATCGGCGGCGTCGGACGGGTGGCGCGGGAAGGGGCGGACGTGTCGGACGCGGAGTTGACCGTCGAGGTGACCGGACCGGTGGCGACCGTGGTGATCCACAACCCGGCCCGCCGCAACGCGATGACCGCGGCCATGTGGCGACAGCTCCCCGAGCTGCTGGACCGACTGGAACCCGACCCCGGCGTACGGGCGCTGGTGCTCACCGGCGCGGGCGACGCCTTCTGCGCCGGTGCCGACCTCGGTGACCTCGCCGAGTTGCTGGACGCCGGTGACGCCAGCATCGCGGTGGCCGCCGAGGAGCGGCTGGCCCGCTTCGCCAAGCCCACCGTGGCGGCGATCCGGGGCGCCTGTGTCGGAGGTGGCTGCCAGCTCGCGGTCGCCTGCGACCTGCGGATCGCCGCGGATGACGCCCGGTTCGGCGTACCGCCGGCCCGGCTGGGCCTGGTCTACCCGGCGCCGACCACCCGCCGGCTGACCCGGCTGGTCGGCCCGTCCGCCGCCAAACACCTGCTGTTCACCGCCGAACTGATCGACGCCGAGCGCGCCCTGCGGATCGGACTGGCGGACGAGGTGCTACCGGTTGATCGGCTCGCCGCGCGGGTGGACGACCTCACCGCGGCGATCGCCCAGCGGTCGGCGTTGAGCGTCGCCGCCGCTAAGGAGATTGTGGACGACCGGGCCGGGCCGGCGCGGATCGCCTGGTGGCACCGGAAGGTGGCGACCAGCGGCGAGGCCCGGGAGGGGGTGGCGGCGGTCGCCGAGCGCCGTACGCCCCGCTTCGCCTGGCGTCCGCCGGCCGGCGACTGACGGACCGGTCGCGGCCGGCCGGCTCCGGCCATTCGACGATCTCGATCCCGGCTGGCGCCCCGCCGCGGTGGTACGGCAGGCTGTCCGTCGTGCAGCGTGATCAGTTGCTTGCGGGCCGCTACCGGCTCCTGGAGCGCCTCGGCAGTGGCGGCATGTCCGCGGTGCACCGGGCGTACGACGAGGTGCTCGAACGGGACGTGGCGGTGAAGGTGCTCGTCGCCTCGGACGCCAACGCCCGGCAGCGGATCCGGGCCGAGGCCAAGGCGGCGGCCAGGCTGTCGCACCCGCACGTCACCAGCGTCTACGACTACGGCGAGTCGAGGATCGGCGGTGCCCACGTCCCTTTCGTGGTGATGGAGCTGCTCGGCGGCCACACCCTCGAACAGCGGTTGGACGCCGGGCCGCTGCCACCCCGCGCGGGCCTGCGGGTCTGCGCGGAGGTGGCGGCCGCGCTCGCGGCCGCGCACGCCGAGGAGTTGGTGCACCGCGACATCAAGCCGGGCAACGTGATGCTCACCCCCACCGGTGCGAAGGTGCTCGACTTCGGCATCGCGGCGGCCGTCGGCGATCCGGAGATCGACTTCGAGGGGCGGCTGCTGGGCACACCGGCCTACCTCGCTCCGGAACGGCTGGAGGCCGGTGAGGTGCTGCCGGCCTGCGACGTGTACGCCCTCGGCCTGCTCATGCACCGAGTGCTCACCGGCCGGCCGCCCCGGCGCCCCGAGACGCGGACCGGGACGCTCGGGGTACCGGCGCATGTCGAGCCCGACCCGCTGCCCGAGATCGTCGGAGTGCCGGCCGAGATCCACCGGCTGTACCGCTGGTGCCTGGCCCGCGACCCCGCCGACCGGCCGCCGGCCGCCGAGGCGGCCCGAATCCTGCTCACTGCCGGCGACCCCGCCGTCCGCCGCGAATCGGCCGCCGTCCTGGCCGGACCGGAGGCAGGCGGCGAACCGGCCGCCACCGGGGGGACGGTTGTTGTCGTCGCGGGCGGACCGGATTCGGAGGTGCGACCATCCGAGGTGGTGGACATTCCGTCGACCCGGCCGGCCGAGCCGGTTGGCAGTGCGGCAGCCGGGACGACCGGTGCCGCGCGGCGCCGATCGTGGCGTTGGCGGCGGGCAGTGCTGGCGGTCGGCGGCGCGGTGGTCGCCGCGCTGGCGATGGGCGGGTCACTCGGCGACCCGGGCACGCGGCGGCCGGAAGCGGACCGGCCGCGGACGGGTATCGGGCCGGGCGGCGCCACCACCGTGGGGATGCCGAGGACCACCGAGCCACCCGGCCCGGCCGATCCCCGCCCACCCGCAGCCCCGCCCGCTGCCCCGCCGGCCAGCGCAGCGCCGTCCGCCGCCCGGACCAGTCCGGGCGGCACGCGTACCCCGAGCCCGGCCGCCACGACCTCCGGCCCGACTCCGACCGCCGCCGCGCCCACGCCGACTCCGCAGGCGGGGGTGCCGGTGGACGCCCGGGGCGGGACGGTCACCGTCCGCTGCCTGGGGGCGTTGGCCGAGGTGCTCGCGGTGACGCCCGCGCCCGGCTACCGGGCGGAGGCGTACGACCCGGGCCCGGCGAAGCGGATCGAGGTCGCGCTGACCTCCGGCGAGCACCGCAGCGAGATCCGTTTGCACTGCGCCAACGGCCGCCCGATGCCGAAGGTCAAGGAGCGTGCCGCCTGACCGGGGGCCGGCGGGTGCCACGCCGGAGGCGTACCCCCGACGCGGCCCCCCGTTCCCGCCGGCCGGTCCGTCACCGCCCGGCCAGCGCCGCCCAGCCCGGGTTCACCGGCTCCCAGCGCAGCGGCATGCCCGCCTCCGCCGGCGTCCGGTCACCCTTGCGCTGGTTGCAGCCGTAGCAGGCGGCGGTGGTGTTCCGCCAGGTGTTCCGGCCGCCGCGTGAGCGGGGCAGGATGTGGTCAATGGTCGACGCCGGGCCGCCGCAGTACGCGCAGCAGCGGTCGTCGCGGCGCAGGACGCCGGCCCGGGACCAGGCCGGTCCGGAACTGAAGCGCCAGCGGGTGACCACGTACCGGACGAGCCGCACCACCCGGGGCATCGGGAAGACCCCGATCACCTGGTCCGGCTCGGCCTCGTGGATCTCGGCCACCCGACGACAGAGCATCCGGACGGCGTGCTGGACGGTGACCCGGTGCAGCGGGCCGAGGTCGGCGTTGATGACGAGGACGGCGTCCACCGGGATCTCCCTCCATGGTGGTGACGGACGAACTGCGCCGGACAGCAAAGAGCCGCCGGGTCCGGCTGTCGGACGGGCGGCTCGGCGCGTACGGGTACGCGTCAGTCGGGCCGGCCCGCCCGGGGACCTTCCGCTCGGCAACCGTCGCCGGGCAGCACTGATGGCACGGTGGTGACGTGCGACATCGTCATGAGCTGCTCCCGTGGCGGTGGTTGACCTTGCGCGCTCACGGTAGGTCGGCACGGGAGAGAGGGGCAACGTATTTCGATCGGCTGTCCGGCTCCTCCGGGCGGCGCTGCCGCCTCCTGCGGGCGGTGGCCGCCGCCGTCTGCCGGGCGGTGGCCAGCGGGCGGTCCACCCGCACGGCCATCCGCGCGGCGAGTTCGCTGTCCAGCAGTGGCCGGTTGACCTCGCCGGCGACCGCCAGCGCGGGCCCGGAGACCGACCGCCAGATAGCTGCCAGCCCGGCACCGAGGCCCAGCAGGGCGACCGCGGCCCGGGTGGTCGGCGAGCCGGCCGCTGCGGCGGCGCTCACCCCGACCACCGCGAAGAGCACCGCCAGCAGGGGCACCAGCACCGGCCAGAAGATGCCCCGTGCCGCCTGCGCCACCAGCCGGCGGTCCCGAATGATCAGGTTCCGGGCGACCACCGCGTAGTCCTCCTCGTCGAGCAGGTCACGCGGGTGCAGCCCGCCGGTGAGCACGCCGCGCCACAGGTCGCCCTGGTTGCGCAGCTCTCCGGCCAGCTCGGCGAGGGTCGGCGCGGTCAGGTCGGCCCGGCCGGCCTGGTCCACCGCGGTCGCCCAGGTCGCCAGCGAGCGGCGCACCACAGCGGCCGAGTACGGCGGCAGCACGGTGGCCAACTCCTCCAGCCACCGGCTGATCTGGATCTGCCGGCCGCCGAAGCGCTGTGCCAGCTGGGCGGCGTCGCCGGACCGGACGGTGTCGGCCAGCGACCGACCCACCCGGTAGGCGAGCCCGACCCGGTGGTTGGTGGCCATCGCCCAGCGCAGCACCTCCATGTTGAGCTCGTCGAGGGCGAGCAGCAGCGGCCCCGGGTCGACCGGGCCGGATCGGTCCAGGTCGGGTAGCCGGGCCCGGGTGGCCGAGGTGTCCGGTAGTGGCCCGGTGTGCCGGGTGAGCTCGGCGATCTGGCCGAGGGCAACGTCCACTCCGTCGAGGTACATCCGCATCCGTCGGGGCGCGGACATCTCGGTGAAGTTGGAGAGCTTGGCCGGTGGGCCGGGAGAACGGTCCTCGGCGGCCGGGCCGGGCTCGGCGTGCTGTGCCTGGTGGTACGCGTCCGCCATCCACCAGCCCAGCCGCAGGGCGGTGACGATGCAGGCCCGCTCGTCGCGGATCAGCGGGTACGCGTCGTCCCGGCCGAACTCCTCGACCGGTGCTCCGCTCTGCGTGTCGGCGCGGTGCAGTGGCGACATCCCCGCTGCCCTCCCGCCCGGTCGATCGACGGATGATCAACCCAGATTACGGCAGCGCGGCGCGGCATATGCCCGCTTTGTTAGGTTGCCGTGCCTCGCCCGGCCAGCAGGCCCCGGGGCCGGATCGACCGCACCGGCTCGGCTGCGCCGCCCTCCGCGCGCAGGATGTGGTTCGCGGCGACGATCCCGGTCGCCGCGGAGCGTTCCATCAGCGCACTCGGGAAGTCCGTGGCGATCCCGTCTCCGGCCAGGTAGAGGCCGCTCGCGTCGGTGCGTACCCCCGGTCGCCAGGCGTGGCTGCCCGGACTGAACGCCGGCGCCTGCGCCTCGACCCGGGCACGGAGCTCACGGACCCGCAGGCCGGCGGCCTCCGGCCAGAGCGCCACCAGCTCACGGCGCATCCGCTCGGCCAGCTCCTCGGCCGGCACTCCCGGCTCGCAGGCGTACGCGTGCAGCTCGATCACCGACCCGCCGGTCCGCCGTGCCCAGCGCCGCGACTCGGTCTCCAGCCGGTGGTAGAGCGTCACCGAGTCCAACGTGGGCTGCCGGGACACCCCGCTGAACACCGCCCGACCGGCGGCCACGTCCCCGTCGCACCAGTACCGGGCCACCGCGTACGGCGGGCCGGGCGTGCCGAACGCGGGCATCCGCGCCACCAGCTCCGGTGCCTGTTCGGCCAGGTCCGGAGAGGCCGTGACCAGCGCGGCCAGCGCCGGCGGGTCGACGGCGAGCACCACATGGCCCGCCAAATGGCTGCCGCCGTCGGCGGTCGTCACCCGCCAGCCGTCGGCGTCGCGGTGCACCCCGGTCGCGGCGGCCCCGGTGAGCACCCGACCGCCGTGCTTCTCCACGTGCCGGGTCAGCGGCTCCCAGATCGCGGTGCCGTAATCCTCGTCCGGGCAGTCGAAGGCCAGCCCTTCCGGGTTGCCGAGCAGGTAGAAGTGGAACTGGGCGACCATCTCGGCGGCGGACATCTCCGCCTCGTGGTTGAAGAACGAGTGTGAGAAGACCTCGAACAGCATCGCCCGGGCCCGGTCCGGCAGCCGCAGCGAGGCCAGCAGCTGGTCGGCCGTGGTGTCGTCCAGTTCGGCGTAGGTGCGGACCGGGTCGTAGCTGAGCAGCGGCAGCGCGGCGTCCCGGTCCATCAACCGGAGGTCGGCCAGGCGCAGGCTGGGGCTGCGCAGCAGCAGCGCGAGCAGGTTCGCCGGCGATGCGGGCGGCAGCTTGCCGAACTCCTCGGTCGGCCACTGCGCACTCAGGATCGGATAACCCGGGATCGGCTTCAGAAAGCCCAGGTCGGGGTCGACGCGGCGAAGGATCGACCGCCAGTTGTAGTACTGCCGGAAGAACGCGTGGAAGCCGTGCTCGTTCTGCTGGCCGCCGTCGGCGAGCGCCTCCGGCCAGGCCCCCAGCCGCCCACCGATGGTGGGTGCCGCCTCCAGCACCGTCACCGCCACACCGCGCTCGGCCAGCACCACGGCCGCCGACATGCCGGCGATGCCGCCACCCACCACCACCGCCGCGACCGGTCCCGGCACTCGGTCGGCGCCACCGCCCCCGGGTTCAACCTGGTGCTGGCGTACGCCGATGAGCCGACCCACCACTTGCGACAGCGCCATGAGCATCTCCCCGGGCCGGCGGAGCCTCCAGTCTGCCGCACCAACCGGTCAGTCGGGCGGTAGGCAGCGGCGGGGACGGTCCGAGGCGGGCCAGACGTACTCCAGGTCCGGGGGAACGTCGTCGCCGAAGATCGGGCGGTAGTGCGTGGGGTCCTTGCGCAGCAGGGACGAACGGTGGCTCAGGTGCAGGTCGTCGCGGCCCAGCCAGGGAGGCAGCTCATCGGCCCGGGCCAGCTCGTCCTGGGTACGCACGACGCCGGCACCACAGGCGGCGGCGAGGTCGACGGTCAGCGTGCTGGCGCAGGTGTCGGCCCTCCCCGGCTCCGACCAGACCGCGCACATGTCCAGGCCGTAGCGCGTGAGCGCCTCCTCGTACCCGGCCCACATCTTCACCGCCGGGTGATTCCGCCAGCCGTACCCGGGACGGGTGAGCCCGCGCAGCACCTGGATGGCCTCCACCCGCTGCTTGCCCAGCCGCTTCTGGTCCAGCGTGCGGGCGCTGGCCAGGAAGTCCGGGTACGGGAGGAAGGTCTGCATGCCGCTGCTCTACCCGCCGCCCGGGTCGGCATGCCTGATCGGGATGATCCGGATGGGGTCGCCCACCGTGGTCGTGCTGACTACGATCCGGGCATGGCGGAGCCGTGGCGGGACCGGGCGCGACGGGCGGTCGAATGGAACTGGCGGCTGCGGTCCGCCGGCGATCCGCGACCGCACTACGTCATCTGCGGGCGGGACGCGCTCGCCTACTACGTGGCCCGGGCGATGCTCGAATCGGAGCTGCCGGCCGGCGGGGCCCGGGTGACCGTGGTGGTGCCGGAGCGCTACCGCAGCAACGGGCCGGACGTGGCCGGGCTGCGTGGGGTCCGGGTGGTCCGCTCGGAACGGCTGGATGTGGCCACCTTCGAGGCCGCCGGTCTGGCCGGGGCGACCGGTCTGGCCCTGCTGCACCAGGACGACGTGGGCAACCTGCACGCCGCGCTCTGCGCCCAGGCCGTCGACCAGCGGGTCCGTCAGGTCTTGCGGATGTTCAACGGCACCCTCGCCGACGGCGTGCGCAAGCTGCTCAAGGCGCCGGTCGAGGTGCTCTCCGACGCCGAGATGGCCGCGCCGGCGTTCGTGGCCGCCGCGCTCGGCGAGGTCGACCCGAACTCCTTTCAGCACCGGGACAAGACGCTGCGGGTGGCTCGCCGCGCCGACGTCCGCCCGCAGGACGTGGTCTGCGCGTTGGCCGACTTCAGTGAGGAGCAGGGGGTGGAGCTGCTGCCGGCCGAGCAGGCCGGCGCCGACCTGGTGCTCGCCGAGGCGACCGGACAGCCACCGGGCACCGAGGTCGCCGCCCGCCGGCTGGTCCGGGCCCGCCGTCGCCGACGCCCGATGGCGGTGCTGCTGCGGGCCGTACGCGGCTTCGCCACCCGCAAGATCGGTGTCGCGGTGATGCTGGTGCTCGCGGTGATCGCGGTGCTCGGCGCGTTGATCTCCCGGGCCGAGGACGTCTCCCCGGTGGAGGCGCTGTACCTGACGCTGGTCACCACACTCAGCGGCGCGGACCCGGACACCGACAAGGCGGCCGACGCGCAGATCATGCAGGTGGTGCTCAACCTCGCCGGGTTGGCGCTGATCCCGTTGATCACCGCGGTGGTGGTGGACGGCATCGTCAACGCACGGCTGGCCCTGCACACCGGGCGGCTGCAACCGGCCCGGGCCGGGCACGTGGTGGTGATCGGCCTCGGCAACGTCGGCACCCGGGTGATGGCGCAGCTCCGCGAGTACGACGTCGAGGTGGTGGCGATCGACAAGGACCCGGAGCCGCGCGGCGCCACCCTGGCCCGGCAGTTGGAGGTGCCGCTGATCGTGGGGGACGCCGCGCTGCCGGAGACCCTCGCCGCCGCGTCGGTCGCCGACTGCCAGGCGCTGGTGGTGGCGTCCACCGATGACGTGGCCAACCTGGAGGCGGCGTTGGCCGCCCGGGACCTCCGCGACGACCTGCGGGTGGTGCTGCGGCTCTTCGACGGTGACTTCGCCGAACGGGTGGAGGAGACCTTCGCCCTCGGGGTGTCCCGTTCGGTCTCGTACCTGGCGGCGCCGGCCTTCATCGGGGCCCTCACCGAACGAGCGGTAATCACCACCATCCCGGTCGAGCGGCACGCGCTGCCGGTCGCCGAGGTGCCGGTCGCCCCCGGCTCCGAGCTGGACGGCCGTCCACTGGACATGGTCAACCGGGACGGGCAGGTCCGGCTGATCGCCCGGACCCCGGCCGGAGGCGCCAGGACCATCTGGTGGAAGGACCTCGACCCCCGGCAGGTGATCTTCGCGGGCGACCGGCTCACCGTGGTCGCCCGTCGACGTGGGCTGGACTGGCTGACCAGGCAGTGCGCCCCGCCGACCCGCACCGGCCCGGTTCCCCGGCCGGCCGGGCCCGTCCTCGGCAGAGAGCCGACCTCGCCGGCCGCCCCCCGCTCGGCGCCCGCGCCGGCCGACTGGCAGGTCGCTGCCTCGGCCCCCGGCGCGGCCCATCCGGTGCCTGACCGGTCAGCGACTCCGCTGCCGCACGAGGTGCCAGGCGGCGCCGACGGCGAGCACTCCGAAGCCGGCCAGCACGCTGCCCAGTGGCAGGTTGACCGCCAGCAACAGGCAGCCGACCAACCCCAGCCCGGCGAGCACCTGAACCGGTAGCCGCCGGTCCGGGTCCCGGCCCAGGGTGAGCGCCGCCGCGTTCGTGATCGCGTAGTACACCAGCACCGTGCAACTGGAGAAGCCGATCGCATCCCGTACGTCGCCGATCGCGACCACCAGGATCACCACGACGGCCACCGCCAGTTCGGCGCGGTGCGGCACCTGACGTACCGGGTGCACCGCGGCCAGCGCGCCGGGCAGGTCTCGGCGACGGGCCATGGCCAGCGTGGTGCGGCCGACCCCGGCGACGAGCGACAGCAGCACCCCGGTGACCGCGATCGTGGCACCGGCGCGGACCACCCAGGCGAGGCCGGGTAGCCCGGCGGCGGTCACCACGTCGACCAGGGGCGCTGCGGATCCGGCCAGCCGGTCGGCGCCGAGCACGCCGAGCGTGATCACGGCCAGCACCAGGTAGATCGCGAGCACCGCGCCGAGCGCCAGCGGCACCGCGCGGGGGATGGTCCGCTCCGGGTCACGGACCTCCTCGCCGAGGGTGGCGATGCGCGCGTACCCGGCGAACGCGAAGAAGAGCAGCCCGGCGGCGGTGAGCACGCCACGGCTCGACCCGCCGGTCTCGCCGAGCCGGTCCAGCGCCAGGCCGCCGCCGGTGACGCCGACGACCGCGACCAGGGCCAGCACGGCGAGCACCACGGCGACCAGCGCCTTCGTGGCGGCGGCCGTCTTGCCGATGCCGCGCACGTTCACCGCGGTCACCGCGACGACCGCGCCGGCCGCGACCAGCCGGGCCTGCCCCGGCCACAGGTACGCGCCGATGGTCAGCGCCATCGCCGCGCAGCTCGCCGTCTTGCCCACCACGAAACCCCAGCCGGCCACGAAGCCGGCCAGCGGGCCGAGGCGTTCCCGGCCGTACACGTAGGTGCCGCCGGACTCCGGGTAGCGCGCCGCCAGCCGCGCCGAGCTGGTGGCGTTGCAAAAGGCGATCACCCCGGCGAGCACCAGCGCGGGCAGCAGCCCGGCGCCCCCGGCCGCCGCCGTGGCCGGGGCGAACACCACGAAGACGCCCGCGCCGAGCATCGACCCCAGCCCGATGACCACCGCATCGGGTACGCCCAGCCTGCGCGCCAGTTGGTCCACGGACCGAAACCTACGGGTACGAGGTGAACGGACGGTCCCATTCGCGTAGCCGGCCGGGTAGCGGCACGTCGTCCCAGGGCACCCGGTGCAGCAGCCGGTCCAGGAACAGCCCGAGCAGCAGCGCCGCCACCCCGTCGGTGAGCCAGTGGAAGTTCAGGTATGTGGTGGTGACCAGCAGGATCGCCGGCGGGGCGAATCGGACCAGCCGGTGCACCCTCGGGTGCAGCCGCCCGGCCGTCAGCGCGGTCAGCAGTGCGGCGATCACCCCGTACCAGACGATCGCGTTGGCGACGTGCCCGGACGGGTAGGAGAGGTCGTACTCGGTGGGCGGCAGGTCGTTGAAGATCCGGACGGACTGGGTCGGCGGCAGATCCGAGCTGGGCGCGGCCCGGTCGGTCAGGAGCTTGAGCGGCCCCACTGTCAGGTACAGCAGCACGAAAGCCCCCGCTACCAGCAGCAGCGGTCGAACCGTGCGGGCCCGCCAGGCCACTGCCACGGCGAGCGCCCCGGAGAGCGGCATCAGCAGCCAGCCACCCTGCCCGAGGTAGTTGAGCACCCGCGCCGTCCAGTAGATCGGCGCGGGGTGATGGGCGTAGGCCCATTCCCGGACGTCGAGGTCCAACCCGAGCAGCGCCCCCCTGGCAAGGGCCAGGGTCAACGCGCCGAACCCGACCAGCAGCAGCACGTCGAACCACCAGCCGGCCGGGCTGACGGGCCGTAGCCGCAGGTCACGTCGTACCGCCGTGGGTTTGAGCACGGGACCACGCTACCGGCCCCGGGCGAGGCCGCGGCATCCCGCGCTGTGGGCCCAGCCACGCTGGGAGGCGAATGCGGGGGGCGACGCGTCATGCTTGTGCCCGTGCGGATCACCTCTGCCCTCGTGGACCCGGCGCTGCTCGACCTTCCCTGGTCGACTCCGCTGGAGGAGTGGCCTGCCCAGCACCTGGTGGCTCTGCCGCAGGGCATTTCCCGGCACATCGTCCGGTTCGTCCGGCTCGGCGACTACGTCTACGCGTTCAAGGAGACTCGCGAGCGGATCGCTGAGCGGGAGTACGACCTGCTCCGGGCACTCGAGCGGATCGACTTCCCGTCGGTCGAGGCGGTGGCGGTCGTCGCCGACCGGCAGACCGAGGACGGGGAGCCCCTCGAGTCGGTGCTGATCACCCGGCACCTGCAGTTCTCGCTGCCCTACCGGGCGCTCTTCTCGCACACGCTGCGGCCCGAGACGATGAGCCGGCTGCTCGACGCGCTCGCCGCGCTGATCGTGCGAATGCACCTGACCGGCTTCTTCTGGGGCGACTGCTCGCTCTCCAACACCCTGTTCCGGCGGGACGCGGGCGCGTTCGCCGCGTACCTGGTGGACGCGGAGACGGGCGCACTGCACACCTCGCTCTCCAACGGCCAGCGCGGCGAGGACCTGGAGATCGCCCGGGTGAACATCTTCGGCGAGGCGCTGGACCTCCAGGCCGCCGGCCTGCTGCACGAGTCCATCGACCCGGAGGTGGTCTGCGAGGAAGTCGTGCAGCGGTACGAGCGGCTCTGGCACGAGATCACCTACGAGCAGGCGGTCGAGCGGGAGGCCCGACACGACATCGAGGGCCGGATCCGCCGCCTCAACGAGCTGGGCTTCGACGTGGCCGAGGTGGCCATGTCGACCATCGACGACGGGCGTTACCTGGTCCGGCCGAAGGTGGTCGACGCCGGCTACCACACCCGGCGGCTGCTGCGGCTGACCGGTCTGGACGCCGAGGAGAACCAGGCCCGCAAGCTGCTCAACGACCTGGACGCCTACCGGGCGGAGAGCGACCTGACCGACGAGCAGCAGGCCGCGCACCGCTGGGTCACCGAGGTATTCGAGCCGGTGGTCCGGGCCGTGCCCGCGCACCTGCGCCGCAAGCTGGAGCCGCAGGAGCTGTTCGCGCAGATCATCGAGCACAAGTGGCTCCTCTCCGAGCGGGCCGGCCGGGACGTGGGGATGCGCCACGCGGTTCAGTCGTACCTGGTCGACGTGCTGGTGCACCGCCCCGACGAGCAGGCCGTGCTCGGCGTCGAGGTTCCCACCGCCGGCTGACCCGCGCTCGTCGGCGTGCCCCTGTCCGTTGCCGCGCTGGTGTTCGCAACCTGTCGAGCTGCCCCGAATATGGGGCGATCGGACTCGCGGTGATGCGAGGGTTCGCCTGTCAGTGGTTGCCGAGGCTGTAGAGCTGCCCCAGATATGGGGCGTCTGTCGGCCCCGCCTGCCCCACCGCCTCGGCCCGCCTGCCCCGCCTCGGCCGAGCCTGCCCACATCTGGGGCAGCTCTACAGGGCGCGGAACAGACCCCGCCGGTGCCGGACGACCCGCCGCCGCAGCCGACAGCCGAACACGACAGCCCGCAACAGCACAGCCGGGTTGGCGGCCGCCCGAGCGGCCGCCGTTACTCGATCCAGGAGCCGCCGCGGAGCACCCGGACCACGTTCAGGTCCTCGTCCAGCACCACCAGGTCGGCGCGGAGGCCGACCTGGAGGGCGCCGACCCGATCGCCCAGCCCGATGGCGCGGGCCGGGGTGGTGGCTACCATCCGGGCCGCGTCCGCCATGGGGATGCCGGCGTCCACGGCGTGCCGCAGTGCGGCGTCCATGGTCAGGGTGCTACCGGCGATCGAGCCGTCACGGGCCAGCCGGGCCACCCCGTCGGCCACCGTGACGGCCTGGCCGCCCAACTCGTACTCGCCGTCGGCCATTCCGGCGGCAGCCATCGCGTCGGTGATCAGGGCGGCGCGGTCCGGGCCGGCGGTCGCGGTGGCGAAGGTGAGCATGCCGTCGTGCAGGTGCACCCCGTCGGCGACCAGCTCACAGACCACGGTGGGCGCGTCGAGCAGGGCGATCACCGGGCCGGGCTCACGGTGGTGCACCGGGCGCATGCCGTTGAACAGGTGCGTGCCGACGCTCGCACCCGCGGCGACCGCGGCGCGGGTCTGGTCGTACGTGGCGTCGGTGTGGCCGACCGCGGCCACCACCCGCTGGGCGGTGAGCAGCTTGATCGCTTCCAGCGCGCCGTCGCGCTCCGGGGCGAGGGTGACCATCCGGATCGCGCCCCCACCCAGCTCGATCAGCTCGGCCAGTTCGTCGGTGGACGGGTCGCGCAGGTACTCCGGGTTCTGCGCCCCACAGCGGACGGCGGAGAGATAGGGACCCTCGAAGTGGATGCCCGCCAGCACGCCCTCATCGACCAGCGGGGCGAACGCCTCGGTGGCGGCGCGCATCAGCGCGAAGGGCGCGCTGACCAGGCTGGCCAGCAGGGTCGTGGTGCCGTGCGCCAGGTGGAAGCCGGCGGCAGCCCGGGCCTGGTCGGCGTCTCCGGTGGTGAAGGTGTGCCCGCCACCGCCGTGCGTGTGCATGTCGACGAAGCCGGGCAGGATCCAGTGCCCGTCGCGGACCGACGGATACTCCGCCACCGCGGTGATCCGGTCGCCGTCCCACTCGACGCAGCCCTGCCGGATGACACCGTTCGGGGTCACCACTCGGCCGTTCACCCGTACGGTCATTGCTTCTCCTGATGGTCAGGGACGCGCGCGGCGTCCAGGGCGAGCAGGGCGGCGCCGAGGCAACCGGCCTCGTCGCCGAGGGCCGCCGCGACCAGCCGCGGCTCCCGGTGGAAGGTCATCCGCTCGTGCAGCGCTGCCCGCAGGGGGACGAGCAGCCGGTCCCCGGCCTGGGCCAGTCCGCCGCCGAGCACGATCGTCGCCACGTCGAACAGCGCCTGCCCGGAGGCCAGGCCGTCGGCGAGTGCCTCGACCGCCTCCTGCCAGACGCGGCCGGCGAGCGGCTCGCCGGCTGCGGCCCGCTCGGCCACCTCGGCCGCCGTCACCGGCCCGTCGGGTGACTCGTCGGCCAGCTCGGCATAGCGGCGGCCGATTGCGGCGGCCGAGGCGACCGCCTCCAGGCAGCCGGGCCGGCCGCAGCCGCAGCGTGGCCCGCCGGGACGGACCAGGATGTGGCCGATCTCCCCGGCGGCGCCGTGTGCGCCGACGGCGGCCGTGCCGTCGACAACGTGCGCGGCGGCGATGCCGGTGCCGATCGCCACGAAGAGGACGTGCCCGGTGCCGCGCCCGGCACCGAGTCGGGCCTCGGCGAGACCGCCGACCCGCACGTCGTGGCCGAGCGCCGTGGGCAGGCCGAGCCGCGCCACCGCCAGGTCCCGCAGCGGTACGTCCCGGAAGCCCACGTTCGCCGACCAGACCGCGACCCCGCGCGCCTCGTCCACCACTCCGGGCACGGCGATGCCGAGCGCGACGGGGGTGAGCCCGTCGGCGCGGGCCTTGTCGGCCAGCCCTTCGGCGACGTCCAGGATGGTGCCGACCACGGCGGCCGGGCCGCGCGCGGCGTTGGTGGGGTGCCGCTCGGTGCGTACCGCGACGCCGTCCGGCCGGACCAGGGCGCACTTCATGCCGGTGCCGCCGACGTCCAGCGCGACGACCACCTGGTCGACGGGCACGGCGTCGCTCACGCCAGCACCACCGACCGGGTCAGGTGTCGGGGTGCGTCCGGGTCGAGGCCCCGGCTGGTGGCCAGCGCGACCGCGAAGCGCTGGGCCAGGATCAGGTCGGCCATCGGGTCGACCGGGGTACGACCGGCGGCCCAACTGCCCAGCACCGTGCGGCAGCCGTGGGTGCGGCTGTGTACGAAGGCCGCACCGGTGGCGGCCACGTCCTCGGGCAGCCCGTCGGGCAGCTCGCCGAACGCCCAGACCAGCCGGCCGGGCGCGGCGATCGAGATGGGCCCGTGCCGGTAGTCCATCGCCGGGTACGCCTCGGCCCAGAAGGTGGCCGCCTCGCGGCACTTCAGCGCGGCCTCCTGGGCCAGCCCGACCGTCCACCCCCGACCGAGGAAGGTGACCTGCCCGATGGTTGCGGGGTCGATCGGCAGCGGGGCGCGCACCGCCACCTCGGCGTCGGCGGCGAGCGCGGTCACCGGGTCGCCGAGGTGGGCCCGGAGCAGGGCCAGAGCGGTGGTCGCGAAGCGGGTCTGCACCACCGAGCGCTCGTCGGCGAAGGGCATGGTCACCGCGGCGGTGGCGAGGTCGACCGCCGGGGACGCCGGGTCGCCGACGATGACGGTGCTGGGCACCCGCCCGCGTAGCGCGATGAGCAGCTCCAGCACCTCGGTGGTCGTGCCGGAGCGGGTGATGGCGATCAGCCGGTCGTAGTGGCGGCCGGTGGGGAACTCGGACGCCTGGAACGCGTCGGTTTCGCCCTGGCCGGCCTGCTCGCGGCGGGCGGCGTACGCCATCGCCATGAACCACGACGTGCCGCAACCGACGACGGCGACCCGCTCACCGGGGCGCGGCAGGTCACCGCGCACGGCGCCGGCCAGCTCGGCTGCCTCCCGCCAGCAGTCGGGTTGACTCGCGATCTCCGCGTCCACGTACGCCATGGGAACTCCTCGCAGGGCCGGCCGGTGCGCAATACGGCTCGTTACACCCGTATTTCGCGCGTCATTCTGCGTGAACCCGGGTGGTCGTGGCAACCGACCGGCCGATCGCGCAGGCCGGTCTTTTGCGCCACCCTAGTTTCGCGCACTAGTGTGCACGCAATCAATCACCGTCCGTGCAGTCACTGGGAGGGGCCCCCGCGGTGGACCGGTACGCCAGATGGAACGCCCTGCTCGAGATGCTGACCGACAACGGCCGGGTCAGCGTCGAGGCGGCCGCTGAGCGGCTGGACGTCTCCCAGGCCACCATCCGACGCGACTTCGACCAGCTCGCCCAGCAGCAGATGATCACCAGGACCCGGGGTGGCGCGGTCGCCAACGGGGTCTCCTACGACCTGCCGCTGCGCTACAAGACGGCCAAGCACTCGGCGGAGAAGCAGCGGATCGGCGCCGCCGCCGCGGCGCTCGTCACGCCCGGCACGGTGGTGGGCCTGAACGGCGGCACCACCAGCACCGAGGTGGCCCGCGCCCTGGCCGTCCGGCCGGACCTGAACACCAGTGCCGAGGGTGCCCAGCTCACCGTGGTGACCAACGCGCTGAACATCGCGAACGAGCTGCTGGTCCGATCACGGATGAAGGTCGTGGTGGCCGGCGGCGTGGTGCGCCCGAAGTCGTTCGAGCTGGTCGGTCCCCTGGGCGGGGCGCTGCTGCGTGAGGTGACCCTGGACGTCGCGCTGCTCGGCGTGGACGCGATCGACCCGCAGCTCGGTGCCGCCGCCCACCACGAGGGAGAGGCGGCGATGAACAACCTGATGGTGGCTCGCGCCAAGCGGGTGGTGATCATCGCGGACTCGTCCAAGTTGGGCGGTCACGCGTTCGCCCGGATCTGCCCCGTCGACCGGGTCGAGACGCTGGTGACGGACTCCGGCGCCGCCCCCGAGGTCGTGGAGGCCTTCCGCGCCGCCGGTGTGCAGGTCGTCTGCGCCTGACCCGTCACTCTCGGTCGATGAAACGCATCGCCCGGCGCGTCGATGCATACCGCGTATTGCGCGTGCCTGCATACCGCGTATGGTGTCGGCTGTCACGCCCACCATCGGGGGAGGTGCAGCTTGCCAGCTGTCCTGGAGATCGAAGGTCTACGTAAGACGTACAAGAGTCGTCGACGCGGCACCCGCAACGCGCTCGACGGCTTCGACATGCGGGTCGACGCCGGGCAGGTGCACGGCTTCCTGGGCCCCAACGGGTCCGGCAAGACCACCACGCTGCGCACGCTGCTCGGCCTGATCCGGCCCGATGGCGGCCGGATGGCGCTGCTCGGGCACGAGGTGCCCGGCGCGCTGCCCACCGTCGCCGGTCAGGTCGGCGCGATCGTGGAGAGCCCGCAGTTCTTCCCGCACTTCTCCGCCCGGGACACGCTGTCCCTGCTGGCCGGGGCGGGCGAGGTGCCGGCCGGTCGGGTCGACGAGGTGCTGGAGCTGGTCGGTCTACGCGACCGGGCCGGCGAGCGGGTGAAGACGTACTCGCTGGGCATGAAGCAGCGGCTGGCCGTCGCCTCCGCCCTGCTGAAGAACCCGAAGCTGCTCATCCTCGACGAGCCGGCCAACGGCCTCGACCCGGGCGGCATCCGGGAGATGCGCACGCTGATGCGGACGCTCGCCGAATCGGGGATGACCGTGGTGCTGTCCAGCCACATCCTCGGCGAGATCCAGCTGATCTGCGACTCGGTCACGATCATCTCGCTGGGCCGGCGGGTCGCCTTCGGCCCGGTCGACGAGGTGCTCGCCCAGCACTCGTCCGGCGCGGTCCGGGTCCGGCTGGAGGCGGTCAGCGACCTGCCCGCGGCCACCGACGCGCTCACCCGGGCCGGGATCCGGGTCACCGGCCACCCGGACCACCTGATGCTGGCCGGTGTCGACAAGCCGGCCACGGTGACCCGGCTGCTCGCCGAGAACGACCTCTACGTCAGCGAGCTGGCCCCGGTCGCCGTCGACCTGGAGAGCGTCTTCCTCGAACTGACCGCCACCGCGCCGGTCCCCGGCCAGCACCGGCAGGTCGACGAGTCCACGAAGGTCGGTGGGACGGGGCAGCCCGGCGCCACCGGGGGAGGGTGGGGCGCGTGAGCCTCTATCGTACGGAGCTGCGCCGGCTGGCCAAGCGGCGCTTCACCCGCTACATGTCACTGCTCGGCCTGCTGGTGCTGGCCGCGGTGGTGGTCGGGGTGTTCTTCACCAACCAGAAGATCGACGCGAGCCAGCTGGCCCGGGCCGAGCGCCAGGCCGACCAGCAGTACCAGGAGCAGGTGCGCTGGAGCGAGCAGGAACGCGTCAACTGCGAGCAGGCCAAGGCCGCCGGTACGCCGAACGACGGCCGCTACCCCGACGACTGCTCAATGATCACGGCGCCGCCCCGGGAGTCGATCCAGGCGGAGTGGTTCCTGCCCTCGACGTTCAACTTCCGGCAGACGTTCGACGAGACGCTGATCCCGTTCGCGGCGATCCTCGCCCTGGTCGGGTTCGTGGTCGGCGCGTCCTTCGTCGGCGCCGAGTGGAGCACCGGCGGCATGATGAACCTGCTGCTCTGGCGGCCGAAGCGGCTCACCGTCCTGCTCACCAAACTGGCCGCGCTGCTCACCGGCATTCTGGCGGTGACGCTGCCCGCGGCGGTGCTCTGGTTCGCCGGGTTCTGGGCGATCGCCACCTTCCGGGGCAGCACCGAGAAGATGACGTCCGGCGCATGGCAGTCGTTCGCCCTCACCGGGCTGCGCGGCGTGGCGCTGGTACTGGTGGTCACAGCCATCGGTTTCGCGCTGGCCTCGCTGGGTCGGCACACCGCGATGGCCCTCGGCGGCGTGGTGGCGGTGATGGTGGTCGGGCAGTTCGGCCTCGGCATCCTGCTGTCGATGGCGAGCGTGCGGTTCGCCGAGGCATGGCTGCTGCCCACGTACGTGGCGGCCTGGATGCAGAAGAAGATCACCCTGCAGGACTGGAACTCCTGCAACAACGCCACCTACTACGGCGAGTGCAAGCCGGACACGCTGGACATCACCTGGCAGCAGTCCTCTGTGCTGCTCTCCGTCGGGCTGGTGGTGATCCTCGGCGCGGCACTCTGGGCGATGCGACGGCGGGACATCTCCTGACCGACGCGGCGCGGTGCGGCCGGTCCGGCCGTCGGGTTTCCCGGCGGTGCGGGGCCGGCTGCGCCGGCTGCTGCGACCCGGGCCGACCCTGGCTAGGCTGAGCGCCATGCCCGCCGACGCCACCCCGGCCTCCCCCGAGCCGTCCACCGACGCTCGTCCGGGCGACGTGGCGGTCGGTGGCGGGCCGACGGTCCCGACACCCCGACCGGTGCCGCCCGTGGAGAGCACCGCTGACCCCGCGCCGGCCGCCGGGGCCGATGCCGAAGCCACCGCGCCGGCGGCGGGGCTGACCGAACGGGAACGGGCCATCCTCGCCTTCGAGCAGCAGTGGTGGCGGCACGCGGGTGCCAAGGAGCAGGCCGTTCGGGACACCTTCGGGGTCTCCTCGACCCGGTACTACCAACTGCTCAACGCGCTGCTCGACAACCCGGCGGCGCTCGCCGCCGACCCCGTGCTGATCGGTCGGCTCCGCCGGCTCCGCTCGTCGCGCGCCCGCAATCGCCGCCGCTGACGCCATCGCCCGCCCACCCTGCCCCGACTCCTGATTGTCGGGTTGTCGGCCGCCGGGCCGCCAACCGCCGGGAGCGGCGTCCCCGGTGCCCGGTCCGTCCAGGCCGGCAGAAGCATGGCGCCAGATTCGGCGGGTAGGCGGGGTGCGTCCCGGGTCGCTGCCATGCGGCTCCGGGCCGACGGAGGGAGCGGGCTATGACGGGTAACAACCCGAGCCGGCCACCACAGGGTGCGACCGGCACCGCACAGCAGGCTCGGCAGGAGGCGTCCCGGGTCGGACAGCAGGCCACGCAGGCCGGTGGACAGGTGGCCCACGCCGCCGCCGAGCAGGGCGGCCAGGTGGCCGCGGAAGCGCGCCAGCAGGCCCGGAACCTGACCGGGGAGGCCACCGGCCAGCTGCGTGAGCAGGCACGGTCGCAACAGCAGCGGGCTGTCGACGGGCTGCGCGACCTAGGCCAGGGGCTCAACTCGATGGCCGAGCGGGACGGTGACTCCGGGCTGGCCGGCCAGGCGGTCCGCCGAGCGGGGGACGCCGCGCAACGGGCCGCCGGCTGGCTGGACGGACGGGAGCCGGGGGACGTACTGGACGAGGTACGCACGTACGCCCGACGCAACCCCGGGATGTTCCTGGCCGGCGCGGCGTTGGCCGGACTGCTGGTCGGGCGACTCACCCGTGGTCTGACCAGCGCTGGCGGCGCAGGGATGCCAGGCGGCCAGGCGGCCGAATACGGGCATCCGGACGGGGGCGGACCGGAGCCCTACGACCGGGGGTTCAACGCGCCCTACCAGCCCGAACAGCCGTACACCGGTGCGGCTCGGGCGCAGAACATCTCGCCGGCCGGTCGGCCGGAGCCGGACCTGCCAGGCGGGGTGGCACCGTGAGCGCCCCGGAGAAGGAGCGGGCCCAGGCCTCGGTCGGCGACCTGCTGGGTGACGTCACCCGGGACCTCTCCACGCTGATGCGCAAGGAGGTCGAGCTGGCCAAGGCCGAGCTCCGCGAGGAGGCGAGCCAGGCCGGCAAGGCCGGCGGCATGTTCGGCGGGGCGGGTCTGGCCGGGTTCCTGGCCGTCCTGTTCGTGTCGTACGCGGTGTGGTGGGGGCTGTCCAACACGATGGACCAGGGCTGGGCGGCGCTGATCGTCGCGGTGATCTGGGCGGTCGTGGCCGGTGGCCTCTTCATCAACGCCCGGAACCAGCTGCAGCGGGCGCGTGCGGTGCTGCCCCGGTCGAAGCAGACCGCCCGGGAAGTGCCAAACGCGCTGCGCGGTCGGTGAACGAGTCGGGAGGGAAGAGATCATGTCCAGTGATCCGGATCGGATCCGGCGGGAGATCGAGACCACCCGCAACGAGTTGAGCAGTGACGTCGACGCACTGACCGACAAGGTCAACCCGCGTCGGATCGCGGGTGAGCGCGTCGGGCAGGCCCGCGGCGCGTTCGCCCGAGCGAAGGAGAAGGTGATGGGCAGCACGAGCCACATGGGGCAGGAGGCCAGCCAGCGGATGTCGCACGTCGCCGGCTCGGTGCGCGACGAGAGCCGGTCGTTCGGACAGCAGTCCCGGGGGGCCGTGGGCTCCGTGCGGGACGAGGCTCGCTCACTGGGGCGGCAGTCCCGGGAGCAGGCGCAGGGCAACCCGCTGGCCGCCGGTCTGGTCGCTTTCGGTGTCGGGTTGCTGGCCGCCTCGCTGCTCCCGCCGAGCGGGCGGGAGAGGCAACTCGCCGGCCGCGCTCGGGGCATGGTGAGCGAGCACTCCGACCAGCTGCGCGGGCAGGCGAGCCAGATCGGCCACCAGATGCAGGACAACCTGCGGGAGCCCGCGCAGCAGGCGGCGCAGTCGGTGCGGTCCACCGCCGGGCAGGGGGTGTCCGCGGTACGCGACCAGGGCCGTTCGGCCGCCGGGCAGATGCAGGGGCAGGCGCATGCGGCCGCTGACGATCTCCGGCAGCGCTGAGCCGGCCGGGCGGGGCAGGCGCCGATGATGCGGGTACGCTCCGCGTCCGCGCCAGCCCCGGGCCGGCTGGTCAACGAGGACATGGTCTTCCGGTTCGGCCCGCTGGTCGGCGTTCTGGACGGCGCCACCGTGCCGGAGGGCTTCGACACCGGCTGTGTGCACGGGCCGGAGTGGTACGTCCGGCACCTGGCCGCCCGGATCGGCGTGGCCGAGGCGGCACGTCCGTCCGCCAGGCTGACCAGCAACCTGGCCGCGGCCATTCTCGCCGTCCGCGCCGACCATGGCGAGCAGTGCGACCTTGATCATCCCGGTACGCCGTCCAGCACCGTCTGCCTGCTGCGTGAGTGCGGCGACAAGGTGGACTATCTGGTGCTCTGCGACAGCCCGCTGGTGTTGGACACCGGCCAGGTCAGCGTGGTGACCGACGACCGGCTGGAGGCGGCGGTGGCCGAGCTGCGCCGGACGGTCGCCACGGTGCCGGCCGGCGGGGACCCGGTGACCCGCTTCCGGCACGCCGTGGGCGTCCAGCGGGAACGGATGAACCGCACGCACGGCTACTGGGTGGCGGCGGCTGATCCGGACGCGGCCTTCCACGCGGTGACCGGGACGTTGCCCCGGCGGGGGCCGGGGGCGCTGCGCCGGGCGGCGCTGCTCAGCGACGGCGCATCCAGTGCTGTCGACCAGTTCGGGCTGACCGACTGGGCGGGCCTGCTGGACATGCTGGGCGCCGACGGGCCGGGCGCGTTGCTCGACCGGGTCCGGGAGGCCGAGCGCGACCATCCCGACCGGCTGCGCCGGCACAAGCCCACCGACGACGCCTCGGTGGTGTTCTGCGAGTTCGAACCGGCGACCTGAGGCCCCCGCGATTCGGCCGGGTGGCAACAGAGCGTGAGGTGGAACGCTGGGGGCGGTCCGACCGGTCGGTACCGGTAGCCGGACCGCCAGTGGATGCCCAATGGGGTGGACTTCGACCGATGAGGGCGGCAGACTGCGGCACGTGGCGGGTGCGGTCCGGTTGGAGCCGGTGGACGAGCAGAACTTGGAGCCATTGCTCTCCGTAGCGGCTGCCGAGGCCGAGCCGGGTGATGTGATGCCTCCGGTCGAGGCTCCCGCCGGCTGGTCGCTCGCCCGCCGGGAGGCGTTCCGGGACTTTCACCGGGCGAGCTTCGGCGGCCTGGACGGCCCGACCCGTTCCCAGATGTACGCGATCCTCGTCGGCGGCGAGGTGGTGGGCATGGTCCGGATGACACGCTGTGACGAGCCCGGCACAGTCGAGGCCGGCATGTGGCTCGGCCGGTCGGCACGCGGGCAGGGGATCGGCGTGACCGCCCTGCGCGAGTTGCTGAACGCCGCCGCCCGGGCGGGCATGCGGGCCGTGGTGGCGGACACGACCGCGGACAACGTCGCCGCGGTCGGCGTACTGAAGAAGTGCGGTGCGAAACTGCGCGAGGACGCCGGCAAGGTGCGTGCCGAAATCTGCCTCGATTCGACGCCACCAGCACTCTGAAACGATTCTGAAGTTTCGCCTTCTCTGTCGTTCTGCCTGGTGTTTGCCGCCTGAACGTCCGTATTGGGGCGTCCATTCCCGCATTTCCTGTTGGCGTGCGCGGACGCATCCGGAAATTGCCGGAATGGTTTCGGCGGAATGCCGCCGGGTACTGCCCGCCGGGTCCGCAGATACGGGACGTCTGACCGAAGGCATGCTTCGCGCTATTCCCCGGTAGCCCCTTCTGGCCCCATCGCCAGGCGTCCGGACCTCCGGGGAACGAAGGAGAACTGATGAAGACCGGAACACGAATCGGGCTGGCGGTGGGCTTCGGCTACCTGCTGGGCCGCCGCCGCAAGCTGCGTACCGCACTCACCCTGGCCGCCGCGGTCGCCGCCGGTCGGGCCAGTCGGGCCCCCGGCGGGCTGCTGAAGCGCGGCAGCGACGTGCTGCACTCGTCCCCCCATCTGAGCAACCTGAGCCAGCTCGGCGGGCCACTGGTGAACGCGGGCCGGGCCGCCGCCAGCGCGGCGGCCGGCAGCAGCGTCGACGCGCTCACCGGTCGGCTGCGCGGCTCGGCCGACGCGCTGCGCCGCCGTTCCGGAGACCAGAGCGGTGCCGGCGACGACACGGGCCGCGAGGACGACGCGGGTCGCGACGACGACCGCGACACGGCGAACCAGACCGGCCGGGACGACGCGGCGGCCGGTCAGCGGCGGGGGCGGTGACCATGGCGGGAAACACCAACCCGGGCGGACTTGGTGACAAGCTCCGCGGCCAGTTGGCCGACGAGGTTCGCAACCTGGCCGAGGCGATCGGCGAGCGGGCGATGACGGTGGTGAACGAGCGGATCACCGGCGCGACCGGCCGGCTCAGTGAGTACGCGCGCCAGGGCGGCGGACCCGGTCTGATCGCCGCCGCGACCGGCGCGCAGAAGCTCGCCGAGGGTCACTCACCGGTGAAGGCGATGGTTCATGCCGGGATGGCCGGCGGTAAGGAGAAGGTGATGTCGGCTCTGGGCCGCGTTAGCGGAAAGGGCGGCGGCAAGGGCGGCAAGAAGCTGAAGGTCACCAACATCGTCGAGACGATCGAGGTCGGCGTGCCGGTGCGGGCCGCGTACAACCAGTGGACGCAGTTCGGCGACTTCCCGAGCTTCATGAAGAAGGTCGAGCAGGCCGAGAACGACTCCGACGAGAAGATGACCTGGAAGGCGCGGGTCTTCTGGTCGCATCGCACCTGGGAGTCCACCATCGTCCGGCAGGTGCCGGACGGGCTCATCCACTGGCGGTCCAAGGGTGAGAAGGGCTCGGTCGACGGCACCGTCAGCTTCCACGAGATCACCCCCGACCTGACCCGCATCCTGGTGGTGCTGGAGTACCACCCGCAGGGGCTCTTCGAGCACACCGGCAACCTCTGGCGGGCCCAGGGCCGCCGGGCGCGGCTGGAGTTGAAGCACTTCGTCCGGCACGTGATGACCCAGACCGCGCTCGACCCCGACTCGGTCGAAGGCTGGCGCGGCGAGATCCGCGACTCCCAGGTGGTCAAGGACCACGAGACCGCCCTGCGCGAGGAGCAGGAACAGCGCGAGCAGCAGGAACAGCGGGGGCGGGAAGGGCCGGCGCCGGAGGAGCAGGAGGAGCCCGAGCAGGAGCGGCGCGCCCGCCAGCCCGAGCGGGGCCGCCGCCGGCCGCCGGAACGGCGTCGCCCTCCGGAGCAGGAGTACGACGAGTACGAGGACGAGTACGACGAGGAGTACGAGGACGAGGAGCCGGAGGAGGAACAGCCGCCGCCGCGTCGTCGGGCACCCGAGCGCGCCCGTCGTTCGCAGCCGCGCGATGAGCCGCAGCGTCCAAGCCCGGCCGCCCGGCGTGCCCCGGAGGCGCCTCGGCGCCCGGTGGTCCGCCGTCGGCGAGAGGAGCGGGGCGAATGAGCGTCGCGACGAGCGGTGCCCAGGCCGGCAGCGCCTTGGAGCGAGGTGGCTCGTCCTCCGGGCTGGCCGACGTCGTGGAGACCGTGCTGGACAAGGGCGTGGTGATCGACGCCCAGGTTTCGGTCGCCGTGGTCGGCATCCAACTTCTGGAGATCAACGCCCGGATCGTCGTCGCCAGCGTCGAAACGTACCTGCGGTTCGCTGAGGCGGTGGATCGGCTCGACATCACGCCCAAGAAGCAGAAGGGGCTCCCGGACCTGGTCGGCGGCGCCTCGGGAGCCGTTGGCGCCGGCAAGGCCGCCGCCGGTCTCGGCAAGACCGTCGGGGCGATCGGTGGTGCGGTGAAGGACGCGGTCGGCGAGCTCGGCTCGGACCGGGACCGGGACCGGCCTCGACCGCGCCGACGGCGGGACGAGGAGCGCTGAGATGGCCGACGAGATCGGGCTCTTCGTCTACGGCATCGTCCCCTCCGACGTGGAGCCGACCCCGGATGCCGTCGGTGTCGGCGACCCGCCGGGCGAGGTGGACGTGGTCCGGCAGGGCCGGCTCGCCGCGCTGGTCAGCGAGGTTGGGCTGGAGGAAGCGTTGGGCCGGCCGGCGGACCTGACCGCGTACCAGCAACTGCTGGACGGGACGGCGGCAGTGGCGCCGGTGCTCCCGGTGCGGTTCGGCACGGTCGTCACCGGGCCGGACGCGGTGGCCGACCTGCTCGACGCGCACCATGACCGGTTCGCGGCGGCGCTCGACGAGTTGGAGGATCGGATCCAGTACACGGTGCACGGCCGCTACGACGAGCAGGAGTTGATCGCCGAGATTCTCGCCGGGAGCCCGGCCGCCGCGGACCTCGCCGACCAGGTGCGGGGACTGTCCGAGGCGGCCACCCGGGAGCAGCGGATCCGACTTGGCGAGATGATCAGCCAGGCGGTTGAGCTGCGCCGGGAGGCGGAGAGCCGGCAGCTGATCGACACGCTCGTTCCGCTGTCGGTTTCGAACGCACCGCGCCCGCCGAGCAACGAACTGGACGCGGTGAACGCCGCCTTCCTGGTCGACGTCGACCGCGAGGAGGAGTTCGTCGAGGCGGTGGAGGAGTTCGCCGAGCAGCGGCGGGACGTGATCCGAATGCGGTTGCTCGGGCCGCTCGCCCCGTACGACTTCGTCAGCGCGCATCAGCTGGTGGAGTGACGCATGGACATCCTCTGGGGGCTGCTGACGCTGCCGTACGCCCCGATGCGAGGGCTGACCGCGGTGGTGAAGGTGATCGCGCGGGAGGCGGAGGCACAGCGGTACGACCCGGCCAACATTCGGCGTGAGCTGGAGGAGTTGGACGCGGCGGCGGCCGCTGGCGACATCACCTCGCAGGAGCGTGACCTGAGACAGCAGCAGGTCCTGGACCGGTTGACCGGCACGGGTGGCGGCGCCGCTCGTAGTGCTGCCCCGGACGCGGGCCGGGCGGGGAACCGCCCGGCCCGCGCCCGGAGGCTGCGGGAGACCGGCCAGCGACGGCGTGCGGACCGGCCGGGTGACCCGGACCGGCGGCGGGGAAGGTGAGCGGGGTGGCAATCCAAGGCGACGAACGCGCCCGCCGGCGGGAGCCGGAGAGCGGCGACGCAGACCAGTACGACGAGGAGGAGTACGTCGAGCCGGTGTCGGCCGCGGAGGCGGCCCGGGAAGGACTGCGCCAGGTCGTCGAGCTGACCGGTCGGGACCCGGTCGGGACCACCTCGCTTCAGGCCACCGACGACGGCTGGCTGATCGGGGTCGAGGTGGTCGAGGACCACCGGATTCCCGCCTCGACCGATCTGCTCGGCCTCTACGAGGTCGAACTCGACATCGAGGGGGGACTGCTGGGCTACCGGCGGGTGCGTCGCTACCAGCGCGGAAAGGGCGAGGTGGGCTGAGATGACCAGACCGCAGGCTCCGTCGGTCGTGCAGAACTCCGGCCAGGTTCTGCCCGCCGGCCACGAGCCGGCCAACCTGGGCGACATCCTGGAGCGGGTCCTCGACCGGGGCATCGTGATCGCCGGTGACATCCGGGTCAGCCTGCTCGACATCGAGCTGCTGACGCTGAAACTGCGGCTGGTCATCGCGTCGGTCGACACCGCGCGGCAGATCGGCATCGACTGGTGGGAGCACGACCCGTGGCTCAGCTCGCGGGCCCGGCCCCCGGTGGAGCCGGGACCGCGTGACCCGGAGCAGGTCGAGGCGGAGCGCCGGCCCCGGGTGGCGGCCCGGGCGCGTCGCCGGGACGCCGAACTGGAGGAGTGGAATGAGTTCGACGGCTGAGGTAGCCGCTGACCGGCCCGCCCCGACGGCCGGGGCCTGGCTGCACGGCGTGGTCCGGGACGCCGATCCGGCGGCGCTGGCGGCGATCGCCGGGATGGACGGCGCCCCGGTCCGGGCGGTGTCCGCCTCCGGCCTGGTCGCCGTGGTCAGCACCGCGCCGCTGGACGAGTACGGCGAGCAGCCGCTGCGCCGCAACCTGGAGGACCTGGCGTGGTTGGAGCGGGCGGCCCGGGCGCACCACGGCGTGGTCGAGGCGCTGGCCCGTCGGGGACCGGTGGTGCCGGCCCGGCTCGCCACCGTGCACACCGACGACGAGCGGGTGGCCGGGTCCCTCGCCGCGTGCCGGGGCGAGCTGGTCGCCACCCTGGACCGCCTCACCGGACGCGGCGAGTGGGGCGTGAAGGGCTTCCTGGTGCCGGGCGCGGCCCGTACGAGCGCCGAGCCGGTCGGGGCGGGCGGCGTGGGGACGGCGTACCTGCGGCGGCGCCGGGCACAGTTGACCGCCCGGGAGGAGGGCCAGCAGGCGGCGAGCGCGGCGGCGGACACGGTGCACGCCGCGTTGTGCGAGCTGGCCGTGGCCGGCCGGCGGCACGCGCCGCAGGACCGGCGGCTCTCCGGGGCGTCCACCCCGATGGTGCTCAACGGGGCGTACCTGGTGGACCTCGCGGCGCTGCCCGGCTTCACCGACCTGGTCGCCGCGTTGGGCAGCCGGCATCCGGAGATCCGGCTGGAGCTGACCGGGCCGTGGCCGGCGTACTCCTTCGTCACGGAACGGCCGGAGCCGGCGCACACCGTACGGGAGCCCTGGTGACCACCGCGCTCGCGCCGAGCAGCGCGGACGATCCGCTGGCCTACCGGCCGGTGGCCCTGGTGGACCTGCTCGACAGGGTGCTCGCCACCGGGGTCGTGATCAGCGGCGACCTCACCCTGGCCATCGCCGACGTGGACCTCGTCCGGATCTCGCTGCGCGCGCTGGTCGCCTCGGTCGGCGCGCTGGCCCCGCCGGAGGACGCCGGATGACCGGGCGGGACGAGGCGACGGAGCTGGCCGCTGCGCTGGGCGCGGAGTCGTGGCGGCCGCCCCGGGTCACCCCGCTGGACCGCCGGATCGCGGTGGACCGCGACTCGGTCGAGCGAGGGCTGGCCAGCCTGGTGCTCACGATCGTGGAGTTGCTGCGGCAGTTGATGGAGCGGCAGGCGCTGCGCCGGGTCGACCTCGGTGACCTGACCGAGGAGCAGATCGAGCGGATCGGGGTGACGCTGATGGCGCTGGAGGAGCAGATGGTCGGGCTGCGCGAGCACTTCGGCCTGGCACCCGAGGACCTCAATCTGGACCTCGGCCCACTCGGTCCGCTGCTCCCCACCGACTGACGGCCGGCGGCAACCCCGGAAGGGGGCTGCCGCCGGCCGCTGGGATCAGGCCGGCACGCGGACGATGTCGTAGTCGGTGTCCGGCGTGGACTCCACGTCGAAGCGACCGTTCACCACGTACAACGCCGAGCCGAGCAGGTCACCGGTGGCCGGCGACCGCAGCTGCGGGCCGGTGATCTCCCGCTGCACCACCCCGGCGGTGTAGCCGCTGTTCATCCGGACCACCGCGATGACATTGGTGAGGTTGCGGATCACGTAGAGGGTGTGGCCGCGCAGCACCAGACCGTCGGCCCGCTCCACGGAGTAGCCACCGAGGTCGACGAGGCGGCTGCCGCCGGTGCGCGGGTCGATGCGTACCAGCCGGCCGGGCAGCATCTGTGCGACCAGCAGGTCGCCGTCGGGCAGTGCCACGATCCCGTTGTGGTAGGCGTCCAGCGTCGCAGCCGGTCCGCTGAGCGGCAGCACCCGGAAGGCCGTGGCGGCTGGCAGCCGGCCACCGTGGCCCAGCGGCACCACGTACAGCACCTGCCGGCCCGAGTCGGTGAAGTAGACCGCGCGCTTGGTGATCACGAGGTCGTTGACGTAGCTGCCCGGCTCGTCGGTGAACTGGTAGTGGGCCAGTTGGGCGCCGGTCTCGGCGTCGTAGACGCTGGCGCCGCCACCGGAGAAGTCGGCGGTCCACAGCCGGCCCTGCGGGTCGAGCTTCAGGCCGGCCTTGTCCTTGCCCGGCACGGCCGGGATCAGCACCGAACCACGCCCGGTACGTAAGTCACCGCGCCACACCGCTCCGTCCAAAATGGAGGTCACGTACACGGTGGTGCCCCGGCCGATCGTCAAACCCTCGGGGGTGAACCCGTTGGGCAGGGCGATCCGGGCCGGAAACGGCTTTGCCGGATGGGCGGTTGCCGGTGCACCGACCGTGGTGAGGGTGGCCGCCGCCACCAGGGGAACGAAGAGAAGCGAGAGCAGCTTGCGCAAGGAACACCGCCTGACTCGTCGTGGATGTCTCCACTGAGGATGTGACGTCCTAGGAACACCCTGGGTACGACGAAAGGTTGACTCCCGGGTCAGTTTGATCTGATCACCCTCGATCGGCGGCGTACCGGGCCAGCCAGGCGACCTGAGCCGGGTCCAACGACGGACGGACCCGGCGCCGCGCTGTGGCGATGTGCGCGGCGGTGACCGTGGCCGCGGCCAACGACTCACGCATCGCGGCCAGCGCCGCCTCCCGGAGCAGCGCCGCGCAGTCGGCCGCGGAGAACCGGTCCAACTCCTCGCCGAGTGCGGCCAGGTCGACGTCCGGCGCGAGCGGCACGTGCCGGGACGCGGCCCGCAGGATGTCCGCGCGGGCCGCTCCGTCCGGCGGCGGCACGTAGACCAGCCGCTCCAGCCGTCCCGGCCGCAGCAGCGCCGGGTCGACCAGGTCCGGTCGGTTCGTCGCGCCGACCACCACCACGTTGCGCAGCGTCTCCACCCCGTCCAGCTCGGTGAGCAGCGCGGCGACCACCCGGTCCGTGGTCCCGCCGTCGCTGGTCTGGCCACGGACCGGCGCCAGCGCGTCCACCTCGTCCAGGAAGATCAACGTCGGGGCTGCCTCCCGGGCCCGGCGGAACAGCTCACGGACCGCGCGTTCGCTCTCACCCACCCACTTGGAGAGCAGCTCCGCGCCCTTCACCGAGAGCACGTTCGCCCGACCCGAGCCGGCCAGCGCGGTGACCAGATACGTCTTGCCGCAGCCCGGCGGCCCGTAGAGCAGCACACCGCGCGGCGGCTGCACGCCGAGCCGGGCGAAGGTGTCCGGGTAGGTCAGCGGCCAGAGCACCGACTCGCTCAGCGTCTGCTTGACCTCGACCAGGTCACCCACGTCGTCCAGCGTCACCGAGGCCAGCTCCAGCGTGGAGGCGGCCATCGTGGTCGGCCGGACCACCTCCAGGGCGGCGGTGAAGTCGGCCATCGACACGGTCGGCGTCTCGGCCGACTTCTGGCGCAGCGCGGCGCGTACCCCAGCCTCCCGGACCAGCGCCGCCAGGTCCGCCGCGACGAACCCGGGGGTACGCCCGGCCACCTCGTCGAGCCGGACGTCGTCGGCCAGCGGCACCTGCCGGGTCAGCACGGTGAGCTGCTCGCGGCGCAGCGCCGGGTCGGGTAGCGGGATGCTGATCCGCAGCGACAGCAGGTCCGGCGCGCGCAGCGCCGGGTCGACCGCCTCCGGCCGGCCGGTGGTGCACACCACGGCGGCACCCGACCGGACGGTCTCCGCGAGCACCTGGCGGAACACCGTCGCCACCGGGCCGGGCTCATCCGCCGGGGCGATCGCCTCCACATCGGTGACCAGCAGCACCGCCGGCCCGTCGGCGCGGACCGCCGCCGCCACGGCACGCAGCCGGTCGGCGGCGGCCTGGTTGGCCAGCGCGGCCACCTCGGGTGCCCAGAGCGGGTGGACGCGGGCACCGACCCGGGCCGCGACCGCCCGGACCAGCGCCGACTTTCCGGAGCCGGCCGGCCCGCCGAGCAGCACTCCCAGCGAGATGGTGGTGCCCAGCCGGCCCAGCACCTCCCGGTGGTGGAAGCCGAGGTCGAGCAGCTCGGTCAGCTCCTCGGCCTGGGCCCGCAGCCCCGGCAGCTCGTCGACGTCGGGCGCGTCGTCCTCCTCCAGCGGACCCACCGCGGCACCGCCCGGAGCCTCAGCCGGCCGGCGACCGCCGGGCCCCCCGAAGGACCCCTCCGCCGGGGCGAGCCGACCGGGGACGGCGCCGTGGGTCGCCCGGCCGTGCTCCCAGCCGACCAGCGTGTCCATGGTGACCAGCGCGCCAGCGGCCGGCTCGACCGCGACCACGGTGAGCAGGGTGCTGGTCCAGGCGAACCCGACCGTGTTGGCGAGGCTGCGTCGGGCCGCCTCGATCAGGCTGCGCACCGAGGCGTCCGGCAACACGTCCTGCGGCAACAGCGAGACGTCGTCGTCGGCGGTGACCACCTTGCCCAGCAGGGCGAGCCGGAGCATCTCCGGGCTGACCGCCGCCACCACCTCCACCGGCCCGGCGAGAGTGACCCGGCTCGCCGGGGTCAGCGGCACCGGAGTCACCCGCACCTGACCGCCGTCGTGCAGGCCGAGGTTGCCCAGCGTCAGGTCGTCGGCGTACAGCAGGGCGGGGCTCGCGCCCGGCTTGGCCGCCGCCACGATTCCGGCCGTCTCCCGTCGGCCGGCCAGCCGGACCGGGTCGCCGGGCCGCAGCCCCAGCGCGGTCAGCACCTCCGGGTGCAGCCGGACGACGCCCCGCCGGGCGTCCAGCGCCGCCGGCCGCAGGCTGGCCGTGAGGGTCAGGTCGGGTTGCGCCATCGCCCGACCGTAGCCGCCGTCAGCCGGTCCCGCGGGTCAGCGCCGGGGATCCAGCTCGTCCAGCAGCGACGGGTCCCGCCGGATCAGCTCGGCCAGCCGGGCGGCCGGGTCCGGGGTCAACCCGTTCGGGCCGGGTGCCCAGGCCGGCACCGTCCGGCCGGACAGCGGCCACGCCGGTGGGGGTTCCACCGGGGCCGCCAAGGGCTCCGGACCGACCGTGACGTGCGGGCCGTCCCAGGAGATCAGCAGCGGGTACGTCCGTCCGGCGTGCTCGACGCGGACGGTCACCGCCAGCCCCGGGTGGGCACCGACGACCTGGCGTACCGCCTCGGCCACCTCCTCGACCGGGCCCCAGCCGCCCACCTCGCCGTAGGTGTCCGGCCCGGCGTTGCGGGCGTCGGTGCGGCCGCCTGCGGGGTCGGCCGGTCCACCGGCCGGACCCGGCGGTGTCGCGGTCTCGTCACGGTCGTTGGCCCGCCGGCGCAGCGCTTCCTCGCGCCGTGCCAGCCGGGCCAGCGTCTCGTCCAGGTCGCCCCTCACCAGATCACCCCTTCCCGCCACGGCCGGAGCCGGTCGGCTCAGGCCCTCCTGTCCCGGGTGGCCCGGTCCAGCGCACGATCCAGGACGACCAGCAGGGCGTCCCGCACCGAGAGCCGGTCCCGGGCGTCGAACTGCACCAGGGGTACATGGTCCCCGATGGCCAGCGCCCACCGGATCTCACCCAGCTCCAGGGCCAGCCGCCCGTCGAAGGCGTTGACCCCGACCACGAACGGCAGACCGGCCCGCTCGAAGAAGTCGATCGCCGGGAAGCAGTCGTCCAGCCGGGCGCTGTCGACCACGACCAGCGCGCCGAGCGCGCCCCGCGCGAGGTCCTCCCACATGAAGCCGAACCGGGCCTGCCCCGGAGTGCCGAACAGGTACAGCTTCAGGCTTCGTTCGATGGTCACGCAACCGAAGTCCATTGCCACCGTGGTGGTGGTCTTGGTCGACCGGGCGCCCGGGTCGTCCACGCCGATTCCGGCGCTGGTCATCTCGGCCTCGGTGGTCAATGGCGCGATCTCGGAGATCGCCCCGACCGTGGTGGTCTTGCCCACCCCGAACCCGCCGGCAATCAGGATCTTGACCGGGACGGGTGGCGCGGCCGGCGGCCGGTGGGCCGGTGGTGGCGTCGACCCGGTGCCGGTCGGCAGCCCGTACGGCGGAGGTGGCGCGGTCGGTGGCGGGCCGGTGCGCCCGAGCGCGGGGCCGCCGATGCCCGGCGAGGTGCCGTAGCGGGCGGTGGCGCTGTTGCCGGCGAGTCCCCCGAGCGGGGCGACCGGCCATTCAGGAGATCGCACGGAGTCCATCAATCACTCGGAGGATGAGGTCGGGGTCGAAGGCGTGGTCGGCGTCGGTGACGTGCACATCCAGGTGCCCGGCGGCACGCAGGTCGCCGACCAGGACCCGGGTCACGCCGAAGTGCAGCCGGGAACGGGCCGAGAGCTCGGCCACCGAGATCGGCTCGGCGCAGAGCGCGATGATCGCCTGGAGCTCCGGTGCCAGCGGAACGGCCGGCGGAGCGGTCCACGGGCCGTTGTCCGGACGGACGGTCACCTGCGTCTCCAGCCCGATCGCCGGGTCCGCGCCCGCCACCCTTCCGGAGGTGAGCACGAACGGCCGGGGACCGGCGGGCCAGCCATCACCCGCGTCCGGCGCCGGTACCGCCGACCCCCCGACCTCGGTCGAGGGCGCCGTACGCAGGTAGGGACGGATCCGGGCCCCGGGCCTCGGATCCGGATCCCCGCCGGCGACGTCGCGGGTCATTGCTGGACGGCGTTCTTCAGCTCGACGATCAGCCGCGGCGTGAGGGCGCCACCGGCCCGCCCGGCGAAGAGCGTCATCTCGTACGCGACGGTGCCCAGGTTCGCCGACCGGTCCGCGACCACGCCGAGCACGGATCCGCTGCTGATCGCGCTGATCAGCAGGTAACCGTCGGCCATGTCGACGATGACCCGGTTGAGGCCGCCGAGGGCGTACCAACTGGCCGCCCCGCCGGCGAGGCTGGTCATGCCGGAGACCACGGCGGCCAGCCGCTCCGCGTTGGACCGGTCCTTGATCGCCGACATGGCCATCAGCAGGCCGTCCGAGGAGACCGCTATCGCCTCCAGCACCCCGGCCGTGCTGGAGGTGAAGGAGTCCAGCAGCCAGTTGAACGTGCGGGCCTCCGGGCTGAGGTCCCCGGCGGCGCCGGACTGGCTCTGGTGGTCGACGTTGTCGTGCAGAAAGGGGCTGGTCACCGTGATGATCCTTCTTCGTTCCGGCGGTCTGGGCTGACTTCGCGGAGGGCGCGGGCGACGCCCGCCTCGAATTCGGTGATGAGATCGCGGACCTCGGCCGGGTCGCCGAGATGTGGGCTGGGCGGCTGAGGGGGCGGGGCGGCGGTGATGTTCGTCCCGGGGACCCGCCGGCTCAGCCGGGGCCGGCCCGGCGTCGCCCCGGCCGGGCCGGCGGTGTCGGCCACCGTGGGGCCGAGACCACCCGGAGTGGCGGGCAGGTCGACCGTCACGCTCGGGTCCGCCGCCGCAGGCCCGGCACCGGCTGTCGGGTCGGCGACGGTCCGCACCGACCAGTGCCCGACGGCGTGACCGGTACCCGGGGCGGCACTCAGCTCGGCCCGTCGTACGCCGGACTGGAACGCCTCGACGAGCGCGCGGGCGGCGGCCGGGTCGGCGCCGGTGGCGTCCACCGGCCCGACCGGCGCGGAAGCGGCGGGCAGGCTGGCGCCGGGCACCCTCTGCCGGACCCGGGGGCCGGTCGGCGTACCCGATGGTCCCGGGCTTCCCGGGGCAGGCCCCGGCACGGTGCGGTCCGGGTGGCCGACGCCGGCGCCGGCGATGCCCGGGCCGCCACCGTTCGCCCCGCGCCCCGGTCGTCGGGGCAGGCCCGCGTCGGTGACCGGGAGGTCGACCGGTGCGGGCGCCGTCGTGGTGGCACCGGTGCCGGCCGGGTCCCCGGTGCCGAACGCGTCCCAGGACGCACCGGACTCCAGGCTGCGGGTGGCCCGGCTGAGCAGGTCCGAGGCGAAGCCGGCGGGCGCCGCGGTGGCCGTGAGCGATCGTGCGCCCCGGCTGTGATCGAGCGCGGCCGGCGAGCGCCGATCACGGTCCGGCACGGTGGCCCGGGCGACGGTGGCCCCGGCCCGGTCGGCCCGGCGTAGCACCAGCGCTGCCGGTGGGATCTCCAACTGGGCGGTCACCCCGCCGCCGTCGGTGGCGGCCAGGCTCACCCCCCAGCCGTGGCGGCGGGCCAACCGGCCCACCACGAAGAGCCCGAGCACCTCGGTCGGTGCCAGGTCGAGCCGCTCCCGGCGGGTGAGCCGTGCGTTCTCCTCGGCCAGCCGTTGCTCGGCCATCCCGATGCCGCGGTCCACCACCGTGATCCGGGCACCGAGCCCGGACGCCTCACCGGCCACCAGCACCCGGGTGTGCGGCGGGGAGAAGATGGTGGCGTTCTCCATCAGCTCGGCCAGCGCCAGGACGAGGTCGCCGACCACGGCCGGCGCGGCCGAGATGCCTGCCGGCACCCGCACCTCAACCCGGGTGTAATCCTCGATCTCGCCGAGGGCCAGCCGGACCACGTCGGCCAGCGGCACCGGCGCGGTGTGCGCGTCCGACCCGGCCGACCCGGAGAGCACCACCAGGCTGCCGGCGTTGCGCCGCAGCCGGCTGGAGATGTGGTCGAGCCGGTACAGGTGCTCCAGCCGGCTCGGGTCGACCTCCTGCTGCTCCAGCCGGTCGATCAGCGCGAGCTGCCGGCCCACCAGGTTCTGGGTGCGCCGCCCGACGTGACCGAACATCTGCGCCACGTTGCGCCGACCGGCGACCTGCCGCTCGACCAGCCGGGCCGCGGTGCTCTGTACCCGGTCGAAGGCCCGGGCCAGGTCGCCGATCTCGTCGTTGGCCCGGATGTCCACCGGATCCAGCCGGACCGGCTGGGCGCTCTCCGCCTCGTCGTCGGTGACCCGGACCAGCTCCGCCTCGGCGACCCGGGCGACCCGGTCGGCGGAGCGGGTGAGCCGGGTCAGCGGCCGGGCCACCGTACGGGCGACGGCCGTGCTGAGCAGCACCACCACCGCCAGGATCAGCGCCGCGGCGCCTCCGACGAGGTACGCGGCGGTCAGCGCCCGCCGCTGCTCGGCGGTCACCTCGGCGAGTACGTCGGCGACCAGCTTCTTCTCCACGAACTGGCCGAGCCGGATCATCGAGCGGACGGACGGGAAGAGCACGTCAAGTGGAACGTGGCGGATCGCACCGGCCGGGTCCTGGGCGCTGGTGACCTGGAAGTCCGCGCTGGTACGGGCGGCCACGGCCACGTCGTTGAGCCGGGCGACCGCGAACTGCTCGGGCGTGATCAGACTGCGGAAGCGCTGGTTGTCCACCTGGAGGGCGGCCATGCACGCCACGTACCCGGCGCTGGCCTGCGCGCTGCCGGTCGCCTTGACCAGCACGATCAGGGTGGCGCAGGCGCCCAGCCCCTCGTCGGCGCGCAGCAGCCCGTCCAGGGCGAGCACCTGGCGGCCCGGCCGGGTGTCGGTGTCCACGCTGAACGACAGCCGCAGCGACTCGATCATTCCTCGGTTGACCGGGCCGAACGCGTCCATCACCTGCGTCGGGCTCGCGGCCCGGGCGAGGACGGCGGTCCGCATGTCGATGAGGCTGGACACCCCGTACAGGGCGTGGTCGACCTGGTCGGTCAGCGCGTCGCTCCCCCCGGCCCGCAGGTCGGCGACCCGGTCGTCCACGTCCGCGGTCTTGCGGACCAGTTCGGCGCGTTCCACCCGGCCGAGCAGGAAACCGACCGAGAGGATGCGTTCCTGCTGGAGGTCCTGCACGAGGCTGCCGACCCGGCTGGCGAGCCGCACCCGCTCGGCGATGTCGCTGGCGCGTTGCGCCGCGGCCACCCGGTCCAGCACCACGGGCACGGCGAGGCCGACCATGCTGAGCAGGGGGATCACCACGAGCAGGGCGAGTTTGCCGCGGATCCGGAGCCTACCGAGCAGCATCGGACGGCCCCCACTGGGCGGATTCCGGGTCGCGGGTCGCGCCGACCGTTTGCAGCGGCCGCGGGTCACCTGGTCGGCCGGTGTGGACCGCCGGGTGCCAGGGGTCGCCCGATGGCGGGATGTCGGGGCTGTCCGCGCGCGGTGCGGGCATCGCGGCCCGGCGACGGGCCCGACGGCCAGCGGCGATCAGCAACGCGGCGAGCCAAACCAGCAGCAGCACGGCGGCGGCCCCGGCGCCGGCGGCCAGCCAGCGGTCCCGGTCCAGCCCGTCGATCCGCTCGACCAGCAGGGCGTCCAGCTCGCTGAGGATGACCGGCTGGAGCTGGAGGGCGGCCGTGTGCGTGTCGAGCCGGGCGGCCGCCAGCCGGACCGGGTCCACCGCGCCCGTGCCGGGGGCCGGGGCGGAGTACGCGGCCAGCGCCTCCACCGAGCGCTGGTAGGTGTCCAGCGGGGTCAGCACGTTCGCGCCCAGGTCGGTGCTCTCCGAGCTGTCCACCGCGGAACGCAGGTTGTCGACCAGGTCGGTGGCGGGCGTCAGGGCGGCCACCCGCAGGCCGGTCAGCTCCATCAGGCTGCGGGTCTGCTCGGCGGCCGGCCGGCGAGGGGCGAGCGTGCCCAGGTCGGCGAGCCGGCCGGCGGCCACCACCGCCTCGGGCAGCTCCTGGCCGGCGCTGTTCTGCAGGAAGAAGGAGTCGGCCCCCGGGTCGCGTACCAGCCCGGAGCTTTCCCGGACCTTGCGGTGCAGGGCCAGCAGCAGATCGGTGACCTCGCCGTACGCGGTGTAGGCGGACTCGGCGTCGGTGGGGCTGCGGTCACGCAGCGCCTCCAGTTTGGCCCGCAGCCCGGCCCAGCGTTCCTGGCTGCGCAGCTCGGTGCCGGTCCGGGCGTCCACCGCGGCGGCGTCCTCGACCGCGCGGATCAGCGCGTCGCCGGGGGCGGGGCGGCCGTTGACCGCGGCGGACTGGGCCTCGACCAGGGCGTCGGTGACCGGGGCGAGGGCGCGGAGGTACTGCACGCCGAGTCGTTCCCGGGCGGCCAGGTCGCGGTTGTCACCGGTCTGCCGCCAGGTCTGCGTCAGGAGTAGACCCACCGGCGCCAGCAGCGCCGCGACGAGCAGCAGCGGCAGCAGTCGGCCCCACATGGACGGCCGTCGGCGGGCCCGTGGCGCAGGGACTGTCATCTGTGTCTCCTCCGGCGTCGGGCTGGGGCTCGGCGCGGTGTCGGGTTCGCCGACGAGTCCCATGCACCGGACCGGAAAACTAGCCGAATCGTCCGTGGGCGAACCGGTTGCCGGTGAGTCAGGTTTGCGTCAGTTCGAGCGATGTCACCGTTCGTCCGTGTTGCCGGCACGCTGTGTCCCATCGGCGGGTGTGACATGAAGGGATCGAGGTGGATATTCGCCGAAGATCGGAATTCACGTGATCCGAACTCAACTCACTGTGCCGCCTTCGACGGTGCGCGGTCGCACCTCCCCGGACCGCCGATCGGGGCAACCGGACGGACGCACGGCGGATCTCAGGCAACGCTCAGCCTGCGGCCCGTACCGTGTGCCGCATGAGATCGCCGTCGCCGGCCGCGTGGTTCCGGCGTGCCCTGCCCACCCGCCGCCGAGCGATCGCCGCAGCGGTGGTCGTCGTGCTCCTGGCGGCCGCCGTGACCTGGGCGGTGTGGCCGCAGGGATCGGGCGTACGCACCGAGAGCGCGATGCTCACGGTCCGTTCCGGACCGGCCGGTGACCAGCCGGTGGACCTGGACACGACCTTCTACCTGCCGACCGACGCCTCGTCCGGTCGGAAGGTGCCGGCGGTGCTGCTGGCGCACGGGTTCGGCGGCACCAAGGAGTCGGTGCGCTCCGACGCGGAGGAGTTCGTCGGGCGCGGCTACGCGGTGCTCACCTGGACCGCGCGGGGCTTCGGCCGCAGCGGCGGCGAGATCCACCTGGACGGCCCGGACTACGAGGTACGCGACGCGCAACGGCTGCTGGACTGGCTCGCCGCCCGGCCGGAGGTGCGCACCGACGGTGCCGGCGACCCGAAGGTCGGCGTGGTCGGCGGCTCGTACGGTGGTGGGTTGGCGCTGCTGCTGGCCGCCCAGGACCGCCGTGTGGACGCCATCGTCCCCATGATCACCTGGAACGACCTGTCCCGGGCGTTCCTGCCGGAGAGCACCGGCGGGGCGCCGACCGAGGGCGTGTTCAAGAAGGGCTGGGCCGGTCTCTTCTTCGGTGGGGGCGGCAACGTGGGCAGCGGCCCGGCCGGGCTCTCCGGCGGGACCGCCGCCCAGCCGCAGGGCGCACCGGCCTCCGCCGGCCCACCCAGCCCGGGGCCGGGCGCCGGCCCGGGTACCGGTCCCGGTGGCGCTCCGGCGGGTGCCGCCGACCCGTCGTGCGGCCGGTTCGCCGCCGACGTGTGCGCCGCGTACCTCCGGATCGCCACCACCGGTCGAGCCGATCAGGCCGCTGTGGACCTGCTGCGCCGGTCCAGCCCGGCGGGCGTACTGGACCGGATCTCGGCGCCCACCCTGCTGGTGCAGGGCGAGGCGGACACCCTCTTCCCCCTCGGCGAGGCGGACGCCAACGCGCGGGGCATCGCCGCCGCCGGCACCCCGGTGCGGGTCGCCTGGTTCACCGGCGGGCACGACGGCGGTGCGGGCCCCCGTTCGGACTCGGACCGGGTGAAGTTCCTGACGGTCCAGTGGCTCGACCACTACGTCAAGGGCGAGGGTGAGGCGCCCGGCGACGACTTCACCTGGTCGCGGATCGCCGGCTTCGACGCCCTCGACCGGGGCCTGGTCGCCACCGGCTTCCGCGCGACCGACTACCCGGGCCTGGCCGGCGACGCCCGACGGGAGGTCGCCGTCGCCGGCCCGGCCCAGCCGATCGCGAACCCGCCGAACGGCAGCCCGGCCGCCATCTCCTCGGTGCCGTTCGCAGGCGGGCTCGCCTCGCTGCTGGACGGGGTGGCCGGCGACGTGCCCGGCCAGCACGCCCGGTTCGAGTCGGCGCCGCTGACCGATGCGGTCGACGTGGCGGGCGCGCCAACCGTCACCCTGCGGGCTGCCTCACCGACCGGCGAGGCGGTGCTCTTCGTCAAGCTCTACGACGTCGATCCGGAGGGCGCGGCCACGCTGCCGAACGGGCTGGTCGCCCCGGTCCGGCTCACCGGCCTGCCGCAGCGGGTGCAGGACGCCCGCCCGGTCACCGTGACGCTGCCCGGGATCGTCCGCCGGGTCGAGGCCGGGCACCGGCTGCGGCTGGTGGTGGCCAGCTCCGATCAGGCGTACACGACGCCGGCCCAGCCCACCGTCTACACGGTGGCGGCGGACGGCGCGGTCAGCCTGCCCACGGTCGGCGGGGAGCCGATCCCCACCACGGCGACGATCTGGCGCTGGGTGCTCGCCGGCCTGCTCGCCGCCATCGCGATCGGCCTCGTCGTGGTCGTGGCCGTGGTCCGCCGCCGGCACCGCCGGCAGGACCGCTCGGTGCACCCGGAGTACGCGGGCACGCCGCTGGCCGTGCGCCGGCTGCGCAAGGAGTACGCGGACGGCTTCGTCGCGGTGTCGAACGTGGACTTCGAGGTGCATCCGGGTCAGGTGGTGGGCCTGCTCGGGCCGAACGGCGCCGGCAAGACCACCACGCTGCGGGTGCTGATGGGGCTGACCCAGCCGACCGCTGGCGAGATCTACGTCTTCGGCCGCCGGCTGGTGCCCGGCTCGCCGGTGCTCTCCCGGATCGGCGCGCTGGTGGAGGGGCCCGGGTTCCTGCCGCACCTGTCCGGCCTGGAGAACCTCAGGGCGTACTGGCGGGCGACCGGGCGGCCGGCGGCGGACGCCCACTTCGACACGGCGCTGGAGATCGCCGGACTGGGCGACTCGGTGCACCGGAAAATCAAGAACTACAGCCACGGGATGCGCCAGCGGCTGGCCATCGCCCAGGCCATGCTCGGCCTGCCGGAGCTGCTGGTGTTGGACGAGCCGACCGACGGGCTCGACCCGCCGCAGATCGCCGAGATGCGCCGGGTGCTCCAGCGGTACGCCACGGACGGCCGGGCGGTGCTGGTCTCCAGCCACCTGCTGGCCGAGGTGGAGCAGACCTGCACGCACGCGGTGGTGGTGAACAAGGGCCGGATCGTGGCGTCCGGGCCGGTGGAGGAGATAGTGGGCGAGTCGCCGAGCGTCCTCTTCGACGTCACCGACCCAGTGGCGGCGCGGGCGGTGCTGGACCGGCTGCACGGGGTCCGGGTGCTGCCGGAGAGCGACGGTCAGCTGGTGGTCGACACCAACGGCACGGCTCGCAGCGACGTGGTGGCCGAGTTGGTGCGCGCCGGCATCGGGGTGGACCGGGTGGTGCCCCGGCGTCGCCTGGAGGACGCGTTCCTCGCCCTGGTGGGCGAGAACTCTCGGGGAAGCGGTGACCGGTGATGGCTGGCTCTTCCGTCGAGACGCCGATGGGCGTCACCGACCCGGCCGGTGCGGCCCGGGGCTACCGGCCGTCGGCGACGATGCCGTTCGGCGCGGAGTTCCGCCGGCAGGCGTCCCGGCGGCGGACCCAGCTGGCGCTCGGGTTCATGGTGCTGCTGCCGCTGATCATCCTGGTCGCCTTCCAGTTCAACTCCGGGGGCGACGACGACAACGGCAACAACGAGTTCGCCAGCCTGGTCGACCTGGCCACGTCCGGCGGGCTCAACTTCACCCTGTTCTCGATCTTCGTGTCGGCGTCGTTCCTGCTGGTGGTCGTCGTCGCGCTGTTCTGTGGCGACACGGTGGCCAGCGAGGCGAGCTGGGGCAGCCTGCGCTACCTGCTGGCGATTCCGGTGCCCCGGGCCCGGCTGCTCACCGTGAAGCTGGTGGTCGCGCTCGCGTACTCCGGGCTGGCTCTGCTGCTGCTGGCCGGCACCGCACTCGCCGCGGGCACCCTGCGCTACGGCTGGTCGCCGCTGCGCAGCACGGTCGCCGCCGAGCTTGAGCCGGGCGAGGGGCTGCTCCGGCTGCTGGCCGTGCTCGGCTACCTGGCGGTCGTCCTGCTGGTGGTGGCCGGGCTGGCGTTCCTGCTGTCGGTGACCACGGACGCCGCGCTGGGCGCGGTGGGTGGCGCGGTGCTGCTCTGGATCCTGTCCAGCATCCTGGACCAGATCACCGCCCTCGGCGCGCTGCGCGACTTCCTGCCCACCCACTTCAGCACCGCCTGGCTGGGGCTGCTCTCGACCCCGGTGCAGACCGACGACGTGGTGCGCGGCTGCATCTCGGCGATCAGCTACGCGACGCTGTTCTGGGGGCTGGCCTTCTGGCGCTTCACCCGCAAGGACATCACGTCATAGCCGACTGTCCGGTGGGCTCACCGGCAGCGGGGCGGGTCGCGTCGGCACCGGCGCGGACGGCTGCTCTGCCTTCTTCCAGGCGCTGACGCCGATCCGGCCGGTGTTGCCCACGTCAACCGGGCCGTCCGGGTCGACGTCCTCGGCCGGCTGCCCGGCGGCGGGTGCGACCCGCAGGTATTCCCCGTTGGTGGCGGGCACGGTCGCGTCGGTGACGAGGTTGCGCCAGAGCACGGTGGCGACGGCCCGCTCACCGGCTTGCAGCGTGATCTGCAGGGGCGGCTGGTCGAAGCCCGGCGTGATCTCCTTCGCCCCGGGCAGCACGCGCAGGATGATCGGCTTGCGGTCCTCGTCCAGCACGCGCAGCGCCGGGTATCCCTTGATCCGGTAGGGACGGTCGCCGCAGTTGACCAGCTCCAGGCCGAGGGCGCGCAGCCCCATCGCGGCGTCCGACCCCCTCGACCGGATCCGGACGCCCGACTCCGGGCACCAGAACGGCGGGCTGACGTACGCCGAGGGCGTCGGGCCGGGCATGCTCGTGAGCTGGGGCGCTGTGCTCGGTCCGTCCCCGGCCTGGCCGCGATGGTCGGCGGGGGCGCAGGCGGCGAGCGCGAGCACCATCGCGATCGCCACGCTGGCCCGTCGCGGTGCTGCCGCGTCGCGGTAGATCATTCACCGATCCTTGCCCACGTGGGCCTCGCACCGCCGCCCGGCCCCTCGATCTCGACAGCTCCCGCCCTCGTGTCGACCCGGCGTCAACTGTCGTTCGTCCCTGTCGAGCTGCCCCAAATCTGGACCGGCGTGACTGCCCCGGCCGGGCGTCACGGCCCCGGCCGGGCGTCACTGCCCCCGCCGGTCGGCCGGCGCCCCCGGTCGACGTCAGCCTTGGCTGGGCTGAGCGAGGACCGCGTTCAACAGGCCGGGGTAGAGGCGGTCCAGTTCGTCGCGGCGGAGGCGGACGTAGCGGCTGGTGCCGGCGGCGCGGGTGCGGGTCAGGCCGGCCTCGCGCAGCACCTTCAGGTGGTGGCTGCGGGTCGCCTTGGAGACGCCGAACTCGAAGGTGCCGCAGGCGCGCTCGCCGCCCTCGGCGAGTGCCCGCACGATCTGTAGCCGCACGTCGTCGGCGAGTGCGGCCAGCACGGCGGTGACCGGTACGGCGGCCAGGTCGGGTTCGTGCGGCTCCATGTGACCAGTGTAACCGTTGTTCGACAATTGTCGAACATCCCCCTAGGGTCGGTGTCGTTGGTTCGAAGATACTCGAACATTGGAGCTGCCGATGCGATCCCGCGCCGCCGCCTACCCGTTACTCGCCGTGCTCAGCTGGGGAGTGATGTTCCCGATCCTGGCCAGTGCGCTGACCCGGGTCGACGCGCTCAACCTGACCACCGCCCGCTACCTGCTGGCCACCGTCATCCTGGTCGGCATCCTGCTGCTCCGCGAGGGCGCCGGCGCGCTGCGGCTCGGGGGCCGAGCGGCCGAGGTGGTGGTGCTCGGCGTGGTCGGCTTCGCCGGCTTCAACGTGCTCACCAACCTGGCGCTCGAGCACGCCGCACCGCAGCAGATCGCCCTCTTCGTGGCGACCACCCCGGTCATCACCCAGCTGGTCCGCTGGGCTCGGGACGGCGTACGCCCGAAGCCGCTCCTGCTGGCCCTCTCCCTGGTGGCGCTTCTCGGCGTCGGTCTGGTGATCACGCGCGGGAGCCTGGCCGGGCTCGGTCAGTTCGGCCTCGGCGGTCTGATGATGATCGGCGCGGTGCTCGGCTGGGCCATCTACACCCACGGCGCCAGCCGGTTCGGCGATTGGTCGCCGCTGCGTTACACCACCCTCACCGCGCTCGCCGGCACAGTCGCCATGCTCGCCGCGAGCGTGCTCGCCGACGGCATCGGCTGGCAGCACGCGCCGGCCGCCGCCGACCTCGTGGCGGTCGCCCCGCAGTTGGCGTACGCCGTGATCCTGGGCGCCGTGGTCGCGGTGCTGGCCTGGAACACCGGCGTGCAGCGGCTCGGCGCCGCCAACGCCGCCCTGTTCATGAACGTGGTCCCGGTGACCACCTTCGCGGTGCAGATCGCCCGCGGCTACCGGCCGGAGCCGGTCGAGCTGGTCGGGGCCGCGATCACCATCGCCGCCCTGGTCGCCGCGAACCTTGCCACCCGGGCCCGGGTGGCGTCCCAGCCCGGGCCGGCCGCGGTGACGGACCCGGTCGCGGTGGTCGACCCGGTGGCGGTGGCCGCCCGCTGACCCCACCCGTCCGGTCCTGCCGGCTCACAGCGTGGGATCTGCGGTGGAGGCGACGCCCGGCGTTGCCTAGACTCGATGGCACAACTGCATACCTCATCCAGAGGGGCTGAGGGATACGGCCCGACGACGCCCCGGCAACCACCCCGCGCGCTCACCGCTGAGCGACCCGCGGGGCAGGTGCCAATTCCGTCCCCGCCGCACCGTGCGATGCGGGGAAAGATGAGAGGACCCTCGACATGACGTCGACGCTCGCCGCCTCCGGCATCGACACCTCCGCCAGCCCCGCCCGCGCCCTGGTCTGCCGCGCATGTTCGGCCCGCTACCCGCTCGCCGCCCAGCACGCCTGCTACGAGTGTTTCGGCCCGCTGGAGGTCGACTACGACGCCGCAGCCCTGGCCACCGTCACCCGTGAGCAGATCGAGGCCGGCCCCAACAACATCTGGCGGTACGCCGCGCTGCTGCCCGCCGGTCAGGACCCGGCCACCCGGGTCACCCTCGACCCGGGGCTCACCCCGCTGGTGGCGGCCCCGCACCTCGCCGCCGAGCTGGGCATCACCGCGCCGCTCTGGGTCAAGGACGACAGCGCCAACCCGACCCACTCGTTCAAGGACCGGGTCGTCTCGGTGGCGCTCACCGCCGCCCGGGCGCTCGGCTTCACCCGGTTCGCCTGTGCATCCACCGGCAACCTGGCCAACTCGGTGGCCGCGCACGCCGCCCGCGCCGGGGTGCCGTCGGTGGTCTTCATTCCCAGCGACCTGGAGCAGGGCAAGGTCGTCACCACCGCGGTCTACGGCGGTGAGCTGGTCGCGATCGACGGCTCGTACGACGACGTGAACCGGCTCTGCGGCGAGCTGGTGGAGACCGACGACTTTGAGGACACCGCGTTCGTCAACGTCAACGTCCGGCCGTACTACGCGGAGGGCTCCAAGACGCTCGGGTACGAGGTGGCCGAGCAGCTCGGCTGGCGGATCCCGGCCCAGGTGGTCATCCCGATGGCCAGCGGTGAGCTGCTCACCAAGATTGACAAGGCGTTCTCCGAACTGGTCGAGATCGGTCTGGTCGAGGCGCCGGCCGAGGGCTGGAAGGTCTTCGGCGCCCAGTCCGCCGGCTGCAACCCGATCGCCACCGCCCTGCACGCCGAGACCGACACGATCACCCCGGTCAAGCCCACCGGCATCGCCAAGTCGCTCAACATCGGCGACCCGGCCGCCGGCCTCTACGCCATCGAGGCCGTCCGTCGCACCGACGGCTGGATGGAGTACGCCGACGACGACGAGATCCGCGCCGGCATCCGACTGTTGGCGCGTACCACCGGGGTCTTCGCCGAGACCGCGGGCGGGGTCACCGTGGCGGTGCTGCGCAAGCTGGTCGAGTCCGGCCGGCTCGACCCCACGGCGGAGACCGTCGTGTTCAACACCGGCGAGGGCCTCAAGACCATCGACGCGGTGGCCAACCAGGTCGGTCCGACCCACCACATCAAGCCGTCCCTCCGCGCCGCCCGAGACGCAGGCCTCCTCGGCTGACCCACCCCACCGCCGCACCCGTTGATCATGAAGTTGGCGGCGCGACACGCCGGTGTCGGCGTCGCCAACTTCATGATCGACCGCGGCGGGTGGTTTGCCGGGTGGGCGGGCGGGGGATGGGGGATCGCCCGGACGGGGGATCGGGCCGATCCGCCGGGTAACTGGCTTTTAGCTGTGAGTGTGGAAAACCCGCCGCTCTGGACTTGACGGCAGGAACCGGACGGCGCAAGATGCTCCGTGCGGGAGGGCATTTCGCCGGAGACTTTTGAAGTTCTTGCGACCCAACGCCGGAGGCGTTGTGCGAGTGTCCCTCCCGACCACGTCCGATCGGGCCAGCGATTAAATTCGCTGGCCCGATCGCTTTTCCGGGGTGCACGCTCAGCGGCATGACCATCACCATCGCGTCGTTCGACGGCGCCGACCGGGCCGCGGTCGACGAGGCGTACCGGATCGGCGCGGCGGCCAACGACGCCGACCTGCCGGACTTCCCGCCCTTCTGCCGGCGACGTTTCGACGCGCTCTTCCACACGCCGATGCCCGGCACCGACACCCTCTGGGCGCTGGCCCGGCTGGACGGCGTGCCGGCCGGCTACCTCCAGCTCGAGCTGCCGCAGCTCGACAACACCGACAACGCCACGGCCGAGGTGGTGGTGGACCCGGCACTGCGGCGGCGGGGCGTCGGCCGGGAGCTGCTGGCGCACGGCGTACGCCTGCTGCGCCAGCGCGGTCGCAAGCGGGTGCTCGGCATGGCGGTCTCCGCGCTGCCCGGCGGCCCGGCGCGGTCGGCGGCCGGCGGCGCGTTCGCCGCCGCGGCCGGCGCCGAGCCGGCGCTGGCCGAGGTGCGCCGCCGGCTCGAGGTCGACAACATCGACCGGGCCGCGCTGAGGGCGGCGCTGGCCGAGGCCCACACCCTGGCCCGGGGCTACCAGTCGGTCTGCTGGCAGGGCGCGACCCCGCAGGAGTACGTCGCGGACGTCGCCTACCTGGACGGCCGGCTGCTCATGGACGCGCCCATGGGGGACGTGCAGTGGGAGCCGGAGCGGGTGGACGCCGAGCGGGTCCGGGGCACCGAGCGGGCGTTGGACGCCCGGGGCCGGCGGCGCTACCACCTCGGGGTGCGGCACGAGGCGTCCGGCCGGCTGGTCGCCTGGACCCTGCTGGACGTGGGCGCGTCCGCGGACTGGCACGCGTTCCAGCAGATCACCATCGTCGACCCGGACCACCGCGGGCACCGCCTCGGCCTGCTCGCGAAGGTCGAAAACCTGCACCACCTGCTCACTCACGAGCCCGCGGTGCGCGTGATCGACACCTTCAACGCGGCCAGCAACAGCTACATGGTGGCGATCAACGAGCGGCTCGGTTTCCGTCCGGTGGACTCCTGGACCGACTGGCAGCTCACCCTCTGATCCGGGTGGTCACCCGTCCGGCCCGTCCAACTGTCCGGTCAGGTCGCGGATCGCGGCGTGGAAGTCCTCGTCGGGGATGAACCGGTGCCCGTGCACCGGCGGCGGCACGGTGTCGGTCGGCGGGATGAGCAACCCTTTGGGATCCCGTACCCCGGCGGTCGACCCGGGCCGCCGGGTCGTCGGGCGTGGCGGGCGTCGGAGCGAACATCCGCCCGCCCACCGGGTCGGTGTGCCGCCAAAGGTTGATCCACCGCCAGGACAGCCGGTCGCCCAGCTTCCGCAACACCTCGCCGTTGACGTACGCCGGGAAGACCCGGCAGTACCGATTCCCCAGGGGGAGGCGTACGTGAGCAGCGCGACCCGCCGCCGGCAGTCATTTGGGAGTTGAAGCACCGTCACCGCGCTGGCCCGCGATGCCGGCTGCCGCGCTGTCGGGCATTGGCGCTTCTGCTCCCGGACACGGCTGCGGCATGATGGCGGACATGACGGAGACCCCGCATCCCCTGTACGACAGGCACGCCGACACCCTCAACCGTGCGCTGACCGCGATCACGGAGCGGGGCTACTGGTCCGCCTATCCCGAATCCCCCAGCCCTCGCGTGTACGGCGAGACCGCCGCCGCCGACGGTAAGGCCGCCTTCGAGGCGTACCTGGGTGGCGACTTCCCGCTCGACCAGCCGGGCACCGGCGACCGGGTCGCCACCGAGGCGAGCCCGTTCGGGGTGGAACTGGCGGTGCGCTACCCGCACGCCGGCACCGACGAGCTGGTCACCGCCGCCATCGCCGCGCTGCCAGCCTGGCGCGACGCCGGCCCGCAGGCCCGGGTGGGCGTCTGCCTGGAGATCCTCGACCGGCTGCACAAGCACATCTTCGAGCTGGCCAACGCGGTGCAGTTCACCAGCGGGCAGGCGTTCGTGATGGCCTTCCAGGCCGGCGGCGCTCACGCGCTGGACCGGGCGCTGGAGGCGCTGGCGTACGCGTACGCCGAGATGACCCGGCACCCGGGGACGGCCGGTTGGGAGAAGGCGGCCGGCAAGGGCGACCCGCTGCGGATGAGCAAGACGTTCCACGTGGTGCCGCGCGGGGTGGCGCTGGTGATCGGCTGCAACACCTTCCCGACCTGGAACTCGTACCCGGGGCTGTTCGCCTCGCTGGTCACCGGCAACCCGGTGATCGTCAAGCCGCACCCGCGCGCGGTGCTGCCGCTGGCCATCACCGTGAAGTACGCCCGGGAGGTGCTCGCCGAGGCAGGCTTCGACCCGAACCTGATCATGCTGGCCGCCGAGGCGCCCGGCGAGAAGCTCGCCAGCGATCTGGCCCTGCACCGGTCCGTCAAGATTGTCGACTTCACCGGTTCCACCGAGTACGGCGACTGGCTGGAGACGCACGCCCGGCAGGCGGCGGTCTACACCGAGAAGGCCGGACTGAACACGGTGGTGATCGACTCCACCGACGACTTCGCCGGCATGTGCCGCAACCTCGGCTTCACGCTGACCCTCTACAGCGGCCAGATGTGCACCACCTCGCAGAACATCCTCATCCCGGCCGCCGGCATCGAGACCGACCAGGGGCACAAGAGCTTCGACGAGGTGGCCGGCGGGATCGCCGCGGCGGTCGGCAAGCTGACCGCCGACCCGGCCCGGGGCGTGGAGCTGACCGGCGCCATCGTCAACGACGGGGTGCTGGAGCGGCTGGCCGAGGTGACCAAGGTCGGCGAGCCGGTGCTGGAGTCCCGGGCCGTGGCGCACCCGGCGTACGCCGACGCGGTGGTGCGTACCCCGACCATCGTGAAGCTGGCCGCGGACGACGCGGAGACCTACGGCCGCGAGTGGTTCGGGCCGATCTCGTTCGCCATCGCCACCGATTCCACGGCGCACAGTCTGGAACTGCTGCGCCGGACGGTCGGCGAGAAGGGCGCGCTCACCGCGGGTGTCTACTCCACCGACGAGTCGGTGCTGGACGCGACCGAGGCGGTGGCGGTCGGGGTCGGGGTGCACCTGTCCTGCAACCTGACCGGCGGGGTCTTCGTGAACCAGTCGGCGGCCTTCTCCGACTTCCACGGCAGCGGCGCCAACCCGGCGGCCAACTCGGCGCTGACCGACGGGGCGTACGTGGCCAACCGGTTCCGGATCGTGCAGTCGCGTCGGCACGTTTGATCTTGTTTTTGGTTGCGGTTGGGGTTTCCGGGGCAGCCCGCTCCGCTCCGGGCGGTCAGGCTTGATCCCTGCGCGGGGCGGGCTGCCCCGGAAACCCTTCCGGGCACGCTGGTCGGGAGGCTGCCCGGCTCCGGGGCATCAGCGGGGTCTTGCCTTTGGGATGGTTCTTTGGGTTTGGGTTTGGGTTTGGGGTTAGGCGGGTCGGCGCATCTGGAGTTCGGTCAGCGCCGGGATGGTGGGGTGCGGCACCCGCACGCCGGTGTCGACGAAGCCGATCCGCTGGTACGCCCGGTAGGCCCGGTCGTTGCCGACCACCACCTCCAGCATCAGCTCGGGCCGCCCGCACTCCCGGGACCAGGCCGCCACGGCGTCGATCAGCTCCCCGAGCAGCCCGCCGCCCCGCCAGCCGGGGGTCACGTAGACCGCGTAGATGACGGTGAGGCCGGGCTCGGTGGGGCTGACCGTGCCTCCGGCGTGCCCGACGAGCCGGCCGCCCGGGTCGGCGATGAACTGCGCGGTGTCGGATCCGACCGAGGTGTACGCGATCCGGGCGGCGTAGTCGGCGTGCGGTCGGGCCGCCGCGTCGGCCACGGTCTCCAGGAAGGCCAGCGGCGCGTCGGCGAGCATCTCCAGGCGCAGCGCGCGCATCCGTGCGGCGTCCGCCGGCCGGACCCGGCGAATCTCCGCCTGTCGTGGGGCGGCCCCGCGTAGATCGGTGGTCATGCCCGCATGCCTACCACAGCGGCGGACGGCGACTCCGGCCGTGCCGGCCACCGTCGGCCGGCACAATCATCGCCGTGAATCGGGTTGATCGGAAACCGGGCCGACCACCGCCGCCCGGAATGGCGTCGGCGCGATCGGAATATGCCGATTTATGGTCGTGCGCGGCCGTCACTCCTCGTGTAGCGTGCGATTTCGGTCACCCGTTTCAGCGGCCGTCATCGATCGCCGGAGCGGTGGCCCGGAGGCGCCCGGTCGTGCCGCGCGCCGGGGCAGGCAACGCCGCGCAGAGTGAGGAAGTGCACCGTGGCACAGGGCACCGTTAAGTGGTTCAACTCCGAAAAGGGCTACGGCTTCATCGCCGTCGACGGCGGTCAGGACGTGTTCGTCCACTTCTCCGCCATCGAGATGGACGGCTACAAGGCGCTGGACGACGGTCAGCGGGTGGAGTTCGAGATCGCGCAGGGCCAGAAGGGCCCGCAGGCGGAGCGGGTGCGCGTCATCGCCTGACCGGGGCAGCGCCAGCGAGGCCTGAGGGGCCGGGGCTGCGTCACGCGGCCGGACCCTGGAAGATCGTGAACCATTCCAGCTCGCTGAGGAGGGTTCATGTCCGACCAGCCGCCCCCGGCCGCCCCACCCCCGGGCCAGCCCGACCCGTCCGGTCCGCATTCCGGTGGCGTCAACCCGTCCGGCCCGCACCCGGACGATCCTGGTCCGACGGGTCCGCCTCCCGCTGGTGACCCGACCGCGCCGTCCCCCTGGGGCCCGCCGCCGGGCACCCCTCCCGGCTGGGATCCGAGCATGACGCCCGCCTGGGGGCCGCCACCGGGCGCGCCGCCGCAGGGCTGGGTGTTCCCGCCGACCGGCGGCTACCCGGTCGGCGCCGGGCCGTACGGTGGGCAGCCCTGGTACCCGGGACCGCCGACCGCCGGGTGGTATCCGCCCGGGTTCGATCCGGCCGACCGGCTCGTCACCCCACCCGGGGCTGGCCTGAGCGGTTGGTTCGACCGGTGCGTGGGCGCGGTCCGGCGCGGCTGGAGGCTGCTGCTGCCGATCCTGCTGCTCACGCAGGTGCTGCCGGCGGCGGTGCTGTCGGTGCTCTCGCTGGGGCTGGACCCGACCGCGAGGTGGGAGACGACCGCCGCCGACGGGTCGACCTCGTTGCCGGACACCTTCTTCACCGACCTGGCCACCGTGTTCCTGGTGCTCATCGGCGGCAGCCTGCTGATCGGGTTCGTGCAGGCCGTGGGCTGGGCGGCCGGCACCTGGGTGATCACCCGTCAGGCGGTCGGTGAGCCGGTCAGCCTGGGTGAGGCGCTGCGCTACGGCCTGCGCCGCGCGCTCGGGCTCTGGGGCTGGACGCTGCTGATCGGCGTGATCGTCGGCCTGGGCATCTGCTTCTGCGTCCTCCCGGGCATCTACCTCGCGTTCGCGCTCAGCATGGCCGGGCCGGTCTATCTCTTCGAGCGGCAGAACCCGATCGGCCGGTCGTTCCGGATGTTCCACGAGCGGCTGGGGTTGCTGCTGGGGCGGGTGGCGCTGGTGGCGGCGGCAGTGATCGTCGGCACTCTGGTCGCCAGCGTGCTGGAGGGGGTCGGCAGCGCCCCGTTCGGGGTCGATCCGCTCGCCACCCCGGGTTCCACGATCGGCGTGGTGCTGGTGATCGCCGTCAGCGCGGTGCTGGCCCTCCCCGCCCATCTCGTGCAACTGGTGGGGCTGCTGGTGACGTACGCCGAGCAGCGGGCCCATGAGAGGCCGGTGAACGGCGCCGGACTAGCTGCCGAACTCGGCTGACCGAGGCAGTCGTGCTTGCACTCGGCAGGGGAGAGTGCTAAACAAGTCATTGGCACTCGCATACCGTGAGTGCCAATGGTCGGGACGGTGGGGCCACTGTCGCGCCGGCGCGGAGACGCCGGGGTGACACATGGCCGGTCGTCGCGGGCTATCCGGCCCGGCCGAAGGACGTCGTCGTCGCCAGGTGGCGACGTCCCAAGGTGCGTACACCAGGCGGCCCATCCGGGGCATTCATCTCGGGTGGCCCGTGAGTGTCCAGGAGGACAACGCCGTATGGCCAAGATGATCGCGTTCGACGAAGAGGCGCGCCGCGGCCTCGAGCGGGGCATGAACCAGCTCGCCGACGCCGTAAAGGTGACCCTCGGCCCCAAGGGCCGCAACGTCGTGCTCGAGAAGAAGTGGGGTGCCCCCACCATCACCAACGATGGTGTGAGCATCGCCAAGGAGATCGAGCTCGAGGACCCGTACGAGAAGATCGGCGCTGAGCTGGTCAAGGAGGTCGCCAAGAAGACCGACGACGTTGCCGGTGACGGCACGACGACGGCGACCGTCCTGGCCCAGGCCCTGGTTCGCGAGGGCCTGCGCAACGTGGCCGCTGGCGCCAACCCGATGGCCCTGAAGCGGGGCATCGAGGCTGCGGTCGCGAGCGTCTCGGAGGAGCTGTCCAAGCTCGCCAAGGACGTCGAGACCAAGGAGCAGATCGCCTCCACCGCCTCCATCTCCGCTGGCGACAGCACCGTCGGCGAGATCATCGCCGAGGCGATGGACAAGGTCGGCAAGGAAGGCGTCATCACCGTCGAGGAGAGCAACACCTTCGGGCTGGAGCTGGAGCTCACCGAGGGTATGCGCTTCGACAAGGGCTACATCTCGGCCTACTTCATGACCGACCCGGAGCGTATGGAGGCCGTCTTCGACGACCCGTACATCCTGATCGCCAACAGCAAGATCTCGTCGGTGAAGGACCTGCTCCCGATCCTGGAGAAGGTCATGCAGTCGGGCAAGCCGCTGCTGATCATCGCCGAGGACCTGGAGGGCGAGGCCCTGGCCACCCTGGTGGTCAACAAGGTCCGGGGCACCTTCAAGTCGGTCGCCGTCAAGGCGCCGGGCTTCGGTGACCGCCGCAAGGCCATGCTGACCGACATCGCCATCCTCGCCGGTGGCCAGGTCATCAGCGAGGAGGTCGGCCTCAAGCTCGACGCCGCCAGCGTCGACATGCTGGGCCGCGCCCGCAAGGTCGTGGTGACCAAGGACGAGACCACCATCGTCGACGGTGCCGGCGACGCCGAGCAGATCCAGGGCCGGGTCAACCAGATCCGGGCCGAGATCGACAAGAGCGACTCCGACTACGACCGGGAGAAGCTGCAGGAGCGGCTGGCCAAGCTGGCCGGCGGCGTTGCGGTGATCAAGGTCGGCGCGGCCACTGAGGTCGAGCTCAAGGAGCGCAAGCACCGCATCGAGGACGCCGTTCGCAACGCGAAGGCTGCCGTCGAGGAGGGCATCGTCCCGGGTGGTGGCGTCGCGCTGGTGCAGGCCGGCAAGACCGCCTTCGACAAGCTGGACCTGGTCGGCGACGAGGCGACCGGTGCCAACATCGTCAAGGTCGCGCTGGACGCCCCGCTGCGGCAGATCGCCGTCAACGCCGGCCTCGAGGGCGGCGTCGTGGTGGAGAAGGTTCGTAACCTCGAAGCGGGTCACGGCCTCAACGCCGCCAACGGTGAGTACGTCGACCTGCTGGCCGCGGGCATCATCGACCCGGCCAAGGTGACCCGGTCGGCGCTGCAGAACGCCGCTTCCATCGCGGCGCTCTTCCTCACCACCGAGGCCGTCGTCGCGGACAAGCCGGAGAAGACCCCGGCTGCCCCGGCTGGCCCGGGTGGCGGGGACATGGACTTCTGAGTCCAGTTCCGACACGGAACGGGGCGGGCCGCTGACGCGGTCCGCCCCGTTCGTCGTCAGGTGGGTAGCGGGCGCTGATTGCGCCGCTTCTGCGCCCGGTCGTACGGCGGCGGCAGTTGGATCGGTGCGTCCACCATCTCCTGCGGCTCCTCGGCCACCGGCTCCCCGTTGGTGGTCATCTCCGCCAACTGCTCGGCGTCGCCGTAGTCGAGCCGGTCGAACGGCAGTTGGCCGGGGAGTTCGCCGACCGGTTTCCAGGTGACGGGCGGGCCGTCCTCGGTCTGGTCGTCGTCCGTCGTCATGGCTGCCTCCTTTACCAAAACGGTAGGGGGCGTCGATGCCCGACGCGGGGCGAATGGCGCTATCTGAGTCTATATCCTATTCGCCCTTATTTGGCGTTCAGCGTCCGCCGGTACAGGAAGAAGACCCGCTCGATCCGGGCGCCGGCGCTGCCGGAGTAGAACGGCACCGGCCCCACCCAGCCGATCTGCGCCCGGTCCAGCCCCGCTTCCTGCTGATCCCGCAGACAGCGACGCAGCAGCACCCCGCCGATGCCCGAACCTTCGGCGGCCGGCGCGGTGCCCATCGGCCCGAACCAACTCGGCCGGGACGACCCGTAGGCGGCGAAGCCGAGCAGCTCGCCCGCCCGCTCCGCCAGGTGGCAACCGGCGCCGTCGCGACCCACCGACCCGGCCAACTCGCCGTCCCACGCGCCACCGAAGGTGGACCGGGCGAATGCCGCCAGCGCCGGCAGGTCTGTCGGTTCCGCCCGACGTACCGTGATCCCCTGCCCGGCCAGCCGCTGCTCCGCCGCCTCGGTGGACCGCAACGCCGGCGAGCCGTCGTACGACAGGTCGGCGGTCATGTTCCAGGCGGTCCGGTCCTGCTCGTAGCCGAGCGCCAGGGCGGTGCAGACGGCCGGCGTGTAGCGCACGTCGATGCCCGGCCAGGCGTAGTACGGCGGGTTCCCGGCCAGCAGCACCTCGGTCACCCCGTGCTCGGCGAGCACCCGTTCGGCGCGCTCCAGCAGTGCCCGTCCGATGCCCCGACGGCGCTGATCCGGGAGCACCGCGACCAGGTCCACGTGCCCGAGAGCCGGGTCGGCCGACGACACCGAACAGAGCAGCACCCCGACCAGGTCCGCGCCCCGGTACGCGCCCAGCCCGACCACCAGCCGGTCGGCGGCGGCCCGCGGCCAGAGCGCGTCCACGATGGCGGCCGCCTCGACGGCGTCCTCGGGCAGGTCGAGCGCCTGCGTACAGACCCGCACCGCGGCGGCAGCCAGGTCGGGGGTCAGCTCGGTAATGGTGATCTCGGCGTCCATGGTCGCCGACCCTAGATCACCGGGAGTTGGTTCATCCTCCCGCCCGTCGTGTCAACAAGGGGCCCCGCTACCACCGCAGGCGTCAACAAGGTGCCCTTCCTTACCGCTGGGCGGCGCGGACGGCGGCGTACGCGTCGACCTGGCCGGCGCCCGTGACGTTCGCCGGGCCGCCACAGGCGTCGGCCGGGTTGCCGGAGCGGTAGGTCGGCTCGGCCGGCGTCGCGGTGTCCCGCAGGATCTGTCGGGTCCGGGCCAGGTCGCCGACCAGCGCCGGGTTGGCCGACCACATCAGGGCGACCACCCCGGCCACCTGCGGGGTCGCCATCGAGGTGCCATCGAGTGCGGCGTACCCGCCGCCCGGCATGGCCGACACCACGCCCACGCCCGGTGCCAGCACGTCCGGCTTGCCCGGGCCGCCCGGCACCGGCCCGCGCGAGGAGAACTGGGCCACCCGCCGCTGTGCGTCGACCGCGCCCACGGTCAGCACGTCCGAATACGGCGCCGGCGGGTCGTCGATCGACGCGCACCACGGGCCGGTGTTGCCGGCGGCGGCGACCACGAAGATCCCGGCGGCGTCCAGTGCGGCGGTGGCCGGCCGCAGCACGTTCCGGTCGCAGCCCTCGATGGGCGGGCAGCCCCACGAGTTGGTCAGCACCTGCGGGGCGCGCTCCGGCCGGCCGTCGCGGAACGGGTCGCCACCAGCCGGGAAGGGTGCCAGCATGAACTGGAGGCAGTCGAGGTAGTGGCCCGGGCTGCCCAAGTTGCGGTCCAGGTTGACGCAGCCCACCCACTGGGCGTCCGGCGCCACCCCGATGCCGCCCCGGCCGACCGCGCTGCCCACCGTGTGGGTGCCGTGCCCGCCCTGGTCGGTCGGGGTCCGGGTGCCGTCCCACGGGTCGTACCAGGAGTCGTCCCCGCCCCGGAACGCGGCCCGCAGCGCCGGATGGTTGCCGTCCACACCCGAGTCCGAGCTGCCCACCACCATGCCCGCGCCGGTGACGCCGAGCTGGGACCAGACGCGGTCGGCACCGAGTTGGCGGATGTTCCACTCCGGGCCGGTGGGGGCGGCCGCGGTACCCCGGTTCTGCCCGGCCGGTGCCGGCAGTGGCCGCAGTCGCTGGCTGACCAGCACCCGGGCCACCTCCGGACGGCGCGCGAGCCAGGCCCGCACCGCCGGACCGCCGTCCACCTCGACCGCGTTCACCAGGTAGTACGACACCGGATCGAGCCGCAGCCGGGTCAGCTCCCGGCGCAGGTCGGTCTGGCTCCGATCGGCGGTGGTCACGAGCCGCCGGTACACCTCCGCCGCGCGGGCGTCCCGTCCGGCCCGGCCCGGCACGCCCGTCGGCAGCCCGGTCAGGTCGGCCTGCTCGCGCAGCACCACGAGCAGCCGCTCGCCGTGCAGGGCCGGCTGACCGGGCCCGAGGTCGACCACGCCCACCGTCAGCAGCAGCACCACCGCGGTGAACGCGGCCACCCGCCGGTTCGGCGTGCGGGCCGCCGGCCGGGCCAGCAACACCGCGTACCCGATGGCGACCAGGGCCGCGACGGCCAGCCCGGCGCCGGCGGCGGCCGCCACCCAGAACGGCACGTCGCGGGTGCCGATCAACAGCAGGGTGATCTCTTCCGGGTCGGCGAAGGCCAGCGGGCCGAGCGTGGCCAGACCCACCAGCCAGCCGGTCGCGGCCCGGCCGGCGTGCACGGCGTCCGCCGCGCGGTCGGGCACGTTCGCCGCTCCGTGGGCGGCCGGACGCCAGATCGCGGCCCACAGGGCGGCCAGCGCGAAACTCACCGGCGGCAGGGTCAGCAGCGCGGGTAGCTGCGCACCGGACTGGCCGGCGCCGGCACCGAGCAGCAGCAGCGCCACCCCGGCGACCAGGCCGCCGACCAGCACCAACCGGGCCGGCCGGGGCGGCTGGCCGACCGCGAAGCGGGACCAGAAGGAGGCGTCCAGCAGCGTCGCGGCGAGCACCCCCAGCGCGGCCGCCGCCAGCAGGGCGAGCGCGGTCTCCAGCAGCCCACCGAGCGCGCCCAGCCAGACCCAGGGCAGCAGCAGCGCCAGCCCGGCGGCGACCGCGAGCAGCGGCACCGGGCCGGTCGTCGCGCGGACCCCTGGGCCGGCCGGCCCGGCGGACGCCGACCGGCGTGCCGACCAGCGCAGGACGAGCGCGGTGAGTGCCGCCGTACCGGCCAGCGCGGCCAGGTACGCCTCGTGGTGCACCGGCGGCACGACCCGCAGCAGCGTGAGCAGCCCGAGCACGAGCGCCGCGGCCAGCCAGGCCCGCCCGGTTGCCCGGACCGCGGCCGACCGGGGCAGCATGGCCAGCAGCAGCGCCGGCGTGCCCACCAGTACGACGCTGGTCAGGCCCAGCACCGGCCAGAGCCAGCCCACCCGGTCCCGCCCGAAGCCCAGCAGCACCTGGTCGGTGAGCCAGCCACCCGCCTGGGTGGCCACGGTCACCGCCACTGTCCAGCCACCGGCCAGCACGGCCGCGACCACCGGCCACGGATTGGGCCGGCCCGGGAGTGACGGCTGGTAGGGCGGCGGTTGACCAGCGGCTGACGGAGGGCCGACCTGCATGACTCGCACAGTACGGGGCGGGCGGGGCATGTCGACACGCTGGCCACGGCGGTTACGGTGGACAGGTGCGCGACCCCAACATCTCCCGCTCCGTGGCCGGGCAGCTCTCGCCGGTGCGCCGGGCCGCCGACCTGCGCCGACTCCGCGCGGAGCGCTTCGACGTGCTGGTCATCGGGGGCGGGGTGACCGGTGCCGGCGCCGCCCTGGACGCGGCGTCCCGGGGCCTGAAGGTCGCCCTGGTCGAGGCGCGCGACCTCGCCGCGGGCACCTCCAGCCGGTCCAGCAAGCTCATCCACGGCGGCCTTCGCTACCTGGAGCAGTTGGAGTTCCATCTGGTCCACGAGGCGCTCACCGAGCGGGGCCTGCTGGCCACCCGACTCGCGCCGCACCTGGTCCGCCCGGTGCCGTTCCTGGTGCCGCTGCCGGCCGGCCAAGGCCTGCGGGACCTGCCCGCCCGCATCTTCCGCCGCTCGTACTACGGCGCCGGCGTGGCCACCTACGACGCCTTCGCCGGAGTCTTCGGCGGTGGCCGCGGCATGCCGCTGCACCGGCACCTGACCCGGGAGGGGGCCCGGCGGATCTTCCCGAGCCTGCGGGCCGACGTGCTGGCCGGAGCGATCCGCTACTACGACGGGCAGGTCGACGACGCCCGGCTGGTGGTCACCCTGGCCCGCACCGCGGCCAGCCTCGGCGCCACGGTGGTGAGCAGCGCCCGCGCGGTCGGGCTGATCCGGCAGGCGCGCGAGGTTACCGGCGTCCGGGTCCGCGACCTGGAGGCGCCGGCCGGCTCTCCGGACGCCGAGTTCGAGGTGCAGGCCCGCACCGTCATCGCCGCCACCGGCGTGTGGAGCGACGACATGTCCCGGATGCTCAACGACGTGGGCCTGCGGCCCGGCGTCCGGGTGCGCGCCTCCAAGGGGGTGCACCTGGTGGTGCCCCGCTCGGCGATCACCGGCGAGACCGGGCTCATCCTGCGTACGGCGAGTTCGGTGCTCTTCGTCATTCCGTGGGGCGGGCACTGGATCATCGGCACCACGGACACCGACTGGCGACTGGACCGGTCCCACCCGGCAGCGTCGGCCCGCGACATCGACTACCTGTTGCAGCAGGTCAACGCCGTGCTGGACCGGCCGCTGACCACCGCCGACATCGAGGGCGTCTACGCCGGGCTGCGGCCGCTGCTGGCCGGTGAGGCCGACTCCACCTCGAAGCTCTCCCGCGAGCACGCGGTCTTCGAGCCGATGCTCGGGCTGCTGCTGGTCGCCGGTGGCAAGTACACGACGTACCGGGTCATGGCCTCCGACGTGGTGGACCGGGCCGCCCGCCGGCTGGGCGGCGCCCGTCCGTCGCGCACCGCCGACCTGCCGCTGCTCGGCGCCGACGGGTACCCGGCCATGTGGCGGGACCGGGCCGACCTGGCCCGGCGGCACGGCGTACCGGTGGGCGTGGTGGAACACCTGCTGGAGCGGTACGGCACCCTCACCCTGGATCTGCTCGCGCTGATCGACGCCGATCCACTGCTCGCCTCCCCGCTGGCCGGCGCACCGGAATATCTGGCCGCGGAGGTCGCCTACGCGGCGCGGGCCGAGGGTGCGTTGCACCTGGAGGACGTGCTGACCCGGCGGACCCGGATCTCCTTCGAGACCAGCCACCGGGGGCTCGAGTCGGCGGAGCACACCGCCGAGCTGATGGGCGCGGTGCTCGGGTGGGACGCGGCCACCCGGGCCCGCGAAATCGAGCACTACCGCGCCCGGGTGGAGGCGGAACGGCAGTCCCAGCTGATGCCGGACGACGCTGCGGCGGACGCGGCCCGGCTGGGCGCCCCGGATGTACGGGGCTACGCGGCCGACCGGGGTGGCGACGACGATCAGGCCGAGTTGCGCACGTCCGCTCGGTGACGAAAAGAAATGTTACCGAAGGGTAACCATCGATACCGGCCCGGATGGTGGTTTCGGCTGCTATCTACGGTGGGGTAGGTTTCCGCGGTGCTTTCCCGCGCGCGCTCCCGCCTGCTCATTCCGCTTCTCGCCACGGCGCTCGCCGGCGCCCTCACCGGGTGTTCGCTGCTCGACCGGGACACCCGGGACACTCCGACCGCGCAACCGCCGGTCGGTACGGCAGCCGGTGGACCGGTGCCCGAGATCCCGACGACGGTCGCCGCGGGTCAGGTCAGCCTCCTGCAGCGGCTCGGTGCGGACGGCCCGATACGCACGCTGAGCGTCGAGCGGGACGGTACGTGGCAGTGCCTCGACTGCGCCGGTGACGGCGTCACCTCCCGGGGCACGCTCGGCCCGGAGCAGACCGAACGGCTCCAGGTGCTGCTGGCCGACCCGAAGCTGGCGAAGGAGACCGATCAGGTCCGGCAGTACCGGATCACCTGCATCGACGCGCTGACCTCCAGCCTGCTCACCTCCGCCGGGCTGATCACCTCACAGGACTGCCCGGGCGAGGAGCGCCCGCCGGTCGCAGGGGAGATCCTGCTGCTGCTCACCCAGGCGACCCCGGCCGAGGTCGTCGGCTGATCGCGCGCCGGGGGCGCCGAGTCGCACCCCGACCGGGTCAGAGCACCTTGCCGGGGTTGAGCAGGCCGGCCGGGTCCAGCGCCGACTTGATCGCCTGGTGCACCCGGACCCCGACCGGGCCGATCTCCCGGGCCAGCCAGTCCCGCTTGAGCAGCCCCACCCCGTGCTCGCCGGTGCACGTACCGCCCAGATCCAGGCCGAGCCGCATGATCTCGTCGAACGCCCGCCGACCCCGCTCCACGCTCGCCGGGTCGGCGCGGTCGACCACGATGTTCGGGTGCATGTTGCCGTCCCCGGCGTGCCCCACCACGCCGATCGGCACCTCGCACTCCGCCGCGATCCGGGCCACCCCGTCCAGCAGCGCGGCGAGCGAACCGCGCGGCACCGCCACGTCGTCGATCACCAGGCCGCCGTTGCCCTCCGGGTACGCGTCGGCGGCGAACTTCTCCATGGCCGGGTGGGCGAGCCGCCGGGCCTGCAGCAGCGCCGCCGCCTCCACCGCGTCGGTGGCCGCGTAGACCTCGTCGGCGCCGGCCGCCTCGCACACCTCAGCCAGGCCGGCCAGGTCGTCGGCGGCCCGGCTGCCGGTGTCCGCGGCGGCCAGCAGCAGGGCCTGCGCGTCCGTCCGCAGCCCCATCGGCTGGTACGCCTCGATGGCCCGCAGGTGGGTCTGGTCGAGTAGTTCCAGCAGGCTGGGAGTGAGCCCCTGGGCGGCGATCGCGGCCACCGCCGCGCCGGCCGCCGCGGTGGACGGGAAGACCGCCACCAGGGTCAGCGAGTCGGCCGGTGCGGGCCGCAGCGCCACGGTCACCTCGGTGATCACCCCGAGGGTGCCCTCCGAGCCGACAAAGAGCCGGGTCAGGTCGTAGCCGGCCACTCCCTTGGCGGTACGCCGGCCGGTGCGCAGCACCTCGCCGGAGGCGAGCACCACCTCCAGGCCGAGCACGTACTCGGTGGTCACGCCGTACTTGACGCAGCACATCCCGCCGGCGTTGGTGGCCACGTTGCCACCGATGGTGGAGGACTCCCAGGAACCGGGGTCCGGCGGGTACCAGAGGCCCTGCCTGGCGACCGCCGCGGCCAGCGTTGCGTTGACCACCCCGGGCTGGACCACCGCGATCCGGCTCACCGGGTCGATCTCCCGGATCTCGTCCATCGCGACGGTGCTCAGCACCACCGCGCCGTCCACCGCGTTCGCCGCGCCGGCCAGCCCGGTCCGCGCGCCCTGCGGCACCACGGGTACGCCGTGGCGCGCCGCCGCCCGGACCACCGCGACCACCTGCTCGGTGCTGCGCGGACGGGTCACCACGAGGGGGGTGCCGGCCGCGCAGAGGTCGGCCTCGTCCCGCTCGTGCATGCGCAGCAGGTCCGGGTCGGTGAGCACGGCGTTCTCGCCCAGCGCGGCGCGCAGCTCGTCGAGGAGTGGGGTGGGGGCCATGCAGCAGAGGCTAGGTCGCCGGCCGCCGATCATCAACACATGATCGACTGCGCGGGCTAGCTTGGGCACCATGCTCTACCTGGACCGGCCTGCCTGGCCGTGGCGCGGTCGGCTCTGGTCACACCTGATCAGCGACGTCTCGTACGCCGAACTGCACGCCTTCGCGGAGGCGCTGGGCGCGCCCCGGCGCGGTTTCGACCGCGACCACTACGACATCCCGGCCGACCGGTTCGCGGCGGCGGTGTGGCTCGGGGCCCGGGTGGTGCCGAGCCGGGAGCTGGTCCGGTTGCTCCGCGACGCCGGCCTGCGTCGCCCGAAGCACCTGGTCAGCCCGCGCCCACCGGCCGCCCGGTGAGCGTGGCCAGCTCGCGGCGCAGGTTGGCCCGGGCCGGCTGCTCCCACCGGCTCGCCAGCGGCGGCAGCCGGAACAGCGTCGGCAGCGCCAGCAGCCCGGTGAGCACCCCGGCCCGTCCGGCTCGGAAGGCCGGCTCCGGCACGTGTGCGTACTCCTGCCGGACGGCGGCCGCGTAGCGGTCGTACGCGGCCGGCGGCGCGGCCAGCACGGCGAGGTCCGCGTCGCAGAGCAGGGCGCCGTCCCGGTCGCCCGGCTCCACCACGTGCCCGGCGGTGAGCAGCACCAGCCGGCGCACCTCGGCCACCGCGGGCGCCGGCACACCGAGCCCGGCGAGGATGCTCCCGGCCAGCGTGGCGCTGTCCCGTTCGTTGGCGTCGCCGGCGGCCCGTGGGTCGTAGATCGCGTCGTGGCACCAGGCCGCCAGCCGGACCAGGTCGGCCCGGTCGGCCAGCCCGGCGTGCCGGTCCACCACGTCGAGCACGGCGGTCAGGTGGGCCACCGTGTGGTAGCGCCGGTGCGGTTCCCGCCAGCGGGCGAGCAACTGCTCCCCGGCCCGCGTCGAACCCGCGCCAGGATCTGCCCCGGCGCCCCGGGCCGCCGCCCGCCACCGGTCCAGTAGATCGGCCACCGCCCGAGTCTGCCGCATCCGGCCGCCACCTGCGGGGCGGGAGGATTCAGCGGGCCCGCCACGGGTAGTCGCGCCCATGGCCGTGGCCCGGGACAAGCGACCTCCGTTGGTGCGGCGGACCGCGCTGCGTGAAGGGTTGGTGGATGTCGACGGCGCGCGGATCGCCGAGGCCACCGAGGAGTTGCGGCATCGCAGCCGGGCCAACCTGCACGACCGGCTGCACCGGGTGCGGATGGCCGGCGGACTGGCCCTGCAGGCCGGGCTCGCCGCCGGGCTGGCGTACTTCATCTCGCACCGGTTGCTCGGCAACCCGCAGCCGGTCTTCGCGCCGATCTCCGCGGTCGGCACCCTGGCCGCGTCGGTCGGCCAGCGGTTCCGCCGGACCGTGGAGCTGATCGTCGGGGTGGGGATCGGGGTGGCCATCGGCGACTTCCTGATCTACCTGCTCGGCACCGGGGCGTGGCAGCTCGGCCTGGTGGTCACGGTGGCGATCCTGCTCACCATCTTCGCCGGGGCCAGCGTGGCCATCGTCATCCAGGCGGCGGCCACGGCGGTGCTGATCGTCACGCTGAGCCCGTCGACCCAGAACCTGGAGATTCCGCGGTTCGTCGACGCGTTCCTCGGCGGTGGGGTCGCGCTGCTGGTGACGGCGGTCCTGCTGCCGTTGAACCCACTCCGGGTGATCAATCGCGCCGCCCGGCCGGCGCTGGACCTGCTGGCCGGCCAGCTCGACGCCACCGCCGAGGGGTTGCGCAACCGGGACCGCGCAACCGTCCAGCAGGCGCTGGAGCGGCTGCGGAACAACAAGGAGGAGCTGGCCACGTTGGGCGAGGCGATCGAGGGTGCGAAGGAGACCGCCACCCTCTCCCCGGCCCGCTGGCACCGGCGCGACGAGCTGACCCACTACGCGGAGGCGGCGGACCCGATCGACCGGGCGATGCGCAACAGCGGCACGTTGGTCCGCCGGTCCGTGACGCTGATCGAGGACGAGGAACCGGTGCCGGACACGATGCCCGACGCGATCAAGCACCTCGCCGAGTCGGTCCGGTTGCTCAAGCACGAGTTCGCCGTGGGCGAGGAGCCGGAGAAGGCCCGAGAGCGGTCGCTGCGGGCGGTCAGCGAGGCCGGTCGGGCGTACGGCGCCGGGGTCGGCTTCTCGGGCAGCGTGGTGGTCGCCCAGATCCGCACCACGGCGAGTGACCTGCTGGTGGCCTCCGGAATCGAGCAGGAGGAGGCGAACCGGTGCATCCGCACCGCCTTCGGGGAGCAGGAGCGGCCGGTCGGTGAAACCGCCGAGCCAGGCGCGACGCCGAAACCCCCCACCGCCCCACCGGTCGGCTGACCGGGTCGCCGCGCCGCCGGCTCAGCCCAGCGTGGCGAGCGCGGCGAGCAGCCGGTCCACCTGGGCGGGGGTGCTGCCCAGGCCGACGCTGGCGCGCAGCGCGGTGGGCGGCAGGTCCCGCCGGCCGGTGCGCCCCGCCGCCTCGGTGAGCAGCCGCCGAGCCAGCGGATGGGCGCAGAACAGCCCGTCCCGTACGCCGATCCGGTGGTCGGCGGCCAGCCGGGCGGCCACCTCGGCCGAGTCCCGCCCGGCGACCACGAACGAGACGATGCCGACGCGGGGCGTGTCCGGGCCGAAGGTGCGCAGCTCCACCACGTGCGGCAGGGCGGCGATGCCGGTCCGCAGTCGAGCCAGCAACGCCTGCTCACCGGCGGCCAGCGCGGCCCGGTCCGCCCCGGCCAGCGCCGCGCACACCGCGGCCAGCGCCACCGCGCCGAGCAGGTTCGGCGTGCCGCCCTCGTGCCGTGCCGGGCCGGTCGCCCAGGTCACGTCGTGCGTGGCCGGCCCGACGTGGCTGGTGGCTCCGCCCCCGGCCAGGTACGGCGGTGCGGCGTCCAGCCAGTCCGCCCGGCCGACCAGCACGCCCGCGCCGAACGGCGCGTACAGCTTGTGACCGGAGACGGCCAGGTAGTCCACGTCGAGCGCGAGCAGGTCGACCGGGGCGTGCGGGGCGAGCTGCGCGGCGTCGAGGACGATCCGGGCCCCGTGCCGGTGGGCCACCCGGGCCAGTTCGGCGACCGGCCAGCGCTCACCGGTCACGTTGCTCGCCCCGGTCACCGCGACCAGCACCGGCAGCGCCGCGTTGCTGTCCCGGCGCAGCTCGGTGAGGGCGGCGGCGAGGGCGCGTACCGCCCCGGCGGGATCGGTGGGCACCGGCAGTCGCACCGAGCCACGCGGCCAGGGCAGCAGGTTGGCGTGGTGCTCGCCGGCGAAGGTGACCACCGTCGTGCCTGCGGGCACCGCCCGCGCCAGCAGGTTGAGCGCGTCCGTGGTGTTGCGGGTGAAGATCACGTGGTCGTCGGCGCGGGCGCCGAAAAAGTCGCCCACCGTCTGCCGGGCCCGCTCGTAGGCCAGCGTGCAGCGCCGGGACAGCGCTCCCGCACCGCGGTGCACGCTCGCGTACCAGGGGAGCAGTTCGGCCACCGCGTCGGCGGCGGCCCGCGCGCACGGCGCGCTGGCCGCGTAGTCCAGGTTGATCTCACCCGGTACGCCGAGGACGTCGAGCGGCCGCGACGGGGCCGGCGCGGGCGTGGTGCCGGACCGGGTGGGCAGCGAGGGTACGAGAGTGACGGACACGCCGGAACCTCCGGGGTCAGGGACCCCGGGTGCGATGTCGGGACGGGGTCCGCGCTTGCCCAGCACGCCGATCGGGCTGGGCCCGGTCATCACCCGGGGCACCCCACCGCGAACTCGACGAGGGTTGCCGGCCAGCAAGCCGGGGCTTGACGCTGGCGCTCGTGACCTGTCGGCAGCATACCGGCTGCCGATGGGCCCGGACCAGCCGGCGACGGATGGCTACGCTGACCGCATGGCCGACACCCCGCCCGGTGCACCCCTGCCGTCGCCGCCCGCGCCCGCAGCCCCGTCCTCCGGCGAGGCGCCCCGGATGCCGCTGCGCCGCCTGGGCTGGCGGCGCTTCCTGGTGCTGGCCGGGGTGGTGCTGTTCATCGCCGGGTGCGCGGTGTTCATGGTCTTCACGCTCGGCCAGTCGCTCGGCGTTCGGGCGTTGCTGATCGGGGTGGTCGCCGCCATCCTGCCGGTGCCGGTGCTGGTCGCCTGCTTCCTCTGGCTGGACCGGTACGAGCCGGAGCCGCTGAAGTATCTGATCTTCTGTTTCGCCTGGGGCGCGTTCGTCTCCACCGCCGCCTCGCTCACCGTGAACGAGTTCGCCGCCGCCCGGTTCGCTGACTGGGGGCTGCCGGCCGCGCTCACCGGGGTGCTGGTGGCGCCGTTCATCGAGGAGCTGACCAAGGCCCTCGGCCCGATCCTGCTGCTGGTGTTCCGCCGCCGGGAGTGGTCCGGCATCACCGACGGCCTGGTCTACTGCGGCCTCTCCGCGGTCGGCTTCGCCATGGTGGAGAACATCCTCTACCTGGGCGGGTACGGCTACGCGACCGGCGCCGACCGGTACGGCCCGGCGACGGGGACCCAGCAGGTCATCGCCATCTTCATCGTCCGGATCCTGCTGTTCGGGTTCGCCCATCCGCTGTTCACCTCGATGACCGGTGTGGGGCTCGGTGTCGCGGCCCGTACCGCCGACCGGCGCGTGCGGGTGCTCGCCCCGGTCGCCGGTCTGCTGCTGGCGATGATGCTGCACGGCACCTGGAACCTGCTGCCGACGCTCACCCAGGCCACCGGCGAGGCGCTGATCATGCTGTACGGCTTCCTGGGCCTGATGGTGCCGATCTTCTTCGGCATGGTGGGGCTGGCGGTGTGGCTGCGCGCGTGGGAGGGACGGCTCACCGAGCGGACGTTGCCGGACTACGTGCACGCCGGCTGGCTGAGCCCGCCCGAGGTGGCCGCGCTGAGCAGCCTCGGTCGCCGGCACGCGGCCCGCAGCTGGGCGCGGCGGGTGGCCGGGGACGCCGGGGTGCGGGCGATGCGCGGGTACCAGTTCGCCGCCACCCGGCTGGCCCTGCTGCGCGACGGGTCGCTGCGCGGCCTGGATCGCAAGCCCGCCGACCTGGAACGGACGGCCACCGAGGAGCGGGAGCTGCTGGAGGCGATCACCGCGTACCGGTCGTTCTTCGTCGGGCGGGACCCGCAGGCTCCGGCCGGGGTCTGGGACGGCAGTCGCTACCACCTGCGCTTTCCGGACGGCTCGCAGCGTCCGGTGGCCGCGCCGGAGGAGCCGGTGGTGCCGATTCCGGTGGTGCTGGCCGCGCCGCCGCCCCCGGTGGGACATGCCCCGCCCGGCTGGTACGGCCCTCCGCCGGCGGCGCCCTGGCCGTCCGGTCACCAGTGACGGCCGCGGCGGCTCAGGTCATCAGGGTGGTGAGGAAGTCACCGAGGCCCTGGGCCATCGCCATCAGCCCGGCCCCGATCGCCTTGAACATCTCCGCGGCGCCGTCCGGCCGGAACGCCATGAAGTAGATCAGGAACGCGACGCTGCCCCAGGCCAGCAGCTTCTTCACGAATACCGGCATCGTCCCTCCCCAGGGCCACGGTCGCCGGATGGCTTCCCTTCGTGCGGGCTGGCAAACGGCGCGCGGCGGGGCCCGGTGGCCGGGGGAGGCGCGTCAGAGGTAGAGGCCGGTGGAGTCGTTCTCGATCCGCTCGGCGGCCACGGCGTGGACGTCCCGCTCCCGCAGCAGCACGTACCCGCGGCCGTGCAGCTCGACCTCGGAGCGTTCGTCCGGGTCGAAGAGCACCCGGTCGCCGGAGACGATGGCGCGGACGTTCGGCCCCACTCCGACGGCGGTGGCCCAGGCGAGGCGCTTGCCGACCGCGGCGGTCGCCGGGATGACGATGCCGGCGGTGGAGCGGCGCTCGCCCTCGCTGCCCTCCATCCGCACCAGCACACGGTCGTGCAGCAGGCGGATCGGCAGGCCGGCGTCGAGATCCTGGTCGGCGGTCACGCCGCAGACGCTACCGTGTCGGCGACGGCCGGCCCGACGGTGGTTGCGGCGGAGGCGGCCGGGGCAATGTGTGGCGGAACTGCCCTATGGTGTCGGGAACGGACGTAGGCTGTCCGACCTGTCGCTGTGGGCGGACCGGTTCTCTGCCAGGAGGTGCGCTTGAGCCGCTTCGAGCGGGTACGCGGGCGGCTCCGCCGCGCCTACCAGTCGTCACGGGAGTCGGTACGCGCCGATCGGAACGCTTCGAGCGACACCCCGGAGCCGGCCCGGGTGGCCTCGCCCGTGGCGCCGGGTCCGACCGCGCCGCCGTCGGCCACGGTCGTCGGCACGGAACCCCCGGTGGACCTGCACACCTCGACCGCCAGCCGGGACGACGCCGACGTTCCGCACGGGCTGCGGATCGCCGCCGCCTGGTGCTGGCGGCTGATCGTCATCGGCGTGGTGGCCTGGGCGCTGCTCCGGATCGTCGGCACCGTCAAGATCGTGATCATCCCGTTGGCCATCGCCCTGCTGCTCTCGGCGCTGCTCGCGCCGGCGGTGGGCTGGCTGCTGCGGGCCCGGCTGCCCCGGTCGCTGGCGACGGCGGTGGTGCTGGTCGGCGGCCTGGCCGGCGTGATCGGCACGCTGACCCTGGTGGTCAACGAGTTCATCCGGGGAGCGCCGGAGCTGAGCCAGAAGTCCTCGGAGGGCGTCCGGCAGATCCAGAACTGGCTGAAGACGGGCCCGCTGCACCTCTCCGACACCCAGCTCGACCGGTACATCGACGAGGCGCAGGGTTGGATCAACTCCAACACCTCGGATCTCACCAGCGGCGCACTGAGCACCGCGGCGACGCTGGCCGAGGTGCTGACCGGCACGCTGCTGGTGCTCTTCGCGACGTTCTTCTTCCTGCGGGACGGCAACCGGATCTGGCGCTTCCTGGTCCGGCTGCTGCCGGTGGCCGCCCGGTGGAAGGTCGACGACGCCGGCCGCGCCTCCTGGCACACGCTCGGCGCCTACGTCCGGGCGACCGTGCTGGTGGCCTTCATCGACGCGGTGGGCATCGGCATCTTCCTGGTCATCTTCGACGTCCCGTTCGCCTTCCCGCTGGCCGCGCTGGTGTTCCTCGGCGCGTTCATCCCGATCGTCGGTGCGGCGCTCTCCGGTGGCGTGGCGGTGCTGGTGGCGCTCGTCGACAGCGGCCCGGTCACCGCGTTGATCATCCTGGGCGCGGTGATCGGGGTGCAGCAGGTGGAGGGGCACGTGCTCCAGCCGCTGATCATGGGCCGGGCGGTGGCCATCCACCCGCTCGCGGTGATCATCGGTATCGCCGCCGGGGTGGTGCTCGCCGGGATCACCGGCGCGCTGGTGTCGGTGCCGCTGATCGCGGTGCTGAACACCGCGGTCCGCCGGCTGGCCGCCCGGACGGTCCCGGACACCCCGCCCGACGCCGTGGTGGTCGCCGCGCAGGCTCCCTGACCCCGGCGCACCACGGCAGGATCCGCGCAGTGTCCTGAAGAGGTCAGGAGCCGGCGAGGCGTTGCAGCGCGCCGCGGGCCACCTCTGGACGGGTGGTGTACCAGAACGGCGGCAGCGAGCGACGCAGGAAGGGCCCGTAGCCGCGGGCGGTCTCCAGCCGGGAGTCGAGCACCGCGACCACCCCCCGGTCACCGGTGGCCCGGATCAACCGGCCCACGCCCTGCGCCAGCCGGACCGCCGCGATCGGCACGCTGACCGCCGCGAAACCGGATCCGCCGCCCGCGTCCACGGCTGCCGCCCGTGCCGCCGCGAGCGGCTCGTCCGGCCGCGGAAAGGGCAGCCGGTCGATGACCACGAGCTGACAGGCGTCGCCCGGCACGTCCACCCCCTGCCAGAGCGACATCACCCCGAACAGGCAGCTGGAGCGCTCCTCGCGGAACCGGCGGACCAGCAGTGGCAGCGCCTCCTCGCCCTGCAGCAGCACCGGCAGGTCGGTCCGCGCGCGCAGCAGCTCCGCCGCCTGCTGCGCGGCTCGGCGGGAGGAGAAGAGCCCGAGAGTACGACCACCGAGCGCCTCGACCAGCGCGAGCAGCTCCTCCCCGGCCGCCTCGGGAAGCCCGGAGACGCTGGGCCGGGGCAGGTGCGCCGCGACGTACAGGATGCCCTGCCGGGCGTAGTCGAACGGCGACCCCACATCCAGCGACCGCCAGCCCGGACCCTCGGTCGCCGGCACGACGGCGGCGGGTGCGGCGTCGCCGGCCAACCGGCGGCCCGGCATCTCGGCCGCCGGGCGGCCCGGGCCGGTGCGGGCGGCCAGCGCGGCGGCGGCCGGGGACGGCGGGGCGGGCGGCGGCGCGTCCAGCCCGAGAGCGCGGGCCACCGTGTCGAACCGGCCACCCAGCGCCAGGGTGGCGGACGTGGCGACCACGGTGCGCTCGTCGTACAGGTGGGTGGCGAGGGTGCCGGCCACCGACAGCGGCGCGACCACCAGCGCCCGCCGGTTGCCGCTGTCGTTCTTCTCCACCCAGGCCACGTCGTGGTCGGCCTCCTCCAGCAGCCGCTGGGCGGTCGTGGAGAGCTCGTCCAGCGCCGCCTTGGCCTGCTGCTTGCGGACCGGGTCGGGATCGTCGGACTTGACCTCGCCGATCGCGTCCAGCGCGGCCCGGGTGGCCGCGTCGAGCAGCGTGCACGCCTCCCGCAGCGGCGTCGGCAGCCCGGCGGTGAGGCGCCCGGCCGGCGCTTCGGCCAGCCCGACCGCGAGAGCGTCGCCGGCCGCGGTGAGCGCGTCGGCGGTCTCCGGCCGCAGCAGCGGGCGGGCCCGCCGGGTGGACCGGTCGATCAGCTCCGGCACCAGCTCCGCCTGGGCCGCCGAGGAGACCCGGTCGGCCAGTTCGTGCGCCTCGTCCACGATCAGCAGCTTGTGCGGCGGCACGATGTGGCGGTCGGCCAGCATGTCGACGGCGAGCAGGCTGTGGTTGGTCACCACGATGTCGGCCTCGCGGGCCCGGGCCCGGGACGCCTCGGCGAAGCACTCCGCCCCGAACGGGCAGCGGGTCGCCCCGACGCACTCCCGGGCCGGCATCGACACCAACCGCCAGGCCTGATCGTCGACCCCCGGGTCCAGTTCGTCCCGGTCGCCGGTGGCGGTCCGTTCGGCCCAGTCGCGCAGCCGCTCGATCTGCTTGCCCATCCGGCCCGCCTCGCCGAGCCACCTCGTCCCGCCGCCCGGGCGGGTGGCCGGGGCGTCGAAGAGAGTGTCCTCCGGCTCTTCGGCGGTCGAGTTGTCCAGCCGGGCCAGGCAGAGGTAGTGGTGGCGGCCCTTGAGCACCGCGAAGGTGGGCCGGCGGCCGAGAAGCGGCTCGACCGCGTCGGCCATCCGGGGCAGGTCGTGGTCGACCAGCTGGGACTGCAACGCCAGGGTGGCGGTGGAGACCACCACCGGGCCGTCCACGGTGAGCGCCGGCGCCAGGTAGGCCAGCGATTTGCCGGTGCCGGTGCCCGCCTGGACGAGCAGGTGCTCGCCGCTGGTCACGCACTCCTCGATCGCCGTGGTCATCTCCTGCTGGCCGGGGCGCGCCGCGCCGCCGGGCACCGCGCCGACCGCCGCAGCGAGCAGTTCCGCTCCGCTGGGCCGGGCGCCCCGTCGCCGGCTCCCGCCACGGGCCGACGGGGTGGCGGAACCGGTGGCGGTGCGGGGCGGAGTCACCGTGCGACGGTACCCGCCGCGGCCGACACGGGCTGCGCCCATCCGTCCGCGTGGCGTGGTGCCCGTCGGTCCGCCGGTGCATGCGGCAGCGTCCGGTTACGGCCGCGCTACGACGCGTGGGCAGTATCGGTTAGGGTGCGAATCATGCCGAGCGACGTGGTCCGAGTGATCTACCGCAAGTACGACGGCAGCGCCCACCGTGACTACCCGGCCCGCCGGCTCGCCGAGGACGACCTCGGCATCTGGCTCGGCGTGCCGGCCGGCACCGAGTCGGTCTACCACGGCCGCCCGTCCGTGGAGAAGATCCCGTTCGTCCTCCTGGTGCCGCACCACGCGTGGTGGACGTGCATGTTCAACCCGCCGCCGCGGACCAGCGAGGTCTACTGCGACATCGCCACACCGGCCCACTGGGAGTCCGACGACATCGTCCACCTGATCGACCTGGACCTGGACGTCGTCCGGCGCCGGGCCACCGGCCTGGTGGAGCTGCTCGACGAGGACGAGTTCGCTGAGCACCGGGCCCGGTACGGCTACCCGGAGGACGTGGTGGTCGAGGCCGAGGCGGCGGCCCGCTGGCTGTTCGGCGCGCTCGGCGACGGCACGGAGCCGTTCGCCACCTCGTACCGCAAGTGGCTGGCCCTGGTGGTCTGAGCCCGCACGGGCGCCCGACCGGGCCGGCTCACCAGCGCGGCGGCCACCGGTCGTCGTCGCCCAACGGCGGCAGGCCGGTCAGCTTCTCCGGGTTGAGCTGGTTGAACACGCCGGTGATCCGGCCCTCGTGCACGGCGAGCGCGGTGACCATGCGGATCGGTCGGCCGTCGGGGTGCACCGTCTCCAACTGGAGGCCGAGCACACCGTCGACCAGCACCGGCCGCGCCAGCACCCGGTGGGTGTACCGGCCGGCCCGGCCGAACAGGCCGAGCGCGAAGCGACCCACCGCGTCCGCGCCGACCACCGGCCGACGGGCCGCCGGGAAGTGCCCGCCCGAGTCGCCGATGAAGACCACGTCCGGTGCGAGCAAGCGGAGCAGCGGGTCCAGTTCGCCGGACTCGGTGGCGGCGACGAACGCTTCGAGCACGCGCCGCTGCTCGGCCGGGTCGGCGGTGTGCCGGGGCACGTCCGGTGCGGTGACCGCCCGTCGGGCCCGGGAGGCGAGCTGCCGGGCGGCCACCTCGGTGGTGCCGAGCACGTCGGCGACCCGGGCGAACGGCACCGCGAACACGTCGTGCAGCAGGAGAGCGACCCGCTGCTCCGGCGCGAGCCGCTCCAGCACCACCATCAGCGCCGTGCCGACCTGGTCGGTGCGGACCGCCCGCTCCGCCGGGTCGGGGGCGTACCCGTTGGTCGGCGCCGCGTCGCCCACCGGGCTCACCACCGGCTCGGGCAGCCACTGCCCGTGGTACGCCTCCCGGCGGACCCGGGCCGAGCGAAGCACGTCCAGGCAGATCCGGGCGCAGGTGGTGGTCAGCCACGCGGACAGCTCGCGGATCTCGGCGCGGGCCGCCGGGTCGGCGAGCGCCCCGGCGTAGCGCAGCCACGTCTCCTGCACCGCGTCCTCGGCCTCGCTGCGGCTGCCCAGCATCCGGTGGGCCACCGCGAGCAGCCGGCCCCGTTCGGCCTCGAACTCCGTCGCCAGGTCCCGCATGACCCACCCCTCCCCGGCCGGCGCCTTCCCGGCGTACATCCTCCCGCCAACAGGACGCGCCGGCAGCCCTGAACGTGACAGCCCGCCGGGGCCGGGCGGCGCTCGGCGGGCGGTTGGTCGGCGGGTGGGCGATGATCCGAGGATGAGCGCATCCCAGGAAGCGCAGATCGTGGCGCCCGACGGCGGCCCGATGCGGGAGTTGCTGCGGGTCACCGCACCGGTGGATCTCGGGGAGATCGACCCCCGGTCCACGCCCGGCCTGCCGGGCACGGAGGTGACCGGAGAGCACCGCAAGGCCTGGGCCCGTGGGCAGGTGGAGCTGGTCGGCGGTGAACTCGGCCAACAGCAGGAGATGCTCTTCGCGATGGCCAAGGCCGGCTCGGACCGGCCGGCGCACCGGGTGCTGCTGGTGCTCCAGGCGATGGACGGTGGTGGCAAGGACGGCACGATCAAGCGGGTGGCCGGCGCGATGAACCCGCTGGGCCTGCACATCCGCTCGTTCGGGCCGCCCACCCCCCAGGAGCTGCGGCACGACTTCCTGTGGCGGATCCGCCGGGCACTACCGCCGCCGGGGTACGTCGGGATGTTCAACCGGTCGCACTACGAGGACGTGCTGATCGCCCGGGTCGGCTCGCTGGTGCCGGAGGCGACCTGGCGGGCCCGCTACGACGAGATCAACTCCTTCGAGCGGGAGCTGGCCGACGGCGGCGTGACCCTGGTCAAGGTGATGCTGCACATCTCGTACGCCGAGCAGGGCGAGCGGCTGCTGGAGCGGCTCACCGACCCCCCGCAAGCACTGGAAGTACAACCCCTCGGACGTCGACTCCCGGGCCCGCTGGGACGACTACCAGGCCGCGTACGCCGAGGCGCTGAGCCGGTGCGGCACGGACGCCGCGCCGTGGTTCGTGGTGCCGGCGAACCGGAAGTGGTACCGGGACTGGGCGGTGGCCCACCTGCTGCGGGAGACGTTCGACACTCTCGATCTGGGGTATCCGCCTGCCGATTTCGACGTGTCCCGCGAGCGCGAACGGTTACGTGCTGGGGGAGCGGTGGCGCATGAGACGGCCGAGATGAACGGCAGGTGAACGATCGGTGAATGAGGCCTGGCCAGGGGTGGGCCGACGAATTCGCCGTTCTGGCGTTTCCTAGCATTCACCGAGCGGGCACCCGAAGGGTGGCCGCAACCCTTCCACCGACGCGACGAGGTCTGTGCTGTGAAGTTTTCCTTCCGCCCCACCGAGGGCGCCTTCTACGAGCTCTTCACCAGGGCCGCGCAGAACCTGGTCCGGGGCACCGAGCTGCTGAACGAGCTGGCCCTGCCCGGCGTCGACGTGCAGTCGGTCAGCGAGCGGCTGACCGAGGTCGAGCACGACAGTGACCAGATCACCCACGAGCTGTACAAGAAGATCAACTCGACCTTCATCACGCCGTTCGACCGGGAGGACATCTACCGGCTCGGCTCGCTGCTCGACGACGTCATGGACCACCTGGAGGCGGTCGGCGACCTGCTCTACCTGTACGGGCTGACCGAGCTTCCGGCGCTGCCCCGCGAGCTGCACGAGATGGTGAACGTGCTTGACCAGCAGGCCAAGTTGACCGCCGAGGCGATGCCCCGGCTGAAGTCAATGAAGGACCTCGAGGACTACTGGATCGAGTGCAACCGGCTCGAGAACGAGGGCGACCGGATCAACCGGCAGCTGCTCGTCCGCCTCTTCTCCGGTGAGTACGACGCGTTGACGGTGCTGAAGATGAAGGAGGTGGCCGACGAGCTGGAGGCCGCCTGCGACGCCTTCGAGCACGTGGCCAACACCGTCGAGACCATCGCGGTCAAGGAGTCCTGAACCAGTGACTCTGACACCCGAGCTCATCGCCGTGCTGGCGGTGATCGCGGTGGCCCTGGCGTTCGACTACACCAACGGCTTCCACGACGCCGCCAACGCGATCGCGACCAGCGTCTCCACCCGGGCGCTGACACCCCGGATCGCCCTGTTGCTCGCCGCTGTCGGCAACTTCGTCGGCGCCCACTTCGGCGCCGGGGTGGCCAAGACCGTCGGCGACGGCCTGGTCACACTGCCGACCGGGGTGACCAGCCTCGGGGTGGTCTTCGCCGGGGTTCTCGGCGCGATCGCCTGGAACCTGATCACCTGGTACTTCGGCCTGCCCTCGTCGTCCTCGCACGCGCTCTTCGGTGGCCTGGTCGGCGCGACCCTGCTGTCCACCGGCGGTGTCGTGCAGTGGGTCACCATCGGCGAGAAGATCCTCCTGCCGATGGTGCTGTCGCCGATCGTCGGCCTCACCCTCGGCTACCTGCTGATGCTGGCCATCCTCTGGCTGTTCCGGAAGGGGCAGCCGGGCAAGCTCAACCGGGGCTTCCGGTGGGCGCAGACCGCCTCGGCGGCGGCCATGTCGGTTGGCCACGGCATGCAGGACGCCGCGAAGACCATGGGCATCGTGGTGCTGGCGCTCTACACCGGCGGCTTCCAGGACGACAAGACGCACATCCCCGGCTGGGTGTTCTGGACCTCGGCGACAATGCTGGCCCTGGGCACGTACGCCGGCGGTTGGCGGATCATCCGCACCCTCGGTCGCAAGATCATTGACCTCGGGCCGCCGGAGGGCTTCGCCGCCGAGACGGTGGCCAGCGCGGTGCTCTACTTCAACGCCCTGGTGCTGAAGGCCCCGATCTCCACCACCCACACGATCACCTCGGCGATCATGGGCGTGGGCGCGACCAAGCGGCTCTCCGCGGTCCGCTGGAACGTCGCCGGCAACATCGTGATCGCCTGGATCATCACGTTCCCCGCCGCCGCGCTCATCGCCTGCGTCTCGTACCTGCTGGTCCGGCCGCTCTTCGGCTGACCCGGACACGGCGCACCTCCGGAAAAGAAGGGCCCCTTGTTGACGCCTCGCGTCAACAAGGGGCCCTTCTTTCAGATGTACCGCACGCCGATCTGCTCGCGTACGGCGTCCAGCAGGGCCATGACCTCGAGGGTGACGGTGTGCGGCACCAGCGGGCTCTCGGTCAGCCCGGCCGCCAGGCAGCGCTGCACCTCGATCGCCTCGTACTGGTAGCCGTTGCCGGCCGTGTCGGCGGCGATCGTCTCCGGCTCGGCGCCGTCCCGGTGCAGGGTCAGCGAACCCGGCCGGTAGAACGGCTCCGGCAGGTCGATCCGGCCGGTGCTGCCGGTGATCGAGGCGGACAGCCCGCTCGAGCCGACCATGCCGCAGCTCAGGGTGGCCAGCGCGCCGGTGTCGTAGCCGAACAGGATGCCGGTGTTCTCGTCCACGCCCTCCGGGCCGAGCTGCGCCCAGGACCGGATGTGCTGCGGCATGCCGAGCAGCAGGTGGGCAAGGCTGACCGGGTAGACACCCAGGTCGAGCAGGGCGCCTCCGCCCAGCGCCAGGGCCCGCATCCGGTGCTCCGGCGGGAAGGGCCCGGGCACCCCGAAGTCGGCCCGGACGCTGCTCACCGTGCCGATCGCGCCCTCCGCGATCAGCTCGGCCGCCCGCATGATCAACGGGTTGGTCCGCATCCACATGGCCTCCATCAGGAAGACCCCGGCGGCGCGGGCGGTGTCCACCAGCTCGGTGCTGGTGGCCAGGTCGAGGGTGAACGGCTTCTCCAGCAGCACCGCCCTACCGGCCGTCAGGCAGGTCATCGCCGCCTCGTAGTGCGCGGCGTGCGGCGTGGCCACGTAGATCACGTCGACGTCCGGGTCGGCGGCCAGCTCCACCCACGAGCCGTAGGCGCGCTTCGCGCCGTGCTTGTCGGCGAAGCGCTGCGCGCTGTCCGCGGCGCGGGAGCCGACCGCGACCAGTTCAGCGTCCGGCACCAGCCGGAGGTCTTCGGCGAAACGGCTGGCGATGTGGCCGGTGGCCAGGATGCCCCAACGAGTCATGTCGGCACGCTAGCCGAGCCAGGTGAACCGCCCCGTGCCCGGTCCACCGGCCGGTCCATCCGCCGGGACACCGCCGCCGGCCCGGGAACTAGGCTCGCGGCATGACGATCGACAGCGACGGCTTCGCCGCCCCGGCCGCCCTGGTCGAGCACGCCCGCCGGTTCCGGGAAGAGGGCGGCCCGCCGGCGGTGCCGCGGGTCGCGGCCACCGTGCTGCTGCTCCGCCCAACCGGCGCCGACTTCGAGGTGTACGTCATCCGCCGGGTCGCCGCGATGACCTTCGGCGGGATGTACGCCTTCCCCGGCGGCGGCGTGGACCGCTCCGACTCCGCCGCACACCTGGACTGGGCCGGCCCGAAACCGAGTGAGTGGGCGGAGCGGCTCGGGGTGGCCCCGGACGCCGCCCAGGCGGTGGTCTGCGCCGCCGCCCGGGAGGTCTTCGAGGAGGCCGGCGTACTGCTCGCCGGCCCGGACCGGACGACCGTGGTGGGCGACGTGAGCGGCGACGACTGGGAGGCGGCCCGGCAGGATCTGGAGGGGCGCCGGCTCGGCTTCGCGGCCCTGCTCGCCGGCCGGGGGCTGACGCTGCGATCGGACCTGCTGCTGCCGTGGAGCCGGTGGATCACCCCGGAGTTCGAGCCGCGCCGCTTCGACACGTACTTCTTCATCGCCCTGCTGCCAGCGGGCCAGCGGACCCGGGACGTCTCCGGCGAAGCCGACCACACCCTGTGGATCCGCCCGGCGGACGCGCTGGCCCGGGCCGAGGCGGGCGAGCTGACCATGCTGCCGCCGACCCTCGTCACGCTGGCCCAGGTGGCGGCGGCCGGCACCCTCGCCGGGGTGGCACAGGCGGCGGCCGACCGGGACGCGGCCACCCCCGTCACCCCCCGCCTGGACCTCCCGCCCAACGGCGAGCCCCGCTTTGTCCTCCGCTGACGCAACGCCGCCGCCGCACCCGCCGCCCCCCCGCCGCACCCGCCGCCCCCCGCCGCGCCCGCCGCTCTCCCCACGCGTCGATCTAGGGCACGTTGCTGTGAGTCGATCTCTGTCCACAGCAACGTGCCCTAGATCGACGGGGCGGGGGGGTGTGCGGGAGGGACACCGTGCGGCGCCCTCCCGGGTTGGCTCAGCCGAAGCGGCCGGTGATGTAGTCCTCGGTCTTCTTCACGCTCGGGTTGCTGAAGATCTTCTGGGTGTTGTCGTACTCGATCAGCCGGCCCGGGTCGCCGGTCTTCTCGATGGAGAAGAAGGCGGTCCGGTCGGACACACGCGCGGCCTGCTGCATGTTGTGCGTCACGATGATGATCGTGAACTTGTCCTTGAGCTGGAACATCAGGTCCTCGATGGCCAGCGTCGAGATCGGGTCCAGGGCCGAGCAGGGCTCGTCCATCAGCACCACCTGAGGCTCGACCGCGATGGTCCGGGCGATGCAGAGCCGCTGCTGCTGACCGCCGGAGAGGCCCGCGCCGGGCTTGCCCAGCCGGTCCTTGACCTCGTCCCACAGGTTCGCCGAGCGCAGCGCCTTCTCGGCCGCCTCCTCCAGGATCGACTTGCGCCGTACGCCGTTGAGCTTCAGCCCGGCCACCACGTTTTCGAAGATGCTCATGGTGGGGAACGGGTTCGGCCGCTGGAAGACCATGCCGATCATGCGCCGGACCGCGGTGACGTCGACGTCCCGGTCGTAGATGTCCTGGTCGTCGATGGTGAGGCTGCCCTCGACCCGGGCCCCCGGCAGCACCTCGTGCATGCGGTTGATCGACCGCAGGAAGGTGGACTTGCCGCAACCGGACGGGCCGATCAGGGCGGTGACCGTCTTCGGCTCGACGGTCAGGTTGATGTTCTCGATGGCCTTGAAGGCACCGTAGTAGGCGGTGACGTTCGAGGCTTCGATGCGCTTGGCCATGGTGGTACCTCCGGGGTTCATCGGCTGAGCCGGTTACGGCGGGCCAGCAGCTTCGCCGCGATCGTCAGGATGAGCACGAGGGCGACCAGGGTGAGTGCCGCGGTCCACGCCCGTGCCGGCGCGTACCTTGACGCATCACCGGCCTGCTGGTAGACGAAGAGGGACAGCGACGACTGGCTGTTCTCGAAGGGGTTGGTGTTGATGGCGGCGCCACCGCCGGCGACCAGCAGCACCGGCGCGGTCTCGCCGGCCGCACGGGCGATGGCGAGCATGACGCCGGTGACGATGCCTGGCAGCGCCGTCGGCAGCACCACCCGCAGGATGGTCTTCCACTTGGGTACGCCGAGCGCGTAGGCACCCTCGCGCAGCGGCGCCGGGACGAGGCGGAGCATCTCCTCGGTGGACCGGACGATGGTGGGCAGCATCAGCACGCTCAGCGCGAGCGCGGCGGCGAAGCCGGAGAAGCTCGGCCGACCGTCGTTGAACCATGGCGACACGACCAGCACCCAGAACGCCAGCACGAAGAGGCCGGAGACGATCGACGGGATGCCGGTCATGACGTCCACGAAGAACCGGATCGCGAAGGCGAACTTGCCCCGGCCGTACTCGACGATGTAGATGGCGCAGAGGATGCCGAGCGGCACGGTGATCAGAGTGGCGATGCCGACCTGCTCCAGCGTGCCGACGATCGCGTGGTAGGCGCCGCCGTTGGCGTCGCGGGCCCCGATGTTGTTCATCGAGGTCTGGAAGAAGTTCCCGTCCAGCCGCTCGGCGCCCTTGCTGACCAGCGTCCACACCACGGACACGAGCGGCAGGACCGCCAGCACGAACGCGGAGTGGATCAGCGCGCTCCAGGTGCGGTTGCGGGCCGAGCGGCGCCCCTCGACCGCGTTGGCCGCGGCGAAGAGCCCGATCAGGTAGAGCGCCGCGCCGAGGACGACCATGAGGACCGGGCCGCCGATGTCGGTGCCGTAGACGACCGCGGCGGAGAGCGCCAGAGCCGTCACGGCGATTGCCGGTGCGGCGTACCAGGGCAGCCGCCGGGCCCGCAGCGAGGCGGGCTGGGCCGGCGGGCGGGTGCGGTGGGAGGTGACGGTTGTGGTCATGCGGCCGACTCCGTGAACTCCCGGCGGCGGTAGATGATCGCCCGCGCCGTGATGTTGACGATCAGCGTGATGGTGAACAGCACCAGGCCGGAGGCGATGAGCGCGCCGCGGCCGGTCTCGTTCGCCTCGCCGAACGCGTTGGCGATGTTGGCGGCGATGGTGTTGCCGCCGTTCTGGATCAGGTTGAACGAGATACCGAAGGTGATGCCGAGGGTCAGCGCCAGGGCGATGGTCTCGCCGAGCGCCCGGCCGAGGCCGAGCATCACCGCGGCGATGATGCCTGGGCGGCCGTAGGGGAGCACCGCGGTGCGGAGCATCTCCCAGCGGGTGGCGCCCAGGGCGAGGGCGGCCTCCTCGTTCGCGGTCGGCGTCTGGAGGAACACCTCGCGGGAGAGCGAGGTGATGATCGGCAGCACCATGATCGCGAGCACCAGGGCGCCCAGCATGATCGACTTACCGAACGGGCCGTCACCGCCGAAGATCGGGATCCAGCCGAAGTACTCGTTCAGCCAGACCGAGAAGTCCCGGACCGGGTTGATGAAGATGTCCCGCCCCCAGAGACCGAAGACCACACTCGGCACGGCGGCGAGCAGGTCGACCAGGAAGCCGAGCGCGGTGCCCAGCCGGCGCGGTGCGTAGTGCGAGAGGTAGAGCGCGATGCCCAGCGCCACCGGCACTGCCATGAGCAGCGCCAGCGCCGAGCTGAGCACGGTGCCGAAGGCGAGCGTGCCGATGCCGAACTTGGGCTGCGTCTCGTTGGGGGACCAGCCCTCGTAGGACCAGAAGTTCTCGGTGTTGGCGCGCAGGGCCGGCACCGCCTTGGCGATCAGGAAGATCGCTATGGCGGCGATGATGACCAGAACGGCGGTGCCGGCGGCCAGGGTGAGACCGCGGAAGGCCCGCTCGGCGCCGAATTTCCGGCTGCGCGGCAGCGCGCCGCCGCCGCCCAGCCCGGCGCCGCCCGGGGAACGGGTGCTGACTGGTGCCTCGGCCACACGCGCCGAGGCACCGGCGGGCCACTCGTGACTCTGGGTCACGCGCGTCCCGCCGGTGCCGGCGTCGGCCGAGCGGTGAGGGGTTTCACCCATCTGCTCGCTCGATTCGGTTGCGGAGGTGGTCGGGTCAGGAGAGGTTCTTGACCGCGGTCTCGACCTTGGTGCGGACCGTCTCCGGCAGCGGGGCGTAGCCCAGGTCGGTCAGCGAGTTCTGGCCCTCGGCGCTGGCGGCGTAGCCCAGCAGACCCTTGACCAGCTTCAGCTTGTCGGCCGCGAGGCCCTTGCTGCAGACGATCTCGTACGTCGCCAGGACGATCGGGTAGGCCCCGGCCTCCTTGGTGTTGTAGTCGATCGACAGCTTGAGGTCGTCGCCCTGGCCCTCGACCTCGGCGCCGGCGATGGTCTTGCCAGCCGCCTCGGCGGTCAGCGCGGCGAACTCACCGTTGCCGTTACCGATCTTGGACATCTTCAGGCCGGCGTTCTCAGCGAACGACCACTCCATGTAGCCGATGGAGCCGTCGGCGCCCTTGACCGAGCTGGCCACGCCGTCCGAGCCCTTGGCGCCGGTGCCGCCCGGGGCCTTCCACGCCTTGGCCTTGCCGAGGGTCCAGTCGGCCTCGGCGGTCTTGGAGAGGAAGTTGGTGAAGTTGTCGGTGGTGCCCGACTCGTCCGAACGGTGGACGGTCTGGATGGTGGTCGCCGGGAGCGTGGCACCCGGGTTGTCGGCCTTGATCGCCGCGTCGTCCCACTTGGTCACCTTGCCGGCGAAGATCTTCGCCAGGGTGGCCGGCTTGAGCTGGAGGTTGTCCACGCCGCTGACGTTGTAGGCGATGGCCACCGGGCCGATCACCATCGGCAGGTGGATGGCCTTGCCACCGACGCACTTGGCGTCCGCCTGCGGCTGCTCCTCCGGCTTGAGCGCGGAGTCGGAGCCGGCGAAGTCGGCGGTCCCGGCGATGAACGCCTGGATGCCGGCACCCGAGCCGGTCGGCTCGTAGTTGATCGTGGTGCCCTGGCACTTCTGCTGGTACGCCTTGATCCACTCGGCCATGGCGTTCTTCTGCGCCGACGAGCCCTGGGCGTTCAGCGTTCCGGTAGCGCAGTCGACCGCGGCGGCCGAGCCCGAAGCGCTGGCGCCGGAGGCGGGCTCGTTGTTGTCCGAGCCGCATGCACTGAGGCCGAGCGTCGCGGCGAGAGCGAGGCAGGCAAGAGTGCCGTACCGCTGGAGCTTCACCTGAGGGGTTTCCCTTCGCGTCTGACTTGGCGCCCCGAACCCGGGGGCCGAGAACCGGCACTGACCGGCTGATACGAAAGTTAGAAGTGCCAGGTAGCCGGTTCGCCGGTCGCAAGTGAACGCGAGGTGAACACGTACGGCCCCCGAGGTGACCGCTTGCCGAGGGTGAGTTGTCCGTTAAATGAACCCGGGTACGCCTGTCGGAAGTATGGACATATTTCCGGTACGGCGTTATCCCGCCGACGCGCGCCCGTTACCCGCCGGTGACCCGGTCGCGGCGGCGACCGCCGGTCAGCCGAGGTGGTAGTTGATGTGCGCGGACCAGCGGGCGAAGCCGAGCCGCTCGTAGAGCGCCACCGCGCCGGTGTTCGAGTCGTCCACGTAGAGCATCACCCGGTCCAGCCCGCGCCGGTCCCGCAGGTACGCCAGCCCGGCGGTGGTCAGCGCCCGGCCGAGCCCACCGCCGTGCGCGGTCGGCTCCACGCCGAGCACGTACACCTCGCCGATCCGGGCCGATCCCGGGCGCTCGTGCACCTTGGTCCAGTGGAAGCCGAGCAGCCGGCCGGTGGCGGTCTCCTCGGCGACCAGGAAGCCGGCCGGGTCGAACCACGGCTCCGCGAGGCGGACCCGCAGGTCGTCCGAGGTCCACCGACCCTGCTCGGGGTGCTCGGCGAAGGCCCGCGCGTTGAGGGTCAGCCAGGCGGCGTCGTCGACCCCCGGCTGGAACGGACGCAGCACCACCCCGTCGGGCAGTCGCGGGTCCGCCAGCGGGGCGGCCAGTGGCCGGCGCAGTTGCCAGAGCACCCGGGCGCGGGTGAACCCGAGGTCGACCGCGAGCGCGGCGGCCGAGGGGTGGTCACCGTGCGCCCAGGCCCGCAGGGGCCCGGTGGCCGAGGCGAGCACGCCCCGGGCCAGGGCCCGTCCGGTGCCCCGCCGCCGGTACGCGGGGTGTACCACCAACTCCACCCCGATTCCGCCCACCGGGTCGGTGGTGTCCAGGTGCGCATACCCGGTGAGAACGCCGTCGTCGCCACGGGCGATCAGGTGCACGGCCGGGGCGTCCGGGTCGCGCAGCCGGAGCAGGACGTGCTCGTCGAGCGGGTCGGCGCCGTCGGTGTCGCCCGCGGAGCGGGCCAGAGCCAACACATCGGCGATCTCCGCCGAAGTCAGTCGGTCGGTCCGGGTCACCTGGTCGCTGGTCGGCTCGGCGCTGCTCATCCCGTCACCGTAGCCGCAGGGAACGGCGGGCCGCCGAGATCCCGGGCCGCGGTGCGGGGCCGGCTCACGTCGGATCGGCGGGCAGCGCCTCCAGCTCGAACCGCTGGGTCAGATCGGGCAGGATTCGGCGCAGTGCGTCCACCGTGCCCTGCCGTTCTCCACCAGCGTCGTGCAGCAGCACCACCGAGCCCGGTTCGACCTGCTTGACGACCGACGCCGCGATCTTGCCGGCACCGGGGGCCTCCCAGTCCGAGGGGTCCACCGACCAGTGCAGCGGAGTCATGCCGAGCTGCTGCGCCACCGACACCACGGGGTAGGTCCAGGCGCCGCCGGGCTGGCGGTACCAGACGATCGGCGCGTCCGGCACCGCTGCCCGGATCGCCTCGTTGGTCCGCAACAGGTCGGCACGGATCACGTCCGCCGACCGGTTGCCCAGCGTGACGTCGTGATTCCAGGAGTGGTTGCACAGGGTGTGCCCGTCGGCCACGATCGCCTGAATCAGGTCGGGATGGTACTGGGCGTTCTCGCCCACCACGCAGAAGGTGGCTTTCACGTCGAACTCGCGCAGCGTGGCGAGGACCTGCGGGGTGTAGCGCGGGTCCGGCCCGTCGTCGAAGGTCAGCGCGAGCCGCGTGTTGCCGGTGGTGGAGTGCGCGCCGAACAGCTTGTCACCCTGGGCATCCCGCCTCGATCCGTCCTGACCGCCCTCGGTGGGGCCGCCGCTGGGACCCGCGGTCGGGCTTTCGCTGGGCTCATCGCCGGTGGGTTGGTCGGCGTAGTGCGGCCCGTCGGCGTTCGTGGTGACCCCGGTGGCCTGCGGCTGGGGCTGGTCGGGGATGAGACTGCGGCCCAGCACGTACGCCGAGCCGAGCAGGGCTGCCGTCACCAACGTCACGATTCCCGCTGCCCGGGCGGTCGGGTTGACCCGCGTCACGGCTTCCGCCCGGCTGGCCGGTCACGCCGACCCGTCGCCCCCGTGGTCACTGCGCGCACCGTCGCCCCTTTCTCCGACAAACCCGGCAGTCAGAATAGAACTGACGAGCTGCGCAAAAAGGGCATACGGGGAATCGTCCCCGGGGTGACCTGAGGTCAGACGGACAGCGGCGCGTGCTCCGCCTCGGGCAGCGACCGCGACGGCGGAACGACGAACTTGTAACCCACCTGGCGGACGGTGCCGATCATCGACTCGTACTCCGACCCGAGCTTGGCGCGCAGCCGCCGGACGTGCACGTCCACCGTCCGGGTGCCGCCGAAGTAGTCGTACCCCCAGACCTCGCGCAGCAGCTGGTCGCGGGTGAACACCCGGCCCGGGTGCTGCGCCAGGAACTTCAGCAGCTCGAACTCCTTGTAGGTGAGGTCGAGCGGCCGCCCCTTCAACTTCGCGGCGTAGGTGTCCGGGTCGATGGTCAGCTCGCCCGCCCGGATCGAGCCGCCGGCGCCGGCGGTCGCGTTGCTCAGCCGACCCACCGCCAGCCGCAGCCGCGCCTCCACCTCGGCGGGGCCGGCAGACGCGAGGATGACGTCGTCGACCCCCCAGTCGGCGTTCAACGCGATCAGACCGGCCTCGGTCACCACCGCGACCAGCGGCACCCCGAGCCCGGTGGCGTGCAGCATCCGGCAGGTCGCGCGGGCCTCGCTCAGCTCCGACCGTGCGTCCACCAGGACCGCGTCCGGGCTGGGGCCGGCGACCAAGGTGCGGACGTCGCGCGGCGCGGTGCGGACCGAGTGCGGCAGCAGGTCGAGTGCCGGCAGCACAGCGGACGGTTCCCCTGCGCGTGCGGTCACCAGCAGCAGGATCTCCACGTTCACCTCCGTCCCGGCGGCACGTTGGCCGCACGCGACCAGACACACTTGCCGAAAGTGCGCTGAGAAATTGCGTGGTCCCGGCGTCGCTGACGGGCGGGTAACGGGGTTGAGCGTAACCGATTGCCTCGGTTGCGCCTTCAGGCCGTTTCCCGTTTGTCCACCTTGCCCCTGATCGTGGCACAGGTTTTAACGCTGCTGAAACCCGTGACCACCGCGTTGGGCGGTCGGTCTGGCACGATCGGGGCGTGTTTCCCTCCACCTCGCCCGACGCCGGCCGCGAATCGTGGCCCGACGGGCCCCGCCCGGGCCCGGCCGCCCCGACCCGTGGCCACCCGCCCGCGCCGCGCACCGGGCCACCCGTCACCGGCGGCGAACGCCGTGAACGGGGTGGGCCTCGCCGTGCCCGCCGAGCCGGGGAGCCGGCCCGCCGCTCCGAGGACGAGATCGACGAGCCGGAGGAGGAGGTCGTACCCCCGGTCGAGGTGCGTCGCCCGCTGGCGCTGACGATCGCCGGCTTCGCGGCGCTGCTCGGTGTCGGCCTGGTGCTCGGCGCGCAGACCTCGGGCCCCGGTCACCGGCTGCCGTTCGCCTTCATCATCTTCGGCGTCCAGTTGCTGTTCGTGCTCGCCTGGACGATGGCCATGCGCCCACCCGCGCTGCTGCTGGTCGCCGGGATCAGCGCCGCGGTCGCCGCGGTCGCCGACATCGCCGCGGTGCAGACCGACATCGCCGGCCTGGCGCCGCTGGGCTACCTGGCCGCCGGCGGGTTCCTCGCCGCGGTGCTCGGTCAGCTGGTCCGCCGGGTCGACCGGGTCCGGGTCACCGACTCGCTCGGCGCCACGCTGCTCATCGTGGTCGGAGTGGTGGCCTTCGGCACCCTGATCGTGCTCAGCCGGATCCCGGCCGGCACCCAGGCCATCACGGTCTGCCTCACCGCGAGCGGAGCCGCGTTGACCGTCGCCCGACTCACGGACGCGGTGCTGCCCTGGCCACGGCTGGCCCCGCAGGTGCCCCGGGGCGCCGCCGGCGTGGTCGTCGGCGCGATGGTCGGCACGCTGATCAGCGCGGTCCTCGGCAGCTACCTGGTGGCGCCCTTCACGCCCACGCGGGCCGCGGTGATCGGCCTGGTCGCGGCGGTCACCGCCGTGCTCTCGGACCTCGCCGTCGGGTACGCCGAGGCGGGCCGGCTGATGGCCGGCGAACCACCCACCATGTGGGTCGCCCGGCACATGCAGGGTCCGCTCGGCGGCTTCGCCCTGGCCGCCCCGGCCGCGTACGCCATGTGCATGCTCTTCCTCTGAGCCACGGTTGAGTCAGGAGCCGGTCGGGTACCTACGGGTGCGCCGCCCTGCGGCAACCGGTATGGACGACCCGCCGCACCGCGGTGGGCGGAGACAGGAGGCGGCGTGGCCCAGGAGTATCCGGCGGGCGAGCCCCGTCCCCGACGGCGCGGTCGCAAGCTGCTCATCGGCCTGGTCGTTCTGCTCCTTCTGGTGGCAGGGCTGCTGGTGGTCGCCGACCGGGTGGCGGTCGGGGTGGCCGAGCGGGCCATCGCGGACCGGGTCCGCCAGGAGGTCACCAAGCAGGGCGCGCAGTCCGCCGAGCCCGACGTCCAGGTCGGCGGGATTCCGTTCCTCACCCAGGTGCTCGACGGCCGCTACCAGCGGATCTCCATCAAGCTGCGGGACGTGCAGGCCTCGGTGGAGGGCGACGCCGTGCGGCTGCCGGTGTTGGATGTGGACGCCCGTAACGTGCGGGCGTCGCTGGACACCCTGCGCAGCGGCCAGGGCGACGTTGTGGCGGACACCGTCAACGGCACCGGCACGATCAGCTACGAGAGTCTCGCCGCGTTGCTGGACCGGCCCGGGCTCACCCTCGGCGAGCAGGGCGGCAAGCTCGCCGTCACCGCCCCGGTCGACATCCTCGGCCAGAAGCTCACCGTCAGCGGCACCGCCGACGTCACCGTCGCCGAGAGCGGCGCCGTCGCCCTGCGTTTCAACGATCTGGACGCCGCGGGCCTGCCGAACCTGCCGCTGGCCCGCGCCCTGCTAAACAACTACGCCAAGGGCATCTCCGTCGACGTGCCCCTGCCCGACCTGCCGTTCCAGCTTGCCGTCCGGGAGGTCCGGCCGCTGCCGGAGGGGCTGGCGGTCACCGCCGACGCGAAGAACGTGCCGATCAACTCCGCGGGCTGAGCAGCGGTCGGATGCCGGCCCTGCCGGCCGCTCGGGCGATTCCCGGATGCTGGTCGACCTGGTGGCAGCCCGGTCACCGGCTGGTAGGCTCCCTGGCCATGGGGACCCACCTCACCAAACGGCGCGCGGTCGACCTGTGCCGCGTGGCCACCTGCCTGTGTCGCCCCGTCATCTGACGGCGGGGCTGTTTCCGGCCGCCTGACGGCGGCCACCGGCACGCAGGGTCCTCGTACCCTCCGGTGATCCCACCGAAAGCCCGGCAGCGGCGCCGTCGCACGAACCCGTGATCCCGTCCTTCCGTTGGGTCCCGCGCGTGGTGCGACAGTTGCATCCATCGATCTCGCGCGTTGGCTCACCATCCATCCTCACCAGGGAGTGATTCGATGAGTCGCGACACCGCACTCGTTTCGGCCGAGTGGGCCGAGAAGAACCTCGACGCCCCGGGCGTCGTCTTCGTCGAGGTCGACGAGGACACCTCGGCCTACGACACCGGCCACATCGCCGGTGCGATCAAGATCGACTGGAAGACCGACCTGCAGGACCAGGTCCGCCGGGACTTCGTCAACAAGACCCAGTTCGAGGCGCTGCTCTCCGAGCGGGGCATCAGCAACGACGACACCGTCATCCTGTACGGCGGCAACAACAACTGGTTCGCGGCGTACGCCTACTGGTACTTCAAGCTCTACGGCCACCGCGACGTGAAGCTGCTCGACGGCGGTCGCAAGAAGTGGGAGCTGGACGCCCGTCCGCTCGTCACCGAGACGGTTACCCGTCCGGCGACGCAGTACGTGGCGCAGGAGCCGGACGCCTCGATCCGGGCCTTCCGCGACGAGGTCGTCAACGCGATCGGCAGCAAGAACCTGGTTGACGTGCGCAGCCCCGACGAGTTCGCCGGTCGCCTGCTCGCCCCCGCCCACCTGCCGCAGGAGCAGGCGCAGCGGGCCGGTCACATCCCCACCGCGATCAGCGTCCCGTGGTCCAAGGCGGCCAACGAGGACGGCACCTTCCGGTCCGACGACGAGCTCCGCAAGATCTACGGCGGCGCCGGTCTCGACGACAGCAGGGAGACCATCGCCTACTGCCGGATCGGTGAGCGCTCCTCGCACACCTGGTTCGTGCTCAAGGAGCTGCTCGGTCACCGCAACGTCAAGAACTACGACGGATCCTGGACCGAGTACGGCTCGCTGGTCGGCGTGCCGGTCGCGCTCGGCGACGAGCCCGGGGAGGCCTGACCATGACTGCTCCCACCGCTGCGGGTTGCGCCGCGCCGGACCAGGCCGCGCCGCTGCCGGCCAGTCTGGACCTGGAGAAGGAAACCGTGATCACCGGCGTCGTCCGCTCGGCGGCGGACGAGGCCGTGCCGGGCGCGTACGTCCGGCTGCTCGACTCGACCGGTGAGTTCACGGCCGAGGTGGTCACCTCGGCGGCCGGCCAGTTCCGGTTCTTCGCCGCGCCGGGTGCCTGGACGCTGCGGGCGCTCTCCCGGCACGGCAACGGCGACACCGCCGTCACCGCCGGCCGGGGCATCAACGAGGTCAGCGTCACCGTCGCCTGACAGCCCACCCTCTGATCGGTCCGGGGTCGGTCACCCTCCCGGGTGACCGGCCCCAGCCGCTCCCGAAGGTCCAGTGGGCCCGCGTCCTGCTCCGGTCGGCGGCAGGGGCGAATCGGGCCGACCCCCGGAATCCATCGGCATGCGTCACTATCTTCGGGTGGAAGTCACGCTCAATACGGTTGGTGCGGGTGGAGGCGGCGTGTCCGGTGAAGAGGTCCCGATCGTCGTCTGCGTGAGCGCGGACGTCTCGGTGCGCGAGCAGGTGGTGCGCCAGCTCGACGGGGTCGGCCCGGTGGTGAGCTGCGCCGACCTGACCGAGCTGCGCGCGATGTTGTTCCCGTCGCCGCCGCGGGATGCGGCCCTGACCGTCGCGCCGGTCACCCCACCCACGGCCCAGCAGGGGCCGGTCAGCTGGGGTGAGCTGGTGGTCGACCCCGCCGGGCACCTGGTCACCTGGCGCGGCGAGCCGCTCCCGCTCACCCGCACCGAGCGGGAGTTGCTCGCCCGGCTGATCGGCCCGCCGCTGGTGGTGTGGAGCTACGAACAGCTCTTCGCCGAGGTCTGGAGCGGCGCGTACCTGGGCGACACCGCGTTCCTGCACTCCGCGGTCAAGCGACTCCGGCGCAAGCTGCGCAGCCTGCCGGGCGGGCCGCAGGTGCACACCGTGCGGGGGGTCGGCTACCGCGTCGATCCGCCGCCCCGGCCCACCTGACCGTGGGCGTGCCCGACGCCGCCGATCGCCGCCGCGCCGCCCGTGACACCATGGCCGGGTGAGCGGAGCTGTCCGGACGGGGTGGGCCCCGTCGACCGGTCCCGCCGCCCCGGCACCTGCCCGGCGGCGGCGGTGGCTGCTGGTCGCGACCGCGGTCTGGGCCGTACTGCTGACCGCGCTCACCTGGACGTCGGTCCGCGACGACCCACCGACCGTGCGGGAGCAGCGCTCCCTCGACCAGGCCGGTCCGGTGGTCGACCGGGCGGTCGGGGAGCTGGCCCGGGCGTCCGGGGCGGCCGGGCTGCTGGAGCTGGGGGCGGCGCGGGTCGAGTCGGGCTGCCGGGTCACCCCGTTCGCCGACGGCGCCACGCTGCGGCGTGAGGTCGGCGTGCTCGCGGCCGTCGGCACCGAGCGCGCCGTGCTGTCCGGGATCGCCGATCGACTCCCCGCGAGCTGGCGGGCCGGGGTCGGGGCCGGGCTGTACGGCCCGGAGCTGCGCGCCGACGCCGGGGAGTTCGTCGCCGTCGAGGGCCGGCCAACCGGGGACGGCCGGATCCGCTTGACCGTCGACACCGGCTGCCGGCCGGTCGGCTCCGGCTACGCCCCGTCGCCGGCCACCCCTGCCGGCCCGGAGACCGCCGCCCTGACGGCCGCGCTGCGAGCGCTCGGCCGGCCGACCGACGCCGCGCCGGAGCTGGTCACCGCGCCCTGCCCGGGCGGCGTGCTGGCCCGTACCGCGCGGTCCGCCGCCGGTTCCGGCACGGCCGGTTCGGCGGGCGGGCTCACCCCGCTGGCCGGCGGCGCGCCGCTGCTGGACAGCCCCCCGGTGTACGCGTACCGCGCCGGCCCGGTCACGGTGCTGGCCGAACTCACCCCGGACGCCGCCCGGCTCGCCGCCACCGTCGGCTGCCCGGGCTGAGCCCGGTCTTCCGCCGGGTCAGCCGCCCAGCGGCTCGTCCGGGTCGCGACTGCGGCCCAGCGCGTCGACCCGACCCCACCGGCCGGGAATGTCCAGCAGCTCGATCCGCCCCATCCCCGGTGGCACGGCCGGATCGATGATCAGGTGCTCGCCCTGTGGCTCCAGCCCCAGCATCACCCGCAGCAGCAGCAGCGGGGTGCCGGTCGACCAGGCCTGCGGGCTGCACGCTGTCGGGTACTCCACCGGGTAGTCGGTGAGGTCACGGGCATAGCCGGCGAACGCCTCCGGCAGCCGCCCCTGGAAGTAGCGGGAAGCGGCCAGCATCGCGTCGCAGATCTGCCCGGCCTCGTCCCGGAAGCCGTACCGCCACAGCCCCCAGGCGATGATCGAGTTGTCGAACGGCCAGACCGTGCCCACGTGGTAGCCGATCGGGTTGTACCGGCTCTGGTCCTCGGCGAGGGTTCGCACACCCCAGCCGGAGAACAGTCGCGGCCCGAGCAGGTGCCCGACCACCTTGCCGGCCCGGGACTCGTCGACGATGCCGCTCCAGAGCAGGTGCCCGATGTTCGACGACAGCGCGTCGACCTTCCGGCCGTCGGCGTCCAGGGCGAGCGCGTAGTACTCGCGGTCGGCGATCCAGAAGTCGTGGTTGAACCGCTGCTTGAGGCTGGCCGCCTCCCGCTCCAGCCGGTCCGCGTACGCCGGGTCTCCCCAGAACGTCCGAGCCAGCCGGGCGGCCCGGATCTTCGCGTCGTACGCGTAGCCCTGCAACTCGCAGGTGGCTCGGGGAAAGCCGGGTATCCGACCGTCGGCGTACGAGATGGAGTCCCAGGAATCCTTCCAGCACTGGTTTCCCAGGCCGGTCTCCGGATTACGGGTCTGATAGCAGAGGTAGCCGGTGCCGAGCAGGTCGCCGTAGGTGTCCATCCACTCCAGCGCCGCGCGCACGTGCGGCTCCAGCCGCTTGATCAGCTGGACGTCGCCGGTCCAGCGCTCGTACTCGTCGAGCAGGATGATGAACAGCGGCGTCGAATCGGCCGACCCGTAGTACGGCGAGTGTGGCTGCTCCTCGAAACCGGCCGTCTCCCCGTACCGCAGCTCGTGCAGGATCTTGCCCGGCTCCTCGTCGCGGAAGTCGTCCACCCGGTGCCCCTGCAACCCCGCCAGCATCACGATGGTCGGCGGGATCAGCTCCGGCAGGAACGGCAGCACCTGCAACGAGGTGATGATGCTGTCCCGGCCGAAGAGGGTCATGAACCATGGCAGCCCGGCGGCGAGCAGCCGCACGCCCAGGGCGATCGACTCGTAGCGCAGCGCGGCCAGGTCGTTGAGGCTGCGCCGGTACGCCCCGGCCAACGGCTCGCAGTCGCAGCCGAGCTTCGGCGCCCGGTCGATCAGCTCCTGCTGCTCCGCGCGGATGGCGTCCGCGCTACGGCTGCCGCCGTACGGCAGGGTGGCCCGGATGTCCTCCCCCCGAGCCCCGTAGACGATGGTGGACACGTGCAGGGTGGTGGTCCATTCGCTGTTCCGCGGCACCCGGATCTGGAAGGTCATTCCGGCGGGGTCGACCGTTGCCGGCGTGCTCGAGCTGATCACCGTCTCGCGGTGGAACGCCTCCCGGCGGTACGTCAGCCGCAGCTCGCTGTCGGTCATCGAGACCGTCGTCCGCCCCACCTTCTGCCGGGCGTTCTTGATCTCGAACAGGTCGGCGAAGTCGGCCGCCATCTCGATCCGGACGGTGAACTCGACCTCCTCGCCGGCGTGGTTCAGCACGGTCAGCTCCTCCTCGAAGCTGCCCACGATCGCCCGGTTGCGAATCACCGACGCCTTGGCGTCCAGGTAGTGCGTCGGTTCACCGGGGGCCAGGAAGAACCGGGTCCGGTACGACTCGTTGTCGTCCACCGATAGGGCGTGCAGCCGCTGACCGTTCATGGTCAGCATCCATTTGGACAGGAAGCGGGTGTCGAAGGAGAACAGCCCGGTCGGGAAGTCATAGGACGGCTCGATGTCTCCCGTCCGGTCGCTGACCAGGAAGGTGTTGCCGTCCAGGATGCTGACCAGATCCTTCACGCCTGCCGCCCGGCCTGCTTCCGGGCCACCTCGCGGGGGTCGCGGGTGCCCGGTGGGTCCGGGAAGAACCGCCGGAAGGCCAGGAAGAGCACCACGTTCCCGCTGAACGTGCTCTCGTTGCGCAGTACCGCCGCGACCCCCTGGGCCTCGCCGGTCACCAGCCGGTCGAACAGGGCCGTGCTGCTGTACCAGATGGCGTCGGCCGGCCCGCGCTGACGGCTGACGTGGACCGACCCCGGCCGCATCCGGACCAGCCAGTGCTCGGTCATGTTGTCCGTGCCGAGGTCGATCTGGAGGGTGCCGTCCACCAGGCCACCGAGGACCTCCGGGGCGCGCGCCGGCAGTGATTCGAAGAACCTCTCCGTCACCTCGGTCACAACCGAATCGTAGGCAGCCGTCCGGGATGTGGGGTCGGTATCGGCACTCCGCCCCGACCGCCCGCCGGGCCGCCGCCGGTCAGTAGACCAGCGCCTGCGCTCCCTCGGCCAGGGACTCCTCCACGAAGACCGCGGCGCCGGCGATCCGGACGCCGGGCAGCACGTCGTCCGGCCCGATCTCACGCCGGGCCGCGCACTGGGTGCAGGCGGTCACCCTGCCACTGGTCAGGATGACGTGCAGCAGCTCGGCCAGCGGCGCCGAATGCGGCAGCTCGAACTCCTGGGCGCGGCCGGGCAGCGCGAACCAGGTCGACTCGCCGGTCAGCCAGAGCGACACGTCCACCCCGGCCGCGACCGCGGTCGCGGCGACGGTGAACGCCTGTGCGCACCGCTCCGGGGCGTCCGCCCCGGCGGTGGCCTTGACGACGAGAGTGCGGGCCATGGGGCCCAGCATAGGATGGTCGGGATGGTTACCGAGATCGGGTTCGTCAGCCTGCTGGTCGCCGGCCTGGGCGGGCTCGCCGGTGGCCTGGTCTACCTCGCCGTACGCATATCGAGAGGACGTTGGTGACACTGGTGAGCGACGAGAACCCGCTGCAGCCCCCGTGGCTGAACGCGCCGCCGGTCGACCCGTACCCGTTCGAGGAGAGCCACGACCTGCGGGTCGGGCCGAAGCTGCACCCCGCGCTGGACGGCCTGCTGCCCTACATCGGGCTGTGGCGCGGCCGGGGCAAGGGTGGTTTCCCGACCATCGAGGACTTCGACTACGCGCAGGAGATCCGGATCAGCCACGACGGCCGGCCGTTCCTGCACTACGAGTCGCGGGCCTGGATCCTCGACGAGCAGAGCCAGCCGGTCCGTCCGGCCGGGCGCGAGGTCGGCTGGTGGCGGCCGGTGCTGGTGGACGGCCGGGCCACCGACGAGCTGGAGGCACTTCTGAGCACCCCGTCCGGGGTGATGGAGCTGCACCTCGGCAAGCGCACCGGCACCCAGGTCGAGTTCGCCACCGACGCGGTGGTCCGGACGGCGACCGCCAAGGAGGTCACCGGCGGGCACCGGCTCTTCGGCATCGTCGAGGGCGCGCTGCTCTACGCCCAGGAGATGGCCGCGATGGGGCACCCGCTCAGCGCCCACCTCTCCGCCCGGCTCGTTCGGGTCGGCGGCTGACCCTCAGGCAACGGAGAAGCCCAGCAGGGCGTGCAGGGCGGCGGTGCGCGGGGACCGGTCCCGGCGCACCCCGTCCAGGGTGTGGACCTCGGTGATCCCGCGCACCGACGAGCTGAACCAGATGCCGTCCGCCCCGTGCAGCTCGGCCGGTGTGCCCATCCGCTCGGCGGCGGTCAGGCCCAGCTCGCCCGCGTGGCCGAGCAGCCAGGCGACCGTCGTGCCGGGCAGGATGCCGGTGGTGGTGGCGGGCACGGTGCAGAGCGTGCCGCCGGTGAGCCACACCACGTTCGCCGTGGGGCCCTCCAGCGCGTACCCGTCGGAAGAGATCCAGAGCACGTCGTCCACCCCGGCTTTCCGGGCCCAGCGGCGGGCGGCGCTGTTGACCGCGTACGAGGTGGACTTGATCCCGGCCGGCAGCCAGTCCAGCCCGGTACGCGCGTCGGCCGGCACCCCCAGCGGCAGGGTCGCCACACTGATCCCGTCCCGGCGGGCCGCGCGGGACGGCGCCGGCACTTCGGTCAGGGTGGCGTAGACGGTCGGTGGGCCGCCGGCCTCCGGGCCCCGGGTGCAGACCAGCCGCAGAGCCCCTTCCACCTGCGCCGGCCACCCGGCGCGCACCGTGTCGAGCAGTTCGATCAGCACGGCGGTGGGTGGCAGTGGCAGGTCGACGGCGGCAGCCGCCACGGCCAGCCGGGTCAGGTGCTCGTCGCGTAGCCACGGCCGGCCCTGGCGCAGATGCATGGTCTCGAAGAGGCCGTCGCCGCGGAGCACGCCGAGGTCGTCGCCGCGGAGCACGGGCTCGCCGGCCGGGACCGGGCCACGCCCGAGCATGGCGATCCGCGCGGTCGTATCGGCCGCGACCTTTCCGACGGACGACATCACCATGACCGTCGAGCGTAGCGGCGGTCCGTCGGCGTAGGGAGGTCGGCCTGGTTGCCGAACTATGATCGGATGGTGTCCGAATCCTCCCTCGCGGAAATGCTCCGGGCCCGTGGGCTGCGGCTGACGGCCCAGCGGCAGCTCGTCCTCCAGGCGGTGCTCGATCTGGGCCACGCCAGCCCGGAGCAGGTGCACACCGCTGTCCGGGAGGTCGCCGCCGGCGTCAACATCACCACCATCTATCGCACGCTGGAGCTGCTGGAACGGCTCGGCCTGGTGACCCACACCCATCTCTCGCACGGCTCGCCGACCTATCACGCGGCCGGTGAGCACCAACACGTCCACCTGGTCTGCCGGGAGTGCGGCGCGATCGACGAGATCGATCCGGAGCTGCTGCGCCCGCTCGCCGACCAGTTGGCCGCGCAACGGGGGTTCCGGGTGGACATCGGGCACGTGTCGCTCTTCGGCGTCTGCGAACGCTGCGAGAACGGGGACCAGAAATGATCGACATCGCGGGAGCGGTGGCCGTCGAGAGCATCGACGAGGCCAGTCGCGACCAGCCGGAGCCGGCGCACGTCGCGGCAGGCGTGCGGGGGGTGGCCGCGCACTACGGCGACCCGCTGCGCGAGCAGCGCATCCTGGACACCGAGGTCGGCCTGGTCGACCGGTCGCACCGGGGGGTCATCGCGGTGCCCGGGGAGGAACGCGCTGGCTGGCTGCACACGATCACCTCGCAGCACCTGGCGACGCTGGTCGCCGGCGAGGGCACCGAGCTGCTGGTGCTCAGCCCGCACGGGCACGTCGAGCAGCACGCCCTGGTCGCCGAGGACGGCGAGACCACCTGGCTGGACACCGAGCCGGGCGCGACCGCGGGCTTGCTGGCGTACCTGGAGAAGATGCGGTTCTTCAGCAAGGTCGAACCGCGCGACGCCACCGCTGAACGGGCTCTGCTGTCGCTGGTCGGGCCGGCGGCGCCGGACGTGCTGGGCACGCTCGGCGTGACCGGGCTGGCCGCACCGGACCTGGTCGCGGTGCCCGGCCCGAAGTTCGCCGCCGGCGCCGTGCCGCCCCGGGCGACCGTGCGCTACGACGTACGACCGCTGCCGGTCGGTGGCTGGGCCCGGCGCGGCCCGCTCGGGGTGGATCTGCTGGTCCCGCGGTCGGCGATGGACCAGGTGGTGGCGGAGCTGCGCGGCGCGGGCGTGCCGGTCGCTGGACTCTGGGCGTACGAGGCGATCCGGGTGGCCGCCCGGCGACCCCGTGTCGGGGTGGACACCGACCACCGGACCATTCCGGCGGAGGTGGACCTGATCGGCCCGGCGGTGCACCTGGACAAGGGCTGCTACCGGGGGCAGGAGACGGTGGCCCGGGTGCACAACATGGGCCGGCCGCCGCGCCGCCTGGTGCTGCTGCACCTGGACGGGGTGACCACCGACCAGCCGCCGACCGCCGGCACGCCGGTGACTCTCGACGGCCGGACCGTGGGCTTCGTCGGCACCGCCGTGCTGCACCACGAGCTGGGCCAGATCGCGCTCGCGGTGCTGAAGCGGAACGTCCCGGAGGACGCCACGCTGCTGATCAACGAGACCGCCGCAGCGATCGACCCGTCCTGACCGGGCCGTCTAGGATCGCCGGCATGACGACAGGGACGTTGATCACGGTGGCCCCGACGGGCGCGGAGTCTGCCAAGGCCGAGGTGCCGGCGCTGCCGGTGACCCTCGACGAGCTGGTGCGCACCGCCAAGGAGTGCGAGGCGCTCGGCGCCGCCGTGATCCACGTCCACATCCGGGACGACGCGGCGCGGCCGACCCTCGACCCGGTGCGCCTGCGGGAGACGGTCGCGGCGCTGCGGGAGAGCACCGACCTGATCGTGCAGCTCTCCTCCGGCGGCGCGGTGACCGATCCGGAAGCCTCCCGGCTCGCCGTGCTCGACGCCGGGCCGGACATGGCCTCGTGCACCATGGGCACGGTCAACTTCGGCGACGACGTCTTCCTCAACCGCTGGGAGTTCATCGTCGACCTGCACACCCGGATGCAGGAACGCGGGATCGTGCCGGAGTACGAGATCTTCGACCTCGGCCACCTGTCCGCGTTGCAGCGGCTGCTCGGCAAGTACGGACCACCGGCCGGTGGGCACGTGCACGTCGACTTCGTGATGGGTGTGCCGGGCGGCATGCCGGGCACCACCGAGACGTTGGTGGCGGCGCACCGGATGCTGCGGGACCTGCCCGAGGGCACCACCTTCTCGGCCACCGGCATCGGCCGCAGCACCATCCCGGTCATGCTGGCCTCGCTGTCGACCGGCGGGCACCTGCGGGTCGGCATGGAGGACACCGTGACGTACGCCAAGGGCCGCCCGGTGGAGTCCAACATGCAACTGGTCGCCCGCGCGGTCGGCTTCGCCCAGCTCGCGCAGCGTCCCCCGCTGACCACCGTCGAGGCCCGCGAGCTGCTGGGGCTGTAAGCCCGAGCCTGTCCGGCGCCCCTGTCACCCGGGCGGTGGACCAGCAGGTCACCCCGCCGACGGGCACCCTCGGTCCGTCGGTACCGTCCAGCACGTGGGAAAGACGTACGAGGGCGGCGCGCCGCTCGCCGAGGTGGTCCGGTCCGGGTTCGTCGAGGGCATGCATCGCGGCTCGGTGGTGGTGCTGGACGCCGTCGGCGTGCCGGTGGCCGCCGCCGGGGACGTGACCGCACCGATCTTTCCCCGCTCGGCCAGCAAACCGCTGCAGGCGATCGGGATGCTCCGCGCCGGCCTGCCGCTGACCGACCCGGCCGACCTGGCGCTGGTGTCGGCCAGCCACGCGGGGGAGGAGTTCCACCTCGCTCGGGTCGGCGCGTTGCTGGACCGGGCCGGGCTGGACGCGTCGGCCCTGCACTGCCCGCCCGACCTGCCGGTGGGCGCGGCCGCCCGCGAGGCCGTGCTGCGCGCCGGGGGCGGCCCGACCCGGGTGCAGATGAACTGCTCCGGCAAGCACAGCGGCATGCTGCTGACCTGCCAGGCTGCCGGGTGGCCGCTGGACGGCTACTGGCGGCCGGAGCACCCGTTGCAGCAGCGGCTGCGGGCGGCCATCGAGGAGTTCACCGATGAGCAGGCGGCGGCGGTGGGAGTGGACGGCTGTGGAGCTCCGGTCCTCGCGGTGTCGCTGACCGGCCTGGCCGGGGCGTACCTCCGGCTCGTCGACGCCGAGCCCGGCTCGGTGCCGCGCGCGGTGGCCGATGCCATGCGCGCCCACCCGGAGATCGTCGGCGGCACCCGGGCCGACGACACCCGGCTGATGCGCGGCGTACCGGGCCTGCTGGCCAAGGTCGGTGCCGAGGGTGTGATCGCGGTGGGGCTGCCGGGCGTCGGCGCCGTCGCGCTGAAGATCGACGATGGGGCCGACCGGGCCAGGATGCCGGTGCTGGTCTCCGCGCTGCGCCGGCTCGGCGTGGACGCCCCGGTGCAGACCGAGTACGCCGAGGTGCCGCTCTTCGGTGGCGGCGTGCCGGTCGGCGCGGTCCGCCCGCTCTGGTGACCGTCGGCCCGCCGGCCCGGTCTGTCGCCGGGCCGGCGGGAGGAGCCGGGTGGGTCAGCTCAGGAAGTCGAGCACTGCCGCGTTGACCGGCTCGGGGCGCTCCAGCGGCAGCAGGTGCGCGGCGTCCGGCACGTCGGGCAGGCGTACCGCGCCGGGCACCTCGGCGGCGATCCGGTCGGCGAGGCGGCTGATGTCCGGCACGTCGGCGGCGCCCGCGGTGACCAGGACGGGCACCCGCAGCTCGCCGAGGCGGCCGATGGCCGGCGGCGTCAGCTCGCCCACCTCCACCGCGCCGAGCGCCTGCTCGGCGGCGAGCGCACGCTGGTCCATCTCCTGCGCGAACGCGATCAGCCCGGGGTCGACGTCGGCCGGCTGGCGACCCGGGCCGACCACCCAGAACCGCACCTCGCCGGCCGCCCCGGCGACGAAGTCGTCGGGGTCGACCTCGCCGACCAGGTCGTCCCAGAGGTCGTTGGCCTCCTCGGACCACTGGTTCCCGGAGACAGCCGTGTCGAACAGCGCGAGCGCGCTCACCCGGTCCGGGTGGGCCAGCGCGGTGTCGATGGCGACCGACCCGCCAAAGGAGCAACCCACCAGGGCGGCTCGGGGCAGGTCGAGTGCGTCCAGCAGGCCGGCCACGTCGTCGTGGTGGGCGAACGGCGTCGGAGGCAGCTCGGATTCGCCGTAGCCGCGCAGGTCCGGGACGATCACCCGGTGTCGGGCGGCGAGCGCGGACAGTTGGCCCCGCCACATCCGCCGGTCGGCGATGCCGGCGTGCAGCAGCACGACGGGCGAACCCGTGCCGGCCTCGTCGTACGCGATGACTGCTCCATTGACTGTGATCTTGTGCACGGACGGACGGTACGGAATCGCACGAGCCGCACGCAAGCAGGATGCTGAGACCTTGCTAACTCTGGCTAGCGTTTTGCTTGCAAGAGCTAGCAACGGCGGTTAGCGTCGCTGTCATGGCCACACCGAAGGACCTTCCCGACGTCGGCGGGTTCATCCGCGACCTGCGGCGCAACGCCAAGATCTCGCTGCGGCAGCTCGCCGAGCAGGCGGGGGTCAGCAACCCGTACCTCAGCCAGATCGAGCGCGGCCTGCGCAAGCCCAGCGCCGAGGTGCTCCAGCAGTTGGCCAGCGCGCTGCGGGTCTCCACTCCCGCGATGTACCTGCGCGCCGGGCTGCTCGACGACAAGGAGGGCCACGGCGTGCTCGCCGCCATCGCGGTGGACCCCGACCTGACGATGGCCCAGAAGCAGTCGCTCAGCCAGATCTACGAGACGTTCCGCCGGGAGAACACCCGGTTGGCCGAGGCCCGGGCCGCCGCCGAGGGCGCCGGCACGGACACCACCGGCGGCGCGGCCGAGGTGACCACCCCGACCGATGTCGCCGATCAGCCGGCCGACGTGGCCAACCTGGCCGCCACCGGCCCCACCACCGCGGGCGGCACCCCGACCGAGGCCGTGCTCGAGTCGGTCGCCGTCACCGAGGCGGGCACCGCTCCCGCCCCGACCAGCACCAGCACCCCCGAGAAGAAGGCCGCCGGTCCGGCGGTCCGGAAGGCCGCCGAGGCGGCCGAGGAGGAGACGTCATGACCGAGCCGAAGACCAACCGCATCCCCGCCCCGATCTACGCCGCCGCCGGCGCCGGGGAGTTGGCCCTCGAACAGCTGCGCAAGCTGCCGACCGTGGTCGGCGTCCTCGGCACCCGGGTCGTCGCCGACCTGGGCGGCCGGGCCGTGCTGACCGGCTTCGAGCTGCGTCAGAAGGCCACCGAGACGCTGCGTACCGCCAACGAGACCGCCGGCACCCTGCGCGACCGGGCCCAGGCCGAACTGGATCTGGCCAAGCTCCGCGAGTCGACCGACCTGGCCAAGCTGCGCGAGGTCGCCGACCTGGACCGGCTGCGCGCCGCCGCGACCCGCAACGCCGCCGTGGTCGTCGCTGGCGCACAGGCCGCACAGGAGCGGGCGTTCGCCGCGTACGGCGCACTGGTCGCCCGCGGTGAGCGGGTCGTCGGCGCCGGCGTGCTGGAGGCCGCCGAGACGGTCAACGCCGACATCGAGGCGACCCAGGCCGTGACGCCGGCCGCGACCCCGGTCGAGGCCACCGCCGTGGCCGAGGTGCCGACCCCGGCTGACGTGGCCGAGATCGCCGAGGCCAAGCCGGCCACCGTCAAGAAGGCAGCCCGGGCCCCGAAGGCCGCCAAGCCCGCCGCGACCCCGTCGGCGAAGCTGCCCCGGGCCACCAAGCGGACCCGTCCGGCCGCCGAGTAGTTCGTGGTGTCGACGACCCCGGCGGCGTCCTTGTCGGACGTAGTCGGGGTCGTCGACATAAGCTTGCCGGCATGGCCAACGCCGCGCCGATCTTCGCGTTCGAAGTCCGCTACGTGATCGAGCTGATCCTGCTCGTCTTCGCGCTGATCATCCAGGGTGTCGCGCTGGTGCACGCCGTCACGCAGCGCTCCGACGCCTTCCCCGCCATCGGGACGCTGCCCAAGGGTGGCTGGATCGCCATCCTGGCGGTCTGCCTGGTGCTGACCCTGCTCGGCTTCGGTCCGATCAGCCTGTTCGGACTGATCGGCATCGCCGCCGCGCTCATCTACCTGCTCGACGTCCGGGTCGGCCTGCGCGACCTGAGTGACGGCAAAGGGTTCTGGTGAGAGGCTTCCGCTGGCCACCCCCGCCGGACGGCGGGCCCCGCACCTGGGGGCCCGGCCCGGGTGGGCCGCGTACCGGTCGGCCGGCCCTGCCGGAGCCGGAGACCGAGCTGGTCGCCACCCCGCACGGCGTACGGCTGGAGCGGCTGGTCACCGGCACCGGTGATCCGGTCACCGTGTTCGCGCACGGGTTCGGCAATGGCATCGCCACCACCCGCCCGTTCGGCAGTGGGGTGACCGGCCGCAAGCTGTTCTTCCAGTTCCGTGGGCACGGCCGCTCCGACGCGCCGGCCGGGCCGTGGAGCTACCTGGACCTGGCCCGGGATCTGCGCGCCATCGCGGATCTCGGCGGGGCCAGCCGGGCGTTCGGGGCGAGCCTCGGCGCGGGGGCGCTGAGCCGGCTGCTGGCCGAGAGCCCGGAGCGCTTCGAGAAGCTGGTCTTCTTCCTGCCGGCCGTGCTCGACCAGCCGCGTGGCCCGGTCGCCCGCGAACGCCTCACGGACCTGCTGGAGGCGGTCGAGAGCGGCGACGCCTCGGCGGTCGCCGACGTGGTCTCGCTGGAGCTGCCGACGGCGGTCCGTAACACTCCGGCCGGCTGGTCGTACCTGCGGCAGCGACTCGACCAACTGCTCCGCGACGGTCTGGCCGACGGTCTGGCCACCCTGCCGGAGCAGGCGCCGCTGCGCGACGCCACCGCCCTGTCGGCGGTCACCGCGCCAGCGCTGGTGATCGGCTGCGCGGGCGACGACCTGCACCCGGTCGAGGTCGCCGAGCAGCTCGCCGCCGCGCTGCCCCAGGCCACCCTGCACGTGTACGACCGGCCCGGCGTGCTCTGGACGGAACGCGCCGATCTGCGAGAGCGCATCTCCGGCTTCCTCAACGAGTAACGTCCCCTGCCATGGGCGTCACACAGCATGGCCGGACTCACCGGCTAGACCTCGCCGACCCGACCCTGCGCGAATGGACCTGCACGGTCCTGCACGCCGACCCGGAGCAGGGCATCGTGCTCGACCGCTCGGCGTTCTACCCGGGCGGCGGCGGGCAGCCACCGGACCACGGCGTGCTGCTCTGGCAGGGCGTACAGACGCGGATCGTGGGCACCCGCAAGGGCGACGACCCGTATCTGATCCCCGCCGAGGGTGACCCGCTGCCGCCGGCCGGCACCGAGGTCGTCGGCGCGGTGGAGGACGAGCGCCGCACCCGTCTGATGCGCACCCACTCCGGGCTGCACGTGCTCTGCGGGGTGGTGTTCCGCGACTTCGGCGCGCTCGTCACCGGCAACTCGATGGAGCCGGGCGAGGCCCGGATGGACTTCAACCTCCCCGAGGTGCCGGCCGACTTCAAGAGCCGGATCGAGGAATTGGTCAACGCCGAGGTGTCCGCCGACCGCTCGGTCGCCGTCCGGGTGCTGCCGCGCACCGAGGCGTTGGCCCTGCCGGACATCATCCGTACCCAGTCCAACCTCATCCCCCCGGACGAGCAGGAGGTCCGGATCGTCGACATCGTCGGCCTGGACGTGCAGGCCGACGGCGGCACCCACGTCGCGTCCACCGCCCAGATCGGCAAGGTGCAGGTGGTCAAGGTGGAGAGCAAGGGCCGGGCCAACCGCCGGGTGCGCGTCCGCCTGGCGGACTGAGCGGCGCTGTCGCCTGGCGGACTGAGCGGCGCTGTCGCTTGGCGGACTGAGCGGCGCTGTCGCCTGGCGGACTGACCACCAAGGCTCAGTCCGCCGGGTCGGCGTCTCGGCGGGAACGCAGCGACCGGACCTTGTGCCGGTTGCCGCAGCGCTCCATGGAGCACCAGCGGCGTCGTCCCGGGCGTGAGGTGTCCACGAACACCAGGTAGCAGTTGTGCGCGCCGCACTCCCGGATCCGGTCGGCGTACGGTCCGGTGAACAGGTCGACCGCGTCCCGGGCGATGCTCGCGAGGGCCTGCCGCCCGCTCGCCGGGAGCCTCCAGTGTCGCGTCCCGTCGGGGTTGAGCTGAGGGGCCAGCGGCGCATCGGCCGCCGCCTCGTTCAGGGCGTCGAGGTCGGCGGGCGTCGCGTCGAAGTCGCCGGGTGTGCTGGCCGGTGGCCGGGTGCCGGTGCGGGCGCAGACCAGCCGCCACAGCGCGTCCCGCAGCCGCCGGCCGGCGGCCAGCTCCGCGGGGCTGACGTCGACCTGGGCCGGGTCCAAGCGCAGCCGGGACCGCGCCAGCCAGTCGGCGAGATCCGCCGGACGGCGCAGCACCTCGTAGCGGGCGCCGATGCCGGGCCCGCCGGTGGTGAGGAACTCCAGGCAGAGCGCGCCAGGGTCGAAGAGGAAGCGGGCCCCTTGCAGGGACACCAGGGTGATTCCACTTGCGACGTCGGTCATGTAACCACTATAAACGGTTACAGGAGTGATCCGCACAACGCGGGTCGCCGGTGAAGGTGAGGGGACCCCCATGGCCCTGGCATGGAAGCTCGTCGTCGACTGCGCGGAGCCGATCGCGCTGGCCCGGTTCTGGGCGGATGCCCTCGGCTACGAGATCGAGGACAACAGCGCCCTCATCGACCAGTTGGTGGCGGCCGGCAGGGTCGGGCCGGAGGCCTACGTCGAGATCGACGGGCGGCGGGCCTTTCGGGAGCTGGCGGCGATCCGCCACCCGGAGGACCCGGTCCAGCCGGTCAGCGGCATCGGTCTCGGTCGCCGGCTGCTGTTCCAGGCCGTGCCGGAGCCCAAGCAGGTCAAGAACCGGCTGCACATCGACCTGCACGCCGGCCCGGAGGCGCGGCAGGCGACCGTGCAGCGGCTGGTCGGGCTCGGCGCCACCGTGCTGCGCGAGGTCGCCGAGCGGGGGAGCGTGCACACCACCATGGCCGACCCGGAGGGCAACGAATTCGACGTGCAGTGACACCCGGCCGGGGTCGGGCGGACGGACCCGAGTGTGGCCCTGTAGAGCTGCCCCAGATCCGGGGCATGGCACGGGTGGGTCGCCGCCCGTGCTGTGCGGCCTGTGCGGTGCGGCCTGTGCGGTGCGGCCTGTGCGGTGCGGCCTGTGCGGTGCGGCCTGTGCGGTGCCGCCTGTGCGGTGCCGCCCGTGCGGTGCCGCCTGTCCGTGCCGCTGTTGATGCGCCGCCCCGGAAATGGGGCAGCTCGACAGGGCCGTGCGGATGCTCACCCGCCGCTTGCCAGCTGGTCCATGAATTCGGACGGCAGCTGTCAGGTATTGCTGACAGCCTCACAGACATGACGCAACCGCTGACAGGAAAGATCGCGCTCGTCGCCGGCGCTACCCGGGGTGCCGGGCGGCAACTCGCCGTCCAGCTCGGTGCCGCCGGGGCCACCGTGTACGCCACCGGCCGCAGCAGCCGCGCCGGCCGTTCCGAGATGGACCGGCCGGAGACCATCGAGGAGACCGCCGAGCTGGTCACCGCCGCTGGCGGCGTCGGCATCCCGGTCCGGGTCGACCACCTGGTGCCCGAGCAGGTCCGCGGCCTGGTCGCCCGGATCGACGCCGAACAGGGCCGCCTCGACGTGCTGGTCAACGACATCTGGGGCGGCGACCCGCTGGTCACCTGGGAGAAGCCGGTCTGGGAGCAGCCACTGGACGCGGGGTTCCGCACCCTGCGGCTGGCCGTCGACACGCACATCATCACCAGCCACTTCGCGCTGCCGTTGCTGATCCGCAAGCCCGGCGGCCTGGTGGTGGAGATCGGCGACGGCACCAAGGCGTACAACGACGAGAACTACCGGCTGTCGGTCTTCTACGACCTGGCCAAGACGTCGGTCAACCGGATCGCCTTCAGTCAGGCGCACGAGCTGAAGCCGCACGGCGGCACCGCCGTCGCGCTCACCCCCGGCTGGATCCGCTCCGAGGCCATGCTGGAGCACTTCGGCGTGACCGAGGAGAACTGGCGCGACGGAGCGGCCACCGACCCGCACTTCCTCATCTCGGAGACCCCGGCCTTCGTCGGACGAGCGGTGGCCGCGCTCGCCGCGGACGAGGAGAAGGCCCGCTGGACCGGCATGTCCGTCGACGCCGGCACGCTGGCCAAGGTGTACGGGTTCACCGATCTCGACGGCAGCCAGCCGGAAGCCTTCCGGTACATCGTCGAGGTGGTCGACGCCGGTAAGCCGGCGGACGTCACGGGCTACCGGTAGAGCGCGCGGAACCGGTCGGCCGCCTCGGCGAACAGCTCCCGCAGCTCGGGTGGATCGAGAATCTCCACCTCGGGGCCGAGTCCGAGCAGTTGGTGGTACGCCACTTTGACGGATTCGACCGGCAGCGTGGTCGCCACCCATCCCTGCCCGTCGGGCTGGGTGGCGGCGGCGACCACCTCCTCGTACACGAAGGGGGCGTCCACCAGGTGCCGGAGCTGGCACAGGCCGGCCGGGCTGAGCCGGACGGTCACCTCGGCGCGCAGCATGGTCCGCAGGAACGACCCGGCCTGCTCGCGCCAGTACCCGGCCAGGTCGAAGTCCTCGTCCCGCGCGAAGCTCTCCTCACCCACCTCGACCCCGGTCACCCGGTCCACCCGGTAGGTGCGCGTGTCGTCGCCGACCCGTCCGACCAGGTACCAGACCCCGCTCTTGAGCACCAGCCCGTACGGCCGTATCCGGCGGGTCACCTCCCGGTCGCCGCGCCGGTAGCGCAGCTGCACCACCCGGTCCCGCCAGACCGCCCGGGCCAGTTCGGCCAGCGACGGCGGCGGTTCGGTCTCCCGGAACCAGCCCGGCACGTCCAGGTGGAACCGTTGCCCGGCGCGGGCCGGGGCGTCCCGCAGGGCGGGCGGCAGCGCGGCGAGGACCTTGAGTTCGGCGGCGGCGACCGCGTCGGCAAGCCCCATGTCGCCGGCCGGCCCGGGCAGGCCGGCGAGGAAGAGCGCCTCCGCCTCGTCCCGGGTCAGCCCGGTCAGCCGGGTGCGGTAGCCGCCGAGCAGCCGGTACCCGCCCGCTCGCCCCCGGTCGGCGTAGACCGGCACCCCGGCGGCGGAGAGCGCCAGCACGTCCCGGTAGACGGTCCGCTCGGAGACCTCCAGCTCCCGCGCCAGCTCGCCCGCGGTCATCGACCCGCGCGCCTGCAACAGCAACAGCAGCGAGATCAGTCGGGAGGCACGCACCCGCCCATCCTGCCCGGCCCCACTCACCGGCCGCCGGGCGTCAGCAGCCCCCGGTCGTACGCGGTGGCGACCGCGGCGGCCCGGTCGTTGACCCCGAGCTTGGCGTAGACGTGCAGCAGGTGCGTCTTGACGGTGGCCTCGCTGATGAACAGCCGGGCGGCCGCCTCCCGGTTGGAAGCGCCCCGAGCCACCAGGGTGAGCACCTCCAGCTCACGCTGGCTGAGCGGTTCCTCGGCCGGGGCGCGCAGCCGGCCCATCAGCCGGCCGGCCACGCTCGGCGAGAGTACGGACTCGCCTCGGGCGGCGGCTCGCACCGCCCGCACCAGATCCTCGCGCGGCGCGTCCTTGAGCAGGTAGCCGGTGGCGCCGGCCTCGATCGCCGGCAGCACGTCCGCGTCCGTGTCATAGGTGGTGAGCACCAGTACCCGGGAGGCGCTGCCGGCGCGGGCCAGTCGGCCGATGGCCGTCACCCCGTCCATCCCGGGCATCCGCAGGTCCATCAGCACCACATCGGGGCGCAGCGTCGCGGTCAGAGCCAGCGCCTCGGCCCCGTCCGCGGCCTCACCGACCACCTCGAAGTCGGGGTCGCCGGTGAACATGCCGCGCAGCCCGTCCCGCACCACCGGGTGGTCGTCGACGATCAGCAGCCGCACCGGAACGTTCAACCGACACCTCCGGGAAGCGCGGGGACGGACGCCGACACGGCGGTGCCGCAGCCCGGTTCGGACTCGACCGCCAGCCGGCCCCCGACCCGGGTCACCCGCTGGCGCATCGCGATCAGACCGTACCCGCCGTCGGGTTCCCGGGATGTCGGCTGGCCGCCGACATCGAAGCCCGCCCCGTCGTCGCGGACGTCCAGGGTGACGACGTCCGCCATGTACGACAGGGTCAGTCCGACCCGGGACGCCTTGGCGTGCCGGGCCACGTTGGCCAGCGCCTCCTGCGCGGCCCGCAGCAGGGTCACCTCGATCTCCGGGTGCAGCGGACGGGCCGTGCCGGTGGTGGCCACCTCCGCCCGCACCCCGTGCATTGCCGTCCACCGCCCGCCCAGGTCCGCGAGGGCGTCCGGCAGCCGGGCGGTCTCCAGCGGTTCCGGGCGGACCGCCCGCACCGAGCGGCGGGCCTCGGTGAGGCTCTCCCGGGCGAGGGCGAGGGCGTTGTCCACGTGCCGGCGCCAGTCGTCCGAGCGGTCCCGGGTCTGCTCGGCCGCCTCCAGCTGGGTGATGATGCCGGTCAGCCCCTGCGCCAGCGTGTCGTGGATCTCCCGCGCCATCCGCTGGCGCTCGTCCAGCACACCGGCCTCGCGGGCCTGGGTGAGCAGTTGGGCGTGCAGCTCCGCGTTCTCCCTGGCCCTGTCGGCCAGCTTCCGGTTCGCCTGGGCCAGCTCCTCCACCAGCAGCTTGCGGTTGGCGTTCTGCCGCTCGGTGACCGTGCCGAACCAGCTCACCGCGCCGGCCGCCCCGGCGTTGAACAGCACCAGCACCGACCAGAGCAGCCAGTGTGCCGCTGAGGAGGGTGGGCCCGCGCTCTGCGCGGTGGCGACCAGCAAGCCGGTCACGGCCACCCCGGCGAACCGCCACCGGCCCGGAAGCACGAGGAACGCGTGCACGAAGCCGACCCAGGCGAAGAAGCCGTACCACGGGCTGGCCACCACCAGCACAGCGCTGGAGGCGAGCAGCCCGAGGTAGTAGACCGCCATCAGCGCCCGTCGGGTGATCCACTGCGGGTGCAGGGTAATGAACCAGGCGACCCAGCAGCCGGCCGCCACGGCGACGGCCAGGGTCGGCGGAAACGGCAGGCTGCCCGGTGCCGGCGCGAAGCGGGCCAGCACCGTCCCGACGAGCAGCCCGACATAGGGCACAACCCGGTAGAGGCTCGCCTCGCGCGCCTCCCACACGGCCAGCCGGTCGACCTGTTCGGCGGTGCTGGTCATCGGTCTCCGATCACTTCCAGCGGAAGAGTTTTGCCGCGGCGGCACCGGCTCCCAGCGCGACCACCGCCATTATCGCCAGGTGCAGCGGCTGCGGCGGGGTGCCGGTCCAGGCGTCCAGCAGCGCCTGCACGCCGGGTGGCGTGTAGTCGCCGATCCGGGCGAGGAACTCCGGGAGCAGGAACCGGGGCAGGTAGACCCCGCCGAAGAACATCACGACCATGAAGAGCGGCACCGCCAGGGCCTGGGCCGCCTTCGCCGTCCGGGCGACCGCGGCGACCAGCAGGCCCAGCGCCAGTAGGGCCGCCGTGCCCAGGACGAAGGCGGCGGCGAAGCCGACCGGGTGCCGGGGCAGCGGCACCTCGAACGCCAGCCGAGCGACCAGGACGAGCAGCAGCGCGCTGGCCAGAATCCCGGCCAGGGCCAGCACCAGCTGGGCGGCGAGCAGCGCCGCGGGGCTCGCCGGGGTGGTCGCCAGCCGGCGCAGCACACCGCGTTCCCGGTAGGTGCCGAGCACGGCGGGCAGGATGTTCACCCCGACCATCGCCAGCGTGACCACCAGCAGCGACGGGGCGAAGTAGCTGACGAAGGTCTGCCCGTCGAAGTTCGGGTCTGGTTTCCGGAGCGCGGGGATCAGCCCGAGCACCACCAGGATCAGGGTGGGCAGCCCGATGGTGGAGAGCAGCGTCGGCAGGTCCCGTAGGTAGAGCCGCGCTTCGATCCTCAGGATCTGACGGAAGGCGCGCATGCTGGCTCCATCTCAGTCGGTGGGCCGGTGCCCGGTCAGCTCGACGAAGGCGTCGTCGAGGGTGGACTGCTCCAGCCGCAGGTCGGCGGCGATGATCTGGTGGCGGGCGAGCACCGAGGTGACCGCGTGCAGCAGCTCGCCGGTGCCGGTCACCAGCATGTTGCCGCCGGTACGGGTCACCCCGCTGACCTCGGGCAGGCCGGTCAGCAGGTCGTCGGCCAGTGGCGCGGACGGCCGGAATCGGACCCGCTGCTCCGGGACCACCCTGGACACCAGGCCGGCGGGACTGTCCAGCGCGACGACCCGACCTCGGTCGATCACCGCGACCCGGTCGCAGAGCCGCTCGGCCTCCTCCATGAAATGGGTGACCAGCACGATCGTCACCCCGGTGTCCCGCACCCGTTCGATGAGGCCCCAGGTCTCCCGTCGAGCCTGCGGGTCCAGCCCCGTGGTCAGCTCGTCCAGGATGGCGATCTTCGGGTTGCCGACCAGCGCCAGCGCGATGGAGAGCCGCTGCTTCTGGCCACCGGAGAGCTTCTTGTACGGCGTCTTCCGCTTGTCGCCGAGGCCCAACTCGTCGATCAGCCGGGCCGGGTCGGCCGGGTCCCGGTAGAAGGACGCGTAGAGCTCCAGCGCCTCGGCGACCCGGAGCCGGTCGGGCAGTTGGCTCTCTTGGAGCTGCACCCCCACCTGCTGGCGGAGACGGGTCGCGTCCCGGCGGGGGTCGAGCCCGAGGACCGACACCCCGCCCCCGTCGGGGACGCGGAGCCCGGCGACACATTCCACCGTGGTGGTCTTGCCGGCCCCGTTCGGACCGAGTACCCCGAAGATCTCCCCGGCCGACACCGTGAACGACACGTCGTCCACGGCCGTCAGGTCGCCGTACCGCTTGTGCAGACTGGTCACCTCAATGACCGGCATCCCGCCACCCTCCGCCGTCGTACCTGTGCCTCACCAGCCTCGCGGCGGCGGCCCGGCGGCGGATCAACCAGCCGTTGCTGATCTTTCGTGGCGGCGGCTGACCCCGCCGCTCCACCAACCGGTTGATGTGCAAGGAAGGGACCGCTGTCAACGCCTCCGGTAGAGCAGGGAACCCCTATTGACGCCCTGGCGTCACCGCGCCGCCCGGCGGCCGTTCGCACTGATCGCTAGGCTGCTCGATCGTGGACGCCAGCAGAATCGCCAGCCCGGTGACCGGGGCCGTCGGACGCTTCTTCGCCGGGGCCACGTTGCTCCTGCGCGGTCTCGGCCTCTACGTGCGCAGCCCGAAACTGATGCTGCTCGGCATCGTGCCCGCGTTGATCTCCGGTGCGCTCTTCGTGGCCGCGTTCGCCACCCTGGTGTACTTCGTGGACGACATCGCCGCCCTGGTCACCCCGTTCGCCGACGACTGGTCGACCACCGTCCGCAACCTGGTCCGGGTGATCGCCGGGCTGGCCTTCCTGGGCCTCGGCGGCCTACTCGCGGTGGTCAGCTTCACCGCCGTCACCCTGGTCATCGGCGACCCGTTCTACGAGCAGATCTCGGAGCGGGTGGAGGCGCGGTACGGCGGCACCCCGGGTGCGGTGGAGGTCTCCTTCTGGTCGTCGCTGCGTCGCAGCCTCGCGGATTCGGTACGCCTGGTGGCCCTCACGGCGCTGGTCGGCATTCCGCTCTTCGCCGCCGGCTTCATCCCGGTGCTCGGTCAGACCGTCGTTCCGGTGATCGGGGCGGCGGTGGGTGGCTGGTTCCTCGTCCTGGAGTTGGTCGGGGCGCCCTTCTACCGGCGCGGCATGCGGTTGCCCGACCGTCGGTCGGTGCTGAAGGCGGACCGACCCATGGCGCTCGGCTTCGGCGTGGCGGTCTTCGTCTGTTTCCTGATCCCGCTCGGCGCGGTACTGATCATGCCGGCCGCGGTCGCCGGTGCCACCCTGCTGGCCCGCCGATCCCTCGGCCAGCCCATCGACGAACGGGTGCCCGTGCCGCCGGCCGGCCAGCCCGTTGAGGGCCGCTGACATGCGGATCAACGTGGTCGAGGGCGACATCACCGCGCAGCGGGTGGACGCGATCGTGAACGCCGCGAACTCGTCCCTGCTCGGCGGCCGCGGGGTGGACGGTGCGATTCACCGGCGTGGCGGGCCGGCCATCCTGGCCGAGTGCCGGGCGGTGCGTGCATCGCGGTACCCGGACGGCCTGCCGACCGGGCAGGCGGTGGCGACCACGGCCGGAGACCTGCCGGCCCGCTGGGTGATCCACACCGTCGGACCGGTCTGGTCGGCCACCGAGGACCGCTCGGCGCTGTTGCGCGACTGCTACGCCAACAGCCTCCGGGTGGCGGACGAGCTGGGTGCAGGCACCGTGGCGTACCCGCTGATCTCCGCCGGCATCTACGGCTGGCCGGTGGATGACGCGGTCCGCCAGGCGCTGTCGGTGCTGCGCTCGGCCGAGCCGGCCGCCGTCACCGAGGCCCGCCTGGTGCTCTTCGGCGCCGACACCCACGCCATCGCGCGCCAGGTCCTCGACGCCGGCTGACAGCTCGACGCCGGCTGACAGCTCGACGCCGGGCTGACAGCTCGACGCCGGCTGACCAGCTCGACGTTCGTTGATCAGGCCAGCTCGGCCAGGCAGGACCACTGGGTCGCGACCGGCCGGTAGCCGAGCCGGGCGTTGATCGCCAGCATCGGCGCGTTCGCCTCGTCGTTCGAGGTGTACGCGACGCGGACGCCGCCGGCGGCGGCCCGGTGCAGCGCCGCCGTCTTGGCCAGCCGGGCCAGCCCTCGGCCCCGGTACGCCGGGACGGTGCCGGTGTAGTCCGACCACATCCGGTCCCCGTCCCGCTTCACCAGGCTGAACGCGGCCACCTCACCGTCGATCTCGGCGGCGGTGCTGGCCGCCTTGTCCAGGCCGAGGTTCTCCCAGACGTCGTACTGCCAGCTCGGGTAGCTGACCGCGTCGACCGGCACGTCACCGGGTTCGTCCACCGCCGAGGCGACGTTCGCCGCGTACAGCAGGCGCGGGTCCAGTTCGGCGATGGGACGCAGCCGTACGCCCGGCGGGGGCTCGGGCAGCGCGGGCGCCGGATCGAGGTCGAGCGCTGAGTAGCGCAGCTCGCGGCTGGGCTCGAAGCCGTGCCGCCGGGCGAACGGCAACGCGTCCGGCTGCGCCCAGGCGCGCAGCCGGCGGATCCCCAGCGAGGTGAGGTGATCGGTGGCGGTCGTCAGCAGCGCGGTGCCGATTCCGCGCCGCCGGTGCTCCGGGCGGACGTGCAGCAGTGCGATGTCACCGGCGTCCGCCGTCGAGGTCGAGCCGTTGCGCTGGGCCGACACCCAGCCGACCACCTGGGCGTCCACCTCGGCCACGAAGGCGGTCCAGCCCTCCTCCGGTGGCGGTTCGGCGATCATCTTGCGGGTCGAGTCCACCCCGCGCACCAGGTACGGGTAGACCATCGCCCGCAGTGCAACCACGGCCGGGGCATCGTCGGGCTGTGCGACACGAATCCGCATGTCAGGCCGCCATCCGGACGGCGGCGACGGCCTCGACCTCGACGAGCTGGTCGGTGTAGCCGAGCATGGCCACCCCCAGCAGGGTGCTGGGCGGGTCGTGGTCGCCGAAGAAGTCCCGGACCACCTCCCAGACCGTCACCAGGTCCGCCTGCCGTGCCGACGCCACGTAGACGGTGGTCTTGACCACGTCGGTCAGCCGGGCGTCGGCGGCCCCGAGGGCGGTCTCCAGGTTCGCCATCACCTCCCGGGCCTGCGCCGCGTGGTCGCCCGGCGCGACGGTCCGCCCCTCCGCGTCGAGCGGGCACGCGCCGGCGGTGAACACCAGTCGGGCGGGTGGTTCGACGGTGGCCGTGTACGCGTAGTCGGCGACATCGGCGAGATCGGGCACGTGCAGCAGCGCGACGGGATTCGGCATGCCGGCGAGGCTAACGACGATCGGGTGCCCGGGCGACGGATTAACGCTCCGTTGAACCTCTCCCTTCAGTACCGAATAGGCGAAAACCCACTAAACGTCGCAAATCGCCCTACCTCCTTGTCGGTTGGAAGGCGACCGATCGCCGTCAAGAGCAGGGGGAATTGTGAGAGAAGGACTCGTCAAACTCATCGCCACCGGTGCCGCAGCCGGAGCGTTCCTGGTCGGGGCGGCGGGTGTGGCCCAGGCTCAGCCGACCGATCCGACCCAGCCGCCGCCCCAGGTCAGCACCATCGACATCAACCCCGGCAACGTCCCCACGACCGCGGCCGCGTTCACCCAGAAGTGCGCCCCGAACCTCGGCGGCGGGCCGTTCCCGGACCGGGACGTGTGGGTGTTCAACCTGCCGGGCAACCCGGAGCCCACGGGTCAGTTCGTCACGGTCACCGGCACCTGGAGCATCCCGAACGACGGCACCGTGACCCGGACCATCCCCACCGACGGCGGGGCGATCGTCAACGACATGGGCACCAGCAAGGCGTGGATCCGGCTGCCCGCCGGCTGGACGCTGACCGACGCCACCGCGGTGATCACCGGTACGGCGAAGTTCTTCGTGCTGACCCACACCTGTGCGGCGGGAACCCGGCCGACCACGCCGCCGCCCACCACCCAGCCGCCGACCAGCCCGCCGCCCACGACCACCGCGCCGCCAACGGCCAAGCCGACGAAGAGCGAGTTGCCGGTCACCGGCACGTCGGCGGGCAGCCTGCTGCCCATGGCCGTCCTCGGCCTGGGCGCGGTGGCGCTCGGTGCCACGTTCATCGCCGTACGCCGTCGGCGGGACGCGGAGGGCTGATCACCAGCACGCAGCGGACACGGACCCTCCGGCCGTGTCCCCGGGGCCCTCCTCGTCGAGGAGGGCCCCGGGCTACGCCGAGTCGCGCAGGATCAGCTCGGTGGGGAGCATGACCGCCGGCTCGATGGTCTCGCCAGCGGCCAGCCGGAGCAGCTGCCGGGTCATCCGCCGGCCGATCTCCACGATCGGCTGCCGGACGGTGGTCAGCGGCGGCTCGGTGTACGCGGCGGTCTCGATGTCGTCGAAGCCGACCACCGCGACATCCTCCGGCACCCGCCGGCCGGCCTCGCGCAGCGTCCGCAGGGCGGCGTGCGCCATCAGGTCGGAGGCGGCGAAGACCGCGTCCAGGTCGGGGTGCTCGGTGAGCAGCCGCCGCATCGCCGCCGCACCGGACTCTCGGGTGAAGTCCCCGATCGCGACCAGCTCGGGCAGCCCGGCGGCGGCAACCGTGGTGCGGTAGCCGGTGAGCCGTTCGATCCCGGCGACCATGTCCTGGGGCCCGGCGATGGTGGCGATCCGCCGGCGACCGCTGTCCAACAGGTGCTGGACGGCCGCGGTCACCCCGCCGACGTGGTCGACGTCGACGTACGGCACGGGCACGTCTCCGAGCGGCCGACCGCTGCACACCACGGGGATGCCGAGCCGGGCGAGCGTGCCGGGCAGCGGGTCGGCGCCGTGCAGGGAGGCGAAGAGCACCCCGTCGACGTGCCGTCCGGTGGTGAACCGCTCGACCCGGTGGTGCCCGGCTGGTGAGCCGGCCAGCATCAGCACCAGCTGCTTGTCGGCCGCCTCCAGCTCCTGGCTGACCCCGCGGATGATGCCGGGGAAGACCTGGTCGTCGGAGAAGACCCGGGTGGCCGCCTCCGGCATGACCAGAGCGATCGAGTCGGTGCGTTGGGTGACCAGGCTGCGGGCGGCCAGGTTGGGCACGTACCCCAGCTCGGCGACCGCCCGGTTGACCGCCTCGCGGATGGGCTGGGCGACGGTGGTGGAGCCGTTGACCACGCGGGAGACGGTGGCCCGGGACACCCCGGCCCGCGCCGCCACCGCCTCGAGCGTCGGCCGTTGCGCCGTCGTCATCGCGACTTCCCCCCGCTCGTTCACAGCCCGTTCCGGGAGATCACCTCCTGGTACCACCGGGCGCTGGCCTTCGGTGTGCGCCGCTGGGTCAGGTAGTCGACGTGCACGATCCCGAACCGCTTGCGGTAGCCCTCCGCCCACTCGAAGTTGTCCAGGAACGACCATACGAGATAGCCGCGCAGGTCCACGCCCCGGGAGATCGCCTCGTGCGCGGCCCGCAGGTGTCCGTCGAGGTAGGCGATCCGGTCGGTGTCGATCACCTGCCCCGGCCCGTCGGGCGACTCGGCGCCCGGCTTGTCGGGAAACGCGGCGCCGTTCTCGGTGATCAGCAGCGGCATGCCCGGGTAGTCGGTGGCGATCCGCTCCAGTAGCCGGGTCAGCCCGGCCGGCTCGATCATCCAACCCATGTCGGTGAGTGGCCCGGCCGCTGGCAGGAACTGCACGGCCCCCTCGGTGCCCGGGTACGCGCCGTCGCCGGCACCGTCGGGACGGCCGGCGACGTAACTGGGGGCGTAGTAGTTGATCCCGAGCAGGTCGATCGGGGCGGCGATCAGCTTCTCGTCGCCGTCCCGGATGAACGTCGGCTCGACGATGCGCGCCACGTGCTCCCGTACGTCGTCCGGGTAGCCGCCGGCCAGCAGCGGGTCGAGGAAGATCCGGTTGTGCAGGCCGTCGACCAGGCGGACCGCGGCGGCGTCGGCCGCGCTCTGCGGATCGGCCGGCCGCACGTCGGCGGGGTTGAGGGTAATGCCCACGTTGCGCGCGCCGGCCGCCCGCAGCGCCCGCGCCGCCAGGCCGTGCCCGAGCAGCAGATGGTGTACGGCGGTGAAGGCCGCCGCCGGGTCCTGCTCGCCGGGCGCGTGCACTCCGTTGCCGTAGCCGAGGTACGCCGAGCACCAGGGCTCGTTGAGCGTGGTCCAGACGTCCACCCGGTCGCCGAGGCGGGCGTACACCGCCGTGGCGTACGTGGCGAAGTGCTCGGCGGTCTCCCGGTTGGTCCAGCCGCCCCGGTCGCCCAACGTCTGCGGCAGGTCCCAGTGGTAGAGGGTGACGATCGGGTCGATCCCCCGGTCGAGCAGCGTGTCGGTGAGCCGGTCGTAGAAGTCCAGCCCGCGCGGATTGGCCGGGCCCGTGCCGTCCGGCTGGATCCGCGGCCAGGCGACCGAGAAACGGTACGCCCGCAGCCCCAACTCGGCCATCAGCGCCACGTCGTCGGCGCACCGGTGGTAGTGGTCGCAGGCGACGTCGCCGGTGTGGCCCTGGTACACCTTGCCCGGCGTGCGGCTGAAGGTGTCCCAGATGGACGGGCCGCGTCCGTCGTCGCGGGCCGCGCCCTCGATCTGGTACGCGGCGGTGGCCGCTCCCCAGAGGAAGTGCTCGGGAAACTGGAGGTCACCCGCGCCGTGCCTGTTGGTTCGCTCGCTCACGCCTTGACCGCACCTTCCATGATCCCACCGATGATCTGCCGGCCGAACAGCACGAAGACCAGCAGCAGGGGCAGCGTCGCGATGGCCGTCCCGGTTAACACCTGCGACATGTCCTGGTAGTACCCGTCCGACAGCGCCCGCAGGGAGAGCTGCACGGTCGGGTTCGCCGGGTCGTTCAGAACAGCGTACGGCCACAGGAAGTCGTTCCAGGTTGTCATGAACGTGAGCAGGCCGAGCACGGCGGCGGCCGGGCGCAGCGCGGGCAGCACCACGTGCCAGAAGATCCGGGCGGTGCCGCAGCCGTCCATTCGTGCGGCCTCGATCAGCTCGTCGCTGACCGCCTGGCCGGCGTACTGCCGCATCATGAACACGCCGAACCCGGTGACCAGCGCCGGCACGATCACCGCCGGCAGCCGGTCGTTCCAGTGCAGCCGGGTCATCAGCATGTACAGCGGGATCACACCGAGCTGCGTCGGCACCATCATGGTCGCGATGACCACGAGCAGCAGCGCGTTGCGGCCGCGGAACCGCAGCTTCGCGAAGGCGAAGCCGGCCAGGCTGGCGAAGAACACCACGGAGACGGTCACCGTGCCGGCCACGATCGTCGAGTTGATCAGGCCGGTCAGGAAGTACGCGTCGGTGTTGTCGAACAGTCGGGAGATGTTGGCACCCAGGTTGCCGCCGGGCGTGATCGGCGGCGGCAGCTGACCCATCGCGTCGCTGGACCGGCTGGCCACCACGAACATCCACCAGATCGGGAAGAGCGACATCCCGGCGGCGACCACCAGGGCCAGGTAGGTGAGCGGGCTGGCCCGCCAGAGCCGGCTCATCGGGTCGCTCCCTTCCTGGCGTCCGATCCGCCGCCCAGCCGGCGCAGGACCAGTACGTTGACCACCGCGACGATGGCGATGAGCGCGAAGAGCAGCCAGGCCATCGCCGAGCCGTACCCGAAGTTGTAGTGCGGGGCGAAGGCGTTCTCGAACATGTACATGGTCACTGTCTGTGATTCGCGGAGCGGTCCGCCCCGGATCGTGCCGGAATGGAACAGCCGGGGCTCGGTGAGCGGAGGGCGCCACCCCGTGGGGGTGACGCCCTCCTCGTTTCGTCCCGGGCCGGCCCGGGCGGCGGTCAGCGGGTGCGCAGGCCGTCGAGCAGGTTGCGGTCGCCGGCGACGTCCAGCGTCTCGAAGCTGATCCGGCCCCAGAGCGCCAGCAGCAGATCGCTCGCGGTGCCGCTGACCTGCGCCCGGGCGTGGTGGTCGTCGTGGTCGAAGATGGTCGCGGTGTCGAGCAGCGCCACCCCCTCCCCGCGCAGCCGCAGATACCACTCCTGCGCCGCGTCGGTCGCGGAGAGCTGCACCACGCCGCGCCACTCGCCCGGGTCCCGCCGTCGGCCCGCGGGCAGCCAGGTGTCCAGCACCTCGCTCACCCCATCGGCGGCGAGCTTCGCCTCCACCGGCTCACCGGCGGCGATGGCGAGTTGGGCGTCCCAGCGGTGCACCGCCGTCTCGTGCGCCATCCGGCGCGGCCAGAAACCGGCCTTCTTCGGCTGCGGGGCCCAGTTCCACGCCGGGGCCTCCGCGTCGAGCCCGTCGAAGAGGGTCATCAGCTGGTCGTACCCCTGCTGCCAGAGCTGGAGGGCGTTTTGGCCCGGGTCCGCCTCGATCCGCTCCCGGCGGGCCGGCGCGGTGGTCAGGCCGGAGCCGACAAATGAGGAAACCCAGTGGTAGATGCCGGCGAGGTGCAGAGTGAGATCGTTGACCGTCCAGCCCGGACAGGACAGCACCGGTGTCTCCGGCGGTGCTTCGGCCACCGCCGAGGCGAAGGCCGGTCCCTCCGTCCGGAGCGCTCCGATCCAGAAATCTTTGCTGCCCTGCAGTCTGCTCATCGCCATCCTCCCGGGGGTGCCGGGCCACCAGTGGGTGCCACGGCTGCCCCCAGCCTAAGGTGAGAGACGTGTCAGACGCCTACGCCCAACCGACAACCGAAGCCGATCGTGCCATCCCTGGTCCGCTGGCCAGCTACACCACGCTGCGGATGGGTGGGCCGGCCGGGCGGATCGTGGCCGCGGGCAGTGCCGACGAGATCGTCCGGGCCATTCGGGCCACGGACGACCCGCTCCTGATCCTGGCCGGCGGCAGCAACGTGGTGATCGGCGACGCCGGCTTCCCCGGAACGGTCGTCCTGGTGCGCTCCCGAGGCCTGCGGATCGTCGCCGAGGACGCTGATTCGGTCACGGTACGGGTCGAGGCCGGCGAGCCGTGGGACGACCTCGTCGCCGCGACGGTGGCCAACGGCTGGGCCGGGCTGGAGTGCCTCTCCGGCATCCCCGGCTCGACCGGTGCCACCCCGATCCAGAACGTCGGCGCGTACGGCCAGGAGGTCTCCGAGACCATCACCGGGGTCGAGGTGTACGACCGGGCCGAGGACAGCCGCCAGTTCATCCCCGCCGCCGACTGCGAGTTCGCCTACCGGGGCAGCATCTTCAAGTACCGGGATCGGATGGTGGTGCTCTCCGTCGACTTCCGGCTCGCCCGGTCCCCGCTCTCCGGCCCGGTGCGCTACGCCGAACTGGCGCGGGCGCTCGGCGTCGAGGTGGGCGAGCGGGTGTCGCTGGCCGATGCCCGAGCGACGGTGCTGCGGCTGCGCGCCGGCAAGGGCATGGTGCTCGACGCCACCGACCCGGACACTCGCTCGGTCGGCTCCTTCTTCACCAACCCGGTGCTCGACCGGGCGACGTACGAGCTGCTCCGCGAGCGCGCCGCCGAGTTGGGCGAGCCGCCGGCCTGGCCCGGCCACGACGACACGGTCAAGGTGAGCGCGGCCTGGCTGATCGACAAGGCCGGGTTCACCAAGGGGCACCCCGGCCCGGACGGCGTGGCGATCTCCGGCAAGCACACCCTGGCCCTCACCAACCGCAGCGGCACGGCCAGTACGGCCGACCTGCTCACCCTCGCTGCCGACATCCGCGACACCGTGCAGACCCGCTTCGGCGTGACCCTCCACCCCGAACCCGTGCTGATCAACTGCATCCTCTGACCCCGGCCCCGCCTGGTCAGGTGCGGGGGGCGACGCTGGGCCAGGGGAGGGTCAGTTCGCCGTGGCGCCAGCGGTGCGGGCGGTCCAGGACGGGCCAGCCGCTGTCCCTGAGGTGGGTCACGGCGCGCAGCCAGCGTTGACGAGGGCCGAAGGTGGCGTACGGGGCGGCGGCCTGCCAGGCACCCTCCAGCGCCCGGATCAGGTCGTGCACCGGCTCGCCGGGGACGTTGCGGTGGATCAGCGCCTTGGGTAGCCGCTCGGCCAGCTCGGCGGGGCTGCCCAGGGTGGTGAGTTTCGCGGCCAGGGTCAGCGTCCGCGGGCCGCCGGCGTCGATCAGCAGCCAGCCCGCGAGGCGGCCCAGCTCATCGCAGGTGCCCTCGACGAGCACCCCGCCGGGGGCGAGGGCGGCGGTCATCGTCCGCCAGGCGCCCGGCACCTCGCGCTCGTCGTACTGGCGCAGCACGTTGAACGCGCGGACCAGCACCGGCCGGAGCCCGGCCAGCTCGAATCCGCCCCGGGCGAAGGTCAGCCCGGGCGGATCGGCGGCCGGCATCGCGGCTGCCACCCGGGCCGGGTCGATCTCCAGCCCGACCAGCCGTACGTCCCGGCGGACCCCGGCGGCCAGCCGGGCCCGCAGCTCGACCGCGGTCACCGGGGTGGCGCCGTAGCCGAGGTCGACCACCAGGGGATCGGACGCCGCCAGCAGCCGGTCGGCGCAGGTGGAGACGATCCAGTTGTCCACTCGGCGGAGTCGGTTGGGGTTGGTCGTGCCCCGGGTGACCACGCCGAGCGGCCGCCGCCGCGCCGCCCCGCTCACTCCTCGCGCTTCACTGCCCGACCCGGTGCACCTTGTGCTGGGCGGCCTGCGCCCGGGGCCGGACCACCAGCCGGTCCACGTTGACGTGCTCGGGGCGGGTGGCGCACCAGGCGATGCAGTCCGCCACGTCCTCGGCGACCAGTGGCCCGGGCACGCCGGCGTAGACGGCGGCGGCCCGATCCGCGTCGCCGTCGAAGCGGACCAGCCCGAACTCGTCGGTCTTCACCATGCCCGGGTCGATCTCGATCACCCGCAGCGGTCGCCCGCACAGCTCCAGCCGGAGCGTGCCGGCGATGGCGGTCTGCGCGTGCTTCGCGGCGGCGTAGCCGCCCCCGCCCTCGTACACGGTCAGGCCGGCGGTGGAGGAGACCACCACGATCGTGCCCGCGCCGGACGCCTCCAGCGCCGGCAGCAGCGCCTGGGTCACCCGCAGCGTGCCGAGCACGTTCACGTCGTACATCCACTGCCAGTCGTCGATCGAACCGGACTCCACCGGGTCCAGCCCGCGCGCGCCGCCGGCGTTGTTGACCAGCAGCGTCACCGGCCCCGGTGCCCGCGCGGCGGCCTCGACCAGCCCGGCCACCGACTCGTCCGAGGTGACGTCGCAGGTCACCGCGGTGGCCTGCCCACCGGCGGCGGTGATCTCGGCGACCAGATCGGCGAGCCGGTCGGCGCGGCGGGCGGCGGCGAGCACGTGGAAACCCTCGGCGGCGAGCCGGCGGGCGGTGGCCGCGCCGATCCCGCTGGAGGCTCCGGTCACGATGGCGACAGAGGTCATCCCGTCATTGTCACCCCGGCCCTCCGACCCGGTCCGGGCGGGCGTGGCGGCCGTCGCAGGCGGGCAAGAGGGTGGGCGGTAATGAGGTCCGTCACGCCGGGGGCCCGCGCCGACGAATTTCCGTAGGCCGATGGGGAAGATGAGATCCGGCGTACAGGTTGACCGAGAAGCGCCGGTCGTGCGAGACGGCATTAACCGTGACAGAAGGAGCGGACGTGGCGGAACTGCACACCGGCGTCGGTCGTCAGCGAGGTGCCCGACCCTGGCCCCGGCCCCGCCGCATCGCCACCCTGTCGGTGCACACCTCGCCGCTGCACCAGCCCGGCACGGGTGACGCAGGCGGGATGAACGTCTACATCCTGGAGGTCGCCCGGCGGCTCGCCGAGGCCAACGTCGAGGTGGAGATCTTCACCCGCGCCACCTCCGGCGACCTGCCCCCGGTGGTCGAGATGGCACCCGGCGTGCAGGTCCGGCACATCACCTCCGGCCCGCTGGAGGGGCTGACCAAGGAAGAGCTGCCCGGCCAGCTCTGCGCCTTCACCGCCGGGGTGCTGCGCGCCGAGGCGTCCCGCCCGCCCGGGCACTACGACCTGATCCACTCCCACTACTGGCTCTCCGGCCAGGTCGGCTGGCTGGCCAAGGAGCGCTGGGGGGTGCCGCTGGTGCACACCGCGCACACCCTGGCGAAGGTCAAGAACGCCCAGCTCGCGGCCGGTGACCGGCCGGAGCCCAAGGCCCGGGTGATCGGCGAGGAGCAGGTGGTCGCCGAGGCGGACCGGCTGGTCGCCAACACGCGGGTGGAGGCCCGCGACCTCGTCGAGCGGTACGACGCCGACCCCAACCAGGTCGCCGTCGTGCAGCCGGGCGTCGACCTGGACCGGTTCCGGCCGGCGCCGGGTGACCGGTCCGCGGCCGCCCGGGCCGCCCGCGAGCGGCTGGGGCTGCCGGTCGACGGGTACGTGGTGGCCTTCGTCGGTCGGATCCAGCCGCTCAAGGCGCCCGATGTGCTGATCCGCGCGGTCGCCGCGCTGCGTGAGCGCGATCCGGCGCTGGCCGACCAGGTGACCGTGGCGATCTGCGGTGGGCCCAGCGGCAGCGGGCTGGACCGGCCGACCGCGCTCATCGAGCTGGCCGCCACGCTCGGGGTCACCGACCGGGTGCGCTTCCTGCCGCCGCTCACCGGGGACGACCTGCCGGCCCTGTACCGGGCCGCCGACCTGGTCGCGGTGCCGTCGCACAACGAATCCTTCGGGCTGGTCGCCCTGGAGGCGCAGGCCTGCGGTACGCCGGTGCTCGCCGCCGCCGTCGGCGGGCTGGTCACCGCCGTGCGGGACCAGGTCAGCGGGGTGCTGATCGACGGGCACGACCCGGCGGACTGGGCCCTCGCGCTGGCCCGCCTGCTGCCGGATCAGGCCCGGCGGGCGGCGCTGGCCCGAGGCGCCGAGCAGCACGCGCGGCACTTCTCCTGGGACCGCACCGTCGCCGGCCTGCTCGCCGTCTACGGGGAGGCGACCGCCGCGCACCGCGCCCGCCTCGTCGCCGACCTCGCGGGCAACCCGGCGCTCTCCTGCTCCTGGTGACCGGAGGCGTTGGTCGCCACCCGGTGCTCCGGCCGGGCCGGTCGTAGAGTGGGTCCGGTGAGCCCGAGGAGCGATCTTGCGACCCTGATCGAGTCGGTCTGTGCCGAGCGCGAGCTGGCCTGCGAGTCGACCGGACCGGGCTCGTACGCGGTGACCCTGCCGGGCATCCACAAGCTCAAGACGGTCTGCAACCTGATCGTCGGCGAGCACGCGCTGCGGATCGAGGCGTTCGTGATGCGCCAGCCGGACGAGCGGCGTGAGGCGCTGTGGGCCTGGCTGTTGCAGCGCAACGCCCGGATGTACGGGGTCTCCTTCTCCACCGACGCGGTCGGCGACGTGTACCTGACCGGGCGGGTCAACCCGGCCGGGGTGGACGCCGACGAGCTGGACCGGCTCCTCGGTGCGGTGCTCACGTACGCCGACGAGTCCTTCGACACCATGCTGGAGATCGGCTTCGGCAGCTCCATCCGCCGGGAGTACGAGTGGCGGGTCAAGCGCGGCGAGTCGACCGCCAACCTGGCCGCCTTCGCGCACCTCTTCGAGCCCTCCGGCTCCGGCCCTGACCCGGCCTGACCGCCCGTCGCACCTCGGCCTGACCGCAGCGCCACGAGGCGGGTTGCCGGCTGGTGGTTCGGAGCGATCCTGACGGGTATGCCGCACCGCGCGGTGCGGCAAGGGACCCCCGCGCGCCGAGGACGGAGTGTCGAGGAGCGTGAGCGTCCCATGGCTCAGCGGAACAGCTCAGGTCGCGGCGGGACTGCGACCAGGACGAAACGACAGACCGGCAACCAGACGCCGAACACTCCCGGAATTTCCGAGTCGGATATCTCCGGGATGCGGGTGGACGACATCCGCGGGCAACTGCGCAAGCGCGGGGTCTCCGGGATCTCCGCCCTGCGTAAGCCCGACCTGGTGAAACAGTTGGTGCGCTCGCTGCGTGCCGAGGGCGGCGGCGCGGGCCGGGGCAGCACCGGGCCGGCCGGCCGGGCCGCCGGCACCCGGGCGTCGGCGGGTCGCGCCGCCGCGACGAAGAAGTCGGCGGCCCGGGCGGCGCCGAGCCGTGCGAAGGCCGCACCGGCGAACAAGAGCGCCCCCGCGAAGCGGGCCGCGGCCAAGAAGACGACGGGCGCGAAGAAGACGACGGCGGCGGCCAGGAAGACGACGGCCGCGAAGAAGACGACGACGGCGGCGGCCAAGAAGACGGCCGCCGGCAAGAAGACGACGGCGCCGGCGAAGAAGACGACAGCGGCGAAGACAGCGACCGCCCGCAAGACAGCGGCCGCGCGCAAGACGACGGCCGCGCGCAAGACGACGACGGCCCGGACCGCCCCCGCGCGCAAGGCGCCGGCAAAGAAGGCTCCGGCCCGGCCGTCGGCGGCGAAGCGGACGGCGCCTGCCAAGCCGGCGGCGAAGCGGACCGCGCCTGCCAAGCCGGCGGCGGCGGCGACGACCAAACCGGCCGGCGGCGGTACGGCGGCTGTCGGGATCCGGACGGGCCGGGACACCGGACGGTCGGCTCGCAGCTCGCAGGTGATCTCGTCGATCGCGGACCGGCCGGAGCGCCCGGGACGGAGCCTGATCACCGCGAATCACGAGGTCATCCAGCGCTGGGCGCAGGAGCGCGGGGCGAAGCCGGCGACCATCGCCGGCACCGAGCGGGAGGGCCGCGCGGGAGTTCTGACCTTCAACATCCCCGGTTACCGGGAGAGCAGCCGGATCCGTGAGATCACCTGGGATGAGTGGTTCCACACCTTCGACCTGCGCCGGCTGAACCTGATCTACCAGGAGCAGATGCGCGACGGCCGGCAGAGCAACTTCTTCCGGACCGAATCACCCGATCGGGAGGACGGTTGAGGTGTTTGCGGGAATGCGCGAGGGGTATGCGGCTGTTGCCACAGACCGAGGCCCGAACTGCGAATACTCGTCAGTTGTGATCGGCGAGACAGCGATCTGGGTTGAATCCAGAATCCGGGCGAACTAACTTTATTGCACCGCGCCACGCTTGGAAACGTTCGGGGGAGCGGCGGATCGATCAGATCCGCGCACCAGGCGAGGCGCGAGGGGACGGGTGGATCAACCGTTGGGGGACGGTGCCACCTGTTTGGACCGGCGGCGCGAGCGGGCGACGCTTACGGGGGTGAGTGTTGCCCGCCGCCGCCGGCCCCGCCGGCGGGCGCCCACCACGACCATCAGGCCGTGGTGGGCGCTTTGCGTGTGTCGTACCCCGTGGTCGGTGAGCCGGTCAGGCGGCCGGTACGCGGTCCCCGGACGGTGTCGGCTCTCGGTCGGCGACCCGGCGCAGCGCGGCGACGTGCCGCTCCCGGGGCGGCCCGGCCAGCAGGTGCCCGAGCGCGGCCAGCAGGCCGAGCCCACCCACGATCAGCCAGTGCCGGTCGCCGAGGTACTGAAGGCTCACCCCGCCGAGCGTGGGTGCGACGAACGCCGCGGCCGGGAACGTCAGATAGAAGACCGACTGGTACCGCGCGCGCAGCTGCGGCGGTGCCAGGTCCGCGTTGATCTGCGCGTTGGGCGGGGCGGCGAGCATCGAGCCGACCGTCCAGACCACCGCGGCGCCCAGGTAGACGGCCAGCTCGTCGGCGACCGCGAGCGCGCCGAAGCCGACCGCGAGCAGGGCGGTGGAGGCGGCCAGCACGACGTCCTTGCGGTGCCGGTCGATCAGTCGGGGCACGAACAGTTGCCCGAGCACGATGAGCGCGCCGCCGAGCGCCACGACCAGCCCGTACGCCGAGGGGCCCAGGCCGTCCGCGCGCATCGCCAGGGGCATGATCGTCTGGGTCTGTAGGGTGAGCATGGCCAGCACGAACGTGAGCCCGACGAAGACCAGGAAGGTCCGGTCGGTGAGCGCGGTGTGCAACCCCGGGCCCCGGGTTCGGGCGCGACTCTTCGTCGGCCGCGTGGGTTGGCGCGCACTCCGCCGCAGGGTTTCCGGCACCTTCCACCCGATCACGGCGGCGGCGGCGAGGGTGGCGGCCGCGTCGACCAGGAACAGCGCGGTGAAGCTCGCCTCGGCCAGCACCCCGGCGAGCACCGAGGCGACCGCCATGCCCAGGTTGAACGCCCAGAACTGGAGGTTGAACGCGCGTGAGCGGCGCTGCGCGGGCACCACGTCCACGATCGCCGCGACGAAGGCCGGGCTCGGCATGGAGTGCACAACGCCGACCAGTGCCGAGAGCACCGCGATCAACAGCAGGGGTCGACTGAAGGCCAGCGCCACCATCAGGACGGCGGTGACCAGGTGCGCGGCGAGCAGAGTGGCCCGACGGCCCCACCGGTCGGCCAACACCCCGCCGAGCAGCACGCCGGCCGCCCCGCCCGCCCCGTACGCCCCGACCACCGTGCCGGCCAGCGCCTCGCTGGCTCCTCGCGCGGCGGTGAGGTACAGCGACAGGAAGAGCATGGCGAACGCGCCCGCTCGGTTGATGAGCAGGCCGGCCCAGAGGTACCAGAAGGTGGCGGGAAGCCCACCCGCGGTGTCGTGCCACCAGCGCCGCAGGGCGTGCACCCGACCTCCCGACACTTCGGTTTCCTAACTGTTTCCCGTGAACGGTAGGAAATCGGCACGGGTCCCGCCACTCGATTACCTGATCATGGACCCGGCGGCGCGGCAATCAGGCCACGGTCAGGCGGCCGCCGGCTCGGGCTGCGCCGCTGGCGGCGGGGTGGCGCTGACCGGCGCCAGCGCCTCGCCGGTGCGGCGCAGGGCGGTGGCGCGCCGCTCCCGGGCCGGGCCGGACACCAGGTGTGCCACCGCGGTCACGATGCCGATCCCGGCACAGGCGAGCCAGAGCGTGGCGTTGCCGGCGTGCTCGCGCACCAGGCCGCCGAGGATCGGCGCACAGGCACCGGCGATCTGCCACGACAGGGAGAACACGCCCTGGTAGCGCCCGCGCAGCTCGGCTGGGGAGAGTTCGGCGATCAGCGTGGAGTTGGACGGTGAGTTCAGCATCTCGCCGACCGTCCAGATCAACACGGTCAGCCCGTAGAGCCAGACGGTGCCGGCGAACGCGGTGAGTCCGAACCCGGCGCCCATCACCACGGCGGCCAGAGCGAGCACGTGCGAGCGGCTCCGGCCCCGGATTAGCCGGGGCACGAAGAGCTGGCCGATCACGATCAGGACGCCGTTGAGCGCGATCACCGAGCCGTAGGTGGCGGGGCTGAGGCCGTCGTCGCTCATGGCGATCGGCAGCATCGAGATGTGCTGGAGGAACACCAGGGCGGCCAGCAGGTTCAGTGCCACGAAGCCGAGGTAGACCCGGTCGCTGAGGATCGTCCGCAGGGCGCCGCGCGGGGCCTTCGCCGCGGCGGCCGCGCGGCCGCTCTGCCGGGTCTCCGGCACCCGGGTGAAGATGATCAGCGCGGTGATCAGCATGGTGGCCGCGTCGACCACGAACAGCAGCAGGTAGTCGGCCTGCGCGGCGAGGCCGGCGAGGACGGCGGCGCAGGCGAAGCCCAGGTTGATCGCCCAGTAGTTGAGCGAGAAGGCGCGCAACCGGTCCTTCGCCGGCACCACGTCGATCATCATGGCCCCGAACGCGGGCCGAGCCGCCTCGGCGAACATGCCGAGCAGCAGAGCACCCAGCGCCACGGCCCAGAGGTCCTTGGCCAGCCCGAGGGCGAGCATCATGGTGGCCGCGCCCACGTGCGCGGTGAGCAACGTGGGTCGCCGGCCCCACCGGTCGGCCAGGGTGCCGCCGGCGGTGGTGCCGACCGCGCCGCCGACACCCCACAGCCCGAGCACCAGACCGGCCTGGGAGGCGGAGAAGCCGCGCTCCTGGGTCAGGTAGATGGCGAGGAAGACGAGGACGAACGAGCCGAGCCGATTGATCAGCGTGCCGGTCCACAGGTACCAGAAAGTGGTTGGCAGGCCGCCGGTGGTGTCCCGGAACCAGCTCCGCATCGTCCGCATGTGGCGCCCCCGCTTGCAAGTAATGACCGATGTGACTTCAGCGCCTTACAACCTAGTCGGGTGCAGAGTCGCTGGTCACCAGCTTTTTCACGTGGTGGTCGTCACGACGGGTGCCTGCGTGTCCCGGCAGCGGTTGAGGCAGGATGATCCGCATGACTGCGAGCGAGGGGCCCACCGTCGGGACGCTGGTCCTGCTGCGGCACGGCGAGAGCGACTGGAACGCCAAGAACCTCTTCACCGGCTGGGTGGACGTCGACCTGACCGAGAAGGGCGAGGGTGAGGCGCGGCGCGGCGGCGAGCTGATGCGCGAGCACAGCCTCCTGCCGGACGTCGTGCACACCAGCGTGATGCGCCGGGCGATCCGCACGGCCGAGCTGGCGCTCAACGCCGCCGACCGGCACTGGATCGCGGTGCGTCGGTCGTGGCGGCTCAACGAGCGGCACTACGGCGCCCTGCAGGGCAAGAACAAGAAGCAGACCCTGGACGAGTACGGCGAGGAGCAGTTCATGCTCTGGCGCCGGTCGTACGACACCCCGCCGCCGCCGATCGCCGACGACGACGAGTGGTCGCAGGTGGGCGATCCGCGGTACGCGCTGCTGCCGACCGAGCTGATGCCGCGTACCGAGTGCCTCAAGGACGTCGTCGAGCGGATGCTGCCCTACTGGTACGACTCGATCGTGCCGGACATCCTGGCTGGGCGGACGGTGCTGGTGGCCGCGCACGGCAACTCGCTGCGGGCCCTGGTCAAGCACCTCGACCAGATCTCCGACGAGGCGATCGCCAAGCTGAACATCCCGACCGGCATCCCGCTGCGCTACGACCTCGACCCGCAACTGCGCCCGCTCACCCTGGGCGGCACCTACCTCGACCCGACCGCCGCCAAGGCGGCGGCCGCCGCCGTGGCCAACCAGGGCCGCTAGACGTTAGGAAGGGCCCCTTGTTGTCGCTCTGCGACAACAAGGGGCCCTTCCTTGCAGGTCAGCTGCTGGTGGGGGAGGTCTCCCCGGTGATCAGGTAGACCACGTGCTCACCGGCGTTGACCGCGTGGTCGGCGAAGCGTTCGTAGAAGCGGCCCAGCAGGGTGGCGTCGATCGCGGTCTCCACCCCGTACGGCCAGTCGTCGCCGAGCAGCACCGCGAACAGGTTCTTGTGCAGCTCGTCCATCGCGTCGTCGTCGCGGTCCAGCTCGCCGGCGAGGTCGGCGTCGGGCTTCGCCAGCACCGAGCCGATCTTCACCGCCATCCGGTCGGCGATGTCCGCCATCTCGGTGAAGATCGCCCGCAGCTCAGCCGGTACGGCCGGCGAGGGGTGCCGGCGCAGCGCGGTCTTCGCCACGTGGTCGGCGAGGTCGCCCATCCGCTCCAGGTCGGCGGCCACGTGCAGTGCGGTGATCATGGCCCGCAGGTCGGAGGCGACCGGCGCCTGCCGGGCGAGCAGGTCACACACCCGCTCCTCCACGTGCCGGTAGAGGTCGTCGATCTCGGCGTCCCGCTCGATGACCGTCTCGGCGGCCTGCCGGTCGGCGGTGAGCAGGGCCCGGGTGGCCTGGCGCATGGCGGCGCGGACGCCCTCCGCCATGTCCACCAGCAGTTGGCTGACGATCTGGAGGTCGGCCCGGAACTCGTCGCGCATCATCACGTCCTGTGGTCGGTCGCCGCCGACGGGTGCCGGCGCAGGGGTTGAGCAGGTGCGCCGCCAACGGTAGGTGGCGCGGGCGGACCCTTGATGAACCCCGGTGAACGACGCCAGACGCGGGGGTGAACATCTGCGAAAGTGAGGGTGATTCGTCCCGGTCTGTGTGGTAGCCAGGTTAACAATGACCCTACGATCGCCGGGTGGAGTGGGCGGTGGCGGTCGTGGTGGCCGTGGCGTTGGTGGCCGGGTTGGCCGCCGGTTTCCTGCTGTCCCGGTTCCGGCCGGCGCGAGAGGGCCTCTCCACATCGACGGGGAGCGCAGGCTCCCGCTGGAGCAGGGGGAGGCCCGCGATAGCCGACGAGCAGCAGGCCGGGCTCGGCCGCCGGACGATCGACTCGCTCCGGGCCGGTGTCGTGGTGCTGGACAACGACGACGTGCCCGTGCTGATCAACCCGGCCGCCCGCGCGATGGGTCTGCTGCGCACCGGCAGCACCCAGGGCTCGATCGCCGCGCACCCGCTGATCCGTACCCTCGCCGGCCAGGTGCGGCGCACCGGGGTGCGGCGCGAGATCGAGCTGGACCTGCCCCGGGGTCGCGACAGCGCGGGGGAGAACCCGCTCGGCGTGCACCTGCGGGCGATGGGCCTCGGCAACGGCTTCATCGCCGTGGAGGCGGTCGACGTGACCGAGTCGCACCGCCTGACCCGGGTGCGACGTGACTTCGTGGCCAACGTGAGCCACGAGCTCAAGACACCGATCGGGGCGCTTCAGCTGCTCGCCGAGGCGTTGCTCGACGCCACCGAGCCGGCCGAGGCCGCGGCACCCGACCTCTCCGAGGACCTGGTCGCCGCCCGCCGGTTCGCCGAACGAATCCAGCACGAGTCGACCCGGCTGGGTCGGCTCGTGCAGGAGTTGCTGGAGCTGACCCGGTTGCAGGGCGCCGAGCCGCAGCCGCCAGCGGAACCGGTCGCGCTGGACTGGGTGATCGCCGAGGTGGTCGACCGGACCCGCACCACGGCCTCCGCCCGGGGCGTCGAGGTGTCGGTGACCGGGGAGCGCGGCCTCACCGCGTACGGCAGCGACACCCAACTCGCCACCGCGGTGGCGAACCTGGTGGAGAACGCCATCAACTACTCGGGTGCGGACACCACGGTCCGGGTCACCATCCACGGCGACGAAGAGCACATCGAGATCGCCGTCGCCGACCAGGGCATCGGCATCGCGCCGACGGACGTGGACCGGATCTTCGAGCGGTTCTACCGGGCCGACCAGGCCCGTTCGCGTGCCACCGGCGGCACCGGGCTCGGCCTCGCCATCGTCAAACACATCGCGAGCAACCATGGCGGACGGGTGGAGGTGTCGAGCACTCTTGGTGGTGGATCGACGTTCACCCTCCGGCTGCCCGCCCGTCCACCGGACGACCTGCTGGCGACACTGCCGCCGGCTGGGATCGAGGCCGGTCCGGCCGAGCTACGGCAGGTCTGACAGCAATGGAAAGGAAATCCCCGTTGAGCCGCGTTCTGGTGGTCGAGGACGAGGAGTCGTTCTCCGACGCCCTGTCGTACATGCTCCGTAAGGAGGGCTTTGAGGTTTCGGTCGCCGCGACCGGCACCGACGCCCTCACCGAGTTCGACCGAACCGGCGCTGACATCGTGCTGCTCGACCTGATGCTGCCCGAGATGTCGGGGACCGAGGTCTGCCGGCAGCTCCGGCAGCGGTCGGCCGTTCCGATCATCATGGTCACCGCCCGCGACAGCGAGATCGACAAGGTGGTCGGCCTGGAGATCGGCGCCGACGACTACGTCACCAAGCCGTACTCGCCCCGCGAGCTGGTGGCCCGGATCCGGGCGGTGCTGCGCCGGCAGAGCCCGGAGGTGGCCGACTCGGGTGCCCCGACCCTGGCCGCCGGCCCGGTGCGGATGGACATCGAGCGGCACGTGGTGACCGTCGACGGTGGTGCCGTACAGCTGCCGCTCAAGGAGTTCGAGCTGCTGGAGCTGCTGCTCCGCAACGCCGGCCGGGTGCTCACCCGGGGTCAGCTGATCGACCGGGTCTGGGGCGCCGACTACGTCGGTGACACCAAGACGCTGGACGTGCACGTCAAGCGGCTGCGCTCCAAGATCGAGCCGGAGCCGTCCGCGCCGCGTTTCATCGTCACCGTCCGGGGTCTGGGCTACAAGTTCGAGCCGTGATCGGCGTACCGAAGGGGCCCGGGCTCGGCGTGGGCCCCTTCGGCATGTCGACGCTCGGCCAGCGGACGACAGCCGGCCGGCAGACCGAATCAGAACAGCTTGCGCAACGCGACGCTGATCTCGGCGACCTCCGTCAACCGGCTCTCCGCCACGCTGATCACCAGGTCGTAGGCCGTGTCCTGGTCGGTCTCGTCAAGCTGGTCCACGGTGACGGCTCGGTTCTGGAGCAGGAAGGCGACCGTCACGATCCAGCCGATCCGCTTGTTGCCGTCCACGAATGCATGGTTGCTGACCAGTGAGTGCAGCAGTGCTGCCGCCTTCGTCCACAGGTCGGGGTACGCGTCCTCGCCGAACACACTCGTCTGCGGTCGGGCCACGGCCGACTCCACGAGGCCGGCGTCCCTGATCCCGACGCTGAGCTTACGGGCGATGCCGGCCACGTCGGCGAGCGTCGGGTAACGGACCTCCGCCATCACTCAGCCAGGCGAGCGAGCAGCGTGGCATGCCGTTCGATGATCTCGTCGGCGAGGTCACCGAACTCCTTGGCGTTCCGCCGTGCGAGGTAGTCGTCGATCGCTGTGACGACGACGGCGTGCATCGACCGCGCTTCCTCGTCCGCGACGAGACGTAGTCGCCGTTCGCGTTCGTCGTCAAGCCGGAGTGTCATGGCCATCCGAAAATGATAGCAAGATTGCTACCAAGATCAGCGGAAGTGGTCAGACCTCGTCGGCGGGGTGCGGGGCGACCAGGCCCTGCTTCGTCCGGGCCGCGCACAGCTCGGCCAGCCGCTCGTACGCGGCCGCGCCGATCAGCGCGGTCAACTCGGGCCCGTACGAGAGGTACATCGGCTCGGTGCCGACGTGCGCGTCCGTCGAGGAGGTGCACCACCAGTCGAGATCGTGCCCGCCGGCACCCCAGCCCCGCCGGTCGAACTCCGACAGGGTGGAGACCAGCACCTTGCTGTTGTCCGGACGCTTGACCCAGTCCTGGTCCCGTCGGATCGGCAGCTGCCAGCAGACGTCCGGCTTGTACTCCAGCGGGTGCACGCCGTCGCGCAGCGCCTGGGCGTGCAGGGCGCAGCCGCCCCCACCTGGGAAGTCGGCGTCGTTGAGGAAGACGCACGGCCCGTCGGCGCCCTGGGTGGCGGTCCGGCGGGCCGGGTTCTTGCCGTCGATGGTGTCGTTGTCGGTCCAGTTCTTGACCCCGCGCCGGAAGTGCTGCCAGGTCGACGGGGTGAGCAGTTTGACGGCGGTGCGGACCCGCTTCTCGTCGTCCGAGTCGGTGAAGAACGCCCCGTGCGAGCAGCAGCCGTCGGCGGACCGGCCAGCGATGATGCCGTGGCAGCCCCGGCCGAAGATGCAGGTCCAGCGGGAGAGCAACCAGGTCAGGTCGGCCCGGATCAGGTGGGTCTCGTCCGCGGGGTCGGCGAACTCGATCCACTCCCGGGGAAAGTCCAGCGGCACCTCGCGGCTGCGCGGGTCACCCGGATCGTCCACCAGTACGCGGAGCTCCATCGTCACCCGGCCCAGCCTACGCGCGGTCCCCTTCGCGGGCCGGCGAGCCGCGCAAACCTCTTGCACCTAGGGTTCTCACCATGCGACTGGGTGTCCTCGACGTCGGATCCAACACGGTGCACCTGCTGGTGGTGGACGCGCACCACGGCGCGCACCCGTGGCCGGCGCACTCGGAGAAGGTGGTGCTCCGGCTGGCCGAGCAGATCGGCCCCGACGGAGCGCTGACCGACGCGGGCGCGGACGGTCTGGTCAAGGCGGTCGGCATGGCGAAGGCGGCGGCGGCCGGGCTGGAGGCCGACGACCTGATCGCGTTCGCCACGTCCGCGGTTCGGGACGCCACCAACGCGGCCGAGGTGCTGGCCCGGGTCCGCGACGAGACCGGCGTACGTCTGGCGGTGCTCTCCGGTGCGGACGAGGCGCGGATGACCTTCCTGGCCGTGCGGCGCTGGTTCGGCTGGTCGGCGGGGCGGCTGCTGGTGCTGGACATCGGGGGCGGCTCGCTGGAGGTCGCCGCCGGGATCGACGAGGACCCGGACGCCGCGATCTCGCTGCCACTCGGCGCCGGCCGGCTGACCCGGGAGCGGCTGCGGGTCGACCCGACCAGCGCGGCACCGCCGTCCGCGGAGGCCGTCGACAAGCTGCGGGAGTACGTGAACGGCCGGCTGGACAAGGTGATCGACCAGATGACCGAGGTCGGCTGGGACCGGGCGGTGGGCACCTCGAAGACGTTCCGCACCCTGGCCCGGCTGGCCGGGGCGGCGCCGTCCGGGGCCGGGCTCTGGACGCGGCGCAGTCTGACCCGCGCCGGGTTGCGGCAGGTCATCGGCTTCATCCGGCACATTCCGCCGGCCCAACTGATGGAGCTGGAAGGGGTCAGCGCGGGCCGGGCCCACCAGCTGCTGGCCGGCGCGGTGGTCGCCGAGGCGGTGATGCGCCGTCTGGATCTGGAGTCGCTGGACATCTGCCCCTGGGCGCTGCGGGAGGGGGTCATCCTCCGCCGGCTCGATCAACTCGAACCGGTGTAAACCGGGGTGGGTGGTTCCGGGTGGTTTGCCGGCGCTCGTCACGATGGTGTGGGCGCCGCCGGGCTACCCTGGCTGATGTGACTTCCCGCGTTCCCGTCCTCCTGTCCAGCTCGTCGGTCTTTCCCGAGCCGACCGCGGCGGCGTTCCAGCTGGCCGCGGCGCTCGGCTACGACGGCGTCGAGGTGATGGTCTGGACCGACGTGGTCAGCCAGGACGCGGGCGCGCTGCGCGGCCTCTCCACGCACTACGACGTGCCGGTGCTCTCGGTGCACGCGCCCTGCCTGCTGGTCACCCAGCGGGTGTGGAGCCCCGACCCGTGGGAGCGGCTCCGCAAGGCCGCCGAGTTGGCCGAGACGCTGGGGGCGCCGACCGTCGTGGTGCACCCACCGTTCACCTGGCAGCGCGACTACGCGCGCCGGTTCACCGAGGGGCTCGCCGCCGTGGCGGACCGGTTCACCGGGCTCCGCTTCGCGGTGGAGAACATGTACCCGGTGCGGATGGCGGGCCGGCGGTTCGTCCCGTACGTGCCCGGCTGGGATCCCACCGACACCGGGTACCCGTCGTACACCCTGGACCTGTCGCACTGCGCGGCCTCGCACAGCGACCCGCTGGAGATGGCCGACCGGATGGGCGCAGGGCTGGCCCACGTGCACCTCGGCGACGGCACCGGCGAGGGCCGCGACGAGCACCTGGTGCCCGGGCGCGGCACCCAACCCTGCGGGGAGCTGCTCTCCTCGCTGGCCGGGCGGGCCTTCACCGGTGCGGTCGCGGTGGAGGTGGCGACCCGGGGCGCGAAGAGCCGCGCGGTGCGCGAGGCGGACCTGCGCGCCGCGTTGGAGTTCGCCCGCCAGCACCTGACCGCGCCGTCTCCGGTCGACGCCTGACCCCTCGACGAGGGCGCCGCGGCGTCGACCGGTACGACGTCAGCTGACCGGGGTGAGCGAGTCGGCGCCGGCCGTCGGCTGTGCGGCGACCGTCACCTGCTCGCCGACCGCGGCCCGCTTACGGGCCCGGTGCGCCGCCACGTGGGAGCGGGTGGCGCAGCGCTCGGAGCAGAACCGCCGGCAGCAGTTGGACGACGTGTCCAGGTAGACGTTGCCGCACCGCTCGTCGGCGCAGACGCCGAACCGGGCGCTGCCGTACTCGCAGAGCCAGACCGACAGTCCCCAGACCGCGCCGGCCAGGTATTCGGCGCTGACCGACGCGCCCCGGCTGGTCACGTGCATGTGCCAGTCGCTGGAGTCGTGCCCGGAGATGCGCGGCTGGACCGGGAACGCCTCGAGCATCGCGTTCAGCTCCGTCACCGCCTGGGCGTCCCGCCCCGAAGTGCCGTACTCGAAGACGTCGCGCAACCGCTTCTGTGCCCGCCGGAAAATTGCGACATCCCGGTCCGCGACCTCGTCGCGCATCCAGGCGTTTTCGTCGGGGAAGAGGGCCCGCAGGTCGTCGAGGTCGTCCAGGCGGGCGTTGACCAGGTCAACGCCGGTCCGGGCGTACGCGTCGAAGTTCACGCCCCAACGGTAGACGACTCACGGGGTGCGCGGCGCGTCGATGTAGTGCGGCAAAAACCGCGCGTAGCCGTCGGTGATCAGACTGGCGCTCTCCCGCACCCCCACCCCCGCCGATTCGCCGTCGACGATCCAGCTGCCCAACACCATCCGGTTGCCATCGAACTGCGGCAACGCCCGGAACTCCTGGTAGCACCAGCCCTCGTCGCCGTAGATCCCCGGGTTGGTGATCTCCTGATCGGGGGTGACGATGCGCACCGAGCCGCCCTCCCGGCCCAGCAGCGGCTTGGCCACGTACTCCGGCATGTCACGCGGCGAGTCGAGGTACGCCGGCAGCAGGTACTCGTGACCGGGGTACAGCTCCCACAGGACCGCGAGCAGCGCCTTGTTGGACAGCAGCAGCTTCCAGGCCGGCTCGATCCAGGTCGTCGGGGTGCCCGGGGCCAGGGCGGGCGGCCCGTACGGCTCGGCCAGCATCCACTCCCACGGGTAGAGCTTGAAGCAGGTGGTCACCGGGCGGTCGGCGGCGTCGACGAAGCGCCGGCCGTCCCAGCCGATGTCCTGGATCGGCAGCAGTTCGACGGTCAGGCCGGCCTGCCGGGCGGTCTCGGCCAGGTAGCCGGCGGTCATCTGGTCCTCGCCCGACTCCTCCTCGTTCGACCAGAGCACGTGCACGCGGGGGTCGTGCAGGCCGGCCCCGATCTTCGCCCAGTCGGCGACCAGCCGCTCGTGCAGGCTGTTCCACTGGTCCAGCTCCGGCCGGGTCTGCTCCAGCCAGTACCACTGGATGATGCTCGCCTCGACCAGCGCGGTCGGGGTGTCCGCGTTGTACTCCAGCAGCTTCGGCGGCCAGACGCCGTCGTAGGCGAGGTCGAAGCGCCCGTAGAGGGTGGGTGGCGCCTCGCGCAGCGAGCGAGCCACCGCCTCGGCCGCCCAGGCCGGGATGCCGAACTCGGCGTACCGGCGGTGGGCCACCACGTGCTCGGCGGCGGCGACCGACATCCGGTGCAGCTCCTCTGTGGCCTCCTCCAGTCGCAGCACCTCGTCCAGGTCGAAGGCGTACGCGGCGGTCTCGTCCCAGTACGACATGACCCCGCCGTCGGGTAGCTCGGTGTCGACGTAGACCAGCCCCTGAGCCCGGATGGTGGCGTCCCAGTCGGGTCGTGGCGTGAACTGCTCGCGGCGCACCTCAGCCGCCGCAGGCGGCGAGGTGGGTGCCGAATCCCCCGCGCTCGGGCAGGGCCGCGACCGTCGGCTCCGGGACGGCGCGGCCGGCGGCCGGGTCGGCGACCCGCATCGCGAGCGCGACCGTGTCGCCGCCGCCGACCGGCCCGAGGGCGCAGTCGTCGTCATCATCGTCGTCCGAGGTCATGTTGCAGCCGGAGAGGGCGAGCGCGAGAGCGGTGAGCGCGCCGAGCTGCACGGAGGCCGACCGGAGCCGGCGGCGGGGGCGTTGGTCCACGGCATCGTTGTAGCCGATCGACGCCACCGCCGCAGCCCCGGCCGCCCCTCGGCGGGGGCACTGGCAGGGGCGTTACGCTCGGCTCATGCTCCGTTCCGTCATCCTCGCCGCCTCCCGGTCATCCCAGGTCGAGCGGCTCGTCGCGACCGCCCCGTTCACCCGGGACGTCGTTCGCCGGTTCGTCGCCGGCGCCGCCACCGACGACGCGTTGCGCGCGACCCGCGGACTCGTCGACGACGGTCTGGCGGTCACCCTCGACCACCTCGGTGAGGACACCGTCACTCCCGAGCAGGCCACCGCCACCCGGGACGAATACCTGAAGCTGCTGAAGATGCTCGGCGGCGCCGGGCTGACCCCGGCCGCCGAGGTGAGCGTGAAGCTCTCCGCTCTCGGCCAGATGTTCGACGAGCAGCTGGCGTACGACAACGCGCGGGCGATCTGCGCGGCCGCCGACACGGCGGGCACCACGGTCACCCTGGACATGGAGGACCACACCACCACCGACTCGACGCTGGAGGTGCTGGAGAAGCTGCGCAAGGACTTCCCGTCGACGGGCGCGGTGCTCCAGGCGTACCTGCGCCGGACCGAGTCGGACTGCCGGGAGCTGTCCTCGGCCGGGTCACGGGTGCGGCTGTGCAAGGGCGCCTACAAGGAGCCGGAGTCGGTGGCGTACCAGTCGGCCCGCGAGGTGGACAAGTCCTACGTCCGCTGCATGAACATCCTGATGTCCGGCGACGGCTACCCGATGCTGGCCACCCACGACCCCCGCATGATCGCCATCGGCGAGGACCGCGCCCGCTGGTTCGACCGGGGGCCGGAGCGCTTCGAGTTCCAGATGCTCTACGGCATCCGCCCCGACGAGCAGAAGCGGCTGGTCGACGAGGGCTACACCGTGCGCACCTACGTCCCCTACGGCGACGAGTGGTACGGCTACCTGATGCGCCGGCTCGCCGAGCGCCCGGCCAACCTCGTCTTCTTCGGCCGCGCCCTGATCTCCAAGAAGTAATCCGGACGGACCGGGCCGACGGGCCGGCGGTGACCCGTGTGGTCCCGCCGGCCCGTTTCGCGTGTCCGGGTTGACGATCCTGGCTAATGAGACTAGCTTTACGGCTATGACAGTTAGCCAGGTGCGGCGGGGCAACGGACACATCGCGTACGAGGTGCACGGGGAAGGCCCGCTGGTCGTCCTCTCGCACGGCATGGGGGAGAACCGGGGCAGCTTCCGGCACCTGGTGCCGCTGCTGGTCGCGGCCGGCCACCGGGTCGCCTCGGTCGACGTTCGGGGGCACGGGGAGTCCAGCGTCGGCTGGCCCACGTACGCCCCGGCGGAGGTCGGCGCAGACCTGCTGGCTGTGGTCCGCGACCTCGACGCCGGGCCGGCCGTGCTGGTCGGCAGCTCGTCGAGCGCGGCGGCGGTGGTCTTCGCCGCGACCGACGCGCCCGAGCTGGTCGCCGGCATCGTGCAGATCGGCGCGTTCGTCGGTCAGTCGAAACTCAACCCGGTGATGCGGGTGGCGCTGGCGTTGGTGCTGCGCAGCCCCCAACTGTTCGGGATGTTCCACAAGACGCTCTTCCCGGTGCACCGGCCCGCCGACGACGCGGTCTACCGCCGGTCGATGGTTGCCAACTTGCGCGAGCCCGGGCGGATGGCCGCGGTGCGCGGCGTGGTGGTGCCGGTCGAGCCGCACTGGACCGCCCGCGCCCCGCAGGTCGGGCAACCGGTGCTGGTGCTGATGGGTGCGAAGGACCCGGACTTTCCCGACCCGGGTGCCGAGGCGCGGGCGGCCCGCCGGCTGTTCCGCACCGCCGAGGCCCGGATGATCGAGGAGTCCGGGCACTACCCGCACGCGGACCGGCCGCAGCGCACCGCCGACGAGCTGCTCGGGTTCCTGGCGGTGTGCGCCGGTGCCTAGGGTCGGCCTCAACCAGCAGACCGTGGTGCGGGAGGCGGCCCGGCTCGCCGACGAGGTCGGCTACCAGCAGCTCACCCTCGCCGCGCTCGCCAGCCGACTCGGTGTCGCGCTGCCCAGCCTCTACAAGCACGTCCGGGGTGCGGACGCGCTCACCCAGAAGCTCTCCGCGCTGGCCACCGCGGAGCTGGCCACCGAGCTGACTAACGCCGCCGTCGGCCGCTCCGGCGGGGAGGCCCTGCGGGCGGTCGCCGACGCGTACCGCGACTACGCCTGCCGGCACCCCGGTCGCTACCCGGCCACCCAGCGGGTGCCCGACCCGGCCGACCCCGAGCACGTCGTGGCGGGCGAGCGGGCGGTCGGTGCCATCTACGCGGTGCTGCGCGGGTACGGGCTCACCGGCGAAGAAGCGGTGGACGCCACCAGGGCGCTGCGCAGCGCCCTGCACGGATTCGTGTCGCTGGAGGCCGCGGGCGGCTTCGGTCTGCCCCGCGAGGTGGACCGCTCGTACCACCAACTGGTCGCCGGGATGGATCTCGCGTTCCGGTCCTGGCCCCGCGCTCGCGGCATCGTCGACCAGGCGGACCAGCCGTGATCCGGGCGTTCGGGCTGCTCCTGGTCTTCCTGCTGGAGTTGGCCGTCCTGGCCATCGGCGCTCGGTGGGGCTGGTCCCTGAACGTACCCACCGCCGTCCGACTGCTCGCCGCTGTCGGTGTGCCGCTGCTGCTCGCCGGGCTCTGGGGCGTCCTCGGCTCACCTCGTGCCCGGGTCCCGCTGCGCCCACCGGCCAAGCACGCCTTCCAGGCCGGCTGGTTCGTGCTGGGCGGCGGGATGCTCGCCCTGCTCGGGCAGCCGTGGCTCGGCCTCGCCCTAGTCGTCGTCTGGGCGGTCGTCACCATCCTGCTCCGCCGCGCCGGCCGCCCGGCCTGAGTGGCACCCCTGGCCGGGCCCGGCGGCGTCCCTGGCCGTGGTCCGCGGAGTGGGTCGGGGTCGTGCCGGCCTCGCCCGATCGGCCGGCAGGTCGTACCCTTCGCCGGGTGACCGACGGGGTGCATCAGCCATCACTGCGGCGGCTTTGGCCACTGTGGACCGGGCTTGTGGTGATCGTCCTCCTGCTGGGCTGCGGCATGCCGGCGCTGCTCGTGGTGGGAGTGGTACGGGAGGCCGGGGGCCGGGCCACCGTTGGACGCATCGGCGCCTCGGCGAGCGAGGACCCGGCCACCGCGGTCGCCCGAGGGCTGGCCGACCGGATGACCGCCCAACTTCAGCGCCAGTCCACGGCGCTGCTGGGCGGCGACCGGGCCGGCTTCCTCGCCGTCGCCGAGCCCGCCGCTCAGGCCGACCTGCGCCGCCGCTTCGCCGCGCTGCGCGCGCTCAAGGTCACCGTCTGGCGGGCCGAGCCGAGCGGCCTGCCGGCGCCGGTCGTCGGCAAACCGGGCGAGTGGCGGTTGCCGGTCCGCTTCCAGTACTGCTTCGTGACCCCGGACTGCCGCCCCAGCCCGGTGCTGATCGGCACCCGCTGGCGGGAGAACGGTGCCCAACTCCTGCTGGTCGCCCTGGAAGAGTCCAGGTCGGCGGAGACCGGCACCCGGCCCTGGGAGATCAGCGACCTGGCCGTGGCGATCGGCCCGCGGACCATCGTGGCCACCACTCCGGCGCTGCGCGGCAAGTTGCCCGGCCTGCTCGCGCAGGCCGAGGCGGCGGCCAAGGTCGCCGACGGGTACGTGGTGGACGGGTCGCCACCGGACCGGTACCGGATCTTCTACGCCGGGCGCAGCGAGTGGCAGCGCTGGTACGGCGGCGGACGGCCACAGTGGACCGGCGGCTACGCGGTGACGGTGGGCGGCGGTCACCACGAGGTGGTGCTCAACGCGGACGGGCTGCCCAGCAGCGGCGCCGACGACCTGCTCCGGCACGAACTGACCCACGCCGCCTCGCTGCCCGAGCGCGGCTATCCGGGCAAGACGACCTGGTGGCTGGTGGAGGGGCTGGCCGAGTACGCGGGCGCCGGTGGCCAGCCGGTCGACCGGTACGAGGGGCTCGCCCAGGTGCGCAAGCTGGTCCGGAGCAGTTGGGACGGCCGGCTGGAGGGCGTCACCCCCGCCGACGACGCCCCCGCCGATCGGGTCGGCGGCAGCTACGGCGTCGGCTACCTCGCCGTCCGGCATCTCGTCGACCGGTACGGGCCGCAGCGGCTGCTCACCTTCTTCGAGGCCGTCGTGCACGAGCGCAAGACGTTCGCGGTCGCCGCCGAGCAGGCGTTCGGGGAGCAGTGGTCGACGTTGCACGACGAGTGCGTGGCGTACGTCCGCGCCGCCGCCGCCTGACGGCCCGTGGGGGTCGTGGCGGTGCGCCGTACGATCGATGGGTGCGCCGCACCCAGTCGCCGCGGCCTACCCACGTCACGCGGCCCCGCCTGCTCACCGCCCTGACCGCCGTCGCCGTCCTCACCGCCACCACCGCCGCCTCGTGCGGCGACGACCAGCCGCCCGTCACGCTCGCCTCGGCCGCCCGCAACCCGGTCACCGAGGTGATCGACGCGCCGGCGACGGTGACCGCCCGCGCCGCCGCCACCCTGACCGCCCCCGCCGACGGCACCCTGTCCAGCCTGCGCGTCGAGCCGGGCCAGCGGGTGAAGCGAGGCCAGGTGCTCGCCGTGGTCGCCTCCCCGTCGGCGCAGGCCCGGCTGCGCCAGGCCCGGGAAGCGCTGGACGCCGCCAGGCGCGCCGGCCGGGGTGTCTCCACCGGCGACCTGACCGGCAGTCGGCGCGGCACCGACAAGGCCGCCGACGAGGCGTTCGACGCGGCCCGCAAGGCCGCCGAGAAGATCGCCGACCCGCGGCTGCGGGACGCGCTGCTGACCCAGGTGACCTCCGCCCAGCGGCAGTACGCCGCCGCCGCGCGCACCGCCGACCAGGCCGTCCGAGCGGTGCAGCGGGGGATCAGCGGGCTGAACTCCGCCGTCGGCGCGCTGTCCGCGGCGCAACGGCTGCAGGCCCAGCAGGCGTACGACCTGGCGAAGGCGACCGTCGACGCGCTGACCCTGCGCGCCCCGATCGCCGGGGTGGTGCAGCCGGGCGGCACCCGGAGCGGCGGCGGCCCGACCGGTGGCCTCGCCGGGCTGCTCGAGCAGGTCGGTGGCGCCCAGGCGGCCGGGATCGACCCGTCGGTGCTGGCACCCGGCCAGGGCGGGCCACCCGCAGGGGTGGACGACGCGGTCGCGGTGGGCGGCCAGGTCGCCGCTGGTACGCCGGTGCTGACGGTGGTGGACACCGGGCAGCTGGGGCTGCTGGCCGAGGTGGACGAGACCGACGTGCTGCTGGTCAGGGCCGGTGTGACCGCGACGGTCGAGCTGGACGCCGTCACCGGCGCCAGCTACGACGCCACGGTCCGCTCGGTCGACGTGCTTCCCACCAACTCCGCCCAGGGCGGTGTCACCTACCGGGTACGCCTGGCGCTGGGCGCCGGGAAGCTGGCCGAGGACGAGCCGGCCCCGACGCCGCGCCCCGGCATGAACGCGATCGTCCACCTGCGGGTGCGCGAGGCCACCGACGCGGTGACCGTCCCCGCCTCGGCGGTCTTCTCCGCCGACGGCCGGGACGCCGTCTGGGTCGTCCGCGACGGCAGGGCGGACCGGGCGCCGGTGACCGTCGGCGTCCAGGGGTCGGACCTGGTGCAGATCCTCGACGGCGTGCAGGCCGGCGACCGGGTCGTGGTGCGTGGCGCCGACCAGGTCCGCGACGGCCAGGAGGTGCGGTGACCGGCTTCCCGCCGGCGATCGAGGCGGTGGACGTGTCCCGGACGTACCAGCTGGACGGGGTGTCGATCGAGGCGCTGCGCGGCGTGTCGCTGGTCGTGCGGCCGGGTGACTACGTGGCGCTGGTCGGGCCGTCCGGGTCGGGCAAGTCCACTCTCATGCACCTCCTCGGCGGGCTCGACCGGCCCACCGGGGGCCGGCTGGTGATCGGCGGTCGGGACGTCAACGCCCTGTCTCCGCCGGAGATGGCCACCCTGCGCAACGAGACGATCGGCTTCGTCTTCCAGGCGTTCCACCTGCTGCCGCGTACCTCGGCGGTGGAGAACGTGGCGTTGCCGCTGGTCTACCGGGGTGTGTCGGCCCGGCAGCGCCGGGAGCGGGCCGCGGCGATGCTCGGCCGGGTCGGCCTCGGGCACCGGCTGGACCACCGGCCCAACCAGATGTCGGGCGGCGAGCAGCAGCGGGTGGCGATCGCCCGTGCGCTGGTCACCGAGCCGACGGTGCTGCTGGCCGACGAGCCCACCGGCAACCTGGACAGCGTCACGGGCGCGGCGGTTCTGGAGCTGCTGGAGCTGCTGAACGCCGAGTCCGGGGTGGCGCTGGTGATGGTCACCCACGACCAGGAGGTCGCGGCTCGGGCCCGCCGCCGGATCACCATGCGCGACGGCGTGGTGGTGGCGGACAGCGCCACCGACGACGGCGCCACCCACCTGCATGATCGACCGCTGTCCGTTGATCATGGTCGACCTGCGACACTGGTCCCCGCTCCCAGCGCGGAGCCCCGGTCCGTGTCCGGAAGCGGCCCGGGGCACCCGTCCGGTGGCTCTGGTGGCGCCGCCGGAGCCACCGGGCGCCTTCCGCACCCGCCGGTCAGCAGCCGTGGGACCGATGACGCCGGCGTGGTGACCGGCGACGGGAGCGAGTCGTGAGGGTCGCCGAGGCGTGGCGGGTGGCGCTGGACGCGTTACGGGCCAACCGTTTGCGCAGCGCGCTGACCATGCTCGGGGTGATCATCGGGGTGGCCTCGGTGGTCCTGCTGGTGGCCATCGGCACCGGCACCAAGCAGAAGGTGGAGCAGCAGGTCGAGGGGCTCGGCTCCAACCTGCTGCTGGTGGTCCCCGGCAGGATCGAGGTGGGCACCGCGCCGGTGGTCTCGCCGCTGACGCTCAAGGACGTGGACGCGGTCACCCGGGTGGTGGGAGATCCCGATCGGGTGGCGGTCACCATCGCCTCCGGGGCGACCGCGCGGGCCGGCGCCCGCTCCGACTTCACCACCGTGCAGGGCGTACTGGAGACCACCCCGGCGGTGTTCACCCGGTCGCTGGCCCGGGGCCGCTACCTCACCGGCACGGACGTGGACACCAGCCGGCGGGTGGCGGTGCTCGGCGACTCGGTGGCCCGCGCTCTCTTTCCCGACCGGGACCCGCTCGGGCAGCAGGTGACGCTGGCCGGCGTGCGGTTCCGGGTGATCGGCGTCTTCGCGCCGCTCGGGCAGAGCCTCGGCGTCGACCGGGACGACGAGGTGCACGTGCCGGTGACCGCCGCGCAACGGCTCTGGGGCACTCAGCGGGTGGACGGCATCGCGGTGAAGGCGCCGGACCGGGAGCGCATCGACGAGCTGGGCGAGCGGATCGTCGCCGAGCTCAACCGCCGGCATCCGGACACCGAGTTCAGCGCGGTCACCCAGCAGCAGATCCTCGGCGTGCTCGGCGACATCCTCGGCGTGCTCACCGGCGTGCTGGCTGCCATCGCCGGCATCTCGCTGCTCGTCGGCGGGGTCGGCGTCTCCAACATCATGCTGGTCAGCGTCCGGGAGCGGACGCGGGAGATCGGGCTGCGCAAGGCCGTCGGTGCCCGTCCCCGCGATATCGGTGTGCAGTTCCTGTTGGAGGCGGTGCTGCTCACCACGATCGGCGGGCTGACCGGGATGGCGCTCGGCGTGGGCACCGCACTGCTGGTGGACGCGCTGTCACCGATCCCGGCGGCGATCACCTGGTGGTCGTTGGCGCTCGCGTTCGGCGTGTCGGCGGCGGTGGGCATCGTCTTCGGGGTGGTTCCCGCGCAGCGCGCCGGCCGGCTCGACCCGGTGGTCGCGCTGCGCGCAGAGTGAGCCCCGGCCGCGACGGACCGGCACAACAACCGGACGGCGGACGCAGGCGGGGAGATACCGGGAGCGCGGATCGGGTGAACCGGCGACCGGAACATGATCAGTTGTACGAAGGGATCGCGCCGGTCACAGCCGCCCCGCTACCGTACTGGTAACACGCGCGTCGCCGGCCCGGCCCGGAGCATCCGTCGGGTTGGCACGCGCCGGGCATGGGATGGGTCGGTGAGCCATGGCCGGGTCGCAGTCCGACGGACGGCTGTCGGAGGTCAAGTTCCTCACCGTTGCCGAGGTGGCGACGGTGATGCGGGTGTCGAAGATGACGGTCTATCGCCTGGTGCACAGCGGTGAACTCACCGCGGTCCGGGTCGGCCGGTCGTTCCGGGTGCCTGAGCACGCGGTGCACGAATATCTCCGGGGTGCGTTTCAGGAGACCGCCTGAGCCACCGCCGCACTCACCGAGCGCGACGTAGCGGGAGCTTGCGGGCCCCGCGGTCACGCCCGGAAAGCGGCATCGACGGGGGCGCGTTGGTCCTGCTGACGCTCTCCGGCTACCCTGGAGCCCGACCGAGACCCCACCGGTGCGCCCCGCCGCCCAGACTGGTCCGGTCCGTTGTCCGCAAGCGGTCGCCGTCGCCACCTGCGTGGTGTCATCCGGTCCGCCCCGCACGTTGTATCGAAAGGCTGTCGTATGGGCTCGGTGGTCAAGAAGCGCCGCAAGCGCATGGCTAAGAAGAAGCACCGCAAGCTGCTGCGCAAGACCCGCGTCCAGCGTCGCCGTCTCGGCAAGTGATCGCCGCCGGGCTCACGGCCCGGCATCCGGCGTCACTTGCCACCTGTCGACCTCCGGAGGCTCAGGTGATCAGGCCGTGGTCGTCCCGGCTCGATCACTCCTGCCGGGGTAGGTGTGTCAGATGACCCCCGGTAGCACCTCAGGTGCTCCGGGGGTCGTCGTCGTCACCGGGGTCGGTCGTTACCTGGGCGCCCACGTGGCGGCCCGGCTGGCCGCCGACCCGCGCATCGAGCGGGTCATCGGGGTGGACGCGCCGGACCCCGGCGCCGAGTTCACCGACCTGCTGGACCGCGTCGAACGGATCCGCGTCGACGCCGGCTCGCTCGGCGGGCTCCTCGCCGACCTGGACGTCGACGCGCTGGTGCACCTCGCGCTGGTCAGCGCCCCCGACCCTCAGCACGGTGGCCGGTCGGCCATGAAGGACCAGAACGTCATCGGCACCATGCAGCTGCTCGCCGCCTGTCAACGGGCGCCCCGGCTGCGCAAGCTGGTGGTCCGCTCGTCGACCGCCGCGTACGGCGTGTCGTTCCGGGACCCGGCGGTGTTCACCGAGGAGACCGAGCCACGCGAGGTGCCGCGCGGCGGTTTCGGCCGCGACATCCTCGACGTCGAGGGGTACGTCCGCGGCTTCCGGCGTCGCCGACCCGACGTCACCGCGACGGTGCTGCGCTTCGCCCCGTTCATCGGCTCGACCGCCGACACGACGTTGACCCGCTACTTCGCGCAGCCGCTGGTGCCCACCGTTTTCGGCCGCGATCCCCGCTTGCAGTTCCTGCACTTCGACGACGCGCTGGAGGTGCTGCACCGGTCGATCGTGGAGGATCACCCCGGCACCTACAACGTCGCCGGCCCGGGGGTGCTCTCACTGTCCCAGGCGATCCGGCGCGCCGGTCGTGTGGCCGTCCCGGTGCTGGAGCCGGGCCTCTCCGGCGCTGCCGCGCTGGCCCGCAGCATGGGCTTCGGCCGCTACGGCCTGGACCAGGTCGATCTCTTCGTGCACGGCCGGGTGGTCGACACCACCCGGCTGGAGCGGGAGTACGGCTTCACGCCCCGCTCCACCGCCGCGGCCTTCGACGACTTCATCCGCGCCCACCATGGAGGGGTGGTGGTCACCCGGGACCACCTGGCCGCCGCTGAGCAGCTCGTCCTGGACGGCATCCGGCAGGTCCGCTCCGCCATGCGGGAGCGGTCGTGACCGGGTCGGGGGAGGGGCGTGACCCAGCGGGCATCGGGCGCTTCGACGTACCGCACGGGCCGACCGGACCGGCCGCGGAGCCGGCGCGGCACAACGGACACCGACCGACGGCCCGGGTCGCGCCGACCCCGGCGCCGGCCGACGAGGTCGACACCGCGGCCACCGACGAGCCGGCCGACATGGGCGGCCCGGCCACCGACGGGCCGGCCACCGGCGGCCCGGCCACCGGCGGCGAGCCGGGCGGCAGCGAGCCGGCCGTTCGGGATCGGCCGGGTGACCACTGGGACCGGAAGGTCGCGAACGGCCTCGCGTTCCTGCGCCGGCGGCTCTCCGGCGACTACGAGGTCGACGAGTTCGGCTTCGACCCGGAGCTGACCGACGCGATCTTCCACCCGCTGCTGCGGCTGCTCTACCGGGACTGGTTCCGCACCGAGGTGAGCGGGGTGGAGCACGTGCCCGTCGACGGGCCCGCCCTGGTGGTCGGCAACCACTCGGGCACGGTGGCGCTGGACGCGTTGATCCTCTCGGCGGCGCTGCACGACAAGCACCCCGCTCATCGCTACCTGCGCCTGCTCGGTGCGGACCTGGTCTTCCGTATGCCGGTGGTGTCGGAGATCGCCCGTAAGACCGGTGGCACGGTGGCCTGCAACCCGGACGCCGAGCGGCTGCTCCGCGGCGGCGATCTGGTCGGCGTCTTCCCCGAGGGCTTCAAGGGCATCGGCAAGCTCTACGCCGACCGGTACAAGCTGCAACGGTTCGGCCGGGGCGGCTTCGTCTCGGCGGCGCTGCGCACCGGCACCCCGATCGTGCCGGTCGCCATCGTCGGTGGCGAGGAGATCTATCCGATGCTCGCCGACATCAAGCCCCTCGCGCGGCTTCTCAAGCTGCCGTACTTCCCGGTCACGCCGACCTTCCCGTGGCTCGGGCCGCTGGGCATGGTGCCGCTGCCCAGCAAGTGGCTGATCCAGTTCTGCCCACCGATCCCGACCGCGCACCTGACCGACTCGGCGGACGACCCGCTGGTGGTCTTCAACCTCGCCGACCAGGTGCGGGAGACCATCCAGCAGACCCTGCACACGCTGCTGGAGCGGCGGCCGGACCCGTTCGGCCCCTGACGGACCGCCCGACAGTCCCTGAGCCCGCCGGTCAGCCGCTGCGGCGGCGGCGCTGCAACGCCAGGCCGGCGGTGACGGCGCCGGCGACCAGCCCGGCCGCCGCGGTCGACGGTACGGCGATCTTGACGGCTCGCCGGCCGGTACGGAAGTCCCGCACCTCCCAGCCGCGCTGCCGGGCCTGCCGCAGCAGGGTGCCGTCCGGATTGACCGCTACCGCCCGCCCCACCGCGGAGAGCAGCGGCAGGTCGTTGGCCGAGTCGCTATAGGCGGCGCAGCGGGCCAGGTCCAGCCGCTCCACGGCGGCGAGCTGGGTGACCGCCTCGGCCTTCGCCGGCCCGTGCATCAGGTCGCCCACCAGCCGCCCGGTGTACGCCCCGTCCACCACCTCGGCCACGGTGCCGATGGCGCCGGTCAGGCCGAGCCGGGTGGCGATCACCCGACCGATCTCCACGGGGGCGGCGCTGACCAGCCAGACCCGCTGGCCGGCGTCGAGGTGGCGCTGGGCGAGCTGGTGCGTGCCGGACCAGATCCGGGGCGCCATCAGCTCGTCGAAGATCTCCTCTGTGAGGCGTTCCACGTCATCCACCCGCCAGCCCTCGACGAAGGCCAGCGCGGCCTCCTTGGCCTGGGACATGTCACCGGCGTGTTCGCGGGCGAGCAACCGGAACCGGAGCTGCCGCCAGGCGAACCGGGCCAGGTCGGCGGAGGTGAAGTAGTTCCGGGCGGCGAGGCCGCGGGCGAACCAGTAGATCGACGCGCCCTGCATCATCGTGTTGTCCACGTCGAAGAAGGCCGCTGCGGTCGGGTCCGGCGCGGTCGCCGGCGCCAGCTCGGTCTCCGTCCAGCCGGCGGTGTGACCATGGGTGTCGGTGCTGACCGTCACCTTGCGGCTGCGCGCCACGCGTCTCCCTTCCTCGCCAGGTGCGACGGATGCCTCCAGCGAGGGTAGCCGGAGAGCATGGTCGACCGGCCGGGCAGACAGCGAACTGTGGCGCGACCGGCCGTACCTGCGGTATGGGAGTGGCCGGGGCGGCTGGCCGCCCCGGACGGGTCAGCGGGTGCCGGGGCAGGCGGACGGGGCGGGGCCGAGGGCGTCGCTGGCCGCCGGCGCCGGCAGGCCGCAGGCGATCGCCGCGCGCAGCGCGTCCGAGCGCTCCCGGATGCTGTCCAGCAGCACCAGCGAACGCCGGGTCCGCTCCCGATCGGCCCGGGTTGCCCCGTCGAGCAGGTTGCCCACCGCTCGGCTTTGACCGGCGACGAAGGTGTTGACGGTGTCCAGGCTGGCCGGCTCGGCCCGCTGTACGGCGGCGGCGGTGAGCAGGCGGACACCCTGCCGGGTGTCGGCGTCCATGTCGTCGAGGACGGCGCTGTAACCGATCCGGTCACCGCGCAGCTCGGCGGCCTCGCCGAGCCGGGTCCGGGCGAAGTCCAGGAAGAGCTGCCCGCGGCTGATGTCCGAGCTGGCCAGGGCGAGCTGGGCCCGCTCGGTCGAGCGCTTCATGCCGTACAGCGCGTCGCCGGGGACCGCGTTCTCGCTGGCGGCGGAGATGCCGGAGACGGCGATGGCGCCGGCCGCGATGCCGATCAGGATCGCGCCCCGGGCGCGGGCCCGGCGGGCGGTGACCGCCGGGAGCAGCGAACCGCGGGTGGTGGCGGTGGGACGCGCGGTGGCCGGTTCGCCGGCCGGCGGGGTGGTGCCCAGCCCTTCCCGCACGGCGGTGGCGAGCAGCATCGCCCGCAGGCCGGTGCGGAAGTCGGGGTCGACCTCGACCGCCGGTGGATCGACGCTGAGCCGCTGGCCCACTGCGACGAGCGGCGCGAGCTGGCCATCCGCCCGGGACCGGACGTGGTGCCGCCGGCCACCGTTGGCCTCGTCGAGAAGCTGCGCGAAGCGCTCGGCGCGCCGGCGGGAGAAGAGGATGTTGTCCACCGCAGGCACCTCCTCTCGCTGGTCACGGCCGGTCGGCCGCCGTCGTTGCCAGCGACCGGGCGGCAGTGTGACACCACGGAGGTGAGGCCCCGTCCGGCATGCCGGTCGGACCTCGGTGACCCGGGCCTGCCGGGGCAACCACCGGTCGCACCCGGAGAAACGCCGTAGACCGGGCACGGGTTACGGGCCCCGCGGGCCGGAAATCACAGAAAGTGATCGTCGTCACCAAGCGGGACCGACTGAGCTGCCCGGACGCCGATCGACGTCCATCGGTCCCGCCGAAAGAAACTACGGCTGGAAGCCGTCGGGCAGGAGCCGGGCCAGCGCGCGGACCGCCCGGTACTGAAGGGCCTTGATGGCGCCCTCGTTCTTGCCCATCGCCCGGGCCGTCTCGGCGACCGAGAAGCCCTGGAGGAAGCGGAGCACGATGCACTCCTGCTGCTCCGGATTGAGCTGCTTCACGGCGGTGAGCAGGGCGACGTTGGTGATGTGCTCGACCACCGCAGCCTCCGGGCTGCCCTCCGGGCCCCGGTCCTCCCGGTCGGCGTCGAGCACGTCGCCGGTGGTGACCTCCAGCCGGTACCGGCCGGACTTGAAGTGGTCCGCGACCAGGTTGCGGGCGATGGTCACCAGCCAGGCGCCGAGGTCGCGGCCCTGCCAGGTGAAGCTGCTGATCCTCTTGAGCGCGCGGAGGAAGGTGTCCGAGGTGAGGTCCTCGGCGAGCTGGCGGTTGCCGACCCGGAAGTAGACGAACCGGAAAACGGTGTCCACGTACCGGTCGTAGATCAGGCCGAACGCCTCGGACTCGCCGGCCTGGGCCCGCTCGATTAGCGTCCAGACCTCGGTGGCCGGGTCGGACGGGTCCGGTCGGCTCGGAAAGCCGGTCGGGGTGGTGGTGGCCGGCACCGCCGGGATCACCGCCGTCTCGCCCGCGGACGGATCGGTGGTCGCCGCCGGTGTGTCGCTGACCCGTCGGCCCTGGGCCGGCATGGTCGGTCGGGCCGGGACGGCGACCCGGCCGCCGGCCGGCTTCGCGTTGCCGCCGGGCACCGCCGGTCGTGGTGGGGGCTCGTTGTGGTGTGGCCGGTTGCGAATCCGTTTCGCCGTGCCGTCGCCCCGCAGGGCGGTGCCGTGCGGTTCGTCCAGCGGAGCGCGGGCCGCCGGCCGTTCGTTGACCTGGGCCCGAGCCGTCTGGCTGGTCAGGCCGACCGGGCGTTCCGCGTAACCGAACGTGGTCACCGCGTCGCCCCCGTCCCGTCGGTCGCCGGGCGGGCCGGCTTGCGGGTCGTCGGTGCGGACCGACCGGGCTTCCGGTCGGGCAGAACGGTTCCGGGGTGTGCCGACGGGCGGCAGTTCCCCTTGAGGTGCTGGTCCAATGCGCTCACAGGCACGGGGGCCTCCTCGGGCTGAGGGGTGTCGACTCACGGCAAATGGGGTGAGCCGACCCGAGTGATGATAGGGCCAACGTCACCCGCGCGTGGCAAGTCCGTTACACAGGGCGGAAGTATTTCCCGCTCCATCGCACCGTCGGCGGACCGGTTGTCCGTCGTGTGCGATTGACTTTGGAGCGGCGCGGTGATCCAGGATGGATCCCCTGGTCGGGGGTGGATTGCCCGTTTGGTTGACCCGTCCCGTCGGGTGGTCGGCGGAGCCCGGCCAAATCGTCGGCGGATGGCGTCGCCCGTCCCATCGACAGGACCTGATCGGATCGCCGGTGGCGCAGTGGCCGGTCCCGCCGGCGGGACTTCCGCGGCACCGCGGTCCGGCCGTCGGGCGTGGCCTGGCGCCGCCCGCTGTGCCAGACTCGATCACCGTGCAGGACGCATCGGCAAACCCCGCGCCGAACCTCGCCGACCGGGTCCACCGGGCGGCTCTCGACCACGGCGACCGGGCCGCGCTGCACTGGCGCGACCGGACACTCAGCTGGTCCGAACTGGACGCCGCGGTGGACTCCACCGCGTACGCGCTGACCGCCACGGCGCCGCCCACCGACCCGGGCGGTACGCCGCCACGTGTCGCGATCGCGCTGCCCAATACTCTCGACTTCGTGGTCAGCTGGCTCGGTGCCCTGCGCGCCGGGCTGGTCGCGGTGCCGGTCAACCCCGGCTTCACCGCCCCGGAGCTGCGGCACGTGCTGGCCGACTCCGGCGCTTCGGTGCTGATCGGCACCGAGCGGGTCCGGGGCCTGGTCGCCGAGGTGGCCGCCGAGCTGCCCGCGCTCACCGCCGTGCACGGCACCCCGCCACGGTCGGCCGTCGACGCACCGGAGCCGCCGGCACGCCCGCACCGGGGCGGCGCCGACCTGGCCGTACTGCTCTACACCTCCGGGACCGAGGGCCGGCCCAAGGGTGCGATGCTCTCGCACCGCGCGCTGCTGGCGAACCACGAGCAGGTTGACCGGATCGAGCCGCCGGTGGTCGGTCCGGGGGACACCGTGCTCCTGGCCCTGCCGCTGTTCCACGCGTACGGGCTCAACTCGGGGCTCGGCGCGGTCGTCCACCATGGCGCGACCGGCGTGCTGCTCGACGAGCTGGGGCCCACGGCGGGGCTCGACGAGATCGCCCGGCACCGGGTGAGCGTGCTGGTCGGCGTACCGTCGATGTTCCTGGCCTGGGCCGGCGCGGCGGAGGTCCGCGCGGCGACCGCCTCCGTCCGGGTGGCGGTCTGCGGCGCGGCGCCGCTGGAGCCGGCGGTCGCGGCGCGCTTCACCGAGGCCACCGGTCATCCGGTGCACGTCGGGTACGGCCTCACCGAGACCGCGCCGGTGCTCACCTCCACCCTGGTCGGCGGGGTGGCCAAGACCGGCTCGATCGGTCGGCCGCTGCCCGGTGTGCGGCTGCGCCTGGTCGGCGCGGACGGCGTGGATCTCTGGCGCGACGGCCTGGCCGTCCCCGACGAGGACCCGGATGAGCTGGACATCTCCGACGTGGCGCCGGGCACCGACCCGGGGCAGATCGTGGTGGGCGGCCCCAACCTCTTCACCGGCTACTGGCCGGACGGCCGGGGCGGCCCAGACGCCGACGGCTGGTGGGGGACCGGCGACGTCGCGTACGCCGACGAGGACGGCGACCTCTTCCTGGTCGACCGGCTCGGCGAGCTGATCCTGGTCAACGGGTTCAACGTCTATCCGCACGAGGTGGAGCTGGTGCTCGCCGGGCATCCCGGGGTGGCCGAGTCGGCGGTACTGGGTGTGCCGCATCCGCGGACCGGCGAGACTGTCCGGGCGTACGTTGTGCCCGCGCCGGGGCGGCAGGTGACCGGCGAGGAACTGCTCGCCCACTGCGCGCGGAACCTGGCCCGGTTCAAGTGCCCGTCCGTGGTCGAGTTCGTCGACGCCCTGCCGCACTCGGCGATCGGCAAGGTACGCAAGACCCAGCTCCGGTCGGCGACGCCGGCCGACCCGCCGGCGAACGCCGACACCCGCACGGAGGTAACCGATGTCCACTGATGCCCGGCTCGCCCTGATCACCCGACCCGGCTGCCACCTGTGCGACGACGCCAAGGCGGCGCTCGACCGGGTGGTGGCGGTCACCGGCGACAAGTGGGTCGAGTGGGACGTCACCGGCGACGAGGGGCTGGAGCGGGAGTACGGGGACCGGCTGCCGGTGGTGATGCTCGACGGCAAGGAGCACGGCTACTGGCGGGTGGAGGAGGAACGGCTGCTGCGGGACCTGACCACGCCGCAGCTCTGAGCGGTGCCTATGGTGCTCTGATGACCCCTGCACGCACCCACCTGGTGTGGGACTGGAACGGCACCCTGCTCAACGACCTCAGCCTGGTGGTTGCCGCCACCAACGTGGCCTTCGCCAGCGTGGGCGGGCCGGTGGTCACGCCCGACGAGCACCGGGTGCGGTTCCGTCGGCCGATCGCCGAGTACTACGCCGACGTGCTCGGCCAGGCCGTGGACGACGATGAGTTCGGCCGGCTGGACCGGATCTTCCACGACGCGTACCGCAGCGGGTTGACCACCTGCGAGCTGGCCGCCGACGCGCGGATCGCGATGGCCGCCTGGCCGGGCAGTCAGAGCCTGCTCTCCATGTGGTTCCACGAGGAGCTGGTGCCCACCGTGCACACCTACGGGCTGACCGGCCACTTCACCCGGGTGGACGGGCTGCGTGCCACGGTCGGCGGCGACCGCAAGGCCGAGTCGCTCGAGCGGCACCTGGCCGAGCTGGGCGTGGACGGCGCCTCGGTGGTGCTGATCGGCGACTCGATCGACGACGCCGACGCGGCGCTCGCGGTGGGTGGTCGCGCGGTGCTCTACAGCGGCGGCTTCACCGACCCGGCCCGGCTGCGCGCCTCCGGTCACCCGGTCGCCGACACCCTCACCGACGCCGTGACCCTGGCCGGGGAGGTCAGTTCCGCAGGTAGGTGAGGACGGCCAGCACCCGCCGGTGCTGCTCGGTGTCCGGGGGCAGGGTGAGCTTGGTGAAGATGTTGCGCACGTGCTTCTCCACCGCGCCGTCGCTGACCACCAGGGCGCGGGCGATGGCGGTGTTCGAGCGTCCCTCGGCCATCAGGGCGAGCACCTCGCGCTCGCGCGGGGTCAGCTCGCGCAGCGGGTCGTCCCGGCGGCGCCGGGCGAAGAGCTGGCCGACCACCTCCGGGTCGAGCACGGTGCCACCGGCGGCCACCCGACGCAGGGCGTCCAGGAACTCGTCGATCGCGGCCACCCGGTCCTTGAGCAGGTAGCCGATCCCGCCGCCCGCGCCACCGGTGGTGGCCAGCAGGTCGTCGGCGTACGAGACCTCGACGTACTGGGACAACACCAGGATCGGGGTACGCGGCACCAGCCGGCGGGCCTCCACCGCCGCCCGCAGCCCCTCGTCGGTGTGCGACGGGGGCATCCGGACGTCGACGATCGACACGTCCGGCCGGTGCTCCACCACCGCCTCGACCAGCGCGTCGCCGTCCCCGACGGCGGCCACCACCTGGTGCCCGCTCTCGGTCAGCAGCCGCACCAGCCCCTCCCGGAGCAGGACGGCGTCGTCGGCGATCACGATGCGCATGGCTGTGTTGTCTACCACGTCCGGCCGTCCGGGAGGGCTCGTCGCGGCATTCGCCGGCTCACAGCGGAAGCTCCGCGCGGATCTCGGTGGGCCCGCCGACCGGGCTGACGACGGCCAGTTCGCCGCCGGCGGCCCGCACCCGGTCGGCGATGCCGACCAGCCCGTGCCCCTTGGCCAGGTGCGCGCCGCCCTGCCCGTCGTCGCCCACCCGCACCAGGAGATGGGTGCCCTGTCGGGCCAGGGCGACGGTGGCTTCGGTGGCCCGGCTGTGCTTGGCGACGTTGGTCAACGCCTCGGCCACCATGAAGTACGCGGTGTTCTCCACCGCCGGGTCGAGTCTTCCGCCCGGCGTGCCGAGCTGTGGGTCCACCTGGAGCTCGATCGGGATCAGCCCGCGGCCGGCGAGCGCGGCCAGGGCGCTGGGCAGGCCCCGGTCGACCAGGACCGGTGGGGCGATGCCTCGGGACAAGGCGCGCAGCTCGGCCAACGTGTCCCGGGTCTGGGTGACCGCCTCGTCGATGGTCCGGCCGGCCGCCTCCGGGTCGGTGGCGAGCTGCTGCCGGGCCCGGCTGAGGTCCATCGCCAGCCGGACCAGGCGCTGCTGGGGGCCGTCGTGAATGTCGCGTTCCAGCCGGCGCAGCGCGGACGCCTCGGCGGAGACGGCGGCGCGCTTCTGCTCCTCCAGCACGGTGATCCGGTCCCGCATCTCGGCCACCCCGGTCAGCATGGCCCGGGCGAAGCTGGCCTGCAGCAGCGCGCAGCCTCGGACCACGATCGGCAGGGTGATCAGGAAGAACACTCCGATCGCGGTGTTCAGCCCGATCCGCGCGGTGGTCGAGTCGCCCAGGCCGAGCAGCTGGGCGAGGTCGCTGTCGCCCTCGCCGCGCGGCAGCGTCCAGTCGTACGCCCAGTAGAGCGAGCCGGTGACCGCGGCGGCCCACCAGGCCATCGCCACCACGAACGTGATCACGGACACGATCAGACGCAGGACGCCGTGTGCCACGTCGAGCCATGACTGGGCGTCCCGCATCGGCACGAAGATCCGCCGCCAGGCGTTCGCTCCCGCCTCCGGCAGCCGGTAGTGCGGCCGGATCCGGGGCTGCCGGAGCACCGCGGGCAGCCGCAGCCGCTCGATGTCGGCCAGCCCACGGGCGGCGTACAGGGTGCCGCTGATGATCGGCAGGCCGATCACCGTGACCACCAGCCCAACGCCGACCGCGAGGCCCACGACGAGGACGATGAAGCTGGTCAGGGCCAGGGGTAGGCCGAGCAGCACGTACCCGGAGTCGACGAAGAGCTGGCGGGGGATGCTCGGTGCCAGCGTCGGCTGGTCGCTGGTGGCGGCAACGGCGGTCATGCCCAAAGGCTAGGCAGCCCGGGTCCGCCACCCCATCCCGAAGCCCCGCCTCTCCCTCGTAGTGCTGTCCCTACCCGTCCCGGCACGTCTGTGCGGCATGGGCGCGGGATTGGTCAGAGAAGTCGGGATTGAGCAATAATTATCCGGGCGGTGCGGGCGGATGCCGCTGGATCGATCTTGCGGAATGGAGGTGCTGGTGGGGTCGCGCCGCGCAGCGACAAGATCGCGATTTGTGCACGTCTTCACAAGCGCCTACTCTCTAGTTCCGACGCGCCCCGCTAGCACAGCCGGCAATCTCGGTCGCCAGCGGGAGTCCCTAAGCGGCCGACCAGCGGAGTTGGCCGAGGATCGCACCGCACGGAGTCTCATGAGTCAGCATCGTCACCCAGGCGCGCCCGGCCGCGCCGGTGCCGTACCGGCGCTCCCGGACCTGCCCGAGGCCACCGTCGCGCGGCTCCCGGAGTACCTGCGTGCGCTGCACAACCTCGCCGACGCCGGCCACGAGACGGTCTCCAGCGAGGGTCTGTCCGCCGCCGCCGGGGTCAACTCCGCCAAGCTCCGCAAGGACCTCTCCCACCTCGGCTCGTACGGCACCCGGGGCGTCGGCTACGACGTCGCGCTGCTGATCGAGCAGATCGAGTACGTGCTCGGGCTCACCCAGCGCAGGGCGGTCGCCCTGGTCGGCGTGGGTAATCTCGGTCACGCCCTGGCCGGTTACGACGGCTTCGCCAGCCGGGGCTTCCGGATCGCCGCACTGCTCGACGCCGATCCCTCCCGGGTCGGCGAAGAGATCAACGGCCTGGTGGTCCGGCATGTCGACGAGCTGCCGGCGGTCGCCGTGGAGGAGTGCATCGCGATCGGCGTGATCGCCACCCCGGCCGCCGCCGCCCAACGGGTCGCCGACCAGCTGGTCGCGGTCGGCGTGACGAGCATCCTCAACTTCGCGCCGTGCGTACTCTCGGTTCCGGAGGGGGTCGACGTGCGCAAGGTCGACCTCGCCATCGAGCTGCAGATTCTGTCCTTCCACGAGCACCGCAAGGCGTCACTGACCGCGCTTCCCGCCACCGGCGGGTCCGCTCTCACCGCCCTGCCGGGTGGACTCGCGGCCACCGACACCCAGGAGGCGATCGGCACGTGAAACTGCTCGTCGTCGGCGCGTCCTACCGGACCGCCCCAGTCGCCACGCTGGAGCAGCTGGCCGTGCCTCCCGCCGACCTCACCCGCACCCTGGACCGCCTGGTCGCCCAGCCGTACGTGGCCGAGGCGGTGATCGTCTCCACCTGCAACCGGGTGGAGGTCTACGCCGCCGTGTCCGGTTTCCACGGCGGGCTCGGCGACATCTGCGCCGTCCTGGCCGAGCAGGCCGGCAGCTCGCCGGCGGCGCTCGCCAGCCACTTGTACGTGCACTACGACGCCGCCGCCGTGGACCACGTCTTCCGGGTCGCCACCGGGCTGAACTCGATGGTGGTCGGCGAGGCGCAGATCCTTGGGCAGCTGCGCGACGCGTACCACTGGGCCACCGGCGCGGACTCGGCCGGCCGCCTGCTGCACGAGCTGATGCAGCAGGCGCTGCGGGTCGGCAAGCGGGCCCACGCCGAGACCGGCATCGACCGGGCCGGCCAGAGCGTGGTCACCGCCGCGCTGGAGCTGGCCGCCGGGCACCTCGACGGTGACCTCGCCGGCCGCCCGGCCCTGGTCGTCGGGGCTGGCGCGATGGGCTCGCTCGGGGTGGCCACGCTGTCGCGGCTGGGTGCCGGGCCGCTCACCGTCACCAACCGGGGCGCCGACCGGGCCGTGCGGCTCGCCGAGTCGTACGGGGCGGGCGCCGTGCCGATGGCCGAGCTGGCCGACACGCTCTCCACAGTGGACATCGTAGTGGCCGCCACCGCCTCCACCGAACCGGTCCTCACCCGAGCGGTGGTCGGCGCGGCGCTGGCCGAGCGGGACCCGGTCCGGGGCCCGCTGGTCCTGCTCGACCTCGCCGTCCCGCGCGACGTCGAGGAGGGCGTCGCCGACCTTCCCGGCGTCGAGGTGATCGACATCGACCGGATGGCGGCGCTGCTCGCCGACGGTCCGGCCGCCGCGGACGCCGCCGCCGTCGAGCGGATCGTGCTCGGCGAGGTGGAGAGCTTCCTCTCCTGGCTGCGCGGCGCCGATGTGGCGCCCACCGTGGCCGCGCTGCGCGGCCGGGCCGACGACGTGGTCACCGCCGAGCTGCGCCGGCTGGCCCAACGCCGACCCGACCTCGGTGACGACCTGCGGGCCGAGGTGGCCCGCACGGTGCACCGCGTGGTGCAGCGGCTGCTGCACCAGCCCACCGTCAAGGTCCGCCAGCTGGCCGCGGAGCCTGGCGGCGACCAGTACGCGGCCCTGCTGCGCGAGCTGTTCGACCTCCAGGTGCCGCAGACCTCGCCGGTGGACACCGTCCCCGACGTGGTGGCCTCCGACCTCGGGGCGGCGTTCACCGGCACCGACCCGGTGCTCGGCGCGGACGCCACCGACCCGACCCCGCCCACCGGAGGTGCGCGATGACCGCCCCCCTACGCCTCGGCACCCGGGGCAGCGCCCTGGCGATGGCCCAGTCCGGCCAGGTCGCCGAGGCGTTGACCGCCGCCACCGGCCGCCCGGTCGAGCTGGTCGAGGTGATCACCGCCGGCGACCGCTCCAGCGCGCCGGTGCACCGGCTCGGCGTCGGGGTGTTCGTCTCCGCGCTGCGCGACGCGCTGGCCGCCCGGACCATCGACTTCGCGGTGCACTCCTACAAGGATCTCCCCACGGCCGCCGCCGGCGGGCTGCACATCGCGGCGGTACCGGCCCGGCAGGACCCACGCGACGCGTTGATCGCCCGGGACGCCCGGACGCTCACCGAGCTGCCGCCCGGGGCCACCGTGGGCACCGGCGCGCTGCGCCGGATCGCCCAGCTGCACGCGCTCGGCCTGCAGTTGGAGGTCACCCCGATCCGGGGCAACGTGGACACCCGCCTGGCGCGGGTGCTCGGCCCCGAGGCCGACCTCGACGCCGTCGTGCTGGCCCGGGCCGGGCTGGCCCGACTCGGCCGGGCCGACGTGATCACCGAGACGCTGGACCCGATGCTGATGCTGCCCGCGCCCGCCCAGGGTGCGCTGGCCGTGGAGTGCCGGGTCGACGACCAGGACCTGGTCGAGCTGCTCGCGGTGCTCGACCACGCACCGTCGCACGCCGCCGTCACCGCGGAGCGCGCGTTGCTGGCCACCCTGGAGGCCGGGTGCAGCGCACCCGTCGCCGCCTATGCGGAACTCGCCGAAGGTGACGCCGGCGATGAGATCTACCTGCGCGGGGCGGTGATCAGCCCGGACGGCACTCGTGACCTCCGGCTGTCCCGCACCGGAACGCCCGCCGACGCGGCGGAGATCGGTAAGGCACTCGCCGCCGAACTCCTCGACCTCGGCGCCGACTCGATCCTCGGCCACGAAGGACACACCGGCTCGGGGACCCAGCAATTTGGGAGCACAGAATGACCCGCACCCGTAAGCCCGTCGGCCGTATCGCGTTCGTCGGGGCTGGCCCCGGCGACCCGGGCCTGCTGACCCGTCGGGCGCACGACGCCCTGGTCGACGCCGACCAGGTGATCTACGACCGGGGAGTCCCGGAGTCGTTGCTCGCCGTCGTACGCGCCGAGGCCAGGGACGACGCCGAGTTCACCCCCGCCGAGGGCGCGCCGGGGGACGTGGCGAAGGTGCTGATCTCCGCGGCCCGGTCCGGGCTGAACGCGGTGCACCTGGTCGCCGGCGACCCGTTCGGCCACGACTCGGTGGTCAAGGAGGTGCAGGCGGTGGCCCGTACCGCCGCTCACTTCGAGGTGGTGCCCGGGGTCGGTCAGGCCGAGGGCGTGGCCACCTACGCGGGGGTCCCGTTGCCGGGCGTGCGTACCGCCGCCGACGTCGAGGACGTCAGCGCGCTGGACTTCGAGGCGCTGGCCGCCGCCGTCGGCCGGGGCTCGTTCGCCGTCGCCGTGGACGCCGGTGACCTCGCCGCCGTCCGCGACGGGCTGCTGGCCGCCGGGGTCGACGGCACCACCGGCGTCGGGGTGACCGGCGACGGCACCGGCGAGACCCAGTACACGACCACGTCGACCGTCGACAGCTTCGTGGCCGCGGCGCTCGGCTTCACCGGCCGGGTGGTGCTCACCGTCGGCGCCGGCGTGGGCCAGCGGGACAAGCTGAGCTGGTGGGAGAACCGCCCGCTGTACGGCTGGAAGGTGCTGGTACCGCGGACCAAGGAGCAGGCCGGCGCGATGAGCGCCCGGCTGCGCGCGTACGGGGCCATCCCGTGCGAGGTGCCGACCATCGCGGTCGAGCCGCCGCGTACCCCGGCGCAGATGGAGCGGGCGGTCAAGGGCCTGGTCGACGGCCGCTACGCCTGGGTCATCTTCACCTCGGTGAACGCGGTCCGCGCGGTCTGGGAGAAGTTCGCCGAGCACGGGCTGGACGCCCGGCACTTCGGCGGCGTCAAGATCGCTTGCATCGGTGAGGCGACGGCGGACGCGGTTCGCGCGTTCGGCATCCAGCCGGAGCTGATCCCCGCCGGGGAGCAGTCCTCCGAGGGGCTGCTGGCCGAGTTCTCGCCACACGACGAGATCCTCGACCCGGTGGGCCGGGTGCTGCTGCCGCGCGCCGACATCGCCACCGAGACGCTCGCCGCCGGGCTCACCGAGCGCGGCTGGGAGGTCGACGACGTGACCGCGTACCGGACGGTCCGGGCCGCGCCGCCGCCGGCCGAGATCCGGGACGCGATCAAGTCGGGCGGGTTCGACGCGGTGCTCTTCACCTCGTCCTCCACCGTGCGGAACCTGGTCGGCATCGCGGGGAAGCCGCACGCGCGTACCGTTGTTGCCGTCATTGGGCCCAAGACGGCGGAGACCGCGACGGAGTTCGGGCTGCGGGTCGACGTCCAGCCGCCGCACGCCTCGGTGCCCGACCTGGTGGAGGCGCTCGCCGCCTACGCCGTCGAGCTGCGCGAGAAGCTCGCCGCCATGCCGGCGAAGCAGCGTCGCGGCTCGAAGGTGCAGGGGCCGACCGCCCTGCGCTTCCGGTAGTCGTCCGAGGAGGGGCTCCATGTCGTACCCCGAGATCCGGCCCCGCCGGCTCCGCCGCACCCCGGCGATCCGCCGGCTGGTCTCCGAGACGCGGGTCGACCCGGCCGAGCTGGTCGTGCCGATGTTCGTCAAGGAGGGGCTGACCGAGCCTCGGGCCATCGCGTCGCTCCCGGGGGTGCTCCAGCACTCCCGGGACTCGCTGCGCAAGGCGGCGGTCGAGGCGGTCCAGGCCGGTGTCGGCGGGATCATGCTCTTCGGTGTGCCGGAGCATCGGGACCCGACCGGGTCCGGTGGCATCGACCCGAACGGCATCCTGAACGTCGCCATCCGGGACGTGGTGGCCGAGGTGGGCGACGCCACGGTGGTGATGAGCGACCTGTGCCTGGACGAGTTCACCTCGCACGGGCACTGTGGGCTGCTCACCCCCGGCGGCGACGTGGACAACGACGCTACCCTGGACGCGTACGCCGAGATGGCGGTGGCCCAGGCCGCCGCCGGGGTCGACGTGGTCGGGCCGTCCGGGATGATGGACGGCCAGGTCGGCGTGGTACGCCGGGCTCTCGACGCGGCCGGGCACACCGACGTGGCGGTGCTGGCGTACGCCGTGAAGTACGCCTCGGCCTTCTACGGGCCCTTCCGGGAGGCCGTGGAGTCGGCGCTGGAGGGTGACCGGCGCACCTACCAGCAGGACCCGGGCAACCTGCGCGAGTCGCTGCGCGAGGTGGCGCTGGATGTCGCCGAGGGTGCCGACATGGTGATGGTCAAGCCGGCGCTGCCCTACCTCGACGTGGTGTCGGCGGTGCGGGCCGCGGTGGATGTCCCGGTCGCCGCCTACCAGGTCTCCGGTGAGTACGCGATGGTCGAGGCGGCCGCCGCGAACGGCTGGATCGACCGGGAGCGGGTGATGCTGGAGACGCTCACCTCGATCAAGCGGGCCGGCGCGCAGATCATCCTCACCTACTGGGCTGTCGAGGCCGCCGGCCTGCTCCGCCAGCGCTACTGAGCGGCCCGTAGCAGGCCTCACAGTCGGGCCCCGGGGGCGGCGGTAGCCGCTTGCAGCCCCACCACTCGGGCAGACCCGATACCCCTTCGCAAAGGGCGTCAACTACGCCCCCGCCCCCTCGCCCACATCGGGTATCCACAGGCTTATCCACAGGGATTGAGCCTGGCCGACGCTACGGGGATGCTGGTCGAATGGCGTCGGCGCTCGATCCTCCTCCCCCCGGTCCCACCGTCGGTCGGTTTCCCATTGCTGGTCTCGTTCGACGAGCACGTCGGATCGTCCGGCTGAGCCAGCACCAGATGGCCCGCTTCGCCAAGGTCTCGCCCTCGACCGTGGGACGGGTCGAAGCGGGCAGCCTGACCCCCAGCATGGCCGTGCTAGAGCGCCTGCTCGGAGCGGCCGGGCTCTATCTGACCGTGGTCGACCAGAACGGTCGGCTGGTCCAGCCGATGGCCGACCGGGAGGATGTCCACGACGGTGCTGGCCGTCGCTAGCCCTCACACCTGGACACCATTCTCGACCCCGAGCCGGGGGAGTGGTGGGGGGACATCTACGGGCTGGCCCGACCGCCCGAGACCTATCACCGGAGCTCGGCGGACCGGGAGGCGCGGCGACGGCGTAGCCAGTGGGAGGTACGGGTCGCACAACACCGCCACCTGCCACCCCCGCCGATCGTTCACGACTACTACTGACGCCAGCGACGGCGCCAGCGGCAACGACAGCGGCCCGCCGTCCAGACGTGCACCTGGAAGACGGGCCGCTGACACGGTGCCCGGAGGATCAGTCGTCGTTCGTGATGGTGCCCGTCGCGAGCGGGTCGGCCAGCCGAAGGCCGGGCACGCCGGCCACCACCAGCGTCAGCTTCTCGTCCGCCTCCCGCTTCCGGTCGCCGCGCACGGTCACCGGAAAGGCCACTGAGGTCTGCCCGGCGGCCAGGGTGCGGCAGCCGGCGTACGGGTCGAAGTCCGAGCCGGCCTGCGCCGTGCCGCCGAGGGTGGCGGCGCAGAGCAGCACCGGCTGGGACAGCGGCCGGGACACGGTGGCAGTGAAGGTGAGCTGCCGCGTGCCCTTGTCGCCCTCGACCACCGTCGCGTCGGCGACGGTGAGCGACGCCCGGGACCGGAACCGGGCCACCTGCGGGTCGTGGTCGCTGGAGCCCCGCGACCCGTCGCCGCTGAACTCCGCAGGCCAGTCGGCGTTGATGTGCGCCGCCCGCACCTGCACCAGGTCGCCGTAGAGCGCGTCGTTGACGAACAGGTGGTCGAGCGTCTGCGCCTGCCCCTCGAAGCTGTACGAGTAGGCGGAGGCGGGGACGTCGGCCACCAGGTTGTCCCACAGGTTGTGCAGGCCCGCCTCATACAGCGGTGCGAGCTGGTCCGACGGGGTGGGCCGGTCGCCGGTGGCGATCGGATCGTCCGGGCGGGGGAAGACGTTCAAGTCCCCGCCGTACACCACCCGGGCGTTCTGGTCGGCCCCCTCGATCGCGGTGACGATCGCCGCGCCGTACGCCGCCTGCTCCCGACGCTGCCCGATCCGGCTGTCCGGGCCCGACGAGTAGTGGTTGCTGAGCGCGTACAGGGTGAACCGCTCGGTCGAGCCGGGCGTCGCGGCCACGCTGAACCTGCCCAGCTGGGGAGCCCGGGTGAAGACGTTGTTCCCGTCCCGGCCCGTCGAGGTGTCCACGTCGGACGGCAGGACCGCGTTGAGCGCCTTCGGGTTCTGCACGTCGGCGTTGGCCGGCAGCCCCGGGGCACGGTACTGGATGGTCGGTGCCGAACCCAGCAGCGGGTCGGTCGCCGTCGCGGCGGCCAGCGACAACCGGTCGGTGCGGTACAGGAACGCGGCGGTGATGCCGCGGGCGTCCGCGCCGGTCCGGTCGTAGGCGGCGGCGTACGCGGGACCGCCGGCCGCCGCCACCGCGAGCGCCAGCTCCTGGATGGTGTCCGGGGCGCCGTCCGCGTTGTCCGTGTCGCCGCAGGCCAGCGCCGCCCCGGACACCGTGCAGATGTCCTGGTCCTCGGCCTCCTGCACCAGGATCAGGTCCGGCGCGTGCAGGTCCTTGACGATCTGGTCGGCGAGCGCGCTCAGCTGCTCGCGGTAGTCCGCCTCACTGCTCGGCACGTAGTCGAACGGCGGGTCGACGCCCGGGCAGCCGGCGTTGCCGGCGAAGTCGCACCCGTCGAACGGGTCGTCCCGGTGGTCGTACAGGTTCTCCACGTTGTAGGTGGCGACCGCCACCTCCTGGGACCGGTCGGCCGGCTTCGGCGGGTTGTTCTTCGACGGGTCGGCCCCGGCGTCGAACTCCGCCCGCTCGACCTGGACGCCGTACTTCTCGAACGAGTAGTAGACCCCACCCACCGCGTCGGCGCGCAGCGTGTCGAAGGTGTGCGCCGGCGGGAGCAGCGCGGCGCTGTCCCCGGCGGTGCCCTTCACGCCCATGCTGCCGAGCAGCACCCGCTGGCCGTTGCCGTCGTCGAAGCGGCGGGTCGGGTCGTTGTCCAGCGGGTGGGAGTCCCGGAACACCCGCCGGGCGTACGGGTCGGCGCGGTCCAGCAGCGGGTCGTCCCGGTCGACCACCCACAGCTCCGCGTCGGCCGTGGAGGAGAAGACGTCCCGGCCACTCACCGCGCCGCTGCCCGCGCGCACCCGCAGCCGGGCGCCCTCGTGCCGCTCCCAGAAGCGCTGCGCGTCGATCAGCTCGGCCGGCGGGGCCGCGTCCGTCACCGCGACCGCGGTGGCCACGTCCAGGCCGGTGGCGATCCGGCGGACCAGCGAGGCGCCGGAGAGCTGAGTGAGGTTGAAGTACTCCGACACCCGGGCCCGGAGCACCACCTCGTCGCCGACCGTCGGCACGTAACCGCCGATCAGCGAGGTGAACGTGCCCATGAACACGAAGATGCCGTCGGAACTGCTCGGGTCGCCGTCGGTGTCGCCGGTGCGGCTCTGGAGGAAGAACCCGTGCTGCTCCGCCCCGGCCGAGGTGCGGGCCAGGGTCAACTGGGTGATCACGCCGCGTACGTCGTACAGCGTGCTGCTCGTGCCGTTGCCGCTCGCCGGTGCGAGCGGCGACCGGTCGGCCGGGCCGGACTCGGCGTCGGTGGTCGGGCCCTGCACCTCGCCGACGGTCAGCTCCCGCGTCACCTGCACGACCAGCGCGCAGCTGGCGGTGCCGCCGCCCGCGTCGGTCGCGGTGACCGTGACGGTGTACGCCCCGGCGGCGAGGTCGGCGCTCGCACCGACCGTGGCGCGAGCGGTGCCACCCACCCCTCCGGCCGGGGTGAGCGCGGTGCGGGTGATCGAGCCGGTCGCCGGGGCCGGGCTGACCGCGGTCACCGCCAGATCGACGATCGTGTCGTCCGGGTCGGTGGCGGTGACCTCGCGGGTCGCCGCCGTGCCAGCGGCGGTGACCAGCGGCCCGCCGCAGGCCAGCGTGGCCGGCGCGTCGACCGGGCCACCGCCGTCCACGGTGTGCGTGCCGAGCCCGTCGAAGGTGTCGACCGGGAAGCCGGCCCACTGTGCGGCGGGATCGAACGCGTCCGACGGGTCGGTGTCGCCGGCGGCCACGGCGGGCAGCCGGCGCAGGGTGTTGTCGGCGGTGCTGGTGGCGCCGGTGCCCCACTCGGTGCCAGGGTCGACGCCCACCTGGCCGATCGAGTCGAGCACGGTGGTGCCCCGGCGCAGCACGATCGCGTCGTCGCCGTTGAACAGGCTCGCCCCGGTCGTCTGGTCGGCCTGGGCGAGGATGGCGGACCCGGCCGAGGCGCTGGCGAACACGAACGCGTCGCCGGCGGCCACCGTCCCGGTCAGCGCGATGGTGGTCGCCGTGCCGGAGCCGTTGAAGAAGAGTTGGAGCTGGTAGCCGCCGGCGCTGAGGTCGACGGCGCCACCGGTGCCGTTGAACAGCTCGATCGCCTTGTTGTTCGACGAACCTTCGACGTACTCCGAGATGAACAGGTCGGTGGGCGCGGCGCTGGCCGCGGTGGGTGCGACGCCGAGGGCCGTGACGGTCACGGCGACGGTTGCTGTCGCGAGCGCGGCGATTGTGCGGCGCGGGCGCATAGGGCCTCCACGATGGGTGGATGGGAGTCAACGCACGTTAAGGTGCCCGGCTGTCCACCGTCCATCCCCCATTGGACAGTTTCGTGAATTCCCTCAGCGTGGCGAATCGATGCGGTGCACCAGCTCGGCGATGTCGACGCTGTATTCGCACCAGTCCCGGTCGGGCCGGTAACCCAGCTCCGCGTTGACCTTAAGCATCGCCTCGTTGGCCTGGGCGTTCCAGGTCTGCACTTCGGCCAGCGCCGGCTCGGCGGAGCGCAGCTCCAGCAGCATCCGGGCCTTGATCGCCCGATCGATGCCGTAGCCCCGGTGGTCCTGCGCCACGATCGTGTCGTACTGGTCGGCTCGGGTCGGGTGCTGTGCCGGCACCACCACCTCGGTCAGGCCGGCCACCTCGCCGCTCTGCTCGTGCCGAGCCAGCACGATGTACGGCTTCATGCCCCGCCGGTGGAGGGTGTCCAGGCTGTCGCGCAGCCGCTGCGGGTCGTAGGAGCTGGGGCGCAGCTCGCCGTCGTCGACGTCGCGCACCTCCGCCTTGGCCCGCGCGTACGCCTCGATCAGGTCGTCCGGCGGCCCGCCGGGGAAGAACTCCAGGTGGTAGCCCGCCCCGATGCCCGTGGCCATCCCGGCCAGCTCGGTCCAGTCCACCGTGGCGAGGTCGAGCACGCTGCGCGTCTCCACGTACTCCCGGGTGAAGCCGAGCGACTCGTAGAAGCCCACCGCCGGCGTGTCGCCGACCACCTCGACCCCGATCGACCGGAAGCCCTCCTGGTAGACCCGGCGGGCGGCGCGCAGCACCAGGTCACGGCCGAGCCCGGTGCGCCGCGCGGACGGGTGCACCAGCACCTCGAGCACGCCGATGTCGCCCAGGAGCAGCACATGGACCTGCCCGAGCACCGCGCCCGGGTCGCCGGGGCCGGTCGGCTCCGCCTGGGCGATCCAGGAGATCCGCCGCTCGCCGGGCATCACCTCGGCGAGATACTCCCGCAGGGAGTCCTCCCGCCACTGCGGGTCCTGCGGCAGATCGACCGCCAGAACCGCGTTCAGCGTGTCCAGCAGCGACGCGATCTCGGCGGACGACGCGGTCCTGGGGTCCCACTCGCGCACCATCACCCGTCTAGCTTGCCGCTAACAGCTGCCCGGGGGAAGTGTCCAGTTCTCCAATGTATGCGGACGATCACTTCACGTGTGGCTGGCCCGTCCGTACCGGTTCGCGGTGTCGTAGATGTCCTGGGCGTACCGCCGCACGTCGTTGTACGACAGGATCGCGTTCCACCAGTCGCCCGGAATGCTCAGATTGCGGCTGTTCTTGCACAGGTAGTTTCCCGCCGCCAGGGCGGCGTCGTCCAGATCGTGCGGGTCCTTGACGCCGTCGTTGTCCGCGTCGGCGCCGATCTCCTGCCAGGTGGTCGGGATGAACTGCATCGGCCCGATCGCGCGGTCGAACGAGGTGTCCTGGTCCAGCAGGCCGCGGTCGGTGTCGATGATCCGCATCCGGCCGTCCCGCCCGTCCAGCGGCAGGCCGATGATCTGCGGCAGCGCCTTGCCGTCCTGCCCCAACCGGGCGCCGTTGGCCGCGCCGTGCCCGGACTCGACCTGGCCGATCGCGGCCAGCGTGGTCCAGCTCAGCGCGCAACTGCGGTTGGTCTGGGCGAGCACCAGTTCGGCGTAGCCGTACGCCTGCATCGCGGTCGGTGGGACACCGACCTTGGCGCCGACCTGCTGCGCCCAGCCGGCCAGGGCGTCCGAGGGCCGTCCGCCGATCACCGGCCCGCCGGCCGGCCCGGTCGGCAGGCCGCCGGTGGGAAGGGGCCCGGTCGGCAGCGGGCCGGTGGGCACTCCGGACGGCAGCACCGGAGGCGGAACGGCCGCGGTCGGCGTGACGGAGGCGTCGACCGCGACCGGCCGGGGCGCGCGGATGGCAGCCGGGACGAGCAGCGCGCCCGCCGCGGCGGTCGCGGCCACCAGGGCGAGCAGGAAGACCCCGGGCAGGGTGAGTCGACCGCTGGGGCGCCGGGCCCAGGCGCGGGTCGCCCGGGCCGCGGTCACCGCCGCCTGGCGTGGCGGCAGGCGGAGCGCGTGCGCGAACGGGATCCGCCGTCGTCGGCCGGGGTCGGACTTCGGGGCGCTGGCAGTGCCGTCCACAGTGCTAGCCGCCTGGCCAGCCGCGGCGGCATCGGCCACAGGCGCCGGCTTCGCATCGCCAGCCCGCGTCCCGACATCCGGCCCGCCCGGCGTGGTCGCGGCGTCCGATCCGGTGGCCGGGCTCGGCGCGGTCGAGTCGCCAGCGGGTGCGTCGGCTCTCGTGCCTGCGGCAGGGGCGTCGGCCTTCGGGGTCCCGGCGGGGGTCGCGGCTGCCGGGGCCCCGGCCGGGCTGGCGGCCGCAGGGTCGGGGGCGGTCGAGGGCGCGGACGCCGTCTCCGTCGGTGGGTTGGGCGCACCGGTGGCCTTGCCGCTCAGCCAGGGCCGGCGGGGGCGGGGCACGGCCCGTGGCACCGAATCCGGCGCGGCCCCCGATCCTTCGAGCGGCCCGTCCAGCGGCGCGGCCGGTCGCAACGGTTGCACACGCGTTTTGTCCTCGCCGTCCACCACCCGTCGAGTATCACCCATGCGCCGTTGGACGTCAGGTCCCCGTACCCTGGTTGCATGCCCAGGTACGAGTTCCGCTGCCGCGCCTGCGGCGACACGTTCGAGGTCAACCGTCCAATGGCGGCGGCCGGCGCGCCCGCCACCTGCCCACAGGGACACGCCGACACGGTCAAGCTGCTCTCCGCGATCGCGGTCACCGGCCGGGGCGCGGGCGGCGGGGCCGCGGCCGCCACCGGAGGCGGCTGCTGCGGCGGTGCCTGCGGCTGCTGATCCGGCCAATTCGCAGCCGCTTGGTCGGCTGCCCTTGCCGGGAACGGGTCCGAGTGGCACCTTGAGGCGGCACCTGCCCGGCCGTTCTCACGATGCGTGACCGCTCGGACTCAGGCAGCATGAACCCGACGTCACGGGCGGAGGTTCCACGCATGTCGCCACGGATCCAGCTCCCGAGCGGTTGGGTGACCTTCGTGTTCACCGACATCGAGGGCTCGACCCGGCTGGCCCAGCTGCTCGGCCCGGACTACCGCCCCGTGCTCGCCGAGCACCGGCGGCTGCTACGCCGGACGCTGGCCAGCACCGGTGGCGCGGAGCTGCTGACCGAGGGCGACTCGTTCTTCCTGGCCTTCGACGACGCCGCGGCGGCGTTGACCGCCTGCCTGACCGCCCAGCGCGCGCTGGCGAACCATGACTGGCCGACCGCGGAAGCGGCGCCTCGGGTCCGGATGGGCCTGCACACCGGCTACGCCGAGCCGCGCGACGGGGAGTACGCCAGCCCCGAGGTGCACCGGGCGGCCCGGGTGGCCGCCGCCGCGCACGGCGGGCAGGTGCTCTGTTCGGCGCCCACCGCCCGCCGGGCGGAGCCGCTGCCACCCGGTGCCACCCTGCTCGACCTGGGCCTGCACCGGCTGCGCGGCTTCGACGACCGGGAACGACTGTTCCAGCTGGTCGCGCCCGGGTTGGAACGGCAGTTCCCCCGGCCCCGCACCGCCGACGCGGTGGCGCACAACCTGCCGACCCAGGTGACCTCGTTCGTCGGCCGGCAGGCCGAGCGGGCCGAGCTGGACCGGCTGGTGGAGGAGCACCGGCTGGTCACCGTGCTGGGGGCGGGTGGCGCGGGCAAGACCCGGCTCGCCGTGGAGCTGGCCAGCGGAATGGTGGAGGCGTACCCGGACGGGGTCTGGTTCGTCGACATCGCCGCGGTGACCGACCCGGGGTTGGTGGCGTTCGCCATCGCCGCGGTGCTCGGGCTGCGACCCGAGCCGGGCCGGCCGATGCTGGACACTCTGGTCGAGTACGCCGCCGGCCGTCGGATGCTGGTCGTGCTGGACACCTGCGACACGCAGCCGGCCGCCTGCGCGGAAGTCATCTCGCGCCTGCTCTCCGGTGGGGGCGGTGTGCGGGTGCTGGCCACCAGCCGCGAGTCGTTCAGCCTGCCCGGCGAGGTGGTGTGGCGGATCCCGCCGCTCTCGGTCGACCCGAGCGCGGACGGCGCGGAGAGCGACGCGGTGGCGCTGCTGCTGGACCGTACGGCGGCCGCGCGCGGTGGGCGGCAACCGGATCCGGCCGAGTCTGCGGATCTGCGCCGTGTGGTGCAGCGGCTGGACGGGCTGCCGCTGGCCATCGAGCTGGCCGCCGCCCGGTTGCGGGTGCTCTCCGTCGGTCAGCTCGCCGAGCGGCTGGACGACGTGCTCGGCACGCTGGACGCCGGCCGGGAGGACCCGGAGCCGCCGCCGGTGGAGCGGGGCTGGTCGGGGAACCAGCAGGACACCGTGGACCTGGTGGCCGCGGCGGCCGGCGCCTCGCCGCCCACGCCGGCGAGCAGGGCGGTGCAGCGCTCGGCCACCGAGCGGCACCTGACCATGCAGGCCACCGTCACCTGGTCGTACCGCACGTTGGGGCCGCGGGCCGCCCGGCTGCTGCGCTGGCTGGCCGTCTTCGCCGGGCCGGTGGACCTGGCGACGGTGGAGTGGCTGCTGGGTGACGACCCGTTGGATCCGCTCTCGGTGCTGGTGGACAAGTCGATGGTGCTGGCCGAGCCGCGCGCCGCCGGCAGCACGTACCGGATGCTCGATCCGATCCGGGCGTACGCGGCTCGGCGGCTGGTTGAGGCGGGCGAGGAGCAGGCCGCCCGGGACCGGCACGTGGCCTGGTCGGCGCACGCGCTGGAGCGGGCTCACCTGGGCCCGGACGGCCGGCCGGTGACACTGTCGCTCTACGCCCTCGACCCGCTGGCCGGGGAGCTTCGGGCCGCGCTGCGGTGGTGCACCACCGGCGGCAGCGCGCGAGCCGGCCTCCGCCTGGCCGGCGGGCTGGACCAGTGGTGGCGTGAGCGTGGGCTGGCCCGGGAGGGGCGGCTCTGGCTGTTCCGGCTGTACGGGCGGATCGCCGAAACCGGCGAGCGGATCCCGGAGGCCGAGCTGGCGGCGGCGTACCACATGCACTCGCTGCACGCCGGTGCGGACGGCGAGTTCGCCGAGGAGCTGCGCTTCTCCCAGCGGGCGGAGGCGGCCGCGCGGCAGGCCGGTGACGCCGGGCTGCTGGCCCGGGTGCTCGCCGGTCGGGCCGCGCCGCTGGTCGACATGGGACAGTTCGTCGAAGCCGAACGGGTGTGCCGGGAGGTCATCGACTGGGCGCACGGTCAGGACGTGGTCGGCGAGGCGCTGTTCGCGGTGTTCAGCCTGGCTGAGCTGCTGTGGCGCAGGGGCGCGCTGGAGGAGGCGGCGGACCTGCTGGGTGCGGTCCGTCCGGTGGAGGCGGCCCGGCCGGTGGAGCGGGGCCGGCGCTCGGTGGACATGCTGCTCGGTATGGTCGCGCTGGCCCGGGGTGATGTGATCGCAGCGCACGAGCACCTGCTGGTGGCGCTGCGCTCCCGGATGGGCCACGGCTACCACGGCCGGGCGTGCGACACGCTGAACGCCATCGCGGTGCGCTGTGCGGCCGGTGGGGACCGGTTGACCGCCGTTCGGCTGTTCGGGGCGGCGCAGGCCACCCGGGCGAGTATGCGATCCACACCGGGTATCTACGGCGGCTACTGGGACGATCAGCAGGCGGAGCTGCGCGGGGTGCTGGGTGACGCGGCCTTCGACGACGCGTACGGAGAGGGCGCCGAGCTGGGGTTGGACGAGGCGGCGGCGCTGGCGCTCGACGTGGAGCACCCGGACCTGGCGGCGGATTCGACCCGTTTCAGCACCGGGCTGTCTCAGCCGACGCCGCGTCGTCCCGCCGAACCCGACCGTCATCCGGCCACCAGAACCGAACGGGCCTGAGCCCAGCCTTGTTGATCAAGAGGTTTGCGTCAGGAAGCGGGCTTCCGATGACCGAAACCTCTTGATCAACGCGGCCGCGAGGTGAGGTGGGTGGGATTTAGCGGGCGGCGGCGCGGCGCTCGGCGTCGGCCTTCATCCGGGCGGCACGGTCGATGTCGGCCTGCTGCACGGCCGCCACCGAGCCGAAGATGCTGACCGCCTGGTAGTAGGTCCAGGCCAGGCTGAGGCAGGCGGGCCGGACCACCGCGTTGTAGGTGGCGCAGACCCGCTTCAGGTCCGCGTAGAAGGCGCTGTCCAGCCGGGACTTGTTGGCGGAGAACTGACCGACCGACTTGTAGTTGCGGTAGCCGAAGTCGTGTCGGTAGCAGCCCAGGTTGAAGGTGAACCCGAGCGGGTTGTCGGGGCTCGACGAGCAGTAGTCGGTGGACCAGTCGAAGGCGTACTCGGCCCAGGGCGCCCGGTTGACCCGGGCGCTGTTCCAGGAGTTGTAGCTGCTCGCGCTGGTCTGGGTCCAGCTGGAGAGCACCGAGAGTCGCTGCTCGGGGGTGACGGCGGCGGCGGGGGAGGCGATGGCGAGGGTGGTGAGCAGCGCGAGCGCGCCCGAGGCGAGCAGGGTGGCGAGACGTCGGGGCACGGGTTACCTCCGCGGGGGTGAGCGGTGAGGCGGTAAGTTACCGGCGGGTTACCGGATGTCGATCAGTGTCGATCAACTGATCAACTCATCGGTATGTCTCTTGCCAACTATTGGTTACATACGTTGAAACAGACGAATGCCCCGGGTGCTCGGTGGCACCCGGGGCATCCGGCGAGGGTCGTCCGGTCAGCGCAGAACGAAGGCCGGCGGACTGACCTTACTCTCGTTGGCCGACCGGTCCAGCGCGGTCATCTGGTAGGTGTACCGCCGGCCGGGCTCGGCCGAGGTGTCCACCCAGGACTGCATCGCACCGGCCGTGGCGCGGACGGTGTCGACCAGGTGTGCGGCGTCCGCGGTGCCGCACCGACTGGGCAGCGTGGTGCCGTCGAACCGGTAGATCGCGTACGAGGTGGCAGTGCCGAACGGCCCCACGCCGTCGGCCGGCTGACGCCAGGTCAGCCGCACTCCGTCGGCGTCCCGGGCGGCCTTGGTGACCACCGGGAAGAGCAGCGGCTTGGCCGGCAGGTGCGGCATGGCCGGCACCAGCGCCGGGCGCGAGTAGTGCTCGGCGGCGTAGATGTCGGTGGCGCCGAGCCGGTTGGCCCGCACCTGGACGGCGGAGAAGTGCACGTTGCCCTGCACCTCCGGGTACGCCCGGTTGAGCGTCAGGTGGTCGGACAGTTCCCGCGGGTTCTGCCAGAACGGCCCGTACGCCGGGTCGCCGCTCTTGTAGTCGGCCTGGCCGATGTAGAGCTGGACACGGGTGCCACGCACCGTCTCGGCCCACCACGGGACCAGCCGGGCGTAGTCCGCCGCCGGGTACTGGCCGATGTACCAGTAGAGCTGCGGCACCACGTAGTCGATCCACTCCTGCTTGACCCACTTACGGGTGTCGGCGGAGATGATGTCGTACGACTGGCTGCCGGTGGTGTCCGATCCGAGCGGGTCGGCGGCCTTGTTGCGCCAGATGCCGAACGGGCTGACGCCGAACTTCACCCACGGCTTCGCCGCCTTGATCTTGCCGTTCATCTCCTGGATCAGCAGGTTGATGTTGTCCCGTCGCCAGTCCGCCCGGTCGGTGAAGCCCCGGTTGTACGTCGCGAAGGTGGCGTCGTCCGGCACCTGGTGGGTGCCGCTGGGGTAGGGGTAGAAGTAGTCGTCGAAGTGCACGCCGTCGATGTCGTACCGGCTGACCGCGTCCATCATCGCGGTCTGCACGAACTCGCGGACCTCCGGGATGCCGGGGTTGTAGTAGAGCCGGCTGCCGGCCACCCCGGCCGGTGGGTAGGCGAAGGTCCAGTCCGGATGCTCCCGGGCCGGGTGGCCGGGAGCGAGCAGGTTGAGGTCGGCGCCGGCGCCGCCGGGGGCCGGCATGGAGACGCGGTACGGGTTGAACCAGGCGTGGAACTCCAGGTTGCGCTTGTGTGACTCCTCGACCAGGAAGGCCAGCGGGTCCCAGCCCGGGTCCTGGCCGCGTACCCCGGTCAGGTACTCCGACCAGGGCTCGTACGGCGACGGCCAAAGGGCGTCGGCGGTCGGCCGGACCTGCACGACGACGGCGTTGTGGTTCAGCCGCTCGGCGAGGTCGAGCAGGCCGCGGTACTCGGCCTGCTGGGCGGAGATCCGGTCCGGGTCGGTCTGCGAAGCCTTGCTGGGCCAGTCGATGTTGACCACCGAGGAGATCCACATCGCCCGGAACTGCCGCTTCGGGCTGGCCGGGTCGGTGGTGCAGGTGGCGGTGGAGTCGGTGCCGGCGGCGCCGGGCGCGGCGCTCGCGGGGGTGGCGGTGACGAGCGTGCCGAGCAGGGCTGCGACCAGCCCGGCGGCTCCGAGCCGAGTTGCCTTCATGCGGTGTGTCCCTTCGTTGGGGCTCCCGGGTGTTCAGCGCGGCACGTCCGGCAAGATTCGCCGCTGCCTATCTGCCGCTGGTAGGAAATTTTCACACTCGGGTCGTTATCGCAAGGGTTCGCGCGGATGGATTCGACCGCCGGTTATCGGGTCGTTCCGCGTCGATCGTCAGATTGCGCGACGTGACGGGGATCCCACTCCTCGTGAAGGGTGGTTGGCGCGGTTGGCGGCTCCCGTCGCTGGGTAGCAACGCCGGTCACCGGCCGCCACGGTGGTGGTCGCACGGTGGGAGGGGTGAGCGCGTGTCCGTGCTGCGGACCAAACCGATCAAGGACGTGATAGCCCAGAGCGGGGCGGACGGCACCGACGGCCGACCCGGGCTGAAGAGGCGGCTCGGCGCGGTCGACCTCACCGGCTTCGGCATCGGCATCGTGATCGGCACCGGCATCTTCACGCTCACCGGGATCGAGGCCCGGGACAGCGCCGGGCCGGGCGTGGTGATCTCCTTCGCCATCGCCGGCGTGGTCGCCCTGCTCTCCGCGCTCTGCTACGCCGAACTGGCCAGCAGCGTGCCGACCGCCGGCAGCGCCTACACCTACGCGTACGCCACGATGGGTGAGATCGTCGCCTGGATCATCGGCTGGGACCTGCTGCTGGAGTTCGCGCTCGGCGCGGCCGTGGTGGCCCGCGGCTGGTCCGGCTACCTGGCCGAACTGCTCGACCTGCCCACCCGGTGGTTCGGCGAGGAGGGCAGCACGGTCAACGTCGGCGCGATCGCGATCGTGCTGATCCTTGGCATCGTGGCGATCGTCGGCATCCGGGAGTCCGCCCGGATCACCAACCTGCTGGTGCTGGTCAAGGTGGCCATCTGCGTCTTCGTGGTGGTCGCCGGGCTCTTCTTCGTCAAGGCCACCAACCTCAGCCCCTTCATCCCGCCGGCCGAACCCGCCGGGAGCGGCGACGACGGCATCAAGCAGCCGGTCACCCAGGCGCTCTTCGGGCTGGAACCGTCGGTCTTCGGTTTCGTCGGGGTGCTCAGCGCCGCCGCGGTGGTCTTCTTCGCGTACACCGGCTTTGAGGCGGTGGCCAACCTGGGCGAGGAGACGCGCAAGCCGCGTCGGGACCTCACGCTGGGCCTGCTCGGCACGCTGCTGATCTCCACCGTGCTCTACATCGGCGTCTCGCTGGTGGTGGTCGGCATGGTGTCGTACACGGAGATCGACCGCGGCGCCCCGATCGCGTCGGCCTTCGAGGCGGTCGGCGCCGGCTGGGCGGCCGTGCTGGTCTCCATCGCCGCCGTCGCCGGCCTGACCAGCGTCATCCTGGTCGACCTGGTGGCGATGGGTCGGATCGGCTTCGCGATCGCCCGGGACGGGCTGATCCCGCCGTCGATCGCGACGGTGCACCCGCGCTGGGGCACCCCGTACCGGATTTCGGCGATCATGACGATCGCGGTCGCGCTGCTGGCGGGCTTCCTGCCGCTCTCCGCCCTGGCCGACCTGGTCAGCATCGGCGCGCTCTGCGCGTTCGTGCTGGTCTCGGTCGCGGTGCCGATCCTGCGCCGCAAGCGCCCGGACCTGGACCGGCCGTTCCGGGTGCCGTTCTCCCCGGTGCTGCCGATCGTCTCCGCGCTGGCCTGCTTCTACCTGATGCTCAATCTGTCGGTGGAGACCTGGCTGCGGTTCCTGGCCTGGATGCTGCTCGGCGGGCTGATCTACTTCGGCTACGGCTACCGCCGCAACCGGTTGGCCCGGCACGAGCCCACCGCCGCCCCGGCCCCCCGCGAGCCGGCCGCCGGCAGCTGAACCCGAACGTGCGAAAAGGGGCCCCTCGCGAATCGCGAGGGGCCCCTTTTCGCACGTGTCAGGGGCGGGGCTGCGGATCGCCCGTGGGCCCCTTGACGACCGGCTTGCCGTCGACCCAGGTCACCTCGTCCAGCCAGAGTTGGCGGCCGGGATCGGTGGTGCCCTCCTGGCCGGGCGGCCAGGCGTGGTACAGCAGCCAGGTCCGGCCGTCCTTGACCACCATCGAGGCGTGGCCGGGACCGGAGGCGGCCTCGTTGCTCTTCAGGATCGGGTTCTCGGAGGCCTTCACGCAGGGCCCGGTCGGGCTCTCGCAGACCGCGTAGCCCTCGGCGTACTCGGCGCGGTCGTAGGCGTTCGCGGCGAAGAAGAGGTGCAGGCGACCGTCCTGGCGGTGGAAGAACGGCCCCTCGATCAGGGTGCCCTCCCACGGCTCGGTCTGCTTGAGCAGCTTCGTCGGCTCACCGACCAGGGTCAGGCCGTCGTCGGAGAGACGCTGCGACCAGAGCCAGGTGTCCACCCCGATCGCGTTGCCGTCGTTCTTCCACAGCAGCCAGAGGCTGCCGTCGGTGTCCCGGAACGGGCTGGCGTCGATCGCCCCGCCCAGCTCGGCCTGGCAGATCAGCGGGCCGGCCGAGTCGTCCCGGTACGGCCCCTGCGGCGCGCTGGCCACCGCCCTGCCGACGCACTGCCGCCCGGCTTCCCGGCCCGCGACGGTGTAGTAGAGCAGGAACCGGTCCGGGGCCAGCTCGATCGCCTCCGGCGCCCAGGTCTTGCCCGCGTCCGCCCAGTCCGGCAGCGCCGGCAGGGCGTCACCGGCCTCGGTCCAGTCGACCAGGTCCGTGGACGTGAGCACCGGAACGTTGCGGCCGCCCGCGTTGGTGTGGAACAGGTACCAGGTGTCGCCCACCTGGATCGCCTGCGGATCCGGGGCGTCGGTGCGTACGACGGGGTTGCTGAACATCCTGGGGCCGCTCCCGTTGCTCGTGTAGGTGGATTCGTCGCCGTCGGAACAGCCCGCGACGAGCAACGCGGCGGCGATGATGATCGCCGCCGCGCCGCGTCGCCGGGTGATCGTGCGGGTCATCCCTTCAGACCGCTGCGGGAGACACCCTGGATGATGTGCCGCTGGGCCAACACGAAGAGGATCAGCACCGGCAGGCTGGCCAGCACCGCGCCCGCCATGATCACCGGATAGTCGGTGACGTACGAGCCCTGGAGCAGGCCCAGGCCCGGCGGCAGGGTGAGCTTCTCCGGGCTGAACAGCACGAAGATCGGCCAGAGGAAGTCGTTCCAGTTGGTGAGGAACGACAGCACGGCCAGGGTGGCCAGCGCCGGCTTGGACAGCGGCAGCACCACCCGGAAGAAGATCTGCCACTGGTTGGCGCCGTCCAGGATGGCGGCCTCCTCCAGCTCGTTGGGCAGCGAGATGAAGAACTGCCGCAGGAAGAACACCCCGAACGCGCTCGCCGCACCGGGCACCACGACCACCGCGAGGGTGTCGATCCAGTTGAGCTGGTCGACGATCAGGAAGTTCGGGATGATCAGCGACGTCGGCGGGATGAACAGCGTCCCGACGATCAGCGCGAAGCTCACCCCGCGCCCGCGGAACTTCATCCGGGCCAGCGCGTACGCGGCCATCGAGGCGGTCACCAGGACCAGCAGCGAGTGCAGCGTGGCGGCCAGCATGCTGTTGAGGAACCAGCGCAGAACCGGGTTCGCCGTGTTGTTGAGGATCTGCTCGTAGCCATAGCCGGCGAGCGGGTTCGGCAGCCAGCTCGGCGGGATCTGCTGGGCGGCGGTGTAGGTCTTCAGCGAGGTGATGACCATCCACAGCAGCGGAGTCAGGAAGATCAGGGCCAGCGCCACGAGCGTGGCGTAGAGCACGACCCGGCTCGCGGTCGCGGAACCGCGGGTGGTCCGCGTGGGCGTCGTCATGGCGGTCCCCTCAGTCTTCCTTGTAGCGGAAGAGGCGGAAGTTGGCGATGCTCACGACCGCCAGCATCAGGGCGAACACGATGCTCATTGCGGCGGCGCGACCGGCGTCGTTGTCCCGCAGGCCCTCCTCGACGATGAACCAGACCACCGTGCGGGTCTCCGTGCCCGGCGCTCCCTGAGTGATCAGGAACGACTGGCCGAACATGTTCGCCGAGGCGAGCACGGTCGTGGTGATCACGAAGAGCAGCACCGGGCGCAGCCCGGGCAGGGTGACGTTGCGGAACCGCTGCCAGGCGTTCGCGCCGTCCATCCGGGCGGCCTCGTACAGCTCCGGAGAGATGTCCTGCAGACCGGCCAGGTAGATCACCGCGTTGAAGCCGGAGGTCCACCAGACCGTGACACCGACCAGCGAGATCCACGCCCACGGCATGTTGGTCACCCAGGGGGTGTCCGCGGGCAGCCCGACGGCGCCGGCGAGCCGGTTGACCAGGCCCAGGTTGGCGTCGAGCAGGAACCGCCAGAGCAGGCCGATCACCGCGACGCCCAGCACGTACGGCGCGAAGTAGATCGCCCGGAAGAAGGTCCGGCCCGGGAAGGAGCGGTTCAGCAGCAGCGCCAGCCCGAGCGGTACGACCACCAGCAGCGGCACCGACAGCACCGTGAAGATCGCGGTGGCCCGGACGCTCTCCCACCAGTCGCCGTAGATGGCGGAGTCGCTGGAGAACAGGTCCTTGTAGTTGTCCAACCCGATGAACGGCCGGTTGGGCAGCTGGAAGTCCCACTGGTGCACGCTGAGCCAGAGGCCGAGGACGATCGGCAGCAGGCCGAAGACCCCGAACAGGACCAGGTAGGGGGCGAGGAACAGATATGGCGTCGCCCGTCCGGTCCGGCCCGCCGAGGCGCCCCGGCGGGCTGCGTTGGCCGCCGGGGGCGGCGCGTCACCGCGCGCCGCCCCGACCTCGATCACGTCCGCCACGGGTTATCAGCTCCCGTACTTCTTGCGGTTGTCCTCGAGCTGCTTGTTGGCCTTGGCCACACCGTCGTCGAGCGCCTGCTTGGGCGACTTCTTGCCCAGCGCGGCCTCGTTGAAGGAGTTGTAGAAGGTCGTCATGACCTCGCCCAGACCCGGAGCCGCCGGCGGGAAGGCCGCGTACTCCAGCTCGGGGGCGAGCGACGAGATCTCCGGCAGCGCCTTGAACTCGGCACCCTCACGGACGGCCTTACGGGCCGGCACCTGGCCGCCCTTCGCCCAGTCCAGCGAGTGCTCGCTGAGCCAGTTGATGAAGACCTTCGCGCCGGAGACCTTGTTGGCGTCGTTGGCCCGCTGCTTCACGATGGTGAAGTTGTGCGAGTTGGCCCACGCCGCCGGCTTGCTGCCGATCTGGGGCAGCGGCGCGACGCCCCACTGCACCTCCGGGCTCTTCTTCAGATCGTTGATCTGCCAGATGCCGTTCCAGGTGAAGGCGTTCTTGCCGCTCTTGAACGCCAGGTAGTCGGCATCCTGGCCGACGTTGGCCGGCGAGTAGCCCTGCTTGATCATGTCGACCAGCCAGGTGCACGCCTCGACCGCCGGGTCGGAGTTGAAGGTGGCCTTCGCCACGTCGGCGTCGAAGAGCGTGCCGCCCCACTGGTTGAGCAGGGAGTAGAAGGTCATGCCGCCGGTGAACTGGAACGGGCTGACCCAGAAGCCCTGCACGCCGGCCTTCTTGAGCTCGGCCAGCGCCGCGACGTACTCGTCCTTGGTGGTCGGCGGCTTGTTCGGGTCCAGGCCGGCCTTCTGCATGACGGTCTTGTTGTAGTAGAAGCCCAGCGGGTGCATGTCCAGCGGAATGCCGTACCGCTTGTTGTTGTAGAGCCCGCCCTTCCACACCGTGGGGGCGAAGTCGGCCTCGGCGAGCTCCAGGTTCTTGGCCACGTCGTCCAGCTCGGTGATCACGCCACGGGCGGCGAAGGTGGCGAGCTGGTCCATGTGCATGACCGCGATGTCCGGGCCGTTGCCGCTGGAAGCCGCACCGGGGAGCTTGTTGTAGTAGTCCTCCCACTGGTACGTGGCCACCGTCACGGCGATGTTCTTGTGCTCGGTGTTGAACTGGTTCACCAGCGCCTTGAAGATCTCGCCGTCGCCGCCGGTGAAGCCGTTCCACAGCTTCAGGTCGACCTTGGGACCGGTGTACTCCTTGCCGCCGTTGCCGGCGGCCGGGCCGGAGCTGCTGTCACCGCCGCCGCAGCCGGCGAGGGTCAGCGAGGCCGCGGCACCGAGTCCGAGACCGAGGCCGAGCAGGCGGCGCCGGCTCATGTCGTTCTGGATCATGCTGGTATCTCCTTGAAGGGGGGACGGGATGAATTGTGCCTGGTCAAACTCGATGCGACCTCAGGCGTTTGCCGGGCCGAAGCGCAGCACGCTCCAGGACACGGCGGGCAGGCGCACGGTGCACCGGCCGCCGTCGGGGGTGGGGGTGGGCATTTCCCGGGGCGTCACCCGGTCGGGCTCGGCCTCGGTGTTCATCGCCGACCGGTCAGACCCGGCAGCGAGGCTCAGGAAGGACAGGCCGGACATGCCCGGCAGGCCGCGCAGGTCCATCTCCAACGGGAGGTCCGTGGAGCCGCGGTTGACCGCGAAGACGGTCAGCTCGCCGGTCTCCTCGTCGTGCACGGCGACCGTGTCGAGCACCGGCACGTCCCCGTACTTCTTCGTGTCGTAGCGCGGCGACACCGGCTCGGTGCGCAGCACGGTGCCGCGGGCGTACCGGGCGGTCAGCGCGAACGGGTGGAAGATGCTCTGCCGCCAGGCCGGGCCGCCGTTGCGGGTGCGGATCGGCGCGATCACGTTGGCCAGCTGGGCCTGGGCGGCCACCCCGACCCGGTCGGCGTGGCGGAGCAGGGTGATCAGCAGGTCACCGACGACGACCGCGTCCACCGCGGTGAAGTCGTCCTCGATCAGCGCCGGGGCCTCGACCCAGCCGCGCCGGTCCAGGTCGGCCTGGAGGCGGGACTCGTACCAGACGTTCCACTCGTCGAACGAGATCTTGAGCTTGCGCTTGTGCCGCTGCTTGGCGGCCACGTGGTCGGCGGTCGCGACCACCTCGGTGATGAAGTTGTCCATGTCGACGGCCGAGGCCAGGATGCTGGCCTGGTCACCGTCGGACGGGTCGTAGTAGGTGTGCGCCGAGATGTAGTCGACGTGCTCGTAGGTGTGCTCCAGCACGGTCGCCTCCCAGGAGGCGAACGTGGGCATCCGCCGGTTGGAGCTGCCGCAGGCGATCAGGCTGATCGAGGGGTCGATCATCTTCATCGCCCTGGCGGCCTCGGCGGCCAGCCGGCCGTACTCGTCGGCGGTCTTGTGGCCGACCTGCCACGGGCCGTCCATCTCGTTGCCCAGGCACCACAGCCGCACCCCGTACGGGTCCTCCGCGCCGTGCTTGCGCCGCAGGTCGGAGAGCTGCGTGCCGCCCGGGTGGTTGGCGTACTCCAGCAGGTCCAGCGCCTCCTGCACGCCGCGGGTGCCCAGGTTCACCGCCATCATCGGCTCGACACCGGCCTCGGCGGCCCAGGTCATGAACTCGTCCAGCCCGAACGCGTTCGTCTCGATCGTCTTCCAGGCCAGGTCGAGCCGGCGCGGCCGGTCGCCGACCGGGCCCACCCCGTCCTCCCAGCGGTAGCCGGAGACGAAGTTGCCGCCCGGGTAACGGACCACCGAGACACCCAGCTCCCGGGTCAGCTCCAGCACGTCGCCGCGCAGGCCGCGCGAGTTGGCGCTGGGGTGGCCTGGCTCGTAGATCCCGCCGTAGACGCATCGCCCCATGTGCTCGACGAAGGAGCCGAAGAGACGTCGGTCGGCCGGGCCGATCGCGAAGGCTGGGTCGATCGTCAGCTGCGCGGTCCGCAAGGGGTGCCACCTTTCCTCATTGCCGGTGCCGGGTGACCGCAGTCACCGCCCACCCGGCCTCCCTGCTTTCTACAACGTTGTAGGCAACGTTGTAAAGGGCTGACGACGGGGTAGGGTGCGGAGTGTTACATCGGGGAGGTTGCAAAGTGCGACACAGGCTCAAGGATGTGGCCGAACGGGCCGGCGTGTCGGTGAAGACGGTCTCCAACGTGGTGAACGGTTACGTGCACGTCCGGCCGGACACCCGGGCCCGGGTCGAAGAGGCGATCGCCGAACTGAACTACCGGCCCAACCTCTCCGCCCGCCACCTGCGCAAGGGGCGCACCGGCGTGATCGCGCTGGCGGTGCCGGAACTGGACATCCCGTACTTCGCCGAGCTGGCCCGCTACGTGGTCACCGCAGCCGCCGACTTCGGCTGGACGGTGCTGATCGACCAGACCGGTGGTGGGCGCGAGCAGGAACGGGTGGTCGCCTCCGGCATCACCGACCACCTGATCGACGGGCTGATCTTCAGCCCGTTGGCGCTCACGGCGGAGGACCTGGCCGGCCTGGACAACAGGCCGATGGTGCTGCTCGGTGAGCGCGTCGACCACGGCCCGGCGGATCATGTGGTGATCGACAACGTGGGCGCGGCGCGGGAGATCACCAGCCACCTGATCGGGCTCGGCCGGCGCCGGATCGCGGCCATCGGCTCGCAGCGCACCCCCGAGGGCGCCAGCGCCCGACTGCGCCTGACCGGCTACGCCGACGCGCTGCGCGCCGCCGGCCTGGACTACGACGAGGCCCTGGTGGCGCCCGCGCCGGCCTGGCACCGCGCGGACGGCGCGGCCGCCATGCGCGGCCTGCTCACCTCCGGCGTACGCCCCGACGCCGTCTTCTGCTTCAACGACACGCTCGCCCTGGGTGCCCTGCGAGCCCTGCACGAGGCCGGCCTGCGGGTACCCGAGGACGTGGCGGTGGTCGGCTTCGACGACATCGAGGACGGCCGGTTCTCGATCCCCACGCTGACGACTGTCGCCCCGGACAAGGCGCAGATCGCCCGCCTCGCCGTCGAACTGCTCGCCGAACGCCTCGACGGCGACCGCACGGGCCCCGCCCGCGAACTCTCCGCCCCCTACCGCCTCGAACTCCGCGAATCAACCAAACTGCCCGCCGGGCTACCGCGTCGATCATGAGGTTGGCGGGGCCTTCGATCTCCATCGCACCCGTCAACCTCATGATCAACCCGTGGGTTGGTTGGGGTCAGTCGAAGAAGCGGGCCAGGTGGGTTTGGGGGGCCGGGTCGGCGTCGGGGGGTAGCGGGGTCAGGTCCGCGAAGATGGAGGCGCCGTCGCAGCCGGCGTGCAGGGGGTACCAGCGCGGGGTGCCGGGCGGCCGGAGTTGGCAGATCCCCTTGAACGTCTGCACGTCCATCAGCCGGACATGGGTCGGGTCCGCGACCGCGTTCACGTGCCCCCACCAGGGGCTCATCACGTGCAGTACACCGCCCGGGCGGAGCACTCGGTGGCACTCGTCCACCAGCGGCAGGAAGTCGATCAGGTGCTCAAGGATGTGCACCGCGAAGAGCACGTCCACCGAGTTGTCGGCCAGCGGCAGCGAGCCGGAGAGGTCCGCCACCGCGTCCACCCCCGGGGCCGGAAAGATGTCCAGCCCCAGGTTGCCCGGCCACTGCTTGGTCGGTCCGCAGCCGAGGTCCACCACCACGGGTTCACGCCCGCCGACGCCGACCCGGCACCACACGCCGTAGACCCCGGCCAGCCGCCCCACCAGGTCCCGGATCAGCCGCAGCTCGGCGGGCTCGGCCACCTCACCGCTCAGGTGGGCGACACCCCGGTCGAACCGCACCTCGACCGCCAGGCCACGCAGTCGGTCGTCGTGCTGGACCTGGTCCACCCAGGCCTCAGCGAGGAACCCGTCGATCGCCCGCAGCCGGTCGGCCGAGGGCGGAGTCTGTGCCAAAGCGACCATTCGGGCCACCTCCCGCCGCGCGATACCCGGATCCGAGGCCGGTATGCCCGCTCGTCGACCGGGGTCGGCGTGCCGCTCGACCGGCGTGTCGCGGTCTTCGAGGCGAGACTGCGGCGAGCGTTATACCTGAGAGTCATAGAAATGACTCTCAGGTATAACGCTCAACTGCGACCCGTGCCCGTCGGGGCCGGAGCGAGGCAAAGCGGTGCCCGGGCGCGGGTCCGGCCGGACCCGCGAGGCCGGACCGAGGTCAGTTCGCCGAGCGGTCGCGCTGGTCAGCCGGAGAGGGTGCGGCGGCCCGGCCGGCCGCCGCCACGCATCCGCTGGCGGGGTGGCGGGGCGGCCGGCTTCGGCCGCTTGAGGTGATAGCGGTGCAACTCGTTGTTGCCGGGCAGGGACGGGTCCTCGCTCATCGCGACCAACTCCCAGCCCTGGTCGCCGGCCCGGTTCAGGTGGGCCAGCGCCGTGTCGCCGTACGGCGTCACGTCGACCATCGAGCCCTCCGGGCCGTACCAGACGAAGACGACCTCCCAGCCCAGATCGTTGGTCGCGGCCTGGCGACGGCGGATCAGCAGCGCGTACTCCCACTTGAGCATGGCGTCATTCTCACCCTGCGAAGGCCCGCCGGCACGGATCAATCCTCGGCGATCCGCCCGGCGTCGACCCGCAGCCGGCGATTCGTCTCGATGGCGGCCAGCATCCGCCGGTCGTGGGTGACCAGGAGCAGCGTGCCCGGGTAGCTGGCCAGGGCCGATTCGAGCTGCTCGATGGCCGGCAGGTCCAGGTGGTTGGTGGGCTCGTCGAGTACCAGCAGGTTGACCCCGCGCCCCTGGAGCAGAGCCAAGGCCGCCCGCGTCCGCTCGCCGGGGGAGAGGGTGGCCGCGGGCCGTGGCACGTGCGCCGCGCGCAGCCCGAACTTGGCCAGCAGGGTCCGCGCGTCCGCTGGCGACATCTCCGGTACGGCCGCCTGGAACGCGTCGATCAGCGGCGCGTCGCCGAGGAACAACCCTCGTGCCTGGTCCACCTCGCCGACCACCACCCCGGGCCCGAGCGAGGCGGTGCCGGCGTCCAGCGGCAGCCGACCGAGCAACGCGGCCAGCAGGGTGGACTTGCCCGAGCCGTTCGCCCCGGTCACCGCGACCCGGTCCGCCCAGTCGATCTGAAGGTCCACCGGGCCGAGGGTGAACCCGCCGCGGCGTACCACCGCGCCGCGCAGCGTGGCCACGACCGCGCCGGCGCGGGGTGCGGCGGAGATCTCCATCCGCAGCTCCCACTCCTTGCGGGGCTCCTCGACCACGTCGAGCCGTTCGATCAGCCGCTCGGTCTGCTTGGCCTTGGCCGCCTGCTTCTCGGTGGACTCGGTGCGGAACTTGCGACCGATCTTGTCGTTGTCGGTGGCTTTGCGCCGGGCGTTCTTCACGCCCTTCTCCATCCAGGCACGCTGGGTGCGCGCCCGCGCCTCCAGCCCGGCCCGCGTGTCGGCGTACTCCTCGAAGTCGGCGCGGGCGTGCCGGCGGGCCACCTCGCGCTCCTCCAGGTAGGCCGCGTAACCGCCGCCGTAGTGGTGCACCTGCTGCTGCGCCAGGTCCAGCTCCAGCACCCGGGTCACCGTGCGGGTGAGGAACTCCCGGTCGTGGCTGACCAGTACCGTGCCGGCCCGCAGTCCGGTGACGAACTCCTCCAGCCGCTCCAGCCCGGCCAGGTCCAGGTCGTTGGTCGGCTCGTCGAGCAGGAACACGTCGTACCGGCTGAGCAGCAGCGACGCCAGCCCGGCCCGGGCCGCCTGACCGCCGGAGAGCCCGGTCGTCGGGTGATCCAGGTCGACCGCGAGCCCCAGGTCGGCGCTCACCTGCTCGGCGCGCTCGTCCAGGTCCGCGCCGCCGAGGGCGAGCCAGCGCTCCAGCGCGTCGGCGTACGCGTCGTCGGCGCCCGCGGCACCGGCGGTCAGCGCCTCGGTCGCGGCGTCCAGCGCCGCCTGCGCGGCGGTCACCCCGGTCCGCCGGGCCAGGAACCCACGTACCGTCTCGCCCGGCCGCCGTTCCGGCTCCTGCGGCAGGTGCCCCACGGTCGCGGTGGGCGGGCTGAGCCGGACGCTGCCGGCCTCCACCGGCAGCAACCCGGCGAGGGTACGCAGCAGCGTCGACTTGCCGGCGCCGTTCGGCCCGACCAGGCCGACCACGTCGCCCGGGGCGACCACCAGGTCCAATCCGGCGAAGAGTGGGCGGTCACCGTGCCCGGCGGCCAGGTTTTTGACGATCATCGTGGCGCTCATCAGGACGGCAGCCTATCCGGCCGCCGGCATACGGCCGGGCGGCAGCGGGCAGACTCAACGGCGTGGTGACCACACTGGCTATCGACTGCGGTGGCGGGGGCATCAAGGCGTCGGTGCTCGACGAGGCCGGCACGATGCGGGCCCGGCCGCTGCGGGTACCGACCCCGTACCCGCTGCCGCCTGAGCTGTTCGTCCGAACCCTGCTCGACCTGGGCGGGCGGCTGCCGGCGGCCGACCGGCTGACGGTGGGCGTTCCCGGGATGATCCGGCACGGAGTGGTCGTGGCCACACCGCACTACGTGACCCGCAGCGGACCACGCAGTCGGGTCGACCCGGCCCTGCTCGCCGAGTGGTCCGGCTGGGACGCGCGCGGTGCGCTGGCCGACGCGTTCGGGGTGCCGGCGCTGGTGCTGAACGACGCCGAGGTGCACGGTGCCGGGGTGGTCGCCGGCACCGGCTGCGAGCTGGTGCTGACCCTGGGCACCGGGCTGGGTAGCGCCCTCTTCGACGGCGGGGTGCTCGCCCCGCACCTGGAGTTGTCCCACGCGCCGGTGCGGTGGGGCACCACCTACGACACGTACGTGGGCGAGCCGGAGCGCCGCCGGCTCGGCGACGCCTTCTGGTCCCGACGGATCCGGCAGGTGGTGGACGGGCTCCGCCCGGTGTTCCGCTGGGACCGGCTCTACCTGGGCGGGGGCAACTCCCGGCTGATCCGGCCCGAACAGCTGGCCCGGATGGGCGACGACGTCGTCGTGGTGCCGAACACCGCGGGCATCGTCGGCGGCGTCCGCGCCTGGGAGCTGTCCGTCGGGCGCCGGGACGCCCGCACCTGACCGCCGAGGGTCGGAACCGACGCGATCTCACCCCCGGGAACAGTCGCTAAACGGCTGATGTTGTGCCAGCGTCGGAACAGTGACGGCGCGACCCGAGGAGGTGGGCAGATGGATCTTCTGGCGGACTACCGGCGGGCGACCATGTTCTTCGAGACCGGTGATCCGAGCGGGGCAGCCCGACTGCTGGAGCCGATCGTGGACGCCGAACCCGGCAACGCGGCGGTCCGGCAGCTGCTGGCCCGGGCGTACTTTCAGTCGGCCCAGCTCAACCGGGCCGAGGAGCAGTTGCGGGAGCTGGTCGACCGGGACCCGAGCGACCACTACGCGCACCACGTGCTGGGCCGGACCCTGGAGCGGCTGAACCGGCACACCGACGCGCTGCGGCACCTGCGGATCGCCGCCGCGATGCACGCGGCCAACGACGACTACCGGGTCGCTCTGGAGCGGGTGGAGACCCGCCTGGGCGGCACGCGCTGAGCGCGGACCGATGACGTGTGCGGGGCGGCCCTTCGGGGCCGCCCCGCCGTCGTCCGGCGGGTGGTCCGCCGGGCGTGCCTAGGATGGCGGACATGGGACCTGACCGGCCGGGGGCTGCGGCATGAAGCTCAAGCTGGATCTGCACGAGATCTTCAACAAGGGCCAGGACATCGACCGCGCGTTGCGCGGGATCATGGACGAGGCGGTGGCGAAGAAGGCCACCCTCGTGGAGATCATTCCGGGCAAGGGATCGGGCCAGCTCAAGAAGCGGGTGCTCCGGTTCCTCGACCAGAAGGACGTCAAGCAGCTCTATCACCGGGTGGAGAAGGACTCCAAGAACTTCGGCCGCCTCTTCGTGCACTTCCGCTGGAAGTAAGAGCCCCGGCTTCCCAGCCTCGCGCGCTACTCCCGACACAGCTCCTGGCCTGCGGAAACGCCTTCCATCGGTTTCCGGCGTCTTTCGCCGCTACTCGCGCTCACTTGTGCCGGATCTGTGCCCGGCCCTGAACCTGGGGTTGCCGGCGAGTGCGAAAGTCACACGCACCGCCTGGCTGGCCTGAGTCGCCAGCGGTCGCGTCCGTTGCTGCACTTTCGTGCTGTACGGCGATCAGGTCCGCGCGCCCTAGCCGTCTTCGGCCGCCTCTGGCACAGTCGCGGTGGTGATTGACTGGCCGAGGACCCGGGCTGCGCTGAGCTGGACGCTGTTGACATACGCGTTCGCTGGTCTTGCCACTGCGCCGCTGGCGGCGGCGCCTATGCCCTCACATCCGGTGCCGTGCGAGGCACTCACCGGCGATCCGGCTTGGTTGGTATGGGTGTTCCGCGAGACCGTGTGGCTCTCCCTCGCGTTCTCGCTGCCCCTGGCCGCTGTGGTGACGGCCGTGTTCGTTTGGCGAACTGGGCTGTCCGCCAAAGGCGCGGCTGCCCTCGGCCTCGGTGTCGGCCTCGTGCTGACGGTAGCCACCGTCAGCTACTCCATCGCGGCCGCTACCTGCGGGTACAACCTGGAGCAGGTCCACCCGTGACAGCAGCCGGCCATGCCTCCCGGACTTGTTGACCACCTGCCTGGTCAACCTGACCCCTTCGTCCCGAACGCGGTTGCGGCGCATCGTCTGCTGCTATCGGCTGTCATCCGGTGCCGCCCAGCTCGGCGACAACCCCACCTGTTGTCGTCAGATTTCGCCCGCAGACGAAGCGTTCGATGCCTCCTCGCTGCTTCGTGCCTGGTCGACCGGGTAGACGTCCGGTCCGGCCCTGAACCGCTGGATTAAAGACACATCCCGCAGCGGGCCTGGGGCCTGACGCCGGCCGGGGCTCATCACCTCCGCCGCCCATCGTGACGGCACGTCCTACGTCGGGTTCGGCAGTGTGGTCACTGCCCCGGGTCGGCGGTATCCCCGGTTAGGGGCGCATACGTCAGCACCACGACGCCGGACTGGAAGGTGGTGGTGCCGAGCAGTTGGAACGACGCCATCCCGTCGCCTCCGGCGAACAGGTGCGTACTGTCGCCGATCACGACTGGGTAGGTCACCAGCCGCGGATCTCGTCGATCACGTCGTGCGGGAGAGCCGGCGGACCAGCTGGTTGCTGCCGAAGACGAGCAGGTCACCAGTCAGCTTGGCCTTCAGCTTCGCGATCTGGCTGACCACGTCGTCGTGGATGACGGTCGTGTTGTTCCAGTTGCCGCTGGTCAGCGTGGTCGAAATCACGAAGGTCCTGAGATCCGACATCGCCGGCGGCCGGCGGTGTCCCGTCACGGGACATGCTTGACACTCGCGTCCCACCAGATGCTTGACACGATCAATATTTGGCTAACCTCCACGCCAGCGCGCCAGGCCGACCGGCACCTAACCAGAACAGGCCCGATCAGAATTCCTACCCGGTTGACCGGCTGCCGTGTCGACCGCACGGCCTTCGACTACCAGGTCCGGCTCAGCCTCTCCGCGCTCGACCCCGACGAGGGCTACCGCGTCGACGCCGAACTGGCGATCGAAACTCCGTTCCTGCTCCGCGACGCGGACGGGCAGTGGTACGAACTTGACCCCGGCGCCGGCGCCCGCCTGGCACCCGTTCTGGACCTGTTCCGCCAGACCATCACCAGCGTTGAGATCCGCGGCAAGGGTGCCCTCCACCTGTACTTCGACAACGGCGCGGAGTTACACGTCGGACCCGATCACAACTACGAGTCCTGGCGCCTCACGGGCATCGGTGTCGAGCCGATAACCGTCGGCCCGGGCGGGGAAACCGACTGGCAGCCGCCTCCCCAGCCCGAACCACGCCACATCGGCTAACATCTACAACCATGATCGTCTAGCCGGACGTGTCACGGGTCAAGTGACAGCGATCCGTAACGCGTCAAGTGGAGCCCGACATCGCCGGCAGCCGGCTGTCGTACCTCGCTTGATGTGTGTGGATGACAGATCGGTATCGGAACCCAGATGCACTTCCGGCTAGCCGGCTGCTGCCGGCTGGCCGCGTCGTGGCCCACGTGCGGTGTCGACCAGGGCGACCCCGGCCAGGACGAGGGCAGCGGCGCTGGCGGCCCCGACCGGCGGCACCAGGCTCATCGCCGGTGAGATGACGGCGAGCACGAGGATTCCGATCGGCCGATCCCAGGACACGCGGCTGAAGACGGCGTACTCCAAGAAGGCGCGCCCGGCGAGGAACAGTGCGGGTCCGCCGACGATGAGGGCGATCCAGGCCGGCGGTGTGCGTCCGAGCGGATGTGAAATCACGAATTTGTAGCTGATCGAAATTGCGATGACGGCGGCGACCAGGATCGGGTGGGCGAAAACCACTGGGCGTCCGTGAACCGGTCCGGAGGCTTCTGCGAGGGCCTTCGATTGCAGTTCCCCGGCACTGTAAAAGTAGACGCGCCATAGCAGCACCGTGGTGGCGAACGCTGCCAATACCGCTGCAAAGGTCGCAACCTGAAACCCGCTCTGGTCGAGCGTCAGCCCGGTAACCAGGATCAGCTCGCCGAGCGCGATGGTGAAGAATTGCCGGCACCGGTCGGCGAGGTGCTCACCGGAGTACCCGAACTCCGTCGCTCGCCCGCGGCCAAGCCCTGGTGTGGGTAGGCGGAGAACGGCAGCCACGTATTCCACGGCCAACGCAAGCGCCCACAGCACCCCACGGGCCCAACCATGCATGAGCGCGCCCGCGATCCACGGCACTGCGGACACGCCGAACCAGAAGGCTTCCCGCGCCTCGGGGCGCTGCATCTCGCCGCCACGCAGCAGATGTACGAGGATGCCGGAGGCACCGAGCTGGATGGCGAGGTACGCGCCGGCGAAGTAAAGGCCTCGTTCGCCGAACGCTTCAGGCGCCGCGGCGGCCATCACCAGGGTGCCGAGCAGGGCTCCGAGGTGGGCCTGCCCCGTTTTGACGGACATCCGAGATCAGGGGACCTGGGGTCTCCGGGAGGATGTCCAGCATCATGGAGAACGTGGGGAAGAAGCGGTCGCGGCCTCGGCGGTCGTTCACGGCGCAATTCAAGGCCGAGATCGTCGAGTTGTGTCAGCGTGGTGACCGCACGATCAGGCAGGTCAGCCAGGATTTCGACTTGACCGAGACCGCGGTGCGTGAATGGGTCAAGCAGGCCGAACTCGACAGCGGCGCCCGTACTGACGGGTTGACCTCGGATGAGCGAGACGAACTCGCGCGGCTTCGGCGTGAGAACCGCCGGCTGCGTGAAGACGTCGATATTTTGAAGCGGGCAACGGCTTTCTTCGCGAAGGAGACCCGGTGAACGTGTACCCGTTCATCGAGGCGGAGCAAGCCGGCGAGCACAACGTCAAGCGCGCGTGCGAGCTACTCGAGGTCTCCCGGTCCGCCTACTACCAGCAGCAACGCGGCGTCCAGTCCCAGCGGCAGCGCGTCGACGCACAGCTCACCGCGAAGATCACGCAGGTGCACGCGGTGTCGAAAGGCACCTACGGAGCACCGCGGATCCACGCCGACCTCGCCGACGCCGGGCTGCGACACGGCCGTAAACGCGTCGCCCGGCTGATGCGGTGCGCCGGGCTGGCCGGCAAGAGTCCACGCCGATGGCGAACGACCACGGTGCCTGACCCGAACGCCGGCAGGCGACCTGACCTGGTCAACCGTGACTTCGGCACCGACCCGGCGGGGATCGACACCCGCTGGTGCGGCGACATCACCTACATCAACACCTGGCAAGGCTGGCTGTATCTGGCCACCGTCATCGACCTGGCCTCGCGCCGGGTCGTGGGCTGGGCGGTCGCCGAGCACCTACGCACCGACCTGATCGACGCCGCGCTCACCGATGCCCTTGTGCGGCGCCGGCCGCCGTCCGGGCTGGTGTTCCACTCCGACCGCGGCTGTCCAATACACCAGCGACCAACACGCCCGCCTCGCCGCTGCCCACGGCATCCGCCTCTCTGTCGGCCGGCGTGGGCAGTGCTGGGACAACGCGGTCGCCGAGTCGTTCTTCGCCACCATCAAAACCGAACTGCTACACCGCCAACCCTGGCCCACCCATAGCGCCGCCCGCCAGGCAATATTCGAGTACATCGAAGGCTGGTACAACACCCGCCGTCGACACTCCACTCTCGGCTACCTCAGCCCCGCCGCGTTCGAGGCCACCGATTTGCACCGGCTACCGACAAGCCAAGCAGCCTGAATAAGATCAACACATCGACCCTGTCCGTCAAAACGGGTCAAGCCCAAGGACCAGCAGCTGTATCGGCAGTTGTTGCGGGTCGTACTTATCGCATTCCTCTGCGGTAACGGCCCAGATCACCGACAGGGGAAGCAGCAAGATCAGCGTCTGGACGGCGCCGGTCCAGCTCGTATCCTCCTCGAGCAGAGTCGAGAGCTGTGCGAGCGCGAGAACGAACACTACGTCGAACAACAGTTCCAGGCCTGTCACCTTCGGTTTCTCGGGTCTCGGCCGCAGCCGGCCTGCCCTACTTGTCATCGATCAGCCCGTTTCCGCCGCTTCTGTCTGTGGAGCAGTCGTACCACGCGACAGGCGCTGGTGGATGTGGATGCGCTGCCGCCCGGCCTTGACCGGCCTCACTCCACCTCCGGGCGACGATGCGGGCCGATGGCCTCCCTTCCACCCCGCCGCGGGTCTGGGTCGGCTCGTCGGCCGTAACGCATTCGTCGGCCAGCCCTACAGCTGGGTGCGGGCCGTGCGGGCCCTGCTACGGATCTATCCAGGTCCCGATACATGGCATGCCGGCAGCCAACTGATCGAACGTGTGTACGACAAGCTGGTCGTGGTGGAGATTCGTGGTCGATGGTGGAACGGGAGCTGGGGCCGCATAGCCCGACGCGACATCTGGCTGACGTCTGACGGTCAGGTCTGTCGGGTGCGGGGCCGTCTCGGCGGTGACGAGGGGCAGGAGGTCTCGTACGACTTCCCAGACGAAGCCTCCGCCCGCGCGATGGCCGACCGGATGATGAAGACCTCGGCCGGCATCACCTGGCGGGATCTCACTGAGGCGGTCCGGCAGGAGTCCATCCGCCGGAAGGCCCACTAGGGCGGGGCATCATGTCGTCAGGGAGTCGGCACGGCTATGGACGCTCGTCGGGTCGGTACGCTGCGAGGAACGCCTCGACCCCGCTGTCTGCGAGCCGGTCCAGTTCGGGGCCGGAGGGAATGGCTCCTTCGCCTTCGAACATGACCCGGTCCAGCGTCGCGCCGACGATGATGAAGGCGAAGTGCTGGGCTGCCCTTTCGGCGAAGTTGCTGTTTACCAGCGGCCGAGGCAACCCGATGCAGCGCACCGGCTGGGCCTACCCAGGGAAGAAGGCGGTGGAGGCGGTCGACGGGGTACCGGCGGGGTTTGGCTACCACGGGCTGCGCCACTACTTCGCCACACTGTTGATCCACGGCGGGGCGAGTGTGAAGACGGTTCAGATGGCGCTGGGCCATGCTACGCCGATCATCACGCTGAACACATGCGGCGGGGGAGTGGCCGGAGGCGATCGATCGTACGCGGAACCTGGTTGACGCGGCCCTATGCCAGCAGTCGGGTGCTCAGCCGGTGGTGACCCAGTGACGGGCCGGGTTGTGCCCAGTCTGTTCCCGTCGTCTTCGGGGTGACGTTGCGCCGCAGGTCAAGGCCAGGATCTGCTCCGGTTCGTGCACTTCGGCTGGAAGTAAGAGCCCCGGCTTTCCCCGCCGCTCTCTCCGAGAAGTGGTGGCGGGGGCGCCTCCGTGTCTACATGCGGGCTTGGCGGCGGGCTGCGATCGTGCCGGCCGCAAGCGTGATCACCATGACCGCCGTGAGGATGAGGATCGTGGTGATGGAGGTTCCTAGTTCCCACCCTGCTTGTTTGAAGTGGAGCTGGTAGGCGGCTTGCGCCAAGGCTGGCGCCAGGAGAAGCACCGAGGCGACGATGGGCATCCGTGCATCGATGGGCGCGGTGATGACGGCCAGTGCGGCGAACGCGTACAGGGACATCAGTGGTGCGTCCGACCAGCCGTTGATCGGGCTCGGCGTCAGAACGACGACTGCCAGTGCCCCGAGGACGGGCCAGGTCCATGGTTTGGTCACGGGCGTTCGGGGTGCGCGGAGCAGTCGCAGCAAGGCCAGCGAAGCCAGCAGCGCTGGCCAACACTTGGGAACAATCGCGTACTGGAGGCTATGAACCGACCAGAACCAGGACGATTGGTCCCACCAGTTTGCCGACCAATGTTGCGCGACCACGGTCGATATCGCCGCAGCGATTGCCATTCGGTAGCTACCCCACGCCGCAGCGAAAAGCGCGATCGTCAGCAGCGCCGGAATGACGATGAACCACCAATCGTCGGGTTTGTACGCGCCCTCCGACAGCGTCGTCACCAAGAACGAGATCGGACCTCCGGCCCAGAGCGTCATGCCGTACACGAGCAGGGACAGCGCGGACAGTCGCAGCGCGGAGTATCCCAGCGCCGATCGTGAGCCGAGACGGCCAACACCGGTGCGGGCGCGTAGTCCTCCGACCACGAGCGCCGCCGCTTCTCGAAGGTCCGGCCGCCGCCGCTGGCCAGCCGTGGCGAGCAGGGTTTCGAGCATCTCGTCGGCGCGGTACTGCTGGTAGGCGCGGGGGTAGGCCCGCAGTAGCCACCGGTAACGGCGCTCCAGCACGGTCATGCCGGCATCACCCGACCCGCAGCCACCGAGCGGACGGAACGGTTTCGAACGACGCTCGCCGCCGCAGCCAGCCGCTCTGCTTCCGCGCGCAGCGCAGACATTCCCCGCTGGGTCAGCTCGTAGGTGCGGCGGGCGCGGCCGTTGACCACCGCTTCCTCGGTCACCCGCACCATCTCTTCACGGGTGAGCCGGTCCAGAGCGGCGTAGAGGGTGCCCGTCGTGAGGCGCACCCGCCCGTCGGACAACTCCTGCGCCCGCTTGACGATCGCGTAGCCGTGCAAGGGTTCGTCCTGCAACGCGGCCAGAATGAAGTAGGTAGGTTCGCGCATCGACGCGAAGGAACCAGTCATGCCGTCAACATAAGCAGATGATCGACGTATAGGTCAACGCTCGATGTGCTCGCCGGCGGCTACGCGGGGTGGATGGCGTCTGTCGCTCGAAACCAGGCGCGAGTCCTGCGGACCCTCCGGGATCTCGGCGAAGGGACCGGAACCGGTGGAGGTCTCGGTACCTGATGTGGCGACGACGGCATTTCGCCTACAGGTCCGCTGAGCTGGTCACGCGCGGCTGACCTTGACCCCGCCGAAGATGCCGTAGGCGCGGACGCGGACGACGGGGGCCGACGGTGAGGACGTGCCCGGTTGGACCGTGCGCTTGCCGAACAGGTGGAAGCCCTCGATCTCGACGGCGGCGTCGGCGGGCACCCGCAGCTTGACGCCGCCGATGAGCGAGACCTTCGTCAGCGTCGTCTCGGGAGCCAGCTCGGCGTCGGTGAGATCGACCTCGGCGCCGCCGATCGGAGTGAGGACCACGGTGTCGGCGGCCGTGCCGCCGCGCTGCTTGTGGCCGCCAAGAAGGGAAACCTGCCAGTTGATCCGGTCGGAGGAGTTCGTGTTCGCCATGTCCTCAACGCTACGGACCGCTAGGTCAGGGGCAAATGTCATTAGTCGTGAAGTGACCCATGACGATTGTCATGCCAGGGGCAGCGGCAGCTCATGGGCGCCAGCCGGGACGTCCCGGCCTTCCGCGCCCTAGCGCGACGAGCGTACGAAAACTTCGTGCTAGGGCGATGCCCCAGCGCGTGCCATCATGGCCGGATGTGGATCGCGCCTGATGTGAGCCGTCCCAGTGATGTTCTCGTCGCACCAGAGGCCGACCATCTCCGTCATCTTCTCGACTGGCATCGCGCCACGTTGCTCCACAAGTGCGCCGGCCTCGATGCCGAACAACTGGCGCGGTCGCCGTTGGCTTTCTCGAACCTCTCGCTGCTCGGCCTGATCCGGCACATGGCCAAAGTGGAGCGCACCTGGTTCCGGACGCTCTTTCGCAGCGAATCGCTGGACACGCTCTACTCCACGCCGGAGAGGCGCGATGCCGATTTCGACGATATCGACCCGGCGAGCGCTCAAGGCGACTATGCCCGCCTGGTCGAGGAGACCGAACTGGCACGTCAGGCCGTGGCTGCGGCTTCTATGGACGACACCTTCACTTTTCCCGATGAGGACGTGGCGTCGCTGCGCTACGTCTACCTGCAGATGATCGCCGAGTACGCCCGCCACAATGGGCACGCGGACCTGCTGCGACAGGCCATCGACGGGGCCAGAGGCGTCTGAGAAGCGCTTCGGGATAGACCTGGCGGGCATTGCGAGGCCCTGGTGAAGGCCGCGTCGTGCAGTACGGTCCGAGCATGCCGACGTTCCTTGTCCTCCTGCACCGCAGTGGTCCCCAGTGGGACCCGTCGCGGCCCATGCAGGAGCAGTCCGACTGGGCCACACACGCGTCGTTCATGGATGAGCTCGTCGATACGGGCTTCGTCGTCCTGGGTGGGCCGCTGGCGGACGAGCACCGCGTGGTGCTCGTCGTCGTCTCCGAGTCGGAGGACGTCGTCCGCGCCACGCTGGGACGCGATCCGTGGAGCGAGACGCATCTGCGGGTGGACAGTGTCGAGCCGTGGACGATCCGGCTCGGTCCGCGGCCTGACGATGGTCGACCGGCTCTCTGATCGTAACGAAGGGTGCAATTTGATGGTTGACAGAAGCGACGTCGAGGCGGCTGCGGCGCTCATCGAGGGGCGGGTCCGGGAGACCCCGGTGCTCACCGTCGACGGCGCCGATCTGGGCGTGCCGGGGCGGCTCAACCTCAAGCTGGAGTTGCACCAGCACACTGGCTCGTTCAAGCCGCGCGGCGCGTTCAACCGGATGCTGCAGGGGCCGCTGCCCTCGGCCGGGGTGATCGCCGCGTCCGGCGGCAACCACGGCCTCGCCGTCGCGTACGCGGCCCGCTCGCTGGGCGTGCCGGCAGAGGTCTTCGTGCCGGTGACCTCCTCGCCGGTGAAGGTGCAGCGGCTGGCCGGGCTGGGCGCCCAGGTGCGGCAGGTGGGCCAGCACTACGCCGAGGCGTTGGCGGCGAGCACGCAGCGGGCAGCGGAGACCGGCGCGCTGGTCGTGCACGCGTACGACCAGCCGGAGGTGGTGGCCGGTCAGGGCACCGTCGGCCGGGAGCTGGAACGGCAGCTGGACGGGATCGACACCGTGCTGGTGGCGGTCGGCGGCGGCGGGCTGGTGTCCGGCATCGCCACCTGGTTCGACGGGTCGGTACGCGTCGTCGCCGTCGAGCCCGAGCAGATCCCCACCCTGCACTCCGCCCTCAAGGCCGGTCGACCGGTCGACATCGAGGTGGGCGGCATCGCCACGGACTCGTTAGGCGCCCGTCGGATCGGCGAGATCGCCTTCCACACCGCCCGCCGGACGGGGGTGGTCTCCGTGCTGGTCCGCGACGAGGACCTGGCGCGGGCGCGTCGGCTGCTCTGGTCGGACCTGCGGGTCGCCGCCGAGCTGGGTGGCGCCGCCGCGCTGGCCGCGCTGATCGGCGGCGCGTACGTGCCGCAGGCGGGGGAACGGGTGGCGTTGATCGTCTGCGGCGGCAACACCGACCCGAGCGACCTGGGCCCGGCCGCCCCGCACTGAGCGTGCCGCGGCGTGTCCACGGACGGTGGCCCGCCCGAGAATGCTCCAGCGGACCACCGGACCGCCGATCAGAAGGGATAGGTGCGGGCGACCGCCAGCATCTCCGAGCTGTGCGAGCCGACGATGCCGACGGCCGGTGGCCGGGGGCGGAAGCCGGGGAGCGCGTCCAGCCCGTCGCTGGCGTCCATCGCCCGCAGCGCCACCTGCCCGGCGATCGGTCGCAGGGTCAGCGTGACCTCGATCCCCTCCGCCGGCGGGGCGTGGAAGACCAGCCCGAAGCCCCACTTGCCCTCGCGGGGCTCCACCGGCACCGAACGGCCGGCCACCTCGGCCCGCAGCACGGTGGCGGTCGACGTGTCGACGTGCAGGGTGGCGAGCCGGACCGCCCGCTGCGGGGTGAGCCGCAGTCGCAGCGTGCGTTCGCCGCCGGAACCGGAGCCCGAGCCGGAGTCGGCCAGCACCTCCAGCTTCGGCGCCGGCAGGCTCGCCGGCTGCGCCGGTCCGGTCCGTAGCTCACCGTCGCCGAGCCCGGGGAAGTCGTCGCCGACGTCGGTCACCCCGTCCACGTAGCCGTCCGTCCACGGCTGCGGGTCGGTCTCGTGGCTCAGCCAGCGGGCCTGGCCGGTGCCCGCGTCCATGGCGTACATCAGGTGGGTGGGCGCGGGGTGGGCGGCGTCGAACCGATCGACGGCCAGCCCGACCCCGGCGAGCACCACCGCCGCCAGGGCGGCGGCCCCGGCCGGCAGCATCGCGAGCCGCCGGGCCCGCAGCGCGACCAGCCCGCGCTGGCCGCCGGCCTGCGGGTGCAGCAGGTCGACCACCGGAAGCGCGGTCAGGCCGAGCAGCACCGCGACCAGCGCGGCCACCCCGCCCATCGCCATTCCGAGCGCGGGGAAGAGCAGCACCACGGTGGGGAGCAGGATGACCACGCCGACCGCTGCGGCGACGGTCACCGCCACCACCGGCCACGGCCCGGTCTGCCGGGTGCACAGCGCGAGCAGTCCGCCGAGGGCGCCGGCGAGCGCCGGCAGGGTGGTGAGGTACGCCCCGCCGGGCACCGCCACGGCGAGCAGCACCCCGAGCAGGGCCAGCCAGGCGAGCCCGCCGACGGCGAGCGCGGCCGGCCCGATCCGGCGGCGGGTCAGCGCGTACCAGGTGAACACGATGGCGGCGGCTAGGGCCAGCACGGCCAGCCGGTACCAGATCGGCCGGTACGGGTCGAGCAGTTCGGCGTACCCCGGTCGGATCGCGGTGATCGCCATCCAGAGCAGTTGCGCGGCCATTGGCGCGGCCACGATCGGCACCAGGGCCAGCCCGAAGCCGGCGGCCAGCCGGCCGGTGCTGGCCCGGCCCCGCCGCCGGGTCAGCCAGCCCAGTGCGGCCACCGCGAGCACCGCGAGCAGTGCCAGCGGCAGGGTGAGCCAGCCGGGGTAGCGGACCAGCCCGCCGGGGACCGGGAAGTAGGTGGCGTCGTGACCGGACCGCAGGTCGGTCAGGTCGGTGCGACCGAACTCCCGGGCCAGGCCGAGCGCGTTGTCCCCGTGCTGCTGGAGGCTGCCCCGGTCCATGGCCGCGGGGGTGTCCAGCGGTGTGTGGTAGATCGCGCCGCCGTCGATGTACGCCGAGTTCAGCCCGACGAACTTGCGGTCCAGGAACGCGGTGAAGTCGGTGTCGTTGGGCAGCGCGCGGTAGATCTCCACCGCGAACGAGGTGCCGACCGGGTGCGGGGCGGCCCGGCCGAAGACGTCCACCAGCTTCGCGTTGTTCCGGGACGTCTCGAACATGATCACCGGGCCGGTGGAGCCGCGCGCCTCCAGGTTGAGCACCACCCCGCCGTCGGCTGCCAGGGGGTGGCTCGCGGCGAACGCGGACGCGCCGCAGAGACACGCCTCCTCGGCGTCGGTCAGCACGAAGACGATGTCGTTGCGTGGCTTAGGGCTGACCGTCAGCGCCCGCGCCACCTCCAGGATGGCCGAGGTGCCCGCCGCGTCGTCGTTGCCGCCCGGCCCGGTCTGCACCGAGTCGTAGTGGGCGACCAGGAACACCCGGCCGGTCGATTCGGTGCCGGGCAGCCGGGCCACCACGTTGCGGACCCGGGCCAGGGTGGCCCCGCCCGCGGCCCCGCTGAGCTGGCCGGCCTCCGGGGCCACGGTGTCCTGCACCTCGGTCTCCAGGCCCAGCCCCCGCAACCGCTGCTCGATGTGCGCGCGAACCTGGTCGTTGGCCGGGCTGCCGGCGACATGCGACCGGGCCGCGATGACCTGGACGTCCTCGTACGCCCGGCTGGCGCTGAACTCGTTCACGGGCGCGTCGGCCGGCGTCGGGGCCGGGGTGCGCAGGTCGAGCAGGCTGCCGGCACCGACGGCGACCAGCGCGGCGAGGGCGGCCGTGGCGGCCGCGAGCCGCCGGCGGGGCCGGGCCAGCGCGCGGTCGGCGGCGGGTACGCCCGGACCCGGGCGGACCGGCACGCCGGTCGTGGCGGGGGTCGCGGGTGCGCCCACGGGAACTCCTCGGGGGGTGGTGGGGCCTGGGGTGGCATCATCCTGCCTCCCGGAGACCCCGGGTGGGACGGCCGGTCGGGCAGTGATGCGCCCCATCCCGGCCGCGCCGAGGCCGTCGTGTTGTGTGCGACCGTTGTCTAATACAGGATCAGCAGGGCACTCGGAAGGAGCCCGACATCACCAGCGATCTCCCGCGTCTCGCGGCGGTGACCCGGCCGCACCGGGGAGCCGGCCTGGCCGGTTCCCCCGTCGTGCCGTACCCGCACGGCGGCCTGGCGCGGCACGCCAACCTGCCGCCCGGCGAGCGGCTGCGGGTGCTGCTGGTGGAGGACGACGAGGGCGACGCCTTCCTGGTCGGTGAGCTGCTCGCCGAAACGAACTCGATGATCGACCTGCTCATCGCCAGCAGCCTCAGCGAGGCGCGGCAGCGGATGACCGACGTCGACTGCGTCCTGCTCGATCTGGGCCTGCCGGACGCGCAGGGGCTGGACGGGCTGCGCCAGGTGCTGGAGATGTCCAGTGGCGCCGCGGTCTGCGTGCTGACCGGCCGCTCAGATGAGCACCTGGGCATCGTGGCGGTCGCCGAGGGTGCGCAGGACTACCTGGTCAAGGGCCAGGTGGACGGTGTGCTGCTGACCCGGGCGCTGCGCTACGCGGTGGAGCGCAAGCGGGCCGACGAGAACGCCCGCCGGCTACGTGAGGTCGAGCTGCGCCAGGCCGAGTCGGCTCGGCTCGAACGCGGCCTGCTGCCCCAGCCGCTGATGTCGACCGACCAGGTCGCCGTGCACACCTTCTACCGGCCGGGCCGGCACGCCGCGCTGATCGGCGGGGACTTCTTCGACGTGGTGCAGACCCGTCCGGACCGTCTCGACCTGATCGTCGGGGACGTCTGCGGGCACGGCGTGGACGAGGCCGCGCTCGGCGTGGAGCTGCGGGTGGCCTGGCGGGCCCTGGTGCTGGCCAAGGTGCCGGACGACGAGGTGCTGCCGGCGCTGGAGCAGGTGCTGATGAGCGAGCGCCGTCTCCAGGAGATCTTCGCGACGGTGGCCACCACCCGACTCGACCTGGACGCCAACCGGGCCACCGTCCGGCTCGCCGGGCATCCGCCGCCGCTGCTGCTCGCCAACGGCCGCGTCGCCCCGGTGCCCGCGCCCGGGGGCCTGCTGCTGGGCGTACGACCCCGCCGGCCGATCGCCTACGACCTGGAGTTCGACACCGATGACTGGTCCCTGTTGATGTACACCGACGGCCTGATCGAGGGGCGGGTGGGCACCGGCAACGAACGGCTCGACGTGCCGGGTCTGAGTGGGCTGCTCGACGAGCCGGCCAACCGCGAGGTCGCACTGCCTGACCTGCCGGCCTGGCTGGTCGGCCGGGCCGAGCAGATCAACGGCGGCCCGCTCGCTGACGACGTGGCCATGCTGCTGGTCAGCCGCGGCGGTGGCCGGTGACGCCGGTGATCGGGGGCTGGAGTCTGCGCCGTCGGGTCATCACCCTGCTCACCGTCGTGGGCGTGCTGCTGATCGGCCTGGCCGGGGCCGAGGCGGCGATGGCCGCGCGCAACCGCACCCAGATCGACGCCATCCTGAACGAGACCGGCCCGCTGCGGGTGCAGTCGCAGGAACTGCTCAACGCGGTGCTCGACCAGGAGACGGCGGTCCGCGGGTACGCGGTCAGCGGCGACCCGAACGACCTCGGCCCGTATCAGGCGGGACTCGACCGGGAGAAGAGCGTCGTCGCCGCGATGCAGGCCCTGCTCGAGAACTACCCGCAGATCGGCCAGGAACTTCGGGTCGTCGAGGAGCGGGCCGAGCAGTGGCGGCAGTCGGTGGCGGTGCCGGTGATCACCACCACCGAGCAGAGCGGCACCAGCGCGGGGCAGGCGTTGATCACCGAACGGGCCCGGCAGCAGTTCGACGAGGTCCGGTCGGCGATCGACGACCTCCAGGAGGAGATCCTGGCGGCCCGGGAGCAGTCCGCAGATGACGTACGCAACAGCAGCAACCTGCTGGTCGCACTCTTGATCATCGCCGCGTTGGTGGTGGTCGTCGCCGGTGCGGTGCTGCTGCTCTCCCTGGACCGGATGGTGGTCCGGCCGCTGATCGGGCTCGCCGACCAGGTCCGTGAGGTCGCCAAGGGCGACTACCAGCACGGCATCGCCACCACCGGCCCGCCAGAGTTCGTCCAACTCGGCGCGGACGTGGACGCGATGCGCCAGAAGATCGCCTCCGACCTGGCCGAGGTGCGGGAGGCCCGCGAGCGCATCGAGTGGGTCAACAGTCAGCTGCAGAAGCAGGCCGAGGAGCTGACCCGGTCCAACCGTGACCTGGAGCAGTTCGCGTACGTGGCCTCGCACGACCTCCAGGAGCCGCTGCGCAAGGTCGCCAGCTTCTGTCAGCTGCTGCAGCGCCGCTACGCCGGTCAGCTCGACGAGCGGGCCGACCAGTACATCGCCTTCGCGGTGGACGGCGCGCAGCGGATGCAGCGGTTGATCAACGACCTGCTGGCGTTCTCCCGGATCGGGCGGCTCACCAGCGGCTTCGTCGAGGTCGACCTGAACAAGGTGATGGGCGACGTGGCCGGCCAGACCGAGGCCGCACGGCAGTACGCCGACGCCGAGCTGACCTGGACCGAGCTGCCGGTGATCCGGGGCGAGGAGCCGCTGCTGACCAACCTGCTGGCCAACCTGGTCAGCAACTCGATCAAGTTCCGCCGCCCGGACGCGCCGCCGAAGGTGCACATCTCGGCCCGGCTGGTCGGCTCCGAGTGGGAGATCAGCTGCCAGGACAACGGCATCGGGATCGAGCCGGAGTTCGCCGACAAGATCTTCGTGATCTTCCAGCGGCTGCACTCGAAGGACGCGTACCCGGGCACCGGCATCGGGTTGGCCATCGTCAAGAAGATCGTGGAATATCACGGCGGCCGGGTCTGGGTGGACACGGACGTACCGGAGGGCACGGCGATCCGGTTCACCCTGCCGGCGCTGCCCGAGGACGTCGAGGCGGCAGCAGCCGCCGCCACCGACTCGCCGGAGCCGCCGCAGGTGCCTGCGGCCGGTGCCGCGCCCGGCGACGCCGCGCCCTCGGACGAGTCGCCGGCAACGCCCCCGGAGCAGTCCGCCGCGGCGGACCGGCCGGACCGGGCCGACGGATCCCCGGAAGGCGGTAGAACGGGTGACATGAGGGAGACGGTGGGATGACCGCGCCGGCGGACGGCAAGAGCCCGATCGAGGTCCTGCTCGTGGAGGACGATCCGGGTGACGTGTTGATGACGCAGGAGGCGTTCGAGGAGCACAAGCTGCGCAACCGGCTCACCGTCGTGTCCGACGGCGCCGAGGCGCTCGCCTACCTGCGGCAGGAGGGCCAGTACGCCGACGCCGTGACGCCCGACCTGATCCTGCTCGACCTCAACCTGCCCCGCCGGGACGGCCGGGAGGTGCTGGAAGAGATCAAGAAGGACGAGGAGCTGCGTCGGATCCCGGTCGTGGTGCTCACCACCTCGCAGGCCGACGAGGACATCCTGCGCAGCTACCAGCTGCACGCCAACGCCTACGTGACCAAGCCGGTGGACTTCGAGCGCTTCATCGCGGTGGTCCGCCAGATCGACGAGTTCTTCGTCAGCGTGGTCAAGCTGCCGCCGCGTGGCTGACGCCCTGCTCGACGACGTCGGCGACCTGCTTCGGGAGGCCGCCGACCAGGTCGTGCTGCCGCTGTTCCGCAAGCTCGACGAGGCCGACGTGTCGGAGAAGGCGCCCGGCGAGATCGTCACCGTCGCGGACCGCCGCGCCGAGGAGCTGATTTCCGCGGGGCTGCGCGGGCTGCGGCCCGGCTCGATGGTGGTCGGCGAGGAGGGCGTCGCCGACGATCCGGGGCTGCTGCGGCACCTGCGCGAGGGCGGGGACGTCTGGCTGGTCGACCCGGTCGACGGCACCGCCAACTTCGCTGCCGGCCGCCGGCCGTTCGCCCTGATGGTGGCGCTGCTGACCGACGGGCGGCCGACCGCCGGCTGGATCCTCGACCCGCTGGCCGGGATCCTGGCCAGCGGCCGGGCCGACGACGGCACCCTGCTCAACGGCCGGCCGGTCGGCGACACCGGTTCCGGGCCGCGACTGGGCGAGCTGCGCGGAGCCGCCATGACCCGGTTCCTGCCGCCCGAGACCCGGGACCGGGTCCGTGCCGGCGGTCGGCGGCTCGGTGAGCTGCTGCCCGGCCAGCACTGCGCCGGCAGGGAGTACCTGGACATCCTCACCGGTGAGCAGCAGTTCGTCCTCTTCTGGCGCACCCTGCCGTGGGACCACGCTCCGGGCGCCCTGCTGGTCCGCGCGGCCGGCGGTGTCGCCCGCCGGTTCGACGGCGTCGACTACCACCCGGCCGACGAGGGCCACGGCCTGCTCGTCGCGGCCAACGAGCAGGTCTGGGCCGAGGTGCACGACGCCCTGCTCGGCACCTGAACGGCGCACTCCGCGACAGTGGTGGCACCCTGCGTCGACATCGAAGCCGTCGGGCGGTCACGGGGCTGGTCACCGGGGCGGCTTCCGGTATCGTGACGGCGGTCTCCGCCAGCAGGCCGCCGATCGGCGCCGGCGGGGACGCCGCCGCGCAGTGGGTTCACCGGGGGCCGGCGGTCGACGGAAGGACGCTTTCGTGCCCAGGACCAGGCTCAGCCAGCGGCGTGGTCGCCGCGCACTGCTCGCTATCGTCGCCGCCGTCGCGCTGGTGCTCGCCGGTGGCGCGGTGCCCGCGTACGCGGAGCCCGGTGAGGGCGGCAGCAAGAAGCTGCGGGACGCGCTGGAGCTGACCGCGAAGGGCCACATCGAGGCGAAGGCCAAGCTGGACAACTCCAAGCGTCGGCAGACGGCGCTCACCGGCGAGCTGAAGAGCGTCGAGGGCCGGCTGGTCGAGCTCACCGCCCAGGTTGGCGAGGTGGCCGCGCAGTCGTACCGGGCCGGCCGGCTCACCCCGGTGTCGATGCTGCTCAACTCCGCCGACCCGCAGGCGTTCCTGCAACGCGCGGCCGACCTCGACCTGATGGCCCAGCGGGACGGCAAGCGGCTCCGCACCCTGACCGACGCCCGGCAGCAGGCGCAGCAGGCCAAGCTCGCCATCGACGCGGAGGTCCGCGAGCAGCAGAAGCAGCTCGCCGTGATGGCGAAGAAGAAGAAGGAGGCCGAGGCGGCGCTCGCCGAGGTCAGCTCGGGCAGCAGCAACGGCTTCAGCGGCGGCAGCTCCGCCTCGGCCAAGCCGGCGCCGCGCAACTCGGACGGATCCTGGCCGTCAGAGTCGTGCTCGGTGGATGACCCGACCACGTCCGGCTGCATCACCCCGCGCACCCTCAACGCGCTCAAGCAGACCCAGGCGGCCGGCTACAAGCGGCACGTCTCCTGCAAACGCGAGGGCGGCGGCGGCGAGCACCCGAAGGGGCGGGCCTGCGACTTCGCGGCCGCCACCAATGGCTTCGAGGACCGCAACGCGACCGGCGGCGACAAGGCGTACGGGGACAGCCTGGCCGCCTGGCACGTGCGCAACGCCGACCGGCTGGGCGTGCTCTACGTGATCTGGTACAGGCAGATCTGGCACCCCGGCACCGGGTGGCGCTCGTACAGCGGCAGCGGCAGCCCGGCCGCGAGCCACACGAACCATGTTCATCTCTCGATGTACTGACCCGCGGCACCAGCTTGGCTGCGTACCATCGCGACGATGAGCTCCCCACCGTCCGATGTAGCGGCCCCGCCGGCTTCCCCGGTCCCGTCCGTGCCGGTCACCGGCCGGGCGCTGCCCAACGGCCTGGCCGCGTTCCTGGTCTTCTTCTCCAGCGGTGCCGTGCTGGTGCTGGAGACGGTCGCGCTGCGCCTGGTCGGCCCGTACGTCGGGGTGACCCTCCAGGTGACCAGTTCGGTGATCGGCATCGCGCTGGCCGCGATCGCGTACGGGGCGTGGTCCGGCGGCTGGCTGGCCGATCGGCGCGACCCGCGGGGCCTGCTGGCGCCGGCGCTGGTGCTGGCCGGCATCGCCACCGCCGTCACCCTGCCCGTGGTCCGGTACGCCGGTGAGGTGCTGCGCGGCGGTGCCGCCAGCGCGATCCTGCTGCTGGTGGCGCTGGCCGTGTTCGTGCCGGCGGCGCTGCTCGCCGCGGTCACCCCGCTGGTCGTGAAGCTTCAGCTCGCCGACCTGCGCCGGACCGGCCAGGTGGTCGGCCGGCTCTCCGGGATCGGCACCCTGGGCGGCATCACCGCCACCCTGCTCACCGGCTTCGTGCTGGTCGCCGCGCTGCCCAGCACGGTGATCCTGCTGGCGCTGGCGGTCGCGCTCGGGCTGGCCGGCATCGGACTCGGCTGGTACCTGCGCCGGCAGTCGCGGACCGAGCTGCCCGGTCCGGCCCGGACCCGGGCCGCGCTGGCGGTGCTCGGCCTGGTCGGGGCGGGACTGACCACCGTCGCGCCGAACCCGTGTGACATCGAGACGGCGTACCACTGCGCCCGGGTGACGTCGGACCCGGACCGGCCCAGCGGGCGGACGCTGCTGCTCAACTCGGCCCAGCACTCGTACGTGGACCTGGCCGACCCGAAGCACCTGGAGTACGCGTACACCAAGTGGATCGGCGCCGTCGCGGACGTGGCCGCGCCCGCCGGGCAGCGGCTGGACGCGCTGCACCTGGGTGGCGGCGGGTTCACCGTGCCGACCTACCTCACCGCGACCCGGCCGGGCACCGACAACGTGGTCTTCGAGATCGACGGCGGGCTGGTCGAGCTGGGCGAGCGGGAGCTGGGCGTACGCCCGGGGCCCGGGCTGCGGGCGGTGGTGGGCGACGCCCGGATGCTGGTCGTCGGCGAGTCGACGGACAGTCGCGACCTGGTGGTCGGTGACGCGTTCGGCCACCTGGTGGTGCCCTGGCACCTGGCCACCCGGGAGATGGCCGCCGAGGTCCGGCGGGTGACCCGCCCCGGCGGGGTGTACGTGCAGAACGTCATCGACTACCCGCCGCTGCGGTTCATCCGCGCCGAGCTGGCCACGGTGGCCGCCGAGTTCGCGCACGTCGCGTTGATCGCCCCGCCGGAAGCGCTCGCCGAGGAGCAGGGCGCGAACTTCCTCATCGTCGCCTCCGACGCGCCGCTGCCGCTGGCCGCCGTCCGTGCCCGGCTGGACGAGGTCGACCGGGGGGTCAGCCTGCTCTCCGGCGCGGACATGACCGACTTCATCGGGGACGCGCTGGTCCTGACCGACGACTACGCCCCGGTGGATCAGCTGCTGGCGACCGCCTGATCGGGTGACATTCCTGACCGATTCCGATACCCGAGGTGTAGTCGGGCCGCACGAGGGCAACAACGGTCACCATGGGTGGTGGGGACCGGAACGACGCGCAACTCCTTGATGAGCGGTACCGGCTGATCGAGCAGCTCGGCGCGGGCGGCATGTCGGTGGTGTGGCGGGGCTACGACGAGGTGCTCGGCCGGCAGGTCGCGGTGAAGGTGCTCGCCTCACGGCTGGCCACCGACCGGGCCTTCCGGCACCGGATCCGCATCGAGGCGCAGGCCGCCGCGCGGCTCTGCCACCCGAACATCACCAACGTGTACGACTACGGCGAGTCTGTGCGGGCCGGCCTGACCGTGCCGTACGTGGTGATGGAGCTGGTCGACGGCGGGTCCCTGTCCAGCAGGTTGGGCCGGGAGGGGCGACTGCCGTGGCGGGAGGCGGTGACCATCGGCGCGGAGGTCAGCTCGGCGTTGGCCACCGCGCACGCCCGGGGCGTGGTGCACCGGGACGTCACCCCGGGAAACGTGATGCTGACGTCGACCGGGGTCAAGGTGGTCGATTTCGGTATCTCCGCGCTGGTGGGGGAGAGCGAGAAGGGGCCGGACGGAACGCTGCTGGGCACGCCCGCGTACCTCGCCCCGGAGCGGCTGGACAACGGCCAGGTCTCCCCGGCCACCGACGTGTACGCCGTCGGGCTGCTGCTCTACCGGATGCTCACCGGCCGGCTGCCCTGGCAGGCGAGCACGACCACGCAGATGCTGCGCGCGCACATGTACAGCGACCCCGATCCGATGCCGGAGGTGTCGGGGCTGCCCGACGAGGTGACCGACCTGGTGCGGCGCTGCCTGGCCAAGCAGCCCGGGGATCGGCCGGTGACCGCCGAGCTGGCCCGGACCCTCGCCGACGCGGCCGGAATGCTGGCTGCGGTGCCGGTCTCGCCGGCCGCAGGGCCACTGGACCCGGCCGCGCTGGCCAGCGCCGGCACGACGATCCTTCCGTGGTCGGCGGAGACCGACGCGTTGCCGCTGTCGCGTACCCGCAACCGAGGCAGGCGGGCGACCAGACGTCGGCGGGTCGAGGCCGGGGTGGCCGCCGCCAGCCTGCTCGCGGTCACCGGGGCTCTGTGGGGGTTCACCTCGCGCAGCCCCGCCAGCGGCGGGGACCAGCCGCCGACCGAGGCCCGGATGGGTCTGCCGAAGGCGGCGCCGTGCGAGGTGGCGTACGCGCTGCGCGCAGACTCCGGCAAGGACTTCGCCGCCGAGCTGACCCTGACCAACACCGGGGGCAGCGCGTTGCGTGACTGGACGATGAGCTTCACCTTCCCCGGTCAGCAGACGGTGACGAAGGCCGAACCGACCCCGGTGCACCAGCAGGGGCGCACGGTGCTGATCCGGCCGGCGGCCCAGCGCACCACCCTGGCGCCCGGCGCGGCCGAGACGTTCACCCTGGCGGGGAAGTACAGCGGGGCGAACCCGCTGCCGGTGGAGTTCCGGCTCGGTGACGCGAGCTGCGGGGTACGGGTCTCCGGGGTGGCCGGCAGCATGCCGTCCACTGCCCCGCCGAGCACGGCCGCCACGACGAAGGCCCCGCCCAAGGCGGCGACGGTCCGCAGCGGCGCCGGTGGCACCGGCTCGGGCGGCACCGGCTCGGGCAGCACCCCGACGAAGGCCAAGCCCGAGAAGCCCGGCAAGGGCAAAGGGTCGGGTGGTGGTTCGGGAAAAGGGTGAAAATGACCAAGGGTGAGGGGAGGGGGCACGGCGGCGGGAAGAAGTGAGGCGGCTCAGCGGATCCCCGCGAACCGTTGCACCTGATCGATCCCACCCTCCACCACCAGCAGCCCGCCCCGGGTGAGTTTCGTGCTGTCCGACGCGTACCGGAAGCGCTCGCCCGGCACCTTGGCGCCGATCACCCGGACCCCGTAGCGATCGTCCGGGCGCAGGTCGAGCACGGTGCGTCCGACTAGGGACTCCGGCACGCGGACGGTGGCGATCGCGAAGTCGTCGTCGAATTCGATGAAGTCGAGCAGCCGGCTGACGATCAGGTGCGCCACCCGATCGCCCGTCTCCGCCTCCGGGAAGATCACGTGGTGCGCGCCCACCGACGAGAGAATCTTGGCGTGCTTCTGCGAGGTCGCCCGGGCCCAGATCTGCGACAGGCCCAGCTCGGTCAGCGCCAGCACGGTGAGCACGCTCGCCTCCACCGAGGCGCCGATGGCCACCACCGCCCGCCCGAAGCTGGCGACGCCGAGCTGCCGCAGCGCCCCCTCCTCGGTCGAGTCGGCCTGGACCACCCGGTCGAGCTGGGCCGACCAGCGCTGCACCCGGTCCGGGTTGCGGTCGATGGCCAGCACCTCGCGGTCCATCCGGGTCAGTGACCCGGCCAGGTGGCTGCCGAACCGACCCAGCCCCACCACTACGACGCCGTTGCCGTCCGCTCGCCTAGCCGACACCTCGACCCTCCTCGCTGCTAGCCGACAATGGGTTGCTCCTGGGGATAGCGGTAGAGCCGGCGCCGGGTGTTCAGCGCGATCGCCGACCCGAGGGTGAGCGGCCCGACCCGGCCGATGAACATCAGCACGGTCAGGGTCAGTTGGCCGCTGGCCGGCAGCGTGCCGGCGAGCCCGACGGTCAGCCCGGTGGTGCTGAACGCGGAGGTGACCTCGAACAGGGCCGCGACGAAGCGGACGCCCTCGGTGAGCAGCAGCAGGGTCATCGTGCCGGCCGTGACCAGCGCGACGCTGAGCAGCGCCACCGTGATGGCCTGCCGCTGGCTGGCGGTGGCCACCCGGTGGCGCCCGACCGTCACGTCGGGCTCGCCCCGCAACTCCGCCCAGATGGTGAACGCCAGCAGGAAGAACGTGGAGACCTTGATCCCGCCGGCCGTGCTGGCGCTGCCGCCGCCGATGAACATGAGGACGATCAGCAGCGGGTAGCTCTCCTCCTGCAGGGCGGCGATGTCCAGGACACTGAAGCCGCCGGTGCGGCTCAACGCGATCTGGGTGAACGACGCGAGCACCTTGCCCCGGACGTCGTACGAGCCGATGGTGCCGACGTTGGTCCACTCGGCGGCGAGGAGGCCGGCGAAGCCGAGCAGCAGCAGCGCGGCACTGCCCCAGATGGTCAGCTTGGTGGCCACCGCCCAGCGCACCGGCCGGCGCCACTCGCGGGCCGCCTCGAACAGGGCGGGAAACCCGAGCCCACCGACGATCGCGCCGAACGCCAGCGGTAGCGACACCCACGGGTCGCGGTCGAACGCCAGCAGGCCTTCGGAGTAGAGCGCGAAGCCGCCGTTGTTGAACGCCTGGATGGCGTGGAAGAGGCCCGACCAGAGGGCTCGCCCGAGTGGGTAGTCGTAGACCAGCCAGAGCCGGCTGGCGACCAGCGCGGTCATCACCGCCTCGCAGGCGAAGACGGTGACCGCGATCCGGCGCAGCAGCCGCGCGACGTCACCGATGCCGAACTCCGCCGTCTCGGCCTGCACCAGCAGCCGGTTGCGCAGCCCGAGCTGGCGGGCGACCACCAGGATGACCAGCGCCGCGACGGTGAGGATGCCGAGGCCACCGAGCTGGGTGAGCAGGGTTATCACCACCAGTCCCCAGCTGGACCAGTAGTTGGGGGTGTCGGTGACCGCCATACCGGTGACCGACACGGCCGAGGTGGAGGTGAAGAGTGCGGTGATCAGGGGCGGGCGCTGGTGGTCCACGGTCGCCGACCGCGCCATCAGCAGCCCGGTGCCGAGCAGGATCGGCACCAGGAACCCCAACGGCACCAGCCGTACGGGGTTGCGGAAAAACCGGCGCACCAGACAATCTTCCGTTTCCGCGCCATGGTGGGAGCGGGAACGCCCATTCCGGAGGTTCATCTACCGCCGCTCGGCGGCGCACGCCCGCTCAAGATCGCGCTTAATCCTGGAAGTAGTGGTCTCGTGGAGCGGCGGTTTCAAGCGGCTGTTGCAACGAGGTGTTTGTGGAGTACCTCGGCTGGATTCTGCCAGTCGAGGGTTTGGCGTGGTCGTCCGTGGAGTTCCCGGGCGACCGCGTCGAGGTCGTCCTGGGTCCAGGTGCGGAAGTCGGTGCTGGAGCGGGGGAAGTACTGGCGCAGGAGGCCGTTGGTGTTTTCGTTGCTGCCGCGTTGCCAGGGGCTGTGGGGGTCGCAGAAGTAGACCTTGCAGTCGGTGGCGAGGGTGAAGACGGGGTGCTGGATCATCTCGATGCCCTGGTCCCAGGTCAGGGTCTTGCGCAGCTCGGCCGGTAGCCGGCGCATCAGGCCGGTGAGGGTGTCGATGACCTGCTCGCTGACCCGGGACTCGGGTAGAGCGCCGAGCATCACGTATCGGGTGGCGCGCTCCACCAGGGTGATGATCGCGCTGGAGCCTCGGGCGCCGATGACCAGGTCACCTTCCCAGTGCCCCGGCACGGCCCGGTCCGCGACCTCAGCCGGGCGAGTGGAGATGTGAAAGTCGCATACCCACGGTCGGCTTCCTCGTCCCGCGCTGGCCTGACGCGACTGCGCCCGACGCACCGCCCGACCAGAGCGCAGAGCGACCTGCCGGGCCAACTCCTGACGCATCCCACCCCGAGCCTGGAAGTAGATCGCCTGGTAGATCGTCTCGTGTGACACCCACATCTCCGGTCGCTCAGGGAACTCCCGCCGCAACGACCGGGCGATCTGCCACGGCGAGTGCCGCTGCAGCAGACGATCCTTGACCGTCTGCCACAACGGCGGCCACGCCCGCCCCCACCTCGGACGCAGCTTCCCGTCACGAGGACGCCGCGCCCGCGCATCGGCCTTGCCCTGAGCGTTGCGGTGACAGTACTTCCACCGATACGCCCCACCCCACCCCTTCGGATAACCCACCCCGGCCACATAACCCAGGTCAGGCCCATACGGATGCCGCTGACCCGTCGGCACCCGACCCCCGGTGCCGCAGTGATTACGCGACACCTCCCGCCACACCGTCGAGCGATGCCGCCCGATCGCCTCCGCGATCTGCGGGAACGTCAACCCCTGACCGAACAACACCTCAACCTGCGCCCGCTCCGCGGACGACAACCTCTGCCCCGGCATGACCCCTCATCCTGACGAGAATCCACCCCGTTGCAACAACCACTTGAGCCCAAGGGGCGTCCGACACCACTACACCCACAATCCAGCACGATCTTGAGCCGGGCCCTGCGGTCGTCCGGGTGGATGACTGCGACACAGGGGCCGGGCGGTCCGTGGGGGTACGGGCCATCGGGAGGCCGGGCCCTCGGGTGGTAGTGCGGCCCGTTGTAACGTCCGGCCACCCCCTTCCTGTTACTTGTGTGTTTCCGCCACATAGCTCGTGGGTGACGTCACTTCTAGCGTGAGCCGACACGAAGAAGTTCTCTCCCTCCGAGTCCTCATGTGGAGTCGCAATGACGGTCCGGACGACGCGGCGGGTGTTCCTCTCCGCCGCCACGATGATGGCCGCGGCGTTGGCCGCCACGGCCTGTGGCAGCCCGCAGGACACCGCCACCGGCGGCGGCGACAGCGCCGCGCCGGTCAAGGTCGGCCTGGTGTACTCCCAGTCGGGTGCCCTGGCCAGCTACGGAAAGCAGTACATCGAGGGGTTCAAGGCGGGGCTCGACTTCGCCACCCAGGGCACCGGCAAGGTCGGTGACCGCAAGATCGAGCTGACCGAGGTCGACGACGCGGGCGACCCGGCCAAGGCGGTCTCCGCGGCGAAGGACCTGATCGGCAAGGGCACGAAGATCATTGCCGGCTCCACCGCCTCCGGCGTGGCGCTCCAGGTCGCGCCGATCGCGGCGCAGAACAAGGTCCTGTTCATCTCCGGGCCGGCCGCCACCGACGCGGTGACCGGGGCGAACAAGTACACCTTCCGCTCCGGCCGCCAGTCCTACCAGGACGTGGTGACCGCCAAGTCGTTCATCGGCGACCCGGCCGGCAAGAAGGTCGTGGTGTTCGCCCAGGACGGTGCGTTCGGCGACGCGAACGAGGCGGCGGTCAAGACGGTCATCGGCGGCGCGGGCGCCACCGTGAGCAGCGTCCGGGCCCCGGCCAGCGCCACCGAGTTCACCCCGTTCGCCAGCCAGATCAAGACGGCCAAGCCGGATCTGCTCTTCGTCGCCTGGGCCGGCACCACCGCCCCGGCCATGTGGCAGAGCCTCGACCAGCAGGGCGTGCTCTCCTCCACCACGGTCGTCACCGGCCTGGACATCCGCGCCTCCTGGCCGACGTTCGGCGCCGCCGGCACGAAGATCTCCTTCCTGTCGCACTACTTCGACGGGGCCAGCGACACCGAGGCGTCCAAGGCCGCCAAGGCGAAGATCTCCGGCGGCACGCTCGACCTGTTCCACCCGGACGGCTTCGCCGCCGCCCAGATGGTGGTCCGCGCGGTGCAGGAGGGTGGGGACGACGTCGACAAGATGGTCACCGCCCTGGAGGGCTGGAGCTTCGACGGGGTCAAGGGCAAGATGACCATCCGGGCCGCGGACCACGCGCTGCTCCAGCCGATGTTCCAGGCCAAGCTGACCGGCAGCGGCACCGCCTTCACGGCGACCGCGCAGAAGAGCCTCACCGGTGACGAGACCGCGCCGCCGGCCGTGGCCATGAAGGGCTGACCCATGCTCGCCACCCGCGGTCTGACCTGGCGGATCGGTGAGGTCGCCATCGTCGACAGCGTCTACCTCGACCTGGCGCCCGGGGAGTTCCTGGGCGTGATCGGGCCGAACGGCGCCGGCAAGACCTCACTGTTCAACCTGATCACCGGCCTGCGCCGGGCCACGGAGGGCCGGATCACCCTGGACGGGCAGGACATCGGGGCGCTTCCGCCGCACCGGCGGGCCCGCCTCGGGCTGGGCCGTACCTTCCAGGCGTCGTCGGTCTTCGGCTCGCTCAGCGTGCGGGAGAACGTCCGGCTCGCCGTGCAGGCTCACCGCGGGGGCTCGATGAAACTGTGGCGGCGGGCGGCGGCCGACCGGGAGGTGGCCGCCGCCGCCGACGCGGCGCTCGACCGGGTCGGCCTAGCCCACCGGGGTACGGCGCTGGCCGGCACCCTGGCACACGGCGAGAAGCGCAAGCTGGAGATCGCCCTGCTGCTCGCCGGCGAACCGCGGGTGATGCTGCTGGACGAACCGATGGCCGGGGTCAGCGCCGAGGACGTTCCCGAACTGGTCTCGGTGATCAAGTCGTTGACCGGGGACAGCGGCCGGGCGGTGTTGATGGTCGAGCACCACATGGACGTCATCCTGGAACTGGCCGACCGGATCGCCGTCATGCACCACGGCGCGCTGCTGGCCTGCGACACCCCGGAGACGGTGATGGCGAACCCCACGGTGCAAGAGGCCTACCTGGGGGAATCGCTATGACCGAGCCGATCCTGAACGTGGAGGACCTGTCGGTCCGGATCTCCGGGCTGCACATCCTCCAGGGTGTGTCCTTCACGGTCGCACCCACCGGCGTGACCGTCCTGCTCGGCCGCAACGGCGTCGGCAAGACCACCACGCTGCGCGCGATCGTCGGCCTCACCCCGCCCGCCGGGGAGGTCCGCGGCACCATCCGGATGGGCGCGCAGAGCCTGCTGGCCCGCCCCACCCACCGGCTGGTCCGCGGCGGGCTCGGCTACGTGCCGGAGGACCGCTGCGTGTTCGCCGGCCTGACCGTCGCGGAGAACCTGCGGCTGGCCGAGCGGCGCGGCGTCAGCCCGGCGTACGACAAGGTCTTCGCGCTCTTCCCCGAGCTGGACCGGCGCGGACGGCAACGGGCCGGGTCGCTCTCCGGCGGGCAGCAGCAGATGCTCGCGATCGGCCGGGTGCTGCTCAACGACAACCGGCTGCTGCTGGTCGACGAGCCGACCAAGGGGTTGGCGCCGAAAGTGGTGACCGAGGTGGCCGAGGTGCTGGAACGGGTCGCGGAGTCGGTGCCGGTGCTGCTCGTCGAGCAGAACCTGGCGGTGGTCCGGCGGCTCGCCAGGGACGCGGTGGTGCTCGCCGCCGGCAAGGTGGCCTGGACCGGTGACGCGCAGGAGCTGTTGCTGGAGACGGCGCTGACCAGATCCCTGCTGGGCGTGGGCAGCGGCGAATCGCAGCACCCGGCCGCGCCGGGCCGCGCCGCGACGGCGGGGAAGGACGGTCACTGATGGGCACCGTGATCCTGTTGACGCTGACCGGGCTCGGCCTGGCGGCGCTGTACTTCCTGGTCGCCTCCGGGCTGTCGCTGGTCTTCGGCCTGGCCGACGTGCTCAACTTCGCGCACGGGCTGTTCCTCGGCGTCGGCGCGTACGCGACCTGGTGGGCGGCGGGCAACCTGCCGGGCGCCGGGTCGGACGGGTTCGGCTTCGTGCTCGCGGTCGTCTTCGGGGTGGCTGCCGGCACGCTGGTCGCGGTGCTGGTCGAGCTGGTGCTGATCCGGCCGCTCTACTCGCGCACCATCGAGCAGGTGCTGGTCACCGTCGGCCTCTCGCTGGCCGGGGTGGCGCTGCTCCAGGCCACCTGGGGGGCCGACGCCCGGCCGTTCCCGAGGCCGGACTGGACCCGGGAGGTGACCGGGATCCTCGGCGCGCAGGTGCCCAACGGCGGTCTGCTGCTGATCATCGCCGCGGTGCTGGTGCTCGGCGCGCTGCTCGCCTTCCTCCGCTGGACCCGCTATGGCCTGGTGATCCGGGCCGGGGTGGAGAACCGGGAGATGGTCACCGCGCTCGGCATCGACGTGCGCAAGGCGTTCACCCTGGTCTTCGCGATCGGTGGGGCCGCCGCGGCGCTGGCCGGTGCGCTCGGCGGTGTCTACTTCGGCACCGTCTCGCCCGGGCAGGGCGGCTCACTGCTGATCTTCGCGTTCATCGTGGTGGTGATCGGCGGGATGGGCTCGGTGGTCGGCTCCGCGTACGCGGCGGTCGCGGTCGGGCTGCTGCAACAGTTCGTCAACTACTACGGCCCCTCCGGTCTCGGCGACGTGTGCGTGGTCGGGCTGCTGGCCGTGGTGCTGCTGCTGCGCCCCCAGGGCATCGCCGGAAAGGTGGCAACGGCATGACCGAGGTCAAGAGTCCCGAGGTGCCCGCCCCGCCGGCGGCGGTACCGGCCGAGCTGACCTCCGATCGCGGGGGTTGGCATCGGGTACGACCGTTCCTGCCACTGGTCGCGCTGGTGGTCGCGGTGATCGTGCCGTACTCGACGCTGCCCCTGCCGGGGATCTTCGAGGGGCCGCTGAACTCGCCCGGCACCCTGCAGGTGCTCGCCGTCTGCCTGGTCTTCGGTGGCCTCGCCGCCGGTTACGACCTGCTCTTCGGCCGGACCGGGATGCTCTCCTTCGGGCACGCGCTCTACTTCGCCGCCGGGGTGTACGGCACGGACATCCTGGTCACCAAGGCCGGGTTGCCGCTCTGGCAGGCGGCGCTGCTGACCGTCACCGGCGGGACGATCCTGGCCGCGCTGCTCGGCGCGGTGGCGCTGCGGACGGTCGGCATCGCGTTCGCCATGGTGACGCTGGCCTTCGCCCAGGTCGGGGCGATCCTGGTGGCCCGGGACTTCGGCGGCTTCACCGGCGGCGAGGAGGGCCTGCCGCTGGATGTCTCCGGGCTGCCCGCCGGGCTGGTCGGGGTGACCAACACGGTCAACCTCTACTGGTTGGCGCTGGCGTACCTGGCCCTGGTGGTCTTCGTGGTGCACCGGGTCTCCAGCTCGCCGACCGGGCGGGTACTGGCCGGGTTGCGCGACGACGAGCGCCGGATCGGGGTGCTCGGGCTCGACCCGTACCGCTACAAGCTGGTGGCGTTCACCCTGGCCGGCGGGCTCGCGGCGGCCGGGGGAGTGGTCTACTGCCTGATCGTCGGTGGCGCCTCGCCGCACATCACCTCGTCCGAGCTGACCCTGTCGCTGCTGGTAATGGTGGTGCTTGGCGGGCCGGGCACCCGGTGGGGTCCGGTGCTCGGCGGCGTGCTCTACATGTACCTGGACCACCGGCTCACCGCGTTCGGCAGCTCCGACGCGGTGGAGAACCTGCCCGCCGTGCTCAGCCGGCCGCTCTCGCAGCCCCTCTTCGTGCTCGGCACGCTCTTCATCCTGGCCGTCTACTTCTTCCCCGGCGGCCTGGCCAGCCTGACCTCCCGCCTGACCCTCCTGCGCCGCTCCCTACTCCCACCCTCCCGCCGCTGACCGGCTCCCCCTTTCCGGGTCGATCATGAGGTTGGCGGCCCGACACGCCGGACCCGACCGCCGCCAACCTCATGATCGACGGGAAATTCACGGGGAGGTGTCCTGCTCGGCCGCTGGATCGTGACCGGAACCTCCCGTGCGAACCGGGGTCCTGACGCCCGGCGCTGGTAGAAATGCCGGATGGGCGACGAGCGGGCGGCGGTACGGGAGCGGGCCGAGGCGGTGCTGCGCCGGCTGGCCGGTGAGCACGCCCGGCTGCGTGAGGACCAGTGGCGGGCGATCGAGGCGCTGGTCGTCGACCGGCGGCGGGTGCTCTGCGTGCAGCGCACCGGCTGGGGCAAGTCGGCGGTCTACTTCGTGGCCACCGCGCTGCTGCGGGGGCGTACCGACCCCGCCGGGGCCGACGGCGTCGACGAGCCCGCGGGCCCGACGGTCATCGTGTCGCCGCTGCTGGCGCTGATGCGCAACCAGGTCGAGGCGGCCGCCCGAGCCGGCATCCGGGCCCGCACCATCAACTCGGCCAACCTGGACGAGTGGGACCAGATCACCGCCGAGATCCAGGCCGGCGCCGTGGACGTGCTGCTGATCAGCCCGGAGCGGCTCAACAACCCCGACTTCCGCGACGGCGTGCTGCCGAAGCTGGCCGCGACCACCGGGCTGCTGGTGGTCGACGAGGCGCACTGCGTCTCCGACTGGGGGCACGACTTCCGGCCGGACTACCGGCGGCTGCGCACCTTCCTCGGCAACCTGCCCGAGCGCACTCCGGTGCTGGCCACCACCGCCACCGCCAACGCCCGGGTCACCACCGACGTCGCCGAGCAGCTCAGCACCGGCGACGGCAGCGACGCCCTGGTCCTGCGCGGCACGCTGGACCGCGAGTCGCTGCGCCTCGGCGTGCTCGACCTGCCCAGCCCGGCACACCGGCTGGCCTGGCTCGCCGATCACCTGGACCAGCTGCCCGGCTCCGGCATCGTCTACACGCTGACCGTCGCGGCGGCGGGGGAGACCGCCGAGTTCCTGCGCACCCGGGGCTACCCGGTCGCCTCGTACACCGGGCAGGCCGACGACGCCGACCGGCGGGCCGCCGAACAGGACCTGCTGGACAACAAGATCAAGGCGTTGGTCGCCACCAGCGCGCTCGGCATGGGCTTCGACAAGCCCGACCTGGGCTTCGTCGTCCACCTCGGTGCGCCGCCCTCGCCGATCGCCTACTACCAGCAGGTCGGCCGAGCCGGCCGGGCCGTCGAACACGCCGAGGTGCTGCTGCTGCCCGGCGCCGAGGACGCCGCCATCTGGCGCTACTTCGCCTCCCTCGCGTTCCCGCCCGAGCAGCAGGTCCGGGCCGTGCTGGCCGCCCTGCACACCGACCGTCCGCTCTCCACCCAGGCGCTCGAACCGCTGGTCGACCTGCGCCGGGCCCGGTTGGAGCTGATGCTCAAGGTGCTCGACGTGGACGGCGCGGTCCGCCGGGTGCGCGGTGGCTGGCTCGCCACCGGCGAGCCCTGGGTCTATGACGAGGCCCGGTTGCGGCGCGTCGCCGAGGCGCGCACCGTCGAGCAGCAGGCCATGCGGGAGTACGCGACCACGTCCGGCTGCCGGATGCGGTATCTACGCGAGTGCCTGGACGACACCGGGGCGGCCGACTGCGGCCGGTGCGACCGGTGCGCCGACCCGCTCTTCGGCTCGGACGTCTCGACGGCCGCGCTCACCGCCGCGCAGACGTTCCTGGGGCGGCCCGGTGTGGAGATCGCGCCGAAGAAGCTCTGGCCGACCGGGCTGGACGCGGTGGGCGTACCCCTGAAGGGCCGGATCCCCCCGGCGGAGCAGGCGCTGCCGGGGCGGGCCGTCGGACGCCTCTCCGACCTGGGTTGGGGTGGTCGGCTGCGCGACCTGGTCGGCCCGGAGGCTCCCGACGCGCCGGTGCCCGACGACGTGGCCGGCGCAGTGGTGGAGGTGCTGAAGGCGTGGGCGCACGGCGACGACCCGTGGCCCCGCCGCCCCGTGGCGGTGGTCGCGGTCGGTTCCCGGCGGCGGCCCCGACTGGTCGGCTCGCTGGCCGAGCGGATCGCCGCCGTGGGGCGGCTGCCGCTGCTCGGCGAGGTCTCCCCGAGCGGTCCGGGTGGCGCCGGCGGGCCGCGCGGCAACAGCGCCCAGCGGGTCCGCGCGCTGCACGACGCGTTCACCGTGCCGGCCGAGCTGGCCGACGCGCTGGCCGGGCTGGCCGGCCCGGTGCTGCTCGTCGACGACCTGGTCGACTCGGGCTGGACGATGACGATGCTGACCCGCGCGCTGCGTCGGGCCGGTGCGCCGGACGTGCTCCCGCTCGCCCTCGCCGTGGCCGGCTGAGCACTCCCGGGCTGTTCCTCCGCCCGCCGGACGCTCCGCTCCCACTGGCGCCCGGAACGGTGCGTTCTTCGCTGGCGGTGGCGCTGGGCGACCGGCCCGCTCCCCGGTGAGGGCGGAAAAGTTCCCGGACAGGACGGATTGCGACGGTCGCCACGCCGTCCCGGCGTCGGCCGGGACCGGCCCGCCGCGGCGGTACCGTGGGCGGCATGACCGATCAGCCGTCCGTCGCCCGCGCGTACGCCGCCCCCGGGATGGCCTGCGAGCACTGCCCGCGGGCGGCCGTCGACGAGACCGGCTACGCGCTGGGCGCCGGCGGTGCCTGACCGGATCTCCGCCGCGCCGGACCGGAGCACGGTCCGGCTGGCGCTGGTGGTCGGTGGGCTGGTGCTCGCGGTGCTGCTCGGCTTCGGCCTCGGCCGGATGAACGCTGGCGGCGCCACCAGCACCGGCGGTGCGACGCTGGCCGCCGACCACCCCCACCCGCCGGGCACCGAGCCGCACGACCACGGCAGCGCCGTCGGTGCGGACCAGGGCGCGGGCGCGGAGCCGGGCGGCCTGTCGGTCAGCTCCGCCGGGTACACCCTGGCTCCACTGGCCACCGAGTTCCCGGTGGGCCGTTCGGAGCAGCTCCGGTTCCAGGTGCGCGACGCGCAGCGCCGGCCGGTCACCCGCTTCGCCGTCGTGCACGACAAGCCGATGCACCTGGTCGTGGTCCGCCGGGACCTGACCGGCTACCAGCACCTGCACCCGACCATGGCGTCGGACGGCACCTGGTCGGTGCCGTTGACCCTCGCGCAGCCCGGCGTCTGGCGGGCGTACGCGGACTTCACCGTGGTCGCCGACGACGGCGGCCAGACCGCGGTGACCCTCGGCGCGGACCTCGTCGCCCCGGGCGGCTACCAGCCCCGGCCGCTCCCGGCGCCGGCGACCTCGACGACGGTGGACGGGTTCACCGTCGGCTACCAGGGCAGCCCGCAGGCCGGGGCGACGGTGCCGCTGACGTTCCGGGTCGACGTCGCGGGAGGCGCCGCGCCACTGGAGCGCTACCTCGGGGCGTACGGGCACCTGGTGGCGCTACGCGAGGGCGACCTGGGCTACCTGCACGTGCACCCCGAACCGGAGCTCGTGGACGGCCAGGTCAAGTTCTGGCTGACCACCCCCGGCCCCGGCCGCTATCGCCTCTACCTCGACTTCCAGGTAGCCGCCACAGTCCACACCGCCGAGTTCACCCTCACCATCCCCTAACCCCGGGGTCGGTGTCCCGGTTGGGGTCCCGCCGGTTGATCATGATGTTGTTGCCTCCCGGCGCGGCGTGTCGTGGCAATAACTTCATGATCAACGCGCGCGGTCGGGGGTCCGTGCGGTCCGGGGATGGGGTGGGGTGGGGTCAGCCGGCGCGGCGGATGGGGCGGCGGGCCAGGTAGCGGAGCAGGTCGCGGATGTGGTGCTTCTCCTCGGCGGGGACGGTGGGGTCGGCCAGCCGGTCGAGGATGGCGCGGACGTCCGCCTCGACCGGACCGTCGTCGTTGCGGCGGCGGGGTGCCGGGCCGGCGTCGGGCAGCCCGAGCGCCCGGAACGCGGCCGCGACCGGCAGATCCAGCGCGGAGCAGAAGCCGCGCACCTTGGCCAGCTCGGGGTAGTCCTGCCAGTCACCGGCCAGCCAACGGAAGACGGTGGAACGGCCCACGCCCGTGTGTGCGGCAAGGTCGGTGACCGTCCACCCGCGTTCCTCGCGAGCGTCGTCGATGGCACGCCGGACGAAGCGGGCGAAGGCCATCTGTGCCGAAACGTCTGCGGAACCCATCCCTGCGGGTCTTCCCCTCCCGGCCGAAGCACTGGGGCATGCGCCCTCTGAGGGTAGTACGCCGAGGGCCGGAAACAATTGACTGACCGCACAAACCGTCCCGTAGACGGGACTTTTTCGCCGCCAGAATATGAACCAGCCGGAACACGTACCAAGCGATCATCGTCGTTCTTCCACTAAGCTCGGTGCCCGCTCCGGCACGGCGCGCGCTCGCCTGCCGCGTCCGACCGGACCACCGCCGAGGAGCACCATGGCCGATTCGAGCCGCCCCCAGCCGTACCAGCCCGGTGCGGTGAGCTTCTTCTTCGCCAAGGCCGGCGTCTTCGCCGCCGCGTTCTGGATCTGACTGCTGGTCCTGGTACTCCGCACCGACGCGGCGACCGGCGCTCACGTGCTCGCCGCCACCGGCGCGATCACCACCACGCTGGTGGGGGTGGTGCTGGGCGTCCGGATGGCGTTGCAGCACAACGCCGCCGTCCGGCACGCGGAGATGAAGAAGCTGCTGGTCGACATCTCCTGGAACGCCTTCGCCGCGGCCGGCAACGCCGAGAGCGCGGGCAACGTGGTGCCCTTCCCGGCCGGGCCGTCCGACAGCGAGTGGGCCGCCCAGCGGGCGGGCGGTGACCGGGTGTCGGCCCTCGACCGTGGGCCTGGCGAGCGCACGGGCGGGCGGGACCGCGGCAACAACGGCGACCGCCGTCGCTAGCCGACGAGGGGCGACCCCCGTCGCTAGGCGGCGGGCGGCTCGTCGGCGGCCAGTAGGGTCTCCAGCCGGGGCGTCACCCGCCACTGGTCCACCAGCTCGCGGTACTCCGCACGCTGCGGACCGGTGGACCCGGTGCCGGTACGGCGGGCCCGGATCAGCAGGTTGCGCGGGGTGTGCTGGGAGTCCACGAACTCCACCACCTCGGCCCGGTACCCGTGCACCCGCAACAGCCCGGCCCGCAGCGCGTCGGTGAGCACGTCGGCGAAACGCTCCCGCAGGATGCCCTGCCGGGTCAGCAGCTCGTACGGGGCCGGGGCGGGGTGGGCGCGCAGTTGTTTCGCCAGGTCGTGGTGGCAGCACGGCGCGGCCAGCACCCAGCGGGCCTCCCAGCGCACCGCGCGGGCCAGCGCCTCGTCGGTGGCGGTGTCGCAGGCGTGCAGCGCGAGCACCAGGTCCGGGGCGGGGTCGACGACAGCGTCGGCGATCGTGCCGGCCACGAAGCTGACCCGGTCGGCCCAGCCCAGTCGCTGTGCCAGCTCGGTGTTGCGCCGCCGCTGGTCCTCCCGGACATCCACGCCGATCAGCTCGACGTCGAGCCCCCGGCCGGACAGGTAGCGGTACGCGGCGAAGGTCAGGTACGCGTTGCCGCAGCCCAGGTCGACCACCCGCAGCGGACCGGTCAACTCGTCGGGCAGGGTCGCCGCCAGGGCCCGCAGGAACGCGTCCACCTGGCGGCGCTTGGCCGCCGAACCGCCGATCTCGGCGAAGATCTCATCGCCCGGGTCCAGCAGGTACTCCTTCGCCCGGTCGTTCCCACCGGGTGTCGCAACCGGCCGGGCCGGCGCGGCCCCCCGGTGCACCTGCGCCTCGCCGGACTTCGTCACCCGTAGCTGGAGCGTCGCGTCCGCCGTCTCCACGTGCCAGTTGCCGAACGGCTCGGCCAGCAGTTCGTCGACCGCCGCCGCGGTCTCCGGACCGGGGGTGACGTTGCGCGTGTACGGGCGGGCGCCGTCGGAGGTCGCGATCTGGAGACGGGGCCCGGCCTTGAGGGTCACCGGCCGCAGCTCGGCCCGGACCACCGTCGGGCGGCGGCCACGGCGACGCCCGGCGGCGACCGCCCGGGTGAGCGCGGGATCGAGCAGTAGTGCCCTGACCTGGGCCAGGGCGGCGTCCAGTGGTTCCGGCATCGTTCCATCTTCTGCGGGTGGTGTACATCCCCCGTACCGCGCGGGCGGTGCGGGGGATGTCGGGTGTGGCTGTGCGTCAGTCCGCGGTCGCCTCGGCCGGCGTACCCGCGCCGGAACCGCCACCACGACGGCGCCGACGGCGACGCGGCTTGGACGGCTCACCGTCGGTCGCGGGCACCGGCTCGGCCGGGGTCGCGTCGGCGGAGATCACCGCGGTCGGCTCGCCCACGACCGCCTCGCCGGCCCGGCGGCGACGCCGGCGGCGGGGGGTGCGGGTGCCTTCCTCGTCGACGGCGGCGTTGTCCGCGGGTGCGTCGGCGGCCGGCGTGCCGGCGTCGGTGCGGTCCCGACGGCCGTCACCGCGACCGCGGCGCTCGCCGCGGCCGTCGCCCCGACCATCGCCGCGGCTCTCGCCACGTCGCGGGCCCCGGCCGCCGCTGTCGCCGCGCCGGGGGCGCGTCCCGCCCAGGTCTTCTTCGATCTCGGCGGACAGACCGGCCCGGGTCCGCTCGGCGGTGGGCAGCGTGCCGGTGACCTCGGTGGAGATGTGCAGGTCGGTGTAGAGGTGCGGGGACGTGTGGTACGTCTCCGGCGGCTCCGGCATGTCCAGACCGAGGGTCTTGTCGATGATCCGCCAGCGGGGCATGTCGTCCCAGTCGACGAAGGTCACCGCGACACCGGTCGCCCCGGCCCGGCCGGTCCGGCCGATCCGGTGGGTGTAGGTGTCCTGGTCTTCCGGGCAGTCGTAGTTGATGACGTGGGTGACGCCGGTGACGTCGAGCCCGCGGGCCGCCACGTCGGTGGCGACCAAAATGTCGATCTTGCCGGCCCGGAACGCCCGCAGCGCCCGCTCGCGGGCACCCTGGCCGAGGTCACCGTGCACCGCGGCGACCGCGAACCCGCGGAAGTCGAGGTCCTCGGCGACCCGGTCGGCGGCCCGCTTGGTGCGGGTGAAGATCATGGTCAGTCCGCGACCCTCCGCCTGGAGGATGCGCGCCACCACCTCGACCTTGTTCATCGAGTGGGTGCGGTAGACCAACTGCTGGGTCTGCGGCGACGGGCCGGTCTCGGCGGTGTGCCCGGCGTGGATCGTCATCGGCTGGCGCAGGAAGCGCCGGGACAGGGTGACGATCGGGTCCGGCATGGTGGCCGAGAAGAGCATGGTCTGCCGGTCCTCCGGCAGCATCGCCAGGATCTTCTCGACGTCGTCGAGAAAGCCCAGGTCGAGCATCCGGTCGGCCTCGTCCAGCACCAGCGCGTGCACCCGGTCCAGGCGCAGGTGCTTCTGCTTCTGCAGGTCCATCAGTCGGCCGGGCGTGCCGACCAGGATCTCGACGCCCTTGCGCAGCGCCTCGATCTGCGGCTCGTACGCCACGCCGCCGTAGATCGGCAGCACCCGGACGCCCCGCGTCCGGCCGGCGGCGGCCAGGTCCTTGGCGACCTGGATGCCCAGCTCGCGGGTGGGGACGACGACCAGCGCCTGGGGGACGCCGTCGCTGCCCTCGCCCGGTGCGAAGACCCGCTCCAGCAGCGGTACGCCGAAGCCGAGGGTCTTGCCGGTGCCGGTGGGCGCCTGACCGATCAGGTCGACGCCGCGCAGCGCGATCGGGATCGCGTATTCCTGGATAGCGAAGGCGCGGGTGATGCCGGCCGCGGCCAGCGCCTCGACGGTCTCGTCGCGGGCGCCGAGTGCGGCGAAGGTGGGAGCCTCCGGTCGAACCGGGGCGGTGGGGGCCAGTTCCTGGCCGTCCATCAGATCTTGAGTCAATTCGCTCATGGGGATGTGGGGGTGCCCTCTCGTGGGTGCGCCCCGTCATGTCCTCAGGGCGCGTTCGGTATGACGCGGGCCACACGGTCGGGGGCAGACTGCCGAGCCGGACCGGGCCGCACGCGCGCCGCAGGCTGAGCTTCGATCAGATCGGCGCCCACGGCAACTGCTCTATGCTACCTGAACAGGCATACCCCCGTCCGGATTCCCGGTCGGGCGGCGCCCACGCGGGGGCGGCAAGTGTGACCTGAGCCACTTCCCAGCTGGGGGCTCGTGCCCCGCGCGGGGCACCCCTGCCAGGCGACGCGCGGTAGCCTGCGCTCGTGTCCGCGCCGACCACCCCCGGTCCCGCCGTCGCCGACCTGCTGGGCCTGGTCGCCTTCGGGGAGCTGCTCGCCTTCGAACGGATGGCCGGCGACGCCCGCCTCGCGCCCGATCTGCACCGCCGCGCCGCGCTGAGCGAGATGGCCGCAGCCGAGATCGCCAACTACCGCCGGCTCGCCGACCGGCTCACCGCGCTGGGCGTGCCGCCGGAGGACGCGATGGCACCCTACCTGGAGCCCTTGCAGGCGTACCACGACTCGACCGAGCCACGGGACTGGGCGGAGGTGGTGACCAAGGCGTACGTCGGTGACGCCATCACCGACGACTTCCTCCGGGAGATCGCCGACACCTTGGACGAACCCGACCGGGCGCTGGTGCTGGACGTGCTGCACGACTCCCGGTATGCGGAGTTCGCCGCCGAGGAGATCCGGGTAGCCGTCGCCGCCGACCCCCGGGTGGCCGGCCGGCTCTCCATGTGGGCCCGGCGGCTGGTCGGCGAGGCGCTCTCCCAGGCCGGCCGCGTCGCCGCCGAGCGGGCCGCGCTCACCACGCTGATCGCGCAGGGCGACCGGGTCGAGGTGCCGGCGCTGTTCCGGCGGCTCACCGCCGCGCACACCACGCGGATGGCCACCGTCGGGCTGAACAACTGACCACCGGGTGCGGTGCCGGCCCGCGGCAGGCGGGCCGACGCCGACCTGCCGCGATGGCCGGACCGGTCAGCGGACGGTGAAACCGACCGCCCGGGGCGACGCCTCGGCGATCTCGACGTAGGCGACCTTCTCGACCGGAACGATGACCCGCCGGCCCTTCTCGTCGGTCAGGGAGAGCGTGCCGCCGTTGCCGGCGAAGGCGTCGGTCACGATCTGCTCGATCTCGGCCGGCGACTGCGCGCTGTCCAGAACCAGCTCGCGCGGCGCGTACTGCACGCCGATCTTGACCTCCACTGTGCCTCCTCAACTGGGGCGAAAGAACCGCCCTGCGAAGGCTATCCGATCACGGGGGCGGCGGTCAGGCTGACTCACCTTGCAGCGGGAAGCTCGCGATGCCCCGCCAGGACAACGCCGCCACCAACGCCTCGGCCTCGGCCTTCGGCACCTGTCGCCCACCGGCCAGCCAGAACTGCGCGGCCGTCTCCGCCGCGCCGACCAGCCCGGAGGCGAGCAGCTCGGCGTGCGCCCGGCTCACCCCGGTGTCCGAGATGATGGTGTCGGTGATCGCCGCGATGCAGCCCTGCTCGACCCGCTCGACCCGCTGCCGCACCGCCGGGTCGTTGCGCAGGTCCGATTCGAAGACGAGGCGGAACGCCTCGCTCTCGTGGTCGACGAAGTCGAAGTACGCCCGCACCGACGCGCTGACCCGTTCCTTGTTGTCGCTGGTGCCGCGCATCGCGTCGTGCACCTTGGCGACGATGGCGTCGCAGTGCGTGTCCAGCAGCGCCAGGTAGAGGTCCATCTTTCCGGGAAAGTGTTGGTAGAGCACCGGCTTGGAGACGCCGGCCCGCTCGGCGATGTCGTCCATGGCCGCGGCGTGGTAGCCCTGCGCGACGAACACCTCCTGCGCCGCCGCGAGAAGCTGCTTACGGCGCGCCGAGCGGGGCAGGCGGGTGGGCCGGCCGGCGGTCTGTGCACCGTTCCCCACAGCGGTCATGGGATCCTCCGAGTTCTCTGTACGAGCCGGCATTTTCCCCCCAGACCGGGCGAGGCCCGTGACCCCCGTCGTGGAAATGGCCCGCCGCTGTAACTTATCGCCACTGTCACCACACGGTAGCCTCAGCGAGGGCGACCAAGGAGCGCGCGGTGAGTGAAACAGGGCAACCCGGAGCCGCCACCCCGGGAGAGCACGGTGACGGAGCGGGTCAGCACGACAACCCGGGCCGTTCCGGCGGCGGGTGGGCGCCCCCGGCGGGCGGGTGGTCCCGGGCCGCCGAGAGCGAGGATGCCCGCGAACAGACGGCGCGCTGGCAGCCCGACCCAGCGTCCGGTTGGCGTACGTCCTCCACCCGGCACGGCGACCTGCCAGCACCCCTGGCCGGGCTGCCCGGTGCCTCCGAGCCGCCAGCCCGGGTCAACGGCCACGCCAACGGCCTCCACCACGCGGGCGCCGAGGCCAACGGCGTCCACCACCCCGGTGCCGAGCCGCTGGCTGGCCGCCCGGCGCCGGTGAGCGCGCCGCCCGGATCGACCGCCGAGGACCGGCGCGACCCGGCCAGCGACCGGCTGGTGGTGCCCGCCCAACGTCCGGTACCGCCGCAGGAGGAGGCGCCCGGCGAGCCGGACGTCGGCCCGGCCCGACACTCCACCGTCGACCCTGTCGCCGGCCGCAGCGGCCGCTGGTCCGACCCCGCTCTGCCAACCTCCGCGCCGCCCGGCGTCCAGGTGCCACCCGTCGGCACCGCCGCCTCGGGCTTCGAGGTCCCGCCCGGCTTCCACGCCCCCACCGCCGAGCGGCCGGCCGCCGACGAGCCGCCAGCCGCGCGCGGCTGGCGCGACCCGCTGGCGCCGGAGGCATCGACTGAGCAGGGACGCACCCCCGACCGGGCCGGCGGGCACGCCGACGACTCCGAGTCGGGTCGCGTCGCCGACGGCTCCGGGGACGCGCCCCGGGCCGGGGAGTCGCCGGCCATCGAGCCGGACTGGTCCGGGCCGAGCTGGAACCGCCCGAGCTGGGGCAGCGGGTGGGCGCCGCCCTGGTCCCGACAGGATGGCGAGCCGGCCGCCCGCACGGCCCCGGACGAGCCCGCGCCGGGCTGGGTCGCCGAGCCCAAGGTTCCGTACGAGCCGGCACGCGTCGAGCCGACCCGCCCGTACGAGCCGGTACGCGCCGATCCGCCCCGCGGCTACGACGTCGCCCACGCCGCCCCTGAGCCCGCGGCCACGCCTGAGCCGGCTGCGGAGCGTGGCACCCCCGCACCGGCTGCGGAGCCTGGCACCCGCGTGCCCGGTGCGGAGCCTGGCACAGCCGCGCCGGCCGAGGGCCCCTCGTGGGCCGGTGGACGGCCGCCGATGAGCCCCACCAGCACGCCGTCGGAGTCGTTCCGCGCCGAGCCGGCGGAGCGCCCTCCGTGGGCCGGCGGTCCCGCCCCGACCAGCGGCCCACCGGCCGACCGGCCCTCGTGGGCCAGTTCCGCGCCGACCCGTGCCCCCCGGGTCGAGCCAACCAGTGCCCCACGGGCCGACCGGCCCTCCCGGGCCGGCGGATCGGACCCGGCGCCCACCAGCAATCCGCCGTCGCGTCCGTCCTGGGCCGGTCCGGCCCCGACCAGCGCTCCGCCGGCCGTCCGGCCCTCCTGGGCCGGTGGATCGGACCCGGCGCCGACCAGCGCCCCGCCGGCGCGTCCGTCGTGGGCCGGCGACCCAGCGCCCACCAGCGCGCCCCCGGTCGACCGGCCGTCCTGGGCCGGTCCGGCGCCGACCGACACACCGCGGCCGGCGGCCGAGGCCCCCCCGACGCCGGCCGGACCACCTCCGGCGTCGACCGACGCGCCCCCGGCACCGGCCGGGCCGGCGCTCGCTGCGGAGCGACCCTCCTGGGCCGGCGGGTCGCCGGCCACTCCGGCGAGCGCAGCGCGGACCGAGCGGGCCGACTGGTCCGAGGGACGCCTTCCTGCGGCACCGGCCGAGCGTCCGTCCTGGCCGGCCGGCCGGTCGGCGAGCACGCCCCGGGCCAGCGACGCGGGGGAGTCGTCCGGCCCGCTCCGGCCCGAAACCCGATCGACCGCGCCGTTGCGGCTCCGACCGGAGACCCCCGAGCCGCCCCGCGCGGCTCCGGCGGCGACCGGCCCGTCATCCGCCGCCACCGCGCCGACCTCGACCGGTGCCGTCCCGGCCCCCGCCACGAGCGGGTCCGGGCGCGGCGACCGGCCCTCACCAGCGCCCGCCCCGACGAGCGCCCCGCCCTACGCGGCTCGCCGATCCGCCCCCGATCCTGCGTCGCCGGCCGACCCGGCCGACGGCGCCCGGCTGCCGGACCAGACGTCGGCGGTGCTGCCGCAGCGCGTCCCTGCGGAACCGGACGTGCCCGTCGTGCCGGAGCCGCCAGCCGTGGAGCCACCCGCCGAAACCCCGGAACTCGCCCGCATCGCCACCCACCTACGCCGTGAGGACGAACCCGCGCCCCTGCGGGAGCGCCCCGAGGGATTCGACGTCAACGCCATCCTGGACGCCGTTCGTGAGGTCGCCGGCGTGCGGGACGCGGCCCTGCGCCGTACCCCGGCGGGGGCGCACAGCCTCCGCCTCGACCTGGCCGACGGCGCCGACCCCGCCGAGGTGAGCCGACAGGTGGCCCGGCTGCTCCAGGAGCGGATGGGGCTGGCCGCCGCCCCGCAGAACCTGCCCGGCCTGCCCACCACGCCGGCCCCGCCGGTCCGCCGCCGGGCGGCTGAGTCCCGGACGGCCGAGCCCCGGGCCGTCGAGTCCCGGGCCGTCGAGTCCCGGGCCGTCGAGTCCCGGGCCGTCGAGTCCCGGGTGGCCGAGCCCCGGTCCGCCGAGCGGCGTTCTCCGGAACCCCGGTCCGCCGAGCCGCGGGACGCCGGTGCGGAACCGCGTACCGGCGAGGTGCGGGCCACCGGGTCGCCCGCGGCCGGTCGACCGCCGGGCGGTCGGGGCGAGGCCACGCCGGCAGGCCCTGACCAGCAGGTGGGAACGGACGGCTCACGCCGCCGCCGGGCGAGCGCCCCGCACCGGGGTCGCGCCACAGTGGAGGAGCCGGGGTCGGTCTCGGCCGCGCCGGCCGGTGCGGCCACCGGCAGTCCGGCGACGCTCGGCACGTCGTACTCCGGTGGTCAGGTGACCACCACGGAGTCGGCGCCGTCCCGCCCGCTGAACACGGGCGGCACGCCGGGGCCGCGAGTGGTGATCGACCACGTGCAGGTCAGCACCTTCGGCCTGGACGCCAACGTGGAGGTCCGGCTGCTGGCCGGCGGTGACAGCGCCGCCGGCTACGCCACCGGCCCGGCGGTGGACGGCTACGTCCTGCGGCTCTGCGCGGTGGCCGCGGCCGCCGCGGTGGACGAGTTGCTGCGCGGCGCGGAGAACGCCGAGCGGGGGCGCTGCTTCGTGGAGCACGCGGCGGTGGTGCCGTTCGGCAACTGCGAGGTGGCCACCGTGGTGGTGCTGCTGGTCTGCGAGGGCTGGGTCGAGCAGCTCGCCGGCTCGTCCCTGGTCGCCGGCGATCCGCGACAGGCGGTGGTCCGGGCGACGCTGGCAGCGGTGAACCGTCGGCTGGAGGCGCTGCTGTCCTGAGTGGTCCGGGGCAGACTGGAAGGATGAAGCCCGCCACCCTCTGGCCGGACCATCTCCTCCCCGAGGACCGGGTCCCGCCGCCGTGGCCGGGCCGGGCGGTCCGCCTCGACGGCTCGGTCACGTACGTACGGGACACCCCGGCCACCGCCGTCGGCGCGGAGCCGGCGTTGTACGTGCACGGCCTGGGCGGCTCATCGCAGAACTGGACCGACCTGGCCGGCCTGCTCGCCGATCGCCTCGATGGCCAGGCCATCGACCTGCCCGGCTTCGGCCGCAGTGAGCCGGGCCGCCGCTACACCGTGCCGGCCTTCGCCGATCTGGTCGTCCGCTGGATCGAGCACTCCGGTCGGGGTCCGGTGCACCTGTTCGGCAACTCGCTGGGCGGTGCGGTCGTGGTCCAGGTGGCCGGGCTCCGACCCGACCTGGTCCGCACCCTCACCCTGATCTCTCCCGCGCTGCCGTTCCTCGATTTCCGTCGCTCGTTGCAGGGGCGCCTGCTGCCGGTGCTGGCCATTCCCGGGGGTGAACGCCTGGTCGCCTGGCGGCTCACCCAGCTCGCACCGGAGGTGATGGCCCAGCAGGTGCTGGAGGCCTGCGTCGCCGACCTCAGCCGGATCTGCGCGCAGCGTCGGGCCGAGGCGCTGGAGGAGATCCGGGTGCGCTACGAGGCGGAGCACTACGCCGCCGCGTACGTCCGGACGTTCCGCGGGCTGGTCTCCAGTTTCCTGCGGGCGTACCTGCCGGGGTCGGGCTCGCTGTGGCGGCTCGCCCGGGCGGTGCGCGCGCCGACCCTGGTGGTGGGTGGCCGGCAGGACCGGCTGGTCGACGTGCGGGTCGCGCCGCAGACCGCCCGGGCGATCCCGGACAGCCGGCTGCTGATGCTCGACGGCGTGGGCCACGTGGCGCAGCTGGAGGTGCCTCGACTGGTGGCTCGGGCGGTGGTCGGCCTACTCGCCGAAACGGAGGAGACCGCCAGGCGGCCTGATCTGGCAGGCTGAGCCGGATGCGCACGTCCTCCCGTCGCCCCGGTCGCCGTCAGCGACGACTCGCACTGCTCGCCCAGCTGGTGGCGGTCGTGCTGGCCATCGGGGCGGTGGTGACCGTGATCGCCGAGGGGCCGGGCGGGCATCCGGGCGCCGACCGGCTGGCCGCCGATGAGATCACCGGGCCGCCGCCGCTACTGGCCGCACCGCTGCCGCCGTCGGCCGACCCGTCGCCGTCCGGGTCGCCTGTCGTCCCGTCGAGCCCACCCCCGGTGCTGCGGCTGTCCGGGGCGGTGCCGACCGCCGGCACCGGCCGGTTCGGCTACGACGACCGCACCGGGCCGGTGCTGGGCCGCGCGGGTGAGCTGCGGCGCTACCGGGTGGCGGTCGAGTCGGGCAGTGGGGAGGATCCGGTTGCGTTCGGGCGGGCGGTCCAGACGGCACTTGCCGGGCCGGGCAGCTGGGTCGACAGCGGCCGGCTGAGGTTGCAGCAGGTGCCCGGGGGTGCGGCCCGTGACTTCACCGTCTACCTGGCCACCGCCCGCACGGCGAGCCGGATGTGCGCCGATGGTGGAGTGGACATCCGGGTCGGCGGCCGGCCGTACACCTCCTGCCGGGCGCCCGGCAAGGTGATCATCAACCTGGATCGGTGGCGGCTGTCCGTGCCGCACTTCGTCTCGGCCCGCGTGCCGCTGGCGGTCTATCGGACGTACGTGGTCAACCACGAGGTCGGCCACCAGCTCGGGCACCGGCACGAGCGCTGCCCGGGCGCCGGCCGGCCGGCTCCGGTGATGATGCAGCAGACCCTGTTCCTGAACGGGTGCCGGGTCAATCAGTGGCCGTACCTCGAGGGTCGCCGCTACGCCGGCCCCGCGCTCTGACCGGCTGGTCCAACGGTCGAATGACCGTCGCCAACAGGTACTTTGCGTCAATAGCGGCAAAGACGAGGAGATGCCCGATTCATCTGGCAGGCTCGACGTCATGACGCCGTCGTCCCCTTACGGCCCGCCACGGCCGCCCGGCCCGTTCGGCCGGTCGGCGTACCGGGCCCGGGACGTGCGGTCCGCGGTCGTCCGGATGCGCCGACGACGCCGTCGCAGCATGCTGCTCGGCCTGCTCCTGCTCGCCGTCGCCGCCGGAGTGACGGTGACCCGCGATGGCGAACCGCCGGCCGAGGCGCCACCCGTCACCCATGGCCGGATGGGTCATGGCGGTGGAGTGGGCGCGCACCCGGCACCCACCAGCTACCCGTCGGTCGGCGCGGGACGGTTCACCGCGGCCGACGGCGAAACTGCACTGCACGGTGAGGACGGGCCGCTGCGTCGTTACCGGGTCGCCGTCGAACGCGGCACCGGCCAGGACGCCGACGCCTTCGCCGCCACGGTGGACGGGGTGCTGGCCGACCCGCGCAGCTGGATCGCCTCCGGCGAGCTGCGGGTGCAGCGGGTGGCCGACGCCGGTGCCGCCGACTTCACCATCTACCTCGCCACCCCGGTCACGTCTGAGCGGATGTGCGCCGAGGGCGGCCTGACCACCGAGCGCTACACCTCCTGCCGGCTCCCCGGCCAGGTCATCATCAACCTGGCCCGCTGGCTGGAGGCGGTCCCCGACTACGGCGCACCGCTGGAGACGTACCGGACCTACGTGATCAACCACGAGGTCGGCCACGAGTTCGGCGAGGAGCACGAGGCCTGTCCGGGCCCGGGCGAGCCGGCGCCGGTGATGCAGCAGCAGACGTACGGCCTGGAGGGCTGCGTCGCCAATGCCTGGCCGTACCTCGACGGCCGCCGATACGCGGGGGACATCGTCCCCTGATCGACCCGGTCGTCGGTTATTCCCACTCCCGCATCGCGGGCCACGTGTCCTCCCTCATGGCCGAGCAGGGCGCCGGCGAGCAACAATGACGCGGTTCACACCGCCGATCCCGGGGAGTCCACCGTGTCGCTACCCCCGCTCGTCGAGCCCGCCGCCGAGCTGACCGTTGACGAGATCCGCCGCTACTCCCGCCACCTGATCATTCCGGACGTCGGGGTGGCCGGGCAGAAGCGGTTGAAGAACGCCCGGGTGCTCTGTGTCGGCGCCGGTGGCCTCGGCTCACCGGCCCTGCTGTACCTGGCCGCGGCCGGGGTCGGCACGCTCGGCATCATCGACTTCGACACCGTCGACGAGTCCAACCTCCAGCGCCAGGTCATCCACGGCGTGTCCGACGTCGGCCGGTCCAAGGCCGAGTCCGCCGCCGCGTCGATCCGCGAGATCAACCCGCTGGTCAACGTGGAGATCCACAACACCGCGCTGGACCGGGAGAACGTCCGCGAGATCTTCGCCCGGTACGACCTGATCGTCGACGGCACCGACAACTTCGCCACCCGGTACATGGTCAACGACGCGGCGGTTCTGCTCGGCAAGCCGTACGTCTGGGGCTCGATCTACCGCTTCGACGGCCAGGCGTCGGTGTTCTGGGCCGAGCATGGCCCCTGCTACCGGTGCCTCTACCCGGAGCCGCCGCCGCCCGGCATGGTGCCGTCCTGCGCGGAGGGCGGCGTGCTCGGTGTCCTCTGCGCGTCGATCGGCTCGATCCAGGTGAACGAGGCGATCAAGCTGCTCACCGGCATCGGCGAGCCGCTGGTCGGCCGGCTGATGGTCTACGACGCGCTGGAGATGGAATACCGCAAGATCAAGGTCCGCAAGGACCCGAACTGCGCGCTCTGCGGCGAGAACCCGACGGTCACCGACCTGCTGGAGGACTACGAGGACTTCTGCGGCGCGGTCTCCGAGGAGGCCCAGGAGGCGACGGTCGACTCGACCATCACCGCGCTGGAGCTCAAGGAGTGGCAGGACGCCGGCAAGGACATCTTCCTGGTCGACGTCCGGGAGCCGGCCGAGTACGAGATCGTCCGGATCCCCGGCGCCACCCTGATCCCCAAGGGCGACATCATCTCCGGTGAGGCGCTGGCCCAGTTGCCGCAGGACCGGCAGATCGTGCTGCACTGCAAGTCCGGCGTCCGCTCGGCGGAGGCGCTCGCCGCGCTCAAGGCGGCCGGATTCCGCGACGCCGTGCACGTGCAGGGCGGCGTGCTCTCCTGGATCAAGCAGGTCGACCCCGCGCTGCCCGCGTACTGACCGGCCGGAGCCGGGGCTGCGGACACCGCTGCCCCGGCTCTCGCACGGCGTGGCCGGGCCCGCCGGCCGGGATGCGCCAGCGAATCGACACAGGCGGCTCCAAGAGGCCCTGAGCCGGCAGCGGCGCAGCCATCCCCGGCTGGCCGATTCCCCGAGGCGGTGACGCGTCTGCGCAGGTAGCGTTCCCGCCGTGGTCGACTTGGATGCCGCGATCGGGTTCGTCGTGGCGCACGGGGACGCGGTGGAGCGTGCCCGCCTCTCCTGGTTGCGCAACGGCACGCCGGTGCTCGCCGAGCTGCTGGAGACGGCCGAGGTCGGCCAGGCACCCGACGGGGGCTGGCCGGCGACCTGGGGCGGCGAGATCGCCTCGATCGACGCCACCTGCTTCCGGCTCGCCGAGCTGGACGACCTGGGTGCGCTCGGTCGTCCCGCCGCACGCCGGGCACTGGACTGGCTGGCCTCGCGCCAGCAGGCCGACGGCGGCTGGGACGAGGACCCGACGCTGGCCGACTCGGCTCCGGAGTGGGCCCGCCCCGGCGACCCCGAGGCAGGGCTGTTCCTCACGGCCAACGCCGGCTTCTGGCTCACCGTGGCCGGCCTGGACGCCCGTGCCGCGGGCCCGCTCGATCACCGGGTCGGAGGGGCGTACGCGGGGGTGGTGCAGGCGGCCGCCCACTCGCTCGCCAAACGGCTGCGCCCGGACGGCAGTTGGCCGTCCTTCCTCGCCGCCGGCTGGCTGAGCGCGGCCGTGCTGCACCGGCAGGACATGTTCCAGGAGTCGGCGCGGATCCAGGTGGTGCTCGCCGAGCGGATGCCCAAGATGTCCCCGGGGGACGTGGCCTGGCTGGCGGCCACGCTGCGTAGGGTCGGCATCGACCCGCAGGACTGGATCATGGTGCGGGCCCTGCGCCGGCTGACCGAGACCCAGCGCAGTGACGGCGGCTGGGAGAGCGACGACGGGCACCAGTTCGACGTGCACTCCACGCTGTCCGCCATCCGGGCGTGCCGGCCAGCGGCGCTCACCTGAGGCGTCTCCGGCGGTCGCTCAGCTGAGGTGTCTCCGGCCGGCGGCCCTCAGCTGAGGCCCGGCGCGGGCTAGCGCAGGTGCCCGGCCCCGGTGACCACGTACTTGGTGCTGGTCAGCTCGGGCAGGCCCATCGGGCCCCGGGCGTGCAGCTTCTGCGTCGAGATGCCGATCTCCGCGCCGAAACCGAACTCGCCCCCGTCCGTGAACCGGGTCGAGGCGTTCACCATCACCGCCGCCGCGTCCACCCGGGCGACGAACTCCCGGGCCGCGCTCGCCGAGTCGGTGAGAATCGCCTCGGTGTGCCCGGTGCCGTACCGCCGGATGTGCGCGACCGCCGCGTCGAGCGAGTCGACGACCGCGACGGAGATGTCCGCCGAGAGGTACTCGGTGGCGTAGTCCTCCTCGGTGGCCGGGACCACGGCGGCGGAATGTCCGGTCACCTCGGGCGAGCCGTGCACGGTCACCCCGGCCTCGGCGAACGCGGCCAGCATCGGCGGGAGGAACGCGTCGGCGACGTCCGCGTGCACCAGCAGCGACTCGGCGGTGTTGCAGGTGGACAGCCGTTGTGTCTTGGCGTTCAGCGTCACCGCCACGGCCTGCGCCACGTCCGCGGCGGCGTCCACGTAGACGTGGCAGTTGCCGACCCCGGTCTCGATGACCGGCACGGTCGACTCCTCGACCACGGTGCGGATCAGCGACGCGCCGCCGCGCGGGATCAGCACGTCGACCAGCCCCCGGGCGCGCATCAACTCCTTGACCGATTCGCGGGAGCTGGCGTCGAGCAGTTGCACCGTGTCGGCCGGCAGCCCGGCCCCGGCGACCGCGTCGCGCAGCACCGCGACGAGCGCGGCGTTGGAGTGCGCGGCCGACGACGACCCGCGCAGCAGCGCCGCGTTGCCGGACTTCAGGCAGATCCCGGCCGCGTCCACGGTCACGTTGGGGCGCGCCTCGTAGATGATGCCGACCACCCCGAACGGCACCCGGATCTGGCGCAGCTCCAGCCCGTTGGGCAGGGTCGAGCCGCGGACCACCTCGCCGACCGGGTCGGGCAGCGCGGCCATCTGGCGCAGCGCGTCGGCGATGCCGGCCACCCGGCCCGCGTCGAGCGCGAGCCGGTCCAACACGGCCGCGCTCAGCCCGGCCTCCCGGCCGGCCGCCAGGTCCGTCGCGTTCGCGGCCAGGATCTCCGGTGTACGCGCCACCAGCGCGTCGGCCATCGCGGCCAGCGCGGCGTCCTTGGCGGTACGCGTCGCCACGGCCAGCGTCTCCGCCGCCGCCCGGGCCCGCCGGGCCTGCTCGCTGACGCTCATCTCGCACTCCTCGCGTTAGGAAGGGCCCCTTGTACAACGCCAGGCGTTGGCAAGGTGCCCTTGCTTACAGCAGGACGAGGTCGTCGCGGTGGACGACCTCCCGTTCGTACGCCGGGCCGAGCGCCGCGGCGAGTTCGGAGGTGGAGCGACCGAGCAGCCCGGGCAGCTCCACCGCGTCGTAGTTGACCAGCCCGCGCGCGACCGGCGCGCCGCCGGCGTCCACCAGGTCCACCGGGTCCCCGGCGGTGAACGCCCCGTCGACGGCGGTGATGCCGGCCGGCAGCAGCGACTTGCGCCGCCCGACGACGGCGGCCACCGCGCCCGGGTCGAGGTGCAGCCGACCTCGGGGTGAGGTGGCGTGGGCCAGCCAGAACAGTCGGGCCGCCGGGCGCTGCCGCTGCGGGTGGAACAGCGTGCCGACCGTCTCGCCGGCCAGCGCGGGGGCGGCCAGGCCGGCGGCGGTGAGCACCACAGGGATGCCGAAGCCGGTGGCGATCCGGGCCGCCTCGACCTTGGTCACCATGCCGCCGGTGCCGACGCCGGACCGCCCGGCCCCCCCGATGGTGATCCCGGCGAGGTCGTTCTCGTCGCGGACCTCCGTGATCCGGGTGGAGTGCGGTCGGGTCGGGTCACCGGTCCAGAGCGCGTCCACGTCGGAGAGGAGCACCAGCAGGTCGGCGTGCACGAGCGCGGCCACCAGGGCGGCCAGCCGGTCGTTGTCGCCGAACCGGATCTCCTCGGTGGCGACCGTGTCGTTCTCGTTGACGATCGGCACCGCGCGCAGGTCGAGCAGCTTGCGCAGGGTGCGGTACGCGTTCCGGTAGTGCGCCCGCCGGGTCACGTCGTCGACGGTGAGCAGCACCTGCCCGACGGTCAGCCCGTGCCGGGCGAACGCCGCCGCGTACCGGCCGATGAGCAGGCCCTGCCCGACGCTGGCGGCGGCCTGCTGGGTGGCGAGGTCGCGCGGGCGTCGGGTCAGCCCGAGTGGGGCCAGGCCGGCGGCGATCGCGCCCGAGGAGACGAGCACCAGCTCGCGCCCCTCGGTGGCGAGCCGACCGAGGGTGTCGACCAGCGCGTCGACCCGCTCGTCGGCCAGCCCGCCGGTGGCGGTGGTCAACGAGGAGGACCCGATCTTGACGACGACCCGCCGGGCCGCCGTGACTGCGTCGCGCACCCGCCCATTCTGCGTGGTCGGTGCGGTGCGGCCCGGTTGCGTTCCCATATCGTGGCCGACTGTGACACCTGACGAGTACGTCGAGGCGGTCCTCGACCTGGTCGAGCGGATTCCGGAGGGCCGGGTGATGTCGTACGGCGGGGTCGCCGACGCTCTCGCCGAGCGCTCCGGCCGCGCCTCGGCCCGGCTGGTCGGCAACATCATGGCCCGGCACGGCGGTTCGGTGCCCTGGCACCGGGTGGTCACCTCCAGCGGCCGGCTGCCCCCGGGGCACGAGCGGGAGGCGCGGGCCCGGCTGCGGGCCGAGGGCGCGCCGCTGCGCGGCGATGGTGTGGACATCCGGGTGGCGGGCTGGTCGCCGGAGGAGGGGATGTGACCTCCGCCATAACGTGAGTAACATTCGGCCCCATGAACCCGCCGCCGGGTGATGCCGGCACGCCAGCCGCCGGCACGCTACCCCGGGGAGTGCACGCCGGATACGCGCTCGGCTCCCTGGCCACCGGCGCGTTCGGCACCGTGCCCGGGCTGCTGCTGCTGCCGTACCTGACCGACACGCTGGGCGTGGCCGCCGGGGTGGCCGCCCTGCTGGTGCTGCTGCCCAAGGCATGGGACGTGCTGGTCAACCCGGTCGCCGGGCGGATCTCCGACCGCACCCGGTCACGCTGGGGCGCCCGCCGGCCGTACCTGCTCGTGGCCGGTCTCGCGCTCGCCGTGCTCTTCGCGGCCATCTTCGCCGCGCCGTTCGACCGCGGCCCCGCCGCCGCGGCGTACGTGGCGTTCGCCTTCCTGGCCACCGCCACCGCGTTCGCCTTCTTCCAGGTGCCGTACGTGGCGATGCCGGCCGAGCTGACCGACGACTACACCGAACGCACCCGGTTGATGACCTGGCGGATCGCCGTGCTGGCGCTGGCCATCCTGGTCTCCGGCGCGGTCGCCCCGCTGGTGGTGACCGCCGGCGGCGACGGTGTGCCCGGGCACCGGTGGATGGGGCTGTTCGTGGCGGTGCTGATCGCCCTGGGCTCGATCGGCGCGTTCCTCGGCACCCGGTCCGCGCCGACCGGCACGGTGGGCGGCAGCGAGCCGACACTGCGCGCCCAGCTCGCCGTCGCCGGCGCCAACCGGCCGTTCCGGGCGCTGCTGATCTGCTTCGTGGTGCAGTCCGCCGGGGTGGCGACCATCCTGGCCGGGGTCAACTACTTCGCCGGGCAGATCCTGCGCGACGAGCAGAGCGGGCCGACGTTGCTCTTCGTCTGCTTCGTCGGACCGGCGCTGCTGGTGATGCCGATCTGGGCCTTGGTCGGCGCCCGGTTGGGCAAGCGGGCCGCCCTGGTCGCCGCCGCGCTGATCCTCGCCGCCGGGTCGCTCGCCCTGGTCGCCGCGCCGGTACTGCCGCCGGTCGCGGTCTACCTGCTGGTCGCGGTGATCGGCGTCGGGTACGCCGGGCAGCAGGTGTTCGCCCTGGCCATGCTGCCGGACTGCATCGCGTACGACACGGCGCGCACTGGCCGGCGGCAGGCGGGCGTGTTCACCGGCCTCTGGACCGCCGGGGAGACCTTCGGCCTGGCCCTGGGCCCGGGCATCTACGGTCTGGTGCTCCAACTCTCCGGCTACGTCTCCTCCGACACCGGCACGGCGGCCGCCCAGTCCGACCTCGCCCGCCTCGGCGTCCTGCTCGGCTTCACCGTTCTACCGGCACTCCTGGTGGGCCCCCCGGTCCTCCTGCTCCGCCGCTACACCCTCACCCCCGCCGTCCTGGCCGCCGCCGCGCACCACCGCCGCGCCGATCATGGAGTTGTGGTGGGGGACGAAAGCCGTTGACCGTCACGAGAAGGGCACCATGACTCCATGATCGACGAGACCAGGGTGGGGGCCGGGGCGCTCTCCGCCGACGGGGTGGCCGCGGACGTCGCTCTGGCGGAGGTTCGTGCGCTGCGGGCCGGTGATCGGCCTACGCACGGGGGGCGGTTGTTCGCGTACGTGTACGACCCGGCCGTGCCGGGGCTGGACGAGTTGGCGGCCGCCGCGCACCGCGAGAGCGCGCACGTCAACGGGCTGGACCCGACGGCGTTCCCGTCCCTGCTGGCCATGGAGAACGCGCTGGTCGCCGCAGCCGGCCGGGTGCTCGGCGGTGGGCCGGGCACGACCGCCCCGGACGTCGCCGGCAGCGTCACCAGCGGCGGTACCGAGTCGCTGATCCTCGCGGTCAAGGCGGCCCGCGACGCCCACCCGGAGCAGGTCGCACCCCGGATCGTGGTGCCGGCGAGCGCGCACGCGGCGTTCGCCAAGGCGGCGCACTACCTGCGGGTGGCGCTCGACGTGGTGCCGGTCTCCCCGGACACGCTGCGCCCGGACCCGGCCGCGATGGCCGCGGCGATCCGCCCGGAGACGGTGCTGGTGGCCTGCTCCGCACCGTCGTACGCGCACGGCGTGGTGGACCCGGTCGCGGAGATCGCCGCCGCGGCGGCCCGCGCCGGGGTGCGCTGCCACGTGGACGCCTGCTTCGGCGGCTGGACCCTGCCGTACCTGCGACGTCTCGGTGAGCCGGTGCCGCCGTTCGACTTCGCGGTACCCGGGGTCACCTCCATCTCGGTGGACCTGCACAAGTACGCGTACGCGCCGAAGGGGGTGTCGGTGCTGCTGCACCGGGATGCCGCGCTGCGCGCCCCGCAGTACTTCGCGTACGCGGACTGGCCCGGCTACACCATGATCAATCCGGTGATCGCGTCCACCCGCTCCGGCGGGCCGATCGCCGCCGCGTACGCGACCCTGCGGCACCTCGGCGACGCCGGGTACCTGACGCTGGCCGAACGGACCCGGGACGCGGTGGCCGGACTGGCCGCCGCCGTGCGCGAGGTCGACGGGCTGCGGCTGATGGCCGAGCCGGAGTCCACCGTGGTCTGCTTCACCGCCACCGAGGGCGGCCCGGACCTGTTCGTCCTGGTCGACGAGCTGACGGCACGCGGCTGGCACACCCAGCCCCAGCTGTCGTACGCCGGTCTGCCGGCCAGCGTGCACCTCACCGTGACCGCCGCGGTCGCGCCCCGGGTTGCCGAGTTCGGGCCGGATCTGGCCGACGCGGTGGCCGCGGCTTTGGCGGCCGGCCCGGTCCGGCTGCCCGCGGAGCTGGCCGCCCTGGCCGGTGCCCTCACCCCGGACGCGTTGACCCCGGAACTGGTGGCGGGCCTGGCCGCCGGACTGGGCCTGGGCGCCGAACCCGCCGCCGGTTCGAGCCCGGATGGCGCGTCGACCGCCGCGCCGCTGCCGGAGCGGATGGCGCTGGTGAACACTCTGCTCGACGCCGCGCCGCCCGTGCTGCGCGAGCGGCTGCTGGTGGAGTTCGTCGGCCTGCTGCAACGGCCGGCCTGGTGACCGGTGGGGGTGGCGGCCTCGCCGTCACCCCCACCGACGCTCACCGGTAGGCGATGGTGTCCTCGTTGTTCGCGATGACGGGATCGATCAGGTAGTGCCCGCCGGGGCCGGCTGCCGTGCCGCGCACCGTTGCCGTGCCCGGCGGTAGCTCGGTGCCCGGGGGCAGTCGCACGCCGAGGCGCACGGTCAGCTCGCCGTTCGGCTTGATCGGGCCCAGTCGGCACCGCAGTTCGGGCCCGTACTCCCCGGGGTCCGGCCCGCAGCCGGACCATCCGGGGCCGTCCGGCGCGAGGGAGGCCGGCAGGTCCAGCTCAAGGAAGACCTCGTCGACGCGCCGGTCCCCGAGGGCGCGGACCCGCACCTGGACCGCGCCGACCCGCGAACCGTCGGCGGGGTCATCGGCCAGGATGAGATCCTGCGCGGTCACCGCCAGGTCCGTGGAGTACGGGTTGGGTCCGAACGACGTCGGTCCCTCGACCTGCGAGAACCGCTCGCCCGTCCAGCGGTACCCGCGCCACTGCCGCTGCGACCACTCGCCCGGCCAGCCACCGCCCGGGTGCAGGTCGGCCACCTCCACCCGGACGGTGCCGTCGGAGCGCCCGTCCAGCCCGGTCAACCACTGCGGCTTCTCGCGACTGGTGGCCACCACCCGGCCGATTGTGACGATCCTGCCTGCCTCGTCCCGGTCGAACGCGACGACCTGCTGTGGTCCACCGCTGCCGAACGAGCACAGCAGCATGGCCACGGTCTCCGTCGCACCGTCGCCGTCGACGTCGGCGTAATCGATCGCCTCGAGGGCGTTCGTCCCCTCCTTGGCGCTGCCCGGGTCGCCGACCAGCCGGACCCCGCTCACCGGGCAGTCGGGTGGCCCCGATCGCCAGGCCGGCAGGTCCACCCGTGCGGCGAGCAGTTGGGCGCGGCTGATCCGCCCGTCCGGAGCCGTGGGCCGGGTGGGGCTCGCACTGGTCGCCGAGGGCGCGCCGGTGGGGCTCGGCGAGCCGCTCGGCGTGGGACTCGCGGTCACGCTGGGGGTGGGATCCACCGGCCCGGGTGACGGATCGGGGCGGTCAAGGGCCGCGTACCCGACGGCCGGGCCGCCCAGCAGCGCCACCGCCGCCACTCCGGCCGTGGCGAGGTGGCGACGCCGTCGCCGGCGTACCGCCCGCCGGACCTCCGCCGGCCCCGGTACGGCGATCTCGGCCAGCATCGTGCCGCGGTACCGGTTGAACTCCGCGGCGAGGTCGACGCGTTCCAGCTCAAACATTTTCCACCCCCTCGGTGGTGTCACGCAGATACCCGGCCAGCGCCGTCCGGCTCCGGTGCAGCCAGGACTTGACCGTGCCCTCGGCGACCCGCTCCTGTGCCGCGATCTCGGCCACCGTCAGGTCCGCGAGATAGTGCAGCACCACGGCCCGGCGCTGCCGGGGCGGCAGCTTCGCCAGCGCCGCGTCGACCGCCACCCGGTCCGGCGTCGGCCCGGCGACGTGCGTCTCCCGCTGCCGCAGCAGGTAGGCCTGCGCGGTGCGCAGTCGTCGCCACCGGTTGTGGCCGAGGTTCCAGGCGACCCTGCGGACCCAGGCCAGCGGGTCGTCGTAGGAAGCCACCCGGTCCCACCGCGCGAACGCCTTGCAGAAGGCCTCCTGGACCAGGTCCTGCGCCTGGCCGCGGTCTCCGGTGTAGGCGGCGAGTTGCACCACCAGGCCGCGATAGTGTGCGTGGTAGAAGTCGTCGAAGCTCAGCTCGGCCCGCTCGGGCCCGGCGTCGTGTAGTTGGTCCGGCGGCGGCTCACCCGCCCGAACATCTCTCGTCACAGTCACTCGCTCTCCCCCGTGGCGGACGGCGTCGGGCACCCCCGACAGAGGTGACACACCGCGACGCCGGGGAAGGTTGCGACCGCCGGAAAGCTGACTGTGCCACGGCTCGTATCGATCATGGCGGATCAAGGCGTGTCCGGACACGCGTTGCGCGGGCCCGGCCGGGCCATCCGGCCACCGGGTCGGCGTCGGGCGCTGTGGTTGACTGTCCGGTGGGGGACAGGAAGGGGACGCTCGTGCAGCTGCCGGCAGTGCTCGGCGAGCCGATCCGGTTCGTGCTGAACTGGGGCCGCCGCTACTCGCTCTGGGTCTTCAACTTCGGCCTGGCCTGCTGCGCGATCGAGTTCATCGCCACCAGCATGGGTCGGCACGACTTCATCCGGCTCGGCGTGATCCCGTTCGCCCACGGCCCCCGGCAGGCCGACCTGATGGTGGTCTCCGGCACGGTGACCGACAAAATGGCCCCGGCGATCAAACGGCTCTACGACCAGATGCCGGAGCCGAAGTACGTCATCTCGTTCGGCGCCTGCTCCAACTGCGGCGGCCCCTACTGGGACTCGTACTCGGTCACCAAGGGCGTCGACCAGCTCATCCCGGTCGACGTCTACGTGCCCGGCTGCCCGCCCCGGCCGGAGGCGCTGCTGCACGGCATCCTGCGCCTCCAGGAGAAGATCGCCGCCGAGCAGTCCGGCCTCGGTGGGGTGTCCCGCCCGGATCTGCTCGCCGCGCCGGTGGACGCCGCACCCCGCGACGGCGCCGCCCCGCGCTCGGTCGACTCGCTCACCGCCCCGCCGGTACGCCCACCCGCCGCCGGCTGACCCGCACCCGCAGCCGCATCGGCCCGTCGGCCGAGCGGACCAGTCGGTTGTCTGACGCCCCGGGTGGTCCGGCCGAGCTAGCCTGCGCACCATGAGCAACTCCGTGGACCAGCGGTCAGCCCACATCGTCGACGTGCTGACCGAGGAGTTCGGCGCGTCGATGGCGATCGACCCGGCCGCCTTCCGTCGCAAGTTCCGCAAGATGGCCGCGTCGCCGTTCGCCTTCTACCGGGGCAGCGCCGCCCTGTTCTACGCCGACCAGCTCGGCGACTTCGCCGACGACCGGTTCCTGGACGAGCGGACCGGCCGGGTGTGGATCCACGGTGACCTGCACGCCGAGAACTTCGGCACCTACATGAACGCGTCCGGGCAGCTGGTGTTCAACGTCAACGACTTCGACGAGGCGTACGTCGGGCCGTTCACCTGGGACCTGCGGCGGTTCGCGGCCAGCGTCGCGTTGCTCGGCTACGGCAAGGCGCTCTCCGACACGGTGATCGGTGAGCTGGTGGCCGGCTTCGCCCGGTCGTACCTGACCGAGCTGCGGGCGATCGCCGCCGGCGGGGACGACGCCATCGGCTCGATCACCCTGGACAACGCCGACGGGGTGCTGCGCCGGGTGCTCCAGCAGGCCCGGCTCAACACCCGGGTCGACCTGCTCGCCGAGCAGACCACCATCGACAACTACGAGCGGCGCTTCTCCGTCGGGGACGGGGTCTTCGAGATCGACGGGGACACCCGCGACAAGGTGCTCGCCGCCTTCGAGGAGTACCTGGGCACATTGCCCACCGCCTCGGCCCGGCTGCGCCCGGTGGCGGCGAGGATCAAGGACGTGGTGCTGCGCAAGGGGGTGGGTATCGGCTCGGCCGGGCTGCCGTCGTACAACCTGCTGCTGGAGGGACACACCCAGGCGCTGGAGAACGACGTCGTCATCTACATGAAGCAGGCGCAGGTGCCGGCGGTGGCCCGGTACGTCTCCGACGAGTCGGTCCGCGGCTACTTCCAGCACCAGGGTCACCGGACCGCCGAGTCGCAGCGGGCATTGCAGGCGCACGCCGACCCGTGGCTCGGCTTCACCGAGCTGGACGGGGCCGGCCAGCTGGTCGCCGAGGTCTCCCCGTACGCCGCCGACCTGGACTGGTCCGACGTCAACGAGCCGGAGGAGCTGACCGGGGTGCTCGCCGACCTCGGCCGGGCGGTGGCGCGGATGCACTCGGTCGCCGACGACGAGTCGAGCCACGACCTGGTGGACTACTCCACCGAGGAGGCGATCGTGGCCGTGGTGGAGACCGACGAGCCGGGCTTCGTCACCCACCTGGTGGAGTTCGCGCACGCGTACGGGGTGCGCGCCCGGCAGGACCACCAGCTCTTCGTGGACCTGTTCCGCAACGGCCGGCTGCCCGGCATCTGACCGGGCGGCCCGCCGCTCAGCCGCCGAACTCCAGCACCACCTTGATGTCGCCCGGCTCGGCGGTGTACGCCTCGGCGTACCGCTCGACCGGCACGCGCCGGGTGAGCAGCGACTCCAGCCACGACTGGTCGGCCCGGCTGAGCGCCTGAGCGGCCATGCTCCAGTGGCGCTCGTTGGCGTTCACCGAGCCGAAGACCACGTTGTTCTCCAGCACCAGCGCCCGGTTGAGCGCGCCGGCGTCGAAGTCGATGATCCGGCCGCCGCTGGACACCCCGGCGAGGCAGACGATCCCGGTCGGGGCCGCCTTGCACATCACGTCGATGACCACCGTCGGGGCGCCGGTGCACTCGAGCACCACGTCGGGCTCGAAGGGCAGGTCGTTGACCGGCACCGTGTGGTACGAGGCGCCGAGTGCGGCGACCAGCTCCGGCTTCGGCCCCGAGGTCGCCCGGTCCAGCACGTGTACGGCGAGCCCGCGCTGGGTGGCGAGCAGCGCGGCCAGCAACCCGATCGGCCCCGCGCCGGTCACCAGGACCGTCTGCGGTTGCCACTCGGCCCGGTGCCCGATCCGCTCGATGTGGTCCCACGCCTTGGCCACCACGCTGGTCGGTTCGAGCAGCACGCCGACCCGGGCCAGCGCCGGCTCGAGCCGGACCGCGTACCGGGGCTCGATCCGCCAACGATCGCGGGCGAACCCGGGCAGCCCCTTGATGCCGTGCTCGGTGAACTGCCCGTTGCGGCACATGTCCCACTCGCCGACCGCGCAGTTGGGGCAGGGCACCGGGTCGGGGTGCCGGACGATCCCGGCCACCAGCTCGCCGGGTTGCAGGGTTCCGGTCGGGTCCTCCAGCACCCGGCCCAACGACTCGTGCCCGATGATCAGGCGGTCCTCGCCGGGCGGCGCCTCGCCGTACTCCCCAGCGATGATCTCGTGGTCGGTGCCGCAGATCCCCACCGCCAGCGCCTCGACGAGGACGGCACCCTCCTCGGGTGCCGGCTCGGGCTGATCCTCGACGAGGCTCAGCGAGTTGGCGACTCCGGGTTTCACAGTGACAGCACGCACGCCCTCATCTTTCCCCGCCGAGCACCTGGCCGCTCCGCAAAGCCGGCAGATCGTCGGTGCCCGAACCGTGCCTCGGCTCGAACGGGGACTTCGACACAGGCCCTAGGATCAGCGGCATGACTCCGGAAGAGGTCGGTGCTCGGCTGGTCGCGCTGCTCGCGCCGGTCAAGGCGACCCCGTCGGTCTCCGGCGGGCAGCGGTACGCCCGGGCCACCGTCGACGTGCCGGCGGCGAGCTGGCGGGACGCGCTCTGCGCCGCCCGCGACGACGCCGAGCTGGCCTGCGACTTCTTCGACTGGCTCTCCGCGGTGGACGAGCTCACCGAGGGCTTCGACGTGGTGGCGCACCTCTGGTCGACCCGGCTACGGCACGGCGTGCTACTGCGCACCCGGCTGCCCCGCAGCGCGGCCACGGTGGCTTCGGTGGTCGACGTCTACCCGGGTGCCGCGTGGCACGAGCGGGAGACGCACGAGATGTTCGGCATCGGCTTCGCCGGCCACGGGGAGCTGCGACCGCTGTTGCTGCCTCCCGAGTTCGAGGGCCATCCGCTGCGCAAGGAGTTCGTGCTCGCCTCCCGGGTGGCCAAGCCCTGGCCGGGCGCGAAGGAACCGGGCGAGTCCGAGGCCGGCGGTGGCCGCCGACCGATCCGCCCACCGGGCGTGCCCGCTCCGGGCGAGTGGGGCGCCACGCCCACCCCGGCCGGAGCGGGTGGGGCGGGGGAGGGCCCGCGCGGTGGCACCCCGGCCAGACCGGCCGGTGACCGGCCGGCTCGGCCGGCCCCGGGGGCCCGTCCGGCGCGTACTCCCCGGCCCACCGGCACCGGCGACGGCCCGGCAGCGCCGGACCAGCCCGCGGCCGGCGCGAGCCCGGGCGGCCCGGTCGCGGACCCGCCGGCGCGCGGTGACCGGACCGACGACGACGGGGGTACGGCCTGATGCCGCTCTGGGTGGAGCTGGTGCTGCGGGTGGGCGGCGTGCTGGTCGCGTTCCTCACCCTGCCGCTGCTGGTGGGGCAGGCCGAGCACAAGGTGATGGCGCACATGCAGGGCCGGCTCGGCCCGATGTACGCGGGCGGCTTCCACGGCTGGGCGCAGCTCGTGGCCGACGGCGTCAAGTTCGTGCAGAAGGAGGACATCACCCCGCGTGAGGCGGACCGGGCCGTGTTCCGGCTGGCGCCGGCGGTGGCCCTGGTGCCCTACCTGCTGGTGCTGCTGGTCATCCCGCTCGGCCCGAACGACCTGGTCGGGCAGCCACTGGACATCGGCCTCTTCTTCGTGCTGGCCGTGGTCGGCGTCGGGGTGGTGGCGGTGCTGATGTCAGCCTGGGCGTCGGCCAACAAGTACAGCCTGCTCGGCGGGCTGCGCGGGGCCGCCCAGCTGCTCGGCTACGAGCTGCCGCTGGTGCTGGCCGCCGCCTCGGTGGCGATGGCGGCCAGCACGCTCAGCCTCTCCGGCATCGTCGCGGCGTGGCAGCCGTGGTGGCTGCTCTGGCAGGCCCCCGCGATGATCATCTTCTTCGTCGCCGGCCTGGCCGAGATCCGCCGGCCGCCGTTCGACATGCCGGTGGCCGACTCGGAGCTGGTCTTCGGGTACATGACCGAGTACACGGGTCTCCGCTTCGCGTTCTTCCTGCTCGCCGAGTACGTCGGCATCGTGGTGATCGCGGCGCTGACCACGGTGCTGTTCCTCGGCGGCTGGCAGGGCCCGTTCGCCGACGACCAGCTGGGCTGGCTCTGGACCCTGCTCAAGGTCTTCGCCGTGGCGTTCGTGATCATCTGGCTCCGGGTGTCCTACCCCCGGCTGCGCGAGGACCAGCTCCAGCGGCTCTGCTGGCTGGTGCTGGTGCCGGCGTCCCTCGCGCAACTGGTCCTCACCGCCGCCGTCCGCATCGCCCTCTGACCGCGAAGGAAGGGCACCTTTTAACGCCTGCGGTAGAGCAGGGGCCCCTTCTTGACAGTTGAGGCAGGACCGGTCAGCGCAGCGGGGTGTGCGCCGGATCCACCGGCTCGGCCGGCGGCGGTGGCGGCGTGCCCTCGCCGAAGGGGCGACCGCCGAGGGTTTCCCGGCCGTGCGGGGTGATCCAGTCGGACAGGTCGGGGCCGAGGGGGACGATCCCGGTCGGGTTGATGTCCCGGTGCACCTCGTAGTAGTGCCGCTTGATGTGGTCGAAGTCGATGGTGTCGCCGAACCCCGGGGTCTGGAACAGGTCCCGGGCGTACGCCCAGAGCACCGGCATCTCGCTCAGCTTCTGCCGGTTGCACTTGAAGTGGCCGTGGTAGACCGGATCGAAGCGGACCAGCGTGGTGAAGAGCCGCACGTCCGCCTCGGTGATGGTGTCGCCGACCAGGTAGCGCTGGTCGGTCAGCCGCCCGGACAACCAGTCCAGCCGGTCGAACAGCCGGTGGTACGCCTTGTCGTACGCCTCCTGGCTGCCGGCGAAGCCGCACCGGTAGACGCCGTTGTTGACGTCCCGGAACACCACGTCGTTGACCTCGTCGATCTGCGCCCGCAGGTGGTCGGGGTAGAGCTGCGGGGCGCCCTCGCGGTGGTACGCGCCCCACTGCGTGGACAGGTCGAGGCTCATCTGCGCGTAGTCGTTGGTCACCACCTGCCCGGTCGGCACGTCGACGATCGCCGGCACGGTGATGCCCCGCTCGTAGCCCGGAAAGCGCTTGAAGTACGCCTCCTGGATGCGCTCGATGCCGAGCACCGGGTCCCGCCCGCCCGGGTCGAGGTCGAAGGTCCAGCTGCGGGCGTCGTGGGTGGGACCGGCCACCGCCATCGAGATGGCGTCCTCCAGCCCGAGCAGCCGCCGCACGATGATCAGACGGTTGGCCCACGGGCAGGCCCGGCTGACCGCCAGCCGGTACCGGCCCGGCTCCACCGGGTACCCGTCCCGGCCGTCCGCCGTGATCCGGGTGGCGATGTACCGCTGGTCCCGGGTGAACTCACCGCCCGGCTCGACGTACTTCCCGCCTGTTTCCTCGCCCACGTCGCCCTCCCGGTCCGGTTGCCGTCTCCTGCCCATCCTCGCGGATTTCCGGTCCGTTCCGCGCGCTCACGTGCAACCCGGCCGGATCATGCCGCCCGACTGTGGCCGGGGCGACGGACCCGGGGGCGGCTAACCTGCCGGCATGACGGATGTGGAGGCGGCGGCCCGGCGCTTCATCGCCGACGTGTGGAACGCCCGCCGGGAGGAGTCCGCGTACGAGCTGATCGCCGAGGAGTGCCCGGGGCTGGGCGGCACCGGGCCGGAGGCGACGCTGGCCTGGCACCGGGAGCGGCGGGCCGCCTTCCCGGACCTGCGGTACAAGATCGTGGACGTGGTGGCCGCCGGCGAGCGGGTGGCCGTGCACTGGCGGGCGGCCGGCACGCACGTCGGGCAGTTCGGGCCGGTGCCGCCGACCGGGCAGGTGGTCAGCTACTCCGGGGCGACGTTCCTGCGCTTCGGCGCAAAGGGCCGGATCGTCGAGGTGTGGAGCTGCAACGAGCTGTTCCAGCTGCTTCAGCAGCTCGGCGTCGAGATGCTCCCGCCGACCGGCGGCATCAGCGCGCCCGGGGTGTGATCCTGCCGATCGGCAGGTTGATCGGGAAGGGTTCGCCGGTGTCGACGAACTTCGTCCACCGCCCGGTCTCGGTGTAGACCTCGTTCACCGCGTCGATCGCCGCACACCCACGGGTGGTGGTCGCGCGCGCGGGGGCCACAGGGCAGGATGGTCGACATGAGCGACCCCAGCGAGCACGGCGGCGCGGCCGGCGGCACCGAGCGCGGCCTCCCCGGCGCGGGCCTGGTGAAGGGGCTGGCGGTCACCCTCAAGACGATGACCAGCCGCTCGACCACCCAGCAGTACCCGGATGTCGCCCCCGAGCTGCCGCCCCGTTCGCGCGGCGTGATCGCGCTGTCCGAGGAGAACTGCACGGTCTGCATGCTCTGCGCCCGCGAGTGTCCGGACTGGTGCATCTACATCGACTCGCACAAGGAGGAGGTGGCGGTGCCCGGCGCCGCCCGCCCCCGCCAGCGCAACGTGCTCGACAAGTTCGACATCGACTTCTCGCTCTGCATGTACTGCGGCATCTGCATCGAGGTCTGCCCGTTCGACGCGCTCTACTGGTCCCCGGAGTTCGAGTACGCCGAGTACGACATCAAGGACCTGCTGCACGACAAGGACCACCTCGGCCAGTGGATGGCCACCGTCCCGCCGCCGCCCGCGCACGACCCGAACGGCGAGCCGGCCAAGGAGGAGACCGCCGCCGCGCGCAAGGCGGCCGCCGCACGTCCGGCCCCGCCGGCGGTGCGCCCCGAGCCCGGCGCCGACCCGGGTCCCGCGTCGTGACCGCCCGACATTCGGCGGCCCGAGCCGGGAGGGCGGCCCGGTGACCGGCGCGGACCTGCTGCTGCTCGCTCTCGGCGCGGTGGCGGTCGGCGCCGGCGTGCTGGTGGTGACCACGAAACATCTGGTGCGGGCCGGGCTCTACCTGGTGGTCTGCCTGGGCGCGCTGGCCGGCGACTATCTCGTGCTCGGCGCCGAGTTGGTGGCCTGGGTGCAGGTGCTGATCTACGTGGGCGCGGTCGTGGTGCTGCTGCTGTTCGCGGTGATGCTGACCCGGGCGCCGATCGGCGCCTCCGACGACTTGGACCGGCCCGGCTGGCCGGCTGCGCTGATCGGTGGCGGCGCCGGGCTGGGGCTGACCGTCCTGCTGGTCCACGCGTACCGGTGGAGCACGGTCGCGCTGCCCGGCGCGGGCACCGCGGAGCGGCTGGGGGAGCAGATCTTCCGGTCGTGGGTACTGCCGTTCGAGGTGCTCTCCGTGCTGCTGCTGTCGGCGCTGGTGGGTGCGGTGGTGCTGTCCCGGCCGGACATCGGCCGGCCCGGCCCGGCAGCGGACGGCGTGGCGAGCCAGGACGTGGTGGACGTGGACTCCGGGGGGCGCCGGTGAGACCGGTCATCCCGTACGTCACCGCCGCGTTGCTGTTCGGCCTCGGCGTCTACGGCGTGCTGCGCCGGCGCAACGCGGTGCTGGTGCTGATGGCGGTGGAGCTGATGCTCAACGCGGTGAACCTGATCCTGGTCACCGCCGACACCACCGCCCGCTCCGTGCTGCCGCACTCCGGTCAGGTCTTCGCGCTCTTCGTGATCGTCCTCGCCGCCGCCGAGATCGGGGTCGGGCTGGCGATCGTCCTTCAGCTCTACCGGCTGCGCGCCAGCGTGGCGGTGGACGAGGTGCCGCTGACCGAGCCCGCCGAGTCGCCACGGGCCGCCGGTGCGCCGGAGCCGGCCGCCGCCGGCCGGACCACGGAGGCGGGCCGGTGACCGGGGTGCTGGGCGCGCTGCTGCCCGCCGTACCGCTGGCCGCCGGGCTGCTCGGCCTGCTGCTGCCGCCGGCTCCGCGCCACCGGACCACCGGTGCGGGCGGCGGTGACCGGGCCCGGCGCGTGGCCGTCGCGTTCGGGGTGACCGGCGCGGCGGGCGCACTGGCGCTGGCCGTCGCGCTGCTGGTCACGGTCGATCGGCCCGAGGAGACGTCGACCACCTGGGTCGACCTCGGTGGGCTGACGGTGACCCTCGGCGTCCGGCTGGACGGCGCCGCCGCGCTGGTGGCGGTGGCGGTCGCAGCGGTCGCCCTGGCCGTGCAGGTCTACTCGATCGGCTACCTGCGACGCGGCCCGCATGACGACGTCGATGTCGACCACCGCTACCCGCCGTACGCCGCGCAGATCAGTCTCTTCACCGCCGCGATGCTGCTGGTGGTGGTCTCCGGCGACCTGATCATGCTGCTGGTCGGCTGGGAGGTGATGGGCCTCTGCTCGTACCTGCTCATCGCCCATGACCGCCGGCTGCCCGGTGCGCCCGCCGCCGCGATGAAGGCGTTCCTGGTGACCCGGGTCGGTGACGTCGGGTTCCTGCTCGGCATCGCGCTGCTCGGTGTGTCGACGGGCAGCTTCCGGATCGCCGACGTGCTCGCCCACGACCACTCCACCGCGACCCTGACCGCCGCCGGTCTGCTGCTGCTGGCCGGGGTGGCCGGCAAGAGCGCGCAGTTCCCGCTGCACACCTGGCTGCCGGACGCGATGGCCGGCCCGACGCCGATCTCCGCGCTGATCCACGCCGCGACGATGGTCGCCGCCGGGGTGTACGCGGTGACCCGCCTCTATCCGCTGTTCACGGCCGCGCCGGTGACGCTGACCGTGCTCGGGGTGATCGGGTCGATCACCCTGCTGCTCGGCGCGCTCGCCGCCACCGCGCAGGACGACATCAAGCGTGTGCTGGCCTGGTCGACCGTGTCCCAACTGGGCTACATGACCGGTGCGCTGGCGGTCGGCTCGCCGTCGGCGGCGCTGTTCCACCTGTTGACCCACGCCGCGTTCAAGGCGCTGCTGTTCCTCGCCGCCGGTGCGGTGATCCACGCGGTGGGCAGCACGCTGATGTCGGAGATGGGCGGGCTGCGCCGCAGCATGCCGGTGACCTTCTGGTGCACGGTGGTGGGCCTGGGCGCGCTGGCCGGGGTGCCGCCGCTGGCCGGCTTCTGGAGCAAGGACGGCGTGCTGACGGTCGCCGAGGCGGCCGCGCGGGAGGGCACCGGCCCGGCGCCGTCCTGGGTGGGCTGGCTGGTCTGGCTGGCCGGGCTGGCGGGCGTCGCGATCACCGCCTGGTACGCCGGCCGGCTGCTGCTGCGGGCCTTCTTCGGCGCTCCGCGGCTGCCGCTGGTCCGGCCGCACGACCCGCCGGCGGTGCTGCGCTGGCCGGTGCTGCTCCTGGCCGTGCCGGCCGCGCTGCTCGGCCTGGCGGGGTTCGTCGGGGCGTTCGCCGACCGGCTGCGGTTCGCCACCGTGCCGGTGGCGGGCGCGGAGGATGCCCTGGTCCACCTCGGGCCGGGGCTGCTGCTGCCGCTCGCGCTGCTGCTGGTCGGCGCGGGGCTGGTGCTGCTGGGCTGGCGTCGGGATCCGGCCGCCGATCCGGCGGCCGCGCTGGGTCCGCTGCGGTCGGTCTTCGCCCGGGCGTTCCGGCTCGACGACGTCCAGCAAGCCTTGGTGGTACGCCCGGTCCGGGCGCTGGCCCGGTCCGCGCGCACGGGCGACGAGGTGGTCGTGGACGGTGCGGTCGAGGGCAGCGGTCGGGCCGCGTCCGGCCTGGGCGCCGGGCTCGCCGCGCTGCACCGGGCGGCACTGCCGCGGGCCGCCGCCGGGGTGCTGGCCGGCGCGCTGTTGATCGGGCTGGCCGCCGCGCTGATCGGAGGATCCCGATGAGTGTCGGGCAGGTGCTGCTGATCGCCGTCCTGGCGTTGCCGGCGCTCGGGGCGGTCGCGGTGGCGGCGACACCCCGGGACCGGGCGGCCCGGCTGGTCGGCACGGTCGTGGCGGCGCTGACCCTGCTGGCCGCGGTGCTGCTGGTGCTCGGGGGCCGGAACTGGGTCGCCTGGTCGGCCGGGGCGCCGGCGGTGCGGCCCTGGCACCAGCTGGACCTGCCCTGGGTGCCCGGCCTGGATCTGCGCTTCCACCTCGGCGTCGACGGCATCTCCTGGCCGCTGGTGGTGCTGACCGCGCTGCTCACGTTGCTCTGCTGCGCGTACACGTTGTGGCGGGTGCCGGCCGGTGGCAGTGGCCGGGCGCTGGTCGCGCTGCTGCTGGTGGTCGAGGTGGGCATCCTGGGCACCTTCCTCGCCCTGGACCTGGTGCTGTTCTTCCTCTTCTTCGAGGTCGTCCTGCTGCCGATGTACGCGATCATCGCCGGCTGGGGTGGCGCGGACCGGCGTCGGGCGGCCCGCAAGTTCGTGCTCTACACCCTGCTCGGCTCGGTGCTGCTGCTGGTCGGTGTGTACGTCGTGGTCGCCGCCGCGGGCACCGCCGACGTGGTGGCGCTGACCGGTGGCGGCGGGTTGTCCCGGGGCACCCAACTCGCCGCGTTCACCCTGTTCGCGCTCGCGTTCGCGGTGAAGAGTCCACTCTGGCCGCTGCACTCCTGGCTGCCCGACGCGCACACCCAGGCGCCCACGGTGGGCAGTGTGGTGCTGGCCGGGGTGCTGCTCAAGATGGGCACCTACGGCCTGATCCGGGTGGCGGTGGGGGTGGCGCCGGAGGGTGCCCGCTGGGCGGCGCCGGTGCTCGGCGTGCTGGCCGTCGCCGCGATCCTGGTCGGTTCGCTGGTCTGCCTGGCTCAGGACGAGGTCAAGCGGCTGATCGCGTACTCCAGCGTCGGGCACATGGGCTTCGTGCTGCTGGGCGTCGCCACGCTGACCACCACCGGCATCCAGGCGGCGCTGATCGGCAACGTCGCGCACGGCGTGATCACCGGCCTGTTGTTCTTCCTGGCCGGCGCGCTGAAGGACCGTACCGGCACGGGCAGCCTGTCCGAGCTGTCCGGGCTGCGGGAGACCGCGCCCCGGCTGGCCGGTCTGCTCGCGTTCGCGGCTGTCGCGTCGCTCGGCCTGCCCGGGCTGGCCGGGTTCTGGGGGGAGGCGTTCGCGGTGATCGCGGCGATCCAGGTGGGCGGCCCGCTCTGGACCACCCTCGGGGTGCTGGCCGCGCTCGGTGGCGCACTGACCGCCGCGTACTTCCTGCGGCTGCTGCGCCGCGTCACCCATGGCCGGCCGAGCACCGCCGTCGGCCGGGTCGGTCCCGGTCTGGCCGGGGCGGAGCTGACCGCGTGGGCGCCGCTGGTGCTGCTCGCGTTGGCCATCGGGCTGGCCCCGGCGCTGGTCCTCGGGGTCGCCGAGGCCCCGGTCGACGCCCTGGTGGGGGTGGTCTTCCGGTGAGCGCGAGGAGTGAGCCGGTTCTGCGAGCCCCGCAGTCGCGAACAGAGGCGGTCCGATGAACGCGGTGCAGAGCGTGGACAGCGTGGCGCTGCTGCCGGCCTGCCTGGCCGCCGGTACCGCCGTGCTCGTGCTGGTCACCGACCTGCTGCTGGCCCGGCCGCGGGCCACGGTCGTGGTGGCCGCGCTCGGCGCGCTCGGCACCGCTGTCGGCGCGGCCCTGGTCGGCGCGGGTGGGGAGCGGCGGACGTTCTGCGTCGGCCCCGACTGCTCCTGGATCTTCGGCGGTCGGGCCGCCCTGGTCGGCGCGGTGGTGGCGCTGCTCACCCTGGGCGTGCTCGGGTTGTCCGTGCCCGCTCTGCGGGCCGGGCGGTCACCGGTGGGGGAGTACTGCTTCCTGCTCGCCTGCTCGATGACCGGCGGCGTGGTGCTCGGCGCGGCCGGTGACCTGATCACCCTGATCGTCGCCCTGGAGACGCTGACCCTGCCGCTGTACGTGCTGGTCGGCCTGCGCCGGGGGAGCCTGGCCAGCGCCGAGGCGGCGGTCACCTTCTTCGTGGTCAGCGTGGTGGCCACCACGGTGTCCCTGCTCGGCGCGGCGCTGCTGTACGCGGTGACCGGCGGGCTGCATCTGGACCGGCTCGGCACGCTCCTCGCCGAACGCCCGGAGCTGCGGGACCTGCCGCTGACCACCGCCGCGGTGGCGTTGCTGCTGCTCGGGCTGGCTTTCAAGGTGGCGGCGGTGCCGTTCCACGCCTGGGCGCCGGCGACCTATGACGGCGCACCGCTGCCGGTGGCCGCGTACCTGTCCACGGCGTCGAAGCTCGGCGGGGTGGTCGCGCTGCTCGCCGTGGTGCAGCGGGCGCTGCCGGCCGACCAGACCGGCCCGGTGCTCGCCCTGCTCGCGGTGCTCACGATGACCGTCGGCAACCTGGTCGCCCTGCGCCAGCGGCGTACCGTCCGACTGCTCGCCTGGTCCTCGGTCGCGCAGGCCGGGTACATCCTCGCCCCGCTGGGCGCGTTGGCGCTGGCCGCCGGTCGTACGGGCGAGGCGCGGGACGCCGCGTACGCGGCCGCGGTGGCGTACACCGTCTTCTTCGTGGTCCTGGAGCTGGCCGCGTTCGCCGGGGTGACCGCGCTGCGCCCGGCGGGTGCGGACGGCGGCACGCTGGACGACCTGCGCGGTGCGGCCCGCCGGCACCCGTGGCGGGGTGCGGCGCTCGGTCTCGCGCTGGTCGGCCTGGCCGGTCTGCCGCCCGGGCTGGCCGGGCTGTTCGCGAAGGTGACCGTGGTCCGGGCGCTGCTGGACGGCGGCGCCGCCTGGCTGGCGCTGGTGGTGGCGGTGAACGCGGTGATCGGGCTGGCCTACTACCTGCGGGTGACCGCAGCGCTCTGGGCGCCGGCGACGACGCCGGCCCCGGCGCTGTCGGGTGGCGCGGCGGCCGTACCGCTGGTGGGTGTGGTGGCAGTGGTGCTGGCGGTGGCCACGGTGGCCGCCGTGGTGCTCGGTGTCGCTCCGCAACTGGTGCTCGACCTGGCCGGCCGCTGACCCGCCCGGCCCGCTCCGGCGGCTCGGCCGGGCGGATCTCAGCCAACTCTCAGCGTTGAGACGGATGGTTGGCGGGTACCGGGTTGTTACACCGGTCAGCGGATCCCGGCGATCCGTGCACCGAAGGAGTGATCGTGCACCACAACCGTCTGAAGACCGCCGCGCTGCTCGGCCTGCTCACCGCCCTGATCCTCGCGGTGGGCTACGGGTTCGGCGGCAGTGGCGGACTGGTCATCGCCGTCCTCGTGTCGCTGGTCATGAACGGCATTTCCTACTTCTACTCCGACAAGCTCGCGCTGCGCTCGATGCGGGCGCAACCGGTCAGCGAGGCGGAGTTCCCCGAGCTGTACCGGATGGTGCGGGAACTGGCTGCCGAGGCGCGGCAGCCGATGCCGCGGCTCTACGTGAGCCCGACGGCGCAGCCCAACGCGTTCGCAACGGGTCGTAACCCGCAGCACGCAGCGGTCTGCGTGACCCAGGGCATCACCGAGATCCTCGACTACCGCGAGCTGCGCGGTGTGATCGGGCACGAGCTGTCACACGTCTACAACCGGGACATCCTGATCTCCAGCGTGGCGGCCGGGCTGGCCGGCATCATCACCTTCCTGGCGAACATCGCCTTCTTCATCCCGCTGGGCGGTGGCGACGACGAGGACAGGCCGAACCCGGCCGTACTGCTGCTGACCCTGATCCTGGGGCCGATCGCGGCCACGGTCATCCAGTTGGCGATCAGCCGGAGCCGCGAGTTCCAGGCGGACGCCTCGGGCGCCGAGTTGAGTCGTGATCCGCTGGCCCTCGCGAGCGCACTTCGTAAGATCGACGCGGTGGCCCGACGCCGGCCGTTGCCGGCACAGGGCCAGCTCACCAGCACCGCGCACCTCATGATCGCCAACCCGTTCCGGGGCGGCGGCGTGGCCGCGCTCTTCTCCACTCACCCCAAGATGGAGGACCGGGTCGCCCGGCTTGAGCAGCTGGCCGCCAACGCGGGCCCCGTGCAGTTCCAGCGCTGACCCGCTGATTCCACCTCCGCCCGCACCCGTACCGGGTGCGGGCGGAGCCCTGTGTCGGCCGCGATATCCGATACCTCCAGCCGACCGGCGGCGTTAGGGTCAGAACGGCTCACACTCATTACATTCCTCGGGAGGTTCACGGTGGCCGCACTGCGCCAGTACCTGGGTGTCTGGCGGATCCCCGGAGCACCGATGCTGCTGGTCACCGGCATCATCGGGCGGCTCGGGATCGGCATGACCCCGCTGGCGCTGCTGCTGGTGGTCGAGCAGGTGACCGGGCGGTACGCGCTCGCCGCGGTGGCCGGCGGGATCTACGCCGTCGCCGGTGCGGCACTCAGCCCGGTGGCCGGGCGGATCGCCGACCGGGTCGGCCCGAGCCCGGTTCTGCTGGTCACCGCCGTGGCCCACCCGCTGGCGCTCATCGGGCTGCTGATCGCCAGCCGGTCGGGCGACGACGCCCTCTCCGCCATCTACCTGGCCGCCGGCGTCGCCGGAGCGACCTACCCGCCGCTCACCGCCGCGATCCGTGGCGCGTGGAACGACCTGACCGGCCCCGGCTCCAACCGGTACCACCTGCGTAACACAGCGCTGGCCGCGGAGACCTCGCTGTTCGAGATCGTCTTCGTGCTCGGACCGCTGCTTGTCGCCGGCTTCGTGCTGTTCGCCGACGCAGCGGCCGCGCTGATCGGGGCGGCCGTGGTCACCCTGGTCGGCACCACCGCCGTGGCCCTCGGCCGGGTGATGCGCGGCTGGCGTCCGCACCCGCGCGAGCACCACGCCCGGGGGCTCGGCCCGCTGCGGGTCGGCGGCTTCCCGGCCCTGCTGGTCTGCGTGGCCAGCCTCGGCATCGCGTTCGGCGCCGCCGGCGTGATCGTCCCGGCGTACGCCGGCAACTACACCGCCGACGACCCGGAGAGCCTGGCCGGGATCCTGCTGGCCGTCTGGGGGATCGGCAGCGCGGCCGGCGGGTTCTGGTTCGGTGTTCGCCGGCCGTCACCGAACATGACCCGGCAGTTCGCCATGCTGCTCGCCGCGCTCGCCGGCACCTTCGTGGTGTTCGCGGTCATGCCCACGCCGCTGGCGCTGGGCATCGCGCTGGTCGTCGGCGGGGCCACCATCGCGCCCGCGCTGACCCTGGAGAACACCCTGGTCGGCCGGATCGCGCCGGCCGGCATGCTGAACGAGGCGTACACCTGGGTGGTCACCATGTCGGTGGCGGCGAGCGCCGCCGGCGGCGCGGTGGCCGGCCTGATCGTGGACCACGCCGGCGGCGTGCCGTGGGCGTTCCTGTTCGCCGGTGCGGCGGTCGCCGTCGGGGCCGCGGTCGCCGCGCTGCCCGCCGGGCCGATCGCCCGCGCGGAAACCTCGTCGGTACGCACCGACGAGCCCGTCGCCGCCTGACCCACCTCGGGTCGTCCGTGCCTCCGTCCGGTCAGGTCTGATCGAACGGCAGCGGGCAGCAGGAACTGCCGGCGCAGGCGACCAGGTCGTCGCAGCCCGCCGAGATCGCCGCCCGCAGCGAGTCCCGGACGGCCGTGAGGTCGGCCAACCGCCGTTCCACCTCGGCCAGCTTCGCGGTGGCCTGAGCCGGTAGGCCGGTGCTCGGACGGCGATGGCGCTGCCCGGCGTGGAGCAGGTCGGCGACCTCGCCGAGGGTGAAGCCGAGACGCTGTGCGGTCTTGATGATCCGCAGGCGGGTGACCGACTCCGCCGGGTACAGCCGGTGCCCGCCGGGTGAGCGCCGTGGCGCCGCCAGCAGGCCGCGACGCTCGTAGTAGCGCAGCGTCTGCGGGTTCACCCCGGCCGCGCCGGCCAGTTGACCGCTGCGCAACCACGAGCCGGCCGACCCGGGTGTGCCGGCGGGCCGCACCCGCTCCGCGATGGCGTCAAGGACGCCGACGTGTGAGGCTGGCACCTGGACGTCGAGCGTCACCGCGTCCGGGCCGGTCCGGGTGACGTCGAAGGTGAAGAACGAGCAGCACGCCGATTCGCGGGCGGTCAGGTCCCGGGCGGCGCGCTCGGCCTCCGCCGTGCCGACCAGGTGCAGCCGCAGGAGCTGCGCGGACGGCCGGTCGAGCCGTCGGACGAGGTCGGCGAAGAACCGGTCGAACTCGGCGAGGCGGACGGGCTGCTCGGCGGTGGGCAGGCGGCAGGCGTCGGGAACCCACGTATCGTCCGTCCCGGGGTGTCGGTCGCTCACCACTCGACGGTAAGCCCGTACCCGGGTACCGGATGCAAGCCCACTCTTCCGGCTCCAGGCGGTCTAACTGACCGACCGGTGGAAGGAGACCCATGGCAAAGCTGCTGTACTCCGCGACGGCGTCGCTCGACGGCTACATCGCCGGCCCGGGCGGTGACATGTCCTGGCTGACCGAGCACCTCGTCGGCGAGAACCCGACGGCGGATCACCTGTTGGCCAACGTCGGCGCGATCCTGGCTGGCAACTGCACCTTCGGCGGCGACGACCCGAACCGCGGCACAAACAGCGAGGGGGCCTTCGGCGGTCAGTACCACGGACCGGTGGTCGTGCTCACCCACCGGCCGCCGGTCGAGCCAGCCAGCGGCGTCACGTTCGTCGGCGACCTGCACAGCGCCGTCGCACAGGCCAAGGAGGCCGCCGGGGACAGGTACGTGAACGTCCTCGGCGCGAACGTCGCCAAACAGTGCATCCAGGCCGGGCTGCTCGACGAGATCCTGATGTTCTTCGCCCCGGTGCTGCTCGGTGACGGGGTCCGCATGTTCGACCACTCCGGAGGGACCAGGGTGCGGTTGGCGCCGATTCCCGGCGAGGCCGCGCACTGGTACCGCGTCATCTACTGAGCCGTGTGGCGTCGCCGGAAAGAAATGGCTGCGCTCGTCGCGCCTCGGGTCAGGCCTCCCGCAGGCGCGGCAAGCGCCAGCGTCCCTACCGGTAGTTGGTGAACTGGAGCGCGACGCCGAAATCCTCGCCCTTGAGCAGCGAAATGACCGCCTGGAGGTCGTCCCTCTTCTTGCCGGTGACCCGGAGCTGGTCGCCCTGGATCTGGGCCTGGACGCCCTTGGGGCCCTCGTCGCGGATCTTCTTGCTGATCGCCTTGGCCTTGTCCGTCTCGATGCCCTGGATCACCTTGCAGTCGATCTTGAAGACCTTGCCGGACGGGCGCGGGTCGCCGGCGTCCAGCGACTTCAGCGAGATGTTCCGCTTGACCAGCTTCTCCTTGAACACGTCCAGCGCGGCGCGTACCCGCTCCTCGGTCTCCGCCTGAAGACCGATCGCCTCCTCGCCCGACCAGGAGATCTCCGCGCCGGTGCCGCGGAAGTCGAACCGCGTCGAGAGCTCCTTCTCCGCCTGGCGGAGGGCGTTGTCGACCTCCTGGCGGTCGACCTTGCTCACGATGTCGAAAGACGGGTTCGCTGGCATGCTTCTGCTCCTGCTGTCCGGCGGTCTGGGCCTGCCGTCGGCCGCCGACCGGCGGCACGACCCCCTGACCGTACCCGGTTGCGCCGGTGCCGGGGGGAGCCGCTATCCTTGCTTCCGCCGCCGCGTTGCGACGCGGTGGGGTGCCCTGGCGGGTTGCCCGAGCGGCCAATGGGAGCGGACTGTAAATCCGTCGCGAAAGCTACAGAGGTTCGAATCCTCTACCCGCCACCAGGTGCAGATGCGGCCCCTGACCAGCAGAGATGCTGATCGGGGGCCGTTGTCGTTTGTCTGGCCGAGTCCGGTTGGGTCCAGTGACGACTGGTTGTGGGCAGGTCGATCTTGCGGCGCGTGTACCCCGCGGGCTTCTGCACCGAAGGGGCAAGGGTTACGGAAGTCCGGCAGGCGGCTGCCGAACCGCCAGATAATGCGGGAGCCAGACTGCGATCATCCCAGGGGCGGCCGGCGGGCTGATCGACATGTGGTCGGGAAGGAGCAGTCGTCGGATGAGCACGATGCACGCCGTGAGAGCCCACACCAGAGGCGGGCCGGAGAAACTCGTGTACGAGGAGGCGCCGCGGCCCGAGCCGGGGCCTGGTGAGGTGTTGGTGGCCGTGAAGGCCGCTTCCATGACACCCCATGAGCTCACCTGGCCGGCAACGTGGACGCACAGCCAGGACGGGACGGGACCGGAGCGCACCCCGATCATCCCGTCGCACGAGTTCTCCGGAGTCGTCGCGGCGTCCGGCGCGGGGGTGGAGAGCCCCGCCGAGGGGGAGGCCGTCTACGGCTTGATCCCTTTCACCCGCGATGGCGCGGCAGCCGAGTACGTCGCCCTGCCCGCGGCCGTCGTGGCGGCCAAACCCACCACCGTTGACCATGACCACGCCGCGGCGCTCCCACTGGCTGCGTTGAGTGCCTGGCAGGCGCTGGTGGACCACGCTGATCTGCAGGCCGGTCAGCACGTGCTGGTGCACGGCGGTGCCGGCGGCGTGGGAAGCTACGTGGTGCAGCTCGCGGCGGGTCTCGGTGCTCGCGTGAGCGCAACGGCGGCGGCGGCCGACCTGGAGTTCGTCAAGGGTCTGGGTGCCGAGCAGGTCATCGACTATGCGCACGACCGCTTCGAGGATCACGTCAGCGACGTGGACGTAGTAGTTGATCTTGTCGGAGGAGCGACGCAGTCGCGGTCCTGGTTGCTCCTGAAACGGGGCGGTGTCCTGGTCACCCTCGCCACGCCTCCCGACCAGCAGGAAGCAGCCCGGCATGGCGTTCGTGGGGTTTTCTTTGTCGTCGAGCCCGACCAGAACGCGTTGCGTTCCATCGCCGAGTTCGTCGATGACGGCCGGTTGAGGCCGGTGCTGGACCGCGTGCTGCCTCTCACTGAGACGCGCTCCGGTTACGAGGCGCTCGAGACGGCCAAACGCCGCGGCAAGGTCGTCATCCACGTCGCTGACTAGTCACTGCCGTCGGTGCCGCTGTGGGCACGTGTGGCGTGCGCTGTTCGATGACGGGTCCGGTCGGCCCGCAGGCCCGGACTACTCGCTTACAAGTTCTGGGCGCTCCGTCTGGGCGTGTCCGTCCGCATCCCTGAGCCGGGGGACTGTCCGCGCCCGGCGGCTGCCGGCCGTCCTCGTCCCGGCCTGTTGCCGTCACCGGTGCTGTCGGCAGCCGCGCCCTGGGCCCGGCTCAGTCTGGTACGGCCGTGTCGGCGCTGCTGCCGTCGTAGAACCAGACCACCGCCTGCGGTAGTCCTCCCGCAACACGCGCCGCCAGCAGACGTCCCTCGGCGGCGAAGGCTGCGTCCTCCTCTGCCCCGACGGCTCTGCTGTCCCTCGGATCGGCGATGTTGACCATGGATTCCGACCACCGCCGCCAGGCCGCCAGTCGCCCCACGAGGCCGGGGGCCCGAGCGTGGCAGGATCGCTCGGCTCGTATGGGCCGCCGTCCTCATCACGAACCCACAGCGGGAACGGTGCCCGGCTGTCAAGAGCGGGCGGGGCAAGCTCGTGTCGCCTGACACTGCTCAACGCGCCGGCCGGCGCCCAAACTTCAGCGGCGGGCTGAGCCGGGAAAACGGCGGGCTGAGCCGGGAAAACGGCGCCGTCGGCACCAAGGTACGGGGCCGGTTCCATCTGGCCGCCCAGTGCGCCGGCTACCGCGTAGGCAGCAGCCAGCTTGACGTCACCGTCGCACGTGTCGGCCGGGGAATCCCCGATCATCGGCAGTGTCACTCTGCTCGCGCGGTCGCGGCCCTGTACGTGGGCGAGCGCATATCGCGCGCCCTCCAACGCCTCGGTGATGAACTGCTGGTTGATCGGTCTGTCGACCACGGCATGCGGTCCGTACAGATCCCGCAACCAGTCGAACGCATGGGGAGAAACGACCACCTGGTCCTGGTCGGCCGGCTCAGCCTCAACGGCAACCTTCGCAATGTGAGCTAGCCCGGCGACTATCTGACGGAGCACGAAGACTGCTTCCACGGGGACAACCTACTGAGAGCGCGTGATAGGACCCCGCCGGGCAGGTCGGCTTCCGGACCGGGTGATCAGCCACCAAAGCCATCCGATCATGATTGGCGTTCCAGATGGTCGGTCCTAACGTGGATACTCAGGCCTCATGGGCAGCCCCATCTATCTGTTCTGTTGGTGTCGCCGGCATCTTCCCCCGCCCGCCCCAAGGCAGGAGCCCGGCAGTCGGGTCTATACGAGAGAGCGAAAGTGCCCCCGTTGCGCACGCTTGTGGCAGGTGCGGCCGGAGAAGCCCCGCCGCTGGCAGAGGGTGCCAGACAGCTGGGGCGGGGCCTCCGGTTCCTGATTTGCGATGCGCCGGATGGGGCTGCCAGTTCCGCCTGAGTGCGGCTGGTCACGACCGCCACCGTGAGCGACGCACTCTTCACTACAGAGATCGGTAAGCCGGTCCGGGCCGGACCCCTGCGCGAATTCGCGTTTCGGTCCGTCGGTCGCCGGCCCGCTGCGAAACTGGGCACGTGCCAGCCCTGCCGACGCCCCGGCGCCGGTCGAACCGACCGGTAGGTGGAGAACATGTCTGACGACACCGAAATCCGTCCCTTCCGGCTCGACACACCGGAAGATGTGATCGCCGACATGCGTCGCCGGATCGCGGCCACGCGCTGGCCCACCCGAGAGCTGGTCACCGATCGCTCCCAGGGTGTGCAACTGGCGACGGTCCAGGAGCTGGCCCGCTACTGGTCCAGCGATTACGACTGGCGCGCGTGCGAGGCGAAGCTGAACGCCCTGCCGCAGTACACGACCGTCATCGACGGCGTCGAGATCCACTTCATCCACGTGCGGTCGCAGCACGAGAACGCCCTGCCGCTGATCATGACGCACGGCTGGCCAGGCTCGGTCGTCGAGCTGCTCGGGGTCGTCGGCCCGCTCACCGACCCGACCGCGCACGGCGGCACCGCCGAGGACGCGTTCCACCTGGTGCTGCCGTCTTTGCCTGGCTACGGCTTCTCCGGAGAGCCGTCCGAGCGTGGCTGGGACTCCAACCGCATGGCCGGCGCGTGGGCGCAGCTGATGGACCGCCTCGGCTACACGCGCTACGTCGCGCAGGGAGGCGACGTGGGTGCCAGCGTCACGGACGCGATGGGCCGCCAAGCACCCGAGGGGCTGGTCGGCATCCACGTCAACCTGCTCGCCGGGGCGCTCGGCATCAAGGACCAACTGCCGGCGAAGTCCGAGCAGGAACGCACGGCGCTCGACGCGCTCAACACGTTCATGACGGACGGGTTCGGCTACTTCCTGGAGCAGTCCACCCGGCCGCAGACGATCGGCTACTCCCTGCTGGATTCACCCGTCGGGCTGGCGGCCTGGATGCTCGACCATGACACGGACAGCTACTACAAGATCTCCAGCGCGTTCGTCGACGGCAAGCCCGTGGGCAGTCTCACCCGGGACAGCATCGTCGACAACATCACGCTGTACTGGCTGACGGGCACCGGCGCCTCGTCCGCCCGGTGGTACTGGGAGTTTGGACGGACCATCGCCGCAGCCACCGCGGCCGGCCAGGCCCCTCCGCCGGTCTCGGTTCCGGTCGGCTTCACGACGTTCCCCGACGAGATCTGGGCCGCCCCGCGCAGCTGGGCCGAGACGGTCTACCCGGGCCTCGCGTACTTCAACGAGGTCGACCGCGGCGGTCACTTCGCCGCCTGGGAGGAGCCGGAGCTCATCTCCACCGAGGTGCGGGCCGCGTTCCGGCCGCTGCGGAAATCCTGAGCCAGCTCCGGTTCTCGCTTGACCCCCTCGTCAGTGAGCCGCGGCCCGAGCTTCAGTGGCGGGCAGGGTGCTTCTTGGCGAGGCGCTCATCCACATGCCGTCGGTGTTCGTAGGTCGGCCAGGTTGGTCCCCTTTGGACCGGGTGCCCTGCCCCGGTAAGGGCACCGGCTCGGCGGGAGGGGCGGCGGCTCAGTGCGCGAGAGTAGGGCACGATTGTCGACGTCGTGTTGATCCGTCGCGAAAGCTACGGCAGTTGGAGGCCTCAGTCATCACCACCGATACGCCGACTCCATTGAGCTGCGATGACGCCGTTCGAGTGCGGCTGCCTCGCCGACTGCTGCATTCCTTAAGCGCACCCGTTGAGGTACTGGCGCGATCGCGATGAACCGGTATGGTGGTCGATGGCCGAGCGGGAGGCGAAAGCGTTGACGCCACCTCAAAGCGTTACGCATAGTGACTGCCGCACCGAATTAGGTGACTGCCTTACGGCTGGACCGAATTGCGTTGAAGGTCGTAATCAACGCTGTACGAAGCGGTGAGACGCTCGCAGGCTCGTCATCTGGCCTAGTGCGATGACGGGGGTGGGCCGAACGGCGGGAAGTCACGGACGGTGGGGCCAGTCGGGGCCTCCCCACTTCTCTCGCTGCCCGCACTGTGGCACGATCGTGGAACCTCCACTATCCCCACGACACTTTCCGACAGGAGCAATCATGTCTGGTCGTAGGTTGGGCCGGCTGTTTGGCTCGCTCCTCATCCTCGCTGCCGTCGCTGGCGTTGTCGTTGCCAACCACGGTGGCGTCCCGGCGGACCTCCACATGGCGGACATCATCTGGGTCTGACAGCTCCGCTCGACGGGCTGTCGATCCTCTTACGACATACGCCGGACCGACAGGGAGCGGGATGATCGCGCGCGACCAGTTGAGGCGTCGGTCGTCGGAAGATGCCTGGATCATCACGGCTCCACTGGTACTTCTCGCGGTCGCCTGCGCAACTCTCACGGGTCTGGTCGCCGACCGGCCGTTCGGCGACTGGCACTGGGCAGCGCTGCTTCTCGCGGCGATGATCGCCGCGGGTCTTCCGCTGCTGGTGCTGGTCGTTCGTCGGCAGTCGGTGGCCATGACCCTGACCGAGCTGCCGCTCGTGCTCGCGTTGCACTTCCTGCCGCCGCTGACGGTCGTGGTCATCTACACGCTCGCGTCCCTGGTCACGCAACTGCGACATCGGATAACGGCGCCAAAGGTCTGGTTCAACGTCGCGCGGGCCGCCGCCGGGACGTCGCTCGCCACCCTGCTTCTCCAGGCGCTGCCGCCGAGGTCGGGTGTCGGCCCGGCAACGTGGGTGAGTCTGTGTTTCGCGATCAGTGTGGTGATCCTGGTCAGCCTCACCGCGGTCGCGTCCGTACACACCCTCCTGCAGGGCTGGCAGGAGGGGCGGGAGACGCTCCGTGCGGTGCCGTCCCTGCTCCTGACCGCGGGCATCAACGTCTCCGCGGGGTTGATCGTCCTGATCCTGATCCAGGTGTCCTGGTGGTCGCTGCTACCGCTGGCCGCGCTGGCGGCCGGGCTCGCGCTGGTCTACCGCTCGTACACCCAGTTCTTCCGCCAGCACCGCACGCTGACCGACATGTACGAGTTGAGCCGGGCGGTGGCGGCCAGCGGCCAGGACGGGACCCTGGTCGACGCTCTGCTCGGGCGGGTCCGCGCGCTGATGCAGGCCGAGTACGCCACCCTCTGGTTGCCGGCACAGGGACGACATCCCGAGATCCTGCTCACCGCACGGGTCGAGGACTCCGGCCTGCTCGACCTGTCCCTGACCCCGCCCGCGCTGCGGGAGAAGGTGCTGGAGACGGCTCGCCCCGTCACGGTCGGCCGTGGTCTCACCAGTGATCCCGAGTTCCGGGCCAGCCTCGCCGAGCGGGGGGTCAAGGACACGGTCGTCGTTCCGCTCCGGTCCGGCGGTGTCGTGATCGGGACGTTGGAGGTCACCAACCGGCTCGCTGACCCCGTGTACTTCACCCAGCGCGACATCTCGGTCCTAGAGACGGTGGCCGCGCACGCGGCGGTGGCGCTGGAGAACTCACGACTGGTCGACCGGCTGCGGCACGACGCGTACCACGACGCGCTGACCCGGCTGCCCAACCGACGGCGGATCACCGGGGCGCTGGAGGAGTCGGTCAAGATCGGCGCTCCCGGCGAAGTGGTGGCACTGCTGCTCTTCGACGTCGACGGGCTGCGCCAGGTCAACGAGTCTCTCGGTCACGCGGCCGGGGACAAGGTCCTCGCCGAGGTCGCCAAGCGGTTGCGGGCCAGCGCGCCGTCGTCGGCTCTGGTCGGCCGGGCCAGTGGGGACGAGTTCCTGGTGACGCTGCGGTTGGAGAGCGCCGACGCGGCGCTGGAGCTGGCCCGCCAGCTGCGCGACCAGATCCGCGACGAGATGGTCTTCGACGCGCTCACCCTCGATGTGGACACCGCCGTCGGGGTGGCCGTACACCCGGATCACGGCAGCGACGCGGCGACCCTGCTGCTCCGGGTCGACCTCGCCGCCACGGCCGCCAAGTCGGTGCCGGGCAGTGTGCAGCTGTTCAACCCGGCCCTGGAGTCCCGGTCGCTGCGCCGGCTGGGCCTCGCCGGCGACCTGCGTCGGGCCTTGGACCAGGACGAGCTCGAGGTCTACTTCCAGCCGAAGGTGACATTGCGGGACCGCCACCTGGTCGGTGTCGAGTGCCTGGCCCGGTGGGAGCACCCGACGCACGGCACCGTCGCCCCCGAGGACTTCGTGGCGGTGGCCGAACACACCGGTCAGTTGAGCCGGCTCACCGAGGTGGTGCTCCGCGAGGGGCTGCGGCGCAGCCGGGACTGGGCCCAGGCGGACCAGCCGCTGTCCATCGCGGTCAACCTCAACGCCCGTACGCTCACCGACCAGCATTTCCCGGACCGGGTGCGCGAGCTGCTGACCGAGTACGGGGTGCCAGCGCAGCGCCTCACCCTGGAGATCACCGAGGCGGGTGTGCTGGACGGCACCGACCGGCCCGTCCCGACCCTGCGCCGGCTGCGCGACCTCGGCGTCCGGCTGTCGGTGGACGACTTCGGCACCGGCGACTCGTCCCTGGCCCACCTCCGCCGGCTGCCGGTGCACGAGGTGAAGGTGGACCGCTCCTTCGTGCAGGGCATGGCGACCGACCCGGGTGACCTGGCGATCGTCAACGCGGTGGTGACCCTGTCCCAGCAGTTCGGCCTGGCCGTGGTCGCCGAGGGCGTGGAGAGCGAGTTGACCCTGGAGCTGCTCCAGGACATCGGCTGCGAGATCGGTCAGGGCTTCCTGTTCAGCCGACCGCTGCCGTACGAGCGCCTGGCCGCCTGGTTCGGCGCCCAGGCAGACCCGGAAACGATCTCCGGCGGAGAGCTCCCACGCCTTCGAGTCGTGCCCTGAGCTGGGCGCGGACGATCACCGGGGATCCGATTTCACCTGTCGAGCCGGGCCGTGTACTCTTACTTCTGCGCGCCTCCCGGGGAGATCGCGCAGGCCCCCTTAGCTCAGTCGGCAGAGCGTCTCCATGGTAAGGAGAAGGTCTACGGTTCGATTCCGTAAGGGGGCTCGAGGGTTCAGCTGGACCCACCGCGGCGGTGTAGCTCAGATGGCAGAGCAAGCGGCTCATAATCGCTGTGTCGCCGGTTCAAGTCCGGCCACCGCTACTCTCGTCTTCCGGGCTCGGTCCCGGTGGTCGTGGGGATGGGCGCCACTGGCGCCCACTTTGCATGTCCGCGCAGTCAGCGACTAGGCTGACGCGTCGTAGTTGTTTCCGTTAGCGAGGAAGGCACTCCGCCGTGGCGAAGGCTACCGATGTCCGGCCGAAGATCACTTTGGCGTGTGTGGAGTGCAAGGAGCGCAACTACATCACGCGCAAGAACCGTCGTAACGACCCCGACCGCATCGAGCTGAAGAAGTTCTGCCCGCGCGACGGTCGGCACACGGTCCACCGCGAGACCCGCTGACCTGCGGCCGGCCCACGCCGGCCATTGTTGAAGCTTTCCCGATCGCCGATCTGACCGGGCCGGCGCGGCTCTGCCGCCGCCGACCGAGCAGATCGGCGATTGTGTTTTCCGTGTAGGTTCGCGGCATGTCTCTGGACCCTTCCTTCGTCGGCCGGACCTATCCGCCGACCGCCCCCTACCAGGTGGGCCGAGAAAAGATCCGTGAGTTCGCCACCGCCATCGGCGCGACCGACCCGGCTCACCACGACCCGGAGGCGGCCCGCGCGCTGGGCCACCCGGACGTGGTCGCCCCGCCGACCTTTCCGGTGGTCGTCACGATGGCCGCGAGCCGTCAGATCGTCGAGGACCCGGCGCTCGGCGTCGACTACAGCCGCGTGGTGCACGGCGACCAGCGGTTCGCGTACACCCGGCCGGTGGTCGCCGGCGACGAGCTGGTCTGCGCGAGCACCATCGAGGACGTCACCACCCGGGGCGGGCACGGCTTTCTGACCACCCGCACCGACGTGAGCACCGTCGCCGGCGAGCCTGTGGTCGCCGTCTGGTCCAAGATCGTCGTACGCGGGGAGGCGTGAGATGGAGCTGCCAGCCAAGACGTTCCAGGTGACCCGTGCGGACCTGGTCCGCTACGCCGGCGCCTCGGGCGACTTCAACCCGATCCACTGGAGCGACCGGTTCGCCACCAAGGTGGGTCTTCCCGGGGTAATCGCGCACGGCATGTTCACCATGGCGCTGGTCGGCCGGGCCGTCACCGAGTGGGCCGGCGCGCCCGACGCGGTGGTCGACTACGGCGTCCGGTTCACCCGGCCGGTCGTGGTTCCGGACGACGACCAGGGGACCGAGATCGAGGTCACCGCGGTGGTCCGTGAGGTGACCGAGGACGGCCTGACCCGGCTCGACGTGACCGCCACCTGCCTGGGGGAGAAGGTGCTCTCGCAGGCCCGGGCCACCATCCGGACGGCACGCTGAATCGATCCGCCACGCGTGGTGGGGAGACCGGTTGGGAAAGTCGGGCGGCTACCCGTACACTGGTCCGCCGTGGGGCAAGTGACCCCTGCTCGGTCGTCTGTGGCCGCGTGGGGCGAGAGTTGCCGCACAGGGGTGTAGCTCAATTGGCAGAGCAGCGGTCTCCAAAACCGCAGGCTGCAGGTTCAAGTCCTGTCACCCCTGCGCCTCAGGCCTGACCGTTCCCGTGGGTCGCGCCGCCGACATGGCGGCGTCCGGCCCGTGGTGGTGGCATTGGCGGGGTGGTTCCGAGGCATCGGGCCCCCCGGTTGATCCACCGGCCGCGGCCCGTCGCGGGACGGTTGGTCCGGCCGGCGTGACCAGCGCTGAGCACGCCGTCCGGCGTGCGACCCGAGATTCCGCGACGGAGGGCGAAGTGGCCGACAACAAGCGGCGCGGCGAGGACGCCGGCGACGATCGTCTCGACGACGAGATCGTCGACGACGTAGCCGACGACGACGCCACCAGCGCGGACGAGCCGGTCTCCCGGGGAGGCACCGCGACGCGGTCCCGCGCCCGGGCGGAGTCGGCGGACAGCCGGCCGACCACCCGGTCGGAAACCAATCGGGTGGGCGTGTTCGGCCGCATCGCCCGGTTTTTCCGCGAGGTAGTGGCCGAACTGCGTAAGGTCATCTGGCCGACGCGCAAGGAGTTGCTGACATACACCGCCGTGGTGGTCGCGTTCGTCGCGGTGATGCTGACGATCGTGGGTGTGCTGGACTACGGCTTCGCCAAGGTCGTGCTGTTTGTCTTCGGCAACTCGAGCTGACCGGCTGCCTCCAGAGCCGATAGTGACGGAAGTGAGCGAGCGTGCCTGAGTACGACGAGACCGCCGGACCGGTGGACGAGCAGTCCACGGTCGCGACGGCGGCTGGTGACGAGTCGGTTGAGGCCGCCAGCGAGCCGGAGTTCCCGACCACTGAGCCCGCACCCGACGAGGAGTACGACGCGGTCGCCGAGCTGCGGCAGAAGCTGCGCTACGCGCCGGGTGACTGGTACGTGGTGCACTCCTACGCTGGCTACGAGAACAAGGTCAAGACCAACCTCGAGACCCGGATCACGAGCCTCGACATGGAGGACTTCATCTTCCAGGTCGAGGTGCCGACCCGGGAAGAGGTCGAGGTCAAGAACGGTAAGCGTTCGCAGATCCAGGCCAAGGTCTTCCCGGGCTACATCCTGGTTCGGATGGAGCTGACCGCCGAGTCCTACTCCTGCGTCCGTAACACCCCGGGCGTGACCGGCTTCGTCGGCGCGACCGACCGGGCCGACCGGCCCGCGCCGCTCTCCCTCGACGAGGTGCTGAAGTGGCTGGCGCCGGCCATCGAGACCGAGCAGAAGAAGGCGAAGCCCGAGATCAAGGTTCTCGACTTCGAGGTGGGAGACTCGGTCACCGTCACCGACGGCGCGTTCGCGTCGCTGCCGGCCACGATCAGCGAGATCAACGCCGACCAGCAGAAGCTCAAGGTGCTGGTGTCGATCTTCGGCCGGGAGACCCCGGTGGAGCTCAACTTCAACCAGGTCGCCAAGATCTGACCGGACGTCGGCGGCGGGCCCGGCCCGCCGCCGACGTCGGCGTAAGCCCTCCCGCTCGACCTCGGCGGACGAGCGGGCTGCGGCCTGCGCTACTCTTGAACGTCGCCGCTGTCGCACCGCGCTGACCGTGCGCGCCCCGAGGGCGGTGTCAGCCGCATTTTCCCAGCTCCAAGCCCCAGGAAGTGACATGCCTCCGAAGAAGAAGCTCGTCAAGACGTTCACGCTTCAGCTGCCGGCGGGCCAGGCCACGCCGGCGCCGCCGGTCGGCCCCGCGCTCGGCCAGCACGGCGTGAACATCATGGAGTTCTGCAAGTCCTACAACGCGCAGACCGAGTCCCAGCGGGGCGACATCGTCCCCGCCGAGATCAGCGTGTACGAGGACCGGTCCTTCACCTTCGTGCTGAAGACCCCGCCCGCTGCCCGGCTGCTGATCAAGGCCGCCGGTGTGCAGAAGGGCTCGGGCGTTCCGCAGAGCGAGAAGGTCGGCTCGGTCAGCCGCGCCCAGCTGCGTGAGATCGCCGAGAAGAAGATGGCCGACCTCAACGCCAACGACCTGGACCAGGCCGAGAAGATCATCGCCGGCACCGCCCGGTCGATGGGCATCACCGTCAACGACTGACCTCGGCCCCGGCCGACGACCCACCGTGGGAGGGCCCGCGCCGAGCGGCCCGCCAGAGACCACAGGAGTAATCAGCAATGCAGCGCAGCAAGAGCTACCGCAAGGCCGCCGACGTCATCGACCGGTCCAAGCTCTACACCCCCGCCGAGGCCGTGAAGCTGGCCAAGGAGACCACCAACGTCAAGTTCGACGCCACGGTCGAGGTCGCCATGCGCCTCGGCGTCGACCCCCGCAAGGCGGACCAGATGGTCCGCGGCACGGTCAACCTGCCGCACGGCACCGGTAAGACCGCCCGCGTGATCGTCTTCGCCGCCGGCGCGAAGGCCGATGAGGCCGCCGCGGCGGGTGCGGACGAGGTGGGCACCGACGAGCTGGTCGCCCGGATCCAGGGCGGTTGGCTCGACTTCGACGCGGCGATCGCCACGCCGGACCAGATGGCCAAGATCGGCCGGATCGCGCGGATCCTGGGCCCGCGCGGTCTCATGCCGAACCCGAAGACCGGCACGGTGACCATGGACGTCACCAAGGCGGTGCAGGACATCAAGGGCGGCAAGATCACCTTCCGGGTAGACAAGCACTCCAACCTGCACCTGATCATCGGCAAGGCCTCCTTCTCGGAGAGCCAGCTGGTGGACAACTACGCCGCGGTGCTCGACGAGGTGCTGCGCGCCAAGCCGTCCGCGGCGAAGGGCAAGTACCTCCGCAAGGTCATTCTGACCACCACGATGGGCCCGGGCGTCCCGGTCGACCCCAACCTGGTGAAGAACCTCACTGAGGAGTCGGCCGAGGCCTGAGCTGACACTCCGCTCCACCGGGGCGCCGCCACGACTGTGGCGGCGCCCCGGCGCGTCTGAGGTGTGACAGGCTCGACCGCATGCGGCTGGAGAACGTCTGGTTGCGGTACCACCGGCGTGGTCCGTGGGTGCTGCGGGACGTGGATGTGCGGATCGGTCCGGGTGAGGTGGCGGTCGTGCTGGGCCGCAACGGGGTGGGCAAGTCGACCCTGCTCCAGGTGGCCGCCGGGGTGCTCCGACCGGCACGGGGCCGGGTCACCGACCGGCCCGGGCGGGTGGGCTGGGTGCCGGAGCGCTTCCCGGCCGACCAGCCCTTCACCGTGGCGCGCTACCTGACCGGGATGGCCCGGACGGCCGGGCTGGACCGCGCGGCGGCCGACGAGGCCGTGACGGCGTGGACCGACCGGCTGGGGCTGGCCGCGTTCCGAGCGGTCCGGCTGCCGGAGCTGTCGAAGGGCACCGCGCAGAAGGTCGGCCTCGCCCAGGCGATGCTGCGCCCGCCGGGCCTGCTGGTGCTCGACGAGCCGTGGGAGGGGCTGGACGCCACCACCCGTGAGCTGGTTCCCGAGCTGATCGACGAGGTCCTGGCCGCCGGTGGGGCGGTCCTGGTCAGCGACCACCGTGGCGAGACGGTCCGGCTGCCGGGCGCGCGCCGCTGGACGGTGGCCGACGGCACGGTGACCGAGGAGACTTCGCCGCCGGACGGGACGATCGCGGTGATCGAGGTCGTGGTGCCGGCCGCGCGGGCCGCCGGCACCGTCGCCCGGTTGCGCGCCGAGGGCCACCAGGTGCTGCGGGTACGCACCGATGCCCGTCCCGCTCCGCCACCGGCCCGACCGGGCGGTGACGACCGGGCACCGGATGAGCCGGTGGCGGTGGACGGCCCCGGCGTGGCGGTCGATCGCGCCGCGGGGGAGGCCCGATGATCGCCCTGGTCCGGCTGCGACTGGCCGGTTTCCTGCGGACCGGTCGGGCGGTCGCGCCGCTGCTCGCCGGCCTCGTCGCGCTCGGCATCCTCTATGGCGGCGGCCGGGCCCAGCCGGCGGAGGCGTACGGCGTCTCCGCGGTGGTGCTCTTCCCGGTGCTCGCCTGGCAGACCAAGATCCTGCTGGACGTCGAACCGGACGTGCAGCGCCGGCTCGCCCAGGTGACGGTGGGGGTGGCCCGGGAACGGCTGGCCGGGCTGCTGGCCGCCGGCGTGGCGGCGCTGGTCGCGGTCGCTGTCGCGCTGGCCTTCCCGTGGTTGGTCGGCGGGGTCACCGGCCCGGTCGACGCGGCGGACCGGTCGGTGCCGGTCGGTGTCGCGCTGGGGCTGTGGGCGCATCTGCTGGTTGTACCCGCTGCGGTGGCCCTCGGGGCGCTGGCCAGCCGGGCGTCCGTGGGGGGCGCCGGGTACGGCGTCGCGGTGCTCGCCCTCGGCGGCGTCGGCGCGATGGTGCTCGGCCTGACCGGGTCGGCGGCCCCCTGGCTGGCGCCGCCGATCATGGCCGCCGCCCGGACCACCGCGGGCGACGCCGCCGCCCTCACCCTGCTCGGGCTCACCGTCTGGGCGCTGGCGTGGAGCGCCGCGGCGGTCTGCGGCTACCTGTGGCGGCGGCGGGCCAGAGGTTGACCGGTTCGGGCCGCCCGTGGGTGGCGACCCGGCGCACAGGGGGGGGATTTGGTGCTGGTCACCACGGGCGCGTACTCTTCAAGCGTCATCCGTGCCTGTCATGGATGAGGAACCACCCAGAGACCGCTGGTCACCGTGCTTCGGCACGGTCGAAGGTCCCGCGACAACGGGCGACCCGCGCAGGGCGGCAAGCGTAACTCGGCAGTGAGCATGGTCCGCCGACCGTGACGATCCGCCGGCCCTCGCCCCGTGCGCCCTGCGCCGGGGCTTTTTCGTTGTCGTGCTGCCTCCGCCCCCGTTTCCGGCTCCGGCCGCGACGGGGACCAGCCTCGAGTAACGAGAGAGGAGGGACATGGCGGACAAGCCGATCCGGGCCGACAAGGCCACGGCCGTCGCTGAGCTGACCGAGAGCTTCCGCAACGCGGGCGCCACCGTGCTGACCGAGTACCGCGGTCTGACGGTTTCCCAGCTCACCCAGCTGCGGCGCTCGCTCGGCGCCGAGACCAGCTACACGGTCGCGAAGAACACGCTGGCGAAGCGTGCTGCGACGGACGCGGGCATCAACGGCCTCGACGAGCTGTTCACCGGTCCTACCGCGCTGACTTTCGTTTCGGGCGACGTCGTCGAGGCGGCGAAGGGGCTTCGCGACTTCGCGAAGGCCAACCCGAAGCTCGTCATCAAGGGCGGTGTCTTCGAGGGCAAGGCCATTTCCGCGGCCGAGGTCACGAAGCTCGCCGACCTGGAGTCCCGCGAGGTGCTGCTGGCCAAGCTGGCCGGCGCGATGAAGGGCAACCTGAGCAAGGCCGCGGCCCTGTTCCAGGCCCCGCTGTCGAAGACCGCCCGTCTGGCGGCTGCCCTGCAGGACAAGCGCGAGAAGGAGAGCGCCGAGGCGGCCTGACGGTCTCCCGGCGCACCAGTTCTTACTTATCAGATTCAGGAAAGGACGCCAGACATGGCGAAGCTCAGCACCGACGAGCTGCTCGACGCGTTCAAGGAGATGACGCTGATCGAGCTCTCCGAGTTCGTGAAGCAGTTCGAGGACACCTTCGAGGTCACCGCCGCGGCTCCGGTCGCGATGGCCGCCGCCGGTGGGGCTCCGGCCGCCGCCGAGGCCGAGCCGGAGAAGGACGAGTTCGACGTCGTCCTCGAGGCTGACGGTGGCAAGAAGATCCAGGTCATCAAGGTCGTGCGTGAGCTGACCGGCCTGGGCCTCAAGGAGGCCAAGGACGCGGTTGAGTCCGCGCCGAAGGCCATCCTGGAGAAGGTCAACAAGGAGACCGCCGAGAAGGCCAAGGCCAAGCTCGAGGGCGAGGGCGCCAAGGTCACCCTCAAGTGACCTGACGTTCCACCAGCGCGTGCCCGGCTCGGTGAGCTGGGACACGATCGCGTCGCGGCGGGCGGTGATCCGACACGGATCGCCGCCCGCCGTGTTGGTGAACTCGCCGACAGCCGTCCTGAGCTGGGCGCTGACGGCCGCACCAGAGGACCCGAACGAGCGCGGCGGGTCGCTCTTCGGTGGGAAAGACGGGCCGACCCGGATACCGGCCCTTGACGCGGCCCCACGCTGCCAGGCACGCTGACACCAGCAAGACACCGCGCTTGCGACGGCCACGACGTGGGTAATGACAGCGGCGGCACCATCAGCCGCAGCAACCCGAGCGGCCCGGCGGGAACGTTGCGTTCCGAGCGGCCCGGCATACCCCGGTTCACGGGGGCCGAGGCACGTTCCGCAACGACCTGCGGGGTGGGCTGGACAGCGGTTAGCCTCTCGGCTACACTGCTAGTTTGCGCTGCCTTCCGACTTGACCCCTGCTCGGAAATGTCCGTTTACGGATATTTCTGGTGGGGTCATTGGAGTGCACGCGTACCAGCCGTTCTGCAGCACCGGTCCTCGGAAGGACGCATCTTGGCAGCTTCCCGCCCTGCGAAGACCAGTCGTACGTCGAGCGCATTCGCTCCCCGCCGAGTTTCATTCGGCAGGATCACCGAACACCTCGAGGTCCCCAACCTCCTCGCCATCCAGAACGAGTCCTTCGACTGGCTCGTCGGCAACGAGGGTTGGCAGGGCCGGTCGGCGGACGACCCGCACGCACGCTCGGGTCTCGCGGAGATCCTTGAAGAGATCAGTCCCATTGAGGACTTCTCCGGCACCATGTCGCTCTCCTTCTCGGCACCGCGCTTCGACGAGGTCAAGGCCTCGATCGAGGAGTGCAAGGAGAAGGACCTGACCTACTGCGCTCCGCTCTTCGTGACCGCGGAGTTCACCAACAACACCACTGGCGAGATCAAGAGCCAGACGGTGTTCATGGGTGACTTCCCGATGATGACGCCCAAGGGCACCTTCGTCATCAACGGCACCGAGCGCGTCGTGGTCAGCCAGCTCGTCCGGTCCCCGGGCGTGTACTTCGACAAGCAGCCGGACAAGACCTCCGACCGCGACCTCTCCAGCGTCAAGGTCATCCCGAGTCGGGGTGCCTGGCTGGAGTTCGACATCGACAAGCGCGACACGGTCGGCGTACGCATCGACCGCAAGCGCCGGCAGGCCGTCACGGTCCTGCTCAAGGCCATCGGATGGTCGGCCGAGCGGATCCGTGAGCGGTTCGGCTGGTCCGAGCTGATGATGACCACGCTCGAGAAGGACCACATCGCCGGCCAGGACGAGGCCCTGCTCGACATCTACCGCAAGCTGCGCCCTGGCGAGCCGCCGACGCGCGAGAACGCCCAGACCCTGCTCGACAACCTCTTCTTCAACCCGAAGAGGTACGACGTCGCCAAGGTCGGGCGCTACAAGTTCAACAAGAAGCTCGAAGTCGACGTGCCGATCACCACCGGCACGCTGACCGAGGACGACATCGTCGCCACCGTGGAGTACCTCTGCCGGCTGCACGCCGGTGAGGAGGGCTACGAGGCCGACGACATCGACCACTTCGGCAACCGGCGCCTGCGCACCGTGGGTGAGCTGATCCAGAACCAGGTTCGGGTCGGCCTCTCCCGGATGGAGCGGGTCGTCCGCGAGCGGATGACCACGCAGGACGTCGAGGCGATCACCCCGCAGACCCTGATCAACATCCGCCCGGTGGTGGCGGCGATCAAGGAGTTCTTCGGGACGTCGCAGCTGTCCCAGTTCATGGACCAGACCAACCCGCTGGCGGGCCTGACCCACCGGCGCCGGCTGAGCGCGCTCGGCCCGGGTGGTCTGTCCCGGGAGCGGGCAGGCTTCGAGGTCCGCGACGTGCACCCGTCCCACTACGGCCGGATGTGCCCGATCGAGACGCCGGAAGGCCCGAACATCGGCCTGATCGGCGCGCTGTCCACCTTCGCCCGGGTCAACCCGTTCGGCTTCATCGAGACGCCGTACCGGAAGGTCGTCGAGGGTCGGGTCACCGACCAGATCGACTACCTGACCGCGGACGAGGAGGACCGGTTCGTCAAGGCCCAGGCCAACGCGCCGCTGAAGGCTGACGGCACGTTCGCCGAGGACCGGGTCCTGTGTCGTCGTAAGGGTGGCGAGACCGAGGACGTCGTCCCCGGTGCCGTCGACTACATGGACGTGTCGCCGCGGCAGATGGTCTCGGTCGCGACCGCCATGATCCCGTTCCTCGAGCACGACGACGCCAACCGGGCACTGATGGGCGCGAACATGCAGCGCCAGGCGGTGCCGCTGGTCAAGGCCGAGGCGCCGCTGGTGGGTACGGGCATGGAGTACCGGGCCGCGGTCGACGCTGGCGACGTGGTTGTCGCCGAGGTCGGCGGTGTGATCGAGGATCTCTGCGCCGACTACGTCACCATCCACCAGGACGACGGCCACCGCCGGACGTACCTGCTGCACAAGTTCCGCCGCTCCAACGCCGGCTCCTGCGTCAACCAGAAGCCGGTCGTCTTCGAGGGCGACCGCGTCGAGGCCGGTCAGGTCATCGCCGACGGTCCTTGCACCGACGAGGGCGAGATGGCGCTCGGGCGCAACCTGCTCGTGGCGTTCATGTGCTGGGAGGGCCACAACTACGAGGACGCGATCATCCTGTCGCAGCGCCTCGTGCAGCAGGACGTGCTCACCTCGATCCACATCGAGGAGCACGAGGTCGACGCCCGGGACACCAAGCTCGGCCCGGAGGAGATCACCCGCGACATCCCGAACGTCAGCGAGGAAATGCTCGCCGACCTCGACGAGCGCGGCATCATCCGGATTGGTGCCGAGGTCGTCCCCGGCGACATCCTGGTCGGCAAGGTCACGCCGAAGGGCGAGACCGAGCTGACCCCGGAGGAGCGGCTGCTCCGCGCGATCTTCGGTGAGAAGGCGCGCGAGGTTCGGGACACCTCGCTGAAGGTGCCGCACGGCGAGACCGGCACGGTCATCGGTGTGCGTACCTTCTCCCGCGAGGACGGCGACGAGCTGCCTCCGGGCGTCAACGAGCTGGTCCGGGTCTACGTTGCCCAGAAGCGGAAGATCCAGGACGGCGACAAGCTCGCCGGCCGGCACGGTAACAAGGGCGTCATCTCCAAGATCCTGCCGATCGAGGACATGCCGTTCCTTGAGGACGGCACCCCCGTCGACATCGTGCTCAACCCGCTGGGTGTGCCGAGCCGGATGAACATCGGCCAGGTGCTCGAAACCCACCTCGGCTGGGTCGCCAAGACCGGCTGGAAGGTCGAGGGCGACGACGCGTCCTGGAAGAAGCAGCTGCGCTCGATCGGCGCCGACGAGTCCGAGGGGGACACCAACGTGGCCACCCCGGTCTTCGACGGTGCCCGCGAGGAGGAGATCGCCGGTCTGCTCTCGTCGACCCTGCCAAACCGGGACGGTAACCAGCTGATCGGCGCCAGCGGCAAGGCGCAGCTGTTCGACGGTCGCTCCGGCGAGCCGCTGCCGGACCCGATCGCGGTCGGCTACATCTACATCCTGAAGCTCAACCACCTGGTCGACGACAAGATCCACGCACGGTCGACCGGCCCGTACTCGATGATCACGCAGCAGCCGCTGGGTGGTAAGGCGCAGTTCGGTGGTCAGCGCTTCGGTGAGATGGAGTGCTGGGCGATGCAGGCGTACGGCGCCGCGTACGCCCTGCAGGAGCTGCTCACGATCAAGTCCGACGACGTCCTCGGCCGGGTGAAGGTCTACGAGGCCATCGTCAAGGGCGAGAACATCCCGGAGCCGGGCATTCCGGAGTCGTTCAAGGTGCTGCTCAAGGAGCTGCAGTCGCTGTGCCTCAACGTTGAGGTGCTGTCCAGCGACGGCGTGGCCCTGGAGATGCGCGAGACCGACGACGAGGTGTTCCGGGCCGCCGAGGAGCTGGGCATCGACCTGTCCCGGCGCGAGCCGAGCTCGGTCGAAGAGGTCTGAGGTGGGCGGTCGGGGGCCGGCGAGCCGGCCCCCGACCTCGCCCGAGTAGTAGCAGTACAGACGACGACATAGGGGACATAGTGCTCGACGTCAACTTCTTCGACGAGCTGCGCATTGGTCTCGCCACCGCCGACGACATCCGTCAGTGGTCGCACGGCGAGGTCAAGAAGCCTGAGACGATCAACTACCGCACCCTGAAGCCGGAGAAGGACGGGCTCTTCTGCGAGAAGATCTTCGGTCCGCAGCGGGACTGGGAGTGCTACTGCGGTAAGTACAAGCGCGTCCGGTTCAAGGGCATCATCTGTGAGCGCTGCGGCGTCGAGGTGACCCGCTCCAAGGTCCGTCGTGAGCGGATGGGGCACATCGAGCTCGCTGCTCCGGTGACCCACATCTGGTACTTCAAGGGCGTGCCGAGCCGGCTGGGCTACCTGCTGGACCTCGCCCCCAAGGACCTCGAGAAGATCATCTACTTCGCCTCGTACGTCGTGACGAGCGTGGACGCGGAGTCGCGTCACCGTGACCTCTCGACGATCGAGAACGAGATCCTGGCCGAGAAGCGGCAGTCCGAGAACAGCCGCGACTCGGAGATCGAGAAGCGGGCCGCCAAGCTCGAGGCCGACCTGGCCGAGCTGGAGGCCGAGGGTGCCAAGGCGGACGTCCGGCGCAAGGTCAAGGAGGGCGGAGAGCGCGAGATGCGCCAGATCCGCGACCGGGCCCAGCGCGAGATCGACCGCCTGGACGAGGTGCTGGACACCTTCCGCAAGCTGGAGCCGAAGCAGCTGGTCACCGACGAGCTGCTCTACCGCGAGCTGCGCGACCGGTTCGGTGAGTACTTCACCGGTTCCATGGGCGCCGAGGCGATCAAGGCGCTGGTCCAGAACATGGACCTCGACGCCGAGGCCGAGAGCCTGCGGGAGACCATCCGGTCCGGCAAGGGCCAGCGGAAGATCCGGGCGCTCAAGCGACTCAAGGTCGTGGCGGCGTTCCTGAACACCCGCAACTCGCCGCTCGGCATGGTGCTGGACTGCGTCCCGGTCATCCCGCCGGACCTGCGCCCGATGGTGCAGCTCGACGGTGGCCGCTTCGCCACCTCGGACCTGAACGACCTGTACCGCCGCGTGATCAACCGGAACAACCGCCTCAAGCGGCTGATCGACCTCGGCGCGCCCGAGATCATCGTCAACAACGAGAAGCGGATGCTCCAGGAGGCCGTCGACGCGCTGTTCGACAACGGCCGCCGCGGCCGGCCGGTCACCGGTCCGGGTAACCGCCCGCTCAAGTCGTTGTCCGACATGCTCAAGGGCAAGCAGGGCCGGTTCCGGCAGAACCTGCTGGGCAAGCGCGTCGACTACTCCGGCCGTTCGGTCATCGTGGTCGGCCCGAAGCTCAAGCTGCACCAGTGCGGCCTGCCCAAGCAGATGGCGCTGGAGCTGTTCAAGCCGTTCGTGATGAAGCGGCTGGTCGATCTCAACCACGCGCAGAACATCAAGTCCGCCAAGCGGATGGTCGAGCGGCAGCGCCCGGTCGTGTGGGACGTGCTGGAAGAGGTCATCGGCGAGCACCCGGTGCTGCTCAACCGGGCACCGACCCTGCACCGCCTGGGCATCCAGGCCTTCGAGCCGCAGCTGGTCGAGGGCAAGGCCATCCAGATCCACCCGCTGGTCTGCACCGCGTTCAACGCCGACTTCGACGGTGACCAGATGGCGGTGCACGTGCCGCTGTCCGCCGAGGCCCAGGCCGAGGCGCGGATCCTGATGCTGTCGTCGAACAACATCCTCAAGCCGGCCGACGGCAAGCCGGTCACCATGCCCACCCAGGACATGGTCATCGGTCTCTACCACCTCACCCACCTCACCCCCGATGAGAAGGGCGAGGGTCGGGCGTTCAGCTCGGACGCCGAGGCGCGGATGGCTTTCGACAACGGCGAGCTGCACCTGCAGGCGCCGGTGCGGATCCGTCTGCGTGGCGTGGTCGGTGTCGACAACGGCGCCGGTGCCGAGTCGTGGACCGCCCCGGAGGGCTGGGTCGAGGGTGACCCGCTGACCGTGGAGACCACCCTGGGCCGGGTGCTGTTCAACGAGACGCTGCCGCAGGGCTACCGCTTCGTGAACTACGAGATCCGTAAGGGTCAGCTCTCCGCGATCGTCAACGACCTCGCCGAGCGCTTCCCCAAGGTGGCGTTGGCCGCCACCCTGGACGGGCTCAAGGAGGCCGGTTTCCACTGGGCCACCTGGTCCGGCGTCACGATCGGCATGGAGGACGTCATCGCTCCGCCGCGCAAGGCGGAGATCCTGGCGAAGTACGAGAAGGAAGCCGACCGGATCGACAAGCAGTACCAGCGTGGTCTGATGACCGCCGAGGAGCGTCGCGGCGAGCTCATCGAGATCTGGACCAAGGCGACCAACGAGGTCGCCAAGGAGATGGACACCGCGCTGCCGCAGGAGAACCCACTGTGGAAGATGATCAACTCGGGTGCCCGCGGTAATCTGCTCCAGCTCCGGCAGATCGCGGCGATCCGTGGTCTGGTGGCCAACCCGAAGGGCGAGATCATCCCGCGGCCGATCAAGGCCAGCTACCGGGAGGGTCTGTCCGTGCTGGAGTACTTCATCTCCACGCACGGTGCCCGTAAGGGTCTCGCCGACACCGCGCTGCGGACCGCCGACTCGGGTTACCTGACCCGTCGTCTGGTGGACGTCTCGCAGGACGTGATCATCCGCGAGGAGGACTGCGGCACCGACCGGGCGATCCCGATGCAGATCGGCGAGCGCCTGGAGGACGGCAGGCTGGTCGTGCACGAGCACGCCGAGACCAGCGTGCACGCCCGTACCCTGGCCGACGACATCAAGGGGCCGGATGGCACCGTCGTCGCCGAGCGGGGTCAGGACATCAACTCCATCGGGGTCGACAAGATCGTCGCCGCCGGCGTGGAGACGGTCCGGGTGCGCAGCGTGCTCACCTGCGAGTCGAAGCTGGGTGTCTGCGGTGCCTGCTACGGGCGCTCGCTGCCGACCGGCAAGACCGTGGACGTCGGCGAGGCGGTCGGCATCATCGCCGCCCAGTCGATCGGTGAGCCGGGTACGCAGCTGACGATGCGTACCTTCCACACCGGTGGTGTCGCGGGTGAGGACATCACCCAGGGTCTGCCGCGTGTCCAGGAAATCTTCGAGGCCCGGGTCCCGAAGGGTAAGGCGCCCATCGCCGACACCCCGGGCCGGATCCGGATCGAGGACGGCGAGCGTTCGCGGAAGATCATCGTGGTGCCGGACGACGGCAGCGACGAGATCGTCTACGACAAGATCTCCAAGCGGGTTCGGCTGCGGACCCACGACGGCGGTCACGTCGAGGTCGGCGAGAAGCTCACCGAGGGCACCATCGACCCGCACGAGCTGCTGCGCATCCTCGGTCCGCGCGCGGTCCAGGTCCACCTGACCCAGGAGGTCCAGGAGGTCTACCGCTCGCAGGGCGTGCTCATCCACGACAAGCACATCGAGATCATCATCCGCCAGATGCTCAAGCGGGTGACGGTCATCGACTCCGGCTCGACCGAGTTCCTGCCGGGCGTGCTGGTCGACCGGGCGCTGTTCGAGTCGGAGAACCGCCGGCTCGTCTCGGAGGGCGGCGAGCCCGCCGCCGGTCGTCCGGTGCTGATGGGTATCACCAAGGCCTCGCTGGCCACCGACTCCTGGCTCTCGGCGGCCTCCTTCCAGGAGACCACCCGGGTGCTGACCGACGCTGCGATCAACTCGCGCAGCGACTCGCTTGTCGGCCTCAAGGAGAACGTGATCATCGGCAAGCTCATCCCGGCTGGTACCGGCATCAGCAAGTACCGCAACGTCCGGGTGGAGCCGACCGAGGAGGCCAAGGCCAAGGTCTACTCGATGACCGGGTACCCGGAGACCGACTACGGGTTCGGGCCGGCCAGCGGGCAGGCTGTGCCGCTGGACGACTTCGACTTCGGGTCGTACCGCTAAGCACCAACCACACGACGAGGCCCCCGGCATTCTGCCGGGGGCCTCGTCGCGTCCGGAGCGGCGCACCCGCGGACCGGGTTCGGCATGATGGAGGCATGACGACCGCACCCGGGCAGGTGTCCGTCGCGCAGCAGGGCCTGCGCCACCCGCTCGATCCCGACCCGGTCCGCGCCACCAAGGCGCGGGCGGTCTTCGCGCTCGGGCTGCTCGGCATGCTGACCGGCCTGTTCATCGGCGGGGTGGTGCCCGCCACGGTGGCACTCCACCTGGCGCGGCAGGCGCGCCGGGAGGCGTACGCCTCGGGGGGTTTCCTGACCGGTGGCGCCTGGCTGCGGCGGGGGGAGCGGCTGGCCTGGGCCGGTCTGGTGCTGGTCGCGGTCAGCGTGGTGGCCGCGGTGGTGATCGGGGTGGTCCGGTTGGCCGGCGCGCCGTTCGGCCACGACTACCCCGCGAACATGGACTGAGCCGCCCGCGGCCGCGCCCGGCGGGGGTGACCGCGCTTCCGGCGGTAGCCTGGCGGTGTCCGCCGCCTGGCGGTGGCTGCCCTGTCGACAGGAGGACCTCGTGACGGAACCGGCGCGGCCCCCGGCGGACGACCCGGCCGGGCACCCTGGCGCGTCGGCCGCCGGCCCGGGCGGGCCCGAGCCGAGCGGCTGGGCGCGACCCGACCCGAGCGGGCAGCCTGGTACGCCCGCAGCCTCCCCCGACCCGGGTACGGCGTCGCCACCCGACTGGGGCACCCCGCTCGCGACCACGCCCGGCTGGGGTACGCCGCCCCCTCCCGCGTCGTCCTCCGGTTGGGGCGCACCGCAGCCGGGCTGGGGTGCGACCCCGCCCGGTTCCGTTCAGCCGTACCCGGCGCCATCGCCGCACGGCTGGGGGCAGCCGTCGTCCGGCCCTGCGGGAGGGCATGGTGCGCCGGCGGGTTGGGGGCAGCCGATGCCGGGTCACGGGCCCGGCTGGGGAATGGTGCCGGGCCAGCCGGTGCCGCCACCGCCCACCGACGACCAGCGCCGGCCGCCGAAGCGGGTGGAGTCGGTGTCGGGGACGCCGTTCGGTGTCGTCTACCTGGACGTGCCCCCGGTCACCTCGGGGCTGGCCGTCGGGGCTCTGGTGGCCGGGATCGCGTCGATCCTGGTCTCGCTGCTGGTGATCTGTTTCGGGGCGCTCGGCGCGAACGCCGGCGGGGTCTGGGCGTCCGGGGCGTTCACCGTGCTCGGCGTGCTGGCCGGGGTGGCGGCGATCGGCGCCGGCCTGCTCGGTCAGCGGCAGATCCGCCGTCCCGCGCGACCGCCCGCGGTCCGCTTCACCGGCCGGGGCCTGGCGGTGGCGGGGATCAGCTGCGGCGCGGCGGGGGCACTGCTGAGCCTGCTGGGTCTGGGCCTGGCGCTGGTGATCTCCCTGGCGTGAGGCCGGTCACCTCCCGAGCCGGCACGCGGCCTGGTCGCCGCAGGTCGCGCACCGGGTCGTCGGTGCCCGCCCCGGGGGCGACGGGTGGTCCTCCGGAGAAGCCGGTACACTTGTATCCGTAGGTGCCCATCGCGGGCGACGGGGCAGGACGAGATCCGGCCGGCGGGTGTGAGACGTTCGTCGGGCCATTCCGTTTTGACCTGGGCGGCTGTGGTAGGTATTCTTTCCCCTTGTGCCCGGGCGTGCCCGGGCAACTCGTGCGTGCGCTGGATCCGGAGTACGGACGGCGACACGACAAGCCAACGATCCGGTGTGGGGCGACCCGCGTGCCGGTGACAGAACCCGGTAGGTCCGCGCGAGCGTCCCTCACCGGGACCGTGAGTTGGGCGACACGCCCGACCGCGGGTGCCGGGACCTCCGCAAGGTGGCCCTGGTCGGAATGTAGGAGAGCCGGTCATCAGGCCGGCTAACGAGCAGACGGCGCGGCCGCAAGACTGCGGCCGAAGGGAGCGGAGAAACCCGGTGCCCACGATCCAGCAGCTGGTCCGAAAGGGCCGCCAGGCGAAGACGAGCAAGACCAAGACCCCGGCGCTGAAGGGTTCCCCTCAGCGGCGCGGCGTGTGCACCCGCGTGTACACCACCACCCCCAAGAAGCCGAACTCGGCGCTGCGCAAGGTCGCTCGTGTGAAGCTCAGCAGCCAGATCGAGGTGACCGCCTACATCCCGGGCGTCGGTCACAACCTGCAGGAGCACTCGATCGTGCTCGTTCGCGGCGGCCGGGTGAAGGACCTCCCCGGCGTGCGTTACAAGATCGTTCGCGGCTCGCTGGACACCCAGGGTGTCCGCAACCGCAAGCAGGCGCGCAGCCGTTACGGCGCGAAGAAGGAGAAGAGCTGACATGCCGCGTAAGGGACCCGCTCCGCGGCGGCCGCTGGTCGCTGACCCGGTGTACAACTCGCCGCTGGTCACCCAGCTGGTGAACAAGATCCTGCTGCGCGGCAAGCGCCAGCTCGCCGAGTCCATCGTGTACGCGGCCCTCGAGGGCTGCCGCGAGAAGTCCGGCACCGACCCGGTCGTCACCCTCAAGCGGGCGATGGACAACGTCAAGCCGACCCTCGAGGTGCGTAGCCGTCGTGTCGGTGGCGCCACCTACCAGGTCCCGGTCGAGGTTCGCCCCACCCGGGCGACCACCCTGGGTCTGCGCTGGCTGGTCACGTACTCCCGCGCCCGGCGCGAGAAGACCATGGTCGAGCGGCTGATGAACGAGCTGCTGGACGCGAGCAACGGCCTCGGTGCCGCCGTCAAGCGGCGCGAGGACACGCACAAGATGGCCGAGTCCAACAAGGCCTTCGCGCACTACCGCTGGTAACACCCTGGTTCCGGCGCCCTCGGGCGCCGGAACCGCCACCAGTTGAGTCGAGACGACGATAAGTAGGGATTGAAGTGGCCGCCGCAGACGCGCTCGCCAACGTACGCAACATCGGCATCATGGCGCACATCGATGCCGGTAAGACCACGACCACCGAGCGGATCCTGTTCTACACCGGCATCACGTACAAGATCGGTGAGGTCCACGAGGGCGCTGCCGTCATGGACTGGATGGAGCAGGAGCAGGAGCGTGGTATCACCATCACCTCCGCTGCTACCAAGTGTGAGTGGAAGGGCCACACGATCCAGATCATCGACACGCCCGGCCACGTCGACTTCACGGTCGAGGTCGAGCGGTCGCTGCGCGTGCTGGATGGTGCGGTCGCGGTCTACGACGGTGTCGCCGGCGTGGAGCCGCAGACGGAGAACGTGTGGCGGCAGGCCGACAAGTACAACGTCCCGCGGATGTGCTTCGTCAACAAGCTCGACCGGACCGGCGCCGACTTCTTCCGCTGCGTGCAGATGATGATCGACCGGCTCAACGCCACCCCGCTGGTGCTCCAGATCCCGATCGGGCTCGAGGGCGACCACATCGGCGTCGTCGACCTGATCGGCATGCGCGCGCTCACCTGGCGTGGGGAGACCCAGAAGGGTGACGACTACGCGGTCGAGGAGATTCCGGCCGAGCTGGCCGACTCCGCGGCCGAGTGGCGCGAGAAGCTGATGGAGACCCTGGCCGACGTCGACGACGCGGTGATGGAGAAGTACCTGGAAGGCGAAGAGGTCTCCGTCGAGGAGATCAAGGCCGCCATCCGGCGCGCCACCATCGCCGGCAAGGCCAACCCGGTGCTCTGCGGCTCGGCGTTCAAGAACAAGGGCGTCCAGCCGATGCTCGACGCCGTGATCGACTTCCTGCCGTCGCCGCTGGACGTTCCGGCGATCGAGGGTACGGCCACCGACGGCGAGACCCCGCTGATTCGGAAGCCGTCCAAGTCGGAGCCGTTCTCCGGGCTGGCGTTCAAGATCCAGACGGACAAGCACCTGGGCAAGCTCACCTACGTCCGGGTTTACTCCGGCCTGCTCGAATCCGGCTCCCAGGTGGTCAACTCCACCAAGGACCGCAAGGAGCGGATCGGCAAGATCTACCAGATGCACGCCAACAAGCGGGAAGAGCGTGCGTCGGCGCAGGCCGGCGACATCATCGCGGTGCAGGGCCTCAAGCAGACCACCACCGGCGACACGCTCTCCGACCCGGCGAACCCGGTGATCCTGGAGTCGATGACCTTCCCGGAGCCGGTCATCTCGGTGGCCATCGAGCCGAAGACCAAGTCCGACCAGGAGAAGCTGGGCACGGCCATCCAGCGGCTGGCCGAGGAGGACCCGACCTTCCGCGTCCGGCTGGACGAGGAAACCGGTCAGACGGTCATCTCCGGCATGGGCGAGCTGCACCTGGACATCCTGGTCGACCGGATGCGGCGTGAGTTCAACGTCGAGGCCAATGTCGGCAAGCCGCAGGTGGCGTACCGCGAGACCATCCGCCGCAAGGTGGACAAGGTCGAGTACACCCACAAGAAGCAGACCGGTGGTTCCGGCCAGTACGCGCGGGTCATCGTGAGCATCGAGCCGCTGCCGCTGGACAACGACTCGCCGACCTACGAGTTCGCGAACGCCGTCAGCGGTGGCCGCATCCCCCGGGAGTTCATCCCGTCGGTGGACGCGGGCGCGCAGGACGCCATGCAGTACGGCATCCTCGCCGGCTTCCCGCTGGTCGGTGTGAAGCTGACCCTGCTGGACGGCCAGTACCACGAGGTCGACTCGTCGGAAATGGCATTCAAGATCGCCGGCTCGATGGTGATGAAGGACGCGGCCCGCAAGGCCGACCCGGCGTTGCTCGAGCCGATGATGGCCGTTGAGGTCACCACTCCTGAGGAGAACATGGGTGACGTCATCGGCGACCTCAACTCCCGCCGCGGCCTGATCCAAGCGATGGAGGAGCGCAGTGGCGCCCGCATCGTGAGGGCTCTGGTGCCGTTGTCGGAGATGTTCGGCTACGTCGGCGACCTGCGGTCGAAGACCCAGGGCCGGGCTAGCTACAGCATGCAGTTCGACTCCTACGCCGAGGTTCCGCAGAACGTCGCGAAGGAAATCATCGCCAAGGCAACGGGCGAGTAACGTCCCCGAGCAGGGTGATTCGTGGTCGGTCGCGGGAGGGTTCACCCGCCCGCGGCCACCACGGTCGAGTTGCGTGAGACCGGGCCTGTAGGCTTCATCGCCGCAGAACCCACAAAAGCTCTCCGGCCGTTCGGGCCGGAAAGGCTGTCGACAGAGTCCTAAGCGCCGACCGGCGCGCCGGGCGTACGAACCAAGAAGTCCACAGGAGGACACCAGTGGCGAAGGCGAAGTTCGAGCGGACTAAGCCGCACGTCAACATCGGCACCATTGGTCACATCGACCACGGTAAGACGACGCTGACGGCGGCCATCACCAAGGTCCTGCATGACCAGCACCCGGACCTGAACCCTTACACGCCGTTCGACGAGATCGACAAGGCGCCGGAGGAGAAGGCCCGCGGCATCACGATCTCGATCGCGCACGTCGAGTACCAGACCGAGGCGCGGCACTACGCGCACGTCGACTGCCCCGGCCACGCGGACTACATCAAGAACATGATCACCGGTGCCGCGCAGATGGACGGCGCGATCCTGGTGGTCGCGGCGACCGACGGCCCGATGCCGCAGACCCGCGAGCACGTGCTGCTGGCCCGTCAGGTCGGTGTGCCGTACATCGTCGTGGCGCTCAACAAGAGCGACATGGTCGACGACGAGGAGCTCCTGGAGCTCGTCGAGCTCGAGGTCCGCGAGCTGCTCTCCTCGCAGGAGTACCCGGGTGACGACCTGCCGGTCGTCCGGGTTTCGGCGCTGAAGGCCCTCGAGGGTGACCCCGAGTGGACCGGCAAGCTCCTCGACCTGATGACCGCGGTCGACACCTCGATCCCGCAGCCGGAGCGCGATGTTGACAAGCCGTTCCTGATGCCGGTCGAGGACGTGTTCACGATCACCGGTCGTGGCACCGTCGTCACCGGTCGCGTGGAGCGCGGCGTTCTCCTGCCGAACGAGGATGTTGAGCTCGTTGGCATCCGGGAGAAGAGCTTCAAGACCAAGGTCACCGCGATCGAGATGTTCCGGAAGACCCTGGACGACGCCCGCGCAGGCGAGAACGTCGGCCTGCTGCTGCGTGGCACCAAGCGCGACGAGGTCGAGCGCGGCATGGTCGTGGTGAAGCCGGGCTCGAACACCCCGCACACGGAGTTCGAGGCGACGGTCTACATCCTCTCCAAGGAGGAGGGCGGCCGGCACACCCCGTTCTTCCAGAACTACCGTCCGCAGTTCTACTTCCGGACCACGGACGTCACCGGTGTCGTCACTCTCCCCGAGGGCACCGAGATGGTCATGCCGGGTGACAACACCACCATGACGGTGAAGCTGATCCAGCCCATCGCCATGGAGGAGAACCTCAAGTTCGCGATCCGCGAGGGTGGCCGCACCGTCGGCGCCGGGTTCGTCACCAAGATCATGAAGTGAGCTAGGTAACCCCGATTAGACCCGCCGCCGGTCGTGCGGCATACTAGTCAGGTTGCGTAACGACAGTTCGTCGCCTGTGTTCGGCTTTCGCTGAACCTCCGGGTGACGGGACAGTCGAGCGTGGGGTGGTTGGCGGCTCGCCGCCAACCACCCTCGCACGGCGTTCAGGTCGCGGTAATTGCGATCGGCGCCTTGACCCACCGCGCGGTCAGCACCGCTCTGAAGTTCCAGGGCGGAGCCCGACCCGAGGGCGCGACACGCCCGACCGCGGGGGTCGGCGAAGTGGGCCTGTGCCAGCCGGTACAGGCGCCCGCAACACAGCGGCATCGAGAGAAGGAACAGAAGCCACCATGGCGGGACAGAAGATCCGCATCCGGCTCAAGGCCTATGACCACGAGGTCGTCGACTCCTCGGCTCGGAAGATCGTCGAGACGGTGACGCGCACCGGGGCGCAGGTCGCGGGCCCGGTGCCGCTGCCCACGGAGATCAACCGTTTCTGCGTTATCCGCTCGCCGCACAAGTACAAGGACTCGCGCGAGCACTTCGAGATGCGCACGCACAAGCGGCTGATCGACATCATCGACCCGACCCCGAAGACGGTCGACTCGCTCATGCGCCTCGACCTGCCGGCTGGCGTCGACATCGAGATCAAGCTGTAGGGACCGGACAAATGGACAGGCAAGTCAAGGGGATCCTGGGCGCCAAGCTCGGCATGACCCAGGTCTGGGACAACAACCGTGTTGTTCCCGTGACCGTGGTCGAGGCCGGCCCGTGCGTCATCAGCCAGGTTCGTAGCGCCGAGAAGGACGGTTACTCCGCGGTCCAGCTGGCGTACGGCATCATCGACCCGCGCAAGGTCAAGAAGCCGATCAGCGGGCACTACGCGAAGGCGGACGTGGCGCCGCGCCGGCACATCGTCGAGCTGCGCACCACGGACGCGGGGGAGTACTCGCTCGGCCAGGAGGTCACGGTCGAGGAGTTCCCGCCCGGCGTCTCGATCGACGTCACTGGCAAGACCAAGGGCAAGGGCTACGCCGGCCCGATGAAGCGGCACGGCTTCCACGGTCTGCGCGCCAGCCACGGTGTCGAGCGCAAGCACCGCTCGCCCGGCTCCATCGGCGCCTGCGCCACTCCGGGTCGTGTCTTCAAGGGCACCCGGATGGCCGGCCGGATGGGTGGCGTGCGGTACACCGTGCAGAACCTCACCGTCCAGGCGGTCGACACCGAGAACAACCTGCTGCTCGTCCGGGGTGCCATCCCTGGTCCCAAGGGCGCGCTGGTTCTGGTCCGTACCGCGGCCAAGAGCAAGGTGAAGAAGGGCGGTGCGGCCAAGTGACCACCGTTGACGTGCGCACCGTCGAAGGCAGCACCAGCGGCTCCGTCGAGCTGCCGGCTGACATCTTCGACGTGCAGGCCAACGTCGCGCTGATGCACCAGGTCGTGGTGGCCCAGCTCGCGGCGGCCCGACAGGGCACGCACAAGACCAAGACCCGCGGCGAGGTCGCCGGCGGCGGCAAGAAGCCGTACAAGCAGAAGGGCACCGGTCGCGCCCGGCAGGGCTCGATCCGCGCGCCGCAGTTCGCCGGCGGTGGCGTGGTGCACGGTCCCGTGCCGCGCGACTACAGCCAGCGGACCCCGAAGAAGATGAAGGCCGCCGCGCTGCGGGGTGCCCTCTCCGACCGGGCCCGCGCCGGGCAGGTGCACGTCGTCGAGGCGTTCGTCTCGGGCGAGAAGCCGTCGACCAAGGCGGCCCTGGCCACGCTGACCCAGCTCACCGAGGCCCGTCGGGTCCTGGTCGTGCTGAGCAGCACCGACGAGCTGAACTGGGTGTCGCTGCGCAACGAGCCGCGGGTGCACCTGATCGAGTCCGGCCAGCTCAACACGTATGACGTGCTGGTGGCCGACGACGTGGTCTTCACCAAGGACGCCCTGGACGAGTTCCTGGGCGTGCCCGCCGAGACCACCGAGGAGGGTGGCAAGTGAGCACGATCGCCGACCCGCGCGACATCATCGTGGCGCCGGTCGTCTCGGAGAAGAGCTACAGCGAGCTGAACCGGAACTGGTACACCTTCCTGGTGCACCCGGACGCGAACAAGACCGAGATCAAGATCGCTATCCAGCAGATCTTCAACGTCCGCGTCCTGACGGTCAACACGCTCAACCGCCAGGGTAAGCGCAAGCGCACCAAGACCGGCTTCGGTCAGCGCAAGGCGACCAAGCGGGCGATCGTGAAGCTGGCTGACGGTGACCGTATCGAGGCCTTCGGCGGCCCGGTCAGCTGAGGGGTGTAGACAATGGCTATCCGTAAGTACAAGCCGACGACGCCGGGCCGACGTGGCTCCAGTGTCGCCGACTTCGCCGAGATCACCCGGTCCACGCCGGAGAAGTCGCTGCTGGCTCCGCTGCCGAAGAAGGGCGGGCGTAACGCCCACGGCCGGATCACCACGCGGCACCACGGTGGCGGTCACAAGCGCCAGTACCGTCTGATCGACTTCAAGCGGGTCGACAAGGACGGCGTGCCGGCGAAGGTCGCTCACATCGAGTACGACCCGAACCGCACGGCGCGCATCGCGCTGCTGCACTACGCCGACGGCGAGAAGCGGTACATCCTCGCGCCGAAGGACATGAAGCAGGGCGACCGCGTCGAGTCCGGCCCGGGCGCCGACATCAAGCCGGGTAACAACCTGCCGCTGCGCAACATCCCGGTCGGTACCACGATCCACAACGTGGAGCTGCGTCCGGGTGGCGGGGCCAAGTTGGCCCGTTCCGCCGGCGTCGGCATCCAGCTGCTCGGCCGTGAGGGCGTGTACGCGACCCTGCGTATGCCGTCCGGCGAGATCCGGCGGGTGGACGTGCGCTGCCGCGCCAGCGTCGGCGAGATCGGCAACGCCGATCAGTCGAACATCAACTGGGGTAAGGCCGGCCGTATGCGGTGGAAGGGCAAGCGCCCGACCGTCCGTGGTGTCGCCATGAACCCGGTCGACCACCCGCACGGTGGTGGTGAGGGTAAGACCTCCGGTGGTCGCCACCCGGTCAACCCGCAGGGTAAGCCCGAGGGCCGTACCCGCCGTAAGGGCCAGCCGAGTGACCGGCTGATCGTCCGCCGTCGCTACGCCACGCGTAAGCGCGGCTGAGGGAGATAAGACATGCCTCGCAGCCTGAAGAAGGGCCCGTTCGTAGACGACCACCTGCTCAAGAAGGTGGAAGTGCAGAACGACAAGGGCTCGAAGAACGTGATCAAGACCTGGTCGCGGCGCTCGACGATCATCCCGGAGATGCTCGGGCACACGATCGCGGTGCACGACGGACGCAAGCACGTCCCGGTGTTCGTGACCGAGGCGATGGTCGGGCACAAGCTCGGCGAGTTCGCGCTGACCCGCACGTTCAAGGGTCACGAGAAGGACGACCGGAAGAGCCGTCGGCGCTGACGCCGCGGGCATACGGATAGAGGGAACAAGGGGTTACAGCGATGCCAGGAAAGGGCGACGCTCCGGTGCTTCCGGGCGCGCGGGCGGTTGCGCGGCACGTGCGCATCTCGCCGATGAAGGCGCGCCGGGTGGTCAACCTCGTCCGCGGCCTGCCCGCGAAGGAGGCTCTCACGGTGCTGCAGTTCGCGCCGCAGGCTGCGAGCGAGCAGGTGTACAAGGTGCTCGCTAGCGCGATCGCCAACGCGGAGAACAACGAGCGGCTGGACCCCGACGCGCTGCTCGTGAGCGAGGCGTTCGTGGACGAGGGCCCGACGATGAAGCGGTTCCAGCCGCGGGCGCAGGGCCGGGCGTTCCGGATCCGCAAGCGCACCTGCCACATCACGGTGGCGGTCGAGGCGGTCGCGCCGGCAGCGCCGAGGAAGGCCGCGGCGAAGAAGGCCGCCCCGGCGACGCAGGCCGCACCGGCCGAAGCGCAGAGCAAGACGGAGGACGCCGAGTAATGGGTCAGAAGGTTCACCCCACTGGGTTCCGGCTCGGCATCTCGACCGACTGGAAGTCCCGCTGGTTCGCGGACAAGCTCTACAAGGACTACATCGGCGAGGATGTCAAGATCCGCCGCATGATGTCCAAGGGCCTCGAGCGCGCCGGCATCTCCAAGGTCGACATCGAGCGCACCCGCGACCGGGTCCGCGTCGACATCCACACCGCCCGGCCGGGCATCGTCATCGGCCGTAAGGGTGCGGAGGCCGACCGGATCCGCGGCGAGCTCGAGAAGCTCACCGGCAAGCAGGTGCAGCTGAACATCATCGAGGTGAAGAACCCCGAGTCGGACGCGCAGCTCGTCGCGCAGGGCGTGGCCGAGCAGCTGTCCAGCCGGGTCAGCTTCCGTCGGGCGATGCGCAAGGCCATGCAGTCCGCGATGAAGAACCCGGTCGTCAAGGGCATCCGTGTGCAGGTCTCGGGTCGTCTCGGCGGCGCCGAGATGAGCCGGACCGAGTTCTACCGCGAGGGCCGGGTTCCGCTGCACACGCTGCGGGCCAACATCGAGTACGGCTTCTTCGAGGCCCGTACCACCTTCGGCCGGATCGGCGTGAAGGTCTGGATCTACAAGGGCGACGCGGTTCCGGGTCGGGAGGCTCCGGCCGAGGCCGGTCCGTCGCGCCCGCGTCGTGGTGAGCGTGGCGACCGTCCGGAGCGGCCGCGCCGTGGTCGGTCCGGTTCGTCCGGCACGACCGCCGGTGGCACCGAGGCCGGCCGGGCTGCCGCGACCACCATCGCGCAGCAGGCCGAGACGCCGAGCGGCGAGCCGGTCGACAGCGCTGCTGTCGCTGCCACGGCTTCCGCTCCGGCAGAAACGCAGCAGGAGGGCTGACAGATGCTGATGCCGCGCAAGCCCCCGAAGGGCTTCCGCAAGCCGCACCACCCGGACCGCAGTGGCGCGTCCAAGGGTGGTAACCGGGTGGTGTTCGGCGAGTTCGGGATCCAGGCTCTCGAGCCGGCGTACGTGACCAACCGCCAGATCGAGTCGGCGCGTATCGCGATGACCCGTCACATCAAGCGTGGTGGCAAGGTCTGGATCACGATCTTCCCGGACCAGGCCCTCACCAAGAAGCCGGCCGAAACCCGGATGGGTTCCGGTAAGGGTTCGCCCGAGTGGTGGGTCGCCAACGTCAAGCCGGGGCGGGTTCTCTTCGAGATGTCCTTCCCCAATGAGCAGATTGCGCGAGAGGCGATGCGTCGCGCGATCCACAAGCTCCCGATGAAGTGCCGCATTGTTACGCGCGAAGTGGGTGAATCCTGATGGCAGCGGGCGTTAAGGCGACCGAGCTGCGTGAGCTCTCCGAGGAGGAGCTGGTCACGAAGCTGCGGGAGGCCAAGGCGGAGCTGTTCAACCTCCGCGTGCAGGCCGCAACTGGGCAGCTGGACAACAACCGGCGGCTGCAGGTCATCCGTCGGGAGATCGCCCGGATCTACACGATCATGCGCGAGCGCGAGCTGGGGCTCTCGGCCGCGCCGACTGAGGTGACTGCATCATGACCGAGAACACCACCACCGCCGACGCGCGGGCCCGCCGTAAGGTTCGTGAGGGCCTGGTGGTCAGCGACAAGATGGACAAGACCGTCGTGGTCGAGGTCGAGGACCGGGTTCGGCACGCGTTGTACGGCAAGATCATGCGCCGTACCAGCAAGCTGAAGGTTCACGACGAGCAGAACGCCGCTGGCACCGGCGACCGGGTCCTGATCATGGAGACCCGGCCGCTGAGCGCCACCAAGCGTTGGCGGATCGTGGAGATCCTGGAAAAGGCCAAGTAGCGAAGGCTCGAGCTCGCCCGGCGTTGCGTCGGGCGTAGGTTCCGCCAGGCTCCGGCCGCCACGGCGGCCGGAGAACCGGCAGACATAGGAGATAGACGTGATTCAGCAGGAGTCGCGACTGCGCGTCGCCGACAACACGGGTGCTCGGGAGATCCTGTGCATCCGGGTTCTCGGTGGCTCCGGTCGGCGCTACGCGAGCATCGGCGACGTCATCGTGGCCACCGTCAAGGACGCGATCCCGGGTGCCGGTGTGAAGAAGGGCGACGTCGTCAAGGCGGTCATCGTCCGCACCGCCAAGGAGAAGCGGCGGCCGGACGGCTCATACATCCGCTTCGACGAGAACGCTGCCGTCATCATCAAGGACGGCGGAGACCCGCGCGGTACCCGCATCTTCGGCCCGGTGGGCCGGGAGCTGCGGGACAAGCGGTTCATGAAGATTATTTCCCTCGCGCCGGAGGTGTTGTGACCGTGAAGGTCAAGAAGGGCGACACGGTCGTCGTCATCGCCGGCAAGGACAAGGGTGCCAAGGGCAAGGTCATCGCGGCCTACCCGCGGCAGGACAAGGTCCTGGTCGAGGGCGTGAACCGGGTCAAGAAGCACACCCGCATCAGCACCACCCAGCGTGGCGCCAAGACCGGCGGCATCGTCACCCAGGAGGCCCCGATCCACGTCTCGAACGTGCAGGTCCTGGACTCCGACGGCAAGCCGACCCGCGTCGGTTACCGGATCGACGACAACGGCCAGAAGGTCCGCATCGCGCGTAGCACCGGTAAGGACCTGTGATGACCACGGCTACCGAAAAGACCATGCCGCGCCTCAAGGAGCGGTACCGCAACGAGATCGTGGCCCAGCTGCGTGAGCAGCACAGCTACGGCAACCCCATGCAGGTGCCGCGGCTGGTCAAGATCGTCGTCAACATGGGTGTCGGCGAGGCTGCTCGCGACGCCAAGCTGATCGACGGCGCGGTCCGCGACCTCGCCACGATCACCGGCCAGAAGCCGCAGGTGCGGCGGGCGACCAAGTCCATCGCGCAGTTCAAGCTCCGCGAGGGCATGCCGATCGGCGCGAAGGTCACCCTTCGCGGCGACCGGATGTGGGAGTTCCTGGACCGGCTGCTGTCCATCGCGCTGCCGCGTATCCGTGACTTCCGCGGTCTCGACGGGCGCAAGCTCGACGGGCACGGCAACTACACGTTCGGTCTGACCGAGCAGTCGGTGTTCCACGAGATCGACCAGGACCGGATCGATCGCCAGCGGGGCATGGACATCACGGTGGTCACCACCGCCACGACCGACGACGAGGGCCGGGCGCTGCTCAAGCTCCTGGGCTTCCCGTTCAAGGAGAACTGAGATGGCCAAGAAGGCGCTGATCATCAAGGCGGCCGCGAAGCCGAAGTTCTCGGTTCGCGCGTACACCCGCTGCCAGCGGTGCGGGCGCCCGAAGGCGGTCTACCGCAAGTTCGGTCTCTGCCGGGTGTGCCTCCGGGAGATGGCCCACCGCGGTGAGCTGCCGGGTGTGTCCAAGGCTTCCTGGTAAGGGCGACCGCGTCCCGGCCGTCGGCCGGGAACTCCTGCACCGATTAGGTATTGCTCTTCGCCGTAGGCCCGGGGCCGATGCCCCGGGAACCCCGGCGAGAAAGGCTGACGAAATCCATGACGATGACCGACCCGATCGCAGACATGCTCACGCGTCTGCGTAACGCCAACCAGGCGTACCACGATCAGGTGAAGATGCCCTACTCCAAGATCAAGGCGAACATCGCCGAGGTCCTGAAGGCCGAGGGTTATATCGCCACCTGGTCGGTCGAGGAGCCCGAGGAGGGTGCCGTCGGCAAGCGACTGGTCGTCGAGCTGAAGTACGGCCAGAACCGGGAGCGGAGCCTGGCCGGAATCAAGCGCGTGTCCAAGCCCGGGCTCCGGGTGTACGCCAAGTCGGACGGGCTCCCGCGGGTGCTCGGCGGGCTGGGCGTGGCGATCATTTCGACGTCCCAGGGGCTGCTCACCGACCGGCAGGCCCGCAAGCGGAGTGTTGGCGGGGAAGTCCTCGCCTTCGTCTGGTAACGGGAGACAGGTAGAAATGTCGCGAATTGGACGTAAGTCGATCCCGGTACCAGCCGGCGTCGACATCACGATCGACGGGCAGACCGTCAAGGTCAAGGGCCCGAAGGGCCAGCTCCAGCACACCCTCGCCGAGCCGATCACGATCGAGCGGGCCGAGGACGGGCAGCTGAGCGTCAACCGCCCGAACGACGAGCGCAAGGCCAAGGAACTGCACGGCCTGAGCCGTACGCTGGTAGCCAACATGATCGTTGGCGTGACCGAGGGCTACCGCAAGAGCCTGGAGATCGCCGGCACCGGTTACCGGGTCACCGCCAAGGGCACGGACCTCGAGTTCGCGCTCGGGTTCTCGCACCCGGTGCTGGTTCCCGCACCGGCGGGCATCACCTTCACGGTGGAGCGGCCGACCCTGTTCCACGTGGCCGGCATCGACAAGCAGCAGGTCGGTGAGGTCGCCGCCAACATCCGGAAGATCCGCCCGCCGGAGCCCTACAAGGGCAAGGGCGTCAAGTACCAGGGCGAGGTCATCCGCCGCAAGGCTGGAAAGGCAGGTAAGAAGTGACCGCCACGCTGCTCAAGCGCCGCCGCGGCGTCGCCGCCAAGCGCGCCGTCGGGCGGGCGCGTCGGCACTTCCGGGTCCGCAAGAACGTCAGCGGTACGGCCGAGCGTCCGCGCCTGGTCGTCACCCGTTCGCTGCGGCACATGGTCGCCCAGATCGTCGACGACACCAAGGGTCACACCCTGGCGTCGGCGTCGACCCTGGACGCCTCGCTGCGCGGTGCGGAGGGCGACAAGAGCGCCCTCGCCGGCAAGGTGGGCGCGCTGCTCGCCGAGCGGGCCAAGGCCGCCGGCGTCTCCAAGGTCGTCTTCGACCGCGGCGGCAACCGGTACGCGGGGCGAGTCGCCGCGCTTGCCGACGCCGCCCGCGAAGCCGGGCTCGAGTTCTAACAACCCCGTCACGAGAGATAAGGAAGGCTGCTGATGCCAGGTCAACAGCGCCGTGGCGGCGGGTCCGGTGGCAACGAGGGTGGTCGCCGCGACAACCGCCGTGAGGGCGGCCGCGGAAACGCGCCCGTCGAGAAGACCCCGCACCTCGAGCGGGTCGTCGCGATCAACCGCGTCGCCAAGGTCGTGAAGGGTGGTCGTCGCTTCAGCTTCACCGCCCTGGTGATCGTTGGTGACGGCGACGGCACGGTCGGCGTGGGCTACGGAAAGGCCAAGGAGGTGCCCGCGGCGATCGCCAAGGGTGTCGAGGAGGCCAAGAAGCACTTCTTCAAGGTCCCGCGGATCGGCCAGTCGATTCCGCACCCGGTGACGGGTGAGGACGCCGCTGGTGTGGTGCTGCTCAAGCCGGCCTCCGCCGGTACGGGTGTCATCGCCGGTGGTCCGGTGCGCGCCGTGCTGGAGTGCGCCGGTATCCACGACGTGCTCTCCAAGAGCCTCGGCTCGTCGAACCCGATCAACATCGTGCACGCCACCGTGGCGGCCCTGAAGGGGCTTGAGTCCCCCGAGCAGGTCGCGGCGCGTCGTGGCCTGCCGGTGGAGGACGTCGCGCCGGCCGCCATGCTGGCGTCGCGTGCGGGGGTGGCGCACTGATGGCACGTCTGAAGGTCACCCAGGTCCGATCCGGCATCGGGACCAAGCAGAACCAGCGTGATTCGCTGCGTTCGCTCGGTCTCAAGCGGATCAACGACGTGGTGGTCAAGGAGGACCGGCCCGAGATCCGCGGCATGATCTTCACTGTGAACCACCTCGTGAAGGTCGAGGAGGTCGAGTAATGACGATCAAGGTGCACCACCTGCGCCCGGCGCCCGGTTCCAAGACCGCGAAGACCCGTGTGGGTCGCGGTGAGGGTTCCAAGGGCAAGACCGCTGGTCGCGGTACCAAGGGTTCCAAGGCCCGCAAGAACATCTCGGCGGCGTTCGAGGGTGGGCAGATGCCCATCCACATGCGCCTGCCGAAGTTGAAGGGCTTCAAGAACAAGTTCAAGGTGGTCTTCCAGGTTGTCAACCTGGACCGACTCGCCGAGCTGTTCCCGAACGGCGGCCAGGTCGGCCCGCTCGAGCTGGTCGAGTCCGGCGCGGTCCGCAAGGGTCACCCGGTCAAGGTCCTCGGCACCGGGGATCTCGGCGGGGTGGCGCTCCAGGTGTCGGCGCACGCGTTCAGTGCGTCGGCCAAGGAGAAGATCGCCGCCGCCGGTGGCTCCGTCACCGAGCTGTAAGGCGTACGACCCATGGCGCCCGTCCAGTTGTGACCAACTGGCGGGCGCCATGGTCTACCTGGGACGTATGCGCCCGGTAATATCGGAATCGGTTTATGTAGTCGGGCGCACCTGCCCGGACCGGGATGGGGCTGTTAGAGTCCCATCCCAGCCATGGATTCCGGGCGCTCGCCCGGGATTCACCCCGACCCGCCAGGGATCACCGGCGGCCCGCCTCGCGCAGGAGGAAGAAGTTGCTGTCCGCCTTTCTCAGTGCGTTCCGTACGCCTGACCTGCGCAAGAAGCTGCTGTTCACAGTAGGCATCATCGCGGTCTACCGGCTGGGTGCCACGCTGCCCAGTCCGGGCGTCTCGTACGGCAACGTGCAGAAGTGCCTCGACACCCTCCAGGGTGAGTCGACGGGTGTGCTGAACCTGCTCAACCTCTTCTCCGGCGGAGCGCTGCTACAGCTCTCGGTCTTCGCGCTGGGCATCATGCCCTACATCACCGCGTCGATCATTCTGCAGCTGCTGACCGTCGTGATCCCGCGCCTGGAGCAGCTCCGCAAGGAGGGCCAGGCCGGCCAGGCGAAGATCACCCAATACACCCGCTACCTGACCCTGGGTCTCGGTGTGCTGCAGGCCTCGGCGTTCGTGGCGCTGGCCCGTTCGGGTCAGCTCTTCCAGAACCGCTGCGACCAGTTCCCGATCATCCCCACGGGCACCGGCATCCCGGACTGGTTGACCCTGACCATCCTGGTGATGACCATGACCGCCGGCACCGGCATGGTCATGTGGCTGGGTGAGCTGATCACCGACCGGGGCGTCGGCAACGGCATGTCCGTCCTGATCTTCACCTCGATCGCCGCGCGACTGCCCAGCGAGGGCTGGCAGATCAAGACCAGCAAGGGCTGGGACATGTTCGCCCTGGTCATCGCGCTGGTCCTGGTGGTCATCACCGCGGTCACCTTCATCGAGCAGGCTCAGCGCCGCATTCCGGTGCAGTACGCCAAGCGGATGATCGGCCGGCGGATGTACGGCGGCACCTCGACCTACATCCCGCTCAAGGTCAACCAGGCCGGTGTGATCCCGGTCATCTTCGGCTCGTCGCTGCTCTACCTGCCGCAGTTGGCCCTGCAGTTCTTCGACCAGACCGACCCGGGCAAGACCCAGGCCTGGATCCAGAACAACCTGGTCAACCCGAGCAGCCCGATCTACATCGCGGTCTACTTCCTGCTGATCATCTTCTTCACGTACTTCTACGTCTCGATCACGTTCAACCCGACCGAGGTCGCGGACAACATGAAGAAGTACGGCGGGTTCGTGCCGGGCATCCGCCCGGGCAAGCCGACGGCGGACTACCTGGACTTCATCCTCAGCCGGATCACCCTGCCGGGCGCGCTCTACCTCGGCGTGATCTCGATCCTGCCGAACTTCTTCTTCATCTGGTTGGACAACCAGCAGTACCAGAACTTCCCGTTCGGCGGCACCGCTGTGCTCATCATGGTCGGCGTCGGTCTGGAGACCGTGAAGCAGATCGAGAGCCAACTCATGCAGCGGAACTACGAAGGGTTCCTGCGGTAGATGAGACTCGTTCTGGTTGGCCCGCCGGGCGCGGGCAAGGGCACGCAGGCCGAGTTCGTCGCCGCGCACCTGTCGGTGCCCAAGATCTCGACCGGGGACATCTTCCGGTCGAACGTCACCCAGGGCACGCCGCTCGGTGTCGAGGCGAAGCGGTACATGGACGCCGGCGAGCTGGTTCCGGACGAGGTCACTATCAACATGGTCCGGGACCGGCTGGCGGAGCCCGACGCCAGCGAGGGGTTCCTGCTCGACGGCTTCCCGCGGACCACTCCGCAGGCCGCCGCACTGGACAAGCTCCTCGCCGACCTGGGCACCGCCCTGGACCTGGTCCTGGAGCTGGTGGTCGACGACGACGAGGTGATCCGGCGACTCTCCGGCCGGCGCACCTGCCGGGGTTGCGGCAAGATCTGGCACGTCGAGTTCGACGCCACCACCCGGCCCGGCATCTGTGACCGGTGCGGCGCCGAGCTGTTCCAGCGCGACGACGACAAGCCGGAGACCATCGCCACGCGGCTGCGCGAGTACAGCGAGAAGACCGCTCCACTGGTCGACTACTACGGCGCCCAGGGCAAGCTGGTCGGCATCGACGCCACCGGCCCGGTGGAGGACGTCACCACCCGTGCCATAGACGCGCTGCGGTCGTACGGCGGCTGAGGTCCGGCCGGGCCACGGCGGATAGAGTGCGATCAGCGGGGTACGTGCGACGTGCCCCGCTGATCGGCAACGAAAGGTAATGGCTCCATGCGTCGTCCCCAGCTGGACATCCAGCTGAAGACCCCTGACCAGATCGAGAAGATGCGGGCCGCCGGCCTGGTGGTGGCCGAGGCGCTGCGCCGGATGCGCGAGGCGGTGGCCCCCGGCGTGAGCACCGCCGACCTGGATGCCATCGCCGAGTCGACCATCCGCGAGGCGGGTGCGGTCCCGTCGTTCAAGGGCTACCACGGCTTCCCCGCGTCGATCTGCTCCTCGGTCAACCGGCAGATCGTGCACGCCATCCCGTCGCCGAAGCAGGTGCTGCGGGAGGGCGATCTGATCTCCATCGACTGCGGTGCGGTGCTGAACGGTTGGCACGGCGACTCCGCGATCACCGTCGGGGTGGGCGACGTCGACCCGGCGCTACTCAAGATGGCCCAAGTGGCCGAGGACGCGATGTGGGCCGGCATCGCCGCCGCGGCGCGCGGCTCGGCCAGCGGCAAGGGGCGGCTCACCGACATCTCGCACGCGGTGGAGACCGCGGTCCGCAAGGGCGGCCGGTACGGCATCGTCGACGGCTACGGCGGGCACGGCATCGGCACGGAGATGCACCAGGACCCGCACGTGCTCAACCACGGCCGGCCCGGCAAGGGCCCGCGGCTGGTCCCCGGCATGGCGCTGGCCATCGAGCCGATGATCACGATGGCGTCGCCGCGCACGGTCGAGCTGGCCGACGGCTGGACGGTGGTCACCCGGGACGGGTCGGTGGCGGCGCACGTCGAGCACTCGATGGCGCTGCTGCCGGACGGCGTCTGGGTGCTCACCGCGTTCGACGGTGGCCGTGCCCGACTCGGCGACCTGGTCACCGCGCGGCAGCCGGCCGCCTCGACCGCGTCCTGACCGCCTCCAGCGCGTCCCACGGGCCTGGGCCGGCGTGACTCGCGCTGGCGGGGGCCGATCGGCCACAGCGGGCCGACCCGGGGGTGGATCAAGGCGGGACGATCGGACCCGACGCGGTTGGCGTGACGGTGGCATGCTTGCCGGCATGGACGGGCGCGACGGGATGCGAGCCGCAGACGCGGACCGTGAGGCGGTTGCCGACCGGTTGCGGGTGGCCCTCGGTGAAGGCCGACTGGACCTGCACGAGTACGACGAGCGGTTGCAGCGGGCCTATGCCGCGCGCACCTACGCCGAGCTGGACGCCCTGCTCACCGACCTGCCACCGGTGGCGCCCCCGGAGCGCTCGACGCTGGCGCCGGTCGCCGCACCGGCTGCCGGGCCACTGGACGGCGGTGCGGGGCCGGTCGCCCCGGCCGGGGCCGGTGGCGTCGCCGCCCACTGGCTGGCCGAGGTGTGGCTGCCGTACCTGAAGGTGATCGCGATCGTGGTGACCATCTGGGCGGTGACCTCGCTGCTCAGCCGCGACCTGCTCTACTTCTGGCCGGCCTGGGTGGCCGGGCCGTGGGGCGCGGTGCTGGCGGTCCGCACGGTCACCGGGCTGGCCGGGGGAGAGCCCCGGCGCCAGGCGATCGAGCGCGAGTGCAGGCGGGCGAAGCGGGAACGGCGGCGGGAGTTGCGCGCCGGTGAACCAGACGAACGGGACGACCCGCGACCCGCCGGCTGACCCGCGGGGCAGGGCGGAGCCGACCGGCCGGACCGACCGGCGATGCTCGGACCGAGATCATCGGGAGCCCGGACGGGGGAGCCGCGCCCGACACGGCGGTACGGTGGGTGGCCGGTTTGGCGACCGCCCGCAGGCCGGCGTACACTTTCTGATCGGCGCACAGCGTCCACTCCGGCATGCCCACCCTGCGCTTCGGTGGGAGCTGGAGCCGCGGCTGGCGCGGGCTTTCTGATCTTGGTCAGTTACCCGTGTAAGACGTTGTGGGCCGCCCGGAGCAATCGACGTCAGGACAGCGGAGGACATGCCGAAAAAAGACGGAGCCATTGAGATCGAGGGTCGGGTCATCGAGCCCCTGCCGAACGCCATGTTCCGGGTGGAGCTCGCGAACGGCCACAAGGTGCTGGCTCACATCAGCGGCAAGATGCGGCAGCACTACATCCGCATCCTGCCGGAGGACCGGGTCGTCGTCGAACTCTCGCCGTACGACCTGACCCGCGGGCGCATCGTCTACCGCTACAAGTAGTCCTGACGGCGGCCGGGAAGTCCCGTGTCCGTCTTCGACGTCCGGTCTCGCGCTGCGCGCGTCCCCGGGCCAGATGGGAAGTAAGGCAACCGTGAAGGTCAAGCCGAGCGTCAAGAGGATCTGCAACAAGTGCCGGGTGATCCGCCGGCACGGCCGGGTCATGGTCATCTGCACCGACCCGCGCCACAAGCAGCGCCAGGGCTGATTCAGCCCATCCGGCCGGAACGCGGTCGGGTGGCGTTGGCCCGGGCAGATCCCCAGCGACACACAACACACATGCTCGTCCCAGCCACGAGCGGTACGCGAGACGTACTCCTGCGTGGCTGACCCCCGGTCGGAGGCCGGGGCCCGCTCGGGCAGCGACCGATCCCGGTCGCCGGCGCTGACAGCGTCGGCAAGACGGGACGGCCGGTAGCGGGATGGGACGGGTCCACACCTCCGCCACACATCACGAGGAGTACGCCCGCACATGGCACGTCTAGTCGGCGTGGATCTCCCCCGCGAGAAGCGGATGGAGATCGCGCTCACCTACATCTTCGGGGTCGGTCGTACCCGCGCCCTGGAGACACTCGCCGCCACCGGCATCTCGCCGGACAAGCGCGCTCGGGACCTCACGGACGAGGAGCTCGTGCAGCTCCGCGAACACATCGAGGGCAACTACAAGGTTGAAGGCGACCTGCGCCGCGAGGTCGCCGCTGACATCCGCCGCAAGGTTGAGATCGGCTGTTACGCCGGCATCCGGCACCGCCGGGGCCTGCCCGTGCGTGGCCAGCGGACCAAGACCAACGCGCGGACCCGCAAGGGCCCGAAGCGGACCGTCGCCGGCAAGAAGAAGGCCGGCAAGAAGTAGTTCTTAACCGGATGACGGGTCGGCCGCCGCCGAGCTAGGCGAGGCCGCAACCTGATCCGGAAAGTCAACTAGGAGCGCACAGACTTATGCCACCGAAGGCTCGTGCCGGAGCCGCTGTAAAGAAGGTCCGGCGCAAGGAACGCAAGAACGTCGCCCACGGGCAGGCGCACATCAAGAGCACGTTCAACAACACCATCGTGTCCATCACGGACCCGACCGGTGCGGTCATCTCCTGGGCCTCCGCGGGCCAGGTGGGCTTCAAGGGCTCCCGTAAGTCGACTCCGTTCGCCGCGCAGCTGGCCGCCGAGGCCGCCGCGCGTCGGGCCATGGAGCACGGCATGCGCAAGGTCGACGTGTTCGTCAAGGGCCCCGGCTCCGGCCGGGAGACCGCCATCCGTTCGCTGCAGGCCGTGGGCCTCGAGGTCGGGCAGATCTCCGACGTCACCCCGCAGCCGCACAACGGGTGCCGTCCGCCGAAGCGTCGCCGGGTCTGAGAGGTAGAGAGAGATGGCTCGTTACACCGGTGCTGACTGCCGCCGTTGCCGGCGGGAGAAGATGAAGCTGTTCCTCAAGGGCAGCAAGTGCGATGGCCCGAAGTGCCCGTTCGAGTCCCGGCCGTTCCCGCCCGGGCAGCACGGCCGCGGCCGCACCAAGGAGACGGAGTACCTGCTCCAGCTCCGTGAGAAGCAGAAGGCCCGCCGTGTCTACGGCGTGCTGGAGAAGCAGTTCCGCGGTTACTACGAGGAAGCCGTTGGCAAGCAGGCCAAGACCGGTGAGGTCCTCCTGCAGATCCTCGAGTCGCGGCTCGACAACGTCGTCTACCGGGCCGGCTACGCCCACTCGCGGGACATGGCCCGCCAGCTGGTCAAGCACGGTCACTTCACGGTGAACGGCAAGAAGGTCGACATCCCGTCGTACCGCGTCAAGGAGCACGACATCATCGAGGTTCGGGGCAAGAGCAAGGAGCTCACCCCGTTCATCGTGGCGCAGGCTCAGGCGGGCTCGCGCTCGGTCCCGGCCTGGCTCGAGGCCATCCCCAGCCAGATGAAGATCCTGGTGCACTCGCTCCCGGCCCGGCAGGTCATCGACACGCAGGTCCAGGAGCAGCTGATCGTCGAGCTCTACTCCAAGTAGTCGGAGCTCGTTGCGGTGGCCCGCCCTCCGGGGCGGGCCACCGGAACAGTTTGTGTCGTGGGCGTCAAATAGCGGGCGTCCCGGAAGAGAAGAGAAAACATGCTCATCAGCCAGCGACCCTCCCTCTCCGAGGAGTCGATCAGCGAGACCCGCTCCCGGTTCGCCATCGAGCCGCTCGAGCCGGGCTTCGGCTACACCCTGGGCAACTCGCTGCGGCGCACGCTGCTGTCGTCGATCCCGGGCGCGGCGGTGACGTCGATCAAGATCGACGGCGTGCTGCACGAGTTCACCACGATCCCCGGTGTCAAGGAGGACGTGGTCGAGCTCGTCATGAACATCAAGGAGCTCACCGTCAGCTCCGAGCACGACGAGCCGGTCAGCATGTACCTGCGCAAGCAGGGCCCGGGCGACGTGACCGCGGGGGACATCCAGCCGCCGGCCGGCGTCTCGGTGCACAACCCGGATCTCAAGCTCGCCACCCTCAACGGCAAGGGCCGGCTCGACATGGAGCTGACCGTCGAGCGGGGCCGGGGCTACGTGACGGCGGCGCAGAACAAGCAGTCCGGCGCCGAGATCGGCCGCATCCCGGTCGACTCGATCTACTCGCCGGTGCTGAAGGTGACCTACCGCGTCGAGGCGACCCGTGTCGAGCAGCGCACCGACTTCGACCGGCTGATCATCGACGTCGAGACCAAGCCGTCGATGGGCCCGCGTACCGCGCTGGCCTCCGCCGGTTCGACGCTGGTGGAGCTGTTCGGTCTGGCCCGGGAGCTGGACGAGACCGCCGAGGGCATCGACATCGGGCCGTCCCCGCAGGACGCCCAGCTGGCGGCGGACCTCGCCCTGCCGATCGAGGAGCTGGACCTCACCGTCCGCTCCTACAACTGCCTCAAGCGCGAGGGCATCAACACCGTTGGTGAGCTCATCGGGCGTACCGAGGCCGACCTCCTCGACATCCGCAACTTCGGGCAGAAGTCGATCGACGAGGTCAAGATGAAGCTCGCCGGGATGGGTCTGGGGCTGAAGGACTCGGCCCCGAACTTCGACCCGGCGCACGTCGTGGACACCTTCGGCGAGGCCGACTACGACACCGACGACTACCGCGAGACCGAGCAGCTCTAGTCCGCGCTGCCGCCACAACTGAGGAGCACCAAGCATGCCCACGCCCACCAAGGGCCCCCGCCTCGGCGGCAGCCCCGCGCACGAGCGGCTGATGCTGGCCAACCTGGCCACCGCGCTGTTCCAGCACGGCAAGATCAAGACCACCGAGACGAAGGCCCGGCGGCTGCGTCCGCTGGCCGAGCAGCTCATCACCAAGGCCAAGCGCGGTGACCTGGCCGCGCGGCGGCGGGTGCTGGGCGTCGTCAAGGACAAGGACGTTGTCTACGCCCTGTTCGACCAGATCGCGCCCCGGTACGCCAACCGCCCCGGCGGTTACACCCGGATCGTGAAGACCGGTCCGCGCAAGGGTGACAACGCGCCGATGGTGGTCATCGAGCTGGTGGAGGAGCTTCAGGTCGCCGAGCCGAAGGCGAACAAGAAGACCGCCGCCCGCAAGGCCGCGCAGCAGGACAAGGTCGAGGCGCTCGCCCCGGACGAGGAGACCCCGCAGTCGGCCCCGGCCGACCAGGACTCCGAGCCGCCGGTGTCGGCGTCCGGTGACACCGACGCTGCCCGCGAGGACAGCGACGAGGCCTCCGAGAACAAGGCCTGATCAAGGGCAACTCGGGCCCGGCACCCCATCGGGGTGCCGGGCCCGACCCGTAACAGGAGGTACGAGGTGGACGAGCGGATCCGGCTGCGGCTGGATGTCTCGTACGACGGCACCGGCTTCTCCGGCTGGGCCGCCCAACCGACCCGGCGCACCGTCGCCGGGGTGCTCGTCGAAACTCTGGACCTGGTCCTCGGCGCCGGTACGGCCACCGGATTGACCGTGGCCGGGCGGACCGACGCGGGGGTCCACGCCACCGGGCAGGTCTGCCACCTCGACCTGCCGACCGAGGTGTGGCGGCAGCACGAGGGTCGGCTGCTGCGACGGCTGGCCCGGCTGCTCCCCACCGACGTCCGGGTGCGGGAGATGACTGAGGTGCCGGCCGACTTCGACGCCCGGTTCTCGGCCACCTTCCGCCGTTACGAATACCGGGTCACCGACGCCAGGTACGGCGCGGAGCCGCTGCGCCGGCACGAGGTGCTGGCCTGGCCGAAGCCCCTGGACCTGGCGGCGTTGAACGCCGCGGCGGCCGGCCTGGTCGGGGAGCACGACTTCGCCGCGTACTGCCGGCGCAAGGAGAACGCGACGACGCTGCGCGAGGTGACCCGGCTGGACTGGCGCCGCGACCCGGACGGCATCCTGGTCGCCACCGTGCAGGCGGACGCGTTCTGCCAGGCGATGGTGCGCAGCCTGGTGGGGGCGATGCTGGTGGCCGGGGACGGCCGTCGTCCGGTGGAGTGGCCGGGCAGCCTGCTGACCCGCCGGGAGCGGTCCAGCGAGGTGACCGTGGCCCCGGCGCACGGGCTGACCCTGGTCGAGGTCGGCTACCCGTCCGATCCGACCGAGTACGCCCGCCGCGCCGACCTCACCCGCCGCCTGCGGGTCCCCGTCGAGGGCTGACCGCGCCGAGCGCGGCCGTCCGGTCGAGGGTGACCCGCCGACGGCGGGGTGGGATCAGTCGCCCGGCAGGTCGTCGTCGCCGGTGCTGCCGCTCTGGGTGCCGCTGCCCTCGGTCGGCGCCGCCGTCGGCTGTCCCGCCGTGCCGCCGTCGGCCCGTCGTTGCAGCACACCCCGGCTGAGATGCAGCTCGATCATGTCGAACAGGATCTCCCGGATCCTGGTGTCGCCGGCCTTGACCGCCTCCCCGTCCGTGCGGACCACCAGCGCGTACGCCAGGTAGTGGCCGCGGACCTGCCAGCCGACCCGGGCCGGGGCGGTGGACACCACCTCGGTGCCGTCGCCGTCCTTGCCGACGAGGCCGCGGAACCGGCCCTGCCGCTCGTCGAGCAGTTGCCGGATCCGGTCCCGGGCCCGTTCCGCGCTCACCTTGTCGGTGAGGTTGAACAACCCGGTGGTGACCAGGTGGTCGCCGCCGGGAGCCCGCAGCGTGGCCCGGACCACCTGGTTGCAGCCGAGCCGGACCAGCAGGTCGGCCACCTCGCCGGTGGCGGCGACGGCGCAACTGCCGCTCGAGTGTGTCGTGAGCACCTGGTAGCCCGGCTGGCCGTCGGTGACCTTCAGCTCCTTGCCGGGGAAGAGTTCCTTGGCGGTGAGCGGGGCCTGGTCGGTGTCCCGGGAGTCGAGGTCCTGCCGTTCTTCCGCGGGGGCGGACGCGGCGGCGTTCGGCTGGTAGGTCGGGGTGGCCTGCGGCTGTGGGTCGCGATCCACCAGCAGCGCGGCGGCGCCCAGGCCGCAGAGTGCGAGGAGGACCAGAACGGCCGCGCCGCCGATCAGCACCTGCCAGAGCCGGCCGCCGCCGCGCCGGGTGGGCTGCTCGATCGGCTCCGCCGAGCTGTATACCTGGTCGCGTGGCGCGGCGGGTGGCGGGGCGGGCGGGATGTCAGCACGGGCCGGCGGCGGAGCGGACGACGGCAGCGCGATCTGGTTCGTCCGGCGCAGCGACGGGGTGGGGAAGCGCGACGGAGAGGGACCGGCAGGCGGAGGCGGACCGGCGCCGGGCACGGACAGGTCGGACCCGTCATCCGGGTACTCCACGAAAGCGTCCTCATCGGACTCGTACCGATACACCATGTCGCCCAGAGTAGGAGGCATTGTCCCTTTAGGGGGTAATAACGGGAAATGTAGGCGTGGGCCGTGTCGGGGCGTGCCTCGACCGGTGCGAGAATTGCCGGCGTGACCGGCGACCACTACTTCACCGCTCAGCCCGCCAGCGACGCCCCGCCGCGCGAGGTCGAGTTCTCCGTCGCCGACCGCGACTACCGGCTGGCCTCGGCCGGCGGGGTCTTCTCCGCCAGCCGCCTCGACCCGGGCACCGCAGTCCTCCTGCGCAAGGCCGAGCTGCCCACCGCCACCACCGGCGACCTGCTCGACCTCGGCTGCGGATTCGGGCCGATCACCTGCGTGCTGGCCGACCACGCGCCGGCGAGCACCGTCTGGGCGGTCGACGTCAACGCCCGCGCCCGCGAGCTGACCGCGGCCAACGCGGCCCGGGTCGGCGCCGGCGACCGGGTCCGGGTCCGCGCACCGGACGACGTGCCGGCGGAGATCCGCTTCGCCCAGATCTGGTCCAACCCGCCGATCCGGATCGGCAAGGACGGGTTGCACGACCTGCTGCTGCGCTGGCTGCCCCGGCTCGCCCCGGACGGCGTCGGCTGGCTGGTGGTCGCCCGGCACCTCGGTGGCGACTCGCTGCACCGCTGGCTCACCGACCAGAGCTGGCAGGTCGAGCGGCACGCCAGCCAGAAGGGCTTCCGGGTGCTGCGGGTCACCCGGTAATTGGATGTACCGCCCGGCCCTCGCTGAGGCAGGATCCCGGAGTGGGATACGTGGACGTGGCAGCGGTCGGGCATATCCTGCCCGACGGTCGGGAACTCTTCGCCGACGTGTCGTTCCGGGTCGGGGAGGGCGGCAAGATCGCCCTGGTCGGGCCGAACGGCGCGGGTAAGACGACACTGCTGCGGATGGTCGCCGGTGACCTGCCGGTGCGTACCGGCGCCGTCGCGCGGGCCGGCGGGCTGGGCGTGATGCGCCAGTTCATCGGCATGATCGGCGACGAGTCGACACTCGCCGACCTGGCTCTGTCGCTCGCCCCACCGCCGCTGCTCGAGGCCGGCCGCCGGCTCGGCGAGACCGAGGCGACCATGCGGGCGGCCGAGGTCCGCGGCAAGTACAGCACCGCGGCCGGCAAGGCCCAGCTGGCGTACGCCGACGCGCTGGGCGCCTGGGGCGAGGCCGGCGGGTACGACGCCGAGGTGCTCTTCGACACCGTCGCGACCATCGTGCTCGACCAGCCCTGGGACGCCGTCCGGGACCGACCCGTCCGCACCCTCTCCGGTGGACAGCAGAAGCGCTTCGCGCTGGAGTTGCTGCTGCGCGGCCCGGACGAGGTGCTGCTGCTCGACGAGCCGGACAACTTCCTCGACGTGCCCGGCAAACGCTGGCTGGAGGCGCGACTGCGCGAGTCGACCAAGTCCGTGCTCTACGTCTCACACGACCGCGAGCTGCTGGCCCAGACCGCCGACCGGGTGGTCGCCGTGGAGGGCGGCAGCGCCTGGGTGCACCCGGGCGGCTTCGCCAGTTGGCACGAGGCGCGGGTGGCCCGGCACGCCCGCCTCGACGAGCTGCGCCGGCGCTGGGACGAGGAGCACCAGAAGCTGCGCGAGCTGATGCTGATGTACAAGCAGAAGGCGGCGTACAACGACGGGCTCGCCTCGCGGTACCAGGCCGCGCAGACCCGGCTGCGCAAGTTCGAGGAGGCCGGGCCTCCGCCCGTACCCCCGAAGGACCAGGACATCCGGATGCGGCTGACCGGCGGGCGGACCGGCAAGCGCGCGGTCGTCTGCGAGCAGCTGGAGTTGGACGGCCTGACCTACCCTTTCGACCTGGAGATCTGGTACGGCGACCGGGTGGCGGTGCTCGGCGCCAACGGCACCGGCAAGTCGCACTTCCTGCGGCTGCTGGCCCGGGGTGGCAGCGACCCCGACCCGGCCAACGGGCCGGTCGACGGGGCGGGCGCGCTCGCCCCGGTGGCGCACGACGGCACGGCCCGCCTCGGCGCCCGGGTGCGCCCCGGGCACTTCTCCCAGACCCACGACCGGCCCGAGCTGATGTCGAAGGCGCTGGTCGAGATCCTCTGGCGGGGCGACGAGCACCGGACCGGAATGGACCGGCACACGGCGATGGGGGTGCTCAGCCGCTATGAGCTGGCCGGGCAGGGCGACCAGCGCTTCGGCACCCTCTCCGGCGGGCAGCAGGCCCGGTTCCTGGTGCTGCTGCTGGAGCTGTCCGGGGCGACCCTGCTGCTGCTCGACGAGCCCACCGACAACCTCGACCTGGCCAGCGCGGAAGCCCTTGAGGCGGGCCTGAACGCGTTCGAGGGGACGGTGGTCGCCGTCACCCACGACCGCTGGTTCACCCGCTCCTTCGACCGGTTCGTGCTGTTCCGGGGCGACAGCGAGGTGGTGGAGACCCCGGAGCCGGTCTGGGACGTCGGCTGACCGAAAGGAGGGGCCCCTTGTCAACGCCAGGCGTTGACGAGGGGCCCTTCCTTCGCTGGGCATAGGGTGGATCTCGTGACTGAGATGACCTATCGCCGGCTGGGCGACTCCGGGCTCGTGGTGTCCGTGGTCGGCATCGGCTGCAACAACTTTGGCCGCAAGCTCGACCTCGACGGCACCCGCGCGGTCGTGGACGCCGCCCTGGACGCCGGGATCAACCTGTTCGACACCGCCGACATCTACGGCGAGCCGCAGGGCAGCTCCGAGGAGCTGCTCGGGCAGGCGCTCAAGGGACGCCGGGACGACGTGGTGGTGGCCACCAAGTTCGGCATGGACATGAACGGCCTCAACGGGCCGGACTTCGGTGCCCGAGGGGCGCGGCGCTACATCGCCCGCGCCGTGGAGGCGTCGCTGCGCCGGCTCGGCACCGACCACATCGACCTGTACCAGATGCACGAGCCGGACCCGGGTACGCCGATCGACGAGACGCTCGCCGCGCTGGACGACCTGGTCCGCGACGGCAAGGTGCGCTACCTGGGCAACTCCAACTTCGCCGGCTGGCAGATCGCCGACGCGGACTGGGTCGCCTCGTCCAACGGCCGGGCCCGTTTCATCAGCGCCCAGAACCACTACAGCCTGCTGGAGCGGTCCGTGGAGACCGAGGTCATCTCGGCGTGCGAGCGGTTCGGCCTCGGCATGCTGCCGTTCTTCCCGCTCGCCAACGGCCTGCTCACCGGCAAGTACAAGCGCTCCGAGCAGCCGCCGGCCGGCAGCCGGCTCTCCGGCGGTGGCCGGTACGCGGAGCGACTCGCCGCGGCCGACTGGGACACCATCGAGGCGATCGAGGCGTACGCGGCCGAGCGGGGGCTGACCATGCTCCAGGTGGCGATCGGCGGGCTGGCCGCCCAGCCGGCGGTGACCTCGGTGATCGCCGGCGCCACGACGCCCGAGCAGGTGCACGCCAACGCCGCCGCCGGCACCTGGGAGCCGTCCGACGAGGACCTGGCGGCGCTGCGCGCCATTCTCTGATTCCCAGGGCGGCCCGACCGCCCGGCCAGGAATGACACGGGCCGGACCGCTCAGGGCGGTCCGGCCCGTGTCGTTGCGGGACGCCGGAGCGCCCCGGGTGGTCAGTCGGCTCGCCGTCGGCTGAGCAGCATGGGCACCGCCACCGCCAGCGCGGTGAGCACCAGGGCGGCCAGCCCGACCGGCCACCACCAGGTGCTCCCCCCGGCCCCGGCGGCGCGGCTGTCGGCCGGCGCGGTCATCGCGACCGGCGCGGGGGCCGGCGGCGACTGGGCGGGCCGCGCTTGCACCTGGGCGCTCGCGTCGCTCCTGTTCGGCGCCGGGGCGCTCACCGTCACCTTCCAGGTGCCCGGGGAGAGCACCGGCCCGCTGCTGTAGAAGCCCTGCCCCTCGGGCGTCGGCTCCAGTTGCACCGGGCCGAGCCGCCGCCCCTCGGGACCGGTGCCGGTGAGGGTCAACCGCACCAGCTTGTCCAGCCGGTGCCCGTCGGCGTACATGGCCTGGACGGTGACCCCGTCGGCGCCGTCGCCGGCCACGGTCAGCTTGAGCTTGCCGGTGTGCGCCGCGGCCGGGGCCGCCGAGAGCAGGGCCAGGGCCAGGCCGGCGAGCAGGGCGGCGAACACCTTGCGGGTACGCGTCACGGACGTCTCCTCACTACGGATGAGGGAGGCCCCTCCCCGACGCCGGAGCGTCGGGGAGGGACCCCGTCGGATCAGAGCTGGCGACCGGGGGCGAGCCGGGTGGCGTCGCCACCGAGCCGTCCGGCGCCCTTGACCGGCTCGCCGTCGTTCGCCCGTACCCCGGCCTTGCTGGCCGTGCCGCCGAGCCGGACGATCATGGCGTCGGCGTCCCGGATCAGGACGTCCCGGATCTCCGCCTCGCCCACCAGGGTGGCGTCGGTGGCGAGCGTCCGGAACTCGGTCAGCTGCTTGACCGCCTTCGTGTCGTTGCCGGACGCCTCGGCCTTACGGGCCGCGTCGAGCTTCGCCGCCAACTGCTTGTGCGCCTTGGCCGAGAGCCGCCCCGTCGCCTTGAACCGGTCCAGCAGGTTCTGCATGTCCCGGAACGAGGTGGTGACGAAGAACCGGACCGTCGAGGTGGTCTCGTTGCCCGCCTTGTCGGTCGCGGTCACGGTCAGCTCGTGCAGGCCGAGCGGCAGCTCGTACATGGCCTGCAGGGTGCCGCTGGCGTACGCCCGGCCGTTCAACCGACCGACCACGGTCGCGATGCCCGAGGTGGGGTCGACGGCCTGCCAGGACACCCGGACGTCCTGGCTGTCCCCGTAGAGCTGGCCGTCGGCGATCCCGGAGACCAGCAGGGTCGGCTTGGTGCCGTCGATCCGCAGCACCGCCGACTTGAGCGTCTCGGCGTTGCCCGCCTTGTCGGTGGAGCGGAACAGCAGCTCGTGCTGCCCGTCGCCGGTCACCTCGACCGGCGTCGAGTACGGCGTCCACGCGCCGCCGTCCAGTGACCACTCCACCGTCCTGACCCCGGAACCGGCATCGGTCGAGGTCAGCACGACCGGGATCGTCCCGTCGTGCCAGCCGGCGTCGTTCGCCGGAGCGAACGTCGCCGAGGTGACCGGCGCGGTGGTGTCGATCTTGACCGTGACGGTCTTCGTCGACTCCACGTTGCCCGCCTCGTCGGTCGAGCGGAACCGCAGCTCGTGCTCGCCGTCCCCGCTGACCGCCACCGGAGCGGTGTAGTCCGTCCAGGTGGTGGCCCCGTCCAGCTGGTACGCGGTGCCGGCCAACCCGCTGCCGCCGACCTCGTCGGCAGCGGTGAGGGTGACCGTCACCGGCCCGGTGTACCACCCGTCGGTCGGGGTGCCGGAGACCGCCGCCGTGGTGACCGGCGCGGTGTCGTCGGCCACCTCCGTGCTCAACCGGAAGTAGTCGAACGCGGCCGTCTTCGAGGCGGTCTGGTTGGCGCCGAGGGTGAACAGCCCGACCTTCGGGGTGGCCCCGACCGCGCTGTTGGTGAGCGTCGTCAACGCCGTCCAGGTCGTCCCGTCGGCCGAGTACGACGCGGTGAAGGTGTCGCCGCTGCGGGCCAGCCGCAGATGCCACACCGCACTGGTCAGATTGGCCACCTCCGGCTGCGGGTTCTGGACCGCCCCACCGATCTCGCTGCGGAACTCGATCCGCCGCGTCACCGGCTGGCCGGCCTGGTTGTCCGCGATGTAGTCGAACTTCAGGTAGTTGTCGTCGTCCGCCTGCACGATCAGGCCGGCCTGCTGGTACTGCTCGTTCAGCAGGCTGCCGTCCACCTTCGTCTCCAGGGTCCAGTCGCCCGACGGCGCGGTCTGGAGGATGAAGTTCTTCGGCCCGGTGTTGTCGGCGCCGTAGATGTCTCCGTTGGGCACGTCGACCCGCAGCGCGCCACCGGCGACCCGGTAACCGTTCGGGTCCTCCCGCAGGATCGCGTTCCACCGGCACTTGTCCAGCGTGTCGCCGGTGAACTCGTCCGACGGCACGACCGGCCCGGCCGGGGCGTCCGGCGTGATCTGGAACCAGTCGAAGCTGGCGTCCACCACCGGGGCCTCGGTGCCGCCGTTGAGCGCGAAGAGCCCGATCCGCGGGTTGGTGATGCCGGCGAGCGCGGCCGACCGGCCGACCGGGGTGAAGGTCTGCCCGTCGGCCGAGACGGCCGCGGTCAGGTTGGTCCCGTCGCTGCTGATCCGCAGGTGCACGGTGTCACCGGCGGGAGCGGCGGTGCTGTCGCCGGCCTCGTTGCGCGGCGTGCCGGCCGTCTCCCGGATGAACTCCACCCGCCGGCTGCCGTTGTACAGCAGGTCCAGCTTGGCGTAGTTCTCGTCGTCGCCGTACACCAGCAGGCCGGCCTGCTGGTAGTTGGCCGTCACCGGCAGGGTGAACCGGGTGGTCGCCTGCCAGGCCCCGGTCGGAGCCGGCTGGAGCACCAGGTTGCTGGCGTCGTTGCGGGCGCCGTAGAGGTCGCCCACCGCGGTGGGCAGCCGCAGCGCGCCGCCGGAGACCGAGTAGAGCTGGTTCTCCCGGACCACGCTGGACCACCGGCCCTTGTCGAGGCTGGTGCCGTTGAAGTCGTCCGAGCGCGCCCCCAGGCAGGACGTGTTCGGAGCGTCCACCCGCACCGGCACCGTGGCGTACGACTTCGCGCCCTTGCTGTCCGTCACCGTCAGGGTGGCGGTGAAGGCGCCGGGGTTGGTGTAGGTGTGGCTGGCGTCCAGGGTGGTCGCCGTGCCGCCGTCACCGAAGTCCCAGGCGTACGTCAGCGGGGTGTTCCCCTCGGCGTCGGTGGCCGTGCCGTCGAAGGCGACGGTGACCGGCGCGGTGCCGTTGGCCGGGGTGGCGGTGGCGCTGACCACCGGCGGCGCGTTCTCGGTGACGCCGCGGCCGAGGAAGTCCATCCAGTTGACGTTGAACAGCGACCCCGCGCCCCCGTTCGGGTCCCGGGCCACGAAGTACAGCGTGCCGCTCGCCGCGCCGGTCACCGGCGCGGTCACGTCCGTGTACGTCTGCCACCCGCCGGTGCCCGGCACGGTGGCCGTCGCGACCACCGGTCCGTCCACGGCGCCGGCACGGACCTCGACCCGGCCTCCGGCGCCGGCCGAGGCGGCCCGGAACCGAATGTCCGTGACGTTGGTCAGGTTCGCCGGGGCGAGCGACCACCAGTCGCCGTCCTCGATGAACCCGATGTTCTGGCCGCCACCGGCGCTGTCGCCGCCGGTCTCCCGCTGCACGCCGGCGTCTCCGCCGCCGGTGCTCACCGGCGCCCGCCCGGTGGCCGTGAAGTACTCGGCCTGCTTGCGCTTGGGCTGCAACTGCTCGATCGCCCGACCGGTGAGCGGGCCGGCCCCGCCAGCGCCGCCCTCGTCGGTGTAGGTGGCCTCGAAGACCGCGAAGACGTTCGCCTCGGCGCCGTGCCCGGAGGCGAGCGACGTCTGGACGGTGCCGGTGCAGCCGGTGTGCTGCTCCAGCGGGTGGGCGTGCTCGTCGTGACCGAGCAGCACCTGGAGCTGCACCCGGTCGCAGTCGATCTGCCCGTCCTCCGGGTCGGTCACCTTGACGTTGTAGCGGACCTGGTCACCCCAGTCGAAGAAGCCGCCGTCCGGCGGGAACTCGATGATCACCGTCGGCGCGGTGTTGCCCACGGTGACCGGCACGTTGGCCACCGCGGTGCGACCCTTCGGGTTGGTGACGGTGAGCTGGGCGGTGAAGCTGCCCGCCGTGGCATAGGTGTGCGTCGGGTTGGCCTCGGTGGAGGTCTGCCCGTCGCCGAAGGCCCAGGCGTAGGTGAGCGTGCCACCGTCCGGGTCCCGCGAGCCGGCGCTGGAGAAGGTGACCGTCAACGGCGCGGGCCCCGACGTCGGGGTGGCCGCCGCCACCGCGATCGGTGCGCGCTCACCGGCGATGTAGTCGATCCGGTAGACGCCGGAGTTGTCGTTGTTGCCGCCGAAGCCGCTGCCCCACTCGATCAGGTAGAGCGCGCCGTCCGGACCGAACTCGAAGTCCATCGGGCGGATCATGCTCATCCCGGTCAGCAACTGGTTGATGTCCACCAACGACTTGCCGTCGGCGGTCACCTGCATGGTGTACATCTTCGACTGGTTCCACTCGCCGAGCAGAGCCTTGCCGTCGTAGTACGCCGGCCACTTCCGGTCGGAGTCGAGGTCGGCGTCGTACCGGTAGACCGGGCCGCCCATCGGGGCGCCGCCGCCGCCGATCTCCGGGTACCGCGCGTCACCGGCGTAGCCGTAGTCGACGGTCGCCGGGACGACCGGCGGGAGGTTGGTCAGGCCGGTGTTGTTGGGCGAGTTGTTCACCGGAGCCGCGCAGTCGAACTTCGCCCCGCTCGGGCCGGACGGGAACGTGTAGTCGTTGTACGCCTCGTTCGTCCCGGTGCAGTACGGCCAGCCGTAGTTGCCGGGGGTGACGATGTTCCACTCGACCAGGCCGCGGGGGCCCCGGTTCGGGTTGTCCGCGTTGGCGTCCGGCCCGTAGTCCGCGACGTAGAGGGTGTTGGTGCCCGGGTCGGTGCCGATCCGGAACGGGTTGCGGAAGCCCATCGCGTAGATCTCGGGACGGGTCTTCTCGGTGCCCGGAGCGAAGAGGTTGCCCGCCGGGACGGTGTACGTCCCGTCGTCCTCCGGGTGGATCCGGATCACCTTGCCGCGCAGGTCGTTGGTGTTGCCGGAGGTGCGCTGCGCGTCGAAGTCCTGGCGCCCCGGCCGCTCGTCGATGGGCGTGTACGCGCTCGACTCGAACGGGTTGGTGTTGTCACCGGTGGCCAGGTAGAGGTTGCCGTCGCCGTCGAAGGCCATGCTGCCGCCGGCGTGGCAGCAGGTGTTGCGCTGGGTGTCGACCCGCAGCACCTGCTTCTCGCTGGCAGGGTCGATGGTGTCGCCGGTCACCGTGAACCGGGACAGCAGGTTGCGCGCGATGCCGTCGTTCGGGGCGTAGTAGAGGTAGACCCACTTGTTGGTGGCGAAGTCCGGGTCGAGCCGGATGCCGATCAGGCCGTCCTCGTTGCCGGTGAAGACGTCCAGGTCGACGGCGGTGACGGTGCTGCCGGTGTCCGGCTTGACGATCTGCACCCGGCCGTCGCGCTCGATGAAGAAGACCCGCCCGTCTGGGGCGATGTCCAGCTCCATCGGGTTGCTGGTGTTGCTGTCCAGGGCGACCTTCTCGAAGCTCGCGGTCTTCGAGGCTCCGCAGTCGGCGTCCGCCACGCCGGCGGCGGTCCGGATGCCGCCGAGCAGGTGGCTGAGGAACTCCGGCTCGGCGTACGACTCCCGGGTGTGCCCGCCCCCGGTGTACCAGGAACGGCCGCCGTCGAAGTCCTGGCACCAGGCGATCGGGTGGTCGGCGCCCATCGCGCCCGCGCCCGGGGTGTAGCTCTTCTCGTCCAGGGTGGCCAGCACGTGCACGTCCGGCCGCGGGTTGGTCTGGTAGTTGTACCACTCGTCGAAGCGGGACCAGCGGTCCGGCAGTTCGGCGGTGGACGGGTGGGCGTGGTCCTCCACCTTGACCGTGGCCTGCTGGTTCGCCGGGTGGTTGGCGAAGTACGCGCCGACCAGGTCGCCGTACCAGGCCCAGCTGTACTCGGTGTCCGAGGCGGCGTGGATGCCGACGTAACCGCCTCCGGCGCGCACGTAACGCTCGAACGCCGCCTGCTGCTCGGCGTCCAGGACGTCGCCGGTGGTGGAAAGCCAGATCACCGCCTTGTACTTCGCCAGATTGGCGTCGGTGAACGCGCCACCGTCTTCCGAACTGTCCACGGTGAATCCGTTGGCCGCACCGAGTTGTTGGATGGCGGCGAGACCGGTGGGAATGGAGTCGTGCCGGAAGCCGGCCGTCTTGGAGAACACCAGGACGGAGAAGGGCTCGTCGGCGGCCTGGGCCGCCCGGGGGAGCGCCTGGGTGGTCGGGGCGGCCTGCACGACCGCCGGTGCGGCCTGCGCTGCCGGTGCGGCCGGTGCGGCTGCGGGTGCCGCCTGCGCAGGCAGACCGAAGAGGGTGGTCGAGGCCAGGGCCAGGGAGATCAGGGTTGCGGTGATCGGTACGCGGGCACGACGAGATTGGTGCACGCCGCCTCCTATGTCTCGGTGGACAGGAATCGCGGGGGCCGGCTCGCCGAAGACCGTCCCAGATGGAGCTGATGCGGGTGCCGTGCCAGGGCATCCACGCCAGCATTTTTGTCGAATCGCTGAACAAATTAATTCGGTTAGATCAATGTCGGGCAAGATGCCGACGGGTAACGGTTCTGCAACGGTGGGCGACATTCCGAACAGGACCGCATGAAGCGCCCAGCCGATTTCGCCGAGTTCGCGCCCGCCGGTCGCCGCCGACCCCTCCTTGGCATGCGGCCGGATCTGTCGTACGGTGACACGCAAGTAACCCACGGGAGCCCGGTGTACCGGGCTGAGAGGGGGGCTGACAGCCCCCGACCGTCGAACCTGATCCGGGTAATGCCGGCGCAGGGAGGAGCGTTGCCGTGCCGTCCCTCGGGCGACTGCATCTGATCACCGACACCCGACCCGGGCGGGATCCACTCACCGTGGTCCGGGCCGCCCTCACCGTGGCCCGCGCCGACCTGGTGGTGCAGGTCCGGGTCGAGGACTCCGCCACCGACCGCGAGGCGTACGACCTGGCCCGCCGGGTGCTCGCGCTCTGCGCGCCGTACGGGGCGACCTGCCTGGTCAACGACCGGTTGCACGTGGCGCTGGCGGTGGGCACCGCCGGTGGGCACGTCGGTGCCGACGACCTGCCGGTCGCCGCCGCCCGCCGGGTGCTCGGCCCCACCGGCGTACTCGGGGCCACCGCCCGGGCCCCGGAGACGGCGATCCAGGCGGTCGCCGCGGGGGCCAGCTACCTGGGCGTCGGGCCGTGCCACGCCACCAGCACCAAGTCCGGGTTGCCGGATCCGATCGGCCCGGCGGGGGTACGCGCGGTCAGCGGCGCGGTCGACGTTCCGGTCATCGCGATCGGTGGGGTGACCGCCGCGCGGGTGCCGGCGCTGCGGGAGGCCGGGGCGTACGGGGTGGCGGTGGTCGGCGCCGTCTCCGCCGCCGCCGACCCGGCCCGGGCCACCGCCGAGCTGATCGAGGCCCTGACGTGCTGACCGGCCGGTCCCCGTCACCGCCGTCGAGCGACCGGGTCCGGCCGGACGTGGCGGTGGTGGGGGCGGGGCCGATCGGATTGGCGATCGCCTGGCGGTGCGCCGCCCGCGGGCTTCGGGTCGTGGTGCACGATCCGGCTCCCGGCTCGGGGGCGTCGGCGGTGGCCGCCGGGATGCTCTCCCCGGTGGCCGAGGCGTACTTCGGTGAGCGGCAGCTGACCGGACTGCTGCTGGCGTCCGCCGCCCGCTGGCCCGCGTTCGCCGACGAGCTGACCGAGGCGAGCGGCGCCGAGCTGGGCCACCGGACCGAGGGCACCCTGATGGTCGGGCTGACCGCCGACGACCTGGCCGAGGCGCGCCGGCTCTGGGCGTACCAGCAGGGGCTGGGTCTGCCGGTCACCCCGCTGCGCCCCACCGAGCTGCGCGACCGCGAGCCCGCGCTCGCGCCGCGGGTGCGCGGCGGAGCCCTCGCGCCCACCGACCACCAGGTCGACCCACGGTTGCTGGTGCCGGCGCTGCGCACGGCCGCGCAGCGGGCCGGCGCGATGCTCGTCCCGCGGGCGGTCCGTCACCTCTCCGAAGTGGACGCCCGCGTCACGGTGGTCGCCGCGGGCTGCGGCGCCGCCACCCTCACCGGCCTGCCCGTGCGGCCGGTGAAGGGCCAGATCCTCCGGCTGCGCGCGCCCGGCGTCGCCGCGCCGGGCTTCCGGCACGTCATCCGGGGGTACGCCGACGGCGAGCAGGTCTACCTGGTGCCCCGCGCCGACGGCGAGGTGGTGCTCGGCGCGACGGTCGAGGAGCGGTCGGACACCACGGTCACCGCCGGTGCGGTGCTGCGCCTGCTCCGTGCCGGCGTCGACCTGCTGCCCGAGCTGGCCGAGTACGACCTGGTCGAGACGGTCGCCGGGCTGCGCCCGGGCACCCCGGACAACGCGCCGATCCTCGGGCCGCTGCCCGACCGGCCGGACGTGCTGGCCGCCACCGGGCACCACCGGCACGGCATCGTGCTCACCCCGGTCACCGCCGACCTGATCGCCGACCTGGCCACCACCGGCGTGGCCGACCCGCTGCTCACGCCCTTTCGTCCCGGCCGGTTCACGGGTGCCGAACCCGGCCCCGGCGCGGCCGACCCGACCAGATGATGGAGGAGGACCGGTGGAGTTGACGGTGAACGGGACCGGGCGCAGCGTCCCCGGTGGCGCGTCGGTGGCCGACCTGGTCAGCGACATCGTCCCGCAGCAGCGTGGGGTGGCGGTCGCGGTCAACGGCGAGGTGGTGCCCCGGACCGGCTGGTCGGCCACGGTGCTGCGCGACGGTGACCGGGTCGAGGTGCTCACCGCGGCGCAGGGCGGGTGAGGGGCATGCCGTTCGAGCTGGGTGGGGCGACGTTCACCTCGCGGCTGATCCTCGGCACCGGCGGCGCCGCGAACCTGCACGTGCTGGAGCAGGCGATCCGGGCGTCCGGCACCGAGCTGGTGACTCTGGCGCTGCGCCGGGTGGACACCGCGCCGGGCTCCGCCGGTGGGCTGCTGGAGCTGCTGGACCGGTGCGGGGTGCGGCTGCTGCCGAACACCGCGGGCTGCCACACCGCGACCGAGGCGGTGAAGGTGGCCCGGCTGGCCAGGGACGCGTTCGACACCGACTGGATCAAGCTGGAGGTGATCGGTGACGAGCGGACGCTGCTGCCCGACGGGGTGGAACTGCTCCGCGCCGCCGAGGAACTGGTCGCCGACGGTTTCACCGTGCTGCCGTACACCAGCGACGACCCGGTGCTCGCCCGCCGGCTGGCCGACCTGGGCTGCGCCGCGGTGATGCCGGCCGGCGCGCCGATCGGCTCGGGACTCGGCATCGGCAACCCGCACCACATCCGGCTGATCCGGCAGGGCGTGGACGTACCGGTGATCCTGGACGCCGGCATCGGCACCGCGTCCGACGCGGCGCTGGCGATGGAGCTGGGCTGCGACGCGGTGCTGCTGGCCAGCGCGGTCACCCGGGCCGCAGACCCGGTCGCGATGGCGACCGCGATGCGGTACGCCGTCGAGGCGGGTCGGCTGGCCGCCGGCGCGGGCCGGATAGCCCGCCGCTTCCACGCGCTGCCCTCCACACCCGACGAGGGAAGACCGGACCTGTGACCCCGCCGTCCGGTGTCGTCCTGTTGACCGACCGGCTCGTCGCGCGGGGCGGGCTCGACCGGGTCATGGCGGGAGCCGTGGCCGGGGGAGTGCGCTGGGTGGTGCTGCGGGAGAAGGACCTGCCCCGCGCCGAGCGCGCCGCTCTCGCCGTCGACCTGCGGGCGATCCTCGCCGACGTCGGCGGAACCCTCGTCGTGGCCGGCCCCGACCCGCTCGGCGGCGACGCCGTGCACCTGCCCGCCGCCGGCCCGTACCCGCCGCCGACCCACAGCCTGGTCGGCCGCTCCTGCCACAACGAAACCGAGCTGAACCGCCTGACCACCGAGCACTACGCCACCGTCTCCCCGGTCCACCCAACGAAGACGAAGCCGGGCTACGGTCCACCCCTGACCGCGGACGGGCTGCGCAAGCTGATCAGGATCAGCCCCGTGCCGGTCCTGGCGCTGGGCGGAGTCGAAACGCCGGAACAGGTAACCGCCTGCGTCCAAGCAGGAGCTGCCGGAGTAGCCGTACTAGGCGCACTCATGCGAGCAAAAGATCCCAGCCAGACAGCAGCGAGTCTGACCAGAGCCTTCAAAGAGGCGGTAACCCCCACGCTCGCAAAACCCGGTGCGGAGTCAGTCAGGTCCCCACGACGGGGGCTGCGGCCGACCGTGCCCACGCAGGGATCAAGCCTGACCGCCCGGAGTGGGCACGGTCGGCCGCAGCCCCCGACCGCAACCAGGGAAAAACGATGACCCCGCGAACACTGCTCACCATCGCCGGCTCCGACTCCGGAGGCGGCGCCGGCATCCAGGCCGACCTCAAGGTCTTCGCGGCGCTCGGCGCGTACGGCACCAGCGTCCTCACCGCGATCACCGCGCAGAACACCCGGGGCGTCGACGCCGTCCTGCCGCTGCCCCCGCGCACGGTCACCGAGCAGCTGGACAGCGTGCTCGCCGACTTCACGGTCTGCGCGGTCAAGACCGGGATGCTCGGCAATCCCGCCGTCGCCGACATCGTGGCCGAGGCCGCCCGGGACGGCCGGCTGCCCCAGCTCGTCGTCGATCCGGTGCTGGTCGCCACCAGCGGCCACCGGCTCGGCGTGGTGAGTGCGGTCGAGTTGCTTCTCCCGTACGCCAGGGTGGCGACGCCGAACTGCGCGGAGGCCGCCGCCATCACCGGGTGCCCGGTGGACGACGTGGCCGGGATGGTCGCCGCCGCCGAGGCCCTCGCGGCGGGCGGGCCGGAGTACGTGGTGGTCACCGGCGGCGACCTGGGCGGGGACGAGGCGGTCGACGTGCTGCACGGCGGCGGCAGCAGCACCCTGTTGCGCGCGCCCCGCGTGGACACCCGGCACACCCACGGCACCGGGTGCTCGTTCTCGGCGGCCATCGCCGTGCGGCTCGCGTTGGGCGACCCGGTGCCGGCGGCGGTCGGGGTCGCAAAGGAGTACGTGCTCCGCGCACTGACCGGAGCGCGGGGTTGGGAGCTGGGCGCAGGCCGGGGGCCGCTGGATCACTTCGGCTGGTCCGCTTGATCACCAGGGAGGCTGTCATGCAGGCACGAGGCAAGGTGTACGTCGAGGGGTCGCGGCCGGATGTCCGGGTGCCGTTCGCCGAGGTGGCGCTGACCGGTGACCATCCGCCGGTGCGGCTCTACGACACGTCCGGTCCGGGCTCGGACCCGGAAGTGGGACTGCCGCCGCTGCGCGGTCCGTGGATCGCCGAGCGGGGTGACGTCGCCCCGGCGCGGGGCGCGGGTATACCGCTGGCTGGGGTGGCTGGGCGCCGGCCGACCCAGCTCGCCTACGCGCGTTCCGGGGTGGTGACGCCGGAGATGGAGTTCGTGGCGATCCGGGAGAACGTTGACCCGGAGCTCGTCCGGGCGGAGATCGCCGCCGGCCGGGCGGTGCTGCCGCTCAACGTCAACCACCCGGAGTGCGAGCCGGCGATCATCGGCAAGGCGTTCCTGGTCAAGGTGAACGCCAACATCGGCACCTCGGCGGTCAGCTCGTCCGTCGCCGAGGAGGTGGAGAAGCTGACCTGGGCCACCCGCTGGGGTGCGGACACGGTGATGGACCTGTCCACCGGCAAGCGGATCCACGAGACCCGCGAGGCGATCGTGCGGAACTCGCCGGTGCCGATCGGCACGGTGCCGATCTACCAGGCGCTGGAGAAGGTCGGCGGCGACCCGGTGAAGCTGAGCTGGGAGGTGTTCCGGGACACCGTGATTGAGCAGGCCGAGCAGGGCGTGGACTACATGACGGTGCACGCCGGGGTGCTGCTGCCGTACGTGCCGCTGGCGGTGGACCGGGTGACCGGGATCGTCTCCCGAGGCGGCTCGATCATGGCGGCGTGGTGCCTGGCGCACCACGAGGAGAACTTCCTCTACACCAACTTCGCCGAGCTGTGCGAGCTGCTCGCCCGCTACGACGTGACCTTCTCCCTCGGCGACGGGCTGCGGCCCGGTTCCATCGCGGACGCCAACGACGAGGCGCAGTTCGCCGAGCTGCGCACCCTCGGCGAGTTGACGAAGGTCGCCTGGGAGCACGACGTGCAGGTGATGATCGAGGGGCCGGGGCACGTGCCGATGCACAAGATCAAGGAGAACGTGGACCTCCAGCAGGAGTGGTGCCACGAAGCGCCGTTCTACACGCTCGGCCCGCTGACCACCGACATCGCACCGGCGTACGACCACATCACCTCGGCGATCGGCGCCGCGATGATCGGCATGTTCGGCACCGCGATGCTGTGCTACGTCACTCCGAAGGAGCATCTCGGCCTGCCGGACCGCGACGACGTCAAGGCGGGCGTGATCGCGTACAAGATCGCGGCTCACGCGGCGGATCTGGCCAAGGGGCACCCCGGCGCGCAGGCGTGGGACGACGCGCTGTCCAAGGCGCGGTTCGAGTTCCGCTGGGAGGACCAGTTCAACCTGTCGCTGGACCCGGAGACGGCCCGCTCGTACCACGACGCCACGCTGCCCGCCGAGCCGGCGAAGACGGCGCACTTCTGCTCGATGTGCGGCCCGAGGTTCTGCTCCATGAAGATCACGCAGGAGCTCAAGGAGTACGCGGCCCGTGGCATGAAGGACAAGTCGGCGGAGTTCGTCTCCGGCGGCGGCCGGGTCTACCTCCCACTGGCCTGATCCGCGTGCCCTGCGCTGGCCACCCGTGCACGGGCGGGCAGCGCAGGGCTGTGGTGTCAGTCGCGGTGGTGTCGTCCGGTGGAGCGCAGCGAACGGCGGCCGTTCTCCTGCTCCGGCTCGTTGTCCGCCACCGGCTTGCTCAGGCCGGCGACCCAGTCGACGAACTCTTCGTCCTGTGCGGGCAGCGGCTCGGTTTCATCCGACGCGGGCTGGCTCTCCTCGTCGGCGCGGGGCCGGTTGCGGCGGAACAGGCCGCCGAGCCGTCCCCGGCGGGAGGGCTGCTCGACGTCGTCCCCGGCAGCCGGTACGGCGTCGGCGCTCGCCGGACCGCCAGCCTCGGTGCCGACGCCGGTCTGTTCCGGCACCAGCGGAGAGGCCGAGGTCGGGGCGGCTTCCCCCGCCGGTGCGGCCGGAACAGCCTCGGCTGCGGGCGTGCCGGCCGCCCGTCGCCATCGGGTGGCCGCCCGGTCCGATGCGCTGTGCGGGCCGGTCGGTGTGGCGGGGCCGGTCGGGCTCGATGATCCGGTGGGAGATGCCGGGTCGCTCGCCGCGGGTGAGTCGGTCGACGCCGGCCAGGTGGCGCCCGTCGCGCTCCGCTGCGGGTCTGCCGCCGGTTCACGGCGTGCGGTGGTGAAGGCGTCCCAGGTGCTGGCCCGGCTCAGGTCCGGCAGCGGTGCCCGGTGCCGGGGGCGGGGCGTCCACTCGGTCGGCTCCTCGGAACCGGTCGGGGCGTCCGATGCGGTCGGCTCGGGGTCACCGGCCTGTGTGGGTGCCGTCCACGTCGGGGTGACCGACCAGGCCGGCGCGGACGGTGCCCAGCGGTCCGCCTCCGGGGCGGCGGCTGCCGCCACCCTGAACAGAGGCCCGGCGGGACCACCCGAGGTCGCGGACCGCTCGGTCTCGGTGGCCCGGTCGCTCCGGGGCGCGACGGCAGCTGCGGAGTTGGCGTCCGGCTCGGCCGCTGCCGGTTCTGTGGTAGCGGCGGGATTCGCTGCCGGGTCGGTGCTCGCGGCGGGGCTCGCTGCCGGGTCGGTGGTCGCGGCTGGGGTCGCCGCAGGCGTCCTGGCTCCCCGACCGGGCTCGGTGCCCGGGGCCTCCTTGCCGGGGCGGGACCCGTCGGTGGCCGTGCCGGGCCCGGTACCGTCGGTGGCCTTGGCGGCCCGGGTGGTCCTTCTGGCGCGGCCGGCGGTCGTGGACCTGACCGGGTCGGCGGCGGCCTCCGCGTCGGGTGGCGTCGTACCGTCGGCCAGGTCTTCGGTCGTGGCGGCCGGGGCGGACTTCGGCTTGCGGGTCCGGCGCGGCTTGGGCGCTGGCGCGTCGGCCGTGCCGGTACCGGCCGTGCCCGCGCTCTCGCTGGTCGTTTCCGCGCGGGTCGTGCCCGCGCTGCCAGTGCCCGTGCTCTTGCTGGTGCCCGGGCCGGTCGTGCTCGCGCTCGCCGTGGCTGTCCCCGTGCTCGGGCTGGTCGCGGTGGTCGTGCCGTCGTTGGTCGGGCTGCTGCTCGCCGTGCCTTCGCCGGCCGGCTGGGCCGTGCCGGTCGTGGCCGTCGCCGCGGTGCCGGTCGAGCCGTCGTCGCCGGGGCCGCCCGTCGGATCGGCATGGTCGACGCCGGTCCGACCCGCCCGCGCAGAGCCGCTCGGGCCGGTGACGTCGGTGGTGGCCGCCGGGGTCGGCTCGGCCTGGGCGGCCACGTCGGCGGCGGACTTGCGGGTGCCGCGCACCGGCCGGGTGGCCTCGGTCGGCCCGGTCTCCTGGTGGTCGACCCCGACCGGACCGTTCTGGACGGGCCCGCTGGTGCTCGGTCCGCTGGTGCTGGGTCCGCTGGTGTTCGGCTCGCTGGTGTTCGGCTCGCTCGGGGCGGCGATCGTCTCAGAGTCGTCTGGGTCGTCGTTGTGGTGGCGGGGGCGGCCGGCCGGTCGGGGCACGGGGGTGCCGCCGGTCGGGTGGGCCGGCCCCGGGCCGTGCTGGCCGATCCCCGAAGTCGCCGGCCAGTCCCAGTGGGCCGGCACGGTGCGGACGGCGCCGGTGCTGTCGGCGGTGCGCAAGTTCTGCCCGGCGCCGGTGCCGGCCAGGTCCGCGCCGGTGGGCTCGGCGGCGCCCCGGTCGTCAGCCGAGTCCGCCGACTTCGCCGAGTCGGAGCCGGGCAGGGCCGGGCCGGCGGGCAACGGGCGCAGGATGTCGGCGGGCTCGATCGCCCGTGGACCGGCGGTGCGGGCACGCACCGGCCAGCGCAGCAGGGCGGCGGCGGCCGCGCCGAGCGCGCCGGCGAGGATCGCGATCAGCGCGCCGTAGTAGGGGGTGGTCTGGTAGCGGTCCACCGCGTCGCCGGGGCCGGCGGTCAGGTAGGCGAACGCCACCAGCGCCGGGCCGGCCACTCCGGTGGCCCCGCTGACCAGGGGGACCTGGCCCCGCCGGCGGGCCAGCCCGGCGGTCGCCGCACCGGCCAGCAGCGCCGTGAGGGGCAGCAGGACCAGCGCCAGCCGTTGTGCCGCGCCATCGTCCAGCCAGCTCGGCTCGAGGACACCGAGCCGGACCGTGGGCAGCGGGCCGGCCGTGCCGAGCGAGGGCAGGACGGAGATCAGCGCCAGCACCCAGACCGCACCGGCCACCGCCGCCATGTTCCAGCCCAGCTCGGGCCGGAGCAGAACGGCGATCGCCGCGCCTGCCCCGATCACCGCGCCGAGCACGGCGCAGATTCCGACCGCCCAGACCGGGTCGATGGAGATCAGTTCGGCTGCCCGGGCGGGCTGCATGCAGAGCGGGGCGACCACGGTGGCGCCGAGCGCGGCCGCGGCGCCGATGGCCAACTGCCGGCCGGTGCTGGCCGGCACAGCGTCCCGGCGGGCCAGGCGTCCGGTCAGGACGGCACCGGCAACGGCGGCGTTCGCGGCGAACCAGCCCACCCAGACGAGTTGGGCCGGCCACTGATTGACGGTCGTGCCGGTGAAGGCGCCGGTGAGCCGGACGATGCCGAATCCGTACGCGACGCCGAGCTGGCCGGCTCCGGCCAGCACGCTCACCCCGAGCGCCGTGAGCAGCAGTCTGCCCCAGGTCCGAAAGGCCATGTCCGGCACGTTACGCACCTGGTACACCCGATCGCCACCGGCGCGCCGCGCGGCGCGCCGGCCCGCTCCCGGCGGGTCTACTTGAGTTCGACCAGCCGGGCCAGGTACGTCGTATCCCCGACATTGGTGAGCATGTGCACCGCTCCCGGGTCCCGGTAGACCACTCCGCCAGTGGGTTCGTCGGCGTCGATCCGGGTGCCGTCGACCGTCTGCACGACGTTCTTCGCGCCCTCGATCGCCACCACCAGGTAGGGGTGGTCGTGCCGGTGCAGCGGCTGCCGCTCGCCCGGTTCGAGCCGGATGTGCCAGACCCGGACCCGGTCGTTCTCGTACACGATCTCCTGGCCCACCGGCCCGAGTTCGGTCCCGTCGAACACGTCGGTCATCGTTCTCCGTCCAGTTGCGGAAGCACCTCGGCGGCGATCAGCTCGAGGTGGTCGAGGTCAGCGAAGTCGATCAGGCGCAGGTGCACCCGGGTGGCGCCGACCGCGGCGAACTCGCCGATCCGCTGCACGAGCTGCGCGGGCGAGCCGACCACCGGGTCCTCCGGAGGCAGTGCGCTCTTCTCGTGCAGTGGCGCGGCCCGTCGCTGCGCCTCCGCGTCGGTCCGCCCGATGGCCACCACGATCCCGGCGGAGAGCACCAGCGGCGCCCGCCCGGACTCCGTCCGGCCGCTGCGGTCGCACGCCTCGCGCACCCGGTCGTACGCCTTGACGGTCTCCGCGACGGACTTGAACGGCATGTTGAACTCGTCGGCGTACCGGGCGGCCAGCTCGGGGGTGCGCTTGGGCCCGCGCCCGCCCACGATGATCGGCGGCCCGGGCACCTGCACCGGCTTGGGCAGGGCCGGCGCGTCCACCAGCCGGTAGTGGTCGCCGGCGTAGCTGTACGTCGCACCCGGCGGCGTCCGCCACAGTCCGGTGATCACCTCGAGCTGCTCGGCCAGCCGGTCGAAGCGTTCGCCGACCGCCGGGAACGGGATGCCGTACGAGGTGTGCTCGCGCTCGTACCAGCCGGCGCCGATGCCCAGCTCGACCCGGCCGCCGCTCATCTGGTCGACCTGCGCGACCATCACCGCCAGCGGGCCGGGAAGGCGGAACGTGGCCGACGTGACCAGGGTGCCGAGCCGGATCCGCTCGGTCTCCCGGGCCAGCGCGGCGAGGGTCAGCCAGGCGTCCGTCGGGCCGGGCAGGCCCGGATCGGTGCCCATCGACTGGTAGTGGTCGGCGCGGAGGAAACCCTCGAAGCCCCCCGCCTCGACCATCCGCGCGAACCGGAGCTGGTCGTCGTAGCTGGCGCCCCGGTGCGGCTCGGTGAAGACGGACACCCGCATGCTCATCGTCCTTCCGAGCCGACCGCGGCCGGCTGGTCGCGTTCCATCAACAGCTCGTGCAGGTCGGCGCTGACGCGGGCGACGTCGGCGAGGTGGGCGTTGCGGCCCAGGGTGCGGGGCCGGGGGATGGTCACCTCGACGATCTTGCGGATCCGGCCGGGGCGGGGACTCAGCACGACCACCCGGTCGGCGAGCAGCACCGCCTCGTCGATCGAGTGGGTGACGAAGACGATGGTCGGCTTGTTCTCCATGTGCACCCGCTGGAGTTCGCCGGAGAGTTCCTCGCGGGTGAGCGCGTCCAGCGCGGAGAACGGCTCGTCCATCAGCATCACCCGGGGGTCGCCGATCAGCGACCGGCACAGCGACACGCGCTGCTGCATGCCACCGGAGAGCTCGTGCGGCAGTCGCTTCTCGAAGCCGACCAGCCCGGCCACGTCGAGCAGCTGCCGGGCCCGCTCGCGGTGCTTGGCGCGGCTCCAGCCGAAGATCTCCACGGGCAGGAGAACGTTGTCCAGGACGGTGCGCCAGGGCAGCAGCGCCGGCTTCTGGAACAGCATGGCGATGTCCCGGCGGGGCCGGGTGATCGGCGTACCGGCCACGGTGATCTCGCCGGCGGTCAGCGGGAGCAGCCCGGCCACCAGCCGCAGCAAAGTGGACTTGCCGCAGCCGGAGCGGCCGAGCACGGCGACGAACTCGCCCTCGGCGACGTCGAGGTCGATGCCCCGCAGCGCCTCCACCCGGCCGGATCGGCCCTCGAAGGTACGGGACACCCCGGACAGTCGGATCATCTCCGGCGGACCTCCGCTGAGTGGACGGTCAGGAATCCGGCAAAGGCTAGCCCGCTCGACACCCAATCGCACCGTCCGGGGTGGTCGTCGGGTTGTTTCCGTTCCGCAACCCGATACGCCTGGCGTCGCAAAGGTGGGTTTCTCGTACGCTGTGCCCGCGAAGAGTCCCCTCACGATGGCGGTGCCCGGCTTCCACCCCTCCCGCCGGTTCCGCCGCGACAACCCCCTCCGGTGGCCTGCCGGCCCCGGTCGGAAAGGACATGGTGCACTGATGAGAAGGCTGACCCGTACGGTCGCTGCGGCCGCGCTGGCCACTGCCCTCGCCCTTGTCTCCGCCTGCAGCAGCGGGTCGGACTCGTCCGACGACGCCAAGGGTGGCAACGGCGGGGCGCTGGAGAAGGTGACCTACCTCACCTCCTTCGGCAACTTCGGCCGTGACTCCTACGCCTGGGTGGCGAAGGAGAAGGGCTTCTTCAAGGATGCTGGCTTCGACGTCGATATCAAGGCCGGGCAGGGCACCGGCGGTGTGATCCAGACCGTCGTCGGCGGCCAGGCCGACTTCGGGCCGATCGACCTCACCGGCGGTCTGCTCCAGCTCGGCAACGGCCAGGCGAAGGACTTCGTCGCGGTGGCCGCGATCCAGCAGCGCACGATGGCCGCCATCGCCACCGTCGAGGGCAAGAACATCGCCTCCCCGAAGGACCTGGAGGGCAAGAAGCTCGCCGACACCCCCGGGTCCGTGGTCCGCAACCTCTTCCCGACGTACGCCCGGCTCGCCGGCGTGGACGCCAGCAAGGTGACCTGGGTCAACGGTGACGCGCAGAACCTGATCGGCACCCTGGCCTCCGGATCGGTGGACGGCATCGGCCAGTTCGTCGTCGGCCAGCCGACCATCGAGGGCGTGGCCAAGAAGAAGGCCGTCATGCTGCCGTACAGCAACGTGATGCAGGACCTCTACGGCAACGTGCTGATCACCTCCTCGAAGATCGCCAAGGAGAAGCCCGAAATGGTGAAGCGGTTCACCGCGGCGCTGCTCAAGGGCCTGGAGTACAGCCTGGCGAACTCCAAGGAGGCCGCCGAGATCCTGAAGAAGAACGTGGACGCCACCAACACGGCGTCCGCCGCCGCCGAGCTGGAGCTGATGGCCGCGTACGTGCGCTCCGGCAACTCCGGCACCGCCATCGGCACGCTGGACAGCGGCCGGGTCGCCAAGAGCATCGCGATCCTGCAGGGCGCCGGCGCGCTGAAGCAGAACGTCACCCCCGAGCAGATCATCGACTTCAGCCTCGCGCCGAAGGCCTGATCGTCCGGTCGTCACCTGGGGGTACGTCCCACCGGCTCCGGTGGGGCGTACCCCCGTCGCTCGTCGGCCCCCATTGGGCCGTGGCATATCGAGGAGGACAAGATGACCGACGTCCGGTCAGCGGAGCCGGTGGCGGAGGTGCCCGCGACCCCGGGTGCCGGCACCGAGGCGGCGCGAGCGGGGCGGGGCGCCGGCCTGCGTGCCGGGGCCGGGGCGGTGCTGCTGCCCGCGGTCGGCCTCCTGGTCGCCCTGGCGGCCTGGTGGCTGACCGCCCGGCTGGAGTTGGTCCACCCGGCCGCCCTGCCACCGCCGGGCGACGTGCTCACCGCATTCGTCGACAAGCCCGCCCGGATGCTGGAGCACACCTGGGACACCCTGTTGGAGATCGTGATCGGCTTCGCCCTGTCGGCGGCCGCCGGTGTCCTTATCGGACTCTCGCTGGCCAGCTCCCGCACGGTGGAGCGGATGTTCACCCCGCTGCTGGTCGCCATCAACGCGGTGCCCAAGATCACGCTGGGTCCGCTGCTGGTGGTCGCGTTCGGCTGGGGTCAGACGCCCATCCTGACCATGGTGTTCCTGCTCTGCTTCTTCCCGATCGTGCTCTCCACGGCGACCGGGCTGACCACCACCCCGGCCGATCTGGCCGAGCTGGTCCGCTCCTGGAACGCCTCCCGCTGGCAGGCGTTCCGCAAGGTGCGCTTCCCGGCCGCGCTGCCGCAGATCTTCGTCGGGCTCAAGGTGGCCATGCCGCTGGCCGCGATCGGCGCGGTGATCGGTGAGTTCCAGGCCGGCGAGAGCGGCCTGGGCTACGTCATCGTCCAGTACGCCGGCATCGGCGACACCGCCACCGCCTGGGCGGCGATCATGCTGGTGGCGCTGGTGAGCATCCTGCTCTACTCGGCGCTGGTGCTGGCCGAGCGGATCGCCCTGCCCTGGGTCCGGGAGACCACCAGCAGTCGCTGACCACTGAGATCATCGCCAGGGCGAGTCGGCTCGGTCCCCAATCACCGTGACCGGCGAACGGCCTGAGGTGTGGCCCCGCCGTGCCCGGCGGAGGGATCAAGCCTGACCGCCCGGAGCCGGGTACGGCGGGGCCACACCGTCCACCGACGCGCACAACGCCGGAGGAGGTGTGGCCCACACGGGCCGACCTCAGCCCGCCAGCCGCCACCGCCCGTTACGGGCGACCAGCGTGGTGAGCGCCTGCGGCATCAGCCCGGAGTGGTTGTCCGGCGTCATCCGGATCGGGCCGGAGAGGCCGTCCATCTGGGACGTCTCCAGCACGTCCCGGATGCCGTCCCGGTCCACCTGACCGGCCGGGCCGCCGGCACGCAGCTCGGCGTCCGCGATGAGCTGGACCGCGTCAGCGGCGAAGGACGAGGACCCGTTGTACCCGCCGAAGCGCGCGGTGTAGTCCTGGAACCACTGCCGCCGGGCCGCCTTCGCCGGCGTCGTGGCGATCACGTCGTCGATCACCATGGTCTGGGTGAAGATCAGCGTGGCCCGCTCGGTGGCCCGGGCCGCCGCGCCGAGGAAGAGGTCGCCGGCCGCCCCCGGGTCGAAGAAGAGCGACCCGCGGAAGGTGGCCTGCTGGGCGCTGGTGGCGGCGAGTGTCGCCTGCTCCGGCGGGGTCCAGATGACCAGTGCGTCGGGCTTCAGTTTGGCCAGTCGCCCGACCTGCTGGGAGACCTCGGTGTCGGTGGTCTTCACCGACTCCTCACCGACCGGCTTGATGGTGGTCTTGCCCAGTTCCCGGCGGAGCGCGGCCGCGCCCTCCCGACCGTAGTCGTCGTCGCTGTAGAGCAGGCCCACCTTGCGGACGTTCTTGCGGCGCAGTTCGGTGGTGAGTGCCGCGGCGCTGTCCGCGGCGTTCGGGCCCAGCTTGAACACGTATCGCCGTTCCGCGACCGGGCTGGCGATCGCTCCGGAAGCGGCGAGCGCAATGGTGGGAATCCGCTTCTCGTTGATGGTCCCGACAGCGCCGACCGCGCATTCGTTGCAGCCGCCCATGATGATGGCGCTGACCCGGGAATCACTGCTGAAGTCGGCGATGTTGCGCAATGACTCCGCGGCGTCGGAACGGTTGTCCTTCGACTTCAGTTCGACCTTCCGGCCGTTCAGCGCACCGGAGGAGTTCAACTGCTCGATCTTGAGTTCCAGGGCCCGTTGGTATGCCCGGCCGACCGGGGCGGCGGCGCCGGAGAGTTCGAGGTCAGCGGCGATCACGATCGGACTCGTGTCCTGCTCCGCCTCGCCGAACTGACAGCCGGTGAGCGTGGTGGCCACTACGGCCGATGCGAGCGCCGCGATGGTCGCGGAGCGGATGGGGCTCAACTCAGTCCTCCAGGTGCGGGCGCGGGCGCTGCCCGGTCACCGCCGCTAATCCGTCCTCGATGGAGAGACGGGATCGGTCTGCCGTACGGTGTGCGCGAAGCCTGCAAAACCTTGCCAATGGCCGGCGCTGTGGTCAAGCGCGGACGCGGGTCGCATTTTCGGGACGGCCATCCCACATGCTGGGGTAACGCAATGTTTGCAAAAGCTCACTTTGCATACACGCGCGACCACTCTGGAGTTACATGCCCTGTTCAGGGGCTTGCGGAAATGAAGGTATCAGTTGACCGGATCACGGGTTGCGCGCCGTCCGACCGTTTCCTACCCCACTGCGGCTTCCCAAACAGGACCTTCTCTGATGAAATCGCGGCCGTGCCGCGCGTGGTCCCCTCCGCTGGCGGCACGGTTCGGCGGGTCAGGCGGGGAAGAAACGACGGAGGCGATGTCGTGAGCACCGGACCGACGACCCTGCCCGCGCTCGGCGACACCGCTCGGCCCGCGCGCCGACGGTTGCCGAGACTGCGAGACGCCCGGATCCGGTCCAAGCTGGCGCTGATCCTGGTCGTCCCGGTGGCGGCGGTGATCGCGCTGGCGACGGTGCGGTTGATCTCAGTGGGCGAGGGCGCCGTCGACGCCACCCGGGCGCGGTCGCTCACCGCGCTCTCCATCGACGTCAGCGCGCTGACCCAGGACCTCCAGGTCGAGCGGATGGCCGCGGCGGCCTACCTGGCCGCTCCGCAGCAGCCCGCCGACGCGTACAACCTGCGGGTCCGCCAGACGCAGCAGCGGGTGGACGAGTACCGCGCCGAGCGGGGCCGGATCGGCGAGGTGCCGGCGGCCCTGCGCAACCGGCTGGCCGCGATAGACGAGCATCTGGCCACATTGGACGGCACGCGTCAGGAGGTGCTGGACCGCCGGCAGATGGCCGTCGCCGAGGCGGTGCTGCGTTACGGCGTCATCCTCACCGACCTGGTCGCCTACGGTGACGGGCTGGCCCAGCTCCCCGGCGAGGAGAGCCTGTCGGACAGCCGCCGGGCGGTCGCCGCGTTCGCCCGGGCCAAGGCGTCCGTCGCGGAGGAGGAGGCGGTCGCCTTCACCGCGCTGACCGCCGGTCAGCTCGACGAGGAACAGTTCTCCTCCTTCGTCGCCACGCTGACCAGCCAGCAGGAGGCCCTGGTCGCCTTCTCGCTCGCCGCCGACCCGGTGCAGCGCGCCCTGGTCGACAGCACCGTCTCCGGTGACGCCGTCGGCCTGTCCGACCGGGTGGCCACCGACATCACCCGCTCGGTGGGGCAGCGACCGCTGGTCACCGCACAGGACGCCACCGCCGCCATCGGCGCGGTCCACGACCTGATGCGCTGGGCCGAGATCCAACTGCAGAACCGGCTGCTCGAGCAGGCCGACGAGGCGCGCTCGAACGTCATCCGGCAGGCCGTGGTCGAGTCGGTGCTGGTGCTGCTGACGCTGATCATCGCCGTTTCGCTGGCCGTGGTGCTGGCCCGCTCGCTGAACCACTCGCTGCGTCGGCTGCGCGAGGGCGCGCTCTCGGTGGCCAACCACGACCTGCCCGACGCGGTGCAGCGGCTGCAGAACATGGGCAGCGTGGGCGACGGCGGGGTGGACGAGATCGTCCGTCAGGTCCGGGACCCGATCCAGCTCACCAACCGCGACGAGGTCGGTCAGGTGGCGTTGGCTTTCAACGTCGTACACCGGGAGGCGGTGCGGGTCGCCGCCGAGCAGGCCGCGCTGCGTACCAGCGTCTCGGCGATGTTCCTCAACCTGGCCCGCCGCAGTCAGACCCTGGTCGACCGGATGATCGGCGAGCTGGACGCGATCGAGCGCGGCGAGGAGGACCCGAAGCGGTTGGCGCAGCTCTTCGAGCTGGACCACCTGGCCACCCGGATGCGCCGCAACGACGAGAACCTGCTGGTCCTGGCCGGCGCCGACTCCGCCGTACCGCGCCGCGACGACGCCCTGGTGGTGGACGTCCTGCGCGCGGCCCAGTCCGAGGTGGAGCTGTACAACCGCATCGAGTTCGGCACGGTGGACACCGACATCTCGGTGGCCGCGCACGCGGTCAACGACGTCGTACGGCTCGTCGCCGAACTGCTCGACAACGCCACCCGGTTCTCGCCGCCGAACACCACCGTGGTCGCCGACGGCCGCCGGATCCGCGACTACGTGCTGATCCAGATCGAGGACCGCGGGCTTGGCCTCAGCGACGAGCAGCTCGACTCGCTCAACCGGCGGCTGGCCGCGCCGCCGAGCGTCGACGTCGCCGCGTTCCGGCTGATGGGCCTGGCCGTGGTGAGCCGGCTCGCCTCCCGCTACGGCATCCGGGTGGAGTTGCGCCGCAACATGGACGGCGGCACTGTTGCCCAGGTGACGCTGCCCGCCGCAACCGTGGTGCTGCCCGTCAACCGGGGCCGCGAGCAGGCGCTGACCCGGCCACGCCAGCCGATGGCGGTCGAGCAGACGCCGCTCACCCCGGTCGGTCACGCCGAGCCGTTCGCCGGCGCCACCACCTCGGCGGCGACGCTGCCCGACCAGTGGCGGACCAGCACGCCAACGCCGGCGACCTGGCCGTCACCGCTGGACGCCCGGGACACCGCCCCGGCCGTGCAGGCCGGCGGCTTCAGCGGAGCGCACGCGACGGTGCCGCCCGCGGCGGCCCCGGCCGCCCCGGTCCCGCCGGGCCGGACTCCGTTCAAGGCCGGGGGCGCCCCGGTGGGCAGCCCGACCGTGGCCTACCCGACCATCGACCCGCTGCCCCGGCGCGGCTCGGGGGCGGACGCCACCGACGCGCGGAACGCTTCGGTGCTGCCGGTCGGGCCGGTCGCCGGCCCCGGTGCGGTCGCACCACCGGCCACACCGCCGGCGCCGGCCGCGCCGGTCACCAACCGGCCCGACTTCCCCGCCGAGGCACCGATCTTCCGGGAGATGGAGGCGGTCTGGTTCCGGTCGCACGGCGACGACGCCACCGCGATCTTCACTCGGCCGCAGTTCGACTCGCCGCCACCGTCCGCCGGCGCCCGTCCGGCCGACGTCGGCCCGCGTTCGGGCGGCGGCCACCCGACCGCCGCGTCCGCGCCGGTCGCGACGCCCGCCCGACCGCCACTGCCAACCCGTACCCCGGGCGGCTCCGCCACCGACGGCACCGGAACGCCGGGCACCGCGAGCACGGGTGGGCTCGGCGCCGCGACGCCGCCGCCGTCGTACAACCCGCCGCCGGCAGCCCGGCCCGCGCCGGCCGCGCCGGCCGCGCCAGCCGCGTCCGTCGCGCCGGCCGCGCCCGCCGCTCCGGCGGGGGACCCGAACGCCTGGCGGACGGCGGCGGACGAGGGCTGGTCCCGCGCCAGCCGGGCCGCCGAGCCGGCGGCCGCCGGTACCACCCGTTCGGGGCTTCCAAAGCGGGTGCCGCAGGCACAGCTCGTGCCGGGCGGCATCGAACCGAAGGGCGGTCGGGACCGCAGCCGGCGGACCCCCGATGAAGTACGCGGCCTGTTGTCGGCCTACCACCGTGGCGTGCAGCGCGGACGGACGGCCGGAACGGACCTGAACAGCACCTCGACCAAGGAGAGCCGATGAACAGGCCAGCTGCCATGCAGGACATGGGTTGGCTGCTCACCAACTTCGCCGACAGCGTGGCGGGTATCGCCCACGTGGTGGCGGTGTCCGCCGACGGGCTGCTGCTCGCCTCCTCCCGGGACCTCCCGGGAGACCGGGCGGACCAGCTCGCCGCGATCACCTCTGGCGTGGTGAGCCTGACCGAGGGCGCGGCCCGCATGTTCAGCGCGGGCGGGGTGTTGCAGACCGTCATCGAGATGGACAGCGGATACCTCTTCCTCATGTCGATCAGCGACGGCTCGTCGATGGCCGTGCTGGCCGCGCGCAGCTGCGACGTGGGTCAGGTGGGCTACGAGATGGCGCTACTGGTCGAGCGGGTCGGTGCCGCGCTGGTGCCGCTGCCGCGCGACGCGGTGCGCTCGTAGCGACGAGACGACGGCGCGCCGACCGCGCGCCGGACCAGGGAGGGGAGGCGGTGTGGACCGGCTCCGCAGGGGACGAGGAGGTGATCGGGGATGGACCAACGACGCGCTGACCCGCGCGGCGCTCTGGTGCGTCCCTATGCGGTCACCCGTGGTCGTACCGAGCCCCGGCAGGACATCGCCCTCGAGGCGGTCCTCACGGCTTCTCCCACCCAGGTCGCCGAGTCCCGCTTCGCCGGGCATGACAAGCACAGAATCGCCACGGTCTGTGAAGGCCGGGCACAGTCGCTGGCGGAGATCGCCGCGTACACCCGGATGCCGCTCGGCGTCGCCCGGGTACTGGTCGCCGACATGGTGGCCGAGAGCCTGCTGACGTTACACACTGCTGCTCCCGCCGAGGGGTTCGAGGAGCGGATGGAACTGCTTGGAAGGGTGCTAAGTGGACTTCGCAGGCTATGACCCCGCCGGGGGGCGGCAGAGCCGGGGAATCGTCTCCGCGAAGATCGTCGTCGCGGGCGGCTTCGGCGTCGGTAAGACGACGCTGGTCGGGTCGATCTCCGAGATCACACCGCTGACCACGGAGGCGGTGATGACCGCGGCCGGTGTCGGCATCGACGATCCGTCCAAGGTGCCGGGCAAGGAGACCACCACGGTCGCCATGGACTTCGGCCGTATCACCATGGCCGAGGACCTGATCCTGTACCTCTTCGGCACACCCGGCCAGACCCGGTTCTGGTTCATGTGGGACGAGATCATCCGGGGCGCGGTCGGTGCCGCCGTGCTGGTGGACACCCGCCGGATCACGGACGCCTTCGCCCCCTTGGACTACTTCGAGAACCGCAACCTGCCGTACGTGGTGGCGCTGAACCGCTTCGACGGCGCTCCCCAGTACGAGCTGGAGGAGGTCCGCGAGGCGCTGGCCATCTCGCCGCAGGTGCCGCTGGTGATGACCGACGCCCGGCACCGGGACTCGGTCAAGCAGGTGCTGGTGACGGTGGTCGAGCACGCCATGCTCCGGCTGCAGGCCGAGCACGGCCGGGGTTTCCCCACGCCGGTCGGCTGATCCGACGTGGCCGGCCGGCACACACCGGCCGGCCGCGAGGCGTCAGTCGACCCGGAGCCGGTAGCCGCGCTTGACCATGGTCTGCACCACGCGGGGAGCGCGCAGGCCGGCCCGGAGTCGGGCCACGGCCATCTCCACCGCGTGCTCGTCCGCGCCCCTGGGCAGGGTCCGCAGCAGCGCCGTGCGGGACAGCACCCGACCGGGGGACCGGGCCAGCGCACGCAGCACCGCCATCGGGGCGGGGGGGAGCGGGCGCAGCTCACCGTCGATCACCGCGGCGTGCCCGCGCAGGGTGAGCAGGTGATCGCCGGCCTTGAACGTCGTCGTCCGGCGGGGCAGCTCGTCCACGATCGTCCGCACCAGCGCGCCGAGCCGGGCCCGGCCCGGCGCGCTGACCGGCACCCCGAGCCGCAGCAGCGGCTCGGCGGTCACCGCGCCGACGCAGCTGGCCAGTACGTCGCCACGAAACGCGGACAGCACGGCGTCGGTACGGTCCCCGGCCGCCCGCAGCAGCGCCTCGGCCGCGGGTGCCGAGGTGAACGTCACCGCGTCCACCAGTCGGCCAGCGATCAGGTCGATCAGCCGGTGCAGCGGCGTCGGGTCGGTCGGCGGGGCCCAGCGGTAGACCGGAACCTCGATTACCGTGGCCCCGGCCGCCTCCAGCGCGAGCGTGCAGTCCGGCTGCCGCTCGCCGTGCAGCTGCATGGCGATCACCTGCCCGGCCACCCCACGCCGCCGCAGGTGGTCGACCACCTCGTCGCAGCTCTCCGAGGCCGGTGACCACTGGTCGTGCAGCCCGGCGGCCCGGATCGCGCCGCGCGCCTTCGGGCCTCGGGCCACCACGTACGACGCGGCCAGCACCGAGCGCAGTGGCTCGGCCAGCCCCCAGCCCTCGGCGGCCTCCAGCCACCCGCGCATGCCGATGCCGGTGTTGGCCATCAGGATGTCCGGCGGCCGGTCCAGGCAGGCGCGGGTCGCCTCGCGCAGCTCGGTGTCGTCGGACAACGGCACGATCCGCAGTGCCGGGGCGAGGACCACCCGGGCACTCCGCCGTTCGAGCAGCGCGGCCAACTCGTCGCGCCGCCGGTCGGCGGTCACCCCGATGGTGAAGCCGGCCAGTTCCTCCCGCATCAGGCCTCCTGTCGCAGCCGCACCTCGACCAGCCCGGCCCGGCAGCGCACGTCGTGCCGGGCCACGGCCACTCCGGGCAGGTCGAGGCAGCGGCCGGTGCGCAGGTCGTACACCTGCTTGTGCAGCGGTGAGGCGACCGTCGGCAGCGCGCCGCGGCTGCCCACGATGCCCAGGGACAGCACGTACGCGCCGGCGTTGCTCGCCCGCGCCGCCGACCAGTTGCACGCCCGGTCCGTGCCGCACCGGACGGTCCGGGCCGACCTGGCCGACCCGCTGCCGACTGGGCGGTACGACGCGGTGGTCAGCGCGCTGGCGATCCACCACCTGACCGACAACCGCAAGCGTGACCTCTACCGGCGGGCCGCCGCCGCGCTCGCACCCGGTGGGGTGTTCGTCAACGCCGAGCAGGTGGCCGGCCCGACCCCGGCCGTGGACCGGCGCTACGACGAGGCGTGGACCGAGCGGATCACCGAGCTGGGCTCGCCTCCCGAGGAGATCGCCGCAGCCCGGGAGCGGATGCGGCACGACCGACCGGCGACGGTCGCCGACCAGTGCCGGTGGCTCACCGAGGCCGGCCTAGTCGACGTCGACTGTTACTTCAAGGAGTGGCGTTTCGCGGTGTTCGGCGGTCGGGCAACCGGCGCGGGACGCCGACACGTGCGACAACGCCGGAATGTGCGTTTCGACGCCGGTGGTGACCCGCCTGCCCGCGAGGATGACTGATGGTCATACCGATGGGTAGTCTCACCGGCATGACTGCCAAGGTGACCCTGTCGTTCACAGACGAGACGATCGAGGAGGCCCGACGGTTCGCCAAGCGCGAGGGGCTGTCGCTCTCGGCGTGGATGGACCAGGCCGCCCGGGAGAAGGCGCTGCGCGAGGTCTTCACCGCGCACGCCGCCGCCGTCAGCCGCGCCGGCCTGGACCTGGAATCCGCCGCCCTCGCCGACGCCCGCGAGGTGGGCATGGTCGACGACCTGCTCTTCCGCGGACGGCCGCGTGCTGCGCAGGGGTGAGGTCTGGCGCATCGAGGGCGCCCGGGAACGCCTCGGACTCGTGATCAGCTCGGACGTCTACAACTCCACCGACGTGCCCATCGTGATCGTGGTCGAGGTCGTCGAGGAGTCGCTGCTGCGGGACTCCCCGCTCGCCGTGTCGATGGGCCGGTACGTGGTGATGCCCGACCGGCTCTCCTCGCCGATGAAGAAGTGGTTCACCGACTGCGTGGATGTCGCCGACACCGACACCATGCTCCGGGTCGGCCGCGCGCTGCGCATCCTCCAGCAGCTCTGACCGCCGATCGCGGCTCCCCGCCCAGCCGGGGTCGTGCCGCGCGGGCTCACCACCGCCGCCGGTCCGCGGTGCGGCCCTCGTTTCCGCGCCGACCCGCGCCGGGCACTGCCCGGTAACCCGGTGTTCCTAGCGTTCCCCCTGGTCACGCCGACGAGGAGGAGCCGCAGTGAGCACGCTCACCAGCACCACAGTCACCGCCGCCCCGCCGGACGCCCCCGGGCGCCGGCGGGAACTCGCCGACTGGCGCCCCGAGGACCCCCACTTCTGGCGGACGACGGGAGCGCCGATCGCCCGGCGCAACCTCTGGGTCTCGATCTTCGCCGAGCACGTCGGCTTCTCGGTGTGGAGCCTCTGGTCGGTGACCATGCTCTTCCTCGGCCCCGGGTACGGCATCGACCCGGCCGGCAAGTTCCTGCTCACCGCCGTGCCCGCCGCGCTGAGCGCGGTGTTGAGGCTGCCGTACACGCTGGCGGTGGCCCGCTTCGGCGGACGGCGGTGGACCGTCGTCAGCGCGCTGCTGCTGCTGGTGCCCACCGTCCCGATGACGGTGCTGCTGGAGCCGGGCGTGTCGTACCCGACCCTGATGGTGCTGGCCTGCCTCACCGGGATCGGTGGCGGCAACTTCGCCTCCTCGATGGCGAACATCAACCTGTTCTATCCGCAGCGGCCCAAGGGCCGGGCCCTCGGGCTCAACGCGGGCGGCGGCAACCTGGGCGTACCCGCGGTGCAACTGGTCGGACTGGCGGTGCTGGCCACCGCCGGGGCCGCGTACCCCCGACTGGTGCCGGCGGTCTACCTGCCGCTGATCGTGCTGGCCGCGCTGGCGGCGGCCCGGTGGTTGGACAGCGTCCCCGGGGCCCGGAACGAGCCCGGCGCGCTGTGTGCGGCGGCCCGCGACCCGCACACCTGGATCATGTCGGTGCTCTACATCGGCACCTTCGGGTCGTTCATCGGGTTCGGCTTCGCCTTCGGCCAGGTGCTCCAGCTCCAGTTCGCCGAACGCTTCCCCACCCCGGTCGACGCCGCCTGGCTGACCTTTCTCGGCCCGCTGGTCGGCTCGGTGGTCCGGCCGCTGGGCGGGCACCTCGCCGACCGGCTGGGCGGGGCCCGGGTGACCTTCTGGAACTTCGTGGCGATGGCGGCCGGCGCGGGGGCGGTCCTGTACGCGGCCCGGGAGCACTCGTTCGCGCTCTACCTGGCGGGGTTCCTCGCCCTGTTCGTCTTCTCCGGCGTCGGCAACGGCTCCACCTACAAGATGATCCCGGCGATCTTCCGGGCCCGGGCGGCGCAAGCGGTGTCCGACGGTCGGTGCGATCCGGCGGCCGCCGCGCGCTCGGTCCGGCGGATGACCGGCGCGCTGATCGGCGTCGCGGGGGCGGTGGGCGCCTTCGGCGGGGTTCTGGTCAACGTGGCGTTCCGCCAGTCGTTCCTCACCTCCGGCACGGCCGACGCCGCCTATCTCGCGTTCATCGGGTGGTACGCGCTCTGTTTCGCGGTGACCTCGCCGTCTACCGTCGGCGGGGGGCGGCCCGGCTGGCCGGCGTGTGGGCTGTGCCATGATGGGCTGCGCCGGCACACGCGGCCGTACCCCCGTTTTGACCTGCTGATGGGGCGCCGGGTATCGTTGCCTGCTGTTGTACGACATCCAGAGGCGTGCCCCATCAGGTACGCTTGGTCGTTCGTGCGCGCCTGGTCACCTCGGCGCGCGACCCCAGACCGACGACGAGACAAGGTAGACCTGTGCGTACGTACAGCCCGAAGCCGGGTGAGATCGAGCGTCAGTGGCACGTCATCGACGCCTCTGATGTCGTGCTGGGCCGCCTGGCCACCCACGCCGCCACGTTGCTGCGTGGTAAGCACAAGCCGACTTTCGCGCCGCACGTCGACACGGGCGACTTTGTCGTCATCGTGAACGCGGGCAAGGTTGCGTTGACCGGCAACAAGCGCCAGACCAAGATCGCCTACCGCCACTCCGGTTACCCGGGTGGTCTGAAGCAGATCGGCTACGAGGAGCTGCTGACCAAGCGCCCCGAGCGGGCCATCGAGCTGGCTGTGAAGGGGATGCTCCCGCACAACAAGCTCGGCCGTCAGCTGATCAAGAAGCTGAAGGTCTACGCCGGTGCCGAGCACCCGCACCTCGCGCAGCAGCCGGTGCCGTTCGAGATCAAGCAGATCGCGCAGTGAGCGCGGGCGAAGGAAGCAGCATGACCGACATCACCGAGACCGAGGTCGCCCCGGAAGCCCCCGAGGCCACCGAGGCGCCGGCGCCCGTCGCCCGCGCGCCTCGTGGTGACCGGCCGATCCAGACCGTGGGCCGCCGCAAGGAGGCCATCGTCCGGGTTCGTATCGTCCCGGGCACCGGCAAGATCACCTGCAACGGCCAGGACCTCGAGGCGTACTTCCCGAGCAAGGTGCACCAGCAGCTGATCAAGGACCCGCTGGTCACCGCCGAGAAGCCCGAGCAGTTCGACGTCATCGCCAACCTGCGTGGCGGCGGCACCACCGGGCAGGCCGGTGCGCTCCGGCTGGGCATCGCCCGCGCGCTGATCATCAACGACCCGGACGACCGCCCGGCCCTGAAGAAGGCCGGCTTCCTCACCCGGGACGCCCGGGTCAAGGAGAGCAAGAAGTACGGCCTCAAGAAGGCCCGTAAGGCTCCCCAGTACTCGAAGCGCTGATCTTCACCAGCGCGTTGTACTTCTGACGGACGGCCGGTCCGCCTCCCCTCGACCGGGGAGGTGGGCCGGCCGTTCCGCTTTCTCCTCATCAGTGGTGCTCATCGGAGGTTGGCGGGTATGGGTCGGTTGTTCGGCACGGACGGCGTACGCGGGCGGGCGAACGCGGATCTCACCCCGGAGTTGGCGCTCGCGCTCGCCGTGGCCGCAGCGCACACTCTCGCCGAGACGGACCGCAGCCATCCGCCGCTCGCCGTGGTCGGCCGGGACACCCGGGCCAGCGGCGAGATGCTGGAGGCCGCCGTGGTGGCCGGGCTGACCAGCGCCGGCGCCAACGTGGTGCGGGTCGGCGTGCTGCCCACCCCGGCGGTGGCGTACCTCACCGCGGAGGCCAAGGCCGACCTCGGGGTGATGCTCTCCGCGTCACACAACCCGATGCCGGACAACGGCATCAAGCTCTTCGCCGCCGGCGGGCACAAGCTGCCCGACGAGATCGAGATGCAGATCGAGGCGGCCGTGGAGGCGAACGCCACCACCGCCTGGGAGCGACCGACCGGCGCCGGCGTCGGCCGGGTGCACGACCTGCTCGACGGCGCCGACCACTACGTCCAGCACCTGGTCGGCACCGTGCCGCACCGGCTGGAGGGGATCAAGGTCGTGGTCGACTGCGCCAACGGCGCCGCCGCCGAGGTCGCCCCGGTCGCCTACCGGGAGGCCGGCGCGGAGGTCGTGGCCATCCACGCCGAGCCGGACGGGTTGAACATCAACGACGACTGCGGCTCGAACCACATCGAGGCGCTGCGTGCCGCCGTGGTCGAGCACGGCGCGCACCTGGGCATCGCCCACGACGGCGACGCCGACCGCTGCGTGGCGGTCACCGCCGACGGCGACGAGGTCGACGGCGACCAGGTGATGGCCATCCTCGCGCTGGCGATGCGGGACGCCGGCACGCTCACCCGGGACACCCTGGTGGCCACCGTGATGAGCAACCTCGGGCTGCGGCTGGCCATGTCCGCCCAGGGCATCCGGCTCATCGAGACGAAGGTCGGCGATCGGTACGTGCTGGAGGAGCTGCGCGCCTCCGGGCTGGCGCTCGGCGGTGAGCAGAGCGGCCACATCGTCATGCCCGCGCACGCCACCACCGGCGACGGGGTGCTCACCGGTCTGCACCTGATGGCCCGGATGGCGGCCACCGGCCGATCCCTGGCCGAGCTGGCCTCGGTGGTCACCAAGCTGCCCCAGGTGCTGATCAACGTGCCGGTCGGCGACCGCACCGTCGGCGCCGGCGCACCGGCCGTCCGCGCCGAGGTCGAGCGGGCCGAGGCGGAGTTGGGCGAGACCGGCCGGGTGCTGCTGCGCCCGTCGGGCACCGAGCCGCTGGTCCGGGTGATGGTCGAGGCGGCCACCGAGGCGATCGCCCGCGAGGTCGCCGAGCGGATCGCCGACCTGGTCCGCACCGCCAGCCCCAAGCCGTAACCCCCGCGCTCCCCGCGCGTCCCCGCGCGGCTAGCTCCCGCGTCGATCTAGGGCGAATCATCGTGAGTTGATCTCAGATCGCGACGATTCCCCTAGATCGACGGGGGCGGAGAGTGGGGGTGGGTGGTTCAGAGGCGGCGGAGGCGGGTTACCGCCTCGGTCAGCACCTCGGGGCGCTTGCAGAAGGCGAAGCGGACCAGCCGTCGGCCCGCCTCCTGATCGTCGTAGAAGACCTGGGTCGGCACGGCCACCACGCCGCAGCGCTCCGGCAGCGAACGGCAGAACTCCACCCCGTCCCGACCGCCGAGGGCGGTGACGTCGGCGGTGACGAAGTACGTCCCCTCCGGCACCAGCACCTCGAACCCGGCGTCGGTGAGGCCGCCGACGAGCTGGTCGCGGCGCTGCTGGAGGCCGTCCCGGAAGCCGGTGTAGTAGTCGTCCGGCAGGGCCAGCGCCACGGCGACCGCCGGTTGCAGCGGGGCGGCGTTGACGAAGGTGAGGAACTGCTTCACCCGCAGCACCGCCGAGACCAGCGCCGCCGGACCGCTCACCCAGCCGACCTTCCAGCCGGTGCAGGAGAACGTCTTGCCGGCCGAGGAGATGCGCAGCGTCCGTTCCCGCATCCCGGGCAGGCTGGCCAGCGGCACGTGCGGGCTCGCCGCGTCGGTGAAGACCAGGTGCTCGTACACCTCGTCGGTGACCGCGAACGTGCCGTACTCCTGGCACAGCTCGGCGACCAACGCCAGCTCGGCCGGGGTGAAGACCTTGCCGGTGGGGTTGTGCGGCGAGTTGAGCAGCACCAGCCGGGTGCGTGGACCGAACGCCGCGCGCAGCTCGGCCGGGTCGAAGGCGTACCGGCCGTCGGCGGCGGGGCGCAGCGTGACCGGCCGCCGGACCGCGCCAGCCAGCGCGATCGAGGCGGCGTACGAGTCGTAGTACGGCTCGAAGCAGACCACCTCATCGCCCGGCTCGCAGAGGGCGAGGATGCTGGCCGCGACCGCCTCGGTCGCGCCCGCGGTGATCACGATCTCGCCGTCCGGGTCGTACGCCAGGTCGTGGAACCGCCGCTGGTGGGCCGCGACCGCCGCGCGCAGGGCGGGGATCCCCGGACCGGGCGGGTACTGGTTCTGCCCGCCGCGCAGCGCCTCGGCCGCAGCGGCCAGCATCTCGGGCGGGCCGTCGGTGTCCGGGAATCCCTGGCCGAGGTTGACCGCACCGGTCCGTACGGCGAGGGCGGACATCTCGGCGAAGATCGTCGTGCCGAACGGCCGCATCCGGGCCACCAGCGGGTCGACATCGGTGCTCGTCGTCACCTGCGACAGCCTACGTGCCGGTGCCGCGGGTTCAACCAGGCCGGTCAGCCAAAGCAGCTCGTCCGCCACCCCGCGCTGCCGGTCTCCTCCGTCACCGGCTTGCCTCCTCCGACGGTGACCGAGCAGGCGATCCGTTCCCCACTGCCGGCGGTCTTTCCGGCCTGCACCATGACGTGGTCCCGGCGGTCGGTGTGGATGCTCGTCCGCCAGGGCAGCGTGGCCCCGCTCAACCAGATGCCTTCGCCGTTCGCGTCGTAGTAGAGGATGTCGGCCGGCCCCTGCCCGGTGACCTCGTAGACCACCTCGGTCTGCACGGGACCAGCGGACGGGGTCGTCGCGGGACCGACCGAGAGGGTCGGCGCCGGCGTGGCGGCGGTGGAGCTCGCGTCGGCGTTCCGGGCTCCGCTGGCGGCCGGGTCATCCTCGCGCGGCTGGTCGGCCGGGCGGAGGAACGAGTATCCGCCGATGCCGCCGCCGAGCAGGAGCGCGGCGGCGAGTACCGCGCCGGTCACCGCGCGCCGGCTCCGGCGCTCACCCGCGCCCGAACCGGTGTGCCCGGGCTGGGGGGCCGGATCGCCGGAGCGCGGAACCGCGCCGGGGTTCGGTGCGGGCGTGGACGGAACGGAGGGCGACGGCCCTTCGGACATGATTACTCCGCTCTCGGGGGTGACCGGCGCGGTGCTCGGCCGGCGATGGGGAGTCTACGGATGGCGGACAGTGGCCCGAACGAGCGCTGTGGGCTTTTTCGTCTGGTGGGTCGGTCGGTCTCCTGCCGGCCGGTTGCGGCCCTGATGCATGGGTAGGCAGGGGAGCGGTGAACGCCCGTGTTGTCGTACGCCTGGCCGGCGATCCGGCCGGGTGGGCGCAGCGCGTCGGACGTTCGCTCAAACTCAGTGTTCGTTTAGCCGGCTTTCGAGCAACCATCGTGAGCGAAACTGGGTTAGGCTGCGGGCCATGTGTGGAATCGTGGGTTACGCGGGCGCGCGCCCCGCACTCGGCATCGTGCTCGACGGGCTGCGGCGGCTGGAATACCGCGGCTACGACTCGGCGGGCGTCGCGATCGTCTGCGACGACCAGCTGCTGACCGAGAAGAAGGCCGGCAAGCTGGCCAACCTGGAGAAGGTGCTCTCCGAGCGGTCTGCCGACGACCCGACCTCGTGCGCGGCCAGCCCGATCGGCATCGGTGACGGCACCACCGGCATCGGGCACACCCGCTGGGCCACCCACGGCGGCCCGACCGACCGCAACGCCCACCCGCACCTCGCCCCCGACGGCCGGGTCGCGGTGATCCACAACGGCATCATCGAGAACTTCGCCAAGCTGCGCGCCGAGCTTGAGGCCGACGGCGTCCAGTTCACCAGCGACACCGACACCGAGTGCGCCGCCCACCTGCTCTCCGCCGCGCTCGCCGACCTGCGGGCTGCCGGGCAGCCGGACAGCCCGCAACTGCTCGCCGCCGGCATGCGAGTGGTCTGCCAGCGGCTGGAGGGTGCGTTCACCCTGCTCGCGGTGGACGCCTCGGTGCCCGGCGCGGTCGTCGGCGCCCGGCGCAACTCGCCGCTGGTGGTCGGCCGCGGCGAGGGCGAGAACTACCTGGCCAGCGACGTGGCCGCGTTCATCGAGCACACCCGCGAGGCGGTCGAGCTGGGCCAGGACCAGATCGTCCTGATCACCGGCGACAGCATCGAGATCACCGACTTCGACGGCCAGCCCGCCGCCGGCAAGGACTTCCACATCGACTGGGACTCCTCGGCCGCGGAGAAGGGCGGCTACGACTGGTTCATGCTCAAGGAGATCGAGGAGCAGCCGCAGGCCATCGCCGACACGCTGCTCGGTCGGCTCACCGAGACCGGCGAGATCGCCCTCGACGAGGTCCGCCTCAGCGACCAGGATCTGCGCGACGTCGACAAGATTTTCATCGTGGCCTGCGGCACCTCGTACCATGCCGGCCTAGTCGCCAAGTACGCCATCGAGCACTGGACCCGCATCCCCTGCGAGGTCGAGCTGGCCAGCGAGTTCCGCTACCGCGACCCGGTGCTCGACCGGTCCACGCTGATCGTGGTCATCTCGCAGTCCGGCGAGACCATGGACACCCTGATGGCGCTGCGGCACGCCAAGGAGCAGAAGGCCCGCGTGCTGGCCATCTGCAACACCAACGGCTCGACCATCCCGCGCGAGTCGGATGCCGTGCTCTACACCCATGGCGGGCCGGAGATCGCGGTCGCCTCCACCAAAGCGTTCCTCACCCAGGTGGTCGCCTGCTACCTGATCGGCCTGCACCTGGCCCAGGTGCGCGGGATCAAGTTCGCCGACGAGGTGGGCGCGGTGGTGGCCCAGCTCCAGGAGATGCCGGGCAAGCTGCGCGAGCTGCTGGCCCGCATCGAGCCGGTCCGCGAGCTGGCCCGGGAGCTCAAGTCCGAGCCGACCATACTGTTCATCGGCCGGCACGTCGGCTACCCGGTGGCCCTGGAGGGCGCGCTCAAGCTCAAGGAGTTGGCGTACATGCACGCCGAGGGCTTCGCCGCCGGCGAGCTGAAGCACGGCCCGATCTCGCTGATCGACAAGGGCACCCCGGTGATCTGCGTGGTGCCCTCGCCGGTGGGCCGGGGCATGCTGCACGACAAGGTCGTCTCCAACATCCAGGAGGTGCGGGCGCGCGGCGCGCGGACCATCGTGATCGCGGAGGAGGGCGACGAGGCCGTCGTCCGGTACGCCGACCACCTGATCTACGTGCCGCGTACGCCGACCCTGCTGGCCCCGCTGGTCACCACGGTGCCGCTCCAGGTGCTCGCCGCCGAGATCGCCGCCGCCCGGGGGCACGACGTCGACCAGCCGCGCAACCTGGCCAAGTCCGTCACCGTCGAGTAACCGACCCCGACCACCGACCCGGGCCCCGGACGTCGCACCACGCGGCGACCGGGGCCCTCGTCGTGCCCGGACACGGCCCGTCGGCCGAATAGCGGCCCAGAACGATGCGGGCCATGCCGTCCAGCGCCGGGTTGGCCGGATCCCAGTAGCCCACGTGTCCGTGCCGCCCGCTGGGGAAGGTGCGCCCACCAAAGCCCCCTCCGGCCGGATCCCGGCCGAACCACAGCTCGTGCTCGCCCTGCCCGCCCAGACCGAGCACGGCGGCCAGCGGTGAGGTGCCGAGCAGCATCTGCCGGGCCAGGTCGGCCGGGGGACGGGTCAGCCGGATCACGTCGTCCGGTGCGCTGCTCGCCCAGACCTGCCCGGGCGGCACGCCCAACTCGGCGGCCTGCGCGACGCCGACCCCGGGTGAGCCGACGAAGACCAGTGCGTCGGCGGCCAGCCCGTGGTCCCGGGCGGCCATGCCCACGACCAGGGACCCGTAGCTGTGCCCGAGCACGGTCTGCCGGGCCGGCGGCCCCTCGTGGCTGGCCCGCAGCCCCTCCTGGAAGCGGTGCAACGCCGGGCCGGCGTCCCGGGCCTGGCCGGCGGTGGCCGCCTCGTGCAGGAAGTCCGGGGCGTCGTAGTCCAGCCAGAGCACCGCGGCGGTCTGCTCGCCCGGGTCGAGCGTGGCGCACCGGCCCTGCCGCGCCACCCGAGCCAGCTCGCCCGGAGCGTCGTCGAGGCCGGCGGTCATCCCCGGCACGTAGGTCACCACCCGGTCGGCGTGGTCCGGGTCGCCGAGCGAGACCACCACCCGTCCCTCGCCGGTCGGGTCCAGCCCGAGCAGGTAGGCCCGCGGGACCTGCGGCCCGCCCAGGCGGTCGGCGAGCGCCTCCAGACCGGCCAGGCGCGCCTCGACCCGGCGCAGCCGCAGTGCGTCGACCGGCCCGGGTGGCACGCGGGACAGCAGCCGCCGCCGCTCGGCGACGAGCTCCTCCCGCCGGGCCCCGAGCAGCAACCGGTTGGCCTGGTACCGGGCGGCGACGGGCACGCCGTCGAGCCGCCCGACCAAAGTCGGCTCGTGCCCCACCAGCCACCGGCGCTGCGCCGGGGTCAGCCCCGCCCACCACGCCCGGACCTCGACCGGGGCGGCACCCGGCCCGGGCCGGCCGGGCGGCGGCGGTGCCTGCCAGCCGTCGACGGCCGCCGTGGCCAGCTCGTCCAGTCGCGCCGTCGCGGCCCGGTCCGCCGCCCCGGCCAGCTCCAGCGCGGCCCGTAGCGCCGCCGCCACCCGGGCTGCCGCCGGCCCGTCCCGCTCACTGGGTGGTTGCGACCGGGCCGGATCGGCGGCGACCCGCCCGTGCCGGTCGATCTGCAGCCCCGCTCCCTCCGCCAGCGCCACGGCTGCGGCCAGCCGGCCCTTCGCCACCGCGAGCCGACCGGCGAACTCGGCGAGCACCTGATCGGCCTCGATCAGCGCAGGTGCGACCGACGTCAGCTCGCCGCGCAGCCCCGCGAGCCGCCCGTCGGCCGCCGTCGCCGCCCGGCCCGACCAGGCGACGCGCAGCGCCCTCGCGTCCGTGCTCAGCTCGCCGGCCCGCGTCTCGACCAGCGCGGTCAGCCCGCACCACGCGGCTCCGGCGGCCTGCCACGCCCCCGGATCGGCCGCCCAGAGCTGGGCGTAGCCGACCACGGGCGCCGGCGGGCCGCCCCGCTCCGCCGCGACGCGTCCCCCGGCGCCCACCGGCTCGGCGTCCGTGCGTGGGCGTGCCGGCGCGGTCACCGGGGTAGTGCGGCGAGCCGACCGGCGGCGCGGTCGTCCACCGCCCGGTAGGACTCCACCGCCGTCCGGACCGCCCCGCCCGTCACCGCCACCAGGCCGCTGAGTCGGCCCAGCCAGCCGTGCACCGCCGACTCCATCCCCACCAGCGCCGCGCCGGCCGACCAGTCGGGTGCCGACACCACCAGCCCCGGCACCCCGACCAGCCCATGCGCCAGCCGGTACGCGTCGTCGTCCAGCAGCCGGGCCACTCCACGCAACAGCTCCGGTCGAACCGTCAACGGCTCCTTTGTCATCCCGACACCCCCGCGTGCGATCGGCATCGACGGATCGACGGTAGGTGGGGTACGAACAGCCGGGAGTGCCCTGTGGACGGCCGCCGACGGCCGTACCCCGACCTGTCCACAGGCGTTGCCCACCGCTGGGTCGACGGCTAATCTGCCGCCTCGACCGCCGGTAGGGTGGGTTGGTGATCGTCGCTGTCGGCATCGATGTCGTCCTGGTCGACCGGTTCGCCCGGTCCCTCGCGCGGACGCCGCTGCTCGCGGACCGGCTCTTCACCGGGGCCGAGCGGCACACCCGCTCCGGCAACCCGCGCTCGCCGGAATCGCTCGCCGCCCGCTTCGCCGCCAAGGAGGCCGTCGCCAAGGCGCTCGGCGCGCCGGCCGGGCTGAGCTGGCACGACTGCGAGATCGTGCCCGACCCGGACGGCCGCCCCCGGCTCATGGTCTCCGGCACGGTGGCGGCGGCGGCCGTGGAGCGTGGGGTCAACCGCTGGCATCTCTCGCTGTCGCACGACGGCGGGATCGCGTCGGCGATGGTGGTCGCGGAACGTTGACGTTGGCCGGGCGGGCCGGGACGGGCCCACCCGCGAGCAAAATGGGACGGTGGCATGAGATCGGTGTGGCGGGTGGCCGACGTACGGGCGGCCGAGGCGGGGCTGATGGGCACGCTGCCGGAGGGCACGCTGATGCAGCGGGCCGCCGCTGGGCTGGCCCGGCGGGCCGCGCTGCTGCTCGCCGAGCGGGGCGGGGTGTACGGCGGGCGGGTGCTGCTGCTGGTCGGCTCCGGCGACAACGGTGGCGACGCGCTGTACGCCGGGGAGCGGCTGGCTTGCCGCGGCGTCATTGTGTCCGCCCTGCTGCTCACCCCCGGGCGGGCGCACGCCGCCGGGCTGGCCGCGCTGCGGGCCGCCGGCGGCCGGCTGGTGGAGCGGCCCAGCGGTCCAGTCGACCTGGTTCTCGACGGCATCGTCGGCATCGGTGGCACCGGGGGGCTGCGGACGAACGCGGACGAGGTGGTCCAGCGCCTCGGCGAGCTGCGCGGGCGGGACGGCGGCCGGGCCACCGTGCTGGCGGTGGACGTGCCGAGCGGGGTGGCGGTGGACACCGGGCACGTGCCGCTGTCCGCGTCCGGCCGGCCCACCGCGGTCCGCGCCGACGTGACGGTCACCTTCGGCGCGTTGAAGCCCGCCCTGGTCGTCGGACCGGCGGCCCCGCTGGCCGGCCAGGTGGAGCTGGTCGACATCGGGCTGCGGCCGTGGCTGCGGGGCACGCCGGCGCTGCGGGTCACCGAGTGGTCCGACCTGGTCGACGGGTGGCCGCGGCTGGGCCCGGCGTCGGAGAAGTACAGCAGGGGCGTGGTCGGCGTGGCGACCGGCTCGGCGACGTACCCGGGTGCGGCGGTGCTCTCCGTTGGCGGGGCGCTGGCCGGGCCGACCGGCATGGTCCGCTACGCCGGCGGCGCCCGCGCCGAGGTGCTGCACCAGCACCCCTCGGTGATCGCCACCGGCCGGGTCGCCGACGCCGGCCGGGTGCAGGCCTGGGTCTGCGGCTCCGGGCTGGGCACCGGCGAGGACGCGGCCGTGGAGTTGCGCGCCGTGCTGGCCGCGCCGGTGCCGGTGGTGCTCGACGCCGACGCCCTCACCCTGCTGGTCGACGGCTCGCTCGCCGACCAGCTACGCGGCCGGGACGCCCCGATCGTGGTCACCCCGCACGACCGGGAGTTCGCCCGGCTCTGCGGGGAGGAGCCCGGCGCCGACCGGGTCGCCGCCACGCTGCGGCTGGCCGCCTGGATGAACGCGGTGGTACTGCTCAAGGGGGACCGCACGGTGATCGGCACGCCGGACGGTCGGGCGTACGTCAACCCCACCGGCACCCCGGCGCTGGCCACCGGCGGCACCGGTGACGTCCTGGCCGGGCTGCTCGGCTCCCTGCTGGCTGCCGGTGTGCCTGCGGACCGGGCGGCGGCCTCGGCCGCGTACCTGCACGGGCTGGCCGGCCGGGAGGCGGCCCGAGGCGGGCCGGTGACCGCGCCTGACGTGGCCACCGCACTGCGTCCGGTCGTCGCCCGGCTGGGCTGATCGCGGCGTTCCGGGTGGGATGGCCGGATCCCCGACCCGGGACGTGCGTCGCCGCCCGGGGTGATCACGGCGGAAAGTAGGCTGGGTGTATGTGGCAGGCCGAGGTACGCGTCGATCTTGACGCGATCCGTGAGAACGTGAGCCGACTCCGGTCCGGCACCAACGCCGAGCTGATGGCGGTGGTGAAGGCCGACGGGTACGGCCACGGCATGATCCCGGCCGCCCGGGCGGCAATCGACGCCGGGGCGGACTGGCTCGGTGTCTGCACCCTCGACGAGGCGCTCACCCTGCGTCGGGCCGGGGTGGCCGTGCCGGTGCTGGCCTGGCTGCTCGCGCCCGGGCTGCCGCTGCACGAGGGCGTCAGCGCCGGGGTGGACCTGGCGGCGGCCAGCCTGCCGCAACTCGACGAGATGATCGAGGCGAGCCGGCGCGCCGAGCGCCCGGCCCGGCTGCACCTGAAGATCGACACGGGGTTGTCCCGGGGTGGGGCGACCGTCGCCGACTGGCCGGCGCTGCTGGACGCCGCCGCCAAGGCGCAGGCCGACGGCCTGGTCGAGGTGGTTGGTGTGTGGAGCCACTTCGTGTACGCGGACATGCCCGGCCACCCGACCACGGACCGGCAGCTGTCTGTCTTCCACGAGGGGCTGACGATGGTGGAGCGGGCCGGGCTGCGCCCGCGCTGGCGGCACCTGGCCAACTCGGCGGCCACCCTGACCCGGCCCGACACCCACTTCGACCTGGTCCGCCCCGGGCTGGCCGTGTACGGGCTTTCCCCGGTGGCCGGCGAGACGTACGGGCTGCGACCCGCGATGACCGCGCGGGCCCGCGTGATGCTCACCAAGCGGGTGCCGTCCGGCACCGGCGTCTCCTACGGGCACACCTACACCACCGAGAGCGAAGCGAACCTGGCCGTGGTGCCGCTCGGGTACGCCGACGGGGTGCCCCGGCACGCGTCCAACAGCGGGCCGGTGCAGCTCGCCGGCGCGCGGCGGACCATCTCCGGGCGGGTCTGCATGGACCAGTTCGTGCTGGACTGCGGCGACGACCCGGTGGCCGACGGCGACGTCGCGACGCTGTTCGGTAGCGGCGCCGACGGCGAGCCGACCGCCGACGACTGGGCCGAGGCCGCCGGCACGATCAACTACGAGATCGTCACCCGGTTCGGCGGCACCCGGGTGCCCCGGGTCTATGACGGCGAGCGGCCATGAGTCCGTACCGCATCCCGCGACCGCGGACCGCGGCCGGTCGGGTCGCGGGGCTGGTCGGCGCCGCGGTCGGGGTGGCCGCGGCCGGCCTGGCGGCCGGCGTCGCGACCGAGCGCACGCTGGTCCGCCGGCTCAAGGCCGACCCGACCGACCGCTACGCGCACGAGACGTTCGGCGAGCAGCGGTACGACGACGCGTTCCGGCTGGAGTTGCCGGACGGCACCGACATCCACGTCGAGGTGGTCGAGCCGACCAGGCCGGTGCCCGGGCGCCCGACGGTGGTGCTGGTGCACGGCTTCTGCCTCGACATGGGCACGTTCCACTTCCAGCGCCAGATGCTCGCCGCGCGCGGCGACTACCGGATCGTGGCGTACGACCAGCCCGGTCACGGCCGGTCCGGCCGGCTGGAGACCGGCGAGTACGACCTCGCCGCGCTCGGCCAGACGCTGCGCCGGGTGATCGACCGGACCACGCCCGAGGGGCCGCTGGTGCTGGTCGGCCACTCGATGGGCGGCATGACCATCATGGCGTTCGCCGAGTTGTTCCCGGAGCTGTTCGGTGACCGGGTGGTGGGCACCGTGCTGATGGCCACCTCGGGCGGGCTGATCGCGGAGACCAAGCTGGTCGCGCCGGCGCTGCTCGGCCGGGTCGGCGGCCCGGTGCTGTTCATGGTCAGCAACGCCACCCGGTACGGCGGGCCGGTGATCGACAAAGCCCGCAAGTCGACCTCGAACGTGGCCTGGCTGCTCACCCGCAAGTACGGCTTCGGCACCCGCAAGCCCAGCCCGGCGCTGGTGTCCTACGTCGAGACGATGAACTCCCGGACGTCGGCCGACACGGTGACCCGCTACCTGCGGACCCTGGCCACCCACTCGCGCTTCCCGGCGCTCGCGGCGCTGGCCGACACGCCGGTGCTGGTGGTGGTCGGCGACAAGGACATGATCACTCCGGTGACCCACTCGGAGGAGATCGTCCGGCGGTTGCCGCACGCCGGGTTCGTGAAGATCCAGGACAGCGGGCACGTGGTGATGCTGGAGCACGCGGACGAGGTCAACGCCGCGCTGGCGCGGTTCCTCGAGTCACTGGAGAGCGTGGAGGAACGGTGAGTTTCGTGGTCAAGCTGCCCACCGTCGAGGACACCCGGGAGTTCGGCCGCCGGTTGGCCGGGCTGCTGCGCGCCGGTGACCTGGTGCTGTTGACCGGGCCGTTGGGTGCCGGCAAGACCGCCCTCACCCAGGGCATCGGCGTCGGGCTCGGCGTGCTCGGGGACATCACCTCGCCGACGTTCGTGATCGCCCGGGTGCACCGGCCCGACCCGGCCCGGGGCGGCCAGGTGGCCCTGGTGCACGCCGACGCGTACCGGCTGGGTGACGCCACGGACCCGCGCGCGGAGATCGACGACCTGGACCTGGACGCCTCGGTGGACGAGTCGGTGACCGTGGTGGAGTGGGGCGAGGGCCTGGTGGAGCAGTTGGTGGACGCGCACCTGCGGGTCCGCATCGACCGCCGCGACGACGACACCCGGATCGTCGAACTCGACCCGGTCGGTGGCGACTGGGCGCGGCGGCTCGCCGACCTGGCTTAGGCCGCCGGGTCGCTGTCGTACCGGATGCCTAGAGTGCGGGGGACCGACCCGCGCTGTGAGAGGTTCCTGATGCCCGACGATGCCCCCGCCCTGGATCTGCTGGCTCTGCTGCCGGAGCGGTGGCGTGCCGTGCTCACACCTCATCTGGATCCGGCCCGCACCGCCGCGCTGGCCGAGTTCGTCGCCCGGGAGTACGCGACGCAGACCGTCTTCCCGCCGCTGACGGATCTGTTCTCCGCATACCGGCTCTGCCCGCCGGAGGGCACCCGGGTGCTGATCCTGGGCCAGGACCCCTATCACCGGGCCGGCCAGGCGCACGGGCTGAGCTTCAGCGTCCGGGGCGGGGTAACGGTGCCGCCGTCGCTGCGCAACGTCTTCAAGGAGCTGGGCGACGACCTGGGCGTGCCCAAGCCGCGCAGCGGCAACCTCGACGGCTGGGCGGCGCAGGGCGTGCTGCTGCTCAACGCGGTACTGACGGTCCGTCAGGCCACTCCGGGCTCGCACGCCAACTCCGGCTGGGAAGAGTTCACCGACGCCACGATCCGGGCACTGGACGGGTCAGCGGACCGGGTGGTCTTCCTGCTCTGGGGCGGGTACGCCCGCAAGAAGGCCGCCCTGGTCACCAATCCGCAGCATGTGGTGCTGGAGGCCGGTCACCCCAGCCCGATGAACCCGCGCGGCTTCCTCGGCAGCCGGCCGTTCAGCGCGGCCAACAAGGCGCTGGCCGACGCCGGCCTGCCCACCATCGACTGGGACCGCACCGCCGGCTGACCTGCCCGGTCCGGCTGGGCGACCGCCCGTGTTGGCTACTGCCCGGCCGGGCCAGTCCTGTTGCCACGCTGGTCTGCCCCGGCTTGGGCCGCCGGGTCAGTCCCGCTAACCAGCTGCCGGGCCCGCTAGCGGCGCAGCAGGTCGCCGGCCCGTGGCTCGGTCAGCTCCAGCTGGACCAGCGGCACGACCTGATAACCCCGCCCGGCGTGGCGTACCTCGATCGTTTCGGGCAGTTCGTCGCACATGGTGGCCCTGATCTCGCCGTAGCGGGTCGTCCAGCGGTGCTCGCCCTGTTCCTCGGGCTCCAACCACACCCCGCCGAACTCACCCCAGCGGGCGTTCCACCGCTGGCCGTAGGCGGCCTCCAGCCAGTGGGTGAACCGTTTCGAGTCTTGCCAGCGCACGGCGATCTCCAGCGCCTTAACGGGCACCGGCGCGCCCTGCAACAGTGCCGCCGTGCTTCCGGTGATCACCTGTGGGAAGTCGGTGAGCTGGTCCAACATCCGGTGCAGGCCCAGCTCGTCGATCCGCTCGGCGATCGGCCGGGCGGCCAGGTCGTCGATCCGGGCGTCGAGGTGTGCGTCCAGCGGCTCGACCCCGACGACCAACTGCACGTCCATCGCGGCGAGCAACGCCTCGAGCACGGCGATGCTGGGCGCGCGGTTACCGCATTCGATCCGGGCCACCGCCGCCTGGCTGACGCCGGCCAACTCGGCCAGCTCACATTGGCTCAGCTCGCGCAGGTGCCGTTGCTGTCGGATGGCGGTGCCGAGCAGAGTGACGAGGCCCGTGGATGGCATCCCGGGATGATGGACCAGGTCGGGCGGTGGCGGATACCGCTGAGGCGGATTGGCGACTGGCTGGCTTTCGTATCGAGATCCGCTGCGCGGACGGCGTGCCTTCTGCGGCTGGTCATGTCCTGATGAGCGCTATATCTGTGAGTCATAGTTATGACTCACAGGTATAGCGCTCGTTGGGGACTTGTTCGCCCGGCCGGGGACTTGTTCGCCGGTAGGGGACTTGCTCGCCCGGTCGAGGCGCCTCGCCCGGTCGGGGCGCCCCGTCGCCGAACTGTCGCCCGGTGACCGCAAAAGGACGCCGGGCCTGGCGTAGGCGGTCGGACTGGGCGAACGGGCCGGGCAGGGCGACTGCGATGCCGGGGCTGGCTGGGGCTGGCGGCGTGGCTGGGGGTGCGGCCCGGTTGCGGCGGCAACGCGGTTGCGAGCGGCTGTCCGCTGCGGGTGGCGGTCCGGTTGGGGCGGCGGCCAGGTTGCGGGCGGCGGCCAGGTTGCGGGCGGCAGACCGGTTGCGGCGGCGGCATGGCGAGTGGCGGGGTGTAATCGGGGGGTCGCGGCGGGGCGGCTAGGCTGGCTAACCGTGCTCGTACTCGTGGTGGACAGCTCGACCCCCGCGGTGACCGCCGCGCTGGTGGAGGTCTCGGCGGACGGTGTGGCGTCCCGGGCGCACCGGTGCACGGTCGACGCCCGCGCGCACGGCGAACTGCTGGCGCCTCAGGTCGACGCGGTCCTCGCCGACGCCGACGCGCGCCCGCGGGACCTAGGCGCCATCGTCGCCGGGCTCGGGCCGGGGCCGTTCACCGGGTTGCGGGTCGGCCTGGTCACCGCCGCCACCATGGGCCAGGTGCTCAACATCCCGACGTACGGCGTCTGCTCGCTGGACGGCATCGGCTACCCGGCGGCAGCCGGCGAGCCGGTGCTGGCCGCCAGTGACGCTCGCCGCAAGGAGCTCTACTGGGCCGTCTACGACGGCGCCGGCCAGCGGATCGTCGGGCCCGAGGTGTCCACGCCCGCGGTGGCCGCCGCCCGTGCCGGGGAACTGGGAGCGACGGTCGCGGTCGGCGACGGCGCCCACCGGTACGCGGAAACTCTCGGCCTGCCGGTCCGTGTCGAGACGCGCTACCCGGACGCCACCGTGCTGGCGCTGCTCGCCGCCGAGCGGATCCGGGCCGGCGCGCCCGGTGAACGGCTCACCCCGCTCTACCTGCGCCGCCCGGACGCCGTGGTGGCGACCGCCCGCAAACCGGTCCTTCCGTGAGCGCGAGGAGTGAGTCGGGTTTGCGAGCCCCGCAGTCGCGAACCGAGGCGGCACCGTGAGTGTGCGGCTGGACCGGTTCCGCTGGTGGCACATCGACCAGGTGCTGCCGATCGAGGCGGACCTCTTCGGCGCCGAGCAGTGGTCGCCGGCGATGTTCTGGAACGAGCTAGCCAACGGGCACCACTACCGGGTCGCCACCGACGACGACGGCACGGTGCTGGGCTACGCCGGGCTCGCCGGGGCTCCGCCGGACGAGGTGTGGGTGCAGAACATCGCGGTCCGCCGTGACGCGCAGCGGCGCGGCGTCGGTCGTGCCCTGCTGGAGGAGTTGCTCGCCGAGGCGGCCCGGGTGGGCGCCCGCAGCACCCTGCTGGAGGTCGCCGTGGACAACGCCCCCGCCCAGCGGCTCTACGCGACGTACGGGTTCGAGCCGATCGGGGTACGGCGCGGCTACTACCAACCGAGCAATACCGACGCGCTGGTCATGCAGCGCGTCGCCGAGCCGACCGGGGACGGACCACACGACCATGGCTGACGAACCGCTGATCCTGGGCATCGAGACCTCCTGCGACGAGACCGGCGTCGGCATCGTGCGGGGGCACACCCTGCTGGCCGACGCGCTCGCCTCCAGCGTCGAGGAGCACGCCCGGTTCGGGGGCGTGGTGCCCGAGGTGGCCAGCCGGGCCCACCTCGAGGCCATCGTGCCGACCATGGACCGGGCGCTGGCCGAGGCCGGCGTCACCCTGGCCGACATCGACGCGATCGCGGTCACCTCCGGCCCCGGGCTGGCCGGCGCGCTGCTGGTCGGCGTCGCCGCCGCCAAGGGGTACGCGCTCGCCGCCGAAAAGCCGGTGTACGGCGTCAACCATCTGGCCGCGCACGTCGCGGTGGACACCCTCGAGCACGGTCCGCTGCCCGAACCGGCCATCGCGCTGCTGGTGTCCGGCGGGCACTCGTCCCTCCTGCTGGTCGACGACCTGGCCCGGGGCGTCACCCCGCTCGGCGCCACGATCGACGACGCGGCCGGCGAGGCGTTCGACAAGGTCGCCCGGCTGCTCGGGCTGCCGTTCCCGGGCGGCCCGCCCATCGACCGCGAGGCCCGGGCCGGCGATGCGGCCGCGATCGCGTTCCCGCGCGGCCTGACCGCCGCCAAGGACCTCGCCGCACACCGGTACGACTTCTCGTTCTCTGGGCTGAAGACGGCGGTGGCCCGCTGGGTCGAGGCGCGGCAGCGCGCCGGTGAGCCCGTGCCGGTGGCCGACGTCGCCGCGTCCTTCCAGGAGGCGGTCTGTGACGTGCTGACCACCAAGGCGCTCGCCGCCTGCCGGGCGAGCGGAATCGAGACCCTGGTGATCGGTGGGGGCGTGGCGGCCAACTCCCGGCTGCGGGCGTTGGCCGAGCAGCGGGCCGAGAAGTACGGCATCCGGGTCCGGGTGCCCCGGCCGAAGCTCTGCACCGACAACGGGGCGATGGTTGCCGCGCTCGGGTCGCACCTGGTCGCCGCCGGGGTCGCGCCCAGCCGGCTAGACCTGCCGGCCGACTCGGCGCTGCCGTTGACCACGGTCAGCGTGTGACGGGGACGGCGGACATGATCGTGCGGATGTGGGAGGCGCGTGCGGAGGCGTACGGCGTCGCCGACCTGATCACCTGGGTGTGCGACACCGCCCTGCCCGAGTTGGAGCACGACCCGCTGCACGTGTCCAGCGAGGTCTTCTCCTCCACCGACCACCGGGTGGTGGTCATCTCCAAGTGGCGCAGCAACCCACGCCCGCTACCCGAGCCGCCCGCGCTGCTGGTGGCCCGTGCCCCGCACTCCTGGGACTTCACCCAGGTCGACCGCTGACCCCGCCGACCCCGCTCCTCATGGTGAGCTGCGGCACCTTCAGGCGGTAATTGATTCGCCCGCGCCGGTGTCGCCGCCTAGCGTCGAGCCGCTATGCGCTTCTCACCGGCCGGCGAGCCCGGCGTACCCGATACCCGGTCGGCGACCCGCTATCTGATCTGGTTGGCCGGCCGGCACAAGCGGCTGTTCACCGCCGGCATCGCGCTCGGCGTGGTGTGGATGGTGGCGCAGGCGCTGATGCCGGCCGCCGTCGGCCGGGCCGTCGACGGGTTGGCACGCCGCGACGAGGACGCCCTGCTCACCTGGGGTGTGGTGCTGCTCGGGCTGGGCGTGCTCCAGGCGGTCGCGGGGATCCTGCGGCACCGCTGCGCCGTGCACAACTGGCTGGCCGCGGCGTACCGGACGGTGCAGTTGACGGTGGAGGCGGCGAACCGGCTCGGCGCCGCGCTGCCCCGCCGGGTCGCCGCCGGGGAGGTGGTGAGCATCGGCACCTCCGACATCGGCCAGATTGGCCACGCCATCGACATCACCGCCCGGGGCACCGGCGCGCTGGTCGCGATCGCCACCGTCGCGGTGATCCTGCTGAACGCCTCGGTGCCACTCGGGCTGGTCGTGGTGCTCGGCGTGCCGCTGCTGATGGCGGTGGTGGCTCTGCTCATCCGGCCGCTGCACCGCCAGCAGCAGGCGTACCGGGACGCGGAGGGAGCGCTGACCACCCGGGCCGGTGACATCGTCTCCGGGCTGCGGGTGCTGCGCGGCGTCGGGGGTGAGCCGGTGCTCTCCGCCCGCTACCGGGCCCGGTCGCAGGAGCTGCGTACGCGTGGCCTGCGGGTGGCCCGGGTCGAGTCGCTGCTGGAGGCGGCGCAGGTGCTGCTGCCCGGCGCCTTCCTGGTGCTGGTGACCTGGCTGGGCGCCCGGTTCGCGCTGCGCGACCAGATCAGCGCCGGGCAACTGGTCGCCTTCTACGGCTACACCGCGTTCCTGGTCAACCCGCTGCGCAACCTCACCGAGGCGGTCGACAAGCTGACCCGTGGGCACGTGTCGGCCCGCCGGGTGGTCCGGCTGCTGCAACTGACCCCGGAGCTGGTCGATCCGGCGCAGCCGGTGGCGCTGCCGGACGGGCCGGGGGAGCTGGCCGACCCCGGCTCCGGAGTCGTGCTGCACCCCGGCCGGTTCACCGCGCTGGCCGCCACCGCCCCCGAGGACGCGGCCGAGATCGTGGACCGGCTCGGCCGGTACACCGATTCGGACGCCACGCTGCACGGCGTACCGCTGCGGTCGCTGGCGCTGGCGACGGTGCGCGCGCGGATCCTGGTGGCCGACAACGACGCGCATCTGTTCACCGGCCGGCTCCGCACGGAGCTGGACCCGCACGACCGGGGCGACGACGCGGCACTCGCCGCGGCGCTGGTCGCGGCGAGCGCGACGGACATCGTCGAGGCGCTGCCCGACGGGCTGGACAGCCCGGTGGCCGAGCGCGGCCGGGAGTTCTCCGGAGGGCAGCGGCAGCGGTTGCGGTTGGCCCGCGCGCTGGTCGCCGACCCGGAGACGTTGCTGCTGGTCGAGCCGACCAGCGCGGTCGACGCGCACACCGAGGCCCGGATCGCACAGCGGCTGGGTGACGCGCGTGCCGGCCGGACCACCCTGGTCTGCACCACAAGCCCGCTGGTGCTCAGCCGAGCCGACCGGGTGATCTTCGTGGAGGACGGCAAGGTGGTGGCCAAGGGGACGCACGCCGAGCTGCTGGACGGCGAGCCGCGCTACCGGGCGACGGTCAGCCGGGAGGAGGACTGATGGCCACCGCACTGCCGGTCGCCGACGCGCGGCAGGTCCGCCGGTACGCGCGCACGCTGGTCCGCCGGCACCCGCGCGCGCTGGCCGCCGCCCTCGGCCTGCACGCGCTGGCCGCCGCCGCCGGGCTGGCCGCGCCGCGGCTGCTCGGCGACCTCGTGGAGGGCATCTCCCGAGGTGTCGGCCAGTCCACCGTGGACCAGATCGCGCTGCTCATCGGCGGTTTCGTGCTGGCCCAGTCGGTGCTGGTCCGCTTCGCCCACCTGGCCTCGGCGCGGCTCGGTGAGCGGGTCCTCGCCGAGCTGCGTGAGGAGTTCGTGGACCGGATCCTCGACCTGCCGCTGGCCACCGTCGAGCGGGCCGGCACCGGGGACCTGCTCACCCGCACCTCCCGGGACGTCTCCGCGCTGTCGCGGACCGTCCGCCTGGCGGTGCCCGAGACACTGATCGCGGTGGTCACCACCGGGTTCGTCATCGGCGCGCTGCTGCTGATCGGCCCGCTGCTCGCGCTGCCCTGCCTGCTGGCGGTGCCGCTGCTCTGGGCCGGCACCCGCTGGTACCTGCGCCGCGCCCCCGCTGGCTACCTGCGGGAGAACGCCGCCTACTCGGACATCACCGACGGGATCAGCGAGACCGTCGAGGGCTCGCGGACCACCGAGGCGTTGCGGCAGCAGGCGCGCCGCCGGGCCCGCATTGACGTGGACGTCCGCCGTTCGTACGCGGCGGAGCGGTACACCCTCAACCTGCGGACCGTCTTCTTCCCGGTGGCCGAGATCGGGTATGTGGTGCCGGTGGTCGCCACGCTGCTGATCGGCGGCTGGTTCTACCTGCGGGGCTTGGTCAGCCTCGGTCAGGTCACCGCGGCCACCCTCTACGTGCAGCAGCTGGTGGACCCGGTCGACCGCCTGCTGTCCTGGCTGGACGAGCTCCAGGTGGGCGGCGCCTCGATGGCCCGCCTGCTGGGTGTGGCCCGTACCGGCGACAGCCCCGTGGCCGACGCGCGGCCCGCAAGCAGCGCGCCGGCCTCGGCCGCATCCGACGCGGGCGGCGCGGAGCAGCTCGCCGCCCGCGACGTCCGGTACGCCTACCGGACGGGGCGGGACGTGCTGCACGGGGTGACCCTGGTTCCGCGGCCGGGGGAGAAGCTCGCCATGGTGGGGCCGTCCGGTGCCGGCAAGTCCACCCTGGGTCGGCTGCTGGCCGGGGTGCACGCCCCGCGCAGCGGCTCGGTGACCGTGGACGGCCGGCGGCTGGACGAGCTGCCGCTGGACGAGCTGCGCTCGCACGTGGCCCTGGTCACCCAGGAGCACCACGTCTTCATCGGCTCGCTGCGGGAGAACGTGGCCATGGTCCGGCCGGGCGCCGACCCGGCGCGGGTGCGGGCGGCGCTCGCCGCGGTCGCCGCCCTGGACTGGGCCGAGGCGCTGCCCGACGGGCTGGACACCGTGGTCGGCGCCGGTGGGCACCCGCTCTCGCCGGCGCAGTCGCAGCAGGTGGCGCTGGCCCGGTTGGTGCTGGCGGACCCGCACACCCTGGTGCTGGACGAGGCGACCTCGCTGATCGACCCGCGTGCCGCCCGGGAGCTGGAACGCTCCCTGGCGGCCGTGCTGGCCGGCCGTACCGTGGTCGCCATCGCGCACCGGCTCTTCTCCGCGCACGACGCCGACCGGGTGGCGGTGGTGGAGGACGGCCGGATCACCGAGCTGGGCCCGCACGACGAGCTGGTGGCGGCCGGTGGCTCGTACGCGGCGCTGTGGCGCTCCTGGCACCACAGCGACGAGCCCGGCGACCCGGCCGCCACCAGCTAGGCGCCGCCGACGGTCAGGTGCGGCGCAGCATCCGGTAGGTGGCGATTCCGCCGGTGCCCAGCGCGGCGAGGAAGACCAGCCAGACGACGGTGCTGCTGACCCCGACCTGCGGGCCGGCGTTCGCGGCGGCGGCGGCCAGCAGCCCGTCGTTGCCGGGGGCGGGCAACGCCGCCGGCGGCAGCTCCGGCCAGCGAACCAGATTGGTGCTCTCCAACATCTGCATGTGGTGCAGCACGAAGCTGTTGGCGTCGTCGCAGAGCTTGCGGACGGTGGCGTCCCGGGTGCTCGCCCGCACCGCGCCGATCACCGGAAAGATCTTGCCGTGGGCCACCCGGAGCCGGGTGACGAAGATCTGGTCGAACCGGGCGCCGGAGGCCTTCTGCATCTCCGACAGCCAGCCCTTCTGCTCGGCCGTCGGCTCGGACGGGATGCTCGCGCCCAGCTTGTTGGCGGCGTTCACGACGAGCTGGTCGAGCTGCTGGTGCTCGTTGGCGATGCCCGCGCCGATCTCCCGGACCTTGGCCGACTGCCCCTTATCGGCGGCCATCTGACCGGCCGGCATCTCCCACAACCCGGCCAGCCGCACACCGTTGAGCAAGGTCATGTCTGCGGCGTTGAGCTGCTGCCCGCCGGCGGGCGCGGCGACGGCCACGCCGGGCAGGACACCGACCCCCGCGATGACAGCGATGAGCAGCATCGCCGCCCGGTGGGTCCGGTTGCCCAGCCGGCGACGGGCGGATCTGAGCGGTGCCATGTCTGCGGTGCCTCCTCGGTCCGGACCAGAACGCGTCTGGACCGGGCAGCCACGTGCCGCCGGCTGCCCGTCCGTCCACTGGTACGGACTGACCGCCCGATCAGTTCACCGGTTGGCGGCGCGGATCAGCGGGTGACGGCGAGGAAGCCGCCGAGCAGCAGCAGGGTGAGCGCGGCGACGGCGAAGAGCACCAGCAGCTCGCGACGGCCGTGCCCGGCGGGATCGCCGCCGGCCGGCGCGTCGGCGGCCGGGCTGGGCAGGGCCGGCAGGTCGCGGGTCAGTGCGGCCAGGTCACCGAGGGTGCGGGAGGTCCACACCGCGCCCACCCGGTCGGAGAACTCGTCCAGGGTGAGCCGGCCCGCGGTGGTGTGCCGGTGCAGCTCGGCGACCACCCGGTTGCGGTCGTCGTCGGAGGCGCGCAGCTCGACATCCACGCCGGACAGGGTACGCGGGTCAGCCCACGTCGAGGGGGTCGGCGAGGAGCCGCTCGAAGGCCAGTTCGGCGGCGCCGATCAGGGGCGCGTTCGCACCCAGCTTCGGGGTGCGCAACCGGACGTGTTCCAGGCAGGCGCTGAGCGCGTTCGAGTTGAGCCGGCTGCGGATCTGGGCTGCCGCGGCGAGGTAGAGGTCACGCATGGTGCCGCCGAAGATGACCATCTCGGGGTTGAAGACGTTCACCAGGTTGGCCACCCCGAAGCCGAGCCAGTCACCGGCCTGGCGGACCGCCGTCTGGGCCCGGGCGTCGCCCCGGTCGGCGGCGTCGAAGACCGCCAGCAGCGCGTCCCGGCCCCGGGCGTCGGAGCGTCCGGCCGCACGGAGCAGGCCGTGCTCGCCGATCTCGGTCTCCCAGCAGCCCCGGGAGCCGCACTCGCAGGGCATGCCGTCGCGGACCACCTTCATGTGGCCGACCTCGCCGCCGTACCCGCCGTGCCCGGTCAGCCGACGCCCGCCGGCGATGATGCCGGCGCCCACGCCGACGTCCCCGTACAGGTAGATGACGTTGTCGCAGCCGGCGGCGACGCCTCGCGCGTGCTCGGCGAACGCGGCCACGTCGGCCACGTTGCCCACCGTGATCGGCACGTCGATGCCCAGCTCGGCGCCGAGCGCCGCGCCGATCGGCTCGTCCACCCAGCCGGTGGTCGGGCCGAGTCTGACCAGGCCGTCGTCGCGGCGGACCATGCCGCAGACCGCGACGCCGGCGCCGACGCAGATCGCGTCGCGCGGCACGCCCTGCTGCATTTCCTTGACCGCACCGGCCAGCAGCGGCGCGGCCTCCGCGGCCAGCAGCCCGCGCGGTCTGTCCAGATCCCGGCGGTCCAGCACCGCGCCGCCCAGGCCGATCCGGGCGGCGCGCAGCCGGTCCACCTCCACGGAGTACGCGTACGCGAACACCCGGGCCGACTCGGGCCGGACGACCAACGACGGCCGTCCGGCCCGGCCGGTCTCCTTCGGCGTTCCCTCGCTGACCAGCCCCACGCCGGCCAGGTCCGCGGTGAGCGCGCCGATGGTGCTCCGGTTCAGGCCCAGCGTGGTGGTGAGTTCGGCGCGTGTGGTCGCCCCGTGGACGTGTACGTGCCGCAGCAGTGCCCCGAGGTTCTGCCGTCGGACCTCGTCCTGACTCGGTGCCGGGCGCATCGTGGTGTTTCCTCCCGCGGTCAGCGGGTGCCGGTGGCTGCCGCGCGGCGGCGGGAGAGCGCGTCGACGCTGGCGGCGAGCAGCAGCACGACGCCGGTGACCACGTACTTGACTCCCGCGCTGTATCCCATCAGTCCCATTCCATTTTCGATGACCGCGACCACCGCACCGCCGAGCACGGCGTCGAGGACCCGTCCCTTGCCTCCGAAGAGGCTGGTGCCGCCGATCACCGCCGCGCCGACGGCGTAGAGCAGTACGTTACTGCCACCGGTGTTCGGGTCGACCGAGTTGGCTCGGCTGGCCGCCACGATGCCACCGATGGCGGCCATCGAGGAGCAGATCACGAAGACCGAGATGCGGATGCGGTCCACCTCGATACCGGCCCGCCGGGCCGCCTCCCGGTTACCGCCCACCGCGTAGACGTGCCGGCCGTAGCTGGTGCGCTGGAGCACGAAGGTCCAGACGATCAGCAGCACCGCGATGACCGGCACCACGATCGGCACGCCCTTGAGCGAGACGACCAGGACGTTGCGGCTGCGCTCCAGGTTGAGGATGTACACCGCCGTGCCGAGGATGACGGCGAGCGCGCCGATCCGGACGGCCACCACCGCGATCGGGTCGGTGATCAGCCCGCGGGCCACGCGGTTGCGGTGCCGCAGCAGCTGCACCGCCGCGTACCCGGCGACCGCGAGGGCGGCCAGCACCCAGCCCAGGACGGGGCTGAGGTTGCGGTTGGCGATGGCGACCAGGACCTCGTCGCGGACGGAGATGTTGGTGCCCTCCTTCACGAGCATCAGCACGATGCCCTGGAAGGCGAGGAAGCCGGCGAGGGTGACCACGAAGGACGGAATGCCGATCTTCGCGACCAGCAGGCCGAGACTGGTGCCGATGACCACACCGGTGGCGACTGCGGCGAGCACGGCGACCCACCAGGGGTAGCCGAGCACGGTGACCGCATTGGCCAGCACCGCGGCGCAGACGCCGCTGGCGAAGCCGGCGGAGAGGTCGATCTCGCCGAGCAGCAGCACGAAGACCAGGCCCATCGCGATCAGCGTGACTGCGGCGCCCTGGGTGAAGAGGTTGGCGAAGTTGCCGGCCGACAGGAACGACGACGGCCGCATGACCGCGAAGACGGTGCAGAGCACGACCAGGCCCAGCACCGCCGGCAGACCGCCGACGTCACCGCCGCGTACCCGGCTCCAGTAGGTGCGGAGATGGCTTCCGACGGTCGGCGGTGGTGTGACGGCGGCGGGGCCGCCCTTCCGCACGGCGGTGGTGGTCATCGGTCGCCTCCTGGGGTCGAGTCGGCCGGCTGCGCGCCGTTGCCGTTGCCGCCCGGGTCGGTGGCGAGGCCGAGCCCGCCCGAGCGCCCGGCGGTGATCAGTTCGACCACCTGGGCATGGGTGATGTCGGTGGTCTTCACCTGGGCGACCATCTGACCGAGGTACAGCGCGGCGATCCGGTCGGAGACGGCGAAGACGTCGTTCATGTTGTGCGAGATGAGCACCACGGCCAGGCCGTTGTCGGCGAGCCGGCGGACCAGTTCGAGCACCTGGGCGGTCTGCGCCACGCCGAGCGCCGCGGTCGGCTCGTCCAGGATGACCAGCCTGCTGTTCCACAGCACCGCCTTGGCGATGGCCACGGTCTGGCGCTGACCGCCGGAGAGGCTGGAGACGTGCTGGCGCAGCGAGGTGACGGTGCGGATGGAGAGCCCGGCCAGCGTCTCGGCGGCGAGCTGTTCCATGGTCGGTTCGTCCAGGACGATGCCGCTGCGCCTCTCCCGGCCGAGGAACATGTTCTGCACGATGTCCAGGTTGTCGCAGAGCGCGAGGTCCTGGTAGACGACCTCGATGCCGAGCGCGGCGGCGTCGCGGGGGTTGCCGATGTGGACCGGTTCGCCGTTGAACAGGACCTCGCCGGCGTCGGTGGGGTGGATGCCGCTGATGCACTTCACCAGGGTCGACTTGCCGGCGCCGTTGTCACCGACCAGCGCGGTCACCTCGCCGGGGTGGACGGTGAGGGCGACATCGCGGAGCACCTGGACGGGACCGAAGCTCTTGTCGATCCCGCGTAGTTCCAGCAGGGGGGTCGCGGACACGAGGGGTCTCCTTAAGGGAGGGTCGGGGTCCGTCCGGCGGTCGCCGCCCGGCACGGGATGGGTGCTCCCGTGCCGGGCGGCGATGGTCGTTCCGGCGGGTACTGCCGCGTCGGTCAGCTGATGCCGGCGTCGGCGCAGAGCTTGGCGTACGTCCCGGAGCAGACCTCTTCCTTGGTCACGTAGCCGTCGGCGATGACGTCCTTGACGTTCTCCTTGTAGATGGCCTTCGGGGTGAGCAGCACCGAGGGGACGTCGCGGCCGCCCTCCGGGTCCTTCACCGTCTGGCCGGTGTCCTTCTTCTCGCCCTTGGCGAGCGCGATGGCCAGGTCGGATGCGGCCTTGGCCTCTTCCCGGACCGCCTTGTAGACGGTCATGCACTGGTCGCCGGCGAGGATGTTCTGCAGGCCCTCGGGGGTGGCGTCCTGCCCGGTCACCGGCACCTTGCCGTTGAGCTTGTTCTTCTTCAGCACCGAGATGGCCGCGTTGCCGAGACCGTCGTTGGCGGCCAGGACGCCGTCGATCTTGCCGTTGGCCTTGGTGAGCTGCTGCTCGAAGATCGTCGCGGCCTGCGTGTTGTCCCACGCCGGTACGGCATCCTCGGGGCCCTTGGTGTATTCCTTGGCGTCGAACTTCGGCTTGAGCACCGAGTCGTAGCCGTTCTTGAACAGAGTGGCGTTGTTGTCGGTGGGGGAGCCGTTGAGGTACGCCACGACCGGGTTCTTGGCGCCCTGGTCGGTCAGGCACTTCGCCAGACCTTCGCCCTGGAGCTTGCCCACGGTCTCGTTGTCGAAGCTGACGTAGTACTGGGCCGAGCCGCCCAGGGTGAGCCGGTCGTAGTCGATGGTGGCGACGCCCTGCGACTTGGCCTTGTCGAGCACGGCCTTACCGGTGCCGGAGTCCAGGTTGACGATCATCAGGGCGGTGACGCCGCTGGTGATCATCTGGTCGGCGATGGTCTGGAAGGCGGTCTTGTCGTTCTGGGCGTTCTGGATGTCGTACTGGACGCCGGCGGCCTTGAACGCCTCTTCCAGGTATCGACGGTCCGCGCTCTCCCAGCGGGCGGAGGACTTGCTGTCCGGCAGGATGACGCCGATCTTGGGGGTCTTGGCGGAGCTGGCCTGGTCGTCGCCGGAGTCGCCGCCGCAGGCGGTCATGCTGCCGGTCGTGAGCAGGCCCACGGCGGCGATGGTGAGGAGCCCCTTACGCATGTGCAGGGTCCTTTCGGGGTGGGGGAAGGTGTTTCTTTTGTTGTGCCCGGCAACGTATTGCGCACCGCGCACGGTCCACAAGACCGGCGGAGTGTCAAGTTTGTTGGGAGCGATAACAATTCAGCAACGCGACTGTCACTCCCCGGTCATCCAGGGGAGATGACCATGAGCGGCAGCTGTCAGCGGGTCTGCAGCGCTGCCGTGCGCGCCTCGGTGAGCGCCACGAGATCGGCCGCGGTCATTTCGAGTTGCAGACCCCGCCGGCCAGCGGAGACATAGATCGTCGGCAGGTCCAGCGCGGATTCGTCCAGCACGGTGGGCAGTCGCCGGCGCTGCCCGAGCGGGCTGATCCCGCCCCGCACGTAGCCGGTCGCCCGCTCGGCGACCGCCCGCTCGGCCAGCGCCGCCCGCTTGCCACCGACCGCCGCCGCGAGCGCCTTGAGGTCGAGCTCGCCGGTCACCGGGACGACCGCGACGGTGAGCGCGCCGTCGACCTCGGTCACCAGCGACTTGAACACCCGCTCCGGGGGCACGCCGAGCGCCGCCGCCACCAGCGCGCCGTAGTTCGGCGTGTCCGGCGCCACCCGGTACGGGTGGGTGCGATGCGCGATCCCGCGCTTGACCAGCAGTGCCGTTGCCGGAGTGCCCTGTCCCGCCACGTGAGCGAACCTAGTCGACCGGCTGGCAGATCAGAACCGTCGGTGCCCCGGCGACCCGGGTGAGCACCAGGCTCGCCGCCGCGTCACCGGTCAGTCGCAGGTCCCGCCGGAGCTGCTCCGGGGTGAGCGCGGAACCCCGCTTGAGGATCTCCACCCGGCCCACCCGGCGGTCCCGCAGCAGGGTCCGCAGGCGCTTGAGCGAGAACGGGAGCACGTCGGTCACCTCCAGGCAGCGCGCGTACGGGGTGCGGGTCGGCTGGTCGGCGTAGAGGTAGGCGATGCTCGGGTCGCCGAGGGTGGCGTCCAGCTCGCCGGCCAGCTCGGCGACCAGGTGCGCGCGGACCACCGCCGCATCCGGGTCGTACAGGTAGCGGCGCACCGGGCCGACCGGAGCCTCGGCGGCGCCCGAGCCGGTGAGCTGGTGGCGGGGGTCTCGTCGCCGCCCGCTCCCTGCCGGTAGAGCGTGGCGCGGCGGGGCACCTCCGCCAGCTCGCCGCACCAGAGCGCGGCCTCGACCAGGTCGCCATCCACGCCCACCCACTCCGCCTCCGCGCCGGCCGGGATGAGCGCGTGATCCAATCCCGGCGCCACCTTGACGACGGTGCGCGGCACCCGCTCGGCGAGCCCGGTGACGAAGTCCCACGGCGGCGAGTAGGCGCGCGGATCGAAGATCCGCCGCCCGGTCCCGGCCCGGCGTCGGGCCGGGTCGCAGAAGACCCCGTCGACCCGGGAGACGTCGAACGTGGTGGCGTCGCCGCACTTGACCGTGAACAGCTCGGCCAGCCCGGCCGCGTCAGCGTTGGCGGCGGCCATCGCGGCGGTCACCGGGTCGGCCTCCACCCCGTACACCCGGATGCCGGCGCGGGCGGCGGCGAGCGCGTCGGCGCCGAGGCCGCAGCCGAGGTCGGCCAGGGTGCGCACGCCGGCATCGCGCAGCCGGGCGGCACGGCGGTCGGCGACCACCCGGCGGGTGGCCTGCTCCAGCCCGGCGCGGGTGAGGAACATCCCGGCGGCGGCCGGGCCGAACTTGCCGACCGCCCGGTGGCGCAGCTCGGCCTGGGTCAGTGCCGCCGAGGCCAGCGCCGGCGGCACACCGGTCGCGCGCAGGGCCGACGCCGCGGCCAGCGGGTCACCGCCGGCCAGCCCGGCCGCCGCCGCGAGCGCGGCCGACCCCTCGGGGGTACGCAGGGCCGTCAGCTGGTCGAGATCCACCCGGTCATTCTCCCGGGCCGGCCGGGCTGCCCGGACAGTGGTGTCAGTCGGTGGGCGTAGCGGCGACGAACGCCCGCCAGCTCGCCGGGGTGAAGGTGAGCACCGGCCCGGTCGGGTCCTTGCTGTCGCGCACGGCGACCACGCCGGGCAGGTTGTCGGCGACCTCGACGCAGGCGCCACCGTTGTTGGTGCTGCGGGAGGACTTGCGCCAGGTGGCGTGGGTCAGGCCCATGTCTGCACCACTTCCTCGAGCAGCCGGGCGGACTGCCGGCATGGCAGCGCCTCGCCGGTCACAGGCTCCCAGCGCCGCTCCAGGGCGGCAACGTCGTTCGGGCTGTCCACGGTCGGCCCCCGGAGCTGGTTGTCCAGGTGGACCAGCTCGGCCCCACTCTGGAGCCGGGCCAGGATGAAGGGGCCGTGGAGCCCGATGTACCAGGGGGCGTCGGCCGGCACGACCCGGACCTGCACGTTCGGTGCGGTGCCCACGGCCAGCAGATGCTGTAGCTGCTCGCGCATGATCTCCCGATCGCCGAGTTGCCGGCGCAGCGTGTGCTCCTCCAGCACCGCCACGAGGTGCGGACGCGGCTCGGCGGTCAGCAGGGCCTGGCGGGCGAGCCGGGCCACCACCCGCGTCTCCACCTCGTCGGCGGTCAGCTCGCCGAGCACACCGAGCATCGCCCGCGCGTGCCCCTCGGGCTGGAGCAGGCCGGGAATCACCGTCGGGTCGTACCAGCGCAGCGCCGCCGCCTCCCGCTCGTTCTCGTCCCACGGGCGGAACCAGTCGGGCGCGGCGTGGAAGCGGATCAGCTCCAGCATGCCGGTGAAGAGACCGCCGGTATCCAGGGTCGAGTCGATGCGGGCGACGTAGTCCGGCTTGACCGGGCTCTGCCCGGTCTCGACCGCACTCACGTACGACGATGAGTAGTTGATCAGCTTGCCCAGCTCCTCCTGGCTGAGCCCGCGCGCCTGGCGTGCGCGGCGTAGCTGTTCGTGCAGGAACGTCAGTGTCGGTATCCGGGACACTCGGCTCGCCTTTCCGCAGCTCTGGTGGTGGCAACCGACGGTAGGGAGATGGCCACTCCGTGACGAGGTGCTCCCGGCGTGTTGCGGTAACGACTGGCGGAACTGTGGCGACACGGCGGGCGGTGCGTTGGCACTCTCCTTGACGGAGTGCTAGCCACGGAATAACCTGCGATTAGCACTCTCACCCCGAGGGTGCCAGCTCCCGGGTCTCACGACTCGGGTGCAACGCCAGGCGGACCGGCACCCGCGACGACGGCCCCGCCCGGTGGCATGTGGCAGATTGACGCTGGCCGGCCCCGCCGGTCAGCAACGAAACCAGTACCCCAGGAGGGTATGCCCGTGACTACCGCGACCAAGGTTGCGATCAAGCCGCTCGAGGACCGGATCGTGGTCCAGGCGAACGAGGCTGAGACCACCACGGCGTCGGGCATCGTGATCCCCGACACCGCCAAGGAGAAGCCGCAGGAGGGCACCGTCCTCGCTGTCGGCCCGGGCCGGATCGACGACAACGGCAACCGTGTGCCGCTCGACGTCAAGGTCGGCGACACCGTTCTCTACTCGAAGTACGGCGGCACCGAGGTCAAGTACGCCGGCGAGGAGTACCTGGTGCTCTCCGCCCGCGACGTCCTCGCGGTCATCGAGAAGTAAGCAACCGATCAGTGTCATTGCCCCGGTCCGGCTCGCCGGGCCGGGGCAGTGGCGCTTCGAAGGGACATTCATGGCGAAGATCCTGAGCTTCTCGGACGACGCCCGGCACCTGCTGGAGCACGGTGTCAACGCCCTCGCTGACGCGGTCAAGGTCACCCTCGGCCCGCGCGGGCGCAACGTCGTCCTGGACAAGAAATTCGGTGCGCCGACGATCACCAACGATGGTGTGACCATCGCCAAGGAGATCGAGCTCACCAATCCCTACGAGAACCTCGGCGCGCAGCTGGTCAAGGAGGTGGCGACCAAGACCAACGACGTCGCCGGCGACGGGACCACCACCGCGACCGTGCTGGCCCAGGCCATGGTCCGCGAGGGCCTGCGCAACGTGACCGCCGGGACCAACCCGGCCGGGCTCAAGCGCGGCATCGACGCGGCGGCCACCAAGATCTCTGAGGCGCTGCTCGGCCGGGCCGCGGAGGTCACCGGCAAGGAGTCGATCGCGAACGTGGCGACGATCTCCGCGCAGGACTCCACCATCGGCGAGCTGATCGCCGAGGCGATGGAGCGGGTCGGCCGCGACGGCGTCATCACCGTCGAGGAAGGCTCCGCGCTCACCACCGAGCTGGACGTGACCGAGGGTCTCCAGTTCGACAAGGGCTTCATCTCGCCGAACTTCGTCACCGACCTGGAGGGTCAGGAGTCCGTCCTCGAGGACGCGTACGTCCTGGTCACCACCCAGAAGATCTCGGCGATCGAGGAGCTGCTGCCGCTGCTGGAGAAGGTCTTGCAGAACAGCAAGCCCCTGCTGATCATCGCCGAGGACGTGGACGGCCAGGCGCTCTCCACCCTGGTGGTCAACTCGCTGCGCAAGACCCTCAAGGTCTGCGCGGTCAAGGCCCCGGGCTTCGGTGACCGGCGCAAGGCGATGCTCCAGGACATCGCGATCTCCACGGGCGCCGAGCTGGTCGCCCCGGAGTTGGGCTACAAGCTCGACCAGGTTGGCCTGGAGGTGCTCGGCACCGCCCGCCGCGTCGTGGTCGACAAGGAGAACACCACGATCGTCGACGGTGGCGGCCAGAAGGCCGACGTCGCCGACCGGGTGGCTCAGATCCGCAAGGAGATCGAGGCCTCCGACTCCGACTGGGACCGGGAGAAGCTGGCCGAGCGGCTGGCGAAGCTCTCCGGTGGCATCGCCGTGATCAAGGTGGGCGCGGCGACCGAGGTCGAGATGAAGGAGCGCAAGCACCGCATCGAGGACGCCATCGCGGCGACCAAGGCTGCGGTCGAGGAGGGCACCGTGCCCGGCGGCGGCGCCGCCCTGGTGCAGATCCTTCCGGTGCTCGACGACGACCTGGGCTTCACCGGTGACGAGAAGGTCGGCGTCTCGATCGTGCGCAAGTCGCTGGTCGAGCCGCTGCGCTGGATCGCGCAGAACGCCGGCCATGACGGCTACGTCGTGACCCAGAAGGTCGCCGACATGCAGTGGGGCAACGGCCTCGACGCCGCCGCCGGCGAGTACGTCGACCTGGTCAAGGCCGGCATCATCGACCCGGTGAAGGTGACCCGCAACGCGGTCACCAACGCCGCCTCGATCGCCGGCCTGCTGCTCACCACGGAGAGCCTCGTGGTGGAGAAGCCGGAGCAGGCCGAGCCGGCCGCAGCCGGTGGGCACGGCCACGGTCACGGCCACCAGCACGGCCCGGGCTTCTGACCCGGTAGCGGTAACGTCCCGGGGCGCACCGTCGTACGGCGGTGTGCCCCGGTCCGTCTTCGGCTCATTACCGAACCCTGACGTGGTTGGCGACCCGGCGAGTTGATCGCGCACACTGGGCCGATGAGCACCACGTCGCGGCGGTACGCCGCGCTGGCCGGAGTCACCGCCGCCGCCATCGCGATCGGGATCGCGGAACCGGTGGCGGTGCTGACCGGGCCCCGGTCGGCGCCGCTGGTCGCGGTCGGCGGGGTGGTCGTCGACGCCGTCCCGGAGTCGCTGAAGCAGCTCGCCATCGACATCTTCGGCACCGCCGACAAGATCGCCCTCCTGGTCGGCACCGCGCTGCTGCTGGGCGCGTTCGCCGCGCTGCTCGGGATGCTGGCGGCGCGCCGGTTGGCCCTCGGCCTGACCGGGATCGCGGCGTTCGCCGCCGTCGGTGCGGCCGCCGCGCTGACCCGTTCCGGCGCGGACGCCGCCGACGCGCTGCCGTCGCTGGCCGGCGGCGGTCTCGGCGCCCTGGTGCTCTGGATGTTCATCGCCGGTCCGCTGGAGCTGGACCCCTGGCCCTGGTCCCCGCCGACGCCGATCGCACCCCGCGACGAGGCACCGCAGGCGCCGGTGTCGCCGGCCGGCCCGATGACGTCGGACCACCTCCCGGTGCCGGTGACCCCAGCCGCGCCGCCGGAGCCGGACGTGCCGAGCGGGCGGGCGCCCGGCGAGGGCGTCGAGCCGGAGTCACGGCGGCGGTTCCTAACCGGTGCCGGAGTGCTGCTCGGCACGGCCGCGGTGGCCGGTCTCGGCGGGCGCTGGCTGGCCGGGTGGCGCGGAGTGTCCGCCGCCCGGGAGGCGATCCGCCTGCCCGCGCCGGTCGCCCCCGCACCGGCCCTGCCGGCCGGCGCGGACCTCTCGATGGCCCAGCTCGCGCCGTACGTCACCCCGAACTTCGGGTTCTACCGGATCGACACCGCGCTGGTGGTGCCGCAGGTGGACCCGGCGACCTGGCGGCTGCGGATCCACGGGCGGGTCCGTACCGAGCGCACCTACAGCTACGCCGACCTGCTGGCCCGGCCGCTGGTCGAGCGGTACATCACGCTGGCCTGCGTCTCCAACGAGGTGGGCGGGGACCTGATCGGCAACGCCCGCTGGCTCGGCGTACCCCTGCGCGAGCTGCTGGACGAGGTCGAGCCGGAGGAGGACGCCGACCAGGTCGTCGGCCGGTCGGTCGACGGCTGGACGTGTGGCACCCCCACCGCCCTGCTGCGCGACGGGCGGAACGCGCTACTGGCGATCGGCATGAACGGCGAGCCGCTGCCGGTCGAGCACGGCTTCCCGGTCCGGGTGGTGGTGCCCGGCCTCTACGGCTACGTGTCCGCCTGCAAGTGGGTCACCGAGCTGGAGCTGACCCGGTTCGCCGACTTCGACGCGTACTGGGTGCCGCGGGGCTGGTCGGCCCAGGGGCCGATCAAGACACAGTCGCGGATCGACGCGCCCCGGGCGCGCAACCGGCTGACCACCGGCCCGATCACCGTGGCCGGGGTGGCGTGGGCGCAGCATCGGGGCATCCGCCGGGTCGAGGTACGCGTCGACGGCGGGCCCTGGCAGGAGGCGGAACTGGCCCCGACGGTGTCGGTGGACACCTGGGTCCAGTGGTCGTGGCGCTGGGACGCCACGCCGGGCGAGCACCGGCTCCAGGTCCGGGCTACCGACGAGACCGGCGAGACCCAGACCGAGCGCGCCCAGGGCGTCGTCCCGGACGGCGCGACCGGCTGGCACACCGTCACCGTCACCGTCCGCTGATTGCGGTCGCATGCTGGCGAACCGGGGTCAACCGGTCACCGATCCTCGCTAACCTCAGCCGGTGGAGGCAGGGCGTGGCGGTAGGCGCTCCCTGATCCATGGCTACGGCGTGGCGCGCCGGGCCAGCTGGCTGGAGCTCTTCTTCGACCTGGTGTTCGTGGTCGCGGTGCTCCGGCTCGGTCAGCGGCTGGTGGACGATCCGACGGCCCACGGAGTGCTGGTCTTCGCCGGTCTGATCAGCGCGATCTGGTGGTTGTGGTTCAGCTTCTCCTATTTCGCCGATCTCTTCGACGACGACCGTCCGCCGAGCCGCCTGGCGCAGCTGACCGCGATGCTCGGGGTCCTCGCGTTGGCAGCTTCCCTCCCCGGTGAGGCCGCTGCGAACGCCAGCCGCTTCGCGGTGATCTACGCGCTGCTGCTGGCGCTGCTCACCGCGATGTACGCGGTCGTGGGCTGGCTCGATGTCGAGGCACGGGAATTCTGCTGGTGGAACGCCGCCGGCTTCCTGGCCGCCGCCGGGCTCTGGTGCGGCTCGCTCCTGGTGTCCCCACCCGTGCAGTACGGCATCTGGGGCGTCGCACTCGTCGTCAACGCCGCGATCGCCGGGCCACTGGCCTACGCCGTGGTGCGCCGGGCGCCGACGCAGAAGTCCCACATGCCCGAGCGGTTCGGTCTCTTCACCATCGTCGTGCTGGGTGAGGCGGTCCTGGCGGTCGCCAACGGGATCGACGCCACGGGGTGGCGGGGTGTCTCGGTGGCGATCGGGATCGGCGGTTTCGTCATCGCCAGCGGGGTGTGGTGGGTGTATTTCATCGCCACCTTCGACAGCGAGGCGGGAAACAGGGTGCTGCGCGCCGGGCGGCAGGCGGTGGTCCGAAGCTACTTCTACGCGTACGGTCACCTGCTGGTCTACGCGGCGATCGTGACCGCCGGTGTCGCCGTCGAACTGGCGGCGGAGGAGGCGGCCCACCGAGGGCCCGGACATGACGTGGCGGGGCGGCTGCTGGGCGGCAGTCAGCTGGCCATGATCGTCGGCTGCGTCATCATCTACCGGGGAATCAGCCTGTCGGTCGGCCGCCCGGTGGCGCTGGCTCAGGCCGGGGTGGGACTCGTCGCGCTGGTGGTCGCGCTGGGGGGACTGCCGCCGCTGGTGGCGGTGTGGCTCACTGCGGCGGCCTGGGTGGTGCTGGCAGTCGTCGAACAACGTGCCGCGTCGGGCCGGTCTCGCTGACGGCCTTACCGCTGTGCTGCCGGGACCGCTGATCACGCACGGGTCGGCCCAACTCGGCTGGCCGCGGCCCGCCCCACGGCTGGAGCACCGTGGAGCGGGCCGCGAGGTGGTGCCGGGCATCTCAGACGGCGATGCGTCCACCGTCGACGGGCAGCACCGCGCCGTGCACGAAGCTGGACCGCTCGGTGGCCAGGAAGGCGACCGCCTCGGCGATCTCCTCGGCCGAGCCCGGCCGGCCGGCCGGTGCCATGGTGGCCAGCTGGTCAAGGTTGTCGCCCATGCCGGCGGTGCCCTCGGTGCGCGTCGGGCCGGGGCTGACCGCGTTCACCCGGACGCCCTGAGGTCCGTACTCGGCGGCCCAGGACTTGGTGAGCAGGACCAGCGCGGCCTTGCTCGACCCGTAGAGGCTCATCCCCGCCTGACCGAACTCGGCGACCATGGTCGTCAGGTTGATGATCGCGCCGTGGCCGCGCTTCGCCATCTCCGGCGCGAGTTCGGCGACCAGGAAGTACGGGGCCTTCACGTTCAGCGCGAACACCGAGTCGAAGTCCTGCTCGGTGGTCTGCTCAGTGGGACCGAACGGGTAGATACCGGCGTTGTTGACCAGTACGTCCACCTGCCCGACCAGCTCCCTGGTCCGCGCGGCCAGGGACCGGGCCGACGCCTCGTCCCGCAGGTCGGCGACCAGGAAGTCCGCCTGACCGCCCGCCGCACGGATCTCCCGGACCACGTCGCCGCCCCGGGTCTCGTCCCGCCCGGAGATCACCACGTGGGCGCCGAGCGTGGCCAGCGCCATCGCCGTCGCCCGGCCGATGCCGCTGTTGCCGCCGGTCACCAGCGCCGACTTTCCTCGAAGGTCTGTCATCGTTATCTCCACCCACATTCAGTTCCGCCGATCGGCGGCTTCGGTCGGGGCTGTCCCGACCAGTGAGTGCAAGTCGTCCAGGGGCTCAGCGTTTCCCATCGCCCTCTGCGGGCTGCTTATGGCCGCCATAAGCACCGCGGTCGTGCGGCTGCCGGAGCTACTCCGGGCCCCGCAACTCCAGCGCGGCGATGAAATAGCCGAGGTCCCGCCGGTGGGAGTCGGCCGGCCAGGCCGCCCAGGTACGCCGGACCAGGGGATTCCCGACCAGCAGTGACCAGATGACCGGATCGGGAATCGGTGGTGACCAGTTGGGTGGCGCCAACGCGAAGGCCGCGCCGGCGGTCACCGCGGCGAGCTTCACCGCGGCGATGAGTTCCTGTCCTTCCGGCGCGGCCGGTCCGAGATCGAGCCCGTGGCTGCGCAGGATCGCGGTGAGTTCGTCGTACCAGGCGGGGCTTCCGGAGCGGGGGAAGCCCACCCAGCTCAGCCCGGCCAGTGCGTCCAGGCGGATCCCGTCGGGCCCGGCGATCTTCGCGGCGTGTTCGGCGGTCAGCAGCACACCCAGTCGTTCCTCGACGACCAGCACAGCGTCCAGGTCCGGGCCGATCGGCCGTTCCCGGACCAGTCCGACGTCGATGTCGCCAGCCCGCAGTGCGGCGACCTGTGCCGCGGTGGACATGTGGCGGACCTGCACCCGGGTGCCCGGGTACGCCGCGGCGAGGTCCGCCAGCGGCTGGGAGAGCAGGTCGGTGGGGAGTTCCAGCGGAATCCCGAGCCTGAGCACGCGGTCGCCGACGGACGTGTGCCGGGCGACGGCGGCGACCGCCTGGTCGTGCCGGGCGAGCACCGCGCGAGCCTCGTCGAGCAACGTCATGCCCGCCTCGGTGGCCTGCACTCCGGTGCTGCCACGAATCAGCAGCTGCACGCCGAGTTGTCGCTCCAACGCGTTCATGCTCTGCGACAGGGCGGGCTGGCTCACGTGCAGTCTGCGCGCGGCCGCGGACAGGCTCCCCTCCTCAGCGACCGCGACGAACGCCCGCATTTCCCGTATTTCCACCCGCTCATTCCACCACGCGGGGCGATACCCCTTTCGCGGCAAGCTCCCGGATGTCTGGATACGCGTCGCCGCCGCGCCCCGGTGACGGGGCGCGGCGGCGAGTGTCGGTGTCGCGCAGGTGGGACGGCTCAGGCGACGTTGCGCTGGGCCGGGACGGTGGACTTGTGCGGACGGCCCAGCCGGGCCTCCAGGCGGGCCACGTCGACCCGAGCCTGGCGGCGGTCCGCCAGGTCCTCCCAGCCGACGGCGAGCAGGCGCAGCCGCTCCGACTCGCTGAAGCCGCCCCACACGCCGTACGGCTCGCGGACCGACAACGCGTGCGCGGCGCACTCGGCGCGAACCGGGCAGGCGCGGCAGACGGTCTTGGCGGCGGACTCCCGACGCAGTCGGGAGGATCCCCGCTCACCGTCGGGGTGGAAGAACTGGGCGCTGTCCCGCCCTCGGCAGGCACCGAGCCGCTGCCAGTCCCAGAGATCGACGATGGGTCCGGGCAGTCTACGTACGTTCGACATCAGCACCCCTCCTCCCGCGCGGCACCGCGAGATCCTTGTGGCCGGCTTCCGGGCGGCGGGCCGCGCAGGCGCACCGTTCCCGGCCTGGATTTCTCGGTACCCGGACTGTCCCCGACTCACACGTCTGTGATCGAGAACGCCCCGGAAGTTGCGGCTTTTGCCCTATCTGTCGGAAAAGTTCGGAGGATTGCCGGGAACCCCCTCCCCAGCCGACCCCGTCATGGTCTGCTCGTTGGCGGAGAGGAGATCACAGTGCGTACCGTTCTTGTGTGCGTTCGGACACCACTCGCGGCCCAGCACCTGACTTCGGCCGCCGCGCGGCTGGGGCTGTCCGCGATCGTTCGTACCGCCGTCTCCGATCCCGAGGTGATGCTGCGGCTGGCCGAGCGGCCGGCCGACGTGGTGCTGGCCGACACGGCCCTCACCCGGCCGGACAGCGCGGGCTTCGTCCGCCGCGTCCTGGCCCGCGCGCCGCAGGCCGCGGTGGTGCTGCTCGGCGCCGAGGAGTCCGAGGCGGCGGCGGCCACCATCAGCGCCGGTGCCCGGGGCCTCATCCAGAATGCCGACCATGACCTGACCAGCGCAGTGGCCAAAGCCCTGCTGCTGCTCACCGCGCCCGGCCGGGCCTCCCGGCAACGGATCACCGACCCGGCCCGGGACACGGCGGCGGTCGGCGGGCGCTCCGCTCCCTCGCTTCGCGGCTCCGGCGAGCCCGGCTGGGGCGCCGCGCCCGGAGAGGGGCCGGCGGGTGTGCCGTCGGTGCCCGTGCAGCGGGGCGACGACGAGGTCGAATCGGCAGCCGGTGAGCCGGAAGCCGACCAGACCGACCCGCCCCGCCCCGCCCCGAGCACCCGGCCCGCCCGGGCGTCGATCGGGCTCACCGAGCGGGAGCTCCAGGTGCTGCTGGGGATGGCCGAGGGCAAGAGCAACGCGGAGATCGGCCGGGAGCTGTTCGTCTCGGAGGACACCGTCAAGACCCACGCCCGTCGGCTGTTCCGCAAGCTCGGTGCCCGGGACCGGGCACACGCGGTCGCCGCCGGGTTCCGCGCCGGCCTGGTCGCCTGATCCCGGCAAACCCCCCGGTTCGCATCCGCTCGCTGATCGTGCTCGATCCAGGATGTAGTGGCTTCCCGGAACAGGGAGGCCACTACTTCGTGGTTGCAGCACGATCGTGCCGGCCGGAACGCGGGGGCGGGACCGGGCGAGCGGGCGGGTCGGGTCAGTCGGCGGCGGCGGTGGGGGCGCCCGGTTCGTCCTCGGTGCCCTCGGTCAGGGTGTCGTGCACCCCGTCCGCGTACCCGCGGGCGTAGTCCCACGTCACGTAGTGATCCGGGTCCGGGTCGTACGCCGGCTCGTGCACCCGGGGCCGGCCCGAGTTGAGCAGGTGTCGCAGGTTGCCCCGGAGCAGGTCCCAGTCGAAGTAGTGCGGCTCCCGGCAGTCCTCGCACTCGATCACCAGCCCCCGGACCCCGATGGGCGCCAGCAGCGCCTGGTAGATCTCCAGGTCGGCGAGATCTTCCAGCACATCCTGCCGCTCGACGTCGGTCAGCGGATCCGGCGTCGCGTCGTCGCCCGGATCGTCCAGCCCCGCGGTCGGATCGGCCGGGTCGCCGTTGAACGGGTCGATGGGCTCGTCGTGCACCCCCTCACCGTAGACCCAAGACGGCGGGAGCGTCCGCCCCCGGCCCCGCGCCGGGCCGGCCCGCCACCGCAGGAGTCGCCCAGCTCACTGGGTACGATGGGGCGACGCGCCGGCATCATGGCGCGTTCCGGTGCCCGCCCGCGCCACCTCGCTGAAGCCCGTCCGAGCAGCTCAGGGGAGCAATCGTGGAAAATTCGCCCAGCACCGACCTTCCGGCCGGCGCCGAGCACGCCGAGCTGGGCGGCCACCTGCCCGAGCTGCCCGCCGGCTCGGCCCGGGTGGTTCCACTCGGGCTCACCTTCGACGACGTGCTGCTGCAGCCGGGCGAGTCGGACGTTGTTCCCAGCCGGGTCAACACCCGTACCCGCCTCACCCGCAGGATCGAACTGACCATCCCGCTGCTCTCCAGTGCCATGGACACCGTCACCGAGGCGCGGATGGCGATCGCCATGGCCCGCCAGGGCGGCATCGGCGTGCTGCACCGCAACCTCTCCCTGGAGGACCAGGCCCTCCAGGTCGACCTGGTCAAGCGCTCCGAGTCCGGCATGATCACCAATCCGGTGACCGCCAGCCCGAACGACACCCTGCGCGAGGTCGACGAGCTCTGCGGGCGGTACCGGATCTCCGGCGTGCCGGTGGTGGACGGCGAGGGCCAGCTCGTCGGCATCGTCACCAACCGCGACATGCGCTTCGTCTCCGAGCCGGACACCCCGGTGCACGAGATCATGACCCGCCCCCCGCTGGTCACCGCGCGGGTCGGGGTGAGCAAGGACGAGGCGCTGGACCTGCTGCGCCGGCACAAGGTCGAGAAGCTGCCGATCGTCGACGACTCGGGCCGGCTGCGCGGGCTGATCACCGTCAAGGACTTCACCAAGAGCGAGCAGTACCCCAACGCCACCAAGGACGACGCGGGCCGGCTGCGGGTGGCCGCCGCCGTGGGGGTCGGCGAGGACGCGTACAAGCGGGCCCGCACCCTGGTCGACGCGGGCGTGGACGTGCTGATCGTGGACACCGCCCACGGCCACCAGCGGGCCGTGCTGGACATGGTCCGTCAGCTCAAGAAGGACGTCGGCATCGACATCGTGGGCGGCAACGTGGCCACGTACGCCGGGGCGAAGGCACTGGTCGACGCCGGCGCCGACGGGATCAAGGTCGGTGTGGGTCCGGGCGCGATCTGCACCACCCGGATCGTCGCCGGGGTCGGCGTCCCGCAGATCACCGCGATCATGGAGGCGGCCCGGGCCGCCCGTCCGGCCGGCGTGCCGGTGATCGGCGACGGCGGCATCCAATACTCGGGCGACATCGCCAAGGCCCTGGTGGCCGGCGCCGACACGGTGATGCTCGGCAGCCTGCTGGCCGGCTGCGAGGAGAGCCCCGGCGAGCTGATCTTCATCAACGGCAAGCAGTACAAGGCGTACCGCGGGATGGGCTCGCTCGGCGCGATGCAGTCCCGGGGGCAGGCCAAGTCGTACTCGAAGGACCGGTACTTCCAGCAGGACGTGCTCGCCGAGGACAAGTTGGTCCCCGAGGGTGTCGAGGGCCAGGTGCCCTACCGGGGCCCCCTGTCCGCGGTCGCCCACCAGCTCACCGGCGGGCTGCGGGCCGCGATGGGGTACGTCGGCGCGGAGAGCATCCCCGAGCTGCACCGGCGTGGCCAGCTGATCCGGATCACGGCGGCCGGGCTCAAGGAGAGCCACCCGCACGACATCCAGATGACCGTCGAGGCGCCCAACTACCACTCCCGCTGACCATCCCCCAACAACCTGGAGTCCCCCATGCGTGACGTGGTCGAGATCGGGCTGGGCAAGACCGCGCAGCGCGGCTACCACCTGGACGACATCGCCATCGTGCCGAGCCGCCGGACCCGGGACGTCGACGACGTCTCGACCGCCTGGCAGCTGGACGCGTACCCGTTCGGCATCCCGTGCGTCGGGCACCCCTCCGACGCCACGATGAGCCCCGCGTCGGCCGTTCGGCTCGGTCAGCTCGGCGGCCTCGGCGTGCTCAACGTCGAGGGGCTGTGGACCCGCTACGAGAACCCGGCCAAGGTCCTGGAGGAGCTGGCCGGCCTCGACGAGGACGCACGCGCCACCAAGCGGCTCCAGGAGGTGTACGCCGAGCCGATCCGCCCCGACCTGATCGCCGAGCGGGTCCGTGAGCTGCGCGCCGGTGGCGGCACGGTGGCGGTGCGGGTCTCCCCGCAGCACACCCTGGCGCTGGCCCCGGTGATCCTGGACGCCGGCGTGGACATCCTGGTCATCCAGGGCACCATCGTCTCGGCCGAGCACGTGTCGACCACCGACGAGCCGCTGAACCTCAAGGAGTTCATCGCCGACCTCGACCTGCCGGTGATCGTCGGCGGCTGCACGGACTACAAGACCGCGCTGCACTTGATGCGTACCGGCGCGGCCGGCGTGATCGTGGGCATCGGCGGCGACGAGTGGTCGACCACCGAGTCGGTGCTGGGCATCCGCGTGCCGATGGCCACCGCGATCGCCGACGCCGCGGCGGCCCGCCGGGACTACCTCGACGAGACCGGCGGCCGGTACGTGCACCTGATCGCCGACGGCGACATCCAGACCTCGGGTGACATCGCCAAGGCGCTCGGCTGCGGCGCCGACGCGGTGATGCTCGGCGAGCCGCTGTCGCTCTGCGACGAGGCGCCCGCCGGCGGTGCCTGGTGGCACTCGGCGGCCAGCCACCCGTCGTTGCCGCGGGGCGCGTTCGAGGTTTCCGGCGAGCCGATCGGCTCGATGGAGCAGCTGCTCTTCGGTCCGGCCGACGAGGCCGACGGCCAGCTCAACCTGTTCGGCGGGCTGCGCCGGGCGATGGCCAAGTGCGGTTACCGCGACCTCAAGGAGTTCCAGAAGGTCGGCCTGGTCCTCGACCGCTGACCCGTTACCCGTACGACGGAGGCCGGCCCCGCGACGATGCGGGGCCGGCCTCCGTCGTACCGGGGACGTCAGCCCCCGGTGAAGTCGGACCGGGTCGGGGTCACTTCTTGAGGTAGATGGTCAGGTCGGACATGTTGCGGTAGCTGAGGGCCGCGAAGTCGAGCGACTGGCCCCGGTTGGCGGTGCCGCCGGGGGCGGTGTCCATCTCCCAGTTGGCGTGGTGGAGGTCCCGTTCGCCGATGGTCTGGAAGAACTGCTGGAAGTTGATGTCGCCCTCGCCCAGCGGGGTCATCTGGTGGCCGTTGGGCACGCTCGTGTCGCGGTCGCCGTCCTTGGCGTGGAAGAGCGGGAACCGGGTGGTCCGGTCGGCCACGTTGAGGATCGGGTCGAACAGGTCGGTCACCTCACGGCCGGCCGGGTCGACGTACTTCTGGTGCTTGTAGCGGGCCACGTAACCCCAGTAGATGTCGAACTCGAAGAAGACGTAGCGCGGGTCGGTCCTGCCGAAGAAGTACTCCAGCCGCCGGATGCCGGACGAGCGGGTGGGGCGGCCCTGGTCGTCCAGCGGCCCGGAGTCGAGCAGGAAGCTGTACGCGACGTCGTGGTTGTGCGTGTAGAGCCGCATGCCCCGGGCCCGGGCCTGCCGGCCCAGCTCGTTCCAGGTGTCGGCGGCGGCGTCCCAGTCGGCCTTGTACGCGCTGTTGGTCGGGTCGCTGCCGGTGCCGATGTTCTTCATGCCGAGTTCCTCGGCGATGTCCAGCTGCTGCTGGAAGGTGGCCGCCTGGATCGAGGCGTGGGTGCCGTTGGCCACCAGACCGTTGTCGTCGAGGATCTTGCGGATCTCGCGCGGGGTGATCTGCCGGCCGAGGATCTCGGTGCTCTGGGTGTAGCCGGCGAACTCGATCTCCTTGTAGCCGATCTCGGCGAGCCGGGCGAGGACGCGCTCGAAGCCGTACGGCACTCCGCTGTCGTCGGGTGCGGCGGTGATCCGGTCCCGGACGCTGTAGAGGATGATGCCGCGGTTCCTCGACGGGATCAGCGGCTCGACCCGCAGCCTGCTCTTCCCCTTGTCCTTGGGGTTGGCGAGCGCGGGGGTGCCGGTCGCGAGGACCGGCAGGCCGGCGCCGAGCGCGGCGGCCGCGCCGGCGGACGCGGCGAGCAGTGATCGGCGGCTGAGCCGGCCGGCAGTGGAGGCGTCGGGTGCGGTGTGGTCTGGCATCGTTCCACCTTTCGCGACGGCGGTTGGCCGTCGATGACGATCAGCAGAGGGGCGACGAGGGTCCGGTCGCGGGCGCCGCCGAGCGTCCGTTCCGCGTCGCCGGCGGGGCCGGGAGTGTGCGGTCGAAGGGGCAGGTCCACGCTGGCGCCACGGCGCGTGTGGAGTGGGAAACCCCGTCTCCGGCAGCGGTCGGCTTGAATGGTCCGAACGCGTTACATCTTGGAGACAGATAACGTCGGTCGAAGCCAAAAGAAAGTATCGATTGATGCCAACTTTTGTTTGATTCGACGAAAGTAACTGATGGACATCGGTACCTGCCTCGCGCCCGGCGGCGCTGGCTACGCTCATCGTGACTTGGGAGCCGCAGGAGGAGTAGGCATGGTCCTGACCGGACGGACCCCGGCCCGCCACCGGCTGGCCGCCGCCGTCACCGCGCTGACCTGTGCGATCGCGGTGGGCGCGGCCGGCTGCACCAGCGACGACGACGGGTTCCGGCCCGGTGCCGTCGACGCCGGAGACCCGTACGTCCCGGGGCGCGGCAACGGCGGATACGACGTCACGCACTACGGCCTGGACGTCCGCTACGACCCGGCGGCCGACCGGCTGACCGGCCGGGCCACCATCACGGCGACCGCCACCCAGGACCTGTCCCGGTTCAACCTGGACCTGGCCGGGCTCGACGTCGGCGCCGTCACCGTCGGAGACGCCCCGGCCGAGCACCACCGCACCGACGGCGAACTGGTGGTGACCCCTTCCGACGGGCTGCCGCGCGGCCGGTCGTTCACGGTGGCGGTGCAGTACGCGGGCGTACCCACCGCCGTCACCGGCGGGGAGCTGGGCAGCGGGGGCTTCCTGCACACCGCCGACGGCGCGGTCGCGCTGGGCCAGCCGGACTCGGCCGCCACCTGGTTCCCGGTCAACGACCACCCGTCCGACAAGGCCAGCTACGACCTCGCGGTGACCGTCCCGGACGGCCTGTCCGCCCTGAGCAACGGGGTGCCCGGGCCGAAGAGCAGCGCCGGCGGCTGGACCACCTGGCGCTGGTCGGAGCGCACCCCGATGGCCAGCTACCTGACCACGCTGGTGATCGGCGACTACCGGGTGGTGAGCGGCAGTCACGCCGGCCGGCCGATGGTCACCGCGGTGGCGGCGAGCGTGCCGGCGACCGGCGGCGCGGCCCGCTCGCTGGCCCGTACCGGCGCGATCGTCGACTTCCTGGCCAGCCGCTTCGGTCCGTACCCGTTCGACTCGTACGGCGGGATCGTGGTCGCCGACGACCGGATCGGCTACGCGCTGGAGACCCAGTCCCGGCCGGTCTACGGGCCGGCCTTCTTCGCCGACGACCAGCCCAACCTCGGCGTTGTCGCGCACGAGCTGGCCCACCAGTGGTTCGGCGACAGCGTGTCGCTCAGCAGATGGGGCGACATCTGGCTCAACGAGGGCTTCGCCAGCTACGCCGAGTGGCTGTGGGAGGAGCACGACGGCGGCCGCACCGCGCAGCGTAACTTCGAGCTCCAGTACGCGGCGACCGACTGGTCGCAGCCGTCGGTCGAGCCGGGCCGGGAGCGGATGTTCGGCACCGCCGTCTACAAGCGCGGCGCGCTCGCTGTGCACGCGCTGCGCCGAACCGTCGGCGACGACACCTTCTTCCGCATCCTGCGCACCTGGACCGCCGAGCGGGCGGGGGGCAACGCCACCACCTCCGACTTCGTGGCGCTGGCCGAGCGGGTGGCGAATCGGCAGCTACGCCCGCTCTTCGACGCCTGGTTGGTGGGCGGTGCCGCACCCACCCTGCCGTGACGGGGCCGCGATGATCGGTCGATAGGCTGCCGCCTGCGATCGGCGGGCGGACGCCGTTCGCGTGGGGTGGCGCAGGCCGCCTCCGCCGCCGTAAGGGGGAGGGCTCGTGATGTGGGTGACGCGGCACAGGCTGCGGGTGGGCGCGGGTCTGCTGGTGACCGGGGCGCTCGCACTGTCCGGATGCGACTCGACCGCACCGGAGGCGGCGCCGTCAGCGAGCGTTTCCCCGACGCCGTCGCGGACGTTCAAGCCCGGCGCGGCCGGGGCCGGTGACGCCTACTTCCCCACCTACGGCAACGGTGGCTACGACGTCGGCCGGTACACCGTCAAGGTGCGGTACGACCCGGCGAAGGACCAGCTGACCGGCACGGCGACGGTGCAGGCCACCGCGACCGCCGATCTGTCGGCGTTCAACCTCGACCTGGCCGGCCTGACCGTCAAGACGGTCACCGTGGACGGCGCCCCGGCCACCCACACCCGGGAGAAGAACGAGCTGGTGATCAAGCCGGCCACCGGCCTGATCACGGGCAACGGCTTCGTCGCCGAGATCGGGTACGAAGGGCAGCCGAAGCCGTTGAAGAACGAGGTGCTCGGCGACGGCGGGTTCCTGCACACCTCCGACGGCGCCATCGCGCTGGGCCAGCCCGAGTCGGCGAGCACCTGGTTCCCGGTCAACGACCACCCCTCCGACAAGGCGGCCTACGACTTCGAGATCACCGTCCCGGACGGTGTGACCGCCGTCAGCAACGGCGTACCGGGTGGCAAGACCAGCAAGGACGGCTGGACCACCTGGAAATGGTCGGAGAAGTCGCCGATGGCCAGCTACCTGAGCACGCTGGTGATCGGCAAGTTCCGGATCACCACCGGTGAGCACAAGGGACGGCCGGTGTACAGCGCGGTCACCACGAAGGTGGCCAAGGGCGCGGCGGACGCCTCGATCGCGAAGACCGTCAAGGTGGCCGACTACCTGGAGAGCGTGTTCGGGCCGTACCCGTTCGACGCGTACGGCGGTGTGGTTGTCTCCGACAGCCGGATCAACTACGCCCTGGAGACGCAGAGCCGCCCGGTCTACTCCGCCAGCTTCTTCCGGCAGGGCGAGAACACCGAGGTGGTCGCGCACGAGCTGGCCCACCAGTGGTTCGGCGACAGCGTGGCGCTGGCCAAGTGGGAGGACATCTGGCTCAACGAGGGCTTCGCCACGTACGCGGAGTGGCTCTGGGCCGAGCACACCAAGGAGTACACGGCCGAGCAGGCGTTCGACATCCGGTACGCCCAGGTGCCGGCACAGGTGTGGAGGACGCCGCCGGGCAAGCCCGGGGTGAAGGGGCTGTTCAGCGAGTCGGTCTACCAGCGCGGCGGGATGACCCTGCACGCCCTGCGGGTGGCCGTCGGCGACAAGGGGTTCTTCGAGATCGTCAAGACCTGGGCGGCGGAGCAGCGCAACGGCACCGCCACCACCGCCGAGTTCGTGGCCCTCGCCGAGCGCATCTCCGGCAAGCAGCTAGACGCTCTCTTCGACACCTGGCTCTACGGCACGAAAAAACCCCCCACCCCCAAACCCCTCTAACCCCACCCCGCGCCCGCCCCCGCCCCCGCCCCCGCCCTCGTCCCCGCCCCTCCGCCCCCGCGATCTTGCACTTGCTGCCCGGACAAAACGGGCAAACTCCGTAAACCGGGGACCGAAAGTGCAAGATCGGGGCGGAGGGCGGAGGGGATAGGGGGTGTCAGGTTTTGATGCGTAGGGTGGGGTTGGCGGACAGGTAGGCGTCGGCGCGGCCGGCGCGGAGTTCGGTGATGAACTTCTTGCCGACGCTGGTGAGCTGTTCGCCGCGGTAGGCGCTGCCCTTGCCGACGCCCGAGCCGGGCAGGCCGACCGCCACGAACCGGTCCTCCGGCACCCCGCCCAGCGCGTACGCCAGGTCGACGATCCGGCGACCACCCACGTAGATCAGGGTGTCGCCCAGCGCGGCGACCACCTGGTCGATCCGCTCTGGCTGCCGGGCCAGGCCCTCGTCCAGGATCTTGCGGGTCAGCGCCCGGATCAGCTGCTGCTGGTGGCGCTGCCGGGCGTAGTCGCCGCCGGTGATGTAGCGCTGCCGCGAGTAGTCCAGCGCCTGCCAGCCGTTGAGGTGCCGCTCGCCCTTCTCGTAGACCATCTGCGGCCCGGTGTACCCGCCGGGGACGCTCTCCCGGTACTTGCCGTCGGGCCGGCGGTGCAGCGAGGCGACCCGCTGGTCGATGTAGACGTCCACCCCGCCCAGGGCGGTCACCAGCCGGTCGAACCCGGTGAAGGTGAGCACCGCGCCGGCGTCGATGCGCAGACCGGTGTACCCGCTGACAGTGCTGCGCAGCAGCTCGTACCCCTGGGCGGTGCTCGGCTGCTTGGGCTTGCCCGGCACCCGGCTGCCGAAGCTCATCGCGTGGGTGAGCTTGGTCTTGCCACCGGCGTAGTCGGCCTTCGGGAACGCCGGGATGTCCACCAGCAGGTCGCGGGGGAGCGAGAAGAGGTACGCGCGGCCCAGCCCCTTGGGCACGTGCAGCACCAGCACGGCGTCGGCGTGCGGCTCCCACCCGGGCACGCTCACCCGGGTGTCCACCCCGACCAGCAGGAGGTTCAGCGGCCCGGTGATGCCGGCGCCCGGTGGCGGCCCGGTCGGGCTGGCGCTGGGCGTGCCGGCCGGCGGGGCGCTCGGCGAGCCGGCCGGTGCCGAACGGTCCGGCGTGCTGTCGCCGGTCAGCCGGGTGACCACCACCGCCCCGGCCGTGACCAGCGCGACGACGGCGAGGGCCGTCAGCCCCAGCAGCAGCCACCGTCGGCGTGGTGCCATCGATCCGAGGACCATCGTGGATTTCCTTTCACCCGTATCCGGAACAACGCTCCGACGGGTGCTCCGGGTTGCGGCCGGGATGCGCCGGGTCGGTCGGCCGGAGCATGATCGCGCGAAACTGCCGCTGGCGCGAGCGCTACTCACCGGTAATGATGCGTTCATGCGGTACGACGTTCTCGTCATCGGGTCCGGCTTCGGCGGCAGCGTCACCGCGCTCCGGCTGGCCGAGAAGGGCTACTCGGTCGGCGTGCTGGAAGCGGGCCGGCGGTTCGCCGACGACGAGTTCCCGCAGACGTCGTGGCGGGCCCGCCGGTTCCTGTGGGCGCCGAAGCTGGGCTGCTACGGCATCCAGCGGATCACCCTGCTCCGTCCTGCCGACCGGCGATCCGGCGGTGGTGTGCTGGTGCTCTCCGGAGCCGGGGTGGGCGGCGGTTCGCTGGTCTACGCGAACACCCTCTACGAGCCGCTGCCGGCCTTCTACACGGACCCGCAGTGGCGGGACATCACCGACTGGCGCGACGAGCTGGCCCGCCACTACGACCAGGCGAAGCGGATGCTCGGCGTCACCACGTACCCGGTGGACACCGGCGCGGACCGGGCCATGCGGGCGGTGGCCGAGCGGATGGGGGTGGGGCACACCTTCCACGCCACCCCGGTCGGCGTCCACATCGGCCGCCCCGGCCAGCGGGTCGCCGACCCGTACTTCGGCGGCGCCGGCCCGGAGCGCACCGGCTGCCTGCACTGCGGCTCGTGCATGACGGGCTGCCGGCACGGGGCGAAGAACACGCTGGTCAAGAACTACCTCTGGCTCGCCGAGCGGCTGGGCGCCACGGTGCACCCGCTGACCACGGTGACCGCCGTCCGGCCGGCCACCGGCGGCGGGTACGAGGTGCACACCGTCCGCACCGGGGCCTGGCTGCGTCGCCGCCGCCGGGTGATCCAGGCCAACCAGGTGGTCTTCGCGGCCGGGGCGCTCGGCACCCAGCGGCTGCTGCACACGATGAAGGCCGATGGGGCGTTGCCGGGGCTCTCGCCGCGCCTGGGCGAGCTGACCCGGACCAACTCGGAGGCGATCCTGGGGGCCTCGGTGCCGCGCCAGCGTGCCCGGTCCGAGCGGCTGGACTTCACCGAGGGGGTGGCGATCACCAGCTCGTTCCACCCCGACCCGCAGACGCACGTCGAGCCGGTCCGCTACGGGCGCGGTTCCAACGCGATGGGGTTGCTCCAGTCGCTGCTGGTCGACGGGGGCCCGCACCGGGTCCGGCGCTGGCTGGGCAGCATCGTGCGGCAGCCGGGGCTGGCCGCCCGGATGCTCTCGGTGCGCGGCTGGTCGGAGCGGACGGTGATCGCCCTGGTGATGCAGTCGGTGGACAACTCACTGACCACCCGGTGGCGACGCGGCTCGCTCGGCCGCCGGCTGGTGACCGGCCCAGGCCACGGTGCGCCCAACCCGACCTGGATCCCGGCCGGCAACACCGCGGCCCGGCTGCTCGCCGAGGAGATCGGCGGTACGCCCGGCGGCTCGCTCACCGAGCCGTTCGACATCCCGATGACCGCGCACATCCTGGGTGGCGCGGTGATCGGGGCCACCCCGGCCGACGGGGTGATTGATCCCTACCACCGGGTGTACGGGCACCCGGGGCTGCACGTGGTGGACGGCGCGGCGGTCTCGGCCAACCTCGGCGTCAACCCGTCGCTGACGATCACCGCCCAGGCCGAGCGGGCCATGTCCCTCTGGCCCAACAAGGACCACCCCGACCCCCGGCCCCCGCTCGGCAGCCCGTACCGCCGGGTGGACCCGGTCGCGCCGCACACCCCCGCCGTCCCCGCCGACGCTCCCGCCGCCCTGCGCCCCTGACCCACCCTGGCGGGGCGCTGGGGGCGAGCCGGTGCCGGGGGCGGCGGTGACTGTCGGTAGGCTTTGTGCACATGAGCCTGCCTCGCCCCGTCCTCGTGGTGGACTTCGGAGCCCAGTACGCCCAGCTCATCGCCCGCCGGGTCCGCGAGGCGAAGGTCTACTCCGAGATCGTGCCGCACTCGATGCCGGTCGCCGAGATGCTGGCGAAGAACCCGGCCGCGATCATCCTTTCCGGCGGCCCGTCCAGCGTCTACGCGCCGGACGCCCCGCAGATCGACGCCGGCATGTTCACCGCCGACGTGCCGGTCTTCGGCATCTGCTACGGCTTCCAGGCGATGGCCCAGGCGCTCGGCGGCACGGTCACGAAGACGGGCAACCGCGAGTACGGCGGCACGCCGCTGCGCCCCCGCCTTCTCGAGCCCGGCGTGCTGCTCCGCGACCTGCCGGCCGACCTGCCGGTCTGGATGAGCCACGGCGACTGCGTCACCGAGGCGCCCGAGGGCTTCACGGTGACCGCCGAGTCGGCGGGCGCGCCGGTGGCCGCGTTCGAGGACCTCGCCGGTCGCCGGGCGGGCGTGCAGTTCCACCCGGAGGTCGGGCACACCGCGCACGGCCAGGAGATGCTCACCCGCTTCCTGTACGACATCGCCGGCATCGAGCCGACGTGGACGGCCGAGAACATCATCGACGAGCAGGTGGCCCGGATCCGCGCCCAGGTCGGTGACAAGGAGGTCATCTGCGGCCTGTCCGGCGGGGTGGACTCGGCGGTCGCCGCCGCGCTGGTGCACAAGGCGGTCGGTGACCAGCTCACCTGTGTCTTCGTCGACCATGGCCTGCTGCGCGCCGGCGAGGCGGAGCAGGTCGAGAAGGACTACGTGGCGGCCACCGGCATCAAGCTGAAGGTGGTCGACGCCGCGGACCGGTTCCTGGGCGCGCTGGCCGGGGTGACCGACCCGGAGCAGAAGCGCAAGATCATCGGCCGGGAGTTCATCCGGGTCTTCGAGGCCGCCGCCCGCGAGATCGCCTCGCACGGCGATGTGGAGTTCCTGGTCCAGGGCACCCTCTACCCGGACGTGGTCGAGTCCGGCGGCGGCACGGGCACCGCCAACATCAAGAGCCACCACAACGTCGGCGGCCTGCCGGAGGACCTGAAGTTCGCGCTGGTCGAGCCGTTGCGCACGCTGTTCAAGGACGAGGTCCGGGCGCTCGGCCTGGAGCTGGGCCTGCCCGAGGCGATGGTCTGGCGGCACCCCTTCCCGGGCCCGGGCCTGGCCATCCGGATCATCGGCGCGGTCGACCAGGAGCGGCTCGACCTGCTGCGCCGGGCCGACCTGATCGCCCGGGAGGAGCTGACCGCGGCCGGCCTGGACCGCGGCGTCTGGCAGTTCCCGGTGGTGCTGCTCGCCGACGTGCGCAGCGTCGGCGTGCAGGGCGACGGGCGCAGCTACGGGCATCCCGTGGTGCTGCGCCCGGTCTCCAGCGAGGACGCGATGACCGCCGACTGGTCACGACTGCCCTACGAGGTGGTGGCCCGCATCTCCACCCGGATCACCAACGAGGTGGCCGAGGTGAACCGGGTGGTGCTGGACGTGACCAGCAAGCCGCCGGGCACCATCGAGTGGGAGTGAGCGCACCTCAGCCGACCGGCGGGTAGGGCGGCGTCGGGGCGTACCCCCGGTCCGGCTCGCCGGGCGTGGGCCCGGCGGTGGCCGGCGGGCCCTGCGGCGCGACGCCCGCCGGGTGCGGCCAGGCCGGCGCGCCGGTGGGCTCCTCGGGCATCAGGAACCACATGATCGGGTACGCGAACAGCGCCAGCCCACCGGTGAGCAGGCCGCTGACCGCGAAGATCACCCGGACCAGGGTGGGGTCGATGTCGAAGTAGCGGCCGAGGCCGCTGGCGACACCGGCGACCATGCGGTCGGTGGTGGGTCGCCGTAGCTGCTTGTACGGGGCGTGGGGAGCGGTGGTGGATGTCATGCCTCCACACTCCGCGCCGGTGCCCGGCCCGCCCTCGGTGACCGCCCGGATCCTTACCCTGACCGATCCCTGATCGGGGTCAGACAGTCAGGAATCCGACTCTTTTCCGTTCCGGTAACCCCGCCCGGGGAGAATTTGCTTCCGTGACCACCTTGCTGGAGCCGCTCCGCAGGATCGCGGCATACGCAGTTTGTGCTGACTCAGACGGCCGAGTGTTGCTGGTCCGTGCATCGGAGCGCTCCGGCACGCCCGGCACGTGGTCGTTGCCCGGCGGGGCGGTCGACCACGGCGAGGACCCGAACCACACGGTGGTCCGGGAGACCGCCGCCGAGACCGGCCTCTCGGTCGCCGTCTCGGGCCTGGCCGACGTGCTCGCCGACATGCGGGCCCTGCCGGAGCGCGGTATCACCATCCACACCGACCGGCTGATCTACCGGGTGGCGGTGCGCGGCGGCACGCTGGCCGACCGGGTCGGCGAGCGGCCCACGGACCTGGCCCGCTGGTACACCCTCGACGAGGCCCGGCGCCTGCCGCTGCGCTCGTTCACCGCGCGTGCCCTCGGGCTGCCGGCCTCCTCGGCCGACGTGGTGCCCGACGAGGCGCCCGAGTTCCCCTCCTTCTACGCGGTGCCCGGCCCGGACGGGCTGCACCGGGCGCAGCGCTTCGCCGCGTACGCGGTGTGCACCGACCCGGCCGGGCGGGTCCTGCTCACCCGGGTCTCCGACGGCTACCCGGGCGCCGGCTGCTGGCACCTGCCTGGCGGCGGCACCGACTACGGCGAGCAGCCGGGCGCGGCGCTGATCCGGGAGCTGGTCGAGGAGACCGGCCAGACCGGTCGCCTGGTCGAGCTGCTCGGCGTGGCTAGCCACCGCGACGCCGCCTCGCTCGGCCCGGAGGGTTACCCGATCGACTGGCACGGGGTCCGCGCCTTCTACCGGGTGGTGGTCGACCAGCCGAACCCGTTGACGGTGGCCGACGTCGGCGGCTCCACCTGCGAGGCCCGCTGGTTCGCCCGCGAGGAGCTGGGCGCCCTCCCCACCCACCACCTCACCGAGGTGACCGCCGAAGCCGTCCAAGCCGCCCAACTCACCTAACCCCCCCACCCCGACCCCCTCCCCGGCCCCCCCGGCCCCCCTTCCCCGCGTTGATCATGAAGTTATTGTCAGGACGCGCCGAGATGGACGGCGATAACTTCATGATCGACGGGTGATGGCGGGGGAGCGGGGAGCGGGATGGAACTGCGGCGGGGTGTGGGGGTCCACGGGATTCTGTGGGACTCGGGGCGGGTCCTGATGGTTCGGGAAGGGGTTGGGGGCGACGTTCCGGGGGTGTGGCGGCTGCCGGGGGGTGCGGTGGCACACGCCGAGCATCCGGAGCACGCGGTGATCCGGGAGGTGGCCCGGCAGACCGGGCTCACCGTGACGGTGGACCGGCTGCGGGCGGCCGTCGCCGACGTGACCACCTACCCCGAGGACGACGTCGCCCTGCACACCGACCGGTTGGCGTTCGACCTGAGCGCGCGCGGCGGCACGCTGCGCGACGCCGTCGACGGCCCGACCGACCAGGCTCGCTGGGTCACCACGGCCGAGGCGGCCCGCCTGCCACTGGCACCGTTCAGCGCCGAGCTGCTCGGCCTGCCGGTCACCCCGCTTGCGACCGGTGCCCACCGGCCCGCCGAGCCGTTCCCGCCGGCGCACCCCGACCGTCGGCTGCGCTTCGGAGCGTACGGGCTGGTCACCGATCCGGCCGGGCGGATCCTCCTCACCCAGATCGCGGACGGCTATCCGGGGGCCGGCAGGTGGCACCTGCCGGGTGGCGGCACCGATCACGGCGAGCAACCAACCACCGGGCTGCTCCGTGAGCTGGTCGAGGAGGGCGGTCAGTTGGGCCGGGTGGTGGAGCTGCTCGGGGTGGACAATCTGCACAACCCTGCCGCGTTCGGCCCGGAGGGGCGGCCGCTGGACTGGCACGGCGTCCGGGTGATCTATCGGGTGCTGGTGGACGTACCAACCGACGCGGTGGTCACCGAGTCGGCCGGCGGTTCGACGGCGCGGGCCGGCTGGTTCACCCTGGCCGAGGCCGCCGACCTGCCGTTGACCGGGATCGCTGCCTCCGCAATCGGGCAGTCGGGTCGATAGCTCTCCGCTCGCTGAGCCGAGATGGTGGCCCTCCGGTACAGTCGATGGCGGGAATGATGGAGGAAACGGGCGATGAGGCCCGGCGTGGGAATAAGAGTGCGGTTCGCGCGGTTTGAGCCAGATATAAGTACCGCCGGCAGCTATCGCCAAGTCCTGTCCCCTTATGCGATGGTGTACTCCGCAAAACGGCTGCCGGGCCACGCAAGGTCCGGCACGAGACGGCCGGACACCCGCCCCACGGCGGGCAGCCGATCCGGTGATGGAGGAAACGTGCCGAGAGCCCTATGGCGCCGGCGTCGTACTACTGACAGTCCGCGCCCCGCCGGGCGTCGCTGGGCGGGCCGGTTGCGCCGCAGCAGCACGTTCGCGCGCCAGGTGCTGCTGGTCCGTGTGGGCCGCCGCGACGGCGACCTGCGGACCACCGACGTGGCGCTGCCCGAGCACCGGTACGCCGACCGGCAGCGCCGCCGCTACGGCCTGGACCGCCTCGGCCGCCCATCGCTCGGCGCGGGCCGACCGGACATCGAGGCCGTCATGCCGGTGAGCCCGGCGCTGCCGCCGGTCGCGCACGCCGACGAGGCTTCGTCCCGGTCGATCCCACTGCTCCCCGGCGAGCGCACGGTCGCCCGCCGGATGAAGTTCGGCCTGGTCAACGCGTGCACGCTGGCCAGCCTGATGCTCGGCATGCTCGCCATCTTCCAGGCCATGCAGGGTGAGGTGCGCATCGCCGCGCTCTGCCTGATCGCCTGCGTCGCCTTCGACGGCCTGGACGGCGCGCTGGCTCGCCGGCTCAACGTGGCCAGCCCGTTCGGCGCGCAGATGGATTCGCTGGCCGACATGTGCTCGTTCGGCCTCGCCGCACCGGTTGTGGTCTACGCCTCGCTCGCCGGCTCGGTGTCGACGGCCGCGGCGGCGGTGGCCTGCGCCCTGGTCGCGGCTTGTGCCGCGATCCGGCTGGCCCGTTTCAACGTCTCGCCGAAGGACGGCCGCTTCTTCTGCGGGGTGCCCACCACCATGGCGGCCGCGGTGCTCGCCGTGACCGTCGCGATCGGCCTGCCCGTGCCCGGCCCCGTGCTGGTCGCCGGGGTGGCGCTGCTCGCCTTCGCGATGGTCTCCAGCTTCCCGTACGCCAAGCTCGCCCGGCTGGTCAAGCTGCCGCCGTGGCTCTGGCTGGCCCCGGTGATCGGCGCACTGGTCGACATCCGGCTCACGTTCGCCCTGATCGTGGTGGGTTACCTGGTCAGCGGGCCGGTGCTCTGGCTGCGGCAGCGTCGTACCGCCTGATTCGCGCAAGGAGAACGGGGTGCCCGCGGACCGCGGGCACCCCGTTCCTTCGTCGACGGGTCAGCGCCAGCGGGCGATGACCGTGGAGCCCCCGACCACCTTGTCGCCCGGCCCGACCAGCGGCTCGGCGGCGTCGGCCGGCAGGTACACGTCGGTCCGGGAGCCGAACCTGATCAGCCCGAAGCGCTCGCCCTTCGCCAGCAGCGCGCCGATCGGCGCGCGCTGCACGATCCGGCGGGCGATCAGCCCGGTCCGCTGCGCGACCACCACCGTGCCGCGGCTGGTGTCCAGCACGGTGTACGCGGCCACGTTGTGCTCGGCGTCCGGCTTCATCGCGTTCACGAAGCCGCCGTCGGCCACGAAGTAGTCGACAACCTTGCCGGCGACGGGCGCTCGGTTGACGTGTACGTCCAGGACGGACAGGAAAACGGCGATCCGCAGCCACTCACCGTCGCCGAAACGTTCGTCGTGCAGTCGCTGCACCGACAGGACCTGCCCGTCGGCGCTGGCGACCACGGCCGCCGGGTCCTCCGGCACGTCGCGCTGCGGGTCACGGAAGAACGCGGCGACCGGCCCGGCCGCCAGCGCCGGCAGCAGCCAGAGCTTCGACGAGGGACGCGCCACCCGGGCCAGCGCGGCCAGGCCCAGCGTGATGCCCGCCGCGGCCACCCCGTTGGAGTCGATGTGCATGCCGCGGGTCAGCGGCACGCTCGACGGCCGGTGCGCCGGGGCCAACCGGTCGGCCGCGGCCGGGCTGGCCGGGGTGAACCGTAGCCGGTAGATCCGGACCGGCGGCGAGTTGCGCAGCACCAGGTCTGCGCCGACGCCGTAGAGGGCGTCCTGCCGGGCCAGCTCGGCCGCGGCGCCGGTGGTCCGGCCGGGCGTGGCGGTGGTGGCGACGCTGAGCACCGCTCCGTCGGCCAGGTGCTTGACCAGGGCCTCGATGGCGCCGCGGGTCTCTTCGGCGGTGCCGGTGAACGCCTCGCCGGCGATGACCACCGCGGCGGCCTCGGCCTCGGCCAGCGAGTCGATCACCTGAACCCGGTCGGCGACCCACCGGCCCTGGGCGGTGACGTGCTCGCGGAGCACGGTGACGCCGGACGACTCGGCGGGTACCACGGTGAGCCGGTCACCGGGGAGCAGCGCCTCGATCGCCGCGGCCAGCACCGCGGACTCCGGGCTCGCGCCGACCAGGAGGGCGACCTTGGGATCGTTGATCCGGGCCAGCTCGGTGACGAGCGTACGGGCGGCTCGCTCGCCGATGCGGACCGGACCGGACCGACCGGTGGTACGCACGGCGGGGGACTGGGTCATGTCGGACGGGCTCCTGACGGGGTAGAGACGGGAATCGCGGCGGGGCCCGCCATGGCGGGACGGGCCGGCCGGCGGAGGCGAGATCTCCACCGGTCAGCATATGCGCCTGCCCGCGCCGACCGCACCGCCGTAGCGGTCGAGAAGGCCGGCGCGGGCAGGCGCCGGGTCAGGACTCCCGCCGCTGATCGTCCCGCTCGTCCGCCGGGTGGTCGACCCGGGTCGGCTCGTCGGCCTCGGCCCCGGCCGGACGGGCGAGGAGGCCGGTGGTCGGCTCGTCGCCCCCGTCGGCGCGCTGATCGGCGACCGGGGTGGTTTCCGGCTCCGACGGCGGGTGGGCCAGCCAGGCAGGGTGGATCACCTCCGCAATCGGCGTCTCCGCTGGCCGCAGCTCCGCCGTCGGCGTCTCCGGTGCCCGCAGCTCCGCCGTCGGCGTCTCCGGTGCCCGCAGCTCCGCCGTCGGCGTCTCCGGCACCGGACCCGGTGCAGGAGAGTCCCAGGTGGAGCGTTCGGCGTCCCAGGACGGCAGGCCCGCGCCGGAGGTCGGCGCGGACGCACCGGAAACCGGCGCGGCAGGTTCGGTGGCGACGGCGTCCGGAGCGGTCGGTGCCGGTTGGACCGGCCGGCTGGAGCGCAGCGCGCCGACCAGCCCGAAGACCCCGATCAGGATCAGTGCACCGGCCAGGAACCAGCCGACCGGCGGCAGCGCGAGCCCGAGCAGCTGGGCGAGCAGCCACCAGGCGGACAGCCCCAGGAACACCAGCCCGAAGGCGAACGACACCAGGTCCGTACGGTGAGCCTTCACCGGGTCACCTCCAGGTTGCCGGCATTGACGTGGATGTACAGGCGAAGTGTCCCGCCCCCGGGCCCGTCCGCACCGAGGTCGGTCGACTCCCGCAGGCGCCCGTCCAGCCCGCCGGATCGGTTGCCGAAGATGGTGGCGTCGCCCGCGTTGACGTCGGCCACCGTCGTGACGTCCACGTTCGGGGGCACGACCACGGTCGCCTGGCCGAAGTTGATCGCCACGGTCACCTGACTGTCCCGCTTGGCGAAGTCGATCCCGCGCAGGTCGAGCACGGCGTCACCGAAGCTGTTCTCGTACCGGTCCGCGAGGTCGCGGTAGTCGGTGGGCGCCCAGGTGACCGCGCCGTCGACCCCGCGGATCCGGTCGTAGGACTCGGCCACCGTGGCCGTTCCCAGCGCGGCGGCGGTCACCAGGCCGAGCGCGATCAGCCAGCGGGCCCGGCCGAACCAGGTGCCGACCAGCAGTCCCAGCGCGATCGTGGCCAGCGCGGCGGCGAAGTACGCCGACGCGCCGACGTCGAAGACGTCCAGCAGGTCGAGCAGCGCGACCACGCCGAGGGCCAGGAAGATCAGCGAGAAGGTCACCGCGCCGAGCGGGGAGCGCTCGCGGGGTCGCTTCGGTGGCTTCGGTGGCTTGGGCGGCTTGGGCGGCGGGTAGGCGGCCGGTGACGCGTACGGCCCGTGCGGCGCAAACGGAGGGCGGTATCCGGCCGGTGGCGGCGGCGTGACCGGGTAGCCGGCCGGGACGCCGGCGGCGGGAGCACCCGCCACGGGCGCCGACGGCCAACCGCCGCTGGGCGTGCCGGTGCTCGGCCAGCCGGGTGCGGCGGGCGCGGGCGCGGGCCAGGCGGCCTGCTGAGCCGTCGTGGCGGCCGGTTGCCCGGACACCGGGCCCACCCCGGACACCGGCTGCGCGCTGGTGAACGGCTGCGGACCGGCGGACGGCTGCGCACCGTGAGCCGGGGCGTGCAGGGTCGGCGACACGTCCGGTGCCGCGGTGGCGTACGCCGGATCCCCGCCGGCCAGCGGTGCCGTCGCCGGCGGGCCGGTGGGCGGCACGGCGCCGTGCGCCGGCGCGGGCCAGGTGACCGGCGGGACCGGCCCGGACGGCGTACCGACCGGTGCGGATGGCATCGGGCCCGGAGTGCCGGGCTGTGGCCCTCGGCTGTCCCGGTTGAGCAGGAGCGCACCGCCGATCAGGATGGCGGCGCCGAGCAGCACCGCGCGGAAGGCGTCGGTGACGATGTAGCCGAAGCTGGCCGCCACCAGGATGCCCAGGACGATCACGGTCACCGGCGACATGCTGGACCGGCCGCGCCCGAGCATGGACTCCACCGGGGACGCGGTGTCGCCCTCGTTGGGGATGATCAGCCAGGCGGCGACGTACACCAGGATGCCGATGCCGCCGAAGAACCCGAGCACCGCGAGCAGCACCCGCCAGAGCACCGGATCGGTGTTGGTGGCTCGGCCGATGGCCGCGCAGACCCCGGCCAGGTAGCGCCCGTCGCGCGGCCGGACCAGCCCGTACCGAGAGGTGAAGCCGGCGCCGCCCAGCGGCGGTGGCGGTGCCGACGGACCGGGACCACCCGGCCCGGGTGGCATGCCCCCGGCCCCCCCCGGCCCGTAGCCGGTGCCGGCCGCATAGCCGACGCCGGGCCCGTAGCCCGCGCTACCGGGCCCGTAGCCGCTGCCCGGAGCGCCCGGTGTGGGGTCGGCGGCCGGGCCGGCGTCGAACCCGGTGGTGGCGCCGGTGGGCGGGCCGAACGGGGTGGGCTCGGCCCAACCGGCGGGTATCGCGGCTGGTGAGGGCGGTGATGAACCGCCCGGCTGTGCCGACCCGGGTCGGGGCGGCGGGGCAGCTTCCTCGGTCATGCCTCGATCCTGCTGCCAGTCCCGCCCGAGCGACCTCAGGACCCGACCCTGACCCCACCCTGAGATCCGGGCGGCCGGAATGTCGGGGGCGTCCCCGTGGTCGCGGTACGCCGCAGCGTGTGACGATCGGATCCACCAACCTCGCCCGACCCGCCACCGTGACCAGGGAGCCTCCGATCAGCATCGTGACCCCGCCCCCGCGCCTCTACCGCGCCCCCGAGCACCGGATGGCCGCCGGCGTCGCCGCCGGCATCGCCGACCACCTCGGCATCTCGGTGCTGCGGGTGCGAGTCGCGTTCATGGTGCTGCTCGGGCTGAGCGGGCTCGGCCTGCTGCTCTACGCGGCCTTCTGGGCGGTGGTGCCGCTGCGGCCCGGCGACACCGCGGTGCCGCCCCGGCGGGACGTCGCCCAGCTCCTGCCGTTCGTGGGGATCGGGCTCGGAGTCCTGCTGATCCAGGTGATGGTCTTCGACTCGGTCGGCGCGGCGGGCACCGCCGGCTGGCTGGTGGCCATCATCGCGGTCGGCGCCGGGGTCATCTGGCACCAGTCCGCGCCCGAGCGGCGGCGGCGGTGGGGCGACACGATGCCGGTGCCCTGGCTCGGCGCGGTGGTCGAGGAGAGCGACCGGCGGGCCTTCGTGCTCCGGTTCATCGGCGGCGGGGTGCTGGTCGCGGTCGGCATCATCGGCGTCGCGGCGGTCTACTCGCCGGCACAGAACTTCGACGCCGTGATCAACGGCGTGATCTTCGCGCTGGTCGGGCTGGCCGGGGTCGGGGTGGTCGCCGCGCCGGTGCTCTGGCGGACGTACAGCCAGCTCCGCTCGGAGCGCGAGGGCCGCATACGGGAGCAGGAGCGGGCCGAGCTGGCCGCGATGGTGCACGACCAGGTGCTGCACACGTTGGCCCTGATCCAGCGCAACGCCGGTGACGTCAAGACGGTGCAGCGGCTGGCCCGGGGGCAGGAACGTTCGCTGCGCAACTGGCTCTACAAGCCCACCGCGTCGCCGAACGAGCGCCTCGCGGCCGCGCTGGAGCAGGCCGCGGCCGAGGTCGAGGACACGTTCGCGATCACGGTGGAGGCGGTGGTGGTCGGCGACCGGGAGACCGACGAGAAGGTCGGGGCGCTGGTCGCCGCCGCGCGGGAGGCGCTGGTGAACGCGGCCCGGCACGCGGGGGTGCAGACCGTGTCGCTCTACGCCGAGGTGGAGCCCGATCAGGTCAGCGTCTTCGTCCGGGACCGGGGAGCGGGCTTCGACCCGGATACCGTGGAGGACCACCGGCACGGCGTACGCGGCTCGATCATCGGGCGGATGAAGCGGCACGGCGGACGGGCCGAGATCCGGTCCGGCCCGGGGGAGGGGACCGAGGTCCGGTTGATCCTGCCGATCTCCCGGGACTCGTCCGCAGCGGAGAGGAACAGATGACCATGGCTGAGCAGTCGATGGAGCAGCTCGACCCGGCGGACCGTCGCCCCGAACGGCTGCGGGTGTTCCTGGTGGACGACCACGCCATGTTCCGGGCCGGGGTGCGCGCGGAGTTGGGCGCCCACGTCGAGGTGGTGGGCGAGGCGAGCACGGTGGCCGAGGCGGTCACCCGGATCGCCGCGACCGGACCGGACGTGGTGCTGCTCGATGTGCACATGCCCGACGGCGGCGGACGCGCGGTGCTGGAGGCGATGCGCCGCAGCCATCCGCAGGTCAAGTTCCTGGCGCTGAGCGTCTCCGACGCGGCGGAGGACGTGATCGGGCTGATCCGTGCCGGCGCCCGGGGTTACGTCACCAAAACCATCTCCCCGGACGAGCTGGCCGCGGCGATCCGCCGGGTCGCCGACGGCGACGCCGTGTTCAGCCCTCGGCTAGCCGGGTTCGTGCTGGACGCCTTCGCGGCCCGGCCGGACGCCCCGGTGGCCGATCCGGAGCTGGACCAGCTCACCAACCGGGAGCGGGAGGTGCTGCGGCTGCTCGCTCGGGGGTACGCGTACAAGGAGATCGCGAAGGAGCTGTTCATCTCCATCAAGACGGTGGAGACGCACGTGTCGAACGTGCTGCGCAAGCTTCAGATGTCCAACCGCTACGAGCTGTCCCGATGGGCGGCGGACCGCCGGCTCGTGTGATCTGACGTCGCGGGCCGGCCGGCGCCTGCCACCGCAACGGGCCACTTCGGCGGGTGGGCCGGCGGCTCAGGTGGTCCGCAGGACTGTGAACGCTTCGGCCAGCCGGCCCGGTGGCAGGCCCGCGTCGGCGGCGACCGCGGCGAGTCGTTCGTGGATCCACGCCGGCACGTCCATGTGACCGGTCTGCGAGTGGTGGGCGCGCATCGCGGCCACCTTGCGGTCGTACCGGTCGGTGATGTCGACGGCGTGGTCCGGGGCGGGGCCGCCGGCGTACCAGACCTCCCGGACGACCCACGGCTCCAGCCCCTCGGCCAGCAGCTCGGGGAACGCGAAGGGGTTGCGCGCGTCCGGGTAGATGGCGCAGGTGGTGGCCTCCCCGACGGCCAGGTGGTCGGGGTGACTCGGTCCGGCCAGCAGCTCCCAGCGGCGCAGCGGCGAGCTGGTCAACACCCGGTCGGGCCGGAACCGGCGGATGGCCGCGGCGATGTCCCGGCGTAGCGCCGGGGTCGAGGTCAGCGTGCCGTCGGGGTACCCGTCGAGGAAGTCGACCTGCCGCACGCCCGCAACGGCGGCCGCGGCCCGCTGTTCCGCTTCGCGCAGCCGGGGCATCTCGGACCGGTCGGTGTCGTCGAAGCCGCCGGCCTCGCCACGGGTGATGATCAGATAGGCGACCTCGACGCCCTCGTCCACCCAGCCGGCAATCGTGCCTGTGCAGCCGAAGTCGACATCGTCCGGATGGGCAAAAACGGCCAGCGCGCGACGGACGTCGGACAGCACGGGAGCGGATGCCGGAAAGCTCACAGGACCCGAGCCTACGCCGGGCGCCGGCGTCCGGCTGGGCCGCGTATTTCCTGCTCAGAGATGCCCGAGCGGACGGTTTTATGATCAATTTTCAAGTATCGGCAACGTGGCGGGCAACTAACGGCTTGATAACGGCACCTTCACGGAAGCGGCAAGTGAGTGTCACAGTGGCAGCACCCCACCCTCGGTGTGCGGCACTCCGTACGGCTCACGACCACGACCTCCGCTGTTTCGCGGCAAGTTCGTGGCTGTGTCGCCTGCGTCGGGCCGTACCTCGTCGGTGGGGAGCCCGGCGGATCGGAACATCAGGGGTGTCCCCAACTTCCCTGTGAACCCGGCGACCCGCGCCCCGGGGTGGTCGGGCGGTGTCACCCCCAGACGTGCGTGAAACCCACGACGGAACCAGGTTCAGAAAGAGGAGGCCCCTCGGAATGAGAGTCTCGAAGCGGGCGACGAGCGCGATCGCGCTCAGCGCGGCTGCCGCGCTTGTCGCGAGCGGTTGCTCGAGCGGTGACAATGACGGCGATCCCGCCGCCAGCAAGGACGGCTCGATCGTTATCCACGGCGTCCAGCCGGAGAACCCGCTGGTCCCGTCGAACACGACGGAGACCGGCGGTGGCAAGATCATCGACTGGATGTGGACCGGCCTGGTCGAGTACCCGAACGACGGTGGGGCCCCGCGCAACGCGCTGGCGGAGTCCATCAACACCACGGACTCCAAGGTCTTCACGATCAAGATCAAGAAGGGTACCAAGTTCCACGACGGTACCGAGGTGAAGGCGAAGAACTTCGTCGACGCCTGGAACTGGGCCGCCTACTCGCCGAACGGCGCGCAGAACGGCTCCTTCTTCTCGGACATCGAGGGCTTCGACAAGACCTACACGTCGGACCCGGACGGCGAGGGCCCGAAGAAGGCTCCGCCGCCCACGGCCGAGAAGCTGTCCGGCCTGAAGGTCGTCGACGACCAGACCTTCGAGGTCACCCTGGCGGCCCCGACCGCGGTCTTCCCGACCAAGCTCGGCTACAGCGCCTTCATGCCGCTGCCGGACGTGTTCTTCACCCAGAAGCCCGAAGAGTTCGGCAAGAAGCCGGTCGGTAACGGGCCGGTGAAGTTCGTGTCGTGGGACGACAACGTCCTCATCAAGCTGACGCGCTTCGACGACTACAACCTGCGCGACACCATGAAGGTCAAGGACGTCGACGTCAAGCTGTACCAGGACGAGACGGCGGCCTACAACGACCTGCTGGCCAACAACCTGGACTTCCTGGAGTCGATCCCCACCTCGGCGCTCGCCGGTGACAAGTGGAAGACCGACCTCGGTGAGCGGGGCCTGTCGACCACCACGCCGACGACCGGGCTGATCGCGTTCCCGATGTACGACAAGCGCTTCCAGGACCCGAAGCTGCGTCGTGCCGTGTCGCTGTCGATCAACCGGCAGGAGATCACGGACAAGATCTTCTTCGGTACCCGCAAGCCGGCCGACAGCTGGGCGAACCCGCTGACCCCGGGTGCCAAGCCGGGTAACTGCACCGCCTGCAAGTTCGACGCCACCGAGGCCAAGCGGCTCCTGGCCGAGGCCGGCGGCTTCCAGGGCGAGATGGTCTTCTTCTACAACACGGACTCCAGCCACAAGGACTGGATGGACGCCGTTGCGCAGCAGGTCAAGACCAACCTCGGCATCGAGGCCCGCGCCGAGGGCCTGCCGACCTTCGCGGTCTTCCGCCAGCAGGTCAACGCACGCAAGATGACCGGCCCGTACCGTGCCGCCTGGCAGCAGGACTACCCGGACGTGGAGAACTGGATCAACCCGCTCTACGTGACTGGTGGCTCCTCGAACGACGGCCTCTACAGCAACCCGCAGGTCGACGCGCTGGCCAAGCAGGCCGGTGCCGCGCCGAGCCTGGAGGCCTCGCACGAGGCGTTCTCCAAGGCCGTCGAGCTGGTCGACCAGGACGTCCCGAGCATTCCGGTCTACTTCTACGGCCAGCAGTCCGGCCACTCGGAGAAGATCAAGAAGCTCGAGCTGAACAACGTCGGCGAACTCGACATCACCTCGGTCGAGCTCTGATCCGAACGGTCTGACCCCGGGTCGGGCTCGCCACATCCGGTGAGCCCGACCCGGGGCCGTTCCGCGAGTGAGTGTTACAACATCCACTCGCCACGTTGTCACCACCGTGTCGGCCGTCCGACGCGCCCCCTGTCTGGAGGACCACCCCATGGGCCGTTATCTGTTGAGACGGCTGCTCCAACTCGTGCCGGTCTTCATCGGTACGACGTTCATGATCTACGCCCTCGTCTGGGCTGTTCCGGGCGATCCGTTCGCCGGCAAGTGCGGTGACCGCCGCTGCCCGGACCAGTACATCGCCTTCATGACCGAGAAGTACCACCTGGACCAGAACGTCTTCGTGCAGTACGCGAACTACATGAAGAACCTGCTCCAGGGCGACTTCGGTCAGACTTTCTCGCAGCGCGAGATCAGTGACATCATCCTGACGTCGTACCCGAACACGCTGAAGCTGGCCCTGGTGGCGCTCACCATCGAGGCCGTGATCGGCCTCGGCGCCGGCGTGCTGACCGGTCTGCGGCGCAACGGGTTCCTGGACAACCTGGTCCTGGTCTCCACGCTGTTCCTGATCGCGCTGCCGGTCTTCGTCGTCGGCTTCGTGCTTCAGTGGCTGCTGGGCGTGCAGTGGGGCATCATCAAGCCGACCGTCTCCTCCGAGATGCGGCTCTCCGAGCTGATCGTGCCGGGCTTCGTGCTCGGTAGCGCGTCAGTGGCGTACATCGCCCGGGTAGCACGAACGAGCATCGCGGAGAACCGCCGCGCCGACTACGTGCGTACCGCCATCGCCAAGGGCCTCCCGATGCGCCGGGTGGTGGGCGTGCACCTGCTGCGCAACTCGCTCATCCCGGTGGTCACCCTGCTCGGCACCGACCTCGGTGCCCTGATGGGCGGCGCGATCGTGACCGAGGGCATCTTCGGCATCAACGGAATCGGCCGCCAGGTCTTCCGCGCGATCGTCACCAAGGAAAGCGCTACCGTGGTAGGGATCGTGGTCGTCCTCGTGCTGGTCTATCTCGTGATGAACCTGCTGGTTGACCTGCTCTACGCCGCCCTGGACCCGAGGATCCGCTATGAGTGACCCGAGTACCGCATCGATCGTCAGCACTCCTCCCGCGCAGTCGACCGACGCCGGCGCCCCCGCCACCGCCGGCCTGCCGCAGAGCAACGAGAAGCCGCGCGGCCTGCTCGGTGACGCCTGGCGGGACCTGCGGCGCAAGCCGCTGTTCTGGATTTCGGCCACGCTGATCGTGATCTTCCTGCTGATGGCGGCCTTCCCGGCGCTGTTCGCCCCGGGTGACGCGGTCAACGGCACGCTGTCCCGGAGCCTCGACAAGCCGTCCGCCGATGGTTGGTTCGGCTACGACGTGCAGGGCCGGGACGTCTACGCCCGGGTCATCTACGGCGCGCGTGCCTCCATCGTGGTCGCCGTGCTCTCCGTGCTGGGCACCCTGCTGGTCGGCGGTGCCATGGGCATCATCGCCGGCTACCGCGGTGGCTGGGTGGACGGTCTGCTCAGCCGGATCGCCGATGTCTTCTTCGGCCTGCCCTTCGTGCTCGGCGCGATCGTCATCCTGACCACGTTCAACGGCTCGAACTCCAGCAACAGCAAGGCCCAGATCATGGGCCTGGTGATCGCCTCCCTGATGGTGCTGAGCTGGCCGGTCGTGATGCGGCTGATGCGTTCCTCGGTGCTGGCCACCAAGGAGGCCGACTACATCGTGGCGGCCCGCGCGCTGGGTGCCGGCACCGGCCGGATCATCCTCAAGCACCTGCTGCCGAACTGCCTGGCCCCGCTGCTGGTCTACGGCACGATCATGGTCGGCTCGTTCATCGGCGCCGAGGCCACCCTGTCGTTCCTGGGCGTCGGCCTGAAGTCGCCGGTGGTGTCCTGGGGCATCATGATCAGCGACGGGCAGCAGTTCATCCGGGTCGCGCCGGGGCTGGTGTTCTTCCCCGCCGCGTTCCTCGTCACCGCCGTTCTGAGCTTCGTGATGCTCGGTGAGGCGGTCCGCGAGGCCCTCGATCCGAAACTCCGCTAGGGGAGATCCAGTTGTCCGACATTCTCGTGTCCGAGCAGTCCGCGCCGGGAACCGGCGGCTCCGGACGTCCCTCCGGCCGGCTGCTCGAGGTCGACGACCTGCGGGTGGAGTTCCGTACCCGGGACGGCGTCGCCAAGGTCATCAACGGGGTCACGTACCACGTCGACGCGGGGGAGACCCTCGCCGTGCTCGGCGAGTCCGGCTCCGGTAAGAGCGTCACGGCGCAGACCATCATGGGCATCCTCGACACCCCGCCCGGCTTCGTCACCGGTGGGCAGGTCCGCTTCCACGGCAAGGACATGCTCCGCATGTCCAACGAGGAGCGCCGCCGCATCCGCGGTGAGGGCATCGCGATGATCTTCCAGGACGCGCTCTCCGCGCTGAACCCGGTCTTCACCGTCGGGTTCCAGATCGCCGAGCAGTTCCGGGTCCGGCGGGGCATGGGCCGCGCGGAGGCCAAGAAGCGCGCGATCGAGATGCTCGACCAGGTCAAGATCCCGAACGCCAGGGGCCGGTTCAACAACTATCCGCACCAGTTCTCCGGTGGTATGCGGCAGCGCGCGATGATCGCGATGTCGCTGGCGCTCGACCCGGAGGTGCTGATCGCGGACGAGCCGACCACCGCGCTCGACGTGACCGTGCAGGCCCAGATCATGGACCTGCTCGCCGAGCTCCAGCGTGAGCGGCAGATGGGCATGATCCTGATCACCCATGACCTCGGCGTGGTCGCCGACGTCGCGGACCGGATCGCGGTCATGTACGCGGGCCGGATCGTGGAGGAAGCCGATGTGTACGACCTGTACGCCAAGCCGGCGCACCCGTACACGATGGGCCTGATCGACTCGATCCCGCGCCTGGACGAGAAGGGGCAGCAGCTCCGGACGATCAAGGGCCTCCCGCCGAACCTGATGAACATCCCGCCGGGCTGCCCGTTCAATCCGCGCTGCCCCATGGCTCAGCCGGTGTGCCGGGAGAAGCTCCCGCCGCTGCTGCAGGTGGGCACCGCACGGGCCAGCGCCTGCCACTTCGCCGAGGAGCTGGTGAACCGTGTCTGAGAACATCATCGAGGTCCGTGACCTGGTCAAGCACTACCCCGTCACCCAGGGCGTGGTGTTCAAGAAGACCGTCGGTCAGGTCAAGGCGGTCGACGGGGTCTCATTCGGTCTGGGTGCCGGTGAGACGCTGGGCGTGGTCGGCGAGTCCGGCTGCGGCAAGTCGACCCTCGCCCGGGTGCTGATGAACCTGGAGCGGCCGACCGCCGGCAGCGTGGTCTACAAGGGCCAGGACATCTCCAAGCTCTCCGGCGGGGCGCTGCGGCGCCTCCGCCGCCAGATCCAGCTGGTGATGCAGGACCCGTACACCTCGCTGAACCCCCGGATGACCGTCGGTGACCTGCTCGGTGAGCCGTTCGAGATCCACCCGGAGGTGGCGCCGAAGGGCAGCCGTCGGGCGAAGGTCAGGGAACTGCTCGACCTGGTCGGGCTCAACCCGGAGCACATCAACCGGTACCCGCACCAGTTCTCCGGCGGTCAGCGTCAGCGCATCGGCATCGCCCGGGCGCTCGCGCTGCGGCCCGAGGTGATCGTCTGCGACGAGCCGGTGTCGGCGCTGGACGTCTCCATCCAGGCCCAGGTGATGAACCTGCTGGAGCAGCTCCAGGGCGAGTTCGGTCTCTCGTACGTCTTCATCGCGCACGACCTGTCGGTGGTCCGTCACCTCTCGGACCGCGTCGCGGTGATGTACCTCGGCAAGATCGTGGAGATCGGCACCGAGGACGAGATCTACGAGCGGCCGACCCACCCGTACACCCAGGCGCTGCTCTCGGCGGTGCCGGTGCCGGACCCGACCCAGCGGCACAACAAGACGATCATCCGGCTCACCGGTGACGTGCCGTCGCCGATCAGCCCGCCCTCGGGCTGCCGGTTCCGCACCCGCTGCTGGAAGGCGCAGGAGGTCTGCGCCGAGCAGGTCCCGCTGCTGGAGATCCGGCAGGGCTCGGACCACCCGAGCGCCTGCCACTTCGCGGAGAAGCGCGAGATCGTCGCGAGCCACGAGGCTGCCTGAGTCACCGGAACCGCCTGCCGACGTCACCACGACGACGGCAGGCGGTTTCGTTTGTCCGGGGACCGGGCTGCCTCCTCCGGCGCCGAGCGGCCAGCCGTGGCGTCGGCCGCTCGCAGCGTGGGGCCGGGGAGCGGCTGCCGGCCGGGCCGGATGGCCGGCCCGGGTGGCTCACAGCGGGCCGCGGCCCGCCCGGAGCAGCAGCAGCGCCAGTTGGGTGCCGTCGGCGCCGAGTGCGACCCGGAAACGCTCCAGGATCTCCCGTTCCCGGGAGAGCACCAGGCGCGTCCCGCCGGACGCCATCCGGGTCGCCCCGACCTCCTGGGACAGCGTGGCCCGCTCGTGCCAGAGCGAGATCAACGCGTTGTCGATCTCGTCGATCCGTTCCCTGATCTGCACGATCCGTGCGGCGGCGGCCGGCTCCGCGGTGCCGGTCCGTGCCTCGGCCGGCCCGCCGTCCTCGGCGGGTGGCGCCACCCCCGCCACGGGCTCGCCTCTGTCGACCGGGGACTGGTCCGCCCCCGGTCGGACCGGCCCGCCGCTCTGCTCCGCCACGTCTGTCATCATCGGGTACCTCTCGCACTGTCGTGCCCGGTGCCCGGATCCCGGGACGAAAAGGCCCCGGGCTCCAGGAGCCCGGGGCTTTCGCAGGTCTGATCGATCAGGCGCGACCTACGGCTGCCGGACTCCCGGTGCCGTAGTAAAAGTAGTAGCGCTGAGCGAACACGCCGTCGAGTATGCCCATGCCGGCCGCCTGTGCGCAAGGATTCGGTTCAACAGGGCGCATCCTCCGCTCCGGCACGTTCCGGAAGCCGGCCCCTGCGTGACGACCAGGTTGCTTTCACCGTCATCGTTCTGCGTCCGGGGGCGGGCGCGCCGGCGACGACACCGCGCGGTCGGGAAGTGTCCGGCCGGCGGCATAGACTTGTCGCGCGATGCATCCTCTCTTCGACATTCCCGCGTCCCCGCCTGCGCCGGAGTCCGCGCCGGCCCGTCCGGACCGGCCCCGGCCGGCCGCTGTCCGCCTCGATCCGCAGCAGCTGCTCGCCGGGCTGAACGGGCCGCAGCGCGACGCGGTCAGCCACGCCGGTTCGCCGCTGCTGATCGTGGCCGGCGCCGGGTCGGGCAAGACCCGGGTGCTCACCCACCGGATCGCCTACCTGCTGGCCGCGCGGGACGTGCATCCCGGGGAGATCATCGCGATCACCTTCACCAACAAGGCGGCCGGCGAGATGAAGGAGCGGGTCGCCGCGCTGGTCGGCCCGCGGGCCCGATTGATGTGGGTGTCGACGTTCCACTCCGCCTGTGTCCGCATCCTGCGCGCCGAGCACGAGCACGCGGGCCTCAAGTCGACGTTCTCGATCTACGACGCGGACGACTCGCGCCGGCTGATGCAGCTGGTCACCCGCGAGCTGGACCTCGACCCGAAGCGCTACCCGGCACGCGGGCTGGCCGCCCAGGTCTCCAACCTGAAGAACGAGCTGATCGACCCGGAGCAGTTCGCCGCGCGGGCCACGGGGCCCAACGAGCGGGCGCTGGCCGAGGCGTACACGCTCTACCAGCGTCGGCTGCGTGAGGCGCACGCGCTGGACTTCGACGACCTGATCATGACCACGGTGCACCTGCTCCAGTCCCATCCGCACGTCGCCGAGAGCTACCGCCGCCGGTTCCGGCACGTCCTGGTCGACGAGTACCAGGACACCAACCACGCGCAGTACACGCTGATCAAGGAGCTGGTCTCCGGCACCGACGGGCTGGAGCCGGCCGAGCTGTGCGTGGTCGGTGACGCCGACCAGTCGATCTACGCGTTCCGCGGCGCGACGATCCGCAACATCCTGGAGTTCGAGCGGGACTTCACCGACGCGCGGACGATCCTGCTGGAGCAGAACTACCGCTCCACCCAGACTATCCTCAACGCGGCCAACGCGGTGATCGACCGGAACACCTCCCGAAAGCCGAAGCGGCTGTGGAGCGAGGCCGGCGCCGGCGAGCGGATCGTCGGCTACGTGGCCGACACCGAGCACGCCGAGGCGGACTGGGCGGCGCGGGAGATCGACCGGCTGGTCGACGCCGACGAGACCCGCCCCGGCGACGTTGCCGTCTTCTACCGCACCAACGCCCAGTCCCGGGTCTTCGAGGAGGTGTTCATCCGGGTCGGCCTGCCCTACAAGGTGGTCGGCGGGGTGCGCTTCTACGAGCGCAAGGAGGTCCGCGACGCGCTCGCGTACCTGCGTTCGGTGGTCAACGACGACGACACGGTGAGCCTGCGGCGGGTGCTGAACACTCCGCGCCGGGGGATCGGCGACCGAGCGGAGGCGTGCGTCGAGGCGCTCTCCAGCCGCGACCGGATCTCCTTCGGCGCGGCGCTGCGCCGGGCCCGGGAGGCGCCGGGCATCTCCAGCCGCGCGGCCAACGGCATCGCCGACTTCGTGGCTCTGCTCGACGGCGCCCGGGAGCTGGCCGAGACCGGCACTCCGGAGGAGGTGCTGGAGGCGCTGCTGACCCGCTCGGGCTACCTCACCGAGCTGGAGGAGAGCCTGGACCCGCAGGACGCCGGCCGGGTGGACAACCTCCAGGAGCTGGTCAGCGTCGCCCGGGAGTACACCGAGCGGATCGAGGCGACCGGCGCCGAGGGCGAGCGGGCAACTCTGGCGGGCTTCCTGGAGCAGGTCGCACTGGTCGCCGACGCGGACCAGATCCCCTCCGACGACCCCGACCATCAGGGCGTGGTCACCCTGATGACGCTGCACACCGCCAAGGGGCTGGAGTTCCCGGTGGTCTTCCTGACCGGGCTGGAGGACGGTGTCTTCCCGCACCTGCGTTCGCTGGGCGACACCCGCGAGCTGGAGGAGGAGCGCCGGCTTGCGTACGTCGGCATCACCCGGGCCCGACAGCGGCTCTACCTCTCCCGGGCGGTGACCCGCTCGGCCTGGGGACAGCCGTCCTACAACCCTCCGTCGCGGTTCCTGGAGGAGTTGCCGCCGGAGCTGGTGCACTGGGAGCGCACCGAGGGGTCGTACACCTCGTGGGCCGGTGGGGGCGGCGGCGTGGGCGGCCGCGCGGACCGCGTGCCGGGCGGGCGGGGCACCTTCAACGGGGGCACGCCGAAGGCGGCGCAGCTGGCGAAGCGGCTCGGCGTGGACGCCAGCCGCCTGACCACGGCCAGCGAGCTGCCGCAGGGGCCGAAGGTGTCGGCCGGCGACCGGGTCAACCACCAGCGCTACGGGCTGGGGCGGGTGGTCGCCGTCGAGGGGCACGGCCCGGGTGCCCGCGCGCAGATCGACTTCGGCGACCAGACCATGTGGCTGGTGCTGCGGCACGCCCCGATCGACAAGCTCTGACCCCGAGCCGCGCGGGGGGAGCTAGCGCGTCCGTCCAGAATCCGCACTGCTTGCGGGAAAGAGTGGCCTCGGCACCGCCGGAGGCCACTCTCTCTCTGAAGCTGCGTGCAGCGAGCCTCAGCAGCCCAGGTCGACGCTGCGCGCCCGCATGAACGGCGCCGGGTCGATCTGGTTCCACATGCCCTGGTGCACCTCGAAGTGCAGGTGCGGGCCCGTGGCGTCGCCGGTGGCGCCCTCGTAGCCGATCACCTGGCCTGCCTTCACCTTCTGGCCGACGGTCACCGCGATGCGGCTCTGGTGGGCGTAGTGGGTCAGGTAACCGTTGCCGTGGTCGACAAAGACGGAGTTGCCGTACCCGTCGGCGGCGTCGCCGGCCTGGACGACCGTGCCAGTGGCCGCGGCGTGGATCGGTGTGCCGGAGGGCAGCGCCAGGTCGATGCCGGCGTGCAGGGTGCCCCAGCGCTGGCCGTAGCAGGAGGTGACCGCGGCGCCCGGCATCGGGTCGACCCAGGCCGGGGTGGGCTTGGTGGTCTTCTTCGGCTTGGGCTTCGGCTTCGCGGTGGCCGTCTTCGTCGGCGTCGGGCTGGCGCCGGTCGCCGTCGGGCTCGCGGTCGGGATGGCCGAGGGGGAGACCGGCGCGCTGGACTCGCGGGCGGAGCGGTCCGCCCGGCTGGCGGCCTCGGCCCGGGACTGCGCGTCCAGGGAGACGGCGGCGGGCGCCGGCCGGTCCGCGCCGGTGGTGGCGACGGCGACACCGCCCAGGCCGAGGGCTACCAAGGCGGCCGCGCTGAGCACGATGAGGCGGTTCCGCCGGCCGGCACGCTGCGGTCGCTCGGCGGCGGTGTCGGGGGTGTTCTCGTTCTGGACGGGGCTGTCTTCCTGCACGGCGGACCTTCACAGTCGAGGGGGCACTTGACCTCGAAATACTGGTGTCGGGCCGAGCCGGGACGGGTACGGGGACCGGGCTGCCGGCCGATGCGTCGGGTGCCGCCTGTCCGGATATGACCCACTCCGCTGTGATCCATCCGGAAAACTGCTCTTGTTCGTGAGTGGCGTCGGCCACAGTCCGTGCTGTGATCCAGCAGACATTCACCCCGCCGGAGCGACGAAAAACCGCCCGGATCAACAGATTCGGGCGGTCAACGGTCGGCACGCAGCGTCAGGACGCGGCTACCTCGCTGTAGATTGCCTCGACTTGCAGCTTGATGTCCACTCCGCGCTCCTGGAGGAACGGCACGGGGTCGATCGGCTGGCCCTTGACATGGATCTCAAGGTGCAGGTGGGTGCCGTAGGCGTGGCCCGTCTGGCCGACCAGGCCGAGCTGATCGCCCGCCTTGATCTGCTGCCCCTCCTTGACGCTCAGCGCGGAGGAGTGGCCGTAGATGGCCTCGCTGCCGTCAGCGTGCTGCACGATCACCGCGTAGCCGTACCCACCGGACCAGCCGGCCTTGGTGACCAGCCCGTCGTGGATCGCCACGTACGGCGTGCCCTCGGGGACGACCAGGTCCACGCCGGTGTGCAGCTTGCCCCAGCGCACCCCGTAGGGAGAGTTGAAGTCGTAACCCTGGAGCGGGAGCATCCAGACCTCGGGCTCGGCCGCGTCCCTGCCCCGGTCTGCCCGGGAGGCGCGGTCGGCGTTGTCCCCACGGGCCGCGGCGTCCTGGCTGGTTACCGACGCCTGCTTGAGCTCGTCGAGCACCGACGGGCTGACGTCCTTGGCGTCCGGCAGGGCGCTGGCGCCGAGCGCGACGAGGCCGGCTCCGACGAAGGCGGTGGTGACGACCGCGGCGTAACGGCTACGCGGGGGGGTGGGTACGCGGCGACGACCGCGATATCTATCGGGCTCAGACGACAGGCGCTGGCGCACGCACACCCTCCGTTGTCGGGGTTCCGAGGCGGCCGGTGGACGTTCGCGAAGCTGTGGTGAACGTCTGCTGACCGCGTCGTCACCCGTCCTTGGACCTGATGACAACCGTGGACACGTTAGCCAACCACCAGGCGAGTCACAAGCCAGACCGCCGAATTGGCGTGTCGATCTGTCCGTTTGCGCCCATGATTGTCACGCCTCGTGACATCAATCGGTGCCCTCGTTACTGCCCGTTCGTCGCCGACAGTGACCGATCCGGCGGAGTCGTCCGGCTTGACGGCGAGGACCGCCGGAGTCCTGCCGCCTGACCACCCGTACCCGCGGTGACCGTGCCCGGTGGCGCGCGGCGCCGCTCGAGTTTCCCGGCCCGGATTTTCCGGGCCCGGTCGGCCGGGTTACCGTTCGTTCAGGTGAAGGCCGTGGAGCCGGTGAAAGGTGTGCGCTGATGAGCTCTCGTATTCGGGTCGTCGTCGCCAAACCAGGTCTGGACGGCCACGACCGGGGCGCCAAGGTGGTCGCGCGGGCCCTGCGGGACGCTGGGATGGAGGTCGTCTACACCGGCCTGCACCAGACTCCCGAGCAGATCGTGGAGACCGCCATCCAGGAGGACGCGGACGCCGTCGGTCTCTCCGTCCTCTCCGGCGCGCACATGACGCTCTTTCGTCGGGTGCTGGAACTGCTCGGCGAGCGCGACGCGCGGGACATCGTCGTCTTCGGTGGCGGCATCATCCCCAACGGCGACATCCCCGAGCTGGAGAAGCTGGGCGTCGCCAAGATCTTCACGCCGGGCGCCACCACCCAGTCGATCGTCGAGTGGGTCCGGCAGAACGTCGCGCAGCCGGTCGCCTGAGGCGCGCTGGAACGGGTCGTCGGACGGGGTCCGGGCACGGGGGAGGGGCCGGACGCACCCCTCACACGTCCGGCCCCTCTATGCACGATGCCCCGCCGCCACCCCTCGACCGACAGGGCATCGGCCGTCTCCCGTCATCGCGCTGTTCAGCGCTCCGACACCTGACTCAACGACGCCCCGACGGGCGGGTTACGCACCCCCGGCAACATCGCCCGGACGGCTGACGCCGCCCGCGCCGTGCCGGAAACCGGCCCTGTCCGACGCCCGGTTGTGCATTACCGCACACCGTGCACCCGCTCGGTCGCCGGTCGTGCCCACCTCGCTAGGCTGCGGCCAATGGCCTGTGTCAAGTGATGACAGGCGTCAAACTGTTTTCTGAACGCTGGTGGCGGCGCGACGGCGCGCCGCGGAGACGGGACGGGACGCGCAATCGTGGACCTGTACGAGTACCAGGGGCGGGACCTGTTCGAGCGGCACGGCTTGCCCGTGCTTGCCGGCGGCGTCGCCACTACCCCGGAGGAGGCCCGCGCGATCGCCGAACGCCTCGGCGGTCGGGTGGTCGTCAAGGCGCAGGTGAAGGTCGGCGGCCGAGGCAAGGCCGGCGGCGTCAAGCTGGCTGAGGGCCCGGATGAGGCGGTGGCCAGGGCCACCGACATCCTCGGCATGGACATCAAGGGCCACACCGTCCACAAGGTCATGATCACGGTGACCGCGGACGTGGCCGAGGAGTACTACTTCTCGTACCTGCTCGATCGGGCGAACCGCACCTTCCTCTGCATCGCCAGCGTCGCCGGCGGTATGGACATCGAGCAGGTTGCCGCCGAGACCCCGGATCGCGTGGTCAAGGCCCCGATCGACGCGAACGTCGGCGTCGACGAGGCCAAGGCGCGGGAGATCGTTTCCGCCGCCGGCTTCCCGGCCGAGGTCGCCGACCAGGTGGTCGAGGTGGCCGTCGGCCTGTGGCAGGCGTTCGTCGCCGAGGACGCCACCCTGGTCGAGGTGAACCCGCTGGCCAAGAACGGCGACGGGCGGATGCTTCTGCTCGACGCGAAGATCACCCTGGACGAGAACGCCGCGTTCCGGCACCCGGACCACGAGGCCCTGGTCGACCAGGCCTCGGTGGACCCGCTGGAGCAGGCCGCCAAGGAGAAGGACCTCAACTACGTCAAGCTCGACGGCGAGGTCGGCATCATCGGCAACGGCGCGGGTCTGGTCATGTCGACCCTCGACGTGGTCGCGTACGCCGGTGAGCGGCACGGCAACGTCAAGCCGGCCAACTTCCTCGACATCGGCGGCGGCGCGAGCGCCGCGGTGATGGCCAACGGGCTGGAGATCGTGCTCTCCGACCCGGCCGTGAAGAGCGTCTTCGTCAACGTCTTCGGCGGCATCACCGCCTGCGACGAGGTCGCCAACGGCATCATCCAGGCGCTGGCCCTGCTGGAGCAGCGCGGCGAGCAGGTCACCAAGCCGCTCGTCGTCCGCCTCGACGGCAACAACGCCGAGGCCGGCCGGGCGATCCTGGACGGCGCGAACAACCCGCTCGTGCAGCGGGTGGACACGATGGACGGAGCGGCCGAGCGGGCCGCCGAGCTGGCAGCTGCGGGGGTCTGATCATGGCTATCTGGCTGACCAAGGACTCGAAGGTCATCGTCCAGGGGATGACCGGTTCCGAGGGCTCCAAGCACACCCGGCGGATGCTCGCCGCCGGCACGAACGTCGTCGGTGGCGTCAACCCGCGCAAGGCGGGCCAGAAGGTCGACTTCGACGGTACCGAGCTGCCGGTCTTCGCGTCCGTGGCGGACGCCATGGCCGAGACCGGGGCCGACGTCACGGTCATCTTCGTGCCGCCGCAGTTCACCAAGGCCGCCGTGGTCGAGGCGATCGACGCCGCGATCCCCCTGGCCGTGGTGATCACCGAGGGTGTGCCGGTGCACGACACCGCCGCGTTCTGGGCGTACAACCTGGCGCAGGGCGAGCGGACCCGGATCATCGGGCCGAACTGCCCGGGCATCGCCTCGCCGGGCGCGTCCAACGCCGGCATCATCCCGGCCGACATCACCGGCTCGGGCCGGATCGGTCTGGTCAGCAAGAGCGGCACGCTGACCTACCAGATGATGTACGAGCTGCGCGACATCGGCTTCTCCACCTGTGTCGGCATCGGTGGCGACCCGATCATCGGGACCACCCACATCGACGCCCTGAAGGCGTTCGAGGCCGACCCGGAGACCGACGCCATCGTCATGATCGGTGAGATCGGCGGCGACGCCGAGGAGCGGGCCGCCGAGTTCATCAAGGCGCACGTCACCAAGCCGGTGGTCGGCTACATCGCCGGCTTCACCGCGCCTCCCGGCAAGACCATGGGCCACGCCGGGGCGATCATCTCCGGCTCGGCCGGCACCGCCGAGGCGAAGCAGGCGGCGCTGGAGGCGGTCGGAGTCAAGGTTGGCAAGACGCCGACCGAGACCGCCCGCCTGATGCGCGAGATCATGTCCGGCAGCTGAGCGGACCAGGCAACACCGAAGGGGGTCGACCGGTTCTGGTCGGCCCCCTTCGCGTCGTACCACCGGCGGCCGTGCGCCGTATGCTGCCGACATGCTGACGGTGGAACCGCTCCGGGCCCAACACGCGGCCGCTCTGCTGGCCTTCGAGCGGGAGAACCGGACCTACTTCGCGCGGTCCGTGCCGGATCGGGGCGACGCGTACTTCACCGGGTTCGCCGACCGGCACCGGGCGTTGCTGGCCGAGCAGGAGGCCGGGCTGTGCCACTTCCATGTCGTCCTGGCCGAGTCGGGTGACCTGGTCGGCCGGGTCAACCTGGTGGACGTCACGGACGGGACGGCCGAACTCGGCTACCGGATCGGCGAGCGGGCCGCCGGCCGAGGCGTGGCGACCGCCGCCGTCGAGGCCGTGTGCCGCCTGGCCGCCGACGACTACCGGCTCGCCAGCCTCACCGCGGTGACCACCCTCGACAATCCGGCGTCCCAGGCGGTGCTGGCGCGCACCGGGTTCGCCGTGACGGGGGAGATCCAGGTCGACCGACGACCCGGCCTGCGGTACGAGCGGCGACTCGTCAGCTGACCAGCCCGCTCAGTCGTTGTTCCAGAACGGGTAGTTGCCGGTGAGGCGCAGGATCGCTCCGCCGATGATGTTGAGCACGCCGAACGCGATGGCGAGGTAACCCAGGACCGGCGACTGGCCGTACCGCCGGGCGTCGCGGATGGACAGGTAGCCGAAGAGGATGCCGAGGATGCCGCAGCAGATCAGGCCCAGCACGATGCCCAGCACGCCCCAGAGCGTGGTCCGGTCGCGTCCCCTCGCCGGCGGTGGCGGGGGCGGCGGGTATGCGCTCGTCACGGCGTCCTCCGGACGGTCCTGGGCGGTGGGCCGACCTGGACCGCGACCGGCGGCCCCGACCCGGCCGGCGGCGACAGCCGACCCCTCTGTGGCCGAGGCTAGACCGGGCCGGGCGTCCCGAAGCCCGATTCGGTCAACTCGCCGTCCTTCGGGGCGGCTTAACGGACTGCTCCCGCACCCGCGACGTGCCAGAGTAGAGCGGATGTCCCCCGTCACCCCTGACCATCCCAGCCGTGCCGGCGGTGTGAGCGCCGACAACCGGCCCGTCGACCGTGCCGTGCCGGCCCGGCGGGTGCCCGCGCCCCGCGCCGGCGGGTCGCCGCGCGGGCGCGCGCCACTGCCCGTCGCCGCCGGGGTGGCCGCCGGCTGGGCCGCACTCACCTCGTACCTGCCGGTCGCCATCGTGCTCGGCCTGGTCCAGCTCAGCGCGGAATCGGCGACGCTGAGCGGCACCCTGCGCACCGCGCTGGCCGGCTGGATCCTCGGGCACGGCGTGCCGCTGCGCACCGAGTCCGGCCCGTTCGCGCTCGCCCCGCTGGCCCTGACCGTGCTCGCACTCTGGCGGCTGACCCGAGCCGGCGTGCACGTCAGCCGCGCGATCGGTGCCCGCGACACCCGCTCACCACGCCGGGCGCTGCTCGCCGCGGGCACGGTCGGCATGGCGTACGCGCTGCTCGGCGCCCTGGCGGCGGTGCTGGTCGGCGCCGGTGGGCCGGACGTGTCCCCGGTCCGGGCGGCAGCCACGTTCGCGGTGGTCGGCACGCTCGCCGCGCTGGTCGGCGCGACCCGGATCACCGCCGTCACCCGGCTGCTGGTCGCCCGGATGCCGGGTCCGCTGCGCGACGGCGTGCGCACCGGGCTGGTGGCTGTGCTGCTGCTGCTCGGGGCGGGTGCCGGCGCGGCCGGCCTGGCCGTGGCCACCGGCGGTGGGGACGCGGCGGACATGATCGGGGCGTACCGGACCGGGGTGGCCGGGCAGGCCGGGATCACCCTGGTCAGCGTGGCGTACGCGCCGAACGCCGCGATCTGGTCGACCAGCTACCTGCTCGGGCCGGGCTTCGCGGTCGGCACCGACACCGCGGTCCGTACCAGTGAAGTGTCGGTCGGCGCCCTGCCGGCCGTACCGCTGCTCGCCGGCCTGCCGCGCGGCCCGGTGGACGGCCTCGGCGCCCTGCTGCTCGCGGTGCCGGTGCTGGTCGGGATGGTCGCCGGCTGGCTGCTCGCGCGCCGGGTCGCCCGGATCGCCGGGCCGGAGCGCGCCCCGCGGCGCTGGGCCGAGCTGCTGGCACCGGCGGCGCTGGCCGGGCCGGTGGCCGGCGTGCTGGTCGGGGTGGCCGCCGCGATCTCCGGCGGCCCGCTCGGCGCCGGCCGGCTGGCGCAGCTCGGGCCGGTGGCCTGGCAGGTCGGGCTCGTGGCGGCCGGTGTCATCGCGGTTGGCGCGCTGCTCGGTGCCGCCGCCACCCGCGCGCTCACCCGAGCCCCTGCTCAGTGACCACAAGCCACCGGTACGACCGCGGGGCGCCCCGGACGAATCCGGAGCGCCCCGTCAGAACCGGATTCGTCAGGGCTGGGTCGGCAGGCTGACCTGCGCCACGACGCTCAGGATGAGCAGCAGGATGCCCAGCCCGACACCGACCGCGCCGCAGATCAGGCCGGCCTTGGCCTGCCCCGCGTTGCTGGCCTGGCCCTGGGCGACCTTCTGCCGGGCCAGGTAACCGGTCACCACGCCCGCGATGCCGAGCGGGATGCCCAGGTAGAGGCAGCAGACCAGCGGGATCGACGCGATGCCGAGAATCATCGACACCAGGCCGAGGGTGTTGTTCTGCCCCTGCTGCTGCGGGTAGCCGGCGTTCGGATACGTCGGCGCGCCGTACGGCGGCTGCTGCTGCTGACCGTACGGGTCCTGGTACGGCGGCTGCTGGCCGTACGGCTGCCCCGAGGTGGGCTGCTGGCCGTACGGCTGGCCGGAGGTCGGCTGCTGGCCGTACGGGTTCTGCGGCTGCTGGCCGTACGGGGCGGCCGGCGGCGGGGCGTACGGGTCGTGCGGCGGCTGGGGGGCGGTCGGGTCCTGATTGGGCTGCTGGCCGTACGGGTCCTGACCGGGGTTACCGGGCTGCATTCGAGAAGCTCCTTGGACTGGTTCCGTCAGTAGCTGTTGTTGTCGCTACTCATGATCGCGCCCAGACCGCCCAAAGCACAGCACACCAAAAAGATGGCATACCACGCGATGCCCACGATCAGGGCCCACTTCGACCACTTCCGCGACTCCGCGGCGGCCGCCTGGGCCCCGGCGTAGTCGCCCTGCTGGAGCAGCGGATTGACCTTCGACGCATTGATGATCGCCGGGATGGCCAGCGGCCAGAAGAGGAAGATGGCGACGATCGACATCGTCATGTTGTTGTTGATCGGTGGCGGCTGCTGCTGGGGGTGATAACCGGGCTGCACGGGGTGCTCCTCATTCCAACGACACGGCTGGCGTGCCGGATCAGTGACGGGGGTGCGGGCCGGCACGGTGTCCAGCCCGAGCGACCGGCAGCGTACCGGGTCGATGCCCGTCGGCACTGTCAAAGATCGGCGCGCCGCCCAGCCGAAGGGCGTCCTGACCTGCCCGATAGGGTGGTCCGGTGACCGAGCCCGCGTCCGCCGCCCGCATCGTCGTCCTCGTCTCCGGCTCCGGAAGCAACCTGCAGGCGCTGCTGGACGCCGCCGCCGACCCCGCGTACGGCGCACAGGTCGTCGCGGTCGGCGCGGACCGTGACGGCATCGCGGGCCTGGACCGGGCCGAGGCCGCCGGGGTGCCGACGTTCGTCGAGCGGGTCCGCGACCACGACACCCGGGAGGACTGGGACCGGGCGCTCACCGCGCACGTCGCGAAGCACCAACCCGACCTGGTCATCTCCGCCGGGTTCCTCAAGCTGGTCGGCCCGCACTTCCTCGCCGCCTTCGGTGACCGCTACCTGAACACGCACAACACCCTGCTGCCGGCGTTCCCCGGCATCCACGGCCCGCGCGACGCTCTCGCCTACGGCGTGAAGCTCACCGGGGCCACGCTCTTCTTCGTCGACGCCGGCATGGACACCGGGCCGATCGTGGCGCAGGTCGCGGTTCCGGTCCTCGACGGGGACGACGTGGAGACGCTCACCGAGCGCATCAAGGAAGCCGAGCGGCGCCAGCTCGTCGAGCAGGTCGGCCGTCTGGTCCGCGAAGGCTGGACCATCACCGGAAGGAAGGTCACGGTTCCGTGAGTTCCACTCAGGACGGGCGCCGCCCGATCAGGCGGGCGCTGGTCAGCGTCTACGACAAGACCGGGTTGGTCGAGCTGGCCCAGGCCCTGCACGCGGCCGGCGTGGAGATCGTGTCCACCGGCAGCACGGCGGGCGCCATCGCCGCCGCCGGGGTGCCGGTGACGCCGGTGGAGACGGTGACCGGCTTCCCCGAGGTGCTCGACGGCCGGGTCAAGACCCTGCACCCGAAGGTGCACGCCGGTCTCCTCGCCGACCTGCGCAAGGACACGCACGTCGCGCAGCTCGACGAGCTGGGAGTGGCCGCGTTCGACCTGCTGGTCTCCAACCTCTACCCGTTCCAGGCGACCGTCGCCTCCGGCGCCGGCGTCGAGGAGTGCGTGGAGCAGATCGACATCGGCGGCCCGGCCATGGTGCGGGCCGCCGCCAAGAACCACGCCTCGGTCGCCGTGCTCACCGACCCCGCCGAGTACCCGGCGCTGCGCGCCGCGCTCGGCGAGGGCGGGTTCACCCTGGCCCAGCGCCGCGCGCTGGCCGCCCGGGCGTTCGCCGACATCGCCGAGTACGACGTGGCGGTGGCCCAGTGGTGCGCCCAGGAGCTGGCACCGGCCGACGACGGGTGGCCGGCGTTCACCGGGCAGGCGCTGCGCAAGTCGGCCGTGCTGCGCTACGGCGAGAACCCGCACCAGCCGGCCGCGCTCTACACCGACCCGGACGCGCCGGCGGGGCTCGCCCAGGCCGAGCAGTTGCACGGCAAGGAGATGTCCTACAACAACTACGTCGACGCGGACGCCGCCTGGCGGGCCGCGAACGACTTCGCCGACCAGCCGGCCGTCGCGATCATCAAGCACGCCAACCCCTGCGGCATCGCGGTGGGCGCGGACGTGGCCGAGGCGCACCGCAAGGCGCACGCCTGCGACCCGGTGTCGGCGTACGGCGGGGTGATCGCGGTCAACCGGCCGGTCTCGGTCGAGCTGGCCCGGCAGGTGGCCGACATCTTCACCGAGGTGGTGGTCGCCCCCGGCTTCGACGCGGGTGCGGTGGAGGTGTTGCAGGGCAAGAAGAACATCCGGCTGCTGCGCGCGCCGGCCTGGAACCCGGCGAAGGTCGAGTGGCGGCCGGTGACCGGTGGCGTGCTGACCCAGGTCGCCGACCGGGTGGACGCCCCCGGCGACGACCCGGCGAGGTGGCGGCTGGCGACCGGCGAGGCGGCGGACGAGGACCTGCTGCGCGACCTCGCGTTCGCCTGGCGGGCGGTCCGCGCGGTGAAGAGCAACGCGATCCTGCTCGCCCGCGACGGCGCCACCGTCGGGGTCGGCATGGGACAGGTCAACCGGGTCGACTCGGCGCGGTTGGCGGTCGACCGGGCCGGCGCCGAGCGGGCCCGCGGCTCGGTCTGTGCCTCAGACGCGTTCTTCCCCTTCGCCGACGGCCCGAAGATCCTCATCGAGGCGGGCGTCCGGGCGATCGTCCAGCCCGGCGGCTCGATCCGCGACGAAGAGGTCATCGCCGCCTGCAAGGAAGCCGGCGTCACCATGTACCTGACCGGCACCCGCCACTTCTTCCACTAACCCACCCCACCCCCGCCCGTGCCACCCCACCCCACGCCCGTGCCGATCTAGGGAATGTTGTCGCTCGTTGATCTCGAACAGCAGCGATAAGCCCTAGATCGACGGCGTGGGGGGCGTGGGGCGGGGAGGGTGGGTCAGAGGGTCGGGGCGGCCGGGCGGAGTTCGGCGAAGTGGCAGGCCGACGGGTGCGGGTCCGCGGCGCGGGGCACGGTCTGCGGATCCTCGATGGCGCAGATGTCCTGGGCCTTCCAGCAGCGGGTCCGGAAGTGGCAGCCGCTCGGCGGGTCGGCCGGGCTGGGCACATCGCCGACGAGCCGGATCATGTTGCGCTGCTCGCGTGCCTCCGGGTCCGGAACCGGCACCGCCGAGAGCAGCGCCTGGGTGTACGGGTGGGTGGCCCGCTCGTAGATCTCGTCCTCGGTGCCGATCTCGACGATCCGGCCGAGGTACATCACCGCGACCCGGTCGGCGATGTGCCGCACCACCGACAGGTCGTGCGCGATGAAGATGTACGAGAGCCCGAACTCGTCCTGGAGCTGCTCCAGCAGGTTGATCACCTGGGCCTGGATGGAGACGTCCAGGGCCGACACCGGCTCGTCGCAGACGATCACCTCGGGCCGCAGCGCGAGCGCCCGGGCGATGCCGATGCGCTGACGCTGGCCGCCGGAGAACTGGTGCGGGTACCGGTTGATGTGCTCCGGGTTGAGCCCGACCACATCCAGCAGCTCCTGGACCCGTCGACCCCGGCTGCCCTTCGGCGCGGCGTCGCGGTGGATCTCGAACGGCTCGCCGATGATGTCGCCGACGGTCATCCGCGGGTTCAGCGAGGTGTACGGGTCCTGCATGACCATCTGCATGTTGCGCCGCAGCCGGCGCAGCTCGGCCCCGGACGCCTTGAACAGGTCCTTGCCCTCGAGGGTGGCCCGCCCGGAGGTGGGCGTCTCCAGCCGCATCAGCAGCCGGGCGAGGGTCGATTTCCCGCAGCCGGACTCACCGACCACGCCCAGCGTCTCACCGCGGCGCAGCTCGAAGCTCACGCCGTCGACGGCCTTGACCGCTCCGATCTGCCGCTGGAACAACACGCCCTGACTGATCGGGAAGTGCTTGACCAGGTTGTCGACGGAGAGGATGGTCTCGCCCCGGACCTTGGTGGAGCTAGCGGGCGCTGTCATCACGGACCTCCTGCGCGAAGTGGCAAGCGCTGGTCCGGCCGTCGCCGAGGACCAGGTCGTGCGGCACCACGTCCACGCAGACCTGCTGCACGTACGGGCACCGGGGGTGGAACGTGCAGCCGGAGGGGATCCGCATCAGGTTCGGCGGGAGCCCCTTGATCGTCGAAAGCTCCTGGCCGCGGACGTCCATCCGCGGGATCGACTCCAGCAACCCCTTGGTGTACGGGTGGGCCGGCGCCTTGTACAGCGAGCGGACGTCGGCGTGCTCGACGATCCGGCCGGCGTACATGACCGCGATCCGGTCCGCGACGCCAGCGACCACGCCCAGGTCGTGGGTGATCAGGATCATCGCCATGTTCAGGTCCCGGCGCAGGTCGGCCAGCAGGTCCATGATCTGGGCCTGCACGGTGACGTCGAGCGCCGTGGTGGGCTCGTCGGCGATCAGCACCTTCGGGTCCAGCGCCAGCGCCATGGCGATCATGACCCGCTGCCGCATACCTCCGGAGAACTGGTGCGGGTAGTCGCCGATCCGCTTCGCGGCACCCGGGATCTTGACGAGGTCCATCAGCTCGATGGCCCGCCGGCGGGCGTCACCGCGTGACATGCCGGCGCGCTGGCGCAGCGTCTCGCCGATCTGCCAGCCGACCGGGAACACCGGGTTCAACGCGGAGAGCGCGTCCTGGAAGATCATCGCGATCTCCTTGCCGCGCACCTGCCGGCGCTGCTCCTCGGAGCGGGTGAGCAGGTCCTGACCCTGGTAGAGGATCTGGCCGGAGCGGATGACCGCGGGCGGCGTGTCTAGGATGCCCATGATCGCCTGCGCGGTGACCGACTTGCCGGAACCGGATTCGCCGAGCACTGCGAGAGTCTCCCCGGCGTCCAGGTGGTACGACACGCCGTTGATCACCCGGGCCACACCCTCGTTGGTCCGGAACTCGACGTGCAGGTCCCGGAGCTCCAGCAGGTGGCCGCCCTCCGGAGTGGCGGAGGCGGGCGTGGGTTGGACGGTGGAGTGCGTCATGAGAGGTTCACCGCAGCTTCGGGTCGAAGGCGTCACGGATCGCGTCGCCGAGCATGATGAACGCCAGCACGGTCAGCGCGAGGAAGGCCGACGGGACGATCAGCGGCGTGGCCGCCTCCCGCATGTGGATCCGGCCGGTGTCGATGTCCTGGCCCCACGAGATGGTCGGCGCCTTCAGGCCGATGCCCAGGAACGAGAGCGTCGCCTCGGCGGCGATGAAGGAGCCGAGCGCGATGGTCAGCACGACGATGGCCGGGGCCAGCGAGTTCGGCAGGATGTGCCGCCACATGATCCGGCCGTGGCCGGCGCCGAGCATCCGGGCCGCCGCCACGTAGTCCTGCTCCTTGGCGGTGATCACGGAGGAGCGCACGACCCGGGCGGCCGTGGTCCAGCCCAGTATGGCCAGCACGAAGATCACCGCGGCGATCCGGGCGTTCACGCTGTCGCTGGACACCCGCTTGAGCAGCACGATCGCGGCCAGCAGCAGCGGGATTCCGAGCACCACGTCGATCACCCGGGAGAGCACCGCGTCGACCCAGCGGCCGAAGTAGCCGGCCAGCATGCCGACCACCAGCGCGATGACCCCGGTGCCGAGCGCGGAGAGCGCGCCGACCAGCAGCGAGGCCCGGGTGCCGTAGACGGCCCGGGAGTACGTGTCGCAGCCCTGGAAGTCGTACCCGAAGATGGCCCCTCCGGACGGTCCGGCGTGCTGCCGGGAGAGCAGGCAGTCGTTCGGGCTGTTGGCGGTGAACGCCCCGGGGGCCAGGGCCATCAGGGTGAACACGACGACCAGCGCCAGCGAGATCCAGAAGATCGGGTTGCGGCGCAGGTCGCGCCAGGCGTCCCCGGCCAGGCTGCGCGCCTTGTTCGGCGCGCCGATCTGGTTCGGCGTGCCCGGCTCGCCCGAGGGGCCACGCCGTGCGGCCTGGTTCTCGGTGGCCGCCACAGTTTCAAAGTCACTCATAGCGGATCCTCGGGTCGAGTACGGCGTACAGGACGTCCACCACCAGGTTCGAGACCAGGTAGACCACGACGAGCACGCTGACGATGCCCACCACCAGGGGGCCGTCCTCGGTGCGGATGCCGCGGAAGAGGTTGAAGCCCACGCCGGGGATGTTGAAGACGCCCTCGGTGATGATCGCGCCGCTCATCAGGTTGCCCAGCTCCACACCGAGGAAGGTGATCACCGGGATGAGTGAGTTCCGCAGCACGTGCACGGTGACGATGCGGCGCTTGACCAGGCCCTTGGACCGGGCGGTCCGTACGTAGTCGGCGCGCAGGTTCTCCGCCACCGAGGTGCGGGTCAGCCGCAGCGCGGTGGCCAGCGACAGCGAGCCGAGCACGATGCCCGGCAGCAGCAGCGCGTAGAACGTCGGCTCGGAGCCGGCGGTCGGCGGGAAGAGCTGCCACTTGACGCCCAGGAAGTACTGCGCGAGCGGCGCCAGCACGATGGTCGGGATGCCCAGCACCAGCAGGGTCAGCACCAGCGTCGAGTTGTCGAAGATGCTGGCCCGGCGGATGCCGGCCACCACGCCGGCGGTGACTCCGAAGATGACCGCCACGGCGAGCGCGATGAGCGCCAGCTTCACGGTGACCGGCCAGGCCCCCTGCAGGATGTCGCCGATCTGGCGGCCGGTCAGCGACTGGCCGAGGTCACCCTGGAGCAGGCTCTTGACGTAGTCGAAGTAGCGGTAGAAGAAGCCTCCGACGCCGGTGGCGTCCAGGTGGTACTTCTCGGTCAGGTAGGCCCGCTGGGCTTCGGTCACCGGCCGCTCGCCGGCGAGGGCCTGGATGGGGTCGCCCTGGCCGGCGAACATCAGCGCGTAGACGATCAGGGTGGTCCCGAAGAACGCCAGGACCATCTGCAGTAGGCGCCGCAAGATGTAGCGGAACATGCTTAGCAGTCTCTCCGGAAATGTGCGAAAGGGTCGCAGGACGGCATCTCTGGTCGTACCCGAAATATCCGGTCTATCTGCCGTCCGGCCCGGGGAAGGCCGGCGCTACCGACGTCGGTTCCGGTGGTCCGGTCCCGCGGAGCGCGGTCCGGGCCACCCGGGCGTCATCGCCCGGGTGGCCCGCACCATGGTCAGCTCAGCTGGCCGCTTCGATCTTGACCAGGTTGACCCGCTGGAACAGGTCCATCTGGACGTTCTTGACCTTGGACGAGTGGCCGAACACGTTCTCGCCGAAGCGGAGCGGGATCACCGGCATGTCCTTGGCCAGGATGTCCTCCGCCTGCTGGTACTTGGCGATCGCCTCGTCCTGCGTCTTGGCGGCGGAACCCTCCTTGACGAGCCTGTCGAACTCCGGGTTGCTGTAGCCGTAGTAGTTCGACGAGCCGTTGGTGCTGTACAGCGGGCCGAGGTAGTCCTCCATGGTCGGGTAGTCCATGACCCAACCCATCCGGAACATGCCCACCGGCTGCTTCTTCTCGACCTTGGTCAGCAGGTCGGCGAACTTCGGCTCGGCCGAGCCGACGACGTCGACACCCAGGTTGGCCTTCAGCTGGTTGACCGTGGCGTCGACCCAGTCCTTGTGGCCGCCGTCCCCGTTGTAGGAGATGACGATCTTCGACGGGCCGCCGGCGGCCTGGTAGAGCTTCTTGGCCTCGGTCGGGTTGAACTCCCCGGCCGCACCAGCGCTGTTGTCCCGGTAGCCCGGCAGCACCGGCGAGACGAACGAGCGGGCCGACTGCTGCGAACCCTTGAAGACCGACTTGGTGATCTCGTCCCGGTCGATCGCCATCGAGATGGCCTTGCGCACGTCCGGCTTGCTGAAGTCCTTGTCGAACGTCGGGAACGCCAGGAACTGGAACGACGACATGGGGCTGGTCTTGTACCGGTCACCCAGGTCGGTCGGAGCGGTGCTCAGGCTCTCGGTCGGGATCGTGGGCAGCACGTCCAGGTTGTCCGCCAGGACGTCCGCGTAGGCCGCGGTGAGCTGCTGGTAGATCCGGAACTCGATGTCCTTCACCTTGGGCTTCTCGCCCGGGTAGGCGTCGTACCGCTCGACATCGATCTTGCTGTCGTGCTGCCAGGTGCCCTTCATCTTGAAGGGGCCCTGCCCGATCGGCGCCTGCTCGTAGGAGTCCTTGAGCACGCCCGGGGCGGAGAACGCGGCATCCGGCATCGGGTAGAACGCCGTGTAGCCGAGCATCGTCCGGAAGTCGATGTACGGCTCGGAGAGCGTCACCTGGAAGGTCAGGTCGTCGACCTTCTTCAGACCGGACATCTCCTTCGCCTTCGGCGCCTTGCCCTGCAGGTCCGGGTAGCCAGCGATCTTCTCGAAGAAGTAGTTGCTGTCCTGCCCGTTGGGGGCGTACGCGCCGTAGTTCCAGGCGTTGACGTAGTCCTCGGACGTGACCTTCTCACCGTTGTGGAAGGTGAAGCCGTCCTTGAGCTTGACCGTCCAGACCTTGTTGTCCGACGACGTCACGGACTCGGCCGCGACCTCGTACGGCTTGTTCTGGGCGTCGTAGTCCACGAGCGGGGCGAACAGGCCGGTAAGGACCTGCGCACCGGACGTCTCGGTGGTGTTGGTGGGAACCAGGTGCTTCGGTTCCGCGATCTGGATGCTGACAGCTGAACTGCCACCGCTACCGGATCCACCGTCTCCGCCGCTGCCGCAGGCCGCGAGGCCCAGCGTCACCGCGAGCGGGAGGGCGGTCCAGGCGGCGAGTCTACGAACTCGCATTGAGCCTCCTCATCTCCTCACGCTGCGCAGTCAGGCCCGACGCTGGGGTTTACGCTGCGCAACAAGCGGTAACGGTAGGTCGGCTGACTGGCTTCGACAACGACGCGGTTGCGGCTGCATAACGGTCCGGGGTGTCCTTCCTTGCCGAGCGCTCGGGGACCTGCTAATCCCAACGAGGTTCAACCGCCCTGACGTGCGCATTGTCCGGCCCGTTCCGGTACCTGATGTGGCCGTGTCGGCGCGACTCGGCTGCTGTGGGGCGGACGCCCGGTCCCTGTCCCGCGCTACCGGCTTGTCTCGTTCGGTGGTGACCGGCTCCACAAATCGTCACTGAGAGTGATGAGCAACACGTCACACTTCGTTACAACCAGCGGGTGGCGGAGATCTCGGCAGCCGGCCCGATCCAGGTCGTCCGAACGGTGGGCCGCAGCCGTGAGACGATTTGGTCGTGACGGCAACGCTTCTGGACGGCAAGGCGACCGCGGCGGAAATCAAGGACGAGCTGCGGATACGGGTGAAGGCGCTCGCGGAGCGTGGCATCACTCCCGGGCTGGGCACGGTCCTGGTCGGGGCGGACCCGGGCAGCCAGGCGTACGTCAACGGCAAGCACCGGGACTGCGCCGAGGTGGGCATCGCCTCGATCCGCCGGGAGCTGCCTGCCGACGCCACCCAGCAGCAGGTCGACGACGTGCTGGCCGAGCTGAACGCCGACCCGGCGTGCCACGGCTACATCGTCCAGCTGCCGCTGCCGGCCCACCTGGACACCCAACGGGTCCTGGAACTGATCGACCCGGCCAAGGACGCCGACGGCCTGCACCCGGTCAACCTCGGCCGGCTCGTCCTCGGCTACGACGGTCCGCTGCCCTGCACACCGCGCGGCATCGTGGAGCTGCTCCGCCGGCACGACGTGGCGCTGCGCGGCGCCACCGTCGCCGTGGTCGGCCGGGGCAACACCGTCGGCCGCCCGCTCGGCCTGCTGCTCACCCGGCGCAGTGAGAACGCCACCGTCACCTTGTGCCACACCGGCACGCTCGACCTCGCCTCGCACACCCGGGCCGCCGACATCGTCATCGTCGCGGCCGGCGTACCGGGCCTGCTCACCGCCGACATGATCAAGCCCGGGGCGGTGGTGGTGGACGTCGGCATCACCCGGGTGATCGGCCCGGACGGCAAGGGCCGCTACACCGGCGACGTGGACCCGGGCGTGGCCGAGACGGCCGGCGCGCTGGTCCCGATGCCCGGCGGCGTCGGGCCGATGACCCGGGCCATGCTGCTCAGCAACGTCGTCGAGCGCGCCGAACGCGGCTGACGTGTAAGGAAGGGCACCTTGTTAACGCCTGGTGCATGTGAAGGGGCCCTTCCTGACCCGACGAGGCCGTAACCGTCCGCCCCTGGCCTGATCGGTGCCAGGATGACTGATACGGTCCGGAAAACCGACTGGTATCAGGGAGTGGGACGACCATGGGTAAGAAGGTCACTGTCGTCGGGGCTGGCTTCTACGGCTCCACCACCGCACAGCGCCTGGCCGAGTACGACGTCTTCGACACCGTAGTGATCACCGACATCGTGGAGGGCAAGCCCGCGGGTCTCGCACTCGACCTCAACCAGTCGCGGGCCATCGAGGGCTTCGAGACCAAGGTGGTCGGCGTGACCACCGGCCCGAACGGCGAGGGCTACGAGTCCATCGAGGGCTCCGACGTCGTGGTGATCACCGCTGGCCTGCCGCGCAAGCCGGGCATGAGCCGGATGGACCTGCTGGAGACCAACGCCAAGATCGTGCGGCAGGTCGCCGAGAACGTCGCCAAGTACGCCCCGAACGCCGTCGTCATCGTGGTCTCCAACCCGCTGGACGAGATGACCGCGCTGGCGCAGCTCGCCACCCAGTTCCCGAAGAACCGGGTGCTCGGCCAGGCCGGCATGCTGGACACCGCCCGGTTCAGCAACTTCGTCGCCGAGGCGCTGAACGTGCCGGTGGCGTCGGTCCGCACGCTGACCCTGGGCTCGCACGGCGACACCATGGTCCCGGTGCCGTCGAAGAGCACGGTCAACGGCAAGCCGCTGCGCGAGGCGATGCCGGCCGCGCAGATCGAGGAGCTGGTCGTCAAGACCCGCAACGGTGGCGCCGAGGTGGTCGCGCTGCTTAAGACCGGTTCGGCGTACTACGCCCCGTCCGCCGCGGCGGCCCGGATGGCGAAGGCCGTCGCCGAGGACTCCGGCGAGGTCATGCCGGTCTGTGCCTGGGTCGACGGCGAGTACGGCATTTCCGGCGTCTACCTGGGTGTCGAGGCCGAGATCGGCGCCGAGGGCGTCAAGCGGGTCGTCGAGACCGACCTGGACGCCGACGAGCGGGCCAGCCTCCTGGCGGCCGCCGAGGCCGTCCGCGCCAAGCAGGGCGACGTCGCGAACATGTGACCGCACCAGACAACCCCGAAGGGGCGCGCCCGGCTGTGCCGGCGCGCCCCTTCGCATCTCCCACCCACCCACCCGGCCTTCGGCCCACCCTCAGCCCGTCGATCATGAAGTTGTTGCCGGCCCACCCGGCGTGTCGGAGCAATAACTTCATGATCGACGGCGGGGTCGGGGGCGGGGGGCGGGGGCGGGAGGCCGGCGGGGGTGGGGGTTAGGCGGGGGTGAAGGGGGTGCCCAGGTGGGGGGTGGCCAGGGTGGCGGGGGAGAGGGCCTTGAGCAGGGTGGTGCGGGAACGGCGGGCCGCGTCGGGGTCCTCCTCGTGGGCGTACGACAGGACGGGGTCGACCAGTTGCACGGCGTGCACCAGCAGGTCGCCGGTGAACAGCATCCGCTCGTCGGCAGCCGTCAGGAGCACCGACTGGTGGCCCGGGGTGTGCCCCGGGGTGGGCAGCAGGCGTACCGCCGGGGTGAGGGTCGTCTCGCCGTCCACGACCCGGAGCTGGCCGGCGGCGCGCAACGGCGCGACCAGGCCGGCCGGCAGCCCTGGATTGAGCGTCTCGGCGGCGTCCAGCTCGGCGCGCTGCACCAGGTAGCTCGCGTTCGGGAAGTACGGCCGCCCCGGCGTACCGGTCACCGCCCACCCGATGTGGTCGCTGTGCAGGTGCGTCAGCACGACCGTGTCGACGTCGGCCGGGTCGATGCCGGCGGCGGCCAGCTCGGTGGGCAGTCGACCGGGTACGGGCGCCCAGCTCGCGGCGGGCGCGTCGGCCGGGCCGATCCCGGCGTCGACCAGGGTCACCGGCCCGTCGCCGGTGCGGATGGCGAAGCTGCGAAACGGCAGCCACCACTGCCCGTCGGCGGTCACCGAGGTGGGGTCGCGCCGGTCGGCCTCCCGCCAGTGCGCCGCCGTGGCGTGCGGAAACGCCTCCGTCCGGGGCTGGAAGAAGGGACCCTCCCCGTCGGTGAGGGCGGTGACCGTGATAGACCCGAGGGTGCGGCTCAGTGGCATCGGGCGATGATGTCAGGAGATTTCCGCGCCGTGCAGCCCGGTTTCCACCGGCCGGCCGAGGCCGGCTGGGGGCTGCCGGCCTGTTTCCAGTACGCTCGTACTGCTTGAGCACGTGTCCCCCGAGAGGAGCGCCGGCCGATGGCGAAGATCAAGGTAAACAACCCGGTCGTGGAGCTCGACGGCGACGAGATGACCCGGATCATCTGGAAGCAGATCCGGGAGCAGCTGATCCTGCCCTACCTCGACGTCGACCTGCACTACTACGACCTGTCGATCCAGCACCGCGACGAGACCGACGACCAGGTCACCGTCGACGCCGCCAACGCCATCAAGGAGCACGGCGTCGGCGTCAAGTGCGCGACCATCACCCCGGACGAGGCCCGGGTCGAGGAGTTCGGCCTGAAGAAGATGTGGCGGTCGCCCAACGGCACCATCCGCAACATCCTCGGCGGCGTCGTCTTCCGCGAGCCGATCATCATGTCCAACGTGCCGCGGCTGGTCCCCGGCTGGACCAAGCCGATCATCATCGGCCGGCACGCCCACGGTGACCAGTACAAGGCCACCGACTTCGTCGTCCCCGGCCCGGGCACGGTGACCATCACCTACACCCCGGCCGACGGCGGCGCGCCCATGGAGATGGAGGTCGCCAACTTCCCCGGCGGCGGCATCGCCATGGGCATGTACAACTACGACGAGTCGATCCGGGACTTCGCCCGGGCCTCGTTCCGGTACGGCCTGGACCGCAACTACCCGGTCTACCTGTCCACCAAGAACACCATCCTCAAGGCGTACGACGGCCGGTTCAAGGACATCTTCGCCGAGGTGTTCGAGAACGAGTTCAAGGCCGAGTTCGACGCCGCCGGCATCACCTACGAGCACCGGCTGATCGACGACATGGTCGCCGCCGCGCTCAAGTGGGAGGGCGGCTACGTCTGGGCCTGCAAGAACTACGACGGTGACGTGCAGTCGGACACCGTCGCGCAGGGCTTCGGCTCGCTGGGTCTGATGACCTCGGTCCTGCTCTCCCCGGATGGTCGTACCGTCGAGGCCGAGGCCGCGCACGGCACGGTCACCCGGCACTACCGGCAGTGGCAGAAGGGCGAGAAGACCTCGACCAACCCGATCGCGTCGATCTACGCCTGGACCCGGGGCCTGGCCCACCGGGGCAAGCTGGACGGCACGCCGGCGGTGACCGAGTTCGCCAACACCCTGGAGCAGGTCATCGTCGACACGGTCGAGGGCGGCCAGATGACCAAGGACCTCTCGCTGCTCATCTCGCGCGACGCCCCGTGGCTGACCACCGACGAGTTCATGAACGCGCTCGACGAGAACCTGGCGCGCAAGATCGCCGCCTGATCCAGGCGTACCGCTTCAACGGAGCCCGTCGGCACCCGCCGGCGGGCTCCGGCGTGTCCGCGGTCGACACACCGCCCGCGTCACCCCGGCCGGCGCGCCTCGTTGACCAGGGTGGACGAGATGCCAGTCGCGTCCAGGAAGGTTGACCGCGGTCGACCCGCGGCATGCGTGCCGATCAGCCAGCCTTCCCGGCTGTGTCGTGCACAGCCAGCCGTCCCTTCCCTGCGGGGGGCCCAGTCCCGGGCCCCCCGCGCCCTGTTCTCCGGCCGCTTTCAGGCGGCGCGCAGGAAGCCTGACTCAGGCGGCGCGCAGGAGGGCCTGTCTCAGGCGGCGCGCAGGAGGTCGGCGGCGCGTTCAGGGGAGATGTCGTTGATGAAGACGCCCATCCCGGACTCGGAGCCCGCCAGGTACTTCAACTTGTCCTTGGCGCGCCGGATGCTGAACAGCTGAAGGTGCAGGTGGCCCAGCTCGCGGTCGATCCGCACCGGCGCCTGGTGCCACGCCGCGATATACGGCATCGGCATGTCGAACAGCCCGTCGAAGCGGCGCAGCAGGTCCAGGTAGAGCGGCCCGAAGGCATCCCGCTCGCTGTCGCTGAGCGCCGGGATGTCCGGCACGACGCGGCGCGGCGCCACGTGCACCTCGAACGGCCAGCGGGCCGCCGCCGGCACGAACGCCGTCCAGTGCTCGTTCTCGGCCACCACCCGGTCGCCCGCGGCGCGTTCGGCGGCCAGCATGTCGGCGTAGAGGTTGCCCCCGCCGGTCCGCTCGGCGTGCCGGCGTGCCGCGGCCAGCAGCGCCCGGGTGCGCGGCGTCACGAAGGGGTACGCGTAGATCTGCCCGTGCGGGTGGTGCAGGGTGACACCGATCTCGACGCCCCGGTTCTCGAAGCAGAACACCTGCTCCACGCCGGGCAGTTCGCCGAGCACCTCGGTCCGGTCGGCGAGCGCGTCCAGCACGGTGCGGACCCGGCGCGGGGGGAGGCTCGCGAAGGAGGCGTTGTGGTCCGAGGTGAAGCAGACGACCTCGCACCGGCCGAGGCCTGGCCGGACCGGCGTGAGCGGGGTGATCTCCCCGGGCTCGTCGGCCACCCGGCCGCTCAGCGACGGGAAGCGGTTCTCGAAGACCACCACGTCGTAGTCGGGGGCGGGGATCTCGGTCAGGCGGTCGCCCACCGACGGGTCGAGCGGGCACTCGTTCGCCGGCGGGAGGAAGGTGCGGGTCTGCCGGTGCACGGCGACCGCCACCCATTCGTCGGTCAGCGGGTCGTAGCGCAGTTGGGACGCGGGGGGCGGCGGCGGAAGGTCCCGGCGGTCCGGCTGGTCGCGGACGGCGTCGTCGCGCTCGTCGAAGTAGATCAGCTCCCGGCCGTCGGCCAGGTCGATCGCGGTGCGCTTCACTGCGCCGTCCCCTCACTCGTCGGCGTGCGCGTCATGCGGCCCGCCCCCGTCAGGTTCACAATGATCAATTCGCCCACCTGTTCCTCGAGTACCCGTCGCGCGGGCGGAGGCAACCGGTCGTCGCTCACCAGCACGTGCGCCGCGGCCAGCTCGACGATCGAGGAGATGCCCACCGTGCCCCACTTGGTGTGGTCGGCCAGCACCACCAGCCGGTCCGCGGCCGCGACCAGTGCCCGGTCGGTCTCCGCCTCCATCAGGTTCGGGGTGGTGAAGCCGGCCCGCTCGCTGATGCCGTGCGTCCCGAGGAAGAGCAGATCCAGGTGCAGCGTCCGGACGGCGCCGACTGCGAGCGGGCCGACCAGGGCATCCGAGGGCGTGCGTACGCCCCCGGTGAGCACCACCGTCTGGTCCGGCCGACCGCCGGCGTGCAGGATCTCGGCCACCGGCAGCGAGTTGGTCACGACGGTCAGGCCGGGCACGTCGACCAGCCTTCGGGCGAGCTCGGCGGTGGTGGTGCCGGCGGAGAGCGCGACCGCGGCACCCGGCCGGACCAGCTGGGCGGCCCGGTCCGCGATGGCGGCCTTCTCGGGCAGCTGGCGGACCGACTTGGCGTGGAAGCCCGGCTCGTCGGTCGAGCTCGGGCCGGCCGCCGTGGCGCCACCGTGCACCTTGGCCAGCAGGCCGCGCTCGTGCAGCGCCTCCAGGTCCCGCCGGATGGTCATGTCGGAGACGCCGAACTCGATTGCCAGCTCGGTCACCCGGACGCCGCCCGTCGACCGGACCCGCTCCAGGATGGCCGCCTGCCGCTGCTGAGCGAGCATCCGCCGTGCCTCCCGGGTCCACGTACTCTCACGCGGTCAAACGTGTTCCAACAAAGATGAACACTAGCGCGTAGCCGGCAGCGGTGGAAGGAACGGGGTGGGCGCCGCCTCAGGCGGACGGAGTTTTGATCTCCACCCAGCCGGTCTCGGTCAGGTGGTGCAGCACGGCCTGCACCGCCTCCGGCACGCTCAGGTCGGTGGTGTCCACCACCAGGTCGGCGTCCGCCGGCTCCTCGTAGGGGTCGTCGATGCCGGTCATCCCGGTGAGCAGGCCGGCCCGGGCACGCGCGTATAGGCCCTTGCGGTCCCGTTGCTCGCACACCTCGAGTGGGGTGGCGACGTGCACCAGCACGAAACCGGCCCCCGCGGCCAGGGCCATCTCCCGAGCGGTGGCGCGGCCCGCCGCGTACGGGGCGATCGGGCAGCAGATGCCCACGCCGTGGTGCCGGGCGATCTCGGCCGCCACCCAGCCGATCCGCCGGATGTTGAGATCCCGGTCGGTCTTGCTGAAGCCCAACCCGGCGGAGAGTTCCCGGCGCACCACGTCCCCGTCGAGCAGGGTCACCGTCCGGTCGCCGCTCTCGCGTAACACGTCCGCCAGACCCCGGGCGATGGTCGACTTGCCGGAGCCGGAGAGGCCGGTCAGGAAGACCACGAGGCCCCGGTGCCGGCGCGGCGGCCGGGCCCGGGCCAGCTCCTTCGCCACCGCCGGCGGGGTGTGCCACTCCGGCAGCGGGAAGCCCCGGTCCAGCAGGTCGTCGATCTCCTCCTGGGTCAGCGCGAGACGGCGGTTGCGCGGGGGGATGTCCTCCCGCCAGCGCCACTGCCCGTCCCGGTTGTCGTACGCCAGCTCGCGCGGCACCAGCACCCGCAGCCCGGCTCCGGAGAGCATCTCCCCGGTGGAAAGCAGGTGGGTGACCCCGTACGCGGCGGAGACCCTGGCGCGCAGCAGCGCGTCGGCGATCTCCTCCCGCCGGTGCGACAGTGGCACCGCGACCAGGGTGGCCGGCGGCATCCGGTCCCGGGCGGCGAAGATGCTCCGCACCAGAGCCTCCGGCGGGAGCCCGGCGACGCCACCCTCACCGACCGGAATCATCACCAGCAGGTGCGCGGCAAGGGTGCGCGCGGCGTGCGCGATCTGGGCAAGCTGTGGCCGGTGCAGCGGCCGGTCGGCGATCACCCCGAGCACCCGGCCCGGCGGCAGCAGCGCGCGGACCTCCTCCGGGCTGCGGCGCAACCGCTGGAACGGGCCGTGGCCACCGTCACCCAGCCGCCAGACCTGGCCGCCCACCCCGGCCACGCCCTCGCGTACCGGCCAGACGTCCGCCACGTCCAGGGCGGCCACCGGCGCGCCCTCGCCGTCGGTCAGCACCAGCGCCCGGCGGGCCGGGTCGCGCGGATCGAAGCCCTGGGCCAGCGCGGCGGGCAGCTGGAGGGTCACCGCGACCTGCCACGGCGTGCCGTCGGCCAGCCGGCCCCGCCGGCTGACGGAGACCAGGTCGGCGCGGGTCATGAAGCCGGTGAGGGGGGCGTACGCGCCGGTCAGCAGCAGCTCAAGATCCGCGAGCTCACCGGGACGCGGCGTGTACGCCGGCGCGTCCCGGAGCACCTCGTCGGGCAGCACCCAGCCGTTGCTCATCCACACCCCCCACTCGCTGACCGGCACACAGTTTCGCAGCCGACCGTCGATCGGTCGAGGCCGCCACTCCACGACCCGGGCGAACGGGTCAGCGGCGGATCCGGCGACCCACCGCCGAACGCAGCCGGTTCCAGATTTTCCGCTCGTCCCGGATCCGGGGCGGCGCGCCGTCGGCCCGGCAGATGAACAGCAGCGGCAGACGGGCGTCCTCGGTCCAGCCGGCGTTGGTGATCCGCGCCTTGAGGAACCAACTGCCCCGGGTCCGGCCGCCGTTGAGGGCGCCGAAGTCGATCGTGGTGGTGGCCCGGTGCACCAGGTGGACGGAGTCCGTCCCGTCGGGTGCGCCGACCCGCTCGATCTGGAAGGTCACCGGCAGGAAGATCTCGTCACCGGTCTCCCGCCGGCGGGCGACCACATCCAGCCGGGCCTTGCGCACCTGCGTGGTGGAGTCGAGCACCTCGGGGGCGATCTCGTCGACCGGGAGCACCAGCACGTCGCGCCCGTCGTCCGCGCGGAAGCCGATCGGCTCGTCCGCGGAGCGAATCTCGGCGGCGACGCTCACCGTGACGGCCCGGTCATCCAACTGGAGCGCGTCCACCCTGCCGTGCCCGGCGATGCCCGCCTCCCAGCGGGCCAGCCGGCGCAGGTCCGCGAATCGGCCCCGCTCGGTCAGGTACGCCACGGCCCGCTGCAGCGGCGGCAGGCCGGCGGCGACGCCGGGGGCGAACCGGTCCTGGATGACCTTCTGGGTCTCCAGGGCGACCTGCTCCAGCCAGTCCTCGGGGGCTTCGAGCAGCCGCTTGCCGCGTAGCCGGTTGATCATCTCGTTGCGCAGCCAACGCCGGTGCAGCCGGTCCCGCAGCGGTCCCGGCTCGGTGTTGGCGTCCACGATGTCCAGCGCGTCGCGCACGCTCTCGAAATAGCTGGACGGCTCCAGCAGGGCCGAGGTGACGTTGCGCGCGTCGCCCCGCTGGGCGTGGTGGTAACAGGTGTAGTCGGACAGCACGCAGGTGCGGCGGGACAGGAAATAGGCCCGCACCACCACCGAGTGGTCCTCCAGCCGGCGCTTGCCGCCCTCCGGGAACCGCAGCCCGTGCTCGTTCAGGAACGATCGGCGGAACAGCTTGTGACACGTCAGGCTGTCGATCAGCGGGGCGTTCTGCAGCGTGGCGTCGAAGCGGTTCTTCCGGAACAGCTCCCGCGGCACGCTCCGCCCGTGCCCCGCCATCTTCCCGATCACCAGGTCCGCGTCGTACGTCTTCGCGCAGTCGTGGAGCCGCTCCAGCGCCTGGTCGGCAAACCAGTCGTCGTCGTCGGCGAAGAAGACGTACTCGCCGCGCGCCCGCTCGATGCCCAGGTTGCGCGGCCGCGACGGCCAGCCCGAGTTTTCGGTGTGCAGCACCTGGATGTGTGGGTGTGCGGCCGCCAGTCGATCCAGCCGCTCGCCCGTGTCGTCGGTCGAGCCGTCGTCGATGAAGATCACTTCGAACTCGTCGGCGGGGAGCGACTGGCGCAGCAGCGAGGCCGTGAGCTTCTCGATGTGCGGCCCGCAGTTGTACGCCGGCACGACGACACTCACCTTGGGGACGCCCACCTCGACCATCACGATCCCTCCCGCGTCGGCGGTCGTAAATCCCCCGGAACAACTGCCCGGTGAACGGGTAGTGAATCGTGCCACCCGGACCGGGTCTTTCCGGCGGCGGGGTCGGGCCGAACGCGGGACCGGCGCAAACGTCGCCCGCACCGAAAAACGCACCCTAGGGGTCGGCCGCCGCGAGGATCAGGGGAGCGCCGGGGGCGCGCCGGTGTCCGCGGGGGCCATCGACTCCCTACGCTGGGCATCGTGACACTGATCGCGACCCAGTCGCTCACCAAGACGTACGGAGGTCGGGTCACCGCGCTCGCCGACCTCACCGTCGCCGTCGAGCCGGGGATCATCGGCCTGGTGGGCGCGAACGGCGCCGGCAAATCCACCTTGATCAAGATCCTGCTCGGCCTGATCGCCCCGACCAGCGGTCAGGTCTCGGTGCTCGGCATCGACCCGACCGCCGACCCGGCGGCGGTCCGCGCCCGGGTCGGCTACATGCCCGAGCACGACTGCCTCCCGCCGGACCTGTCCGCCGCCGAGCTGGTCACCCACCTCGGCCGGATGAGCGGCCTGCCGCGCACCGCGGCCCGCGAGCGGGCCTCCGAGGCGCTGCGGCACGTCGGGCTCTACGAGGAGCGCTACCGCCCGGTCGGCGGCTACTCCACCGGTATGAAGCAGCGGGTCAAGCTGGCGCAGGCGCTGGTGCACGACCCCGACCTGCTGCTGCTCGACGAGCCGACCAACGGCCTCGACCCGGCCGGCCGGGACGCCATGCTCGCGCTGGTGCACCGCATCGGCACCGAGTTCGGCATCTCCGTGCTGGTCTGCTCGCACCTGCTGGGCGAGGTGGAACGGATCTGCGACACGCTGATCGCCATCGACGGCGGCCGGCTGCTGCGCGCCGACCACATCTCCGCCATGACGTCGGCGACCGACGTGCTCGCCGTGGAGGTCAGCGAGGGCACGGAGGAGCTCGCCGCCCGGCTCGCCGCGCTCGACCTGCCGGTGGCGCGGGACGGCCGGCTGCTGCTCGTACCGCTCGCCGACGACAGCACCTACGACCTGATCCTCGGTGCGGTCGCCGAGCTGGACCTGCCGCTGCACCGACTGGACCAGCGCCGGCACCGGGTGGCCGAACTCTTCGCCACGAGGGAGCTCTCCCATGCCTGAGCCGTCAACCGCCGCGCTGCGCTCCACACCGACCGGCGTCATCCACGACATCGGCTACCAACGCTACGAGGGCCCACGGCTGGGCCGCCGGCACGTCTTCGGTGCGCTCTACCTGCACGGGCTGCGCACCGCGTTCGGGTTCGGGCGCAGCGCCAAGGCGAAGATCTTCCCCTGGCTGGTGGTCGGCATCGTCACCCTGGTCGCGGTGGCACTGGCCGCCGTACGCAGCCAGATTGGCGAGCCGGTCGCCACGTACGCCCAGTTCGCCGACGCGATGAGCTGGCTGGTCCTCTTCTTCGTCGCGGTCGCCGCGCCGGAGCTGGTCTCACGGGACCTGCGCAGCGGGGTGCTGCCGCTGTACTTCTCCCGACCGCTGCCGCGCGGTGACTACGCGCTGGCCAAGCTGCTGGCGCTGATCACCGCGCTCTGGCTGCTGCTCGGCGGGCCTCAGCTGGTGATGTTCCTGGGCGCCGCGTTCACCACCAAGGAAGGCCTGCGCGGGGTGTGGAACGAGCTGCTCGACCTGCTGCCGGGGCTGCTCTACGCCGGGCTGTGGGCGGTGGTGTTCGCCTCGATCGGGCTGCTGGTCGCGTCGATGACCGGCAAGCGGGCGTTCGCCGCCGGCGGTGTGGTCGCGGTCTTCCTGATGACCACCCCGATCGTGGGCACGCTGAGCATCCTGCCGTCGCGTACGGCCAACGAGCTGGCCGGGCTGGCCTCGCCCTCCACCCTGGTGCAGGGCGTGGGCATCTGGTCGCTGGGCGATCTGCTCGTGGAGGGTGACCAGGGCGGCCCGTCGATCGGCGGCTTCGGTCCGGTCTACGCCCTGGCCGCGCTGCTGCTGGTCGCCGGCGCGACCGCCCTCCTGCTGGCCCGCTACCGGAAGGTCGCCTCCTGATGAGCACGCTGAGCCTGACCGGGGTGTCCCGGTGGTACGGCAACGTGGTCGCCGTCAACGACATCAGCATGGCCCTCGGGCCGGGAGTGACCGGGCTGCTCGGCCCGAACGGTGCCGGCAAGACCACGCTCCTGCACATGATGGCCGGGTTCCTCTCCCCGTCGCGGGGCACGGTGACCCTGGACGACGAGCCGACCTGGCGCAACCCGAGCGTCTACCGCCGGTTGGGTCTGGTCAGTGAGCGCGAGGCGGTGCAGGGCTTCCTGACCGCGTACGAGTTCGTGCTGGCCAGCGCGAAGCTGCACCGGTTGGCCGACCCGGCGGCGGCGGCCCGGCGGGCCATCGACCTGGTGGAGCTGGAGTCCGCGCAGGACCGCCGGATCGGCACGTACTCCAAGGGCATGCGGCAGCGGGCCCGGGTGGCCGCCGCGCTGGTGCACGACCCGCAGGTGCTGCTGCTCGACGAGCCGTTCAACGGGATGGACCCGCGCCAGCGACTGCACATGATGCAGCTGCTGCACACCCTGGGCGACGCCGGCCGGACCATCCTGTTCAGCTCGCACATCCTGGAGGAGGTCGAGCAGGTCTCCGGGACGGTGCAGGTGATGGTGGCCGGCCGACTGGCGGCCTCCGGTGACTTCCGGACCATCCGCCGGCTGATGACCAACCGCCCGCACGTCTTCGCGGTGCGCTCCACCGACGACCGGGCGCTGGCCGTCGCGCTGATCGCCGAACCGTCGGTGAGCGGCGTCGAGCTGGACCGCACCGGCCTGACCGTGCGCGCCGGCGACTACGGTGCCTTCACCCGGGCGCTGCCCCGGATCGCACTGACCCGGGGCATCCGGGTGCGCCAGCTGGTGCCGTCCGACGAGTCCCTGGAGAGTGTCTTCTCCTACCTGGTGGAGGCCTGACATGTCGACCATTACCTGGATCACCGCGCGCGGGCTGTTCGGCCGGCGCCGGTTCCTGCTGCTGCTCCCGCTGCCACTGGTGCTGTTGGGGCTGGCCGTGCTCTGCCGGTCGCTGGGGGTGGACCCGGGCGAGTGGGGCCCGCCGGTGCTGGTCGGCCTTGGGTTGGCGGTGGTGCTGCCGGTCGTGTCGCTGATCATCGGCACCGGTGTGCTAGGCGCGGAGATCGACGACGGCACGGTGGTGCACATCCTGACCAAGCCGTTGCCGCGGTGGCAGATCGTGCTGCCGAAGCTCGCGGTGGCCGCCGGGGTCACCGCGGCCACCGTCGCGCTGCCGCTCTACGTCGCGGGCGTGCTGGCCGATTCGGTACGCCTCGGTCTGGCCTTGGCCGCCGCGGCGGCGCTCGGCGCGCTGGCGTACTCGGCGCTGTTCCTCGCGCTCAGCCTGGTCACCCGGCGGCCGGTGCTCCTCGGCCTGGTCTACGTGCTGATTTGGGAGGGGCTGCTGGGCAACTTCGTCAGCGGCACCAAGGTGCTCTCCATCCAGCAGTACGTGATCGCCCTCGCCGACCGGCTCGCCCCCACCGGGCTGATGGAGACCACGGTGTCGGTGCCGGTGGCGTCGGTGATGACCGCGCTGGTCAGCGTCGGCTTCACCGTGCTGGCCATCGACCGTCTCCGCTCGTTCAGCGTGGCCGGCGAGACGAGCTGAACCCGGTGCGAGGTGCTGTTCCGGCCAGCCACCCTCCGGCGGTAGGGCTGGCCGGATGGACCGGTAGGGGCGTCGCGGGCCAGGCTGGTGGGCGTGAGCGTCGAAGTGGAGCAGACGTCGTTGGCTGAGCCGTACTCCCGCAGCAGCCGGCCCTGGCTGACCAGCCTGGCCGTCGCCGGGCTGGCCTGCGCCACGGTCGCGACGGCAGCCCAGGGCAGCGGACGGTTCCACTGGTGGGCCGGGTTCGTCCTGATCCCGGGCGCGCTGATCGCGGCCAGCGGTGGGCCGCTGCTGGCCCGGCGCGGGGGCCGGGCCTTCGCCGGGTACGTCATCGCCTGCGTCGGCACGCTGGTGTTCGCGGTGGGCGCGCTGCTGATGTTCGGTGTGATGGGCCGGGGCTGGCCGGTGTTGGTGGTGCTGCCCTGCCTGGCGGTCGCCGGCACCTACCTGTGGCGGGCGGCCCACCCGTTGGCCCGCGGCCTGCACCGGGCGGTGGCCCTGCTCGCGCTCACCGGCGCGCTGCTCGGCCTGACCCTGCAACTGATCCGGGTGGATCTGATCCACCTGGAGACCGGCTGGTGGGGTGCGTTCCTGATGCTGGCCGGGGCGATCGTGTTGGGCAACGCCGTCGAGCTGACCCGGCACCGGATGCCGTACCGGCTCCAGGCGATCACCCTGCTGGTCGGTCCGGCGGTGGTCTCGTTCCTGCTCGGCCTGCGCTTCCTGCGCGGCTGGTGAGCTGTCAGGAAGGGCCCCTTCCTCTGCATCAGGCGTTAAGAAGAGGCCCTTCCTTGCCGCTCAGAAGGCGCAGGCGATGACGAGCTCCGGGGTGCGGTCGGGGAGCAGGTCGAGCTTGCCGATCCGGCCGGCCGCGCGCAGGTCGTCGGCGACGAGGGTGAGCTGGTCCAGCAGCGCCGCGGGGCCGAGCGCCTCGGCCAGCGGCACCTCCGCCTTCATCGACAGCTTCCGCTCCGACTTGGCCCGCCGCACCTGGCTCAGCGCGTCGCCGGCCAGCCGCAGCAGCGCCGGTTCGCCCGTCCCCTCGATCGTCCGGGCCACCTCATGTGTGGTGGGCCAGGGCGCCCGGTGCACCGAGCCGTACCGCCACCAGGACCAGACCTCCTCGGTGACGTACGGCAGGACCGGGGCGAACAGCCGCAACTGCACCGACAGCGCCGAGGCCAGCGCCGCGCGGGCCGAGTCGGCCGCCGCTCCGGTGCCGTACGCGCGCTCCTTGACCAGCTCGATGTAGTCGTCGCAGAACCGCCAGAAGAACGCCTCGGTGGCCTGCAACGCGGCCGTGTGGTCGTAGGAGTCGAAGGCGGCGCTCGCCGCGGCGACCACGGTCGCCAGCTCGGCGAGCATGGCCCGGTCCAGCGGAGCGGTGGCCGGGGCGCGCAGCGCGTCCGCAGCGCCCAGCCCGAGCGCGAACTTCGACGCGTTGAGCAGCTTGGTGGCCAGCCGCCGGCCGACCTTGATCTGTGCCGGGTCGAACGCCAGGTCCATGCCGGGTTTGCCGCTGGCGGCCCAGTAGCGCACCGCGTCCGAGCCGTGCTGCTCCAGCAACGCCAGCGGGGTGACCACGTTACCCTTGGACTTGGCCATCTTCTTGTGGTCCGGGTCGAGGATCCACCCGGAGAGCACGGTGTCCCGCCAGGGCAGCACCCCGTGCTCCAAGTGCGATCGGACCACGCTGTCGAAGAGCCAGGTCCGGATGATCTCCTGCCCCTGTGGGCGGAGGTCCATTGGGAAGACCTGGGCGAACAGCTCCGGGTCGGTCTCCCAGCCGCCGACGATCTGCGGGGTCAGCGACGAGGTTGCCCAGGTGTCCAGCACGTCCGGGTCGCCGACGAAGCCGCCGGGCCGGCCGCGCTGCGACTCGTCGTAGCCGGGCGCCGGGTCGCTGGACGGGTCGACCGGCAGCGCGGACTCGTCCGGCGTGAGAGGGTGGGACCAGTCCGGCTCGCCAGCGCTGTCGAGCCGGTACCACACCGGCACCGGCACCCCGAAGAAGCGCTGCCGGCTGACCAGCCAGTCGCCGGTCAGGCCGCCCACCCAGTTGTCGTAGCGGTGCTTCATGTGCGCCGGCACCCAGTGCAGTTCCTCGCCCCGGGCCAGCAGCGTCGCCCGCAGCTCGGCGTCCCGTCCGCCGTTGCGCAGGTACCACTGCCGGGTCGAGACGATCTCCAACGGCCGGTCGCCGCGTTCGTAGAACTTGACCGGGTGAGTGATCGGGCGCGGCTCGCCGATCAGGTCACCCGCGTCGGCGAGCATCCCGGCGATCTCCCGGCGAGCACTGTTGACGGTCTGCCCGGCCAGTGCCGCGTACGGCTGCGCCGGCACCCCGGCGGGCGGCTCGGGGAGCAGCCGGCCGTCCCGGCCGATCACCACCCGGGTGTCCAGCCGCAGCTCTCGCCACCAGGTCACGTCGGCCAGGTCGCCGAACGTGCAGACCATCGCGATGCCGGTGCCCTTGGCCGGGTCGGCGAGCGGATGGGCGTACACCGGCACCTCGACGTCGAACAGCGGGCTGCGCACCGTGCCGCCCACCAGGTCGGCGTACCGCTCGTCGTCGGGGTGGCAGACCAGCGCCACGCAGGCCGGCAGCAGCTCGGGCCGGGTGGTGTCGATGAGCACCTCTCGCCCCTCCGAGCTGGTGAACCGCAGCCGGTAGTAGGCGCCGGGTCGTTCCCGGTCCTCCAGTTCGGCCTGGGCGACCGCGGTCGCGAAACCGACGTCCCACAGCGTCGGCGCCTCCGCCTGGTACGCCTCGCCGCGGCGCACGTTGCGCACGAACGCCCGCTGGCTGGTCGCCCGAGCCACCCGACCGATCGTGGTGTACGTCAGGGACCAGTCCACGGAGAGCCCGAGCCTCCGCCAGAGCGCCTCGAAGGCCTGCTCGTCGACAACCGTCAGCCGCTCGCACAGCTCGATGAAGTTGCGCCGCGAGATCGGGGTGGGGTCGCGGCGCGCCGCCTCGTCGATCGGCGTCGCCGGCGGCCGCCACACCGGGTCGTACGGCAGCGCCGGGTCGCACCGCACCCCGTACACGTTCTGCACCCGGCGCTCGGTGGGCAGGCCGTTGTCGTCCCAGCCCATCGGGTAGAAGACCGCCTTGCCGCGCATCCGCTGGTAGCGCGCCGTGGTGTCGGTGTGCGTGTACGAGAAGACGTGCCCCATGTGCAGCTCGCCCGATACGGTCGGCGGTGGGGTGTCGATCGAGTACACCTCGGCCCTGCGAGCATTCCGGCTCGGCGCGTCCGACGCCGCGCCACGACCCGGAACAGTCACCTTCGAGCGGTCGAACGCGTACGTGCCCTCCTCCTGCCAGCGGTGCGCCCAGGTCTCCTCGAGCCCGTCCAGGGTCGGACGCTCGGGGACACTGGCGCGGGCCGTCCTTGCCGTATCGGTCATCCTGCGATCGTAGGCAGGGGCCAACGGCCGGACCACGGGTTAACGCTCGTGCCACGATGGATTTCGTGCCGACGCCTCCGCTGGGCCCTCATGAGCCGGCAACCGCTGGACGAGGTGCGGCACGTCGATCGTCGGTGACCGACCGGCTTGCGCCGGTCGGTCACGTCACCGGGCGACCGGACCGTCCACCGGGCCGGAGGTGGCCAGCCGGATCCGCAGCCTTTCGCCGCTGCGGGCGTTCGCCCGATCCAGGATCGTGGAGATCGGGGCGTAGAAGTTCTTCTCGTTCGGGTTGGTGCAGGCGCCCTGCCCCGGGTCGCCGTTCGAGAGGATGCCCAGCGCCTTGCCGTCGGCCTCGGTGAACAGCGGGCCGCCGCTGTCTCCCGGCCTGGCACAGATCTGGACGTCGATGCCACCGCTGCTCTTGCCGATGATCTCCCCGCACCGGGTGCCGGGCACGTAGCCGGCCCCGGCGCCGGAGTCGACGTACTGCTCACCGGCCTTCGGCGTGTACGCCGACCCGGTCGCGCAGACCACCCAACCGGTCTGGATGTCCTTCCACGGCACGTAGCCGGTGATCGGCACGTCCCGGCTGCCGCGGGTGGCGCACTGCTTGTTGTCCGGAACGCACCAGTAGTTGACCAGGCTGGGCCCCGCGGTGGCGCCCCGCGGGTACGCCCATCGGGAGAGCGCCCCGGTCTGGTACGGCATGATCGCGTAGTCGTACGGGTAGGCGTTCTCGGCCAGGTCCGGGTTCGGCGCCTCCACGTTCACCGGCACCTTCGGGCCGAGGAACTGGTGCCAGGTCCGGTCCACCTGCTGATGCCGTCCGCCGACGACGCAGTGCCCCGCGGTCAGCACGTACGCCTCGCGCACTCCGACGATCAGGTTGAAGCCGGTGGTGCAGCCACCGACGCTGCCGTCGTCGCGCGGCACGTCCAGGCGGATGCCGCCGCGCATCGGCGCCTGCGGGCAGTAGCGCGGGTCACACGCCTTCGGCACGTTGGTCGCCGGGGTCCGGGCCTGGGTCCGGGTCGGCACCCCGGCGGCGCGGCGCGCCTCGGCGAGGCGCGGTTCGTCCGCAGCGATCCGGTCGCCGGTGAGCACCACGACCTCGTTGGCCTGTTGGTCCACCACCACGTCCGAGCCGGGGGACGCGTCGAGTGCGGCGGCGACACCGGTTGCGGCCTCGGCAAGCTGACTCAGCGTGTGCCGCACGGCGACCACCCGGACGTGCGTCCGGTCCGGTACGTCGGCCACGGCCGCCTGGACCGCCGCGACGTCGGTCGCTCCGACCGTGAGCACGCCGCCGGCCGCCTGGTCGAGCCACATGCCGCCGTACGAGCGCGGGACCTGCTCGGTCAGCCGCGCGGCGAGGGGCGCGGAGAGTTCCTGGAGGGCGAGCCGCCGGGCCGCCTCGGTCGCGGAGATCCGGTAGCGGTCCTGCAGGTACGCCACCGACGCGGGCGCCGCCTGAGCCACCACTTCGGTTGGTCGGGCGCGCACCGGCCCGGAAGTGGGCTCCCGCTGCGGCTCCGTCTCCGTCTGCCGGGCGGGCGCGGCTCCAGCGGAGGCGGTCGCGCCGGGTGGCGCGGTCGGTCCGCTGGCTGTCGCGCTGCCCAGCCCTTCCTCAGCCGCGGCCGCGGCCGTGGTCACCGCGGGGCGCTCGGCGCCGTCCCCGGTGGTCACCGCGACGGCGGCCCCGATCAGGCCGGCGATGGCCAGCCCAGCCACGATCATGCGTCCCCGTGTGCGCACCCCGTGCCCTCCCCCGTGCGTTCGGCGGTGCCCGACCTGAACAAACCAGTCGTCGATGCCGGCCGCACCGGGCGGTGTGCGACCGACGAGCCGTGATTGTAGCTACAACAGCGATTCCCGCCACTGCCGGTGCAGGGCGGCGTATCGGCCACCGGCGTCGGCGAGTTGGCCGGGCGGACCGTCCTCGACGACCCGCCCGCCGTCGAGGACGAGCACCCGGTCGGCGGTCTCCACCGTGGAGAGTCGGTGGGCGATCACCAGCGCGGTCCGGTCCCGCAGGATGGTGCCGAGCGCGCGCTGCACCAGCCGCTCGGTCGGCACGTCCAGCGAGGACGTCGCCTCGTCCAGGATCAGGACGGTCGGATCGGCCAGGAACGCCCGGGCGAACGCGACCAGCTGCCGCTGTCCGGCGGAGAGCCGGCCGCCGCGCCGGTGCACCTGGGTGCCGTACCCCTCGGGTAGTGCGGCGATGAATTCGTGCGCGCCGATCGCCCGGGCGGCGGCCTGCACCGCGGCGTCGTCGGCGTCCGGCCGGCCGAACCGGATGTTCTCCGCCACGGTGCCGCTGAACAGGTGGTTCTCCTGGGTCACGAGCACCACCGCGCGGCGGAGGTCGGCGTCGCTGACCTCGCGCAGGTCGATCCCGTCCAGCCGGACCGTGCCGGCGTCCGGGTCGTGGAACCGGGCCACCAGCTTGGCGATGGTCGACTTGCCCGCGCCGGTGGGCCCGATCAGCGCGACGGTCTGCCCGGCCGGCACGGTCAGCTCCAGTCCGGCGAGGATCGGGGTGTCCGCGCGGTAGCCGAAGGAGACCGCCCGGAAGGTCAGCTCGCCGCGGCCGGCGCCGGTCGGCAGTGGCACCGGCCGGGCCGGCTCGGCGACCGCCGGCCGCTCGTCCAGCACCCCGGCCAGCTTCTCCAGGGCGGCGGTGGCCGACTGGAGCGAGTTGTAGAACTGGCTGAGCTCCTGCATCGGCTCGAAGAAGCGACGCAGGTAGAGCAGGAACGCGGCGAGCACTCCGACCTCGGTGCGTCCGCCGAGCACCCGCCAGCCGCCGTAGCAGAGCACCACCGCCACCGTGACGTTGCCGATCAGCTTGATCGCGGGGGAGTACGTGGCGATCAGCCGGAAGGCGTGCAGGCTGGTCGACCGGTAGTCCTCGCCGAGCGCCACGAAGATTCGCTGGTTACGCGGCTCCCGGCGGAACGCCTGCACGGCCCGGATGCCCCGCATCGATTCGACGAAGTGCACGATGACCAGCGCGACCGCCTCCCGGGTCCGCCGGTAGGCGCTGGCCGACGCCTGAGCGAACCAGCGCGAGAGCCAGAACAGGAACGGGAAGGCGAGCAGCGTCACCGCGGCCAGTGGCAGGTCCAGCCAGAGCAGGATGGCGGCCACCGACAGGATCGACAGCCCGGCGAGCACCAGACTGTCGATCCCGCCGTCGACCAGCTCGGCGATCGAGTCGAGGTCACTGGTGAGTCGGGAGACCATCCGGCCGGAGGTGTACCGCTCATGGAAGCCCACCGACAGCCGCAGGAAATGCCCGAACACCCGCTGCCGCAGGTCCAGCAGGACGGCCTGGCCGATCCGGGCGGACAGGGCGAGGAAGCCGCGCCGGGCCGCGTACTCGGTCACCGCGGCGGCGGCGAACGCCCCGGCGACGGCGGCCAGCGGGCCGGGGTTGCCGGCCCGCAGCGGCGCGATGGCCCGGTCGATGCCGATCATGACCAGGTACGGGCCGGCCATCGCGGCGGCGTTCTGGGCCAGCAGGAGGCCGACCGCGGCGGCGAGCCGCCTCCGGTGCGGGCGGAGCAGGTCGGCCAGCAGTGACCGGCTGTGCCGGCGCAGCCGGGCGACCGCCTCGGGGCTGTTCTCCTCGGCCCGGCTGCGGTCGGCCTCCGGGTCGGTGGCCGTCCCGCGCCAGCGGGTCAGCTCGGGCTCCTCCCCGGGCGGATCGGCCTGCTCCGGCACGCTCACGAACGCACCAGCCCCCGTCCATCCACAGTGGGCGTCGCAGGCGTCGCCGGCCCGGTAGCCGCGGGCGGCGGTGGCTGCCCGGCTGGCGGCTCGGCGGCCAGCAGGGCCCGGTAGGCCGGTACGGTCGCCAGCAACTCGGAGTGCCGGCCGATCGCGGTGATCCGCCCGCCGTCGAGCAGGGCGACCCGGTCGGCCAGCGCGATCGTCGACGGCCGGTGCACCACCAGCAGCGCGGTGCTGTTCCGCAGCACCCGCCGCAGCGCCGCCTCGACCAGCGCCTCGGTGTGCACGTCGAGGGCGGACAGCGGGTCGTCCAGCACCAGCAGTGCCGGGCGACCGAGCACCGCCCGGGCCAGCGCCAGCCGCTGCCGCTGGCCACCGGAGAGGGACAACCCCTGCTCACCCACCCGGGTGGCCAACCCCCACGGCAGGTCGTACGCGAAGTCGGCCTGGGCCAGCGTCAGGGCGGCGCGAACCTCGTCGTCGCCGGCGTCCGGGCGCCCCAGGGTGAGGTTTTCCCGGACCGACATGGAGAAGAGCGTGGGCTCCTCGAACGCCACCCCGACCAGTCGGCGCAGTGAGTCGAGCCGCAGCTCGCGCAGGTCGTGCCCGTCCAGGGTGATCCGGCCGCCGGTCACCTCGTGCAGCCGGGGCACCAGGGAGAGCAGCGTGCTCTTGCCGCAGCCGGTGGCACCGACCAGCGCCAGCGTCTCGCCCGGCTCGATGGTCAGGTCGATCTCGCGCAGCACCGGCGTGGCCGTGCCCGGGTAACGGAACGCGACCCGTTCGAAACGGAGTCGACCGTGGACCGCGTCGCGGGGCAGGGCGAGCGCGCCGGGAGAATCCACGATCTGCGGCGGGGTGTCCAGCACCTCCTGGATCCGGTCGGCGGCGGTGGCCGCCTCTTGGCCGTTGGCGATGATCCAACCCAGTGACTGCACCGGCCAGATGAGCATCAGTTGGAGGCTGACGAACGCGACCAGCTCGCCGATGGTGAGCGCCCCCCGCGCGGCGGCGGCCGCCCCGGCCACCAGCACCACGCCGAGGGTCAGGTTGGGCACCAGGTCGAGCAGCGCCGCGGTGTTGGCCAGCAGCCGACCCTTGCCCACGCCGGTGTCGTGCAGCGTCCGGGCGCCGCCGGCGAAGCGGGCGGCCAACTCGACCCCCCGGCCGTACGCCTTCATGGTGCGCAGGCCCTGCGCGGTCTCCTCGACCAGGGTCGCCACGTCGCCCTGCTGATCCTGCATCCGGCGGGACGCGGCGTGGTAGTGCCGGCCGAACCGGCGGCTGATCAGCAACAGTGGCACCGCGCTGGCCGCGACCAGCAGCCCGAGCGCCGCGTGCAGGTGGATCAGCAGCAGCACCACCACCAGGTAGGTGGTCAGGTTGAGCACCAGGAAGAAGACGCCGAAGGAGAGGAACCGCCGGATCACCGAGAGGTCGCTGGTGATCCGGGAGAGCAACTGGCCGGACTGCCAACGGTCGTGAAAGCTGGTCGGCAACCCTTGCAGGTGCGCGTAGACGTCGGCGCGCAGCGCCGCCTCCATGCCCACCGCCGAGGAGGACTGCACCCAACGGCGGATGAAGATGAGCACCGCCTCGACCACGCCGAGCAGCAGCGCCAAACCACCGAGCTGGAGCAGGCCGGCGGGATCGTGCCGGGCCACCGGCCCGTCCACCACCCGCCGCACCACCAGCGGTACGGCGATCCCGGCCGCGGTGCCGGCGAGCCCGGCGACCAGCAGCCAGGCGAACTCGGTGGCGTACGGGCGCAGGTAGCGGCGCAGCCGCCAGAGGTTGTGCACGGGGTGGGGGCCCGCGGCGACCCGGGCGGCCGGGTCGCCGTCGCTCTCCGCAGGCACTACCCGACGGTAGCGTCAACGGGTGTCGATGCTTGTGTCAGGTTGTTGTCAACCGCCGCTCATGACCGAGAAGCCACTTCTTCACGTCCAGCCCCCAGCGGTAGCCACCGAGCGTGCCGTCGGTACGCAGCACCCGGTGGCAGGGCACGAACAGCGCCACCGCGTTACGGGCGCAGGCGGCCGCAGCGGCCCGCACCGCCGGCGGCCGGCCGGCCAGCGCGGCGTACCCGGTGTAGGTGACCGGGCTGCCCGGCGGGACCTCGCGCAGCACCTGCCAGGCGTGCGCCATGAACTCGCCACCGGTGCTCTGCCGCACCGGCACCGCGTCGATGGCGGTGAGGTCACCGTCCAGGTAGGACCGGACGGCCACGCTGACCGGGCCGAGGTCGGCGCGCGGTCGCAGTGCCGCCCGCAGGGTGGGGTGGACCAGGGGCAGCAGCGCCGCCGGGTCCGGGGTGAAGCCGGCCGCCCGGACCTCACCGTCCGGACCGGCGAGGATGCTCAGCGGGCCGGTCGGTGTGTTCAGCACGGTGCTGTCGATGCTCATGCCGCTCTCCAGAGTCTGATCGTGGCGTAGGACCGCCAGGGGCGCCAACGTTCGGCGTACGCGTCGAGGGTCTTCGCGGTGTCCGGCAGGCCGAGCGCGGCCGCGCCGCGTCGGACCGCCAGGTCGGTGGGGAGCAGGACGTCCGGGTCGCCGAAGGCGCGCATGGCCAGGTAGCCGGCGGTCCACGGGCCGATGCCGGGCAGCGCCAGCAGCCGCTGGACGGTCTCCTCGCGGTCACCGCCCGACGCCAAGTCCAGCTCCCCGTCGGCCACCGCCCGCGCCAGGGCGCGCACCGTCTCCCGCCGCCCGACCGGCATCCCGAACCCCTCATCCGGCACCCCCAGCACCTCCTCCGCACTGGGAAACCCGCGGAGACCGCGTTGATCATGAGGTTGACCGGGGGTTCGATCTCCGTCCGACCCGCCAACCTCATGATCGACGCGGTCGCGGGCGGCCAGCAGGCGGGTGAGGGTGGTGCGGGCGGAGGTGACCGAGACCTGCTGGCCGACGATGGCGCGGACCGCCAGCTCGAAGCCGTCCACCGCGCGGGGTACCCGGATGCCGGGTTCGGCGGCGACCGCCGGGGCGAGCGCCGGGTCGGCGGCGAGTGTGGCGTCGATGGCGACCGGGTCCGCGTCCAGGTCGAGCAGCCGGCGGCAACGGGCCACCGCCGGCGCCAGGTCGCGCAGGTCGGCCAGGCGCAGGGTCGCCGCCACGTGCCCGTCCGCCGGTGTCAGCGCCACCTCGCCGGCGCCGTGCGGCAACCGCAACCCACGGCGGTACGTCCCGTCGCGGACCTCCTCCACCCCGGGCAGCGCCCGCACCGAGAGGAAGTCCAGCAGCGCCCGGGCGTGCAGCGGCGGACGGTACGCCAGCCGGAGCGTGATCGTTCCCGCCCCGACCGGCGCCTGGTGCCGGCCGCGGGCCGCCCGCAGCTCGGACGGGGCGATCGCGTACACCTCGCGGACCGTGTCGTTGAACTGCCGCACGCTGCCGAAGCCGGCGGCGAACGCGATCTCGGCCATCCCGAGGCCGGTCGTCTCGATCAGGACCCGGGCGGTCTGCGCCCGTTGGGCCCGGGCCAGCGCGAGCGGACCGGCACCCATCTCGGCGCGCAGCATCCGGTGCAGGTGCCGCTCGGTGTAGCCGAGCCGGGCGGCCAGCCCGGGGATGCCGTCCCGGTCGACCACCCCGTCTGCGATCAGTCGCATCGCCCGGCCGACGACGTCGGCGCGGACGTCCCACTGGGGCGAGCCCGGTGCGGCGTCCGGCCGGCAGCGGCGGCAGGCGCGCAGCCCGGCGCCCTGCGCCGCGGCGGCGGACGGGAAGAACCGGACGTTCTGTCGCTTGGGCGTGGTCGCGGGGCAGGACGGCCGGCAGTAGATCCCGGTCGACGTCACGCCGGTGTAGAACCAGCCGTCGAACCGCTGGTCACGGCTGTCCACGGCCCGGTAGCACCGCTCGAAGTCCATCTCCACGTCACCGATGATGCTCCGCTCCGCGGGCTGTCGGCTGGCGGGAATCGGACGTGGCCGTGCGCTGGCGGCTCAGCGGCGGCGCCGATGAGGCTGGCCGGATCGGGTCGACTGGCCGGATCGGGTCGGCTGGCCGGTGAGCAGGGCCGGCCGGAACACGCCGTCCGGGTCGTACCGCCGCCACAGCCGCCGTACCCGGGCACCGGTCTCACCCGGGTAGATCCGGGCGAACGCCGCCGGGTCCGGCCGGCTCTCGAAGTTGACGTAGGACCCGTCGGCCCGGCCGGCGGCGCTCCGCCAGGCGGCGTCCAACGCCGCGCCGCTCTGCGGAGGGAACGTCGAGGCGATGACCAGGGTGTTCTGGTGCCGGTGCGGGTAGGCGGTCGCTTCGGGGGCGACGTCGTTGACCGCCCCGCCCAGCGAGCGGAGCTGGATGACTGCCCGCCCCGGTCCGGTGACCGCCCGCGTCACCGCCCGCGCGGCGGCGTCGCCCAGCTCGGTGAACAAACCGTTGGTGGTCGTGCCCCGCTGCTGCCCGACGTTCGGGTGCAGGTGTGCGGTCGGCACCAGGGTCGGGTAGGGCAGCAGGTCGGTCCGGTGTTCGAGCACCTTCCCGATGGCCAGCAGCGGCTCGACCAGGGGCCGGGCCCGGCGCAGGCTCTCGGCGGCCACCACGGCGGTGATGGACATGAGGGCCGACCGTCCCTCCGAGAACAGCACGGCGGCCGCGGACAGCTCTCGGGGGGCCTGGGCCAGGTAGCCCGCCCAGTCCCGAACGGTGCGGCCGTCCGGGTGCGCCTCGATGACGAGCTGCGCCACCCCGACGCTGCGCTGCTCAGTGGCCTCGATCTCGAACGCCACCACGATCCCCGCCCCCGCGCCGGCGCCCCGGACCAGCCAGAACAGCTCCGGCTCGTGCTCCGCGTCCGCGCGCACCAGCGTCCCGTCCGCGAGCACCACCTCCACGGCACGGACGCGGTCGATGGTGAGGCCGGAGGAGCGGACCAGCCAGCCGACGCCACCGCCGGTGGCCAGGCCGCCGACGCCGACGTTGCCGTGGTCACCCGAACTGATCACCAGGCCGTACGGCGCCAGCGCCTTCGCGACGTTCGCCCAGCGCGCGCCGGCCTCGACCCGGAACAGCCCGGACCGTTCGTGGAGAACCTGCACCCGGTTGAGCATGGACAGGTCGATGACCAGGCCACCGTTGTTGGAGGAGGCGCCGGAGAGACCGTGTCCGCCGCTGCGGACGGCGATCGGCAGCCGTTGCTCGCGCGCGTAGCGGATCGCGGCGACCACCTGCGCGGTGTTCTTCGGCAGCAGGACGCCGGCCGGCGACGCCGTCGTGGTGTACGTCGAGCGCAGCTGCGCGTACCTGCGGTCGCCGGGTGTGACGATCTGACCGGTGAGCGAGTCGGGCACCCGGGCCAGGGCGCGGCTCATCGCTGACCCTCCCGCACCTGCTCGCCGACCGCCGGCACGACAGGCGGGTCGAGGATCAGGCCGGAGGCGGGCCGGTGTCCGTGATCGGTCATGGCCCAAGAGTGGGCGGTCGTACCGGCCCCGGCAAACCAGGCTTGGCTACTGCTCCGGCTCGCCGGGGTGCGGGAGCCCGCCGGTCCGGGGAATACCGCGCGATGGTGACCGGGATCTCGGACCGAAGGCCTCGCCCAGCGGCTCCAAGGAGCTGGAGAGCGATGGGTCGATCGAGCGGATCGTGCTGCCGACGTCGTCGGTGCAGATCCGCCACGTCCCGAGCCGACGGCGGCCGGCCGGTCAGATCGGGCGGAGAAGCCGCCCGATCTGACCGGATCTGATCAGCTCGCCCGGCTCGGCACGCCGAGCGGGCCGAGCGGGCTCGGCTCGACCGTCGGTCGCGCCGGCGTCGGTACGCCGGGTGGGCCGGGCACGCCGGGCGGGCCGAGCGGAGTCGGCACGATCGTCGGACTCGCCGGGCTCGGCACGCCGGGCGGGCTGGGTACGACGACCGGCCCGGAGGGGGTGGGCGCGGGCAGGCTGGGCCCGACCGAAGGGCTCGCCGGGCTGGGCGCGGCCGGCCGGGGTTGGTCCGACCCGGTCCCGGCGAGAGCGAACGGGGCGGCGATCAGGACGGCCGCGAGGGTGCCCACCGCCCCCATGGTCACCGTGGCCCGGCGTCGGTTGCGCACCCGCCGTTCCGCTCGGCTCAACTGGTCATGCACGATCGGTGCCTCCTCGGCCAGGTCGGTGAGGGTGGAGCGGATGAGGTGCTCGAAGGGATCGGTCATCGCCGTACCTCCAGCAATTCGACCTCCGGCAGCAACTCGCGCAGCCGGCTGACGGCCCGGTGGGTACGGCTGCGCACCGTGCCCACCGAGCAGCCGAGCAGCTCGGCGACCCGCGCTTCGGGCAGGTCCTCGTAGTAGCGCAGGACCACCACCGTCCGCTGCGCCGGTGGCAGGTGGCGCAGTGCGGCGCGCATCGCCAACCGCACGTCCGACCCGCCGCTCGGATCGGCGCCCACCGGCTCGTCCGCCGGGTTGAGCGGCGTCTCCCGCCACCGCCGTAGTCGCCGCCACCAGCTGATCTGCTCGCGGTACATCACCACGCGCAGGTACCCCTCGGGGTCGGCGTGCCGGATGGACCCCCACTTCGGGATGGTCCGTGCCAACGCCGACTGGAACAGATCCTCGGCGGCGTTGCGATCCCCGGTCAGCAGGTACGCGACCCGCATCAACGCCGGAGTCCGGCTGGCGACGAACTCGGCCAACCGGGCGCGCTCGTCCTCGTCCACTCACCACCCCGTTTCGTTGTCACCCGTACAGACGCCCCAGGTCATCCTCGCTATCCATGATCCGAGCGGCTTTTCCGCCCGGAAGTGTCGGTCGTGGGGGGTAACGTCCGGCCACCAACTCAAGAAGGGGTGCGGTGATGGCGAGCGTGGCGGGTCGGGCGGCGGCATCGACACGGGACGCGTTCCCGCCGCTGCCCCGCGCGGTGGTGCAGTCCTTCTACCGCCGGATGCGGGCCGTGGCGCCGGCCGCCGTCGGCGCGATCGAGCGGGACCGGGCGGCCGACGCCGAGCGGGCCTTCGCCGACACCGCCTGTGGCCGGCTGGCCCGCTCGCTCGACGACGCGGGCCTGCGTGCGCTGGGCATGTGGACGCACCACTGGTGCATGCGCTTCTACGACGACGACACGAGGGTCGGCCGGCGGCTGGTTCGGGAGATCGCCGTCCGGTCGGGTCTGGGCTGGACGGCCGACGAGGTGCGCTGGATGCTGCGCGAGTCGGTCTGGGCCGGCCCGGCCGCCGCCGAACGGTTCACCCTGCCCCGCGCCGCCGCCGCGCAACTGCCCCCGGAGGAACGGCCGTTCGGGGAGCTGCGTCCGGGTCACTGGCCGGAGAGCGAGCCGGCCGAGGGCCAGCGCACCGCCGATCCAGTTGAGGGCCATCCCACCGGGACGGAGCCGGACCGACCGGCCCAGTCGGATCCGTCCGCCGAGGCCACGTCGGGTCGGGCGGGCGGCGGCGAGCCGACCGGGAGGATCGCCGGGGCGATGGCCCTGGTGCCCCGTCAGCGACGCGCCGGCTGAGTGGGCCGGCGTCCTGCCTGGCCTGGCCTGGCCGCCCCGGGCGGGGTGATCGGCCGGCGGCCGGCTGCGGCAGGATGAGAGCCGTCCCGCACCGACGGAAGGACCCGCATGCCCGCCAGCGAACCGACCATCCTCGCCACCAGCATGGGTTTCTTCCGGGGCGACCGCGGCCCCACCGACCTGCGCCCCGGCCCGGTGTTCGAGCTGGCCGCGGAGCTGGCCGACGCCGGCCCGCAGCCGCGCATCTGCTACCTCGGGCAGGCCGTCGGGGACCAGCCCACCTCGTTCACGGCCATCTACGGCGCGTTCGCCGACACCCGTTTCCGGCTGTCGCACCTCGCCCTGTTCCCGATGCCGAACGTCGAGGACGTCCGCGCCCACCTGCTCGCCCAGGACGTGATCTGGGTCGGCGGCGGCAGCGTGGCCAACCTTGTCGCGTTGTGGCGGGTGCACGGGCTCGACGAGATCCTGCACGAGTGCTGGCAGGCCGGCGTGGTGCTGGGCGGCGTCTCCGCCGGCTCGATCTGCTGGCATGTGGGTGGCGCCACCGACAGCTTCGGCCCGCGGCTGCGCGGCTTCACCGACGGCCTGGGCTGGCTGCCGTACGGCAACGGGGTGCACTACGACAGCGAGGGCCAGCGGCGACCGCTGATGCACGAGCTGGTCGGCGACGAGACTCTGCCGACCAGCCACTGCACCGACGACGGGGTCGGGCTCGTCTACCGGGGCACCCGACTGGTCGAGGCGGTCGCGGACCGCGAGGGCGTTTCGGCGTACGAGGTCAGCCGCGGCGCGGACGGCAGCGTCCGCGAGGCGGTCATCGCCCCACGCCTGCTCGGCTGACGGCCGGCCGGCGCCCCGCTGGCACGGGTCCGCCGGAGTCGAAAACCGAGCCGCGTGGACCGGCCCGCCCAGCACCGGCGTAAGCTGGCCCGTCGTGAGTCTCACCATCGGCATCGTCGGCCTGCCCAACGTCGGCAAGAGCACGCTTTTCAACGCGTTGACCAAGAACGACGTGCTGGCGGCGAACTACCCGTTCGCCACCATCGAGCCCAACGTCGGCGTGGTCGGGCTGCCCGACGAGCGGCTGGGCAAGCTGGCCGAGATCTTCTCCTCGCAGAAGGTTCTGCCGGCGCCGGTGTCGTTCGTCGACATCGCCGGCCTGGTCCGTGGCGCGTCGAAGGGGCAGGGTCGGGGCAACGCCTTCCTGGCCAACATCCGGGACGCCTCGGCGATCTGCCAGGTGGTGCGGGCCTTCTCCGACCCGAACGTGGTGCACGTCGACGGCAAGATCTCCCCGGCCGACGACATCGAGACGATCAACACCGAGCTGATCCTCGCCGACCTGCAGACCCTGGACAAGGCGCTGCCCCGGTTGGAGAAGGAGGCCAAGCTCCGCAAGGACCGCCTGGCCGCGGTCGCCGCCGCGAAGGCTGCCATCGAGGTGCTCGACGGCGGCACCACCCTGTACGCCGGGGCCGCCGCCGCCAAGATCGAGCTGGAGCACCTGCGCGAGCTGCACCTGCTCACCACCAAGCCCTTCCTGTACGTCTTCAACGTCGACGAGGCCGAACTGGCCAACGAGGCGTTCCTCGACGAGCTGCGCGCTCTGGTCGCCCCCGCTGAGGCCGTCTTCATGGACGCCAAGATCGAATCCGAGCTGGTGGACCTGCCCGAGGAGGAGGCCCGCGAGCTGTTGGAGTCGATCGGGCAGAACGAGCCCGGCCTCAACCAGCTCGTCCGCGTCGGCTTCCGCACCCTCGGGCTCCAGACGTACCTGACCGCCGGCCCGAAGGAGGCGCGGGCCTGGACCGTCCCGGTCGGCGCCACCGCGCCGGAGGCCGCGGGCGTCATCCACTCCGACTTTCAGCGCGGCTTCATCAAGGCCGAGGTGGTCTCGTACCACGACCTGGTCGAGCACGGTTCGATGGCGGCGGCCAAGGCGGCGGGCAAGGTCCGCATCGAGGGCAAGGAGTACGTCATGCAGGACGGCGACGTGGTGGAGTTCCGCTTCAACGTCTGAATCCGGCCCGTTACCGCAGCTCAAGACGTTGGAACCTCGTTCTGGGGCACACCGGGGGCACAACCCCACGCCTCATTGACGGCGCGTCGGGTGCGCTCCTCCGAGTCCGGCATCAGGTGCCCGTACGTCGACAGGACCAGGGTTGCGTTCTCGTGCCCCAGCCGCTCGGCGACCACGATGACCGACTCGCCCTGCATCAGCAGTACCGAGGCGTAGTGGTGGCGTAGGTCGTGGGTCGTGATGCTCTCCGGTAGGCAACGCCGCGTACCTGCGGTTCGACATCAAGCGCCGCGAGGTGCTGAACGCGACCGTGGGGTCGCCGCTGGTCGACGTGATCGACCCGGCCACCCCGACGGTCGAGCAGGCACCGCTGACGGTGCCGACCGCCCTGGACCTGCCGGACGTCGACGCACCGACGATCACCCTCCCGGCACAGGGCAAGCCGGCCAAGAAGCCGGCCACCACCGCCAACGGCAGCAAGCCCGCGGCTTTGTCGTCGGCCGACGTCAAGCATCACCCGGTGAAGGACGCAGCCGGCTGCCGGCGTGTCTAGTCCCGCCACCTGCTTGACGAATCCGTCCCAGCACATGCATGACAGTCGGCCTTGGTTCTTCGGTCGTCCTGGTTGCAGTCGGTGACATCTGAGTGCCTGCGAGCGCACTCGAACTCAGGCAGAGAACGAACCATTGCCGCCAAGACGCCATGCACGAGGGGAAGGCCGCCCAGCTCGCTGATCCCGACCCATGCGATGTCGTCATGCTCGTCAGGTGCACGGTTGGTCGGAGAGCCGACCCAGTCTCCAATTTGCCAGACGCCCACGTGAAGGGCGTCCTCACCACTGCCGGCATGCAAGACGCCCAACCGTGAAGCGGACTCCGCCACAATGTGAACACCGAGCTCCTCGTGCATCTCACGCGCGAGGGCTTGTAGTTCCGACTCACCCGCTTCGACCTGCCCCCCGGGCAGATCCCAGACATCTGGGTATGCCCGTTTGGTCGGCCTGCGGTGTACTAGCAGGACCGCGCCGTTTTCAACGAGTGCGCCTGTGACGACGACATGCATGACGGGATTGGAGCAGAGGGGTAGGACAAGCTCGCTCCAGCCAAAGGGGGCACCCAGACGTCCGGATCTCTGCCGCGATTCGATCACTACGGGTCGTGGCAGCCCATCGCCGGCGGTTCGGCCATGCCGCGATGCGCGCCCGTGTCGCGGACCTCGACAGTGCAAGACGGCACTGGATGACACACAACGCTGCCCCGTACCCGCGTTCACACCGAAGGGGCCGCGCCGGCCTGAGCAGGTGTGCGCCACCGGATCTGACGGGTGTGCCGCTGGCAGGCGGCATCGTTGTCCAGGACGGACGGTGTCGGCGGTGTGGGCTACGGTCGCGGCGTGACGAGGGTGATGGAGGACCCAGATGAGATCGCCGCTGCGCTGCGGGGGACGGTGCTGGATGGGCTTCCGATTAAGGAGGGCCTGGGCCAGACGTGGGTGGTCACCGGCATCGAGCAGAGTCAGCTTCTTTCCGCCTGGCGGGCGGCTCGAGCGGCGGTTTCCGAGATCGGCCGGTGGCCCGTTCTCACCGGTGTGAACGAGGAATGGCACGACCCGACCAGCGAAGAGATTGAAGCCCTCGACCAGGCGGCCCAGACAGTCGACCCGTGGACGGTCTATCGCTGGTGGGGCACAGACTCGCCGCTCGACCGCGAGGAGTTGCACCTGTGGTTGCCCCTCCGGCTCGGCGAGGACTTCGCCCAGCAGGTGGGTCGGGACGTGACTCTGCCAACGACACTCTTGGCGGTCGAACGTCTAACCTGGGAGAGGCTGTTGACCGACCCTGCCGCGGTCGAGCGGGTTTGGCGGACAGCGGCGAGCCTGGTCGGCACCCGGAACTGGTACACGCCTCCCGAGGGGGTGCAGCTTGTGCTGTTGCCGACCCCGAGGCAGTGGTTGACCCCCGCCTGGCTCAGCTACTTCGGAGCCCTCCGACCACAGGGGCCGGAGGGACTCGCGGCTGCGATCCGCCAATGGGAGCAGCAGTGGGGAGCCGAACTCGTGGCGTCCTGGCGGACGATGCTGCAGTTCGTGGTCGACAGGCAGCCGGCTCTGGGTGAGCAGGCGTGGCAGCTTGCCCTCCAGATCCTGGCGCTAGCCGGCAATCTCGAATCGAATCCCTGGGAGCTCGCGCTCGCGCTAACCCGTAGCGACGCCTGGTTCCTGCACGACCGCCCCTGACCAGGTCGGCGAGTGCAAGCGGCGAGCTGGTCGGGTAACTTTCGTGGCCGTCGAGGGGGCGGCCGGGCTCCTGGCAGTGTGGGGCACACAGGGGGCACAAGACACCGTCAAACGTCGTCAAGCAGCCACCAGCGATGGCAGCCCGAGACGCCGTGTGAGCACGCGCGGACGAGCGTTCCCGCTGGTAGCAGGACAGCGGCTCTAAGTTCCGCTTCAACGTCTGAATCCGGCCGTTCCCGCAGGCCAGGGGTAGGTGTCTCGCTCTGGGGCGCCTCCGGCTGGACGAGCCATGACTCGTGCTTCCGATTCCGATCCCGGTTAGCCAAGCCGGGGCCGGGTACCCCGCAGCGTTGACGAGACCCTGTGTGAGGGAGGTCGGTTTCGAGATGGCGCCGCAAGGCATGACCAAGGCCGTGATGGACCGGGCGATCACCGACGCGTTGGAATGTTTGCGGATCTGTGAAGAGACGTTGTCCTACTGCCTGCATCAAGGTGGCCGGCACGTCGAGGCCGAGCACATCAAGCTGATGGTGGACTGCGCGGCGATATGCCGGACGGCGGCGGCGTTCATGGCGCGCGGGTCGCGGTTCAACGCGGAGATATCGCGTATCTGTGCTCAGATCTGCCAGGCGTGCGCGGTCGACTGCGCGCAGTTCAGCGGAGACGAACAGATGATGCGCTGCGCCGAGCAGTGCCGTCGGTGCGCGGACTCGTGCACCCAGATGGCCGCCGTTGCCGTCTGACAGTTCCGGCTGACCAGCGCAGGACCAGGCCGACCAGATGCCGTCCGCTTCTGCCAGTGTGGGGCACAGCGGGCACAAGACAGTGCCGCTGGTAGCGATCGGTCCGCCGTCCGGGCCCGCTACAGCTCGGACCAGACGCCCAGTTCGTTGCCGCTGGGGTCGGTGAAGTGGAACCTGCGGCCACCGGGGAACTCGTACGGCCCGTTCACCACCTGGCCGCCGGCGTCCTCCACCGCCTGCACGGACCGGTCCAGGTCGGTCGAGTAGAGCAGCACGAGCGGGCCGCCCGTCCGGACCTCCTGGTCGGCGCGCAGACCGCCCACCTCGGCCGCGGAGTCACCGTGCGGGCTGCGGATGCCTGCGTACCCCGGCCCGTAGTCGTTGAACTGCCAGTCGAACGCTTCGGCGTAGAAGCGCTTGGCCCGGTCGAGGTCGGTGACCGTGAGCTCCACGTAGTCGATGGCGTGGTGTCGGTGCGGAGATGGCTCAGACATGCTCCGCATCGTGCCCGCCGGGTACGACATGGTCAGGGCGCCCACCAGCGGGCCGGGGTCACCGGTCCGGGCGGTCGTCGTCGACGCGAGGACGCTCAGGATGTACGTCTGCTCTCGGTGGGACCTCGCCGCCGAGTAGTGCCGCCCGCAGTCGGGCGTTCTCGCGTGCGGCGCGGCGGCTCGAGCCGATGCCGGCGACGATGACGCCCACCCAGGCGAGGGCCACCAGCAACCAGCCGATCCAGTAGGCCGTGCCGTCGTTGGCTCCCTTCACGAGTAGGCCCACGATCAACAGGATCACCGACAGTGCCCGGACGACCAGGCCGGTCCGTCTGCTCATGGCGGGCACCTCGTTTCCGCTGACGGAGATCGACTCCGGTTCCGTGGAGGTCGGGTGACTGGGCGCAGGTGATCGACTCGGGTCTCTTCACGGTGCTGACCGGGCCGGTCGACCGGTTCGGTGCCCGCGGCTCGGCGACCTCGATCTACGTGCGGGACCCGGACGGCAACTCGGTGGAGCTGCGCTGGTACCCGCAGGACGCCCGCGCCGACGGATGAGCCCGACCACGCGGAAGCCCCGCGGTTCCCGTCCGAGAAACGGGAAGCGCGGGGCTTCCGGCGTACGTCAGTGGTCGCTGCGCGGGTCGTGGTCGGCGCTGCGGGTGCCGGACTTGGCCAGGCCGCGGCTGACCAGGTAACCGATGGTCAGCAGGGTGATGTACCACCAGGCCTTGTCGGCGGCGAAGTAGTCGCCACCGTTGTTGGCGGCGCCGTCGCCGACGGCGTTCGAGGCGATCAGGACCCCGATGACGGCCAGCAGGTAGACCGCCAGCTCGGTGGTCTTCCAGGACGGCTTGGTCTCGTCGCCGTGGCGGTGCACGCGGCGAATGTCGTGCTGGCCGGTGTGCTCGACGTGGTCGGTGCCGCGGTTCTGGATGGGGGTGGTCATGTCAGCTCCTGAAAAGCGAGGTATCAGAGATTTGAGTTGGTTGCGGCATGTTGTCCGCTACCGCGCCGAATCGATACCCGGGTGCTTTTCAGGAAAACCTCAGAATTCTCAGAACTTCGCAGCGAGCGGTCAGGACTCGGTGACCGCGCGGTAGGCGTCCTCGATCCGGGCCGCCAGCAGGACCTCGCCCTCGGTCAGCGGCTCGCCGTTACCGTGCCCGACCCGGATCTGGGTACTGTCTGCCCGGCGGCTGATCTCGGGGCGCAGACGCAGCGCGTCGGCGACGACCTTCACCCGTTCGGTCAACGCCGCGTGTTGGGTATCGTCGATCTCGAGAGTCCGTCGGATCTGCTCGCCTTCACGCGTCCAACCTGAGAGCAGGGTCAACGCGTCGGAAAGGTAGTCGTGCTTGGCCCGGCTGTTGAACAGCACGCGCATAACCGCACCCCCCAAGCGCCGTTGCCGGCTTGTGGCCAAATCGTCGCCATCCCGTGTCTTGTCGGTGCCCTCTAGTTTGTCGTCGCTCGGAAGGGGTGTCCACGCCCACACTTCCGTGTTCTGTTGGCCTAGCGGACGGCGACGGTACCCAAACCGCCGATTGATCTGGCACCCTGGACGCCCGTGCGGACCGAACGGGCTAATGGTGGCGGGCAGGCTGAACGACGGGACCTGAAGGTGATCGTGGGAGCGGCGATCATCCGGGACGGGCGGGTGCTCGCCTGTGCCCGCTCCGCCCCGCCCGAGGTGGCGGGGATGTGGGAGTTTCCCGGCGGAAAGGTCGAGCCGGGGGAGGCCGAGACCGACGCGCTGGTCCGGGAATGCGTCGAGGAGCTGGCCGTACGCGTGGAGATCGGCGACCGGGTCGGCCGCAACGTGCGGATGGCGCACGGCCGCTCGGTGCTCAAGGTGTACGCCGCCCGGCTGCTGCACGACGATCAGCCGCAGGCGCTGGAGCACTCGGCGCTTCGCTGGCTCTCCGCCGACGAGCTGGACTCGGTCACCTGGCTCCCCGCCGACGCTCCCATCGTCGCCGCGCTCCGCCCCCTGCTCGCGGATCCCCGGCCACCGGCCCGCTGATCACAGGGTGGGCGGGCTCGTCGAGTACCCGCCAACCCCATGATCAACGCTGACATGGGGGACGGGGGCCCCGGCGATGCCGGCGAGCCCCCGTCCTGGTGGTCGTGCTCAGTGCTTGTTGTCCTGCTCCGGGTGCGCGAAGTTGAGGTGCTCCGGAGGCAGCGGGAAGGTCACGTCGTCACCGAACGGCGACGGCGCGGCGGCCCGGTCGAAGGTGAGCTCGGTCAGCGGCAGCCTGCCCCGGTCGTCGACCGCCGGAGCGGTCGGGTGCGGCACCTCCCGGTGCCAGTTGACGCCGCTCTGCGCCTGCTCCTCGGCCTGCGGGTCGTGCGAACCACCCGCGTGCGAGTGCGTCCCGCCCCGGCTCGTACTCGGCGGTGTCGCCGAGCCCTGACGGGCGGTGGTCACGCTGGTCTGGGGCGTCTCGCCCCGGCGGAAGATCTTGCTACCAAGCCACACAAGGGGATCGTACCTGCGGTCGACGACCCGTTCCTTCATGGGGATGATCCCGTTGTCAGTGATCTTGATGTGCTCCGGGCAGACCTCGGTGCAGCACTTGGTGATGTTGCAGAAGCCGAGGCCCTGTTCGGCCTGCGCGTACTCCTTGCGGTCGGTCCGGGCGTCCAGCGGGTGCATGTCCAGCTCGGCCGCCCGGATGAAGTACCGCGGCCCGGAGAACGCCTGCTTGTTCTCCTCGTGGTCGCGGATCACGTGGCAGACGGTCTGGCACAGGAAGCACTCGATGCACTTGCGGAACTCCTGCGAGCGCTCGACGTCGACCTGCTGCATCCGGTAGTCGCCCGGGGCCACGTCGGCCGGCGGGGCGAACGCCGGCGTCTCCCGGGCCTTCTCGTAGTTGAACGAGACGTCGGTGACCAGGTCCCGGATCACCGGGAAGGTGCGCAGCGGGGTGACCGTGACGGTCTCCTCGTCACCGAAGGTCGACATCCGGGTCATGCAGCCCAGCCGCGGCTTGCCGTTGATCTCCATGGAGCAGGAGCCGCACTTGCCGGCCTTGCAGTTCCACCGGCACGCGAGGTCGGGCGCGTCGGTCGCCTGCAAACGGTGGATGACGTCGAGGACGACCTCGCCCTCGTTCACCTCGACCATGTAGTCCTGCAGGTCCCCGCCCGTCTCGTCGCCCCGCCAGATCCGGAACTGACGCTTCGCGCTCATCGGTTGTCCGCCTCTCCAGCGTCGGCGACGAGGGCGTCGAAATCGGCGAGCTCCTCGTCGGTGAGGTACTTGGCCAGCTCCGCCCGGTCGAAGAGGCTGATCAGCTCCGGCCGCATCTTCGGCAGCGGCTTGCGGGTCAGCTGCACGGTGTCGCCGTTCAGCGCGCAGACCAGGTTCACCTGCCGCCACTTCGGCTCCATCGCCGGGTAGTCCTCGCGGGTGTGCCCGCCGCGCGACTCCTGCCGCTCCAGCGCCGCCTTCGCGGTGCACTCCGAGACCACCAGCATGTTGCGCAGGTCCAGTGCCAGGTGCCAGCCGGGGTTGTAGCGCCGGCCGCCGGCCGCGCTCACCTTGGCCACCCGCTCGCGCAGCTCCGCCAGCCGGCCCAGAGCATCGGCCAGCTCGCCCTCCCGCCGGATGATCCCGACCAGATCCCCCATCACCGCCTGGAGGTCCTGCTGCAGGGTGTACGGGCTCTCGCCGGTGTCCCGCTGCAGCGGGGCCAGCGCCGTCTCCACCGCGGCCTCGACCGCGTCCACGGCCACCTTCGGCCGGCCAGCCAGCCCGTCGGCGTAGCTGGCCGCGTGCCCACCCGCCCGCTTGCCGAAGACCAGCAGGTCGGACAGGGAGTTGCCGCCCAGCCGGTTGGAGCCGTGCATACCGCCGGAGACCTCACCGGCGGCGAAGAGCCCGCGTACGTGGCCGAAGGCGGCACCGGAGTCCGGGTCCACCTCGACGCCGCCCATCACGTAGTGGCAGGTCGGCCCGACCTCCATCGGCTCGGCGGTGATGTCGACGTCGGCCAGTTCCTTGAACTGGTGGTACATCGAGGGCAGCCGCCGGCGGATCTCGTCGGCCGAGCGCCGGCTGGCGATGTCCAGGAAGACGCCGCCGGCGGGGGACCCCCGACCGGCCTTGACCTCGCTGTTGATCGCGCGGGCCACCTCGTCGCGGGGCAGCAGCTCCGGCGGGCGCCGGTTGTTGTCCGGGTCGGTGTACCAGCGGTCCGCCTCCTCCTCGGTCTCCGCGTACTGCTTGCGGAAGACGTCGGGGACGTAGTCGAACATGAACCGCTTGCCGTCGGAGTTCTTCAACACGCCGCCGTCGCCGCGTACCGATTCGGTGACCAGGATGCCCTTCACCGAGGGCGGCCAGACCATGCCGGTCGGGTGGAACTGGAGGAACTCCATGTTGATCAGAGTCCCCCCGGCGCGCAGTGCCAGCGCGTGTCCGTCCCCGGTGTACTCCCACGAGTTCGAGGTGACCTTGTAGGAGCGCCCGACGCCGCCGGTCGCCAGCACCACGGCCGGCGCCTCGAACAGGACGAACTCCCCGGACTCCCGGTAGTAGCCGAACGCGCCGGCGATCCGGTCGCCGTCGAGCAGCAGCTCGGTGATGGTGGTCTCGGAGAACACCTTGATCCGGGCGTCGTACGAGCCGAACTCCCGGTGGTCCTCCTGCTGGAGCGAGACGATCTTCTGCTGGAGGGTGCGGATCAGCTCCAGGCCGGTCCGGTCGCCGACGTGCGCCAAGCGGGGGTACTCGTGGCCGCCGAAGTTGCGCTGGGAGATCTTGCCGTCCTTGGTGCGGTCGAAGAGCGCACCGTACGTCTCCAGCTCCCAGATCCGCTGCGGCGACTCCTTCGCGTGCAGCTCGGCCATTCGGAAGTTGTTGAGGAACTTGCCGCCGCGCATGGTGTCGCGGAAGTGCACCTGCCAGCTGTCCCGGCTGTTCACGTTGCCCATCGCGGCGGCGGCGCCGCCCTCGGCCATCACCGTGTGCGCCTTGCCGAAGAGCGACTTGGAGATGATCGCGGTCTTCTTGCCGGCGAGCCGGGCCTCGATCGCCGCGCGCAGGCCGGCGCCGCCGGCCCCGATCACGACGACGTCGTAGTGGTGTCGTTCGATTCGCGTGGTAGTGGTCATGTCGGGGCCCTTTAGTTGATGAACCGCAGGTCGGGGAACCAGTCCGCGGCGATCGCCATGATGTAGAAGTCCGTCAGCGCGAGCGTGCCGAGGGTGATCCAGGCGAGCTGCATGTGCCGGACGTTCAACGCCGAGATGAAGGTCCAGGCCTGGTAGCGCACCGGATGCTTGGAGAAATGCTTGAGTCGCCCGCCGATGATGTGCCGGCAGGAGTGGCAGGAGATGGTGTACGCCCAGAGCATCACCACGTTGACCAGCAGGACGATGTTGCCCAGCCCGAAGCCGAAGCCCTTCGGCGAGTGGAAGGCGAGGATCGCGTCCCAGGTGTTGATCAGCGAGATGATCGCGGCGGCGTAGAAGAAGTAGCGGTGCAGGTTCTGGCCGAGCAGCGGGAAGCGGGTCTCACCGCCGTACTCGGCGTGACCGTCCGGCACGGCGCAGGCCGGCGGGGACAGCCAGAACGACCGGTAGTACGCCTTGCGGTAGTAGTAGCAGGTGAGCCGGAACAGGAGCAGGAACGGCAGGGTCAGCGCGGCGTCCGGGATGATCCACCAGCCCGGCAGGAACCGGCCGAAGTGCGAGGCCCCCTCCACACACCGCTCGGTGACGCAGGGCGAGTAGAACGGGGTCAGGTAGTGAAACTCGTCGACCCAGTACCACTTGTGCATGAACACCCGGACCGTCGCGTACGCGATCCAGGCGCTGAGCCCGATCACGGTGATCAGCGGGGCGAACCACCAGCGGTCGGTACGCAACGTCTTCGCCGCGATGGCGGCGCGCGCCCGCGCTCCCCGCGGCCTCGTTGCCGTTGATGTCATTCGAGTCGTCTCCTCGACGGGCCCGTACGGGCGGGCTGATCTTCTCCGGTCGGCACGCGGACCGGCGAACCCGCACCCGCTGCCACGTCATGCGCACACCAACAACCCCGCCGGATCGACCGGCGCAGCTAAGTGACACACGTTACGCCGATCTCTACGAGCCGTCCGCGCAAGGGACCGTCCCGTGTGTCTGACCTGCGGAAAAGCCCTGGTACGGCGATCGATGGCGCGGTTGTTGAGAAAGTCACTACCCCCGGGCACGCTCAGCCGGAGGCACCCCCGGTGAAGTGCCAGGAGGCCAGTCGCACCGGCGGCGCCGCCCACCAGGCACCGTCCACCCGGTCCGGTTGGCGTACCGGCCGCGCGCCCAGCCCGAGCACCGCGCCCGGCCCGAGCGCTCGCGGGTACGACTCGGTGAACCGCAGATCGCGGACCGCCCGCACGACCGTGCCGTCCTCGACCAGCCAGACGCCGTTGCGGGTCAACCCGGTGACGACGAGACTCTTCGGGTCGAGCACGCGGGTGTACCAGAGGTCGGTGACCAGCAGCCCTCGGCGTACGCCGGCGATCAGCGCGGCGGTGTCCGAGTCGACCACGGCGCCGGCCGCCGTGCCGGTGGTGCTCCGGCCCACCGCGCTGGCGGGGCCGGCCGCCGCGCCGGACAGGCGCAGGTTGCGGGCCATCGGCCCCCAGGTGGCCCCGCCCGCGACCGCGTGCCCGGTGGACTCCGCGCCCGCCTCGGCGGCGGTGCGCCGGTCGTGCGCCACCGCGCGGGTGGTGCCCGCCTCGACCAGGGTCAGCGCCCGCCGGCCGGTGCCCTCGGCGTCGAACGGCAGCCCCGACGCGCCCAGCGGGTCGTCCACCAGGGTCACCGCCCGGTCGAACTGGTCCGCCCCCGGCTCGGCGAAGGACTGCCGCTCGGCGTACCGCTTGCCGTTGAAGCCGTACCAGGACAGGTTTTGCAGCAGGTCCGCCACGGCGGCCGGCTCGAACACCACCTCGTAGCGCCCCGGCGGCAGCTCGATCGGGTCGGCCGCGGCCTGGGCCTTCGCCGCGGCGTGCCCGCCCAGCTCGGCACCGTCGATGTCGGACAGCCGATCGGCGCAGCGCCGGGCCACCCCGTCCGCGCCGCCCTGGCGGGCGATGCCGTCCATCGCCGCCTCCACGAAGCGGCCGTGCGCGGTGTGCCCGGCCGAGTTGGCGAACGCCGACGAACGGTGCGCGGTGCGGCAGTAGCCCGCCGTGCTGAGACCCCCGGCGGCGGCCACGAACGCCCGCACCCGGTCGGCCCGCTGATCCGGCTCGGCGTGCGCCGTGGCCTCGTCCACGGGCGGGGCGAGCGGCGCGGGCGTGGGCGGGGCCAGCCCCGGCCAGCCCGGGTCGGGCGGGCAGAGCCGTGCCGCGGCCAGGGTGCGCTCGACCAGCGTGCGCAACCCGTCGGCGGTGACGACGCTGCCGCTGCCAGCGGCGGTCCGCCCGTCGACGTGCACCCGCAGCCGGATTCCGACGGTCGACTCGGCGACGTTCTGGTGGATGGCCGAGTTGGCGAACCGGGTCAGCGCCAGGTCGGCGCGGGTCACCACCGCCTCGGCCTGCGCGGCCGGGCCGCCGAGGCGCCGGACCAGCTCGATGACCTGCCCGGCCAGCTCCAGCTCCGTGGGGTCACCCGGCCTCATGCCGACACCCCCACCCGGACGTTACGGAAGCGCGCCGGCGCTGCCGGATGGCCGGTGTGCCCGGTCTGGCCGGGTTGGCCCTTGCCGCAGTTGGGCGTCCCCCACGGCACCGTCTCGCCGGAGAGCATGTCCATCGAGCGCCAGAAGAGCGGGCCGATACCGGTGTAGGTGGGGTTGCGCAGCATCCGCCCCCGCCGACCCTTCTTGATCTCCCAGCCGATCTCGCAGCCGAACTGGAAGTTGAGGCGCTTGTCGTCGATCGACCAGGATCGGTTGAGGTCCATCAGCACCCCGTCGTCGGTGGCCGCGATGATCTCGTCCAGCGTGTGTGGGCCGGGTTCCAGGCCCACGTTGGTCATCCGCACCATCGGCAGCCGGGCCCACCCGTCGGCGCGTACGCTGCCGCCGTAGTCGAGGCTGGCCATGGCGGCCGAATCCCGGCCGGCGAGCACGCCCACCCACCGCCCGTCGCGGACCGCGTCCCGCTTGACCGCCGGGGAGCCCTCGTCGTCGAAGCCGAAACTGCCCAGCGCGCCCGGGATGGTCGGGTCGATGGTGACGTTCATCAGCTCGGAGCCGTAGCGCAGCGAGCCGAGCTGGGCCAGGTCCAGCCAGGACGTGCCGGCGAACGCGGCCTCCCAGCCGAGGATCCGGTCCAGCTCGATGGCGTGCCCGACCGACTCGTGGATCTGCAGGGCCAACTGCTCGCCGCCGAGGATCAGATCCGTCTCGCCGGCGGGGCAGGGCGGCGCGGTGAGCAGCGCCCGGGACTCCTCGGCGATCTGCGCGGCGTGGGCGGCCAGGTCCAGCGACTCGACCAGCTCCCAACCGGTGGTGCCGTACTGCCCCCGGTAGCTGGGCCAGGAGCGGCGCTGCGTCTCGCCGTCACCGATCGAGGTGGCCGAGATGCCGCCACCACACTCGCGGATCCGCTGGTCGATCCGGTGGCCCTCGCTGGACACGAACCACTTGGCGGTGTCCCAGATCTGGTAGAGCCCCTCGGCCAGGTCGGCGCCGTGCTCGGCCATCGTGCGGGTCGCGCCGACCAGCAGGTCGCCCTTGTCCGACAGGGGCACCCCGAGCGGATCGATCTGGCAGCCCGAGGCCCAGCTCGCGGTGACCGCCTCGACCGGCACCAGGTCGACCGGCGGGCCGGGAACCCGCGCGCTCGCCGTGGCGATCCGGGCCGCGCGCCGGCCGGCGTCGCGGGCGGCCGCGTCGGAGAGATCGGGTACGGCGTGGAAGCCCCAGCTCGCCCCGACCAGCGCCCGGACGCCGATCCCGATGCTCTCGTCCTGGGTCAGCTCCTCCACGTCACCGTTGCGCGCGGTCATCGACTCGTAGCGGCGGTGCATCACGCGCGCGTCGGCGTACCGGGCGCCCGCGTCGAGGGCGGCCTGCACAGCGGCGGCGGCCGCGTCGAACTCGGTCATGCGACCGACCCTAGGCCAGCCGGCCGACGCCCGTCAGGCGAGCAGATCCTCCGGCCGGATGGTGGCCCGCACCGGCTCAGTGAGCGCGAGTACATCACCTGGCCTGGTCTCGGACTGCTCGGTGTAATGGCTACCCTGCCGGCGGTAGAGGATCCGCGTGGCGTCGAGCCGTAGGTTGATCACCGGGAGCAGGGTGCGATCTGCCGCTACGCACCCGGGCTCCAACGCCGTTGCCAGGGGGCCGACGATCGCCTGGTGCCGGACTGTCGGCGGAGGGCCGACGAGTAGTCCGCCGTCGAGGAGTTCGATCCGGCACGCCGTGACATCGAGGGCGAGGTGATCCGACTCGGTCCAGGGCAGTCGGTGGCCAAGAATCTCGGCAGGTACCACCTGCCCATTGCAGCTGAGGTCGCGCCACCGACGTCGCACGTGGCGTGTGAGCGCGGCATGAATGGCCATGAATGGCGAGGTGAGGGGTGTTCAAGGCCGATGCCGACTCGTTACGCTCGGGCCCGCTGACAGGTGCCGACTTTGTAGCTTATTTTCACCCTCGGGACTTTCCTGTAAGTTCTCTTCGTCACTGAGGGAGGCGGCCGTGGACAGCTCGGATCCGGCGCCGTCCGGGGAACCGGACGACCGTCCCACCGTGCCGGTGCAGCGTTCCGACCAGGACGCCTACCTGCGGGTGACCGACCTGCGGGTCCGGTTCGACACCGAGGACGGCGTGGTGCGCGCGGTCGACGGAGTGTCGTTCGCCGTCGAGCGGGGTCGCACCCTCGGCATCGTCGGCGAGTCCGGCTCCGGCAAGAGCGTCACCTCGCTGGCCATCCTCGGCCTGCACGACCCCAAGCGGACGACCATCACCGGCGAGATCTCCGTCGGCGGTCGGCAGTTGGTGGGCCTCGGAGACGAGGAGGTGCGCCGGCTGCGCGGCCGCGACATGGCGATGATCTTCCAGGACCCGCTCTCCGCGCTGCACCCGTACTACACGGTGGGCCGGCAGATCGCCGAGGCGTACCGGGTGCACCACCCGGAGGCCGGCCGGCGAGAGGCCCGCCAGCGGGCGGTGGACATGCTGGACCGGGTCGGCATCCCGCAGCCGGTGCGCCGCTTCGACCAGTATCCGCACGAGTTCTCCGGCGGCATGCGCCAGCGGGCGATGATCGCCATGTCGCTGGTCAACGATCCGGCCCTGCTGATCGCCGACGAGCCGACCACCGCGCTGGACGTCACCGTGCAGGCGCAGATCCTGGACCTGCTCGCCGACCTCCAGGCCGAGTTCCACTCCGCGATCATCCTGATCACGCACGACCTCGGCGTGGTCGGCCAGGTCGCCGACGAGGTGCTGGTGATGTACGGCGGACGAGCCGTGGAGCGGGGCAGTGTCGAGCAGGTGCTCCGCTCGCCGCAGCACCCGTACACCTGGGGGTTGCTCTCCAGCGTGCCGTCGCTGCACGGCGACGCGGACGCGGACCTGCTGCCGATCCGGGGCAACCCGCCCAGCCTGATCAACCTGCCGCCCGGCTGCGCCTTCCACCCGCGCTGCCGGTACGCGGACCGCCCCGGCGACCGGGCCCGCACCGAGGTGCCCGAGCTGCGCCCGGCGGGCGTAACCGGCTCAGCCGGCGCGGACGGCCACCTGGTCGCCTGCCACCTGACCGCCGAGGAGCGCACCACGCTCTACGCCGAGGACATCGCATCCGTGGGGGTGGCCCGATGAGCGATCAGCCACTGCTGCGGGTACGCGGCCTGACCAAGCATTTCCCGGTACGCCAGGGGTTGCGCTCCACCGGCCTGGTGCAGGCGGTGGACGGGCTCGACTTCGACGTGCGCCCGGGCGAGACGCTCGGCCTGGTGGGGGAGTCCGGCTGCGGCAAGACCACCACCGGTCGAATGCTGGTGCGGCTGCTGGAGCCGACCGCCGGCAGCATCGAGTTCGCCGGGCGGGACATCACGCACGCCGGCCGGCGCGAGCTGCGCCCGCTGCGCCAGGACCTTCAGATCATCTTCCAGGACCCGTACGCCTCCCTGAACCCCCGGCACACCGTGGGCCGCATCGTGGCGATGCCCCTTCAGGTCAACGGGATCAAGCCGCCGGGCGGGATCAAGGCCCGGGTGCAGGAGCTGCTGGAACTGGTCGGGCTGAACCCGGAGCACTACAACCGGTACCCGCACGAGTTCTCCGGTGGCCAACGCCAGCGCATCGGCATCGCCCGGGCGCTGGCCCTGCGGCCCAAGCTGATCGTCGCCGACGAGCCGGTCTCCGCGTTGGACGTCTCGATCCAGGCGCAGGTGGTCAACCTGCTCCGGGATCTGCAACGGGACCTCGGCCTGGCGTTCGTGTTCATCGCCCACGACCTGGCCGTGGTCCGGCACTTCTGTCAGCGGGTCGCGGTGATGTACCTGGGACGGATCGTGGAGATCGGTGACCGGGCGGACATCTACGAGCGCCCGCAGCACCCGTACACCCGGGCGCTGCTCTCGGCGATCCCGGACGTCACCCGCCTCGGCCCGGGGGGCCGGATCCGGTTGACCGGAGACGTGCCCACCCCGCTCGACCCGCCGTCGGGCTGCCGGTTCCGCACCCGGTGCTGGAAGGCGCAGGACATCTGCGCCACCCAGGAGCCGGCGCTGGTGCCGCGCGACGGCGGCAACCAGGCCGCCGCGTGTCACTTCCCTGAGGTGGAGGCGGCCAGCACGAGCCCCGAAGGGGATGCTGCCGACGCGATCGTCGAGGAGGTGTCGCCGTGAGCCTGTCCCCGGTGGAGGGTGTGGCGCTGGCCGAGATCGAGTCCAGCGCGGACGCGGGCGGGCCCGCGGCCAAGGGTGTCGTCGGTCGCTCGCCCGGTCAGCTCGCCTGGCTCCGGCTGCGGCGCGACCGGACGGCCATGGTCAGCGGGGTGCTGCTGATCTTCTTCATGCTGCTGGGGCTCGCTGCTCCGCTGATCGAGATGGTCTACGGGATCGGCCCACGTGAGCAGTTCCAGAGCCTGCTAGACGGCTTCGGCATGCCGCTGGGCTACGTCGGCGGCGTCAACGGGGAGCACTGGTTCGGCCTGGAGCCGGGGCTGGGCCGGGACATCTTCATCCGGCTGATCTACGGGCTGCGGACCTCGCTCTTCATCGCGTTCGCCGCGGCCGTGATCACCGCGACGATCGGCGTCGTGCTCGGCGCTCTCGCCGGCTACCTCGGTGGCTGGCTCGACGCGGTCATCAACTGGATCACCGACCTGACCCTGGCCATGCCGTTCCTGATCATCGCGCTGGCGCTCACCCCCACCCTGACGCTGCGCTTCTACGGCGAGCGGGGGCAGGTGTCGTCTGCTTTCGGAGTGGGCGTGCTGATCGCCGTCTTCGCCGTCTTCGGCTGGACCAGCACGGCCAGGCTGGTCCGCGGGCAGGTGATCGCGCTGCGCGAGCGGGAATTCGTGGAAGCGGCCAAGGCCAGCGGCGCCGGGCTGGGGCACATGCTCTTCCGGCAGTTGCTGCCGAACATCTGGGCGCCGATCCTGGTCTCGTTCTCCCTGGCGGTGCCGCAGTTCATCACCAGCGAGGCCGCGCTGTCGTTCATCGGCGTCGGCCTCAGCGACGAGACGCCGAGCTTCGGCCGGATGATCTACCGCAGTCTGGACTTCCTCCAGACCGACCCGGCGTACGTGTTCTTCCCGGGCATCACGATCTTCGCGCTGGTGTTCGCCTTCAACCTCTTCGGCGACGCGTTGCGTGACGCGCTCGACCCGAAGTCGTCCCGGTAGGGGTTTCCCATGGCGCGATTCCTGATCAAGCGGCTCTTCTCCGCCACGCTGACCCTGTTCGCGGTGAGCGTGCTGACCTTCCTGATGTTCTTCGCCCTGCCGCGTGACCCGGTCACCGGCATGTGCCCGAAGAACTGCAACCCGGAGCGGCTGGAGCGGGTCCGGACCGAGCTAGGCCTCAACGACCCGCTGATCAGCCAGTACGCCGGCTACATGAAGGGCATCGTGACCGGGCGCGACCTGGGCAGCGCCCAGGGCGGCCGCTGTGACGCGCCCTGCCTGGGCTGGTCGTACGTCACCAACGAGGCGGTCTCGGACACCATCGCCCGGGTGCTGCCGGTGACGCTGAGCATCGTGATCCCGGCGGCGATCCTCTGGCTGCTGCTGGGGGTGGGTCTGGGCATGGTCTCCGCGCTGCGCCGGGGCACCTGGCTGGACCGGGCCGCCATCGGCTTCTCGCTCACCGGCGCCTCGTTGCAGCTCTACTTCGTGGGCGCGGTGCTGCTGCTGGTGTTCGTCTACAACCTGCGGTTGCTGCCGGTGCCGAGCTACACCTCGATCTTCGACAATCCGGCGAAGTGGGCCAGTGGTCTGGTGCTGGCCTGGGTCGCGCTGGCCTTCCTCTTCTCGGCCATCTACGCCCGGCTGTCCCGGGCGCAGATGCTGGAGACGCTGTCGGAGGACTTCGTCCGCACCGCGCGGGCCAAGGGCCTGGCCAAACCCGCGGTGTACGGGCGACATGCGTTGCGCGCGGCAATCACGCCGGTGGTGACGATCGCCGGCCTGGACGTCGGTGGTGCGCTCGGCGGCACCGTCATCACCGAGACCACCTTCGGCATCCAGGGGCTGGGTCGCACGGCGGTGGACGCGGTGCGCTCCGGCGACCTGCCCACCATCATGGCCACCGTGCTGATCTCGGCCGTCTTCGTGGTGCTGGCGAACGTGCTGGTCGACCTGCTCTACGCGGCGATCGACCCCCGGGTCCGGCTGCGCTGAACCGGTCGTCGTTCTGGGTGTCCACCACCCGGTCGGCGGCGAAATTTATCGACAACTGTTACACAATTCGTAGGTTTTCTTCTTTACGATCCTCGAGACGTCGGCGGTTCTCGCCCCGACGGACCGCACGGCACATTGATGAAGGAGGTACTTCATGCGACCACGCGTGGCGGCCGCCGCAGGCGGCGCGATCGCTCTGGTTGTGGCATTGGGTGCGTGCTCGGAGAACACGGGCGAGGGCACCACGGTGGACACGAACCGGCAGCAGAGCGGGGTCATCGCGACCGACCCCAAGGACTCCCAGGGCCCTGCCGCCGAGGTGAGCGGCGCCCAGAAGGGCGGCACGCTCACCATCATCCGGGAGACGCCCATCTCCCACCTGGACCCGCAGCGGACGTACTCGTTCGCGGGTCTGATGGCGAACCCGCTCTTCGCCCGTTACCTGACCACCTGGAAGGACGACGGCAAGGGCGGCCTGGTTCTCGTCGGCGACCTGGCCGAGACGCCGGGCACCAATGTCAACAAGGACTGCAAGGTCTGGGAATTCAAGATCAAGGACGGGGTGAAGTTCGAGGACGGTCGCCCGATCACCTCCAAGGAGATCGCGTACGGCATCGCCCGCTCCTTCGATCCCGACCTCTCCGGCGGCCCGACCTACATCCAGGAGTGGCTGGCCGACAGCCCGGAGTTCGACACCAAGTGGGACTTCAAGAAGAACAAGACGTCGCTGCCGCCGGGCCTGAGCACGCCGGATGACAAGACGCTGCGCTTCGAGTTCGCCAAGCCCCGCTGTGACCTGCCGTTCGCGGTCTCGCTGCCGACCACGGCGCCGCTGCCCCCGGACAAGGACACCGGCGTCAACCTGGACAAGCAGCCGTTCTCCTCCGGGCCCTACAAGATCGCCAAGAACCAGACCGGCGTGCAGATCACCCTGGACCGCAACCCCAACTGGGACCCGAACACCGACCCGGTCCGGCACCAGTACCCGGACCAGTTCGTGTGGAGCTTCGGCCCGACGGCGGACGCCGCCAACAACCGGGTGATCGCCGACAACGGCGCCGACCAGAGCGCGCACGCCTTCAATGCCGTGCCCGCCTCGCTGGTCGCCCGGGTGGCCGGGGACGCCTCGCTGAAGTCGCGCAGCATCCTCTCGCCGACCCCCAGCGCCAACCAGTTGGTCATCAACAACCAGCGGGTCAAGGACCTCAAGATCCGGCAGGCGCTCAACTACGCCATCGACCGGGAGGGCCTGATCAAGGCGCTCGGCGGGCAGACCGTCGCCGCGCCGCTGACCACGCTCATGCCGCCGGCCACCATCGGCTACAAGGCGTACGAGGCGTACCCGGCGGGCCCCAACGGCGACATGGCCAAGGTCAAGGAGCTGCTCGGCGGGCAGACGCCGGAGCTGGTCCTCGGTGTCGCCGACAACACGACCGAGCAGCAGGAGGGTGCCCAGCTCAAGGCCAACCTGGAGCGGGCCGGCTTCAAGATCACGCTGCGGAACATCTCGGACGACGCGAAGCTGGACGAGATCAAGAAGAAGGACAACCCCTGGGACCTGTACATCGGTAACTGGGCGGCGGACTGGCCGAGTGGCGCCTCGATCCTGCCGGTGCTCTACGACGGCCGCACCATCAAGGCCGAGGGCAACAGCAACCAGTCGTACTTCAACGACCCGACGATCAACGCCGAGATGGACCGCATCCTGGCCATGCCCCCGGCCGACCAGGGCCCGGAGTGGGCCAAGCTCGACGAGCGGATCATGAAGGAGCACGCCCCGGTGGTGCCGCTCTTCGTCGACGTGGCCTACAACGTGCACGGGTCCAAGGTCGGCGGGGTCTTCATCTCCAGCGTCTTCGGCTACTCGTCGTTCGTGAACGCGTACGTCAAGCCGTAACAGCTACACCACCCGGTCGAGGCCACCCCTCACCCGGTAAGCAAGGGCCCCTTCTTGACAGCGTCGTTGAGAAGGGGCCCTTCCTCTACCTCAGGCGTTAAAAGGCTTCCTTTCAGAGCAGGTGGGTGCGGAGGAAGTCGAGTTCGAGTGGGAGCAGGCGTTCGGCCGTGCCGTTCGCGGCCATGTGGGTGGCGCCGGTCAGCGGCAGCACGGCGTGCGGCCGGCCGGTGTTCAGCAGGGCCGCGGAGAGCCGGAGCGTGTGCGCGGCCACCACGTTGTCGTCGGCCAGGCCGTGCACCAGCAGCAACGGCCGGGCCTGGTCCGGGCCGGTGACCGGCTCGGCGGCCAGCTCGACCAGCGAGTGGTGCGCGTAGATGTCCGCCCCGTCCTCCGGCATCCCGAGGTAGCGCTCGGTGTACGCGGTGTCGTACAGCGCCCAGTCGGTCACCGGGGCGCCGGCGATCCCGCACCGGAACAGCTCCGGGTGGCGCAGCACCGCCAGCCCGGCCAACCAGCCCCCGAACGACCAGCCGCGTACGCCCACCCGGCCCAGGTCCAGGTCAGGGTGCTTGCCGGCGAGCGCGGTCAGCGCGTCCACCTGGTCGGTCAGGATCACGTCGGCCACCCGCCGATGGATCGCCTTCTCGAACGACGGGGCCACTCCCGGCGTACCCCGGTTGTCGATGGTGACCACCGCGAACCCGGCGTCGGCCCACCACTGACGCTCCAGCCAGGCGGCCCGGGCGGCCACCACCTCCTGGTGCCCCGGACCGCCGTAGATGTCCAGCAGCACGGGCAGCCGCCGGCCCGTCACGTGGTTGTCCGGGTAGAGCACCGCCGCCGGCAGCCGCCGGTCGGTCACCCGTTCCAACAGCGGCAGCGGAGAGTACGGCGGGGTGGCGGCCAGCGACCGCAGCTCGGCAAGTTCCTGATCGCCGCGGTGGACCGTCCACCGCATCCCGGCGTGGTCCAGCGACGCGACCCCGACCACCAGCACGTCCCCGCCGACGGCGGCGGTGTGCCAGCCGGAGTCGGTGGTGAGCCGACGGGCGTCCACCCCGCCGCCGATGGTGGTGCGGACCCGGAACAGGTGCCGCTCGCTCGGCTCGCCGTCGCTCGCCTCCACCAGCAGGTCGGCCGGGCCGGTGCCGGCAGGCAGGCGACCCACCACCCGCCGCACGTACAGCGACGGCGGGGTGAGCAGGGTGCCGTCGGCGAACAGGCACCGCGCGTCGTACCCGTCGTGGGCCAGCTCGCCACCGACCAGCACCCGGCCGTCCGGTAGGTGCGCCGGTGTGCCGGCGATCGGTTCGACCCAGCGCGGATCGGCCAGTTCGGCGTGCACCTGCGTCTCACCGGTCCGCGGGTCCACCGCGAGCACCAGCCCGTGCTGCTGCGAGCGGCGCAGCACGGTGATCAGGGGGCTGCCCTCGGCCCAGCAGACCCCGGTCAGGTACGGGTAGGTCTCCCGGTCCCAGTGCACGTCGACCCAGCCGTCGTCCAGGTCCAGCAGGTGCAGGCTGACCTCCGCGTTCGGCCCACCCGCCCGCGGGTACGCGACGGCGGTCGGCGGGCTCGCCGGCTCGGCCGGGTCGTGCAGGTGCCAGCGGTCCAGCCGGGACTCGTCGACCCGGGCCGCGAGCACCGAGCCGCCGTCCGGCGCCCACCAGTAGCCCCGGAACCGCCCGAACTCCTCGGCCGCGATGTGCTCGGCCAACCCCCAGCTCACCCCGGCGTCCTCGCCGGCCAGCAGGGTGTCGGTGCCGTCGGCGTCGACCACCCGCAGCTCGCCCCGGCGGACGCCCTCGGCCGCGTCGGTCACGTACGCCAGTCGTTGCCCGGTCGGGTCCGGCCGTGGATCGAGCACCGGTCCGACGGCGGCCACCTCCACCACGTCGCCGTGCACCAGGTCGGCCCGGAACAGCCGGCCGGCCAGCGCGAACACCGCCACCCGACCGGCGGCGTCCAGCGCGTACGAGCCGATGCCGGCGGCGCTGAGCCGCAGCCGCTCACGCAGCGCCCGCTCGCCGGGGGAGAGCGCCCGGGAGTCGCCGTCGGCGCCCAGCAGGGTGGCCGGGTCGGCGACCAGCCGCTCCTCGGCGGTGGCCACGTCCAGCAGCCAGAGCGCGTCCGCCGGATCCTCCGGGCCGGCGGAGCGCAGGAAGATCACTCGGGAGCCGTCCTCGGCCACGGAGACAGCGCGCGGCGCGCCGTGGCTGAACCGGCGGGTGCGGGCGGCCAGCTCCGGAAAGTCCACAGGCCAAATCGTAGAGGCGTGCCGGGCGTGATGTGGCCGACCTGGGCGGACGCGTCGACGGCCGCCGGCCGGAACCGCCAGTTAGAGTGACCGTCGTGACGACGCTGCCCGACCGCCGCCTGCTGCTGGTCCACGCGCACCCCGACGACGAGTCGATCGGCACCGGCGCGACGATGGCCCACTACGCCGCCACCGGCGCGCACGTCACGCTGGTGACCTGCACCCTCGGCGAGGAGGGCGAGATCCACGTACCGGCGCTGGCCCAGCTCGCCGCCGCCGAGGCCGACCAGCTCGGCGGGTACCGGATCGCCGAGCTGGCCGCCGCGTGCGCCGCGCTCGGCGTCACCGATCACCGCTTCCTCGGCGGCGCCGGCCGCTACCGCGACTCGGGGATGATGGGGCTCGCGACCAACGACCACCCCCGCGCCTTCTGGCAGGCCGACCTGGACGAGGCCGCCGGGCACCTGGTGGAGATCATGCGGGAGCTCCGTCCGCAGGTGATGATCACGTACGACCCGAACGGCTTCTACGGCCACCCCGACCACATCCAGGCGCACCGGGTGGCGATGCGCGCCGTCGAGCTGGCGGCCGCCGAGGGCTGCGCCCCCGCCAAGGTCTACTGGACGGCCATGCCGCGCAGCGTGCTGGAGGCCGGCATGACGCACTTCGCCGAGTCCTCGGACAACCCGTTCGCCGGCATCGAGGACATCGCCGACCTGCCCTTCGGCACCCCGGACGACCAGATCGCCGCCCGGATCGACGCCACGGACCAGCACACCGCGAAGGAGGCCGCGATGCGGGCGCACGCTACGCAGATCCCGGCCACCTCCTGGCTCTACTCGATCGCCGGCAACTTCGGCGGCGAGTTCATGGGCGTGGAGTACTTCACGCTCGCGGTCGGCGACAAGGGCCCCGGCGCCGGCCCGTACCGCTGGGAGGACGACCTCTTCGCCGGGCTGCCCGAGGGGAGTGCCCCGGACCGGCTCTCGGTCGCCGGGGCCGGTCTCCGGTGACCCTGCCCGCCGCTCCGATGCCGCTCGTGGAAGGCCAGGACGCCCCGCCCCCGGCAGGGCCGCCGCCGCGCCTGCTGGACCTGGGCCTGCGGCTGGCCGGCGCGATCGTCGTGGTGGTGGCCGGGGTGCTGACCGGGGTGCTGGAGCTGCTGCTCTCCACGGTCCGGGTCGGCGGCCAGTTGATCGGCGTGTCGGCGCTGCTCGCAGTCGGGGCCAACATCGCGCTGAGCTGGTTCGCGCACGAGGTGGTCGGCCGCCGGTGGGCGGTGGCGCTGCCCGCGGTGCCGTGGTTCGTGCTGATGGCGGTGGCCGCCGTCCGGACCAGCGAGGGCGACCTGCTGCTGGCCGGCGACAACTGGGTCGGCCTGGCCATGATCGTGGCCGGCGCGATGACCTTCGCGGTGATGGGCTTCCGGCAGATCCTCGCCCCTCCGCCCACCCTCGGCGGCTGATGACGCCACCCAGGTACGGGTGGTAAATATTCGTGCCAGGGATGGAGCCCCGCAACGGGGCGTACGGCAGGAGGTCGTGCGATGGACGGACGGTGGCGTGACGTCGGGGTGCTCGCGGGAGCGCTGTTCGCGGTCAACGTGGTCGCCCGGCTGATCATTCGGCTCGGCTTCGACGGTGACGACACCGTCGCCGACCGGGTGTCGCTGGCGATGTTCGTGGTGATCGGGCTGATCCTGGCCGTGGTCGCCTTCCGCTGGGGGCGCCGTCGGCCGCTGGCCGCGTGGGCGGCCGACGTGACCGTCGCGGTGCTGGTGGCGATGGCCCTGACCGTGCTGGTCGGGCCGCTGCTCGTCGGGCACAACCCGTTCGCCGGCGGGGCGGGCACGTTCTTCGCCCAGATCTGGCTCTACCTGCTCGCCAGCGGCGCCGGGGTGCTGATCGGGTACCTGGTGCTCACCGCGCTCGGGCTCGACCACCGCTCCCAGCAGCTCAAGCGGTACGCCGAGGTCAAGGCCGCCAAGCCGCGCCGGGTCGTCCGCCGCTGACCCGCCGCTGACGGCCGCCGGCCCGACCCGCCGCTGGGCCGGCCGGGGGAGCGCGGCGCTTGATCAACTCGCCTTCGCCGATCCGGCGGTATCCCGGGACCGGATACCCCGACATCGGGGATGTCGAGTTGATCATCGCTGCGTGGCAGCCGGGGTCAGCCCGGGGCGACCCGGGTCAGGTAGGTGTGGTGGGTCGTGAAGCCGAGCCGCTGGTAGAGCGCGACCGCCGCCGCGTTGTGCTGCTCCACCTGGAGGAAGGCGTGCGTCGCGCCGACACCGCCGCCCCAGCCGGCCAGCGCGTCGATCACGCGGCGGGCCAGCCCCTGCCGCCGTGCGGCCGGCAGCACCTCGATCAGGCTGAGCCCGAGCCAGCGGCCCTGCCCCGTCACCGTGCCCCGGCCGATCGCCATTAGCGTGCCGTCGGCGTACCCGTGGGCGAAGCGGACCTGGTCCACGGCGGTGAGCACGTGCCGGGCGGCGTCCGGGAGGCCGCCCTTGCGACCAGCGGCGACGGCCAGCCACGCCTCGCTCGGCGCCTCGGCCAGTTCGATCACCACGTCGGCATGGTCGAGTGCCGCCACGTCGGCAACGCCGGGCTGTTCGTCGGCGCTACCCGCGGTGGTCGGCGATCCGGATCGGGGCGTCCGGCCGGCGCCCGACGGTGCCGACAGGGGGAGGCGCGCGGTCTGCACCAGCGTCGGCGGCCGGCTGCCCCAGCCCCGGGTGTCCAGCTCGGCGCCGACCGGCGCGGCGAGCGGCAGCGGCGTGTTGATCAGCGCCGGTTGGCCCTGCTCGGCGTACCAGCGCTCGACCGCGTCCACCGCCGCCGGCAGCGGCCGGTCCGGGTCGCCGATCGGCAGTGCCGAGTTGGCCCGTCCGGTCCAGCCGTCGGCGGCCCGGAGCAGCCAGTCGCCGAGTCGGCCCCGCGTCGGTGCCGGCCAGGCCTCGTCGGCGGCCCGCTCGAGCGCCACCACCGCTGCGGCGGTCGGTCGGCGGGTCGGTGGCACCCGCTTGGCCCGGTGCACCTGCGCCACCGGAACCCGCACCTGGCCCTGCGCGGTGGCCAACGTGAGATGAGTCTCGCTCAGCTCCACCAGCTCGCCGAGGGCATCCGAGAAGAGCGGGCGGCCTTCGCGAATCCCCACAATCCGGCGGACCACGATCCGGTGTCCCACATCCTGCTGTCGGAGCACGATCGACCCCCTCCCCGGCGAGATACTAGGCTCTAACCGTCGCGGGAGATCGCGGCGTGTCTTGCGGAGGAGAAGACCGGTGACCTACATCATCGCCGAGCCGTGCGTGGATGTGCTCGACAAGGCATGTATCGAGGAATGCCCGGTCGACTGCATTTACGAGGGCAACCGGATGCTCTACATCCACCCCGACGAGTGCGTCGACTGTGGTGCCTGTGAGCCCGTCTGCCCGGTGGAGGCGATCTTCTACGAGGACGACGTCCCGGAGCAGTGGAAGGACTACACCGGCGCCAACTACGAGTTCTTCGAGGACCTGGGCTCGCCCGGGGGCGCCTCGAAGATCGGCAAGGTGGAGAAGGACGCCACGTTCGTCGCCGCGCAGCCGCCGCGCGGCGAGGGCCACTGAACAGGCCCGCGCCGGTCTCGTCGCGGCTGCCCGAATACACCTGGGACACCCTGGCCGCCGCGGCCACCCTGGCCGCGGCGCACCCGGAGGGCCTGATCAACCTTTCCATGGGCACGCCGGTCGACCCGGTGCCCGAGGTGATCCGGCGGGCGCTGGCCGACGCGTCCGACGCTCCCGGCTACCCGTTGACCGCCGGCACCCCGGCGTTGCGGGACGCGATCGCGGCGTGGGTCGCCCGGGCCTGTGGCGCCGGGGTCGATGGCCTCGGCGTGCTGCCGACCATCGGCTCCAAGGAACTGGTCGCCTGGCTGCCCACCCTGCTCGGCATCGGTCCGGGTGACGTGGTGGTGGTGCCGTCGGTCGCGTACCCCACGTACGAGGCCGGGGCGCGGCTGGCCGGAGCCACCGTGGTCCGCGCCGACTCGCTCACCGCGGTCGGGCCGACCTCCCGGGTCCGGCTGGTCTGGGTCAACTCGCCCGGCAACCCGACCGGCCGGGTGCTGCCCGCGGCGCACCTGCGTAAGGTGGTCGACTGGGGCCGGGAACGCGGCGCGGTGGTGGCCAGCGATGAGTGCTACCTGCCGCTCGGCTGGTCGGCCGAGCCGGTCTCGGTGCTGTCGCCGCAGGTCAGCGGCGGCAGCTACGACGGGGTGCTCGCCGTGCACTCGCTCTCCAAGCGGTCCAACCTCGCCGGCTACCGCGCCGGCTTCGTGGCCGGCGACCCGGCGCTCGTCGCCGAACTGCTGAAGGTCCGTAAGCACGCCGGCATGATCGTGCCCGCTCCCGTGCAGGCGGCCATGGTGGCCGCTCTGCAGGACCAGCGGCACGCCGACGAGCAGCGGGAGCGGTACCGCGCCCGGCGTGAGGTGCTGACCGCCGCGTTCACCGGCGCCGGCTTCACGGTCGAGCACTCGGAGGCCGGCCTCTACCTCTGGCTCACCCGTGGTGAGGACTGCTGGCAGACGGTCGACTGGCTGGCCCGGCGCGGCATCCTGGTCGCAGCCGGCGTCTTCTACGGTCCCACCGCGAACCAGCACGTCCGGGTGGCGCTGACCGAGTCCGACGAGCACGTCGCCGCGGTCGCCGGCCGGCTGCGGGCCTGACCCGGGGCCCGGTGATGACCGGCGACGCGACCGGGCGGTACGCCGGAGTGCGGGCGGCGGTGGTCGGCACCGGCCTGATCGGCGGCTCGGTGCTGCTGCGCCTGGCCGACGCCGGCCTGGACGTGGCCGGTTGGGATCCCGACCCGGCGACCCGCGAGCGGGCCCGGGCTGCGGGTCTGGTTACGCCGGACACGATCGAGCAGGCCGTGGCCGGCCGGGACGTGGTCTTCCTCGGCGGCCCGCTGCCCACCCTGCCCCGGACGCTGGCCCGGGTCGCCGCCGCGACCGCGCCGGGCTGTGTGCTCACCGACGTCGGTAGCACCAAGGTCGACGTGGCCGAGGCGGCCGACCGGCTCGGGCTCACCGACCGGTTCGTGCCCGGGCACCCGATGGCCGGCGCGGAGTCCGCCGGCCTGACCGCCGCCTCCACGACGCTGCTGGCCGGCGCCGCCTGGGTGCTCTGCCCGGCACCGGCCGCGGCGACGCACGCCTTCCGCTGGCTGACCGGGCTGCTGGTGGAGCTGTTCGGCGCCCGGGTGGTGCCGATGTCCGCGCCGGCGCACGACTCGGCGGCCGCGCTCGCCTCGCACGTACCGCACCTGCTGGCCGGGGCGTTGGCCGGGGCGGTGCAGCGGGCGCCGGTGCGCGACGCGGTGCTGGCGCTCGCCGCGGGCAGCTTCCGGGACGGCACCCGGGTCGCCGGCACCCCGGCGGAGCGGACCGCGAACATGCTGCTCGGCAACCGGGCCCGGGTGCTGGACGAGTTGGCCGAGGTGAGCGCATTCCTGGGCGAGCTGGCGGCCGCGCTTAGGGCCGGTGACGCGGCGGCGCTCACCGCTCGGTACGCGGAGGCCGCCGCAGCCCGGTCCGCGCTGCTCGACCCCCGGTACGCCGGGCGGGACCGGGAGTTCCGCACCGATGGCGACCATGCCGCCGAGGTGAGCTGGCTGCGAGGGCTGGGCGAGGAGGGTGGGCACCTGACCGGGTGCCAGGTTGACGCGACGACGGTCTCCTACACGGCATGGTGTCCGTTGGCTGACTAGGCTCAGGGGTATGGCTTTGGATGGCCCGGTGGTGCAGGTGCGCGGCGAGGCGTACCGGGAGGTGCCGCCCGAGCTGGCCCGTTTCGCGGTCACCGCGACGGCCCGGGACCGGGACCGGGAGGCCACGCTGACCCGGCTGGCCGAGCGGGCCGCCGCCGTCCGGGTGCTGCTGGACAGCTCCGAGCCGGTCGTGGCCCGGCGGGAGACCGGCGACCTGCGGGTCCGGCCGGAGACCCGGCGTTCGGGCGAGCGGGTGGTGGCCTGGCACGGCAGCGTGACCACCACGGTCACCGTCACCGACTTCACCGCCCTCGGTGAGCTGATGCTCCGGCTGGCCGACCAGGACCAGGTCGAGGTGGCCGGCCCCTGGTGGGAGCTGCGCCCGGACAGCCCCGCACACCGCGAGGCGCGGCACGCGGCGATCACCGACGCGCTGCTGCGCGCCCGGGAGTACGCCGAGGCGCTGGGCGCCCGGGTCACCTCGCTGATCGAGCTGGCCGACGCCGGCCCGGGCGACCGGCCGATGTTCGCCCGCGCGGCGTACGACGGGGGCGGCGGCGGGCCGGAGCTGGAGCTGGACCCGCAGCCACAGACCGTCCAGGCGGCCGTGCAGGCGCGGTTCACCATCAGCCAACCGGTTCTGGGCTGATGCCGCCGGCCCGGGTGCTCTCCGTTGACGAGTTGGTGGCGCGGGCGCGGGCGCTGGCCGACGCCGGTCCGCGGCAACTGCTCGGCATCGCCGGCGCGCCGGGCGCCGGGAAGTCCACGTTGGCCGAGCAGATCGTTGCCGGGGTCGGTCCGACCGCCCGGCTGGTGCCGATGGACGGCTTTCACCTGGCGCAGTCGCAGCTGGTCCGGCTGGGACGCGCCGACCGCAAGGGCGCGGTGGACACCTTCGACGCCAACGGGTACGTCTCGTTGCTGCGCCGGTTGCACCGGCTGGAGCCGACCTCGGTCTACGTGCCGGAGTTCCGCCGGGATCTGGAGGAGCCGGTGGCCGGGGCGATCGAGGTGCCGCCATCGGTCCGGCTGGTGGTGACGGAGGGCAACTATCTGCTGCTGCCGGACTTTCCGTGGCAGGAGATCCGGTCGCTGCTGCACGAGGCCTGGTTCCTCGATCTGGACGCAGAGCTGCGGCAGCGCCGGCTGACCGCCCGGCACGAGGCGTTCGGGCGGTCGCCGGAGCAGGCGCGGGCCTGGGCGCTGGGCAGCGATGAGGCCAATGCCTCCCTGGTCACCGGCACCGCTGGCACCGCCGACTTGGTGGTCCGCCTGCCCGAGCCGCCTTCGCCCTGACCCGGGCGCCGGGGCCGCGTCGGGCCGGGCCGTGTCGGGCCACGTCGCGTCAGGCCGTGTCGCGTCGGGCCGTGTCGGGCCGCGCTGATCAGTCCAGCTGGCGGACCGGCCGGGCCGGGTTGCCGACCGCGACCACGTTGGCGGGCAGGTCGCGGGTCACCACCGCGCCGGCGCCGACGACGGTGTTCGCACCGATCGTCACCCCGGCCAGCACGATCGCGCCGCCGCCGAGCCAGGCGTTGTCGCCGATGGTGATCGGCTTCGCCGCTTCCCACTTGTTCCGGCGTGTCCCGGGTTCCACCGGGTGCGTCGGAGTCAGCAGCTGCACGTTCGGTCCGACCTGGACGTCCGCGCCGAGGATGATCGGGGCGACGTCGAGGAAGACCGCCTGGTAGTTGACGAAGCTGCGTGGCCCGATCCGGATCTGCCAGCCGTAGTCGCAGTAGAACGGTGGCCGGATCCAGGTGCCCTCGCCCAGCTCGCCGAGCAGGTCGCGGAGCGCCGCGAGGCGAGCGTCCTCGTCGGCGGCGGAGCTGGTGTTGAAGCGTTCCATCAGCCGGGCGGCCCGGTCCAGGTCGGCGATGATCTCGGGATCGTCGGCGAGGTAAGGCTCACCGGCGAGCATTCGGTCCTTCATGGAGGTCACCCGGTCGATGATGCCGTTCCGACTGGGTACGGGTTGGTTAGTCCGTCACTTTTTCGTCTTCCTTATGCATACGTGGTATGCAACTCTGACGGTGGTCAATGCGTCTCTATTCGTAACGGCGCTCCACCGAGGAGGATCCGTTGCATCGAAGCAGCAGAATGGCCGCCGCGGCCGTAGTCGCCCTCGTGCTGGGCAGTCCGGCGGTCGCCGTGGCAGCCCCGTCGACCACCGCCGCCACCCCGGACGCCGTCGGGCGCACCTCGACCGACGCCGCATCTCCGACGACCACCGTCACCCTGCTCACCGGGGACCGGGTCACCGTCACCGCGTCCGGGTCCGCCGCCGTGCGTCCCGGTCCCGGGCGTACCGACATCCGCTTCCTCACCACCCGCGACGACGGTCACCTCACGGTGCTGCCGCAGGATGCCCTGCCACTGGTCCGCGCCGGCCGGGTCGACCGGCGGCTGTTCGACGTGACCGGGCTGATCGCCGCCGGCTACGACGACGCCCGCCGCGACCACCTGCCGGTGCTGGTGACCGGTGACGCGGGCGCCCGCCGGAGCGCCGCCGCTCCCGCCGGACTGACCGTCACCACACAACTGCCGGCCATCGGCGGTGTCGCCGCGAGGGCCGACAAGCAGCGAGTCGCGACGGTCTGGCCGGCGCTCACCGGCGCCGGCGCCCGGGTCGGCACGGCGGGGGGTGCCGACCGGATCTGGCTCGACGGCCGCCGGCAGATCACCCTGGACCACAGCGTGCCGCAGATCGGCGCGCCGGCCGCGCACCAGGCGGGCTTCACCGGCCAGGGTGTACGCGTCGCCGTGCTGGACACCGGCATCGACGTCAACCACCCCGAGCTGACCGGCCGGGTCGCCGAGTCGCAGAACTTCACCGAGGCCTCCGGGGCCGGTGACGCCGTCGGGCACGGCACCCACGTCGCCTCGATCATCGCCGGCAGCGGCGCCGCCTCCGGCGGTAGCTACCGGGGCGTCGCCCCGGACGCCACGCTGCTCAACGGCAAGGTCTGTGAGGAGGCGGGCTGCCCGGAGTCGGCGATTTTGGCCGGCATGCAGTGGGCCGCCGTCGACCAGCACGCCGACGTGATCAACATGAGCCTGGGCGGTCGCGACACGCCCGACGTCGACCCGCTGGAGGCGGCCGTCGAGGCGCTGACCGCGCAGACCGGCGCTCTCTTCGTGATCTCCGCCGGCAACGACGGCACCGACGGCTCGGTCGGCTCACCGAGCACGGCGGACGCCGCCCTCGCCGTGGGCGCGGTGGACCGTGACGACGCGCTGGCCGACTTCTCCAGCCGGGGGCCACGGGTGGGCGACGGCGGGCTGAAGCCGGACCTGACCGCGCCCGGCGTGGAGATCGTCGCCGCCCGCGGCGACGGCACGCTGCTCGGCGAGCCGGTGGGGGAGCAGTACGTCTCGCTCTCCGGCACCTCGATGGCCGCGCCGCACGTCACCGGCGCGGTGGCGCTGCTCGCCCAGCAGCACACCGACTGGGCGGCGGCCCAGCTCAAGGCCACCCTGATGGCCTCGGCGAAGCCGCACCCGGCGCAGACCGCCTTCCAGCAGGGCGCCGGCCGGGTCGACGTGGCCCGGGCGATCACCCAGCGGGTGGTCAGTGACCCGGTCAGCGTCTCCTTCGGCCAGCCGGCCTGGCCGCACGGCGACGACACCCCGGTCACCAGGGAGGTCGGCTGGCGCAACGACGGCCCGGACCCGCTCACCCTGGACCTGACCCTCGAGGTGACCGGCCCGGACGGCCAGCCGGCGCCCGCCGGCATGTTCGCCCTCGGCGCGAGCCAGGTCACCGTGCCGGCCGGCGGCACCGCCGGCACCACCGTCACCGCGGACACCCGACTCGGAACGGACGGCTACTGGACCGGGCGGATCGTGGCCCGCTCCGGGACGGCCGTGGCGGTCACCCCGGTCGCGGTGAACCGGGAAGTGGAGAGCTACCAGCTCACCGTGCGACACCTGGACGCCACCGGTGCGGCCGCCACCGACCACCTCACCGGTCTCGTCAACCTGGACACCTTCGCCACCTACGACCTGTACGACCCGGACGGCACCGTCGACACCCGGATGCCGAAGGGCCGCTACGGACTCGTCAGCCTCCTCTTCGCCGAGGACGGGCTCGCCCAGCTGGCCCAGCCGGAGCTGATCATCGACGGCGACACCACCCTCACCGTCGACGCCCGGAAGGCCCGGCCGGTGCGCACCGCCGTTCCGGAGCGCTCGGCCGCGCCGGCGCTCGTGGACATCGGAGCGAACTGGGTCACCGGCGACGGCGACTATTACGGGTTCGGCGTGATCTCAGTCGATTTCACCGGGCTGACCACCGGGCACCTCGGTCGCGCGGTCTCCGGCGACCGGTTCTTCGCCACGGTGAGCAGCCAGTGGAGGCAGCCGGAGGTCGCCAACAGCCCCTACCTGTACGCGCTCGCCGAGAAGTTCCCCGGTCGGATGCCGACCGGCTTCGACAAGACCTACCGCAGTCGCGAGTTGGCCAGCGTCACGCACCAGTTCCGGGGCGGCTATCCGGGCCTGGTCGCCGAGCGGCTGGTCTTCCCGCACCTCGACCCGGATCTGGGCGCCTGGGGGGTCGGCCTGCCCACCGCGGTGCCGGGGCAGCGGGTCGAGCACTACAACACCCGCGGGCTGCGCTGGTCCTCCGAGCTGATGTTCGCGGTACCCACCGACGAGGGGTGGCCGGAGCGGAAGATGTCGCTGAGCGCCGAACCACGGGCGTACCGGCCCGGGCGGCACACCCGGGAGAGCTGGAACAGCGCGCCGTACGGGCCGTCCTTCCCGGCCCCGCGCTGGCCCGGGCAGGGCGTCACCCGGCTCGGTGATGAGATCCAGGTGGACGTGCCGCTGCACAGCGACGCCGAGGGGCACGCCGGCATTTCGTACGGCGACACCGATCGGACCGCCCTCTACCGCGAGGGTGTGCTGGTGGGCGAGTCGCCGGAGCCCGGTTTCGGGCAGTTCACGGTGCCGCCCGGTGCCGCTGACTACCGGCTGGAGGTTTCGGCGAAGCGGAGCTTCACGGATCTCAGCACCGAGGTCAGCACGGCATGGACGTTCCGGTCCCGGCACGTGCCGGGTGAGGACCACCGGGCGCTGGCGGTGTCCGCCATCCGGTTCACGCCACCGCTCGACGACACCAACGCCGCCCGGGCCGGCCGGACCCTGGTCATTCCGGTGCAGGTGCAGCGGCAGCCCGGCGCCGCCGGGTCGCGGGTGACCGGGTTGACCGTGGACGTCTCGTACGACGGCGGCCAGAGCTGGCGACCCGCCCACGTTCGGCACGGTGGGAACGGTTGGACGGCCACCGTCCGGCATCCCGCCGGGGCCGGATACGCGTCCCTGCGGGCCACCGCCCGGGACGCCGCCGGCAACACGGTGACCGAACGGATCATCCAGGCGTACCGGCTGCGCTGAGGCGTACCCCGTCGGGTCCGCGGCCGAGCGCCGCGGACCCGGCGGGGCCGTCAGTCGTTGGCGTGCAGGGCGGCGTTCAGCTCGATGCCCCGGCCGGTGCGCGGGCGGGCCTCCAGCGCGCCGGTCACCGAGTTGCGCCAGAACAGCAGGCCGTCGACGCCGGAGAGCTCGCGGGCCTTGACCACCCGGCCGTCCGGCAGAGTGATCTTCGAGGCGGCGGTGATGTAGCAGCCGGCCTCGACCACGCAGTCGTCGCCGAGTGAGATGCCGACGCCGGCGTTCGCGCCGATCAGGCTCCGCTCACCGATGCTCACCTTCTCGGTGCCGCCACCGGAGAGGGTGCCCATGATCGAGGCGCCGCCACCGACGTCGGAGCCGTCGCCGACCAGCACGCCCTGCACGATCCGACCCTCCACCATCGAGGTGCCCACCGTGCCGGCGTTGAAGTTGACGAAGCCCTCGTGCATCACCGTGGTGCCGGCGGCCAGGTGTGCGCCGAGCCGGACCCGGTCCGCGTCGGCGATCCGTACACCGGCGGGCACCACGTAGTCGGTCATCCGGGGGAACTTGTCCACCCCGTACACCGCCAGGTGGCGGCCGGCGGCCCGCTCGATCACCCGCAGCTCGTCGACCCGCTCCGGCGGGCACGGCCCGGCGGAGGTCCACGCCACGTTGGCCAGCTTGCCGAAGATGCCGTCCAGGTTGAGCTGGTTGGGCCGGACCAGGCGGTGCGAGAGCAGGTGCAGCCGGAGGTACGCGTCCGGGGCGTCCTTGATCGGGTCGTCCAGCGAGCCGATCACGGTGACCACCTGGACGGTACGCAGACCGGGCAGCGACCGGTCGCCGAGCGCGGCCGGCGGCAGGTCGAGCACGTCGGTCTCGTCCTCACCGGCGACCAGCGGCAGCTCACCCAGGCCCAGCTTGCCGGTCGGGTACCAGGTGTCGAGCACCTGCTCGTCGGCCGTGACGGTGGCCAGGCCGATGCCCCAGGCCGAATCTGCGGACGTCACTGTTGCACCTCTCGGTCGGGGCTGCGAAGGCCGCAAGCTCACTCCTCGCGCTGACAGACCTGAAGGTACCGTGCGAACCATGGAGAACCCGCTGACCCCCGAGGTCCTCGCCGATCCGGTGGCGCTGACCCGCGCTCTGGTAGACATCGAGTCCGTGTCCCTCAACGAGAAGGCGATCGCCGACTGCGTTGAAGAGGTGCTGCGGGGCGTACCGCACCTGACCACCCACCGGCACGGCAACACGGTGATGGCGCGCACCGACCTGGGCCGCTCGCAGCGCGTCGTGCTGGCCGGGCACCTGGACACGGTGCCGCTGAACAACAACTTCCCGTCGACCATGCGCGGCGACCTGATGTACGGCTGCGGCACCTCGGACATGAAGTCCGGCGTGGCGTACGCGTTGCACCTCGCCGTGACCCTGCCCGAGCCGCGCTACGACGTGACGTACTTCTTCTACGAGGCCGAGGAGATCGAGTCCCGGTACAACGGGCTGAACCTGGTCGCGCAGGCGTACCCGGAGTGGCTGGAGGCGGACTTCGCCGTCCTGCTGGAGCCGACGTACGGCATCGTCGAGGCGGGCTGCCAGGGCACCATGCGGTCGGTGGTCACCACCACCGGCGTACGGGCCCACTCGGCGCGCTCCTGGCACGGGGTCAACGCCATCCACGCCGCCGGCGAGGTGCTCCGGCGGCTCCAGACGTACGAGGCGCGCCGGGTCACCATCGACGGCTGCGACTACCGCGAGGGCATGAACGCGGTGCGGATCCACGGCGGGGTGGCCGGCAACGTGGTTCCGGACCGGTGTGAGATCGAGGTCAACTACCGGTTCGCTCCGGACCGCACCCCCGCGGAGGCGGAGGCGCATCTGCGGGAGGTCTTCGCGGGTTTCGAGCTGGCCGTGACCGACGTGGCGGCCGGTGCCCTGCCCGGGCTGGAGGCGGCCCCGGCGAAGGAGTTCCTGGCGGCGGTCGGCGCGGCGCCGATCGGCAAGCTGGGCTGGACGGACGTGGCCCGGTTCGCGGCCATGGGCATCCCCGCGCTGAACTTCGGCCCGGGCGACCCCAACCTGGCCCACCATCCGGACGAGCACGTCGAGATCACCAAGATCCGCGACGGCGCCGCGACCCTGCACCGCTGGCTGGCCCCAGCCTGACCCCGATCCCGCCCCCGTGCCGGTGATCAAGAGGTTTGCGTCAGCCGGGCCCGTTGTCGGCGACGCAAACCTCTTGATCAGCTCCGGACGGGGTGAGGGGGAGGGGTTCGTCCAGTTGGCGGGTGCGGCGGCGCTCGGCCACCACGTCTCGGATCCGTCGCTGCATCTGGCGACGGATCCGGATCATCTCGCTGTTGCTGATCACGCTGTCTCCTCCCCCGAAGGCGCGCGCCGGGGCATACCCGGTATGTGAATAGTAAGACGTACGAGCGAGCCGAATAGTTGCCCAAGATCTCGAACTATTTCTCGGCGTCCGCGCCCCGCACCCCCGACAGCTGCCGCTCCACTACGGTTGCTCCCATGAGCCAGAGCAACGGGCGGGAGGCGGGCCGCGGTCCCGGACAGGAGCGGCATCGGGGCGCGGTGACGCTGCGCCGGGGGGCGATCCCGAGCAGCACCGCCGACCAGCGGCTGCTGGACTCGCAAGGGCGGGGTGACTGGAAGACCAGGGACGCCTGGCGGGCGCTGCGCATCCTCTCCGAGTTCGTCGAGGGCTTCGACACGCTCGCCGACCTGCCGCCGGCGGTCTGCGTCTTCGGCTCCGCGCGCAGCGGCCCGGACACCGTCGAGTGCCGCCTGGCCGAGCAGCTGGGCGGCGCGCTGGCCCGGGCCGGCTACGCGGTGATCACCGGTGGTGGGCCGGGGGTGATGGAGGCCGCCAACCGGGGGGCCAGTGAGGCCGGCGGGCTCTCCGTCGGGCTCGGCATCGAGCTCCCGTTCGAGCAGGGCATCAACGAATGGGTCGACCTGGCCATCGACTTCCGCTACTTCTTCGCCCGCAAGACGATGTTCGTCAAGTACGCGCAGGCGTTCGTGGTGCTGCCCGGCGGGTTCGGCACCATGGACGAGCTGTTCGAGGCGCTCACCCTGGTGCAGACCGGCAAGGTCACCCGGTTCCCGGTGGTGCTGATGGGGGTCGCCTACTGGCAGGGGCTGCTCGACTGGATGCGCGACACGATGGCCACAGGTGGAAAGATCGGGCCCGTCGACCTGGAGCTGATCTGCCTCACCGACGACGTCAACGCGGCGGTCCGGCACATCATCGAGGCCGAGGCGACGCTCTCCGCCGAGCAGGAGGCGGTCCGCGACGAGGCCGTCGCCCGTACCGGTGCCGACCAGCGGGCCGCCGCGGAGCAAGCGGCCGACCAGCCGCGGGAGAGCTGATGGCGGCTATCTGCGTCTTCTGCGCCTCCTCCCGTACCCTCGACCAGCGCTGGCTGGACCTGGCCGCCGAGACCGGCGCGGAGCTGGCCCGGCGCGGGCACACTCTGGTCAGCGGCGGCGGCTGCGTCGGCATGATGGGCGCGCTGGCGGACGGCGCCCGGGCTGCCGGTGGCCGCACCCTGGGCGTCATCCCGCAGGCGCTGGTGGACCTGGAGGTCGCCGACCTGGCCTCGGATGAGCTGCTGGTGACCGACTCGATGGCCACCCGTAAGACCCTGATGATCGACAAGTCGGACGCGTTCCTGACGCTCCCCGGCGGGCTGGGCACCCTGGACGAGCTGTTCGAGGTCTGGACCACCGCCACCCTCACCCTGCACACCAAGCCGATGGTGCTGATCGACACCGACGGTTTCTACCGGCCGCTGCTGGACTGGCTCGGCACGCTCGCCGACCAGCATTTCCTCAAGCCGGCCGGCCTCCAGCTCCTCACCGTGGCCAACTCCATCCCCACCGCCCTGGACGCCCTGGAATCCCACCTAACCTGACCCCCCGCCCCCCACCCCACCCCACCCAGTCGATCATGAAGTTAGCGGCGCAGCCGTCGGCGTGTCGCGCCGCTAACTTCATGATCGACGGAGCTGGTGGGGTGGGGTGGGCCGGGTGGGGGTTGGGGGTGGGTGGGGTGTCGTATGGGCGTGATGGGATGAGCTGATGCAGGCGTACCGGTTGGTGCGGCGGTCCGGAGGGCCGGCGCGGGGGGACGGGGGCGTGCCTGCCGACGGCACCGTGCCCGCCGGTAGCGGCGCGGCTGAGGGCGGCACCGTGCCTGCCGGTGGGGCTGCGCTGTCCGCCCCCAGCGGGGCGGACAGTCGGGACGGGCACGAGCGGGCAGCCGGGCCCGGTGCCGGGGGAGCCGGCCGACGGGTCGATCCGGTGCAGGCCGAGGTGGTCGGGCACACCGACGGGCCGATGCTGGTGCTCGGCGGGCCGGGCACCGGCAAGACCAGCACCCTGGTCGAGGCGGTCGCCGCCCGGGTGACCGAGGGGGTCGACCCCGAACGGATCCTGGTGCTGACCTTCGGCCGTCGAGGCGCTACCGCACTACGCCAGCGCATCGAGGCCCGGGTGGCGCAGGACGGCCACCGGGTGCTGCGTGAGCCCCTGGTGCGCACCTTCCCGGCGTACGCCTTCGGGCTGCTCCGCCGCGCCGCCGCCGAACGTGGCGAGCCGTCACCCCGGCTGCTCACCGGCCCCGAGCAGGATCTGATCATTCGCGAGCTGCTGGACGTGGTGGGCGAGGAGCCCGAGGACGACCCGGTCGGCTGGCCGACGGATCTCCGGCCGGCCCTGCGGACCCGAGCCTTCGCCGGCCAACTGCGCGACCTGCTCATGCGTGCCGCCGAGCGTGGCATCGGCCCGGCCGACCTGGCCCGGCTCGGCGAGAAGCTCGGCCGCGCCGACTGGCCGGCCGCCGCGCGCTTCCTGCGGGAGTACGTCGCGGTGCTCGCGCTGCGCGACGTCAGCAACCGGGGCTCGATCGCGTACGACCCGGCCGAGCTGGTCCGGGCGGCGACCGGGTTGCTGCGCGACGACGAGGAGCTGCTGGCCGCCGAGCGCCGCCGGCTCGCCCACGTGTACGTCGACGAACTGGCCGACACCGACCCCGCCCAGCTCGAACTGCTCTCGGTGATCGCCGGCGGCGGCAAGCCGCTGGTCGCCTTCGCCGACCCGGATTCCTCCACGTACGCCTTCCGCGGCGCCGACCCGGCCGGGGTGAGCACCTTCCCGCACCGGTTCCGGACCGCCTCGGGGGCGCCGGCCGCGCAGGTGCTGTTGACCACGTCCTACCGGGCCGGGCCGGGCCTGCTCGCGGCGATCGCCCGGCTGAGCCGCCGACTGCGGGGTCCGGCGGCGCACCGCCGGCTGCACCCGCTGCCGGATGCGCCGGCCGGCGTCGCCGAGGTGCACACGTTCCGCTCGGCGACCAGCGAGGCCGCCTGGCTGGCGCACGCGCTGCGCTCCGCGCACCTGCTCGACGGCGTGCCCTGGTCGCGGATGGCGGTGCTGGTGCGGTCGACCGCGTTGCAGCTGCCCACCCTGCAACGGGCGCTGCACGCTGCCGGCGTACCCACCGTGGTGCACGGCGAGGACCTGCCGCTGCACCTGCAACCGGCGGTGGCCCCGCTGCTGCTCCTGCTGCGCTGCGCGCTGGAGCCGGACCGCCTGGACGAGGAGGCGGCGGTCGCGCTGCTGCACTCGCCGCTGGGCGGGGCGGACCCGCTGGCCGAGCGGCGGCTGCGGCAGGGCCTGCGCGCTCTGGCACTGTCCGGCGGAGACCGTCGCCCGTCCGGGGAGCTGATCGTCGAGGCGTTGCGTGACCCGGCCGAGTTGGCCGGCATCGAGCGGCGGTGGGCGGAGCCGGCGCAGGCGGTGGCCGAGCTGCTGGCCACCGCCCGCGCGGCCGCCGCCCGGCTTGGCGCGACCGCCGAGGACGTGCTCTGGGCCGTCTGGCACGCCAGTGGGCTGGCCGAACGCTGGGCCGGCGCGATCGGCCAGGGGCGACCGGCGGCCGGCGAGGGCGACCTGGCCCGGCGGCGGCGGGCCGAGGCGGCCGACCGGGATCTGGACGCCGTGCTGGTGCTCTTCGACGCGGCGGCCCGGTTCACCGACCGGCTTCCCGGCGCCCGCGCCGAGGTCTTCCTCGACCATGTGCTCGGTCAGGACCTGCCGGCGGACACCATCGCCCCGACCGCCGACCGGGGTGCGGCCGTCCGGCTGCTCACCGCGCACGCCGCGAAGGGCCTGGAGTGGGACCTGGTCGCGGTGGCCGGTGTGCAGGAGGGCATCTGGCCGGACCTGCGCCTGCGCGGCAGCCTGCTCGGCTCGGAGCGACTGGTCGACGTGCTGGCCGGTCGGTCCGTCGGCGGCGCCACCGTGGCGAACGTGGTGGGTCAGACCTCGGCGTTGCTGGACGAGGAACGCCGGCTCTTCCACGTCGCCGTCAGCCGCGCCCGACACCGGCTGCTGGTCACCGCCGTGGCGTCGGCCGCGGTGGGCGGCGACGATCACGAGGAGCAGCCGAGCCGGTTCCTGCACGAGCTGGGTCCCACCGCGCCGCCCACCCCGCCGGGCGGCGCCGGGCCGGTCGGCCCGTCCGGTCCGCCCGGTCCGCGCACCGGCCCGCCGACCAGTGGTCCCGCAGGCGACGGCGATCCGAACCCGGACGCCGGCGACGGCACCCTTGACGCGCACAGCGGCAACGGCGCGCCGAACGCGCACAGCGGCAACGGCGCCCCCGCGGCCGCGGCTACCGGCGTCGGCGGTGAGATCGCTGGGGAGGACGGCGACGGGGAGCCGGACCGGCCCGGCGCGCTGCCGGTCACCCGGTCACCCCGGGCGCTCACCCTGCCGGCGCTGGTCGCCGAGCTGCGTACCGCAATCACCGACCCGGCCGCGCCGGCGTTCCGGCAGCGTGCCGCGGCGGCCGAGCTCGCCCGGCTCGCCGCCGCCGGTGTGCCCGGCGCGCATCCGGACGACTGGTGGGGGCTGCGGGCGCTCTCCGACGACCGGCCGCTGGTCGATGACGGCGAGCCGGTGCGGGTCACCCCGTCGGCGATGGAGAGCGCGTTGCGGTGCAGCCTGCGCTGGCTGCTGGAACGGCACGGCGGCAGCGGTCCGGCCAGCACCGCCCAGGGCGTGGGCAACCTGGTGCACGCCGCCGCGATGCTCGCCGAGGACGCCAGCGCCGACCGGGGCGCTCTGCTCGACTACGTGGCCGCCCGGTTCGACGCGATCGAGTTGGCCGCCCGGTGGATGGCCGGCCCGGAGCGGGAGCGCGCCGAGGCGATGGTCGACAAGTTGCTGCGCTGGCTGGCCACCAACCCGCGCCGGCTGCTCGCCATCGAGCACGAGTTCGCGGTCCGCCTGGACGACCCGCACCGGCCGGTCGACCTGACCGGCCGGGTCGACCGGCTGGAGGTCGACGAGGACGGGCGGCTGGTGGTGATCGACCTGAAGACGGGCAAGTCCACCGCCGTCACCGGCACCGATCTGGCCGAGCATCCGCAGCTCGGCGCGTACCAGGCGGCGGTGGAGGCGGGGGCGTTCGCCGAGTTCGGCGAGGAGTCCGGGGGTGCCGCGCTGGTGCAGCTCGGCACCTCCGCCAAGGACGCCAGGGAGCAGAACCAGCCGGCGGTCGGCGAGGGTCCGGCGGCTGGCTGGGCGACGGCGCTGGTCCGGCGGACCGCCGATACGATGGCCGCTGCCACCTTCGCCGCGGTGGCCAACTCGAAGTGCCGGGTCTGCCCGGTGCGCACCAGCTGCCCGGTCTCCGGGCAGGGGCGCCAGGTCGTCGAGCCGCCGACCACCCGGAGCAGCCGTGAGGGCGAGGAGTGAGCGTAGCCCCGTGACCCAGCCCGCTCTGTTCGGCGCCGGTCCGGCGCCGGCGCCCCGACTGGCCGACGCCGGCCCCCGGTACACCCCGGTGGAGCTGGCCAAGCTGCTGCGGCTGCCGGCGCCCACCCGGGAGCAGGCAGCGATCATCGCCGCCCCGGTGGAGCCGCTGCTGGTCGTCGCCGGGGCCGGGTCCGGCAAGACCGAGACGATGGCCGCGCGGGTGGTCTGGCTGGTGGCCAACTCGTACGTGCGGCCGGAGCAGATCCTCGGGCTGACCTTCACCCGTAAGGCGGCCGGCGAGCTGGCCCACCGGGTACGAACCCGGCTCGACCAGCTGATCCGCCGGCTCGGCCGGCAGGGCCGGGACCCGCTGGACGACCCGCTCGCCGGCGAGCCCACCGTCTCCACGTACCACTCGTACGCCGGGCGGATCGTCACCGAGCACGGGTTGCGGGCCGGCTACGAGCCGTCCACCCGGCTGCTCACCGAGGCCTCCCGCTGGCAGCTGGTCGACCTGCTGGTGCGCAACTACGACGGCGACATGTCCGAGGTGGACCGGATGCCGAGCACCATCACCGACGCGGTGCTGGCCCTCGCCGGGGAGCTGGACGAGCACCTGGTCGCCCCGGACGAGTTGGCCGCCTGGACCGGGCGGTTCTTCGCCGAGGTGCAGTCCCGGCCGGGCCGGGTCTACGCCGACGTGCGCAAGGCGCTCGCCCTCCAGCAGACCCGGCTGCGGCTGTTGCCGCTGGTGCGGGCGTACGCCCGGCGCAAGGCGGACTTCGAGGCGATGGACTTCGCGGACCAGCTCGCCCGGGCGGCCCGGGTGGCCCGGGACCACCCGGGGGTCGGCGAGATCGAGCGGGACCGCTACCGGGTGGTGCTGCTGGACGAGTACCAGGACACCAGCCACGCCCAGGTGGTGCTGCTCAACGCGCTGTTCGGCGGCGGGCATCCGGTGACCGCGGTGGGTGACCCGTGCCAGTCGATCTACGGCTGGCGGGGGGCCAGCGCCGGCACCCTGGACCGGTTCCCCGCCGAGTTCGCCCGGGCCGGCGGCCGGCCGGCCGAGGCGCTCGGGCTCACCACCAGCTGGCGCAACCGCCCGGAGATCCTCCGGGTGGCGAACGCGCTGTCCACCCCGCTGCGCGCGGCCGGCGCCCGGGTGCCGGAGCTGCGCTCCGCGCTGACCGTCCGGGACCCGATCCCGCACCGCAGTCCCGGTGGGGCGGCCGGCGGCACGGTGCATTGCGCCCTGCTGCCGACGTACGCCGACGAGGCGGGCTGGATCGCGGACAGCGTGCTCGCCGCCTGGCGCGGCGCGGCGCGGATGCCCGGCGCGGTGCCCGAGCACATTCCGGTGGCGCAGCGGCCGACGACGGCCGTGCTGGTCCGGGTTCGCAGCCAGATCCCGGCGATCGAGTCGGCGCTGCGCGAGCGCGGCCTTCCGGTCGAGGTGGTCGGGCTGGGCGGCCTGCTGGACACCCCCGAGGTACGCGACGTGGTCTGCACGCTGCGGGTGCTGGCCGACCCGACCGACGGGGCGGCGCTGCTGCGGTTGCTCACCGGCGCCCGCTGGCGGATCGGGCCGCGCGATCTGGTGGCACTGCACCGGCGGGCCCGGTCCATCGCCAACGCCCGGCGACAGGTGGCCGCCGACGACACCTCGGAGATCAGCCCCGACCTGCTGGACGAGGCGACCCTGGTGGAGGCGCTGGCCGACCTCGGCCCGGCGCAGGCGTACTCGGCGGAGGGCTTCGCGCGGCTGCGCGCGTACGGCCGGGAGCTGGCGCTGCTGCGCTACCGGCTGGACCAGTCGCTACCGGACCTGATCGCGGACATCGAGCGGACCATCGGCCTGGACGTGGAGGTCGCGGTGCGGGCCGGCCGGGACGGCGCCGGCGACGCCGGCCTGGCCCGGGGGCACCTGGACGCCCTCGGTGACGTGGCGGCCCGGTTCAGCGGGGAGACCCCGGGTGCGACGCTCGCCGGCTTCCTGTCCTACCTGGCCGCCGCCGAGGATGAGGAGCGCGGGCTCGCCCCGGGCGAGGTCGAGGTGGTGGAGGGCGCGGTGCAGGTGGTCACCGGTCACTCCGCCAAGGGCCTGGAGTGGGACGTGGTGGCGGTGGCGGGCTTGAGTCGAGGGCTGTGGCCCGGGCCGGTGCGCAACTCCGACCACTGGCTGGGCGGGCTGGGGGTGCTGCCGTTCCCGCTGCGCGGCGACGCCGACGGGTTGCCCGAGCTGGCGCTCGACGAGGCGGCGGACCAGCGGGCCGTGGCCCGGGCGGTGACCGACTTCACCGACGCCTGGCGGGCCCACGACGAGCGGGAGGAGCGGCGGCTGACGTACGTGGCCGTCACCCGGCCGCGCCGCCTGCTGCTCTGCTCCGGTTACTGGTGGGGGGAGGGGACCAAGCGCCCGCGCGGGCCGTCGGTCTTCCTGCGCGAGGTGTACGACGCCTGCCTGGACGGCGGCCCGGGGCACCTGGTCGACGCGTGGGCGCCGGAACCGACCCCGGATGCGACCAACCCGACCGCCGAGGTGGTGCTCCGCGCGGAGTGGCCGGCCGACCCGCTGGGCGGCCGCCGGCCGGCGCTGGCCGAGGCGGCCGCGCTGGTTCGCCGCCTGATGACCGACGGCCCGGCCGAGGTGGTGGTCGGCGGTGGACCGGTCGAGCCGGAGGTCGATCCGGAGGTGGCGCGCTGGCGGCGCGAGGCGGACCTGCTGCTGGCCGAGCGGGCGGAGTTGACCCGGCTCTCCGGCGCGGTCGAGGTGGCCCTGCCCGGGCAGCTGAGCGTCACCCAGTTGGTCGCGTTGCGCCGTGATCCGGCGGCGCTGGCCCGCGCGTTGCGCCGCCCGGTGCCCACCGAGCCCAACCCGTACGCCCGCCGCGGCACCGCCTTCCACGCCTGGCTGGAACAGCGCTTCGGCGCCGACCGGCTGCTCGACGTGGACGAGCTGCCCGGCGCCGCCGACGCGGACGCCGCGCCGGACGAGGCGCTCGTCGAGCTTCAGGAGCGCTTCCTGGCCAGCGAGTGGGCCGATCGGGTGCCGGTGGAGGTGGAGGTGCCCTTCGCCACGGTGATCGCCGGGGTGGTGGTGCGGGGGCGGATGGACGCGGTCTTCGCCCGGCCGGGCGGCCGGTTCGACGTGGTGGACTGGAAGACCGGGGCGCAACCCACCGGCCCGGCGGCGGAGGTGGCCGCGGTGCAGTTGGCCGTCTATCGGCTGGCCTGGGCGGAGCTGGCCGGCGTGCCGGTCGACCGGGTGGGAGCGGCGTTCCACTACGTCCGGCACGGGGTGACGGTTCGCCCCGCCGACCTGCTGGACGTGACCGGGCTCACGGCCCTGATCGCCAAGTTGCCCGAAGATTCCGTCCAACATTGACCACGGCGCGAAAATCCGTGGTAGGTTGAACGGGTTGCAGTTTTGGTTACCAGAGACTCTGTGTGCGCCTGGCGGGATTGTGGCCCCAGGCGCTCTTTGTTGTGTCCGGAGTTCTCCGGGCGGGGCGACCAGAAGCGACAGGCGATTCGCGCATTCCCGCGCGGAGCGCTCCTCTTCGGGCTCGCAACAAGTGCGAGTCCGACGTTCCGTCAAGGAGACGAAACACATGGCTATTGGCACCGTGAAGTGGTTCAACGCTGACAAGGGCTTCGGCTTCATCACCCCGGACGGCGGCGGCGCTGACGTCTTCGCCCACTTCTCGGCGATCCAGTCCTCCGGCTACCGGAGCCTGGACGAGAACCAGCGGGTCGAGTTCGAGGTGACCCAGGGCCAGAAGGGCCCGCAGGCGGAGAACATCCGCCCGCTCTGATCTTCGGATCGGCCAGCATTACCTGTCGCGCCCTCCGGGCGCGGCGGTGACGGGACCGGCCCGCCCCGTCGTCGACCTGCGTACGCAGGCGGCGGCCCGGCGGCGGGCCGGCCCGTACCCCCTTCGGTTCGTGCTTGTGAGTCCTGGCGGCCTTTTCCGCTGGCGACAGCGCCGATCTTCGGCGCCCTCCCTCGACACGTGCCGCGTCGAGGAAGGCTCCTGCGTGACCACCGTTATTCCTTCGTTTGCCCATACCGGTCTGGCGCCGGCGCTGCTCACCGCGCTGACCGCGCAGGGCATCACCGAGCCGTTCCCGATCCAGTCGGCCACGCTGCCCGACTCGCTCGCCGGCCGGGACGTGCTCGGCCGGGGTCGTACCGGCTCCGGCAAGACCCTCGCCTTCGGGCTTCCGCTGCTCTCCCGCACCGCCGGCCGCAAGGCCCGGCCGGGTCGTCCGCTGGCCCTGGTGCTGGTGCCGACCCGGGAGTTGGCCCAGCAGGTGACCACCGCGCTGTCCCCGTACGCCCGCGCCGTCGGGCTGCGCTGCGCCACCGTCGTCGGCGGGCTGTCGTTGCAGCGCCAGGCGGACGCCCTGCGCGCCGGCGCCGAGGTGGTCGTGGCCACCCCCGGTCGGCTGCACGATCTGATCAACCGCGGCGACGCCCGGCTCGACCAGGTCGAGATCACCGTGCTCGACGAGGCCGACCAGATGGCCGACATGGGCTTCCTGCCGCAGGTCACCAAGCTGCTGGAGCAGGTCGCGCCGCAGGGGCAGCGGATGCTCTTCTCGGCGACCCTGGACGGTGGCGTGGACCGGCTGGTCCGCCGTTTCCTGAGCAGCCCGGTGACCCACTCGGTCGACCCCGGCACCGCCACGGTCACCGCCATGACCCACCACGTGCTGCACGTCGACGCGGTGGACAAGCCCGACGCGTTGACCCGGATCGCCGCCCGTGACGGCCGCACCATCCTGTTCATGGGTACGAAGCACCGCGCCGACCGGCTCGCCCGCCAGTTGCTCTCCAAGGGGGTACGCGCGGCCGCGCTGCACGGCGGCAAGTCCCAGCCGCAGCGCACCCGGATCCTGGAGCAGTTCCGCAACGGCCAGGTGACCGCCCTGGTCGCCACGGACGTGGCGGCCCGGGGCATCCACGTCGACGGCCTGGACATGGTCGTCAACGTGGACCCGCCGACCGAGGCGAAGGACTACCTGCACCGGGGCGGCCGGACCGCCCGGGCCGGCGAGTCCGGCTCCGTGGTCACCCTGGTCCTGCCCGAGCAGCGCCGGGACGTGTCCCGGCTGATGGCCACCGCGGGCATCCGGCCCGAGTCGGTCCAGGTCCGTCCCGGTGACGGGGCGCTGGCCCGGGTGACCGGTGCCCGCGAGCCCTCCGGCGTGCCGGTGACCATCGCCGCCCCGCCGGCGCCCGCTGGTCGGGGACGCACCGCCGGTGGATCCGGCGGCTCGGTCGCCGACGGCGCCGCCCGGCCGGCGCACCGCGCGTCGGGCCGGTCCCGCCGCCCGCGCCGGCCCCGCACCGTCTGACGTTCTCCGCACGAACCGACCCGCCCCGCTCCGGCTGGGCGGGTCGGTCTGTCTGCGGGGGTGGCGCAGGCCAGGCCGGTGACGCAGGCCTGGCCACGCGCAGGCCCGCCTGGTCGTGCGACGGGGTCTCCGACGACATGCGGACTGGACGCAGGGCCGGGGCTTGGTCGCACGAGGTCTGATCGCGCGGGGCCAGGCATCCGCGGCCCTGGTCGCCTGGGGGTCCACCGACCCCTGGTGACGCCCTTTGCTCTGCTTCAACCCACGCAACGGGCGCTGTCCGGATAGCGGACACCGGCTGTTGCGCCGGTTGAAGCAGAGCAAAGGCGGCCGCATCAGTCCCTCGGCCCCGGCCCTCGGCCCGGCCCCGGCCCGTCGCCACGGTGGCCAGGAACCCCTGGATCGACGTCCGACCGTTCCTCTGAGTCGGTAATCAGCCTCGGCTGGGTCGGCTGGCCGACTGTGTTCCGAGGAATCGTGGTCGAAGCTGACCACCCGGGGACGCCGGGCGGGGGCCCGGCACGGAAGGGGTGACCATGGCGGGCGAAGCCGGCTCGGGTGCGCTGCGCGAACTGATCCTGGTGGTCGCGGTCGCGCTCGCCGGACTGTTGCTCGCCATGGTTGCAGCCTTCGCGCCCTGGCACGCCACCCCGGTGGGTAATGCTCCCGCCGGCTTGGTGGAGCTGCACAGCCCCGGCGACCCGGGCTCCGGCCCGACGGTCGCACACGTGGGCTGAGCAGCGGCCGGACCGACCGGTGCCGGCGGAGGGGCAGGCCCGGTCAGGATCGGTACGAGGCGTGGTCGGGTCGGCGGGGCACCGGCCCGACCACGCCGCCACCACCGTCGATCACCTGCTGGCGAGTGGTCCCCGCCCGTCGGCGTCAGGCGATCAGGACGGTGTGTGGGCGCGGCCGGTCGAGCCGCGGGTCAGCAGGTCGGCCAGGGTCGTGCTGTCCACCACCGTGGCGATCGCCCCGTGCACCGCCAGCCAGACCTCGGTCAGCCCGGCGGCCACCCCGTGGTAGCCGGCCCGCTCGGTCGGCAGTCCGCGCACCGTGGTCAGCGAGCCGCCGACCGCTCGCAGCACGTCCCCCACGGTGATCTCGTCGGGCGCTCTGGCCAGCGCGTACCCGCCCTCGGTGCCGCGATGGCTGAGCAGCAGGCCGGCGCGGCGCAGGTCCAGCAGGATGCCCTGGAGGAAGCTGAGCGGGATCTCCTGCACCTCGGCGAGGCTGGCCGCCTTCACCAGGTCACCACCGCCAACGCCACCGTCGGCGGCAGCGCCACCGCCACCGCCACTGTCGGCGGCAGCGGCGGCGACGCCGAGCATGGCCCGGAGCGCGTAATCGCTGCGCGCGGAGACGTACACGTCACTGACCAGCCTGGTCCAGCACACCCCAGCGGCGCCGGATCGCCTTGTCCGCCGCACCGAACGCGGCATCCACGACCAGGCCGAGCACCAGGATGACGATCATGGTGGAGAGCAGCCAGGGCGCGTCGGACAGCTCACGGGAGTAGGTGAGCTGGGCGCCGAGGGAGGTCTGCGAGATGCCGACCACGATCAGCTCGCCGGCCATCAGGCTACGCCAGGAGAACGCCCAGCCCTGCTTGAGCCCGGCGACGATCGCCGGCAGCGCGGCCGGTGCGATCACGTACCGGTAGAGGTTCAGCCCCCGGGCACCCAGGTTGCGGCCCGCGCGTAGGAGCAGCGGCGGCACGTAGTCCACACCGGAGATCACGCCGTTGGCGATGGACGGTGCCGCGCCGAGTACCACCACGAAGAAGATCGCCTTCTCGCTCAGCTCGAACAGCAGGATGGCCAGCGGGAACCAGGCGATCGACGGCATGGTCTGCAACGCGGTGATCATCGAGCCGATGGCAGCCCGGAGCATCGTGGACCGGGCCACCGCCAGGCCCATGAGCAGGCCGACCGCGACCGAGAAGACGTACCCGACGGCTGCCCGGCGCAGCGTGGTCAGCAGGCCCTCCCAGAGCTGTGGACCCTGGGCCTGGGTCATCAGCTCGCGGCCGACGACCAGCGGCCCCGGCAGCGAGTACGGCGGCTTCCAGCCCGACCAGACCACCAACTGCCAGGCCGCGATGACGATGGCCAGCGCGGCCAGCTTGGGCCAGGTGGCCGCCCAGACCCGGGTGCCCCGGGAGATCTCCTTCTCCCGGCCGGCGATCTCCAGCGCGTCGAGGCCGGAGATCTGCGCGTCGGTACGCGCCGTGCTGGTCAGGGTGTCACTGGCCATGGCGGCCCACCTCCGTACGGAGCCGCTCGGTGACCTCGGCGGCGATGGCGGCGACCTCGGGGGAGTCGATCCGCCGTGGGCGCGGGATGTCCACCGTGGTGGAGTAGATGATCCGGCCGGGGCGGCTGGAGAGCAGGATGATCCGGTCGGCCAGCCGGGCTGCCTCGCGGACGTTGTGGGTCACGAAGAGCACCGAGAGCCTGCGCTCGGACCAGATCCGTTCCAGCTCGTCGTGCAGGATGTCCCGGGTCATCGCGTCCAGCGCGCCGAACGGTTCGTCCATCAGCAGCACCGGGGTGTCCAGCGCCAGCGTGCGGGCCAGCGCGACCCGCTGCCGCATTCCGCCGGAGAGCTCGTGCGGGCGCTTGCGGCCGAAGTCGGCCAGGTGCACGGTGCGCAGCAGCTCCGCCACCCGCGCGCGCCGCTCGGCCCGGGGCAGCCCGCGCAGCTTCAACGGGACCTCCACGTTCCCGTCGACGGTCAGCCAGGGAAAGAGCGCCGGCTCCTGGAACATCAGCCCAGGACTGGCGTCGCCGGCCAGGGCGATCTGCCCACCGCTGGGCCGATCCAGCCCGGCGACCAGGTTGAGCAGGGTGCTCTTGCCGCAGCCGGAGGCGCCGACCAGGCAGACGAACTCGCCCGGCGCCACGTCCAGGGACACGCCGTCCAGGGCCAGGACGGCGTTCGCTCCGCGTCCGTACACCTTGGTCACGTCGGAGAGCGCGACCGCGGTGGTCGCGCTCCGCGGCGTCGTCGTGGTTGACGTCATGGCTGGACGACCCCGGGCTTGCCCTGGGCCTTGAGCGCGTTGTTGAGGTACGTCAGGTCGTACAGGCCCTTGAGGTCCACCGGATCGGTCAGCTTCACCTCGACGGCGTGGTCGAGCCCGGCCTTCAGCGAGCTGGCGATCGGGTCGTTGGTGAACTCCAAGGTCGGCCACGCCTGCTTGATCAGCTTCAGGTCCAGCGGCTTGCCGGTGATCTTGCCGATCGCCGCGGAGATGGCCTGCTGGGCCTCGTCCGGCCTACTGTTGACGAACTCGTTCGCGGCGACCTGGCCGTCGACCAGCTTCTGCACCACGTCCGGGTGGGCCTTGAGGAACTTCGTGCTCACCAGCAGGTTGGTGATGACGAACTTCCTGTCCGGCCACAGGTCCCGCTCGTCGACCAGCACCTTGCCGCCGGCGTTGACCAACCGGGAGACGAACGGCTCGGGCACCCAGGCGGCGTCGATCGCGCCGATGCTGAAGGTCTCCACCGTCTGGGCGTTCTCCTGCGGCACGATCCTGACGTCGCCGCCTCCCTCCTTGGTGGTGGTCAGCCCCTGCTGCTTGAGCCAGTAGCGGACCGCCACGTCCTGGGTGTTGCCCAGCTGCGGGGTGGCGATCTTCCTGCCCTTCAGGTCCTGCGGGCCGTTGATGCCGGGCTTGACGACCAGCGCCACGCCACCGGAGGCGGCGCCGGAGACGACCCGGACCGCTTCCCCCTTGGACTTGGAGAACGCGTTCACGGTGGGGTTCGGGCCGATGTAGGTGGCGTCCAACGCACCGGAGAAGACCGCCTCGATGGCGGCCGGGCCGGCGTTGAACGTCTTCGGGTCCAGCTTCACGTTGGCGCCGAGCTTCTCGGCGAAGATGCCCTTCTCCAGGCCGACGACCGCCGGCGCGTGGGTGATGTTGGGGAAGTACCCGAGGCGCAGCGTCACCGGGCCGGAGCTGCCGCCCGCGGCCTCGCTGTCGTCGCCGCACGCGGCGGTGCTGCCCAGGGTCGCCGCGCCGACCACGGCGAGGGTGGCCAGGGTGACCAACCGGCGCAGGGGGAGCCGTCTCATCGTCCGTCCAATCCGCAGTATTCCTACTTAGTTGGTAGGAAGAGTGGGGCAGGTCGGACGCAGCGTCAAGACCCATCCACATGCCGGGACACCGCGTTCCAGATATGTCGGTATCTCCCACCAGTTTGCTAGGGCATCCGAGCCATGGGCCGGAGTCCGCGCGGTCCGCGAGGGCGCCGAGGTCGCGGCGCGGATCGACGGGTCGGCGCGGAGGTGCTGACCCTGGTGGCCCACCCGGTGGCGGCGGCTCCACGGAGGTCGCAGGTGGTGGAGGTGCCGACGCGCTAGGGTCGATCCCGTGGCGGCGCGGAGATCCAGAATTCCAGCGACGAAGTACCCGGTCGAGCGGTTCACCCTCGACAACGGCCTGCGGGTGGTGCTCACCCCCGACCGCAGTGCCCCGGTGATCGGGGTGGCGGTGGTCTACGACGTCGGCATCCGCTCCGAGCCGGAGGGGCGCACCGGCTTCGCCCACCTCTTCGAGCACCTGATGTTCCAGGGCTCGGAGAACCTGGAGAAGCTCGCTCACTTCCGGCACGTGCAGGGCGCCGGCGGCACCTTCAACGGCTCCACCCACCTGGACTACACCGACTACTTCGAGACGCTGCCGAGCAACGCGCTGGAACGCGCGCTGTTCCTGGAGGCGGACCGGATGCGCGGCCCCCGGCTGACCGAGGAGAACCTGCGTAACCAGGTCGACGTCGTCAAGGAGGAGATCCGGGTCAACGTGCTCAACCGTCCGTACGGTGGCTTCCCCTGGCTGACCCTGCCGCCGGTCATGTTCGACACCTTCCCGAACGCGCACGACGGCTACGGCTCCTTCGACGACCTGGAGTCGGCGACCGTCGCCGACGCCGCGGACTTCTTTCGCCGCTACTACGCCAGCGGCAACGCGGTGCTGGCCGTCAGCGGCGACATCGACGTGGCGGAGGCGACCGAGCTGGTCACCCGCCACTTCGGCGACGTGCCGGCCCGCCCGGCGCCGCGGCGGCCCGACTTCACCGAGCCCGACCTCACCGCCGAGCGGCGCACCTCGTACACCGACGCGCTGGCGCCGCTGCCGGCGGTGGCCGGCGCCTGGCGGGTGCCCGACCCGGTCACCGACTTCGCCGCCTACCTGCCGTACGTGGTGCTGGCCGAGGTGCTGACCGACGGCGACGCGTCGCGGCTGGTCGAGCGGCTGGTCCAGCGCGACCGGACGGTGACCAGCCTCGGCGGGTACCTCGGCTTCATGGGCGACCCGTTCGACGTGCGCGACCCGACGGCGCTGCTGCTCCAGGCGCACCTGCCACCCGGTGGCGACGTGGACAAGGTGCTGCGCACGATGGACGAGGAGCTGGACCGGCTGGCCACCGACGGGCTGACCGAGGGGGAGCTGGCCCGGACCCAGGCCCGGATGGCGACCCACCTGCTGCGGGACACCGACGCGGTGCTCGGCCGGGCGCTGCGGATGGCCGTGCTGGAACAGCAACGTGGCGAGCCGGGCCTGCTCAACGATCTGCCCCGGCTGGTCGGCGAGGTCACCGAGGAGCAGGTGCGAGCCGCCGCCGCCACCGTGCGCCCGGAACGCCGCGCCGCCGTCGAGGTCATCGCCGGAGGTGCCCGATGACCACCACCACCGTCCCGACCGGCCCGCGCACGCTGCCCCCGCTCGGCCCCACCCGCAAGCTCAAGGTGCCCAAGCAGGCCGAACGCACGCTGCGCAACGGCCTCACCGTGATCGCCGTACGCCGGCCCGCCGTGCCCCTGGTCGAGCTGCGGCTCTGGGTCCCGTTCGGGCGGGCCCATCTGGCCCGCGGCGCGATGCTCTCGCAGACCATGCTCTCCGGCACCGAGTCGATGACCAGCGTGCAGATCGCCGCCGAGTTGCAGAAGGTGGGCGGCGGGCTCTCGGCCGGCGTCGACCCGGACCGGCTGATGCTCTCCGGCGCCGGCCTGGTCACCGGTCTGGACCGGATGCTGGAGCTGCTGGCCGAGGTGCTGACCGGGGCCAGCTACCCCGGCGACGACGTGGCCACCGAGCGGGACCGGCTGGTCGACCGGATCCAGGTGGCGCAGAGTCAGCCGGCGCACCTGGCCCGGGAGGCGCTGCTGAAGCGGATCTACGGCCGCCACCCGTACGCGACGCAGACCCCGGAGCCCGGCCAGATCCGCGCCGTCCGGCCGGCGGCGCTGCGCACCCTGCACGCCGAGCGGGTGCATCCGGCCGGCGCGCAGTTGGTGCTGGTCGGCGACGTGCAGCCGGAGAAGGCCCTGGACGCGGCCGAGCGGGCGCTCAGCGGCTGGGCCGGCGCCGGGCGGGTCGCCGAGCTACCTCCGACCCCGCCGCTGGAGCCGGGGCCGCTGCTGCTCGTCGACCGGCCCGGCTCGGTCCAGTCCTCGTTGCGGATCGCGCTGCCGGCCGTGCCACGCACCGATCCCGACCACGCGCCGCTTCAACTGGCCAACCTGATCTTCGGCGGCTACTTCTCCTCCCGCTGGGTGGAGAACATCCGCGAGGACAAGGGCTACACGTACGGCCCGCACTCGGTGATCGAGCACTCGGTAGCCGGGTCGGTGCTGGTCGCCGCCGCCGAGGTGGCCACCGAGGTCACCGGCCCGGCGTTGCTGGAGACGACGTACGAGCTGGGCCGGCTGGCGTCGCTGCCACCGAAGCCCGAGGAACTGGAGCAGGCCCGCCAGTACGCCCTCGGCACCCTCCAGCTCGGCATGTCCACCCAGGCCGGGTTGGCCGCGTTGACCAGCGCGTACGCCGGCAACGGCCTGCGCCTGGACTTCCTCGCCGAGTACGCGGCCCGGCTGGCGAAGGCGACCACCGACGACGTCGCACGGGTGGCGGCCCATTACCTCGCGCCGGCCCGGGCGGCGGTCGTGGTGCTCGGCGACGCCGAGCGCGTCACCCCGGGGTTGGCCGCGCTGACCGCGGTCCGGACCGAGCCGGTGCAGCAGTGAGCCGGAGGCCCGCGCCGGCCGCGGAGGGCGCGGCGTGAGTGGGGAGACGTCGCCACCGCTGGCCCGGTCCACGCTGGACCGGGCCGCGCACCGGCGGGGCGATGCGCAGTGGCTGACCGAGGCGTGGCTGCGTGCCCGGGTGCTGCTGCTCGACTCGACCGACGAGGGGCGGACGCTGGCGCGTACCGAGGCGTCGCCTCCGGCGTTGGTGCTGTTCGGGGCGGCGGACGTGCCGGCCGGGTCGGAGTCGATCGCGATGTTCCTCGGTGTCGAGCCGGACGGGGTGCCGGTCTTCGCGGTCGACACGCCGCTGCCGGTGCTGCCGGGCACCCGGGCGGTCAACCTGCGCGAGGTGGGCCACCTGCTCGGCGACCGCGAGGCCGGCATCTTCACCACCGCGCTGGCGCTGGTCAACTGGCACACCCGGCACGGCTACTCGGCGGCCACCGGAGCACCGACCGTCATGGACGAGGCCGGTTGGTCCCGGGTGGACCGCAACGGCGGGCGGATCTGGCCGCGCACCGACCCGGCGATGATCGTGCTGGTGCACGACGGCGTCGACGGCCCGGACGGGCGCTGCCTTCTCGGCAACAACGCCGGCTGGCCGGGGACCCCGGGCGGCCGGCGCTACTCCTGCCTGGCCGGCTACGTGGAGCCGGGGGAGTCGGCGGAGGCCGCCGTGCTGCGCGAGGTCCGCGAGGAGGTGGGCATCGGGGTCGAGCGGATCGGGTACGTGGGCAGCCAGGCGTGGCCGTTCCCCGGCTCGCTGATGCTGGGCTTCCTGGCCACCGCCGACCCGACCGACCCGGTGGAGGTCGACCCGTCCGAGATCGCCTACGCCCGCTGGTTCACTCGGCGGGAGATCGGGGCGGCGCTGGCCGGGAGGACCGTGGACGTGGGCGACGGGGCCCAGCTGATCCTGCCGCCACCGTCGTCGATCGCGCTGTTCCTCATCCACCGCTGGCTGGACGGCTGGGTGGACGCCGACCGGTGAACACGGTCCCGGCCCGTGGCCGCCGTTGCCGCGGCGGTCACGGGCCGGGAACACGGGCCGTCGTGGTCGGCTGGGGCGAAAACGCGGCGGGGGAGCCGGTCCGACCACGACGGACGTCTCGTGGGTCAGGTGACGGTGTGGCCCGGTCTGTGCCGGAACGCGGGTCGGGCTTCGCTCAGCGGCAGGACCTTGACCCGTTGCTTGCCGGCGCGGACCGCGCCGACCGTGGCGAGTGCCCGGGCCAGCAGCAGCGCGGCGTCGCGGTCCTCGGCGTGCACGATCTGCCGGCGTGGCTCGGGGGCGGTCGTCTCGTCGCGGAGTCGATGGCCGTCCGCCCAGGCGGCGGCGATGTCCCCGTCAGCGACGGCGCGGATGTCGGTGCGAACGATCAGGAACCGCATGAGGGTCTCCGGATGAACCGCGACGGATGAGCCAGTGTGGAAGTTCCACGTATCTCGATGGCCATGTTACGCCGCGTGTTCGTCCCAGCAACTGAAACGCGCCTATTGGTTTCGAGCCTCGTCCGATCGGCGGATGGCTGCTCAGCGGGGTCGGCGGCGGGTAACGCGACGGGGCCGCCGGCAGTGCGCCGACGGCCCCGTCCCGGTCACCGGATCAGGTCAGATCGAACTGGCCCTTCTTCGCGCCGGCGATGAAGCCGAGCCAACCCGCCCGGTTGAACAGCAGCACCGGGCCACCCCGGTCCTTGCTGTCGCGCAGAGCGACCGCCGATGGGCCGGTGCCCAGCGGAGCGACCTCCACGCAGTTGGAGGTCTGGCTGCGCGTGCTGGTACGCCACGGGGCGTCCGACAGTCGGTGGGCGGGGACGGACGGCGTGTTGCGGATGTCGTTCATGCTTCTGCTCCTGGTGTGAACCGCTCCGATGGGACGAGTGGTGCCGCACGCCCCGACGGAGGGTCCCCCGTGGATCACCGTTCCGTCAGCCGCCCCGAGGCCCGGCGGCGTTGGGGCGGCGCCGTTGCCGGCCCGAACGCCACTGTGGAAGGGGGCGCCGCCTCGGTCAGCCGTCCCGTCGCCTCGATCAGCCAGGAGAGGGTGTCCGAGGCGGTAAGTGCCGCCGTGCATAGCCACTCGAACACCACTTTATAGCGATTTAGCGCGATTGCCTCGGTCGACATGACGTCGGTGAACCCCCCTTCAATGGCCAGCGTCTCCGGATCGAGCGGATCGGCGAACCGGTAGAGGGAGAACGCGGTCGGCGGAAGGAACCAATCGCCGATCTGGGTGTCCCGGAGCAGCACGTGCAGCGTCACGTTGGGCAGCAGGGCCAGCTCGCAGAGCTGGCGGAGTTGCTCGTGCAGCACCTCGGGCGGCCCGGCCCGGCGGCCGAGGGCCGCCTCCTCCAGCACGGCTGTGTAGCGGGGCGCGTCGGGCTCCCGGGTGAGCAGCGTCTGGCGGGCCAGCCGTGCCTGCACCTCGGTCTCGGGCTCCTCGCCGGGCTGCGGTTCACCGGCGCCCTCGGCCACCTGACGGGCCGAGACGATCCGGACCTGCGCGTACCCGGGGGTCTGCAACAGCCCCGGCACCAGCACCGGGTTGTACTCGGAGATCTCCGCGCAGCCCGCCTCCAACTCGGCCCAACTGCGCTGCTGCTGCGTCATCACCGGGAAGTTCTTCAACCAGCCCCGCATGTCGCCGGCCTCGCTGGTGATCCCGAGCAGCTCCTCGTGCAGTGCCGCGTCGGCACCGTAGAGGTCGAGCAGCACCCCGACGTCCTGCGGGTCGGGTCGGCTGCGGCCGTTCTCCAGCCGGGACAGTTTCGACGCGGAGGCCCAGCCGATCCGCTCGATGACCTGGTCCCCGGTCAGGCCCGCGGCCTCACGCAGGCGGCGCAACTCGGTGCCCAACCGGCGACGACGCAGGATCGGGCTGGGTGCGGCAGGAGGCACGATCTCCTCTTTCCCGTCGACCGCCGCAGACGCGACGGTAACTGTATGAAATTCGCCCCCCACGGTCAGTATGGACGGCGCGGCCGGCGTCGGAAGTTCCGGCGGGGGCGTGTCTCGCGAAAAATGGACCTCGGGTACGCCGGACGACGGTGCGCCCCGAGGTCGCGGCCCCGTCGACCACGCCCGCCCGGGCGCGCCATCCCCGCCGGAGGGACCCATGCGCACCGTCCTGCGCCGACCCGACTTTCGCCTGCTCTTCGGGGGCCTGCTGGCCAGCATGACCGCCGAGTCGATCCTGCTGCTCGCGCTCGCGATCTGGGTCAAGGACCTGACCGGCTCCGACGGGCTCGCCGGCGCCACGATCTTCGCCGTCATCGCCCCGATGACGCTCGCGCCGCTGGTCGGCTGGTTCGTCGACCGCTACCCGCGCCGGCCCTTCTTCCTGGCCGCGAACCTGGTCACCGCGGTGCTGCTCACCCCGTTGTTCACGGTCCGGGACGCGGGCGACGTCTGGCTCGTCTACCTGGTGGCCGCCCTGTACGGCCTGTCCTACATCACGCTCAGCGCGGCGCTCAGCGGGCTGATCCGACAACTGGTGCCGGTCGAGTTGCTGGCCGAGGCGAACGGGGTGTTGCAGACCGTACGCCAGGGGTTGCGGCTGATCGGCCCGCTGGCCGGCGCGGCGCTCTACGCGGCGATCGGCGGGTGGGCGCTGGCCGGGATCGGCATGGTCGGGTTCCTGACCGCGGCCGCCGTGGTGACCGCGCTGCCCACGCCGCAGCCGGCGCCGCCGACCGTACGGCTGCGCTGGCCGGCCGAGCTGGGTGCCGGGCTGCGACACCTGGCCGGCGAGCCGGCTCTGCGCCGGGCCCTGCTCGGTTACGGGCTCGGGTCGCTGGTGATGGGCTTCAGCGAGTCGCTCATCTTCGCCTACGTCGACCAGGGGCTCGATCGGGACGCCGCGTTCGTGGGCGTGCTGGTCACCGTGCAGGGCGTGGGTGGGCTGCTCGGCGGGCTCTGCTCGCCGGCGCTGGTCCGTCGGCTCGGCGAGGTCGGCACGCTGGCCGCCGGGGTCGCCTTCTTCGGGCCGGCCGCGCTCGCGCTCGCGTACCCCGATCTCCGGCTCGGGGTCGCGGCGGTGCTGCTGGCCGGCGTCTCGCTCCCGCTGACCATGGTGGGGCTGCACACGCTGATCCAGCGGCGCACCCCGCCCGGGCTGGTCGGCCGGGCCGCCGCCGCCACCGAGGCGGTGGTCGGCGGGCCACAGGCGTTCTCCATCGGCGCGGGCGCCCTGCTGGTCGGGTTTGTGGACTACCGGGCGCTGTTCGCGCTGGTCGGGGTGGCCACCCTGATCGCCGGCGGTTACCTCTGGCGGGGCCGGCACCTCAGCGCGCCGCCCGGCGCGCGCCCGCCCACACCGCCGACCGGCCCGATCCTTCCCGCGCCCCGGCGCCCGGCGGACGACGCCGACCAGCAGGTGGCGACCGGGAGCCACCGGTCGCCGCGACGCTGACGGATACTGGACACGACGAACGGCCGCCCCGAAAGGGGGGGCGGCCGCTCGTCGAGAATGACCCGGTCGGTCAGGCGGTGAGGCTCGTCAGGTGCTGCTTGACCTGGGTGATCGAGGGATTGGTCAGGGCGCTGCCGTCGGCGAAGCGCAGCGTCGGCACCGTCTGGTTGCCGCCGTTGACGCTCATGACGAACTCAGCGGCCTTCGGGTCCTGCTCGATGTCGACCACCTCGTACCCGATGCCCTCCCGGTCTAGCTGCGACTTCAGCCGGTGGCAGTAGCCGCACCAGGGGGTGGAATACATCGTCAGCATGGTCGGGCCCTCCAACTCATCCGCCGCCGGCTTGCGGATCAAGCCGAGGCTGTTCGCTGCAACGTCCGGGACGGCTGAGATGATTCCTGGTTGTGGTGGTTCACTCAGAGTCGGAACGCGTGCTCGCCGGGCTGGACCCGGAGCAGCGCTCCGCGGTGACCGCACCCGCCGGCCCGGTCTGCATCCTGGCCGGCGCCGGTACCGGCAAGACCCGCGCGATCACCTCCCGGATCGCCCACCGGGCGCTCTCGGGCGAGATCTCCCCCCGGCACGTGCTCGCGGTCACCTTCACCGCCCGGGCCGCCGCCGAGATGCGGAGTCGACTCACCGTCCTCGGGGTGGGTGGCGTGCAGGCGCGCACTTTCCACGCCGCCGCACTGCGCCAGGTGCGCTACTTCGCCCCCCGGCTGCTGGCCGGCCGGGCCATGCCCGAGCTGCTGGACAGCAAGGTGCGGCTGGTCACCCTCGCCGCGGCCCGGGTTGGCCTGCGGACCGACCGGGCCGCCGCGCGGGACCTGGCCGGCGAGATCGAGTGGGCCAAGTCGTCGCTGGTCGAGCCGGGGGAGTACGTGGTCTCGGCGGCCCGCGCGCTGCGCGACACGCCGCACGAGCCGACGAAGGTGGCCGAGGTGTTCACCGCGTACGAGCAGCTCAAGCGCTCGAACGGCGTGATCGACTTCGAGGACATGCTGCGCGCCGCGGTGTGGGGCATCGAGGAGCACCCGGACGTCGGCGAGCAGGTCCGCGGCCAGTACCGGCACTTCGTGGTGGACGAGTACCAGGACGTCAACCCGCTCCAGCAACGGTTGCTGGACGCCTGGCTGGGCGGCCGGAACGACCTGACCGTGGTCGGCGACGCCAGCCAGACGATCTACTCGTTCACCGGGGCTACCTCGGCGTACCTGGTCGACTTCCCGCGCAGGCACCGGGGCGCCACCGTGATCCGGCTGGTTCGTGACTACCGGTCCACCCCGCAGGTCGTCGGGTTGGCCAACGCGGTGATCTCCCAGGCCCGCGGCACCGAGGCGCGGCTGCGGCTGGAGTTGAGCGGACAGCGGCCGCCCGGCCCCGAGCCGGACCTGCGGATCTTCACCGACGAGCCGGCCGAGGCGAACGCGGTGGCCGCCCGCTGCCGGTCTCTGATCGACGCGGGCACACCGGCCAAGGAGATCGCCGTCCTGTTCCGGATCAACGCGCAGTCCGAGGCGTACGAGAAGGCACTCACCGAGGCCGCGGTGCCGTACGTGGTGCAGGGCGCGGAGCGGTTCTTCGAGCGGGCCGAGGTGCGCCAGGCGATGGTCGCGCTGCGCGCCGCCACCCGGTCGATCCCCGGGGAGACCCCGCTGCCGACCGCCGTCGTCGAGGCGCTCACCGCGGTCGGTTGGGCCCCGGACGCGCCCCCGGCCGGCGGCGCGGCCCGTGAGCGGTGGGAGGCGCTGGCCGCGCTGGTCCAGCTCGCCGAGGAGCACGCGGCCACCCCCGAGGTGGTGCCGATCGGCGAGGCGGCGGCGGTCGAGCGCCCGGTCACCCTGGCCGACTTCACCGAGGAGCTGGCCCGTCGGGCCGCCCAGCAGCACGTGCCGACGGTGGACGGGGTGACGCTGGCCTCGCTGCACTCGGCCAAGGGGCTGGAGTGGGACGCGGTCTTCCTGGTCGGCCTCGCCGAGGGCACCCTGCCCACCACGTACGCGAAGACCGTCGAGCAGGTCGAGGAGGAGCGCCGCCTGCTCTACGTCGGCATCACCCGGGCCCGGCAGTGGCTCTGGCTGTCGTACGCCGCCGCGCGCTCGCCGGGCGGACGGGCCCGGCGGCCGTCGCGGTTCCTGCCCCAACTGGACCGCTCCGGCGGGACCGAGCGGGCCACCGGTGGCGCCGGTCCGGTCCGGCGCCCCGAGCGGCGCCGGGCCCAGATCGTCTCCTGCCGGATCTGCGGCGCCACCCTGCTCGCCGGCCCGGACCGCAAGCTGGGCCGTTGCCCCACCTGTCCGTCCGACATCGACGATGAGCTGCACGAACGGCTGCGCGAGTGGCGGCAGCGGGTGGCCGGGGCGCAGAAGGTCCCCGCGTACGTGGTCTTCACCGACGCCACGCTGATCGCGCTGGCCGAGCGGCGGCCCGGCCGGCCGGAGGAATTGATCGCCATCGCCGGCATCGGCCCCCGCAAGCTGGGCCTCTATGGGGAGTCGGTGCTGGCGCTCGTCGGGGGCGCGGGGGTGGACGACGTCTGCCCGGAGAAAACTTTCGAAATCTCGTCGTAAATTCGTTTGCCCTCGCCCCGGCGCGAGGAATAACCTCAGAACACACCACGCGAGCGGCGCCATTCCGGCTGCTCACGGGGTTGGTCCGGTCGATTCGAGGAACGTGAGGGAGGTGGCACCCGTGGAGATCTTCACCTATGAGCGTCTGGCGGCGATGCCAGCTGTCCACGCTCCGCTGTCGGCTGTCCGGGTGGCCCTCGCGGCCGCACGACCGTCGGTTCCGCAGGTGCACCAGGTTCAGGCCGAGCTGAACCTGACTGTCGCACCCACCGGAGTCGAGGGGACCAGTGGCTTCACGGGCATGGGCATTCAGGGCGCCAAGAAGCGCACGGATGTCCGCGGCGTTCCACCTCGAGGTAGACCGGTCTGACCATCAGACACCGGCTCACCTCGAGGCCGCGGAACCCGCTTACCGGGATCCGCGGCCTCAGTTTTTTGCCCCGCCGAAGTACGTCGGAATGCGATCCACGAGATCGAAGTGAGAGAGAGGTGACCGGGCGATGAGTCTGGCGTTGGCCCCCCTCGACGTAAGCGTCGAGATGGAGGCGAACCTGCCCTGCCGGAAGTTCGACCCCGACCTGTGGTTCTCCGACTCGCCTGCCGAGCTCGAGCTGGCCAAGTCGCTCTGCGGGGACTGCCCGCTGCGCGTCGAGTGCCTGGCCGGGGCGGTGGAGCGAGCGGAGCCGTGGGGCGTCTGGGGCGGCGAGATCTTCGAGCGTGGCGCGGTTGTCCCGCGCAAGCGGCCCCGTGGCCGTCCGCGCAAGGAGGACGTTGCCCGTGACGCCGCGCTCCGGGTCGAGGCCGAGGCGCGCCTGGCGGCCAGTGGGCTGTCCGAGGTGCGTGGCGCGGTCCGACTGGCGGCCTGACATGTTCCCGATCCGTACCAACTACGCCGGTGTCACACCGGCAGCGAGTGAGAAGACCATGCTGCACGTACCGACTGGAGCCTTCGAGATGCAACTACTCCACGAAGCGTTGTCCCGGGCTCGAATGCGCCGGCCTCAGGCCGGTCGTACCACCACGAGCACTGAGGCAACCCGATCCGCCCGTACCGTCGCCATGACCAGCCGCAACCAGTCGGCCCGCGACCTGGGCGTTCTCTAGTACCACCCACACTGAAAGGGGCGGGTGCCACCGGCACCCGCCCCTTTCGCCGTCCGAAGGAAGGGCACCTTGTTGACAGCCGGCGCTGATGGCCGGCGGTGCTCAGGCGACCGGCGCGAAGCCGGGCAGCCAGCGCTCCAGGATGCCCCGGTACGGCGCCTTCGCCTCCAACTGGCAGAGCACCCCGATCGACCCGAGCGTCACCCGATGGATGAGCAGGTACGACGGCGGCAGGTTGAGCTGCCGGCTGAGCTGGTAGGTGGGGGAGCGGGGGCTGGCCAGTCGGGCCGCCTCGGCCCGCAGCCAGGCCCGGGTGAAGCGGAACTCGTCGGCAGCGATGGGCGCCAGCATCGGACGGATGAAGTCGAGCACCCCTGCGGCGTCGATCTCCTCCGTGGGGCTGATGAACCCCTCGGACCGCAGCCCCGCCACCACCCCGTCGGCGTCGTTCCGCAGGGCCAGCGTGGCGATGCGACCGATCGGCTCCGGCGTGCCCTCCGGCATCCGGGCCACCGCACCGAAGTCGATCACCCCGAGCCGGCCGTCGGGCAGGATCCGGAAGTTGCCCGGGTGCGGATCGGCGTGCAGCAGCCCCGCCCGCTGCGGTGCGGAGAGGTGCAGGACGGCCATCAACCGCCCGGCCTCGTCCCGCTGCTCCTCGGTGCCCTCCCGGATGATGTCGGCCAGCGGGGTGCCCGTCACCCACTCGGTGACCAGCACCCGGGGCGACGCTGAGACCACCGCCGGGATGTAGATCTCCGGGTCGTCCGCGTACGCGGCGGCGAAGGTGCGCTGCGACTCGCCCTCCAGCTCGTAGTCCAGCTCCTCGGTGATCCGTTCGCGCAGCTCGACCAGGAGCGGCTTGACGTCCAGACCGGGCTGGATCGCCCGGAACATCCCGCCCAGCCGGGAGAGCTGCTTGAGGTCTGAGAGCAGCGCGTCGCCGGCGCCCGGATACTGGATCTTGACGGCCACGTCGCGGCTGTTCGGCTCGCCCGACGGGCCGTACCCCGGCTCGCGCCACCGCGCCCGGTGCACCTGGCCGATGCTGGCCGCGGCGGCCGGGGTGTCGTTGAACTCGACGAACCGGTCCCGCCAGTCCGGCCCGAGCTGCTCGGTCAGCACCTTGTGCACGCTGGCGACCGGCAGCGGCGGAGCGGCCTCCTGGAGCTTGGTCAGCGCCTGGCGGTAGGGCGCGGCGATCTCCTCGGGCAACGCCGCCTCGAAGACCGACAGTGCCTGGCCGAACTTCATCGCGCCGCCCTTGAGCTGGCCCAGCACGCTGAAAAGCTGCTCGGCGGTGCGCTGCTGGATCTCCGCGGAGATCACGTCGGAGGCGAGCCCGGTGACGCGCTTACCCATGCCGAGGACGGTCCGACCGGCGAAGCCGAGCGGCAGAGCGGCGAGTTTGGCGGTCCGGGACACGGCCCGGCGCGGGATGTCGGTCACTCGGTCATTGTTACCGACCGGAGGGCCCCGCTGCTGCTCTGCCGCCGGGCTGGTGCCCACACTCGGCTCGGCGAGCACCCGCACGCCGGGTGGCGTGGCCAGCCCCGGCGGCGAAACCGGCCCGCGCCGGTGATCTCCGTGGCACCGCCGAGCGTCTCCGGGCTGCCGCCGTCGAGCTGCGCCAGCGCCTCGGCCAGCGCGTACCCGGTGGCCGCGAGCAGTGTGCCGGTCGCGCCGGCGGCGGCCGGCTCGGAAGCCTCGAGTTGGGCCGCGAGCCGCGGCCAGTCCGGGTCGCGGTCGGCCCGGTGCAGCTCCACGCAGTGCAGACAGGGCCCGGCGGGTGGGCGGACCAGCGGCCCGATCACCGGTACGCCCTCGCGCAGGGTGATCAGCAGGTGCGGCTGGCGGCGTTGGGCGAGACCGGCGGCGAGCAGCGCCGGAGGACGGTCGGTGCCGAGCTGGATCACCAGGTCGACCGGGGCGGTCCGACCCGGGTGGGTGCCGGTGCCCGGCGCGACGCGGTCGAGCGCGGCCCGTACCGCCGGGGCCAGCGGGTGGCCCAGCTCGGCGGCCGGGATGCCGGTGCCGACCAGGTCGATGGGGCGTACCGGGCCGGTGAGGTGCGGAATCACCTGCCCGACGCCGGACTGCGCCAGGGCCACCGCCAGCGGTGCGCCGAGCGCTCCGGCCCCGGTGAGCAGCACCCGGGCGGCCCGCCGCCGGCGCAGGCACTGTGCGGGGGTGCCGGGCAGTCGGGCCGCGGCCAGGGCCAGCGCGTCGGCCTCCGCGGCGAGCCGGGCCCGGACCGGCCCGGTCAGCTCGCGGGGGAGCAGGTTGTGCGCGGGCACCAGCAGGCATGCCGTGCGCAGGGCGTCGAGCAGGTCACGTGCCTCGTCGGCGGTGACCCGGGCGGTGACCGCGTGGGCCAGCACGGCGCGCTCGCTGCGGGTGCCGTCCAGCAGGTCGAGCAGGTGGGCGGCGCGCGGGTTGGCCAGCTCCAGCAGCACGGCGGGCCCGGGGCCGACGCCGAGCTGGAGGGTGTGCCGGTCCCGCCAGAGCCGGCTGAGGCCGGGCAGCAGGGTCGGGCGCGGCAGTGCGGTACGACTCATGATGACGAATCGTGACCGCTTCCCTGCGCTCGGTCGATCGTTGTCCACAGGTGGCCGGGCCGCTGTCTAGCGCTGTCCACAGGATTCGCCGGGTTATCCACAGCCCGCCGGTGATGGTGTCGGCCACCCGTCGGCAACCCCGGAACGGCAACGGGGGCGGGGTGGCTGCCGGCCACCCCGCCCCCGATTACCCGTACGCGTCAGACCTTGGCCTTGCCGAGGATGCGGTTCACTGTTGTCCCGCAAACCGGACACTTGCCCTTGGCCATGTTCATTCCGGTCTTCGAGACCTCAATGTGCCCCTCGAAGTCCCGCTTCTCCTTGCACTTCACGCAGTAACCGTTGTAGGTCGTCTGGGCCTGGTCGGCCACGGTGCCCTCCTCGTCTCGTCCGCCGGTCAATGCCGTCCCGGCGGGGGTGCCCGGCGGCGGGCCACAGGGGGCGCCGGCGCTGGGTCTCACTCCGCGGCCACCATCGTGACCGCTGGTCCGCGGACCCTACCCAGGTCTGGGCAGTTCCATGTCAGCTGTGCATCGACACTGTGAGCTAGTCGACGTCGAGAGTGTGCATGGCGAAATAGGTCGGATAAGTCAGTTTGGCGGGGACACGCCGGCCAAACCCTCTCAGCCACCCGTGCGGGTGCCCCCGCGGCGGCGCCGAGCACGGTGATCACCTACGGTGGAGGGGGCCCGGACAGGGCCGCCATCGGCGTTCACCAAGGGTGACGAGATGGCGCAGCGGCGACCCGGCCAAGAAATTTTCGGGACGCCCAGCGACCAATCACCATTTTCTGGGCGCGTGTCGCGTGGTTGACCCTTGCGGACCCCTGGTCAGTACGCATTAGCTTTCCTTCGTGACACGTAGCCGAGGCTGCGCGGGCCAGTGATGGCGGGGACGCGCAAGCCGGTCGTCGAGGTGCGGCGCAGCCAGCGCCGACGACGCACGGTGTCTGCGTACCGTGACGGTGAGCGGGTCGTCGTCCTCATCCCGGACCAGTTCTCCCGGGCCGAGGAGAGCGAGTGGGTCGACCGGATGCTCGCCCGGCTCGCCGCCCGGGAGGGCCGGCTCGCCCGCTCGGACGCGGAGTTGCTGGCCCGGGCCACCCGGCTGATCGACCTCTACCTCGCCGGGTACGGCGCCAAGGCGGTGCCGGCCAGCGTCCGGTGGGTCACCAACCAGAACGGCCGGTGGGGCTCCTGTACGCCCGCCGATCGCAGCATCCGGATCTCGCACCGCGTGCAGGACATGCCCGAGTGGGTGATCGACTACGTGCTGCTGCACGAGCTGGCCCACCTCATCGTGCCCAGCCACAACGCCCGGTTCTGGGCGCTGGTCGGCCGCTACCCCAAGGCGGAACGGGCCCGCGGCTACCTCGAGGGCGTAGCCGCCGCCTCCTGCGCCCCGGTCGCCACCTGACCCGTCGGCCCCCGGCTCGCCACAGAGCCGGCCCCTGGATCGACTCCACTTCCCCGATGTTGCGCTGTCCACTGCTGGAGGACACCCCCAGGTCGCCGAAACGGAGTCGATCACGTTAGGTCGGCCGGGGTGAGGCGCCTGGCTGGGGGACGGCCAGGGTGCGGCGGGCCGCGCTGGGGCAGGCGTAGGGTCGGGGACATGGCACGGCGGCTGGTGGTGGCGTTGCTCGGGCCGGTCCACTGGGCGCCGCCCGGCGTCGACCGGGCGACCTGGCGGGCGGCGCTCGCCGAGGACGTCGTCGACCTGATCGCCACCCTCAACGAGGTGGACGTCGCCGTCGCGGTGACCCCGGCCGACCGTGCTCTGGCGGACGCGCTGGTCTGGCCCGGCACGGTCGTGTACGAGGTGCCCGAGCCGACACCGACCGCGGTTTTCGCGGCGATCGAGGGCTACGACCAGGCAGCCGTGCTCGCCAGCGACGTGCCGGACCTGCCCGCGCTGACCGTGGGCAAGCTGCTCCGTCCGCTCACCACCCGGCCGGTCGCGGTCGCCCCGGTGGAGGGCGGCGGGCCGGGCCTGCTCGGCGTCGCCGCGCGGCTGCCCGTGCCGGACTGGCTACCTTCGCTGGACCTGGACACGGCCACGCCGGCCGACGCGCGGGCCGGTGCCCCCCGGCCAGGGGACGTTGCCGTCACGGCCGGGTGGCGGCGGCTGCGCGGACCGGCCGACCTGGCCACCCTGGACCCGGCCTTCGAAGGCTGGGAGGCCACCCGCGCTCTGCTCTCGGGCTCGGGCCGGCCTGCCTGACCCGACCGCCGGCCTGCCTGACCCGCGGGCCTGCCTGCCTACCCCGGCCGCCGGCCAGGGGTGGTCCGCGGTGGACTCCGACCGGGTACCCGCCACGAATCAGCGGGTACCCAGGCTTCGTCGTCAGGGCTTGGCGTCGCCGTCGGTGTCGCCGTCGGTGTCGTCGGGCTGGCCCGGGGCCTTCTCCTCCACTCCACCGGGCGCGGTGAAGTCGAAGTTGTCCAGCTCGCTCAGGTCCATGTCGTTCATGGCGAACGCGACCGGGTCGGCGAAGTCGTCGTCCGACGGGAGCAGGTCGGGGTGACCCCAGACGGCGTCCCGGCCGGCGATGCCGCGGTGCTCGGTGAGCGCGGCCCAGAGCGCTGCCGCCTCGCGCAGCCGGCGCGGGCGCAGCTCCAGGCCGACCAGCGCGGCGAAGGTCTGCTCGGCGGGACCGCCGGCGGCCCGGCGGCGGCGGAATGCCTCACCCAACCGGACGACGTTGGGCAGCCGGTCGCTGGCGGCGCTGTCCACCACGTGGCACACCCAGCCCTCGACCAGGGCCAGCGCGGTCTCCAGTCGGGCCAGCGAGGCCTTCTGCGCCGGGCTGTCCTCCGGCGTGAAGATGCCCTCCAGGGCGATCGCCTGCATCGACTCCGGGTCGGTTGGGTCGACCCGGCCCATCGCCTCCTCGATCGCCTCCCGGTTGACCCGGATGCCCGAGGCGTACATCTCCACGGCGCTGAGCACGTGCCCGCGCAGCCACGGGACGTGCTGGAACAGCCGCTGGTGGGCGGCCTCGCGCAGCGCCACGTAGAGGCGTACCTCGTCCTCGGGCAGCTCCAGGCCCTCGCCGTACGCCCGGATGTTGGCCGGGATCAGCGCGGCCGTGCCGGCCGGGCCGAGCGGCAGCCCGATGTCGCCGGCGGACAGCACCTCCGCGGCGAGGGAGCCGAGGGCCTGGCCCAACTGCCCGCCGAAGAGCGCGCCACCGAGGGTGGCCACCATCGACTGCATCGGGCCGAGCTGGGCGCGCGCCTCCGGCGGCACCAGGTCGCCCATCGCGCCGACCATCCGGCTGGCCACCGGGTCGCAGAGCTTGCGCCACACGTCCAGCGTCTTGAAGATCCACTCATTGCGGTTCCAGGCCACCGGGGACTGGATGCCGGTCGGCCATGCCGAGGCGGGCTCCAGCCACAGGTCGGCCAGGCGCAGCGCCTCTTCCACCGCGTTGCGCTCGTAGGGCGACACCGCCGGGTCGCCGGCGGCCGCCAGTTGGCTGGCCGCGACCTGCCGGGCCAGGTCCCAGTTGACCGGCCCGCTGCCCGGCGCGGAGAGCAGGTGCTGCAACTGCGACATGAACTGCTGCATCTGCGCGGGATCGTTGGGGTCTGGTGGTTGCCCACCCGGTAGCGCGAAACCGAACGGAATATCAGGCACGACGTCTACGGTACGCGCGCCGCGCCCCAGGTCGCCGCTGCTGGCGTTGCGCTGAGGGCGAAGTCGCGTGGCGCATCCGGCAGCCGGGCCCCGAGCGGTCGGTACGCTCTGCCGCATGAGACGTCGTGGCCTGACGGTCCTGCTCGGTGCCCTGTTCACCGCCCTGCTGAGCATCGGGGTGCTCCGGGTGCCGATCCCGTACGTGGTGCTCGGCCCGGGCCCGACCGTCAACACCCTCGGCACCGCCGACGGCAAGGAGGTCATCCAGGTCTCCGGGCGGCAGACGTCCACCTCCGCCGGCCAGCTCCGGCTGACCACGGTGGGCGTGCAGCCCACGGTGCGGCTGCGAGGGGCGATCGCCGGTTGGTTCTCCGACGACGAGGCGGTGGTGCCCCGCGAGCTGGTGTACCCGCCGGGGGAGTCGACGGAGCAGGTCGAGCAGCGCAACGCCGAGGACTTCAAGGTGTCGCAGACCAGCGCCGAGACCGCCGCGCTTCGCGAACTCGGCTTCCCGGTGCAGGTGGTGATCAAGACGGTGGCCGCGGACGGCCCGTCCGCCGGGGTGCTCAAGGTCGGTGACGTGGTCACCTCGGTCGACGGTCAGCCGGTGCCGGTGGCCTCGAAGGTCACCGAGCTGGTCCGGGCCAAGCCGGCCGGCACGGCCCTGACCATCGGCTACACCCGCGACGGCGCGCCGGCCACCGCGACGGTGACCAGTCAGGAGCAGGACGGCCGGCCACGGATCGGCGTCGAGATCGACCAGCAGCAGCCGCACCCGTTCACGCTCGGCATCGACCTGGAGGACATCGGCGGACCGAGTGCCGGCCTGATGTTCGCCCTGGGCATCGTGGACAAGCTGACGCCGGCCGATCTCACCGGCGGGCAGGTCATCGCCGGCACCGGCACCATCGACGACGAGGGCAACGTCGGCCCGATCGGCGGGATCGCCCAGAAACTGGTCGGTGCGAAGCGTGCCGGGGCCAAGGTCTTCCTCGTGCCGGCGGACAACTGCGCCGAGGCGGTCCGCAACCCGCAGCCCGATCTGCCGCTGCTGCGGGTGGGCTCGTTGGACGAGGGGCTGACCGCGCTGGAGACGCTGCGGGCGGGGGGACAACCGACCCGCTGCTGACGCGCGTGACCGTGCCCCGCCGCGTTCAGGAACACCCCGTACTCTGGGTGCCTGGTCGGAGCCGATCACATTCGAGCGTGCGGAGCCAACAGTGGTCATGCGTAGCAGCAGCCCCCTACCGAGGATGAGCCGGCGCGGACGCGTCACCATCGCGGTCCTGGTCGGGGTGTTCGTGCTCTTCACCCTGCTCGGCTGGGGTGTCCAGGCGTGGACGGACTGGCTCTGGTTCGACGAGGTCCGCTACACCGAGGTCTTCACCGGCGTACTGGTCACCCGGCTGCTGCTCTTCGTCGCCGTCGGCCTCGGCATGGCCGTCATCGTCGGCGGCAACCTGTGGCTGGCCCACCGGCTGCGCCCGCGGATGCGTCCGCACTCGGTCGAGCAGGCGACCCTGGAGCGCTACCGGATGGCGCTCAGCCCGCGCCTCGGCACCTGGATCGCGCTGACCGCCGCCGTGGTCGGGCTCTTCGCCGGCCTCTCCGCGCAGAGCCGGTGGAACCAGTGGCTGCTCTTCCGTAACGGCGGCGACTTCGGAATCAAGGACCCGGAGTTCGGGGTCGACATCGGCTTCTACGTCTTCCAGCTGCCGTTCTGGCGCTACCTGCTCGGGGTCGCGTTCACCGCGGTGGTGCTGGCCGTGATCGGCGCGCTGGCGGTGCACTACCTCTTCGGCGGGGTCCGCCTCCAGGGCGTCGGGGACCGGATGAGCAACGCGGCCCGCGCCCACCTGAGCAGCCTCGTCGCGGTCTTCGTGCTGCTCAAGTCGGTCGCGTACGTGCTGGACCGGCGGGCGATGCTGCTGGAGTACAACGAGGGCGCCAAGCTGTACGGCGCCGGCTACGCCGACGTCAACGCGCTGCTGCCGGCGAAGGAGATCCTGGCCTACATCTCGATCGTCGTGGCGATCGCGATCATCGTGTTCTCCAACGCGTGGATGCGGAACCTGGTCTGGCCGGGCATCTCGCTCGCCCTGCTCGGCGTGTCCGCGGTGGCCATCGGCGGCATCTACCCCTGGGCGGTGCAGACCTTCGAGGTCAAGCCGAGCGCCAAGGACAAGGAGGCGCCGTACATCCAGCGCAGCATCGACGCGACCCGGGCGGCTTTCGGGTTGGCGGCCACCGAGACGACCCCGTACGCGGCGAGCAACCTCACCCCGCCGGCCAACCTGGCCACCGACACCTCGGTGGTGTCGAACGTGCGGCTGCTCGACCCGCAGCTGGTCAGCGAGACCTACACCCAGCTCCAGCAGGTGCGCGGTTTCTACGACTTCGGCCCCAAGCTGGACATCGACCGGTACGGGGTGAACGGCAAGGTCTCCGACTACGTGGTCGGCGTACGGGAGATCAACTACGGCGAGCTGACCGACCAGCAGAACACCTGGATCAACCGGCACACCGTCTACACCCACGGGTACGGGCTGGTGGCCGCCCCGGCGAACCAGGTGGTCTGCGGCGGGCAGCCGTTCTTCGTCTCCGGCTTCCTCGGCGAGAAGACCCAGGAGGCCTGCTCCTCGCAGACCGAGCAGATCCCGGCCAAGCAGCCGCGTATCTACTACGGCGAGCGGATGGCCCCCGACGACTACGCGATCGTCGGCCAGGCCGACCCGGACAAGAAGGCCGAGTTCGACCGGCCGGTCGGTGACGGTGGCGGCGAGTCCTACACCTACACCGGTGAGGGCGGCGTCGAGATCGGCTCGTTCACCCGGCGGCTGCTGTACGCCATCAAAGAGCAGGAGTCGAACTTCCTGCTCTCCGAGGCGGTCAACAAGGACTCCAAGCTGCTCTACGTGCGCAACCCGCGGGACCGGGTGGAGAAGGTCGCGCCGTTCCTCACCCTGGACGGCGACCCGTACCCGGCGGTGGTCGACGGTCGGGTGCAGTGGATCGTCGACGGCTACACCACGGCGGCGACCTACCCGTACGCGGAGCGGGTCAACCTCCAGACCGAGACCACCGACGAGCTGACCAACCGGGGCACCTTCCAGCTGGCCCGGGAGAACGTCAACTACATGCGCAACTCGGTGAAGGCCACCGTCGACGCGTACGACGGCACCGTGAAGCTCTACGAGTACGACGACACCGACCCGGTGCTCAAGGCGTGGAACAAGGCGTTCGGCGGTGACCTGGTGCTGCCGAAGAAGGACATCCCGGTCGAGCTGACCGAGCACCTGCGCTACCCGGCGGACATGTTCAAGGTGCAGCGCAACTTGCTCACCAAGTTCCACGTGACCAACCCGGGCGACTTCTACTCGGCACAGGACTTCTGGCAGGTGCCCAACGTGCCGGACGCGCCGGACAGCGGCCAGAAGCAGCCCCCGTACTACCTGTTCACCCAGTTCCCGGGGCAGGAGAGCCCGCGGTTCCAGCTCACCTCCGCGGTCACCCCGAACGGCCGGCAGAACCTCGCCGCGCTGATCTCCGGGTCGTACGTCGAAGGGAAGCCCCGGCTGGAGGTGCTGGAGCTGCCGGACCAGACCCGGATCTCCGGTCCGGTGCAGGTGCACCAGCAGATGACCAACAACGCCAACATCCGCCAGCAGCTCAACCTGCTCTCCAGCAACCAGGCGCAGGTGCAGTACGGCAACCTGCTCTCGTTGCCGTTCGCCGACGGCATGCTCTACGTCGAGCCGGTCTATGTGAAGAGCAACCAGCAGGACGCGTACCCGCTGCTGCAGAAGGTGCTGCTCTCGTACGGCGACGGCGGGTCCTTCGTGGCGCTCGCCGACAACATCAACGACGGCATCAAGCAACTGGTCGAGCAGGGCAAGAAGGCCGGGCAGGGTGCACCGCCACCCCCGAACACCGGGGGCAACCCGCCGCCGCCGACCACCGGCGACGGCACCCCGCCGCTGACCGGCGAGCTGGCCGCCGCGGCGGACCGGGTGCAGACCGCCATCACCGAGGTCCGGGCCGCCCAGACCTCCGGCGACTTCGAGCGGTACGGCCGTGCGCTCAAGGCGCTGGACGAGGCGCTCACCGCCTTCCAGCAGGCTCAGCAGACGGCCAACCCGCCCACTGCGCCCAGCGGCAGCCCGTCGCCCAGCGGCAGCGCGCCGGCGCCGACCGCAAGCCCGACCGCTACCGCGGGCGGCTGACCCGACGCTCTCGGGGAATACCTCTCGGAGCCCTCGTCGTCGGACCGCACCTGGTCCTGACGTCGGGGGCTCCGCCGTGTCCGTCTGTCGCCTCCCCGACACACTGCGATCGGCTGGCCCGCAACCTGCGGCACCGGTCCGCCGTCCTCTCTGCAACGGGGTGCGGACGAGGGGAATCCACCGATGAGGGACGCACAGAGTTTCGACGAGTTGTATCGCGGCACCGCCCGGCGGCTGTTGCGGTACGGCTACGCAGTCACGGGCGACCACACCGAGGCGCAGGATCTGGTGCAGGAGGCGTTCGCCCGGGCCTGGCGTCAGTGGGGACGGTTGTCGGCGCATCCGGCGCCGGAGGCGTGGCTGCGGCTGGTGGTGGCCCGGCTCGCCACGGACCGCTGGCGGCGCCTGCAGCGCTGGCGGGCGGCGCTGAGCCGCACCGGACCGCCGCCGGACGCCCCGGCGCCGAGCGAGGACGGCGTCCTGTTGGTTCGCGCCCTCCGCCAGCTGCCGGCCGCCCAGCGGCAGGCGCTGGCCCTGCACTATCTCTTCGACATGTCGGTCGAGGAGATCGCCCGGGAGACCGACGTGCCGGTCGGCACCGTGAAGTCCTGGCTGTCCCGCGGCCGGTCCCGGCTGGCCGCGCTGCTGCCCGACCTCTCCACCGTGAAGCTGGAGGCGAACGATGTCAGCTGAACTCTCCGACCTCTACCGGTCGCTCAGCGCCGCTGCCGACGACCAGGAGCTCGCCCACCCCGAGCTGGTTCGGCGGCGCGCCGACCGGCGGGCCCACGTCCGGGTCGCCGGCACCGCGCTCGCGGTGGCGGTGCTGCTCGGCGGGGTGGCCGTCGGTGGCCGGCTGGCGTTGTCGGCGGACGGGGCCACACCGCTGCCACCGCCCGCCGACACCCCCGGCCCGGTGCCGACCGGGTCGACTCCACCCCCGTCCCTTTCTCCGTCGCCACCGTCTCCACCGCCATCGCGCAGCACGCCGAGCGGTACGCCGCCGGCACCCACGACGGGCGCGGCGACTCCCCGGCCGCCAACCTCGATCCCGGACCGCGCCTTCTTCGTCCTGGCGGCCTCGAACCAGACCGGCCAGGAATCGCGGATCGAGGGGCCGGCGCTGCCGGTGCTCTGCGCGGCCCGCTATCCCAGCGAGTCCGCCGTGGTGCAGCGCCGCGGCCGGTACCTGGCCTACAAGCGGCCGGAAACCCCGAAGGGGTACGTGCCGGACGGCAGCTACCGGCACACCATCACCATCTACCGCACGGGCCGCGCCGACGACGCCCTGCGGGAGCTGCGGCAGGCCGTCCGCGACTGCCCCAGGCAGGAGCTGCCGGACGACGGCGAGAGGACCTGGCGGCAGCGGCTGCTGGACCCGGGGAGGTACGGGGACGAGTCGGTGCTGTTCGAGATGCGAGCCCCGTTCCTGGACGTCAACGGCAAACCGTCCGGTGAGGAGGTCCGGTTGGTCCGGGCGGTCCGGATCAACGACGTGGTGACGGTGCTCTGGGAACAGGGCTGGGAGGGCACCTCCGCCGAACGCGGCCAGGTCGACGCCGACACCCGGCGGGCGGTGGCGGCGATCGAGGACTGGCTCGACTGACGGCGGCCCCGGCGGGCGAGTCGGTGGCGGGATGTGGGTCGCTTTGCGGTGCCCCCGGTCGGTGCGCTACGGTTATCGAGCCGACGCGGGGTGGAGCAGCTCGGTAGCTCGCTGGGCTCATAACCCAGAGGTCGCAGGTTCAAATCCTGTCCCCGCTACGAGAGACACACCAGATCGACAGCCCGTTTCCGGTTCGCCGGAGGCGGGCTGTCGACGTTGTGGGGCACGTGCCGGCAGCGGGGCTGGTGGTCATGGCGACGTGCGCCCCGTGCGCGCTGGGTGGCGCGCCTCGCGGGCCGGCACCGGAGACCCCGACACCCACCTGCGCGCGAGGGGATGACGACCCCGCCGATCATCGCCCGGGCGGATGGGTTAGGGTTAACCAGTCGACGCGGGGTGGAGCAGCTCGGTAGCTCGCTGGGCTCATAACCCAGAGGTCGCAGGTTCAAATCCTGTCCCCGCTACAACTGAAAGTGCACGTCGAAGCCCGGCTCCCAGATCATGGGGCCGGGCTTTCTGATTCCCTGCCGTCCGCCGGCCGACGTCCGCCTGATCTCGGTTCCATGATTCGGCGTGGACCAACGTGCCGAGGTTGCGCCCTTCGGCGAGGATGAGGACATGTCTTCATTCGGCAAGTGGTGGGGCCGGCTCAGCGCGGTCCTTGGTGCGGTCGTGCTGGCGGTGTTCGTGCCCGTCGCGGCCTGGGCGTCCACGGGCACCGGCGAACTGGTGGTGGAGGCCGCCCGGCGGCGGCGTGGCGGCGGCGGCTTCGGTTTCCTCGGCCTGCTCTGCTGCCTGGTGGTGGTGGCGGTCATCGTCTTCCTGGTGCTGCGGCTGATGCGCAACCGCCGGGGCGGCCCGCCGCGCTGACCAGGGCGCTGCCGCGGCGACGGTGGTCACGCCGCCAGGGCCGCGTTGGCCTGGGCGATGAAACGGGAGGTGGCCGCGCGGGTGCCGGCGCGCCCGGAGCGGATGCTCTCCGCGGCGGCGACGAGCAGGGTACGCACCTTGGCGTGCCCCTTCGGTGGTGGCGCCGGCGCGGGCCCGAGCTGTTCGGCGATGCTGGCGCTGAACGCGGCGGCCCGTTGCTGAGCCGGGTCGGTGATGCTGCCCTCGGCGTAGCGGCGGACGGGGATGCTGGCGTTGAGGCCCCGCTCGTGGCCGAGGACGGTGCCCGCCTCGCCGTTCGTGGTCAGAAAGTTGATGACGTCGACGACGGTGTCCGGATGGCGGGTGCCGCGGAATCCCGCCCAGTACATCGACGCCCGCGCCCACTGCGCACCCGACGGGCCCGGAAAGCCGACCACACCCAGCTCTGCCTCGGTAAGCCGCTGCAACTCCGGTAGCTGATGGGACCAGGCGAAGGACGCGGCGGTCAACCCGCTGACCACCAGTTGCCGGGCAGGCTCCCCGCTGTCGGCCTGCTCGACCAGTGCCGCGCCCGGCGTGGCCCGCCCGCCCCGGGCGCGCTGCCACAGCTCGAACCAGCCGATCAGCTCCTCCGCGCCGAAGCCGAGCTGGCGCCCCCGGTAGAACTCGCCGCCCTGCGCGCGCAGCCAGAGCCAGAGCGCGCGGTAGTCGCCGGACGGGTCCATGGTGCCGGCCACCCGGCCGTCGCTGGCCTCGGTGACCTGCTCCGCCCAGGCGATGTAGTCCGCCCAGGACATCCCGCCGCGTGGCTCCGGCACCCGCAGCTCCCGCAGCAGGTCCCGGTTGAAGACCACCGCCGCGAGGGTCTGCCCACCGGCCACCGCCATCGTCCGCCCGTCCACGGTGCCGTAGCGGATCAGGCTCTCCGGCAGGCCGCGCAGGTCCAACCGGTGGTCGGCGACCCGCTCGCTGAGGTCGAGGACGATCTGGCGTTGGGCGTACTCGGTCAGCACGGCGTCGTCGAGCTGGATCAGGTCCGGCACGTTGCCGCCGGCCGCCTGGGTGGCCAGCCGGTCGTAGTAGCCGTCGGCGCCCTGCCAGGTGACGCGGAAGGTGACCCGGGGGTTGCGCTCCGAGTAGAGCCGCAGCACCTTCTCGGTCAGCTCGGCCCGCTTGGTCCCGCCCCACCAGAAGACCGACAGCTCGACCGGCCCCTCGTCGGTCGATGCGGCGGGGCCGTCGCTGCATCCGGCCAGCCCGCCGGCGGCCAGCAGGGGAGCACCGAGCAGCGCGCCCAGCACTCGGCGCCGGCCGGGGTCGGCACCGAGGCGGTCGATCGAGGGTCGAACAGCGGGCACGGGGTCTCCTGGCACCTGCGGGCGGCGGCGGTCGGACCATTCACGCAGGCGGCGCGGGAAGGTGTCAACGTCCGTCCGGGCACCCTGCCCTCGACGGCGGAGCGGGTGGTCGAAGCGGGCCCCCCGGTGCCGCGTGGTGTACTAGGGCGCGTGGAACTTCTGCACTCGGGCAAGGTCCGGGACGTCTACGCCGACGGCGACGACCTGATCCTGGTCGCCTCGGACCGCATCTCGATCTACGACGTCGCGCTGCCGACGCCGATTCCGGACAAGGGTCGCCTGCTCACCGCGCTCTCACTGTGGTGGTTCGAGCAGCTCGGCGACCTGGTGCCGAATCACGTCATCTCGGCCACCGACGTGCCGGCCGAGTTCGCCGGGCGTGCGATCCGCTGCCAGCGGCTGGACATGGTCCCGGTCGAGTGCGTCGCCCGCGGCTACCTCACCGGCGGCGGCCTGCGGGAGTACGAGCGCACCGGCGCGGTCTCCGGCGTGCCGCTGCCCCGGGGGCTCGGCGAGGCGTCGATCCTGCCCGAGCCGATCTTCACGCCGTCGAGCAAGGCGCCAATGGGTGAGCACGACGAGCCGATCACGTTCGCCGACGTGGTGGACAAGGTGGGCCAGGCCACCGCCGAGCGGCTGCGGCAGATCACCATCGACATCTACCGGCACGGGGCGGAACTGGCCGCCGACCGGGGCATCCTGGTCGCCGACACCAAGATCGAGCTGGGCTGGGCGCCGGATGGCACCCTGGTCCTCGCCGACGAGCTGCTCACCTCCGACTCGTCCCGGTTCTGGCCGGCCGAGTCGTACCAGCCGGGGCGGGTGCAGTTCTCCTACGACAAGCAGTACGTGCGGGACTGGGCCACCGGCAGCGGCTGGGACAAGCAGGGCCCGGCGCCGGACATGCCGGCCGAGGTGGTCGAGGCGACCCGGGCCCGCTACGTCGAGGTCTACGAGAAGCTCACCGGCAACCGCTGGAGCTGAGCCGGGGGAGGCGCCCCAGCACCGGTCTCGCTGGGCCGCCCAGCCAGGGACTGGTCACCGGCACGGCTCACTCCACCCAGTCGAGGGTGCGCCGCACGGCCTTGCGCCAGCTGTGCAGCTCCCGATCGCGCAGCTCGGGGGCCATGGCCGGCTCCCACTGCGCGTCCGAGCGCCACTGCTCGCGCAGGGTGGTCAGGTCCGGCCAGAAGCCGACCGCGAGACCGGCCGCGTACGCGGCGCCGAGGCAGGTGGTCTCGGTGATCCGGGAGCGGACCACCGGCACGTCGAGCACGTCGGCGAGGAACTGCATGAGCAGCTGGTTCGCGGTCATCCCGCCGTCCACCCGGAGCCGGCGCAGCGCCACGTCGGAGTCGGCGTTCATCGCGTCCACCACCTCGCGGGTCTGCCACGCCGACGCCTCCAGCACCGCCCGCGCCAGGTGCCCCTTGGTGATGTAGCCGGTCAGGCCGGCGATCACACCGCGTGCGTCGCTGCGCCAGTGCGGCGCGAAGAGCCCGGAGAACGCCGGCACCACGTAGCAGCCACCGTTGTCGTCGACGGTGCGGGCAAGCTCCTCCACCTCTGCGGCGGTCGAGATCAACCCGAGGTTGTCCCGGAGCCACTGCACCAGCGACCCGGTCACCGCGATCGCGCCCTCCAGCGCGTACGCCGCCGGCTGGCCGTCGATCCGGTAGGCGACCGTGGTGAGCAGGCCGTGCGTCGACGGGACCGGGCTGGCCCCGGTGTTGAGCAGCAGGAAGCTACCGGTGCCGTAGGTGCACTTCGCCTCGCCCGGCTGGAAACAGGTCTGGCCGAACAGGGCAGCCTGCTGGTCGCCGAGCGCGCTGGCCACCGGCACTCCGGCCAACACACCGGTGGCGGTGCCGTACACCTCGGCGGAGCTGCGGATCTCCGGCAGCATGGCCGCCGGCACGCCCATCGCGTCCAGCAGCTCCGGGGCCCAGGCCAGGGTGGCGAGGTCCATCAGCATCGTCCGGCTGGCGTTGGTCACGTCCGTGACGTGCTCGCCGGTGAGTTTCCAGATCAGCCAGCTGTCCATGGTGCCGAAGAGCACCTCGCCGCGCTCGGCGCGCTCGCGCAGGCCGTCCACCTCGTCGAGCAGCCAGCGCAGCTTCGGCCCGGCGAAGTAGGTGGCCAGCGGCAGGCCAGCGCGGGTCCGGAACCACTCCTCGCCGTACGCCGCCGCCAGCTCGCGCAGCAGCGGCCCGGTCCGGGTGTCCTGCCAGACCACCGCGTTGGCCACCGGGCGGCCGGTGGCCCGGTCCCAGACCACGGTCGTCTCCCGCTGGTTCGTGATGCCGACCGCGGCCAGCCCGGCCGTGTCGGTGCCGGCCGCCCGTAACGCCTCCTGGACCACCTGCTGGACGTTGTTCCAGATCTCCTCGGCGTCGTGTTCCACCCAGCCCGGTCGGGGAAAGATCTGCCGGTGCTCGCGCTGGGCCACGGCGACGATCTCCCCGGCCCGGTCGAAGACGATGCACCGCGAGGAGGTGGTGCCCTGATCGATGGCGGCGACGTACTGGGGGGTCACGGCAGCACCGTACCCGGAGCCGCCGCGCGGTGCGACCGGCGTCACGGTCGGTCGCGGCCCGCAGCCGTCCGGCGCCGACCGCTTCGCCTACGATGTGCGAACGTGCGTGACATCGCCGTTTTCAGTGGAACCGCCCATCCCGACCTCGCCGCCGAGATCTGCGCCCACCTGGGGGTGCCGCTGCATCCGGTGCGGGTCTCCCGGTTCGCCAACGACTGCCTGGAAGTGCAACTGCAGGCCAACTGCCGGGAGCGGGACGTCTTCCTGATCCAGCCGCTGGTGCCGCCGGTGCAGGAGCACCTGGTCGAGTTGCTGCTGATGATCGACGCCGCCCGGGGCGCGTCCGCTGGCCGGATCACGGTGGTGCTGGCGCACTACGCGTACGCCCGCTCGGACAAGAAGGACGCGCCGCGGATCTCGATCGGCGCCCGGCTCGTCGCCGACCTGCTCACCTCGGCCGGGGCCGACCGGGTGCTCGCGATGACCCTGCACTCGCCCCAGGTGCACGGCTTCTTCAGCGTCCCCGTGGACCACCTGCACGCGCTGCGCGAGCTGGCCACCCACTTCCGGCGCTACGACCTCGGCAACACCGTGGTCGTCTCGCCCGACCTGGGTAACGCCAAGGAGGCCGCCGCCTTCGCCCGGCTGCTCGGCACGCCGGTCGCGGCGGGGGCGAAGCAGCGGTTCAGCGACGACCTGGTCAAGATCAGTGCGGTGATCGGCGAGGTGACCGACAAGGACGTCATCGTGCTGGACGACGAGATCGCCAAGGGCAGCACGGTCGTCGAGTTGATGGAGCACCTGCGTGGCCTGAAGGTCCGCTCGATCCGGCTGGCCTGCACGCACGGCCTCTTCTCCGGCGACGCGCTTCAGCGACTCAGCGACCAGGACGGCGTACTGGAGATCGTCTGTACCAACACGGTGCCCATCCCGACCGCCAAGCGGGTCCCCAAACTGCAGGTCCTCTCGGTGGCACCGGCCCTGGCCGAGGCGATGCGGCGGATCCACAACGGCGAATCCGTCTCCGCGCTCTTCGCCTGAATCCGCCACCGAGGGGGCGGGGGTCAGTGCGAGGTGTGGTCGCGGATGGTGAGGACCGAGGTGATGCGGACGGTGGTGCCGGCGGTGCCGGTGATGACCTCCATGGCGTCGGTCAGCTCGCGGGCCAGCCAGAGGCCCCAGCCGCCGGCGGTGTCCGGGGCCGGCCGGCGGCGATCGCCCAGCCGCTGCGCGCTGATTCCGTGCCCGTGGTCGGCAACCTCGCAGACCAGCATCCCCGGCTCCTGCCAGAGCCGCAGCCATCCTCGCCCGCCGCCGTGCCGCACGGCGTTGGTGATCAGCTCGTTGACCGCCAGCACGAAGTCGTCCAGCCGCTGGCCGACCAGCCCGGAGGCGGTCGCGCAGGAGGTGACCGAGTGCCGGATCTCGGTCACCTGGGCCTGGTCGAAGGCCGCGGCGATGAGGAGCGCAGGTTCGATGGGCACAACCGTACGCGGTGCGTGCGGATCTGCATTCGTCATGGCCCTGTCCCGGCGGCGGATCTCGGAGAATTTCGCGGCTTTTCCACCGTACGTCAGGGTTTCTCGAACCGCACTCGCTGCCGGCCGCCCGGCTTCCGACTGTGGCATCCTGACCGCCATGCCGTCACCGTCGGGTGGATTCGAGGTGCCGCTGTGGCGGGCGCTCGCGGTGTTCCGGTTCGCGTCCCTGGCGTACGTCTGCGTGCTCGCGGTGCGCGACGCCGACCGGTACGCCCACCCGTTCGCCGTCGCGGCCCTGGTCCTGGTGATGATCGCCTGGACGGTGGCGACCGCGATCGGCTACGCCCGCCCGGCCTGGCGGCGCTGGCCGCTGCTGCTGGCCGACCTCGGGGTTGTGATGGCCATCGTGCTGGCCACCCCGTGGGTCGTCGGCCGGGCGGCGCTCGCCGCCGGCGTGCCCACCATGGGGGTCGCCTGGATGGCGGGCCCGGTCCTGGCCTGGGCCGTATCCGGCGGCCGGCGTCGGGGCACCGTGGCCGCGCTGCTGGTCGCCGGCGCGGACCTGGCCACCCGGGAGCGGATCGGCCAGTCCTCGTTCACCGGGGTGATCCTGATGCTGCTCGCCGGGCTGGTGGTCGGGCACGTGGCCCGGCTCGCGGCGACCGCCGAGGAACGGCTGCAACGCGCGGTGGAGCTGGAGGCGGCCACCCGGGAGCGGGAGCGGCTGGCCCGGGGCATCCACGACTCGGTTCTCCAGGTGCTGGCGCTGGTGCAGCGGCGCGGCGCCGACCTGCCCGGCGAGGCGGGCGAGCTGGCCCGGCTGGCCGGCGAGCAGGAGGCCGCGCTGCGCGCACTGATCGCCGGCACCGCCCCGGCCGGCGCCACCGCCCCGGACGCGGCCGGCACGGTGGATCTTCGGATGCTGCTCGGCCGGTACGCCTCACCGGCGGTGTCGCTCTCCGCGCCGGCCACCCCGGTGCCGCTGCCCAGGCGGGTGGCTGGGGAACTGGCCGCCGCGACCGGCGCGGCGCTGGACAACGTGGGACGGCACGCCGCCGGGCGGGCCTGGGTGCTGATCGAGGACGAGGGGGCGACCGTGACCGTGTCGATCCGTGACGAGGGGCCGGGCATCCCGGACGGCCGACTGGCGGAGGCTGCCGCCCAGGGGCGGCTCGGCGTGACCCAGTCGATCCGGGGCCGGATGGCGGACCTGGGCGGAACCGTCCGGATCGTGTCGGCCCCCGAGGCCGGCACCGAGATCGAGCTGACCGTGCCGAGGGCGGAACCGTGACCCCGGTGCGGGTGATGGTGGTCGACGACCATCCGATGTGGCGGGAGGGAGTGGCCCGAGACCTGACCGAGGCCGGTTTCCTGGTGGTGGCCACCAGCGGCGAGGGGCGGCAGGCGATCCGGGTGGCCCCCGCCGCCCGTCCGGACGTGGTCGTCCTCGACCTGCAACTACCGGATGTCTCCGGCGTCGAGGTGGTCGTCGGGCTGCGTGCGGCGCTGCCCGACGTGCGGGTGCTGATGCTCAGCGCCAGCGGCGAGCAGCAGAGCGTGCTGGACGCGGTCAAGGCGGGGGCCACCGGGTACCTGGTGAAGTCGACCGCGCCGGCCGAGTTCCTCGATGCGGTGCGCCGCACGGCGGCCGGCGATCCGGTGTTCACCCCCGGCCTGGCCGGGCTGGTCCTCGGCGAGTACCGCCGGCTGGCCGCCGGGCCGGGGTCGGACGCCGGGTCGACCAGCGGCGCGGAACCCGGGGCGCCGCGCCTCACCGACCGGGAGACGGAGGTGCTGCGCCTGGTGGCCAAGGGGTTGTCCTACAAGCAGATCGCGCAGCGGCTCGGGCTGTCGCACCGCACGGTGCAGAACCACGTGCAGAACACCCTGGGCAAGCTGCAACTGCACAACCGGGTCGAGCTGACCCGGTACGCCATCGAGCGTGGCCTGGACGACTGACCCCGGTCAGACCGAGCGCGGCGGCTCCGTCTCGTGGATGGCCAGCTCCTCGGCGGTCGCCCCACCGCCGGCCGAACCGGCGTCGTACGCCACGGAGTCGGTCTCCTGGTCGGTGTGCGCCCCCTCGTCCGGTTCCACCAGCCGACCCACCGTGGCGTCGGCCACCGTGCCGAGCCGGCCGTGGTCGTAGAGGGAGACCGGCGACTTCGGGTCCGAGGTCGGACCGGGGTCCATCACGTCGGCGTCCAGCTGGGCCTCCGCCGCGGCCGCCTCGTTGTCCGCCTCGAAAGCGATCTTCGGGTCGACCGGGCCGGCCAGCGGGTCGTCCACCGGGCGTTCGAAGCTCTCCCGCTGGAGCTTGTAGTCCAACGACTCACCGTCGAGCTGTTCCTCGGCGGTGGTCCCGAACCGGTCCACCGCCACCGGGGTCCGGTCGCCGGGCAGCTGGGCCGGCTCAGGGCCGTCCGCCTCGCGCCCGGTCAGCACGTCGTCCTTGGCGGTCGAGTCGTCGTCGGCGGTGTCGGGCAGCCCCTCCGCCTCGGTGTCGGATACGGGGGTCGGGTACTCGTTGTCGCGCATGTCTGATCACTACCCGCTGCCCTGCCGCCATAACCGGCGGGCGGCGGCCGTGTGCCGGTGAGCCGGACATCAGGGCGGGAACGGCCCGTCAGACGAGGGGGGCGCTTTCGTCCTCGGGGTGCAGCACGCACCAGACGACCTTGCCGTCCGGTACCGGGCTGCTGCCCCAGCGGCGGGCCACCATGTCGATCAGCAGCAGGCCGCGCCCGCCGGCCCGGGTCGGCGGTGCCACCCCGGCGAACGCGGGGCGGAGGGGGGAGTGGTCGCGAACCGCCACGCGCAGGGTGCCGGCCTGGGGAGCCAGCCGGATGGTCATCGGAGTCCGGGCGTGCGCCACCACGTTGTTGACCATCTCGGTGATCGCGATGCTCGCCGGTTCGGCCAGCGTCCGCACGTCCCAGTGCTGGCAGCCGGTGGTGACCAGCTCGCGGGCCTGCCGGGCGGCGCCAACGGTCGGGGCCAGCTCGGCGGTGAGGACCGCCGCCAGCGGCGCCGCGGCCAGCGCGCCGTCCAGGGTGGGCCAGGCCGGGACGCCGGCCAGTGCGGCGTCCGCACCGCCGGACGCGGAGACCGACGGGTCGCAGAGCAGCACGTCCGCCGCGGGCCAGTCGGCGACCTCCCGGCGGATCTCGGCGAAGACCCCCTGCCCGACCTGGTCGGCGACCCGCAACCCGCTCACGTCGGCCACCACCGGGCCGGGTCGGTCGCAGAGTACTGCCAGCAGCGCGGCCCGGACCGTGTCGGCGCCCGCAGCGTCGAGCACTCCGGTCAGCCGGACCACCCCGGACGACTCGTCGATCTCCACCAGACAACGCACGTCGGTCGGCATGATCGCCCCATTGTGCTCCCGGGTGACGAAGGTCGCATCCGGGCGGCCGATGAACGTCATCAGCGGGCCAGCCGGGACCGGCGGGTGATCGCCGCCATCGTGCCGACCGCGGTGCCGGCGGCGGCGAGGCCGAACGCGGCGGTCATTCGTACCAACTGCCGCCGCCGACCGTGCCAGCCGCCGTTCCGGCGGCCCTCCGCATCGGCGTGGAACACGCTGCCGCTGCTGTCCACCCGCGCGCCGGGGCCGAACTGGGTCCGGTGGGCGTACCAGCCGAGGGTGCGCTCCACCAGCGCCGGTGCCAGCCGCCACTGCAGGCCGAGCAGCCGGGCGGCGCCGCCGGCGTACGCCTCGCGGCGTGGCCGGCGCAGCAGCCGGACGATGGTCTCGGCGACCAACTCCGGCGGGTAGACCGGCGGTGGTGGCAGCAGCTCGCGGCCGCTGTGGTTCGCCGCGTGCCGGAAGAACGGGGTGTCCATGGTTGCCGGCAGCACGGTGCAGATGGAGATCTGCCCCCGGCCGGTGACCCGCAGTTCCTGCCGGACGGTGTCGGCCAGCCCTCGGATGCCGTGCTTGGTGGCGTTGTACGCCGACTGGTACGGCATCGCCACCTCGGCCAGCACCGAAGCATTGTTGACCAGCACCCCTCCGCCGGCCGCGCCGAGGTGCGGCAGCGCGGCCTTGATGCCGTGCACCGTGCCGAGCAGGTTCACCTCCACCACCCGGCGGAACTCGGCGACCGGGATCTCGTCGAACAGCCCCACGACGCCCACCGCGGCGTTGTTCACCCACGCGTCGATCCGCCCGAACTCGGCCGCCGCCCGGTCGGCCAGCTGCTGCACCGACTCCAGATCGGTCACGTCGGTCGGCACGGCCAGCGCCCGGCCGCCCAGTTGCCGGCAGTGTTGTGCGACCTGCCGCAGCGCTGGCTCACTGCGGGCGGCCAGCACGACGGCGGCGCCCCGACGGGCCAGCGCGTACGCGGTGGCCGTGCCGATCCCGCTGGAGGCGCCGGTGATCACCACGGTCGAATCGTCGAGACTGCGGGTCAGCGGCATTCCTGAGCGGTACCCCCGGTGAGGCCTGGTCATACCACCGGCCGGTTGTCGATCATCGCGGAATCGCCGCGGGACAGGGCCGCGCCGGGGCTCTCGTGATTGCCGTGGCGCAAGTGTCGGTGGCACCTGCGGTGACTGTTCCCGATCTGCCAGGTTTCGGCTCCCGGTCACCCGGTTAATGGGACGCTCTGACCGGGAGGACCACTGCCGAGGAAAGATCGCAGGGAGGTGACCCATGCGCGTCGGCCTCGTCTGCGCGCACACCAGCTCGTACCGGCACGCCGACGGCCCGCCGGTCGGCACTCGACAGCACATCGCACGGGTCGCCGCCGAGCTGACCTGCCGAGGCCACGACGTCCGGCTCTACGAGCGCCGGGACGATCCGGGGCTGCCGGTGACGGCGGACGTCGACGGCTACCAGGTGCATCGGGTGCCAGCCGGCCCGCCCACGCCGCTGCCCACCGCCGAGCTGATCCCACACGTGACGGAGTTCGGCCGTTGGCTGACCGACGAGTGGGGCGGCGCCTGGCGGCCCGAGGTGGTGCACGGGCACTACTGGATCGGCGGCCTGGCCGCCGCGCACGCGGTCCGGGAGACCGACATCCCGGTGGTGCAGACCTTCCACTCGCTCGGCGTCGAGCAGTTGCGCCACCTGGGCGGCCGATACGACGGGCCGGGGGAGCGGATCCCGCTGGAACGCGCGCTGACCCGGGCGGTGGACATCGCGGTCGCCCAGTCCAACGACGAGGTGGACGAGCTGACCCGGATGGGCCTGCAACGCAGCTCGGTGGCGATGGTGCCGGCGGGGGTGGACACCGAGCAGTTCCACCCCGACGGTGAGGCGGCGCCCCGCGAGCAGCGGGCGCGGATCCTCTCCGTCGGCGGGCTCTCCCCGGGCCACGGCCAGGAGGACCTGATCCGGGCGATGCGCCTGGTCGGCGACGCCGAGCTGGTGATCGCCGGCGGGCCGCTGGTCGACCAGTTGGCCAGCCACACGGAGGCGCGCCGGCTGCGCGAGCTGGCCGAACAGGTCGGGGTGGCCGACCAGGTACGGCTCGTCGGTGCGGTGCCGCACGACCAGATGGCCACCTGGTACCGGTCGGCGGACGTGGTGGCCTGCACGCCGCACTACTCGTCGGCCGGGCGGGTCTCGCTCGAGGCGATGGCCTGCGGGGTGCCGGTGGTCGGCTACGCGATGGGCGGTCTGGCGGATGCCGTCGTCGACGAGGTCACCGGAAGGCTGGTGCCGCCCGGCGACGTGCGGGCACTCGGGGTCTCCCTGCGCCGGCTGCTCGCCGACAACGCCGGGCGGTTCGCGTACGGCCACGCCGCGGTGGACCGGGTCCGCAGCAGCTACACGTGGGAACGGACCGCCGGCGCGCTGGAGCGCCTCTACGAGCGGGTGGTGAGCCGCCGCAAACCGGTCGAAGCCTGAGCGGGGCGCCGCGCGGCGGCGCCGGGTGCTGGTTAGCCGGGCTGACCGACGCCCACCATGGCTCGGTCGCGGCGGCGCGCCTTCGCGTGGTGGTGCTGCGGCTCCGCGTACCGCGTCAGCCCGATCACCGAGGCGAGGGTGACCAGGAAGCCGACCGCGGCCAGCCACTCCCGACCCGGCCAGATCTTGTCGTTGAGCAGCAGGAGGCCGACGATCGCCGCCGGCACCGCCCCGGCGGCGTCCATCGCGGCGACCGCGGCGGTGGTGGAGCCGCGCTGCATCGCCAGGCCGAGCAGCAGCTGACCGACGATCGAGTGGACGATGAGCAGGTAGAGCAGCGGGTCGGCGAGGAACGCCTCGGCGGACGGCGCCGAGGCCAGTGGCCGGGCCGCCACCGCGGCCGAGGAGAACGCCAGCCCGGCCAGCGAGCCGAGGGCCACCGAACCGGGCGCCCCGTGCAACCGGACGGCGAAGAAGCCGAGCACCGCGATCACGCCGAGCGCCGCCAGCAGGGCGACCGAGCCGGCGGTGCCGAGCTGCCGGGACGGCGCCGGCCGGGCGGCCAGCACCAGCGCGGTGATCCCGCCGAAGAGCAGGGCCAGCAGCGCCACCTCGGCCACCGGTAACCGCCACTTCAACACCAGCACACCGAGGATGGCGGTCACCCCGAGCCCGGCGGCCACGCTGGCCTGGACCAGGAACAGCGGCAGGTCACGTCGGGCCAGGAAGGCGAGCACGAAGCCGCCGATCTGGCAGCTCAGCCCCACCAGATACGTCCGGTGCCCGGCCAGCCGCAGCAGCAGGCCCGGATCGAAGGTGTGGTGCACCGTGGTGCGGGCCGCGGCCACCGACTGAAGCAGGTTGGCGACGCCGTACGCGACGATCATCGCCGCGAGGAAGCACCAGCCGGAGGAGACCACCTGGCGAGGATAGAGGCTGCCGAGGGTCAGCGCTCGGCTGGTCGATCGAGCCGGGCGAGGATGTCGGCGTGCAGCACACCGTTGGTGGCCACCAGGCTGCTCTCGGTGCCCGGCTCGCCGGCCGGAGCCGGTCGACCGGCCAGATCCGTGACCGTGCCACCCGCCTCCGTGATGATGGGAACCAGCGCCGCCATGTCCCACAGCGACAGCTCCGGCTCGACCATCACGTCCAGTGCGCCCTCGGCCAACAGCATGTAGCCGTAGAAGTCGCCGTACGCGCGGCTGCGCCAACTGGTGCGCATCAGGTCGAGCATTGCGTCGAGCCGCCCGGCGCGCTCCCATCCCGTCAGGGACGAGTAGCAGAAGCTGGCGTCGGCGAGCCGCCGCACGGCGGAGACCCCGATCCGCTCGCCGGCGGCGGGGCCCGGCCCGGCGTACGCGCCGGCGCCGAGGCTCGCCCACCAGCGTCGGCCCAGCGCCGGGGCGGACACCAAGCCGACCACCGGCCGGTCCGCGTCGAAGAGCGCGATCAGGGTGGCCCAGACCGGCACCCCGCGCACGAAGTTCTTGGTGCCGTCGATCGGGTCGACGATCCACCGCCGGCCGTCCGGGGCACTGGCCGGCCGGTCGCCGTACTCCTCGCCGAGCAGCCCGTCGACCGGACGGTGCTCGGCCAGCAGCGCCCGGATCTCCCGCTCCACGGCCGTGTCCGCGTCGGAGACCGGGGTCAGGTCGGGCTTCGCCTCGACCCGCAGGTCGAGCGCGCGGAACCGGGCCGTGGCGATGGCGTCGGCCCGGTCGGCGAGCAGGTGGGCGAGGTCGAGGTCATCGGCGTACCCGGTCATGCCGGCAACCTAGCCGACGCCCGGCGGCTCACTCGTCCGGGCCGCGCCGGTCGCCCTCGCCGGGACCGCGCTGGTCGGTCTCGCCGCGCTGGTCGCCCTCGCCCGCCCGGGAGGCGAGCAACCGGCGGTACGAGGCCAGCCGGCGCGGGTCGGCCCTGCCGGCGGCCACCCAGGCGTCCAGCCCGCAGTCGGCCGCGTCGGACGTGTGCGGACAGTTGGGTGGGCAGTTGACGGTCCCCTCGACCAGGTCGGGAAAGCCGTGCAGCAGGCTGTCGGCGGAGACGTGGGCCAGCCCGAAGCTGCGGATCCCCGGGGTGTCGATGATCCAGCCCGGGTCGGTCTCGATGCCGGATATCGCTGGCAGCCGCAGCGCCACCGCGCTGGTGGAGGTGTGCCGGCCACGACCGATCGCGCTGACCACGCCGACCGCCCGCGCGGCGGCCGGGACGAGGCGGTTGACCAGCGTCGACTTGCCCACCCCGGAGTGCCCGACCAGCACCGACACCCGGCCGGCGAGCAGCGCGCGCAGAGCGCCCAGGTCGGAGTCGGGGCGGTTGAGCACGTACGGCAGCTCCAGCTCGGTGTAGTAACCCAGCACCTCCTCCGGGCCGGCCAGATCGGCCTTGGTGAGGCAGAGCAGGGGCTCGACGTCGGCGTCGTACGCGGCCACCAGGCAGCGGTCGATGAACCCGGTGCGTGGCGGCGGGTCGGCCAGCGCGCTGACGATCACCATCTGGTCGGCGTTGGCCACCACCACCCGCTCCAGCCGGCCCTCGGCGGTGGTCTCGTCGTCGTCGGCGGTGCGGCGCAGCACCGAGCGGCGCTCGGTGATCCGGACGATGCGGGCGAGAGCGCCCTCCGCGCCGGAGGTGTCCCCGACGAGACCGACCCGGTCGCCCACCACTACCGACTTACGACCCAGCTCACGGGCCCGCATCGCGGTGACCATGGGCAGCTCGGCCGCGGCGACGCCGTGCTCGGCCCCGGCCAGCACACAGGTGTAGCGCCCCCGGTCGACGGCGATGACGAAGCCGTCCACCGCGTCGGCGTGCTGGGGCCGGGTACGCGTACGTGGACGCGAGGACTTCCCGGGCCGGACCCGTACGTCGTCCTCGTCGTACTCCCGCCGTCTGGTCGCCAGGACCCGTCCTCCGTCGCGTCAGCTCTTGCCGGTCACCATCGCTGACCATAGTGCCGGGAACTCGGGCATGGTCTTGGAGGTACAGCCGACGTCGTCGACCTCGATGCCCGGCACGGCCAGCCCGGCCACCGCGGCGGCGTGTGCCATCCGGTGGTCGTGGTAGGTGTGGAACACGCCCCCGCGCAGCGGCCGGGGCCGGATCTCCAGCCCGTCCGGCGCCTCGGTGACGTCGGCGCCGAGCGCGGCGAACTCCCGCGCCAGCGCGGTCAGCCGGTCGGTCTCGTGGCCGCGGATGTGCCCGATGCCGGTGAAGACCGACGGCGAGTCGGCCAGCATGGCCAGCGCGGTCAGCGCCGGGGTCAGCTCGCTCACGTCGGAGAGGTCGGCGGTCAGGCCGTGCACCACGCCCGAGCCCCGGACGGTCAGCCCGGTGGTGGAGAGGGTGACCTCGCCGCCCATCCGGTGCAGCAGTGAGCGCAGCTGCTCGACCGGCTGCGCGCTGCTGCGCGGCCAGCCCTGGAGGGTGACCTCGCCGCCGGTGACCAGCGCGGCGGCGAAGAACGGCACCGCGCCGGAGAGGTCCGGCTCGATCTCCCAACCGCGACCGGTGAGCGGGCCGGGCTCGACGGTCCACACGTCGGGGGTGGTGTCGTCGACGGCCGCGCCGGCGGCGCGCAGCATCTGCACCGTCATCCGCAGGTGCGGCGCGGACGGCACCGGCGGGCCGACGTGCCGCACCACGACACCCCGGTCGAAGCGCGGGGCGGCCAGCAGCAGCCCGGAGACCAGTTGGCTGGAGGCGGAGGCGTCGATCACCACCTCACCGCCGCTGATCCGACCGGCGCCGAGCACGGTCAGCGGCAGGCTGCCCGAGCCGGTGACGTCGATCCGGACGCCCAGCGAGCGCAGCGCGCCGATCAGTGGGCCGAGTGGCCGGGTGCGGGCGTGCGGGTCGCCGTCGAAGGTGATCCGGCCGTCGGCCAGCCCCGCCACCGGTGGCACGAATCGCATCACCGTGCCGGCCAGCCCCACGTCCACGTGCGCCGGGCCGACCAGCGGGTGCGGCCGGACCAGCCAGCGCTCGTCGTCGCCGATCGACACGTGCGCGCCCATCGCCCGGAGGCCGGCAGCCATCAGCTCGGTGTCCCGGGCGCGCAGCGGCCCGGCCAGTGTCGACGGGCCGGCGGCCAGCGCGCTGAGCACCAGGGCGCGCGCGGTCATCGACTTGGACCCGGGCAGGCGCAGCGTGGCCGCCACCGGGTCGGAGGCGGTCGGTGCGGTCCACGGCTGAGGCGGCCGGGTCGCGGTCAGGTTCCCCACGGTTACATTCTGCCGTGTCGGCCGGTGGGCGGCGGCGACCGGCGGTCCTACTCCCGGTTGGCGGGACAGCCGGCGGGTCGTCGACGGGTTAGCGTGTGCCCATGTGCGGCAGGTACGCGACGACCCGGAGCTCCGGCGAGCTGAGCGCGCTGTTCGAGTCGTCCGACGACACCGACGGCCAGATCCGGCCGGACCACAACGTCGCGCCGACCGACCCGGTGCCACTGGTCCGGGTCACCCCCGAGGGGCACCGCAGCCTCTGTGTCGGCCGCTGGGGCCTCCTGCCGCACTGGTCGCGGTCGGTCGCCGGCGCGGCTCGCATGATCAACGCGCGGGCGGAGACGGTCGCCACCAGCCGGGCGTACGCCGGCGCGTTCGCCCGTCGCCGCTGCCTGGTCCCGGCCAACGGCTGGTACGAGTGGGTCCGGCAGCCCGACGGCGGACGGCAGGCGTACTTCATGACCCCCACCGACGGCTCGGTGCTGGCTCTGGCCGGAATCTGGTCGCTCTGGGAGTCCGGGGCCGACACCCGGCTCACCTTCAGCGTGCTGACCACTGCGGCGCTCGGCGAGCTGGCCGAGGTGCACGACCGGATGCCGGTGCTGCTGTCGCCCGAGCGGTGGTCGTCGTGGCTGGCACCGACCGGGGAGCCGGGCCGGCTGCTCGCCCCGCCAGCGGCCGACCAACTGGCCGGGTTGGAGATCCGTCCGGTGGGGCCGGCAGTGGGTGATGTCCGCAACGACGGGCCGCAGTTGATCGCCCGGGTGCCGCTGGCACCGACGGTGGCACCGCAGGAGCTGACCCTGTTCTGACGCCTATGCGCATCGTCGGGCGCCGATTTGCCGGGGTTGCGCGTGTTCGTCGCCTGGCCGTTCAGTCATCTTCCCGGCAGGCCCTTGTCTCGACGTGCGGAAGTGCGATAGAACACAGCGCCGGTAGTGGGTGTCGATTCGCACGGGGCGGACGACATCCACCGATCTTGCCGGTCCCACGGGGGAGGTGGGTGGATGACACGGGCGCGTATGCCCCGCCCGCACGAGGTGGCCGCGGCGCGGCGAGATCCGCGACTGCTGCGGGCCCTGCGGGAACGTCGAGAAGATGACGCGTGGCGCACCAGAGGGACATGCCAGAGCGTTGATCCGGAGACCTTCTTTCCGGCACCGAACGAGCCGGCGGACGCCGCCGTCGCGCTGTGCCGCAGCTGCGACGTCCAAGGGTCCTGCCTGGCCTGGGCGCTGGAGGTGGGTGACTGCCACGGCGTCTGGGGCGCCACGACGCCCCGCGAGCGGCGGGCGATGCTGGTGGCCTGGCGCGGCCAGGTCGAACCGGATCCGGACGCCGTGGACGAGGCCGGCCCGCCGGTGCGGGACCGTCTGCTCACCCTGGTTCCGCTGAGCTGACCCCTGGCCCGGTCCCGCCCCGGGTGCGGGACGGGGCAGCGCAGAATGGGTCGGTGCTGCCCAGCGACGAGATCGATACCCCGCGCGGTCCGGCCCGGATCGACACCGACCTGCCGGTCGGGCCGGCCGCCGCCCTGCTCGTGCTCGGGCACGGTGCGGGCGGCAGCGTGGACGCGCCCGACCTGCTCGCGGTGCGCGACGCGGCCGTCGCGGCCGGTCTGGCGGTGGTGCGGGTGACCCAGCCCTACCGGGTCGCCGGCCGCCGTGCGCCGGCTCCCGCCGGGCACCTCGACGAGGCCTGGACGGCGGTGCTCGGCGGGTTGCGCGACCGGCAGCCCGACGTCCCGACACTGCTGGTCGGCGGTCGCTCCAGCGGCGCCCGGGTGGCCTGCCGGACGGCCCGCGCGGTGGGCGCCGCCGGCGTGCTCGCGCTGGCCTTTCCGCTGCACCCGCCCGGGCGGCCGGAGCGCTCCCGGGCCGCCGAGCTGGACACCGGGCTGCCGACGCTGGTGGTCAACGGCGACCGGGACCCGTTCGGGGTGCCGGAGCCGGGGCCGGCCGTGCGTGTGGTGACCCGGCCGGGGGAGACGCACGACCTGCGCAGGGATCCGGCCGGCACGGCAGCCGTGGTGCTGGACTGGCTGCGCGCCCAGGGCTGGGCGGCCGGCTGATCCGGCGACCCGGGCGAACCGTGTCCGGTGCCGGGCGCGGGTCGTTGCATCCGATGGTGCCGCCTACCGGATTCGGACAGGCGAGACCAAATCCTCCCAGGCCCTTCCTGGTCCCAGCGCCGGCCGTCGTCGGGGCCGGGACCAGGAACGGGAGGGCCGGAATGCCCCACCCGTCTCGACGCGTTACTACCCGCGGACGACTTTTCTGCGAGGGGGTGGCCGGTGCCGACCGAAACACGGAGCCGGGAACGGGACGAGCGGGAAGCCCGGCAGCTGAAGCAGCTGCTGGATGGCCCGGACTGGCCCGCGACGGCGGGACCGGGCGGGGCGGGTGTGGTGAGCACGGGCACACCGACCGGAAGTGAATCTGTGGGCAGGTCCGTGCGCGTATCCTCGGCGGGAAAGCATCCGACGCGAGGGGATGTGCGGTTGACCACCGAGAAGACGGACGAGCGCAGGGCCCGCTTCGAGCGGGACGCGATGCCATTCGTCGATCAGCTCTACGCTGCTGGGCTACGGATGACGCGTAACCCGGCGGATGCCGAGGATCTGGTCCAGGAGACGTACCTGAAGGCGTACGCCGCCTTCCACCAGTTCGAGCAGGGCACCAACCTGAAGGCCTGGCTCTACCGGATCCTGACCAACACCTACATCAACTCCTACCGCAAGCGGCAGCGCCAGCCGATCCAGGCGCCGACCGAGGAGATCACCGACTGGCAGCTCGCCGAGGCCGAGTCGCACACCTCCAGTGGGCTGCGCTCGGCGGAGACCGAGGCTCTGGACCGCCTGCCGGACAGCGACGTCAAGGAGGCCCTCCAGCAGTTGCCGGAGGAGTTCCGGCTCGCCGTCTACCTCACCGACGTCGAGGGCTTCTCCTACAAGGAGGTCGCCGACATCATGGGCACGCCGATCGGCACCGTGATGTCGCGTCTGCACCGGGGCCGTCGTAATCTGCGCAAACTGCTCGAGCAGTACGCCGGGGAGCGTGGCTTCAGTGCGGCCCGCTCCTCGAAGGGCTCGACCGCTGCCGCTGCCGGCCGGGAGGTGTGACGTGAGCTGTGGAGAGCCGCACGAGACGGACTGCCGTGAGGTGCTCGCGGAGGTCTACCTCTACCTGGATCTGGAGTGCGCCGACGAGCGGCGCTCGCTGATCCGGCACCACCTCGACGAGTGCGGGCCGTGCCTGCGCGAGTACGGGCTCGAGCAGGAGGTGCGGGCGCTGGTGGCGCGTTGCTGCGGCAACGAGACCGCGCCGGACGAGCTGCGCGAGAGGCTGCGGGTCAAGCTCACCGAGCTGGTGGTCTTCGAGACCAGCGATGCCCGCGAACTGGCCGACTGACGTCGGCGTACCGAACGGACAAAACCGGTGGCCCGGGTCGATCTCGACCCGGGCCACCGGCGTTCCCGGCGTCCACCGGGTGGGTCTGACCGGTGACGGGCCGTCGGCCCGTCGGCCCGTTCAGGAGTTGGGACGCTTGCCGTGGTTCGCGGCGTTCTTCTTCCGTGCCTTCTTCTTCCGGGACTTCTTCGCCATGCTGACCTCCTCGTGATGGGTCGGATCCGCCCTGCGCACGACCTCGCGCCGGTGCGGCTACCGGCGGCCCGGCGTCGGGTCCGACCCGCTGATGGTAGTGCGGCCGGCACCCGACGCCTTGCGGCGGGGCGGGTCGCGGCGCCCGGGCCGCGCCGCTCCACGCCCACGGTCCGCCGCCGCATGATTGGATACGTCGGCAGGCACATCGGGAAAAGGGAGGGCCTGGACATGGCCGAGGAGATCCGCGCCGAGATGGTGGCGAACGTCTGGAAGGTCGTCGCGTCGGCCGGCGACACCGTGTCCGAGGGCGACACCCTGGTGATCCTCGAGTCGATGAAGATGGAGATCCCGGTCATCGCCGAGGCCGACGGTGTGGTCAAGCAGCTCGCCGTCAACGAGGGCGATGTCGTGCAGGACGGCGACCTCATCGCGGTGATCGATTGAGCGGCCTGCTGGTCCGGCGCGCCGACCCGGGCGACTTCCCGGCGGTGGCCCGGCTGACCGTGGCCGCGTACGAGGCGGACGGCCAGCTCAAGGGTGAGCACGGGTACGGCGCGGTGCTGGCCGACGTGTCGACCCGAGCGACCAGTGGTGAGGTGCTGGTCGCGGTGGACGAGGCGACCGGCGCGGTGCTCGGCTCGGTCACCTTCGTGCTGCCGGGCACCCCGTTCGCCGAGCTGTCCGGGCCCGGTGAGGCGGAGTTCCGGATGCTCGCGGTCGACCCGGCCGCGCAGGGCCGGGGCGTTGGCGCGGCGCTGGCTCAGGCGTGCGTCGACCGCGCGGCCGAGCTGGGCTGCGCGGCCGTGGTGATCTGCGTCCGGGCGGGGATGGCCGTCTCGGCGCACCGGCTGTACGAGCGGCTCGGCTTCGTCCGCTATCCGGAGAAGGACTGGGCGCCGGTGGCGGGCGTGGACCTGCTCGGCCTGCGGCTGGAGCTGCCCCGGGGCTGAGCCGCCGGTCGGTCAGCCCTGCGGGCTCTCCGCGGCGGCCGCGGTCGCACTCTCGTCGGGCTGCGCGCCGATGGCGGCCAGCAGCTCGTCGGCCACCTCCAGGGCGATCCGGCGGCGCTCGTCGTCGGTGATGTGCGGCGCCCGGACCGCGAACCAGCTGCTGTGCACCGCGAACAGCGACAGCGCGGCGCGCAGTTGGGCGGCGGGCGAGTCGTCGCCCCGGCAGAGCGCGTTGGCCAGCTCCATCATCCGGCCGCGCATCTGCTGGCCGGCGGCGAGACTCTTGAGCACGGTCTGGTTCTGCTCGAAGAAACGCATCACGGACGGCTGGTCGCCAGCGAACATCGTGTCGGCGTACCGGGAGATCAGCGCGCGCCGGGTGGCCAGGGTCGCCGGCTGCGACGAGGCCCAGGCGGTCAGCGCGTCCATCCGCTCCAGCCGGTCCTCGACGAAGCTGGCGACGATGTCGTCCTTGCTCTTGAAGTGGTAGTAGAGCGCCGCCTTGGTGACGTTCAGGCGCTCGGCGATCTCGCGCAGCGAGGTCTTCTCGTACCCCTGCTCGGTGAAGAGCTCCAGCGCGACGGCCTTGATCCGCTCGCGGGTGCCGCCTGTGCTCTCCCTCACCCACGCCCCCCAATTGGCTTGACCGTCAGTTGGTGCCCAACTTACCGTGCGGCTAGTAAGGTGACTAGCCGGGCGGCAAGTAAGTAAGGCAATCCTCGGGGGGAGCTTACCCATGACTCAGGCAACCCAGGCCGGCGCGCGACCCAACGTACGGGTCGTGCTGTTCGGGCTGATGATCGCGATGATGCTCGCGATGCTCGACAACATGATCGTCAGCACCGCACTGCCGCGCATCGTGGGCGAGTTCGGCGGCCTCGACCACTTCACCTGGGTGGTCACCGCGTACGTCCTCGGCACCACCGTCTCCACCCCGATCTGGGGCAAGCTCGGTGACCTCTACGGGCGCAAGTCGGTCTTCCTGACCTCGGTCGGCATCTTCCTGCTCGGCTCCGCGCTCTGCGGCATGGCCGGCTCGGGCATGTTGGGCGGTCCCCAGGACGGCATGGTGCAACTCATCGCCTTCCGCGCCGTGCAGGGTCTCGGCGCCGGTGGCCTCATGGTCGGCGTGATGGCGATCATCGGCGACCTGGTCCCGCCCCGCGAGCGCGGGCGCTACCAGGGCATGATCGCCGGGATCATGGCCATCGCCATGGTGGCCGGCCCGCTGGTCGGCGGCTTCATCACCGACCACCTCTCCTGGCGCTGGGCGTTCTACGTGAACCTGCCGCTGGGTGGCGTCGCGCTGCTTCTGCTGATCACCACCATGCACCTGCCGAAGTACCGCACCGAGCACCGGATCGACTGGCTCGGCGCCGGGCTGCTCTCGGTCGGCATCACCGCGATCGTGCTGATCACCACCTGGGGCGGCAACGAGTACGACTGGACGTCCCCGCAGATCCTCGCCCTGGCCGTGCTGTCCGTGCTCGCGCTGGTGGCGTTCGGCCTGGTGGAACGCCGGGTCCCGGAGCCGATCCTTCCGCTGGCGCTCTTCGCCAACCGCAACTTCGCGCTGATCTCGCTGATCGGTTTCCTGCTCGGCTTCGCGATGTTCGGCGCGATGAACTTCCTGCCGCTCTACCAGCAGACGGTGCAGGGGGCCTCGGCGACCAACAGCGGCCTGCTGCTGCTGCCGCTGATGTTCGGCATGCTGGTCGTCTCCCTGGTCATCGGGCGGGCGATCACGAAGACCGGCCGCTACCGGGCGTACCCGATCATCGGTGGCGTGGTGATGACCACGGGCATGGCACTGCTGACCCTGCTCGACACCCACACCAGCAAGCTGCAGTCCTCGCTGTACATGGTCGTGCTCGGTGCCGGCATGGGCTTCCTCATGCAGACCTCCATGCTGATCGCGCAGAACAGCGTGGAGCAGAAGGACCTCGGTGCGGCCAGCGGCGCGGCCACCTTCTTCCGGTCGATCGGCGGTTCATTCGGCATCTCGCTGTTCGGCGCGATCTTCGCCAGCCGGTTGGCCGACTCCACCGCCGGCGGTGCCTTCGGCGGCGGCGAGGGCGGCGCGATGGACCTGGTGAAGCTCAAGGAACTGCCCGCCCAGGCGCGCGAGCTGGTGCTCGGCGGTCTCGCCGACGCGATCTCGCACGTCTTCCTCTGGGCCGTGCTGTTCACCATCGCGATCCCGGTGCTCGCCTGGTTCATCAAGGAGATCCCACTGCGCACCGCGAACGAGGCGCCGGCACAGGCCACCCCCGAGGAGGAGGCCGAGATCGCTCTCGGCAAGGCCCCGGTCGCCTGACCCCGACACCACCCGCGCCGCGTCGTTCCCTCCAGGGACGGCGCGGCGCGTCGTTCACGAGGTCGCGGCGCTGGAGGTCAGGGGCGGCGGCGTGCGGCGGTGAGGCGTCGCCAGAAACGCCGGAGCGGGTTGCGGGGACGCGGGAGCCGGGGCGGCGGGTCGCCGAGCAACTCGGTGGCGAGCGCGGCGGTGGCCGGGTCCAGTGCCGGGGCGGCCAACGCCAGGTGGGCCAGAGAGACGGCGATCGGGACCGGCCGGGTCCGGGCCACCGCGGCCGCGTCAGCCAGCCGCTCGGCCACCACCCGGGCCACGTCCGATCGCACCGCCGGGTCCACCCAGGCGGCGGTGACCAGGGCGAACAGTGCCGCCTCGGTGACCCAGTCCTCCACGCCCCAGATGAGGTCCACGAGCACTCGGCGCCGGGTCGAGTCCGCCCACGGCTCATCGGTGCGGTGGTGCAGCAGCCCCAGGCAGGCCCACACCTGCACGCCGCGTACCCAGACCGACGGGTCCTGGGCAGCCAGGAGCCGGCCCAGCGCGTTGGCCGGCGCCGCCGGCGGATGCACCAGCAGCCCGAGCAGGTCGGCCACGTCCAGGCCGGCCAGGCCCACCGCCGCGTCGTAGGCCGCCGGCGGGTGCGGCCACGCCGGATGGGCGACCTGCCCGATCCGCTCGACCGCCGCCGCCGAGGGTGCCGGCAGCGCGGGCGTCGGGACGCTGTCCGCGTAGTGCCACAGCCGCCGCGTGGACGCCCGCCGCGGTTCCCGCGGGTCCGGCTCCGGCGTGCCCGCGACCTCGATCCGCAGCCCGGGCGCCACCGACGTGGCCGTCCGCACCGCGCTCGGCGGAGCTACCGCCGGAAGGCGTACGGCGCTGCCGAGACCGTTGTCGTCGTCGGCCACCGCCTGGCGCAGAGCGTCCAGCAGCGGGCCGCCGGCCGGCGTCAGTTGGCCGAGCCAGGGCCGACCCCGGCAGCACTGGGCCAGATCGCCGTGCTCGTGACTGTCGTCCGGGTGGTCACGGACGAAGTCCGCGAGCGCGACCAGGTGGGCGAGGTCGCCGTCGCGCAGGTGCCGCAGGCGGTGGGCGGTGTGCACCGCGCAGTCGAACGACGGGTCCCGGGCGAGCGCCCGCTCGGTCCACTCCAGCGCCTCGTCCAGCCGGCCGGACTCGGCCAGGGTGCCGGCGATGTCGGCGTAGATGGCCAGGTCGTCGGGGTCCAAGGCGACGGCCCGGCCGAGCGCCGCGAGGGCCTCGCGGGTGCGGCCAGCGCTGCGGTACGCGTACCCGAGCCAGACCTCGCCCATCTTGGACGGCTGGGACCGTACACCTCGGGTGGCCCAGCGGATCGCCAGCGTGACCTCGCCGAGCCGCCTGGCCAGCGCGGACGCCGCGCCCAGCAGCAGACCGTGCTCGGGGCGGACGGTGATCGCGTTGCGGGCCAGCGTGAGGTACGGCGCCAGCGCGCCCCGGCCGACGCGCGGCACCGGGTCGGGCAACGCGGCGCAGACCTGCATGAGGACCCGGGCGATGTGCTCCGCGTCCAGCCGTTCGGCCAGCTCGGGTGCGATCACCCACGGCACACCGGCCCACTCCGTTCCGGGCGCGTACCCGGTGGCCGCGGCCAGCAGTTCCAGCCCCTCGGCCGGACGACCGGCTGCGGCCAGCAGATGGGCGCGGGCGACGACCGCGCCGACGAAGGTGTGGTGGTTGATCGGGAAGAGGTCGAGGCCGCCGCCCCCGCCGACCGCGGCCAGCCGGGCCAACGTCTCGTGCACCTCCGGCAGGGTCGGCGCCCGGGCCAGCGCGCCGGCCAGGTGGCCGGCGGCGTGGTGGAGGTCGCCCTCGTCCAGTGCCAGCCGGGCCAGGGCCAGCTCCTCCGTCGCGGAGAGCGCGGGGTCGTCCCTTCCCTCGGGCACATCGTCCTCTCGTCGCAGCGACACCGGGTAAAGCGGGACAAGCGTAGTTGATATTGGGGCGCTTCGGTGATCAACTGCGCACTGCTGCTCGTTCGATTGCTCCACTCAGATCAATGGTGCAAGACTGAGCAGGAAACGCGCGGCAATCGCGCAAGAGGGGAGTGTCCGTGACGCGTGCAGGGGCCGGGATGGCCGCCGACATCGAGGAGCAGCCGGCCGGCTACGCGCGCCTGCTCTCCACCGTCAACGCCGGGGAGATCGCCCGGGTGGCGGCTGCGGTCGCCGAGCGCCGGCCGCGGCACGTGGTCTTCACCGCCCGGGGCACCTCCGACCACGCGGCCCTCTACGGGGCGTACCTGGCCGAGATCCGGCTCGGGCTGCCCGCCGGGCTCGCCTCGCCCAGCGTGGTCACCCTGTTCGGCGCCCGCCCCGACCTGTCCGACGCGCTGGTCGTCGGGGTCAGCCAGAGCGGCGGGTCGCCCGACCTGGCCGAGGTGCTGCGCGCCGCGCGGGCCTCCGGCGCGCTGACCCTCGCGGTGACCAACGCCCCAGGGTCCCCGCTGGCCGAGGTGGCCGAGCTGAGCATCGACATCGCCGCCGGGCACGAGCGGGCGGTGGCCGCCACCAAGACGTACACCGCCGAGCTGCTCGCTCTGCTGATGCTCGTCGAGGGGATCCGTGCCGGCGACGGTGTGCTCCCGGCGGCCGAGCGGGAGGCGCTCGCCGCGCTGCCCGACCTGGCCAGCCGAACCCTGGCCGACGACACCCCGGCCCAGCTCGCTCCGCGCTACCGCTTCGCCCGCCAACTGGTCACCACCGGGCGCGGGTACGCCTACCCGACCGCACGGGAGGCCGCCCTGAAGCTGATGGAGACCTCGTACCTGCCGGCTCTCGCCTTCTCCGGCGCCGACCTGCTGCACGGTCCGCTCGCGATGACCGACCCGGAGGTCCCGGTGCTCGCCGTGGTCGGCTCCGGCCCGGGTGGCCGCTCGATGGGGGAGGTGCTGCCCCGCCTCGGCGAGCGCCGCGCCGACGTGGTGGTGGTCGGCTCCGCCGACGTGCCCGGCGCCACCCGGCTCGCCGTTCCCGAGGTCGACGAGCGGTACGCCCCGCTGCTGGACATCCTGCCGTTGCAGCGGCTGGCGTTGGCGTTGGCGCTGACCCGGGGCGAAGACCCGGACGCGCCGCGCGGGCTGAAGAAGGTCACCGCGACGATGTGAGACGCGGCGTGGCACGCTGGTCACCGTGTCCACGCTGCGCGACCTCGCCGAGGAGCACACCCATCTCCGTCCGGCCGACATCGACCACCTGCACCGGATCGCCGGCGACTGGCAGCTGCTCTCCGACCTGTCCTTCGCCGACCTGCTGCTCTGGGTGCCGGTCGACGCGGACGGCACGTTCCTCTGCGTCGCCCAGGTCCGCCCGACGACCGCGCCCACCGCGTACCAGGACGACCAGGTGGGGCGGATCGTCGGCGGGCCGGAGGTGGCCCACCTGGGTGTGGCCTACTCCCAGGGCCGGATCTGGCGGGAGGGCGACCCGGTCTGGTACGGCGACGTGCCGGCCCGGCACGAGGCGATCCCGGTCCGGCTGCGCACCGCCGAGGGGGAGGCCGGCGAGGTGATCGCCGTGGTCGGCCGGGATACCAACCTCTCCACCGCGCGTACCCCCAGCCAGCTGGAGCTCAACTACCTGACCACGGCCGACGACCTGGCCCAGATGATCGCCGACGGCACCTTCCCGCCGCCCCGGCACCCGGGCGAGACCACCTCCGCGCCCCGGGTCGGCGACGGGCTGGTCCGGCTCGACGCCGGCGGCAAGGTGACCTACGCCAGCCCGAACGCGCAGTCCGCGTACCGCCGGTTGGGCTACGCCTCCCACCTGGTGGGGGAGGATCTGGCCGCGCTGCACCGCCGGCTGGCCGGCGACCCGCTGGACGGCACCGAGGCGGCAAACGGCATCCTGGCCGCGCTGCGCGGCGAGGCGCCGCCCCGGCGGGAGATCGACGCGCGTGGCGCGACGATGCTCACCCGGGCGCTGCCGCTGATGCCCGCCGGGGTGCCGATCGGTGCGCTGGTGCTGGTCCGGGACATCACCGAGGTCCGCCGCCGGGACCGGGCACTGATCACCAAGGACGCCACCATCCGGGAGATCCACCACCGGGTGAAGAACAACCTCCAGACGGTTGCCGCGCTGCTGCGGTTGCAGGCCCGCCGGGTGTCCATGCCGGAGGCCCGGGTCGCCCTGGAGGAGTCGGTCCGCCGGGTCGCCTCGATCGCCCTGGTGCACGAGACGCTCTCCATGTCCAGCGACGAGGCGGTCGAGTTCGACGGCATCGTCGACCGGGTGGCGAGCGCGGCGACCGAGGTCGCGGCGACCGAGGTGAGCGTCGGCATGCGCCGGCGGGGCAGCTTCGGCGTGCTGCCGGCGGAGATCGCCACCTCGCTGGTGATGGTCCTCAACGAGTTGCTGCTCAACGCCGTCGAGCACGGTTTCCCGCCAGCCGACGAGGGGGACGTTCCCGACGTGGCGCCCGCCGTCGTTCCCGGTACCGATCCGTCGGCCCGCCCGGAGGTGGTGGTCTCGGCGCACCGGTTCCGCAAGATGCTGCACGTCTCGGTCGCGGACAACGGACGGGGGCTACCGCCCGACTTCGACGCCGAACGTGGCAGCCGGCTCGGCCTCCAGATCGTCCGGGCGCTGGTCACCGGGGAGTTGCGCGGCACCATCGAGCTGCGCGCCGGTGCCAACGGCGGCACCGAGGCGGTGCTGGTCGTCCCGCTGGCTCGCAGCGCGCCCGAGGGTCGCTCGCAATCCTGACCCGCGCCTCCCCGCCGGCGCCGGAGTTCCGCTCGGGCGGGTCGGCTCCGGGCGCAGATGTGCGGATGAGGGTTATACGTATAACGCTCACCCAGCCGGCCGTGACCCGACGGGCCCACAGGGCCCGCAGCCGACCGGCCCGCAGCCGGCGCGCCCGCCCGACGGGCGGTCAGGTCAGCGGCCGGGACGGCCGGTCAGCAGGGCGACGGTCAGGCCGGAGCGCTTCCAGACACGTGCGACGGTGAAGTCCGCGCGCAGCGCGTCGCCCTTGGCGCCGGGCACGGTGGCCAGTGGCTCGGCGTGCCGCCCTGCGACGACCAGCCAGACCCGTGGCGTGCCGGCCAGGCACTGCGCCGGTCGCGGGCACTCGGCGGCCCACAGGTCGCCCCGACGGACCTCGTCCTCGGTCACAAGCACGTCCCGCGGCGGGTCGCCGAGGTGGTACTGGACGCCCAGGTCCAGGAAGAGCCAGCTCTGCCGGGGCGAGTAGACCACGGCGTCCCCGGGTCGTTGGCCGTCGGCGATCACCCGGGCGGCGCCCGCATAGTCCACCCGGGCGCTGCGCGGCCACTCGTGGGTCCGCCGCAGCGCCGCCTGGTCCGGCAGGCCGAGCAGCCCAGCGAGGACCACCACGGCGAGCGCGGTCGGCGCGGTCACCCCGGCCAGCGCCGCGCCGGCCAGCAGGCAGGCGAAGGGCACCACGAAGACCAGGTACCGGGGCACCCACAGCGGCACGACCGTGCCGGCGGCGAAGAGCAGCAGGACGGGCAGCAGCACCGCGCTCCCCGGCAGCAGGGCCCGTCGCCCGATGCGGGCCGCGCCCAGCGCGGCGATCCCGACCAGCAGCCCACCCACCACGGAACTCTGGGCCACCCCACCGGGCAGCGCGCTCAGGTCGTCCAGGCGGGCCGATGCGACCCAGTCCAACTGTCGGGAACGCTGTGTGCCGGCCTTCAGCAACAGCGGGCTCACCAGCAGCGCGGCCGGCACCACCGCGACCACCCACCGCCACACCCGCCGGTCCGGCCGATCCGCGTCGCCGGGACCGCCCGACTCGGCCTTGGGGCCCCGCCACCAGGCGACCAGCACCACCAGCGCGTGCGCGACGAGCAGGGTGAGCGCGATCAGATGGGTGAGCCCGAGCGCGGCCACGGCGGCGGCGTAACCGGCCCAGCGGGCCCAGCCCGGCCGGTGCAGGGCGCCCACCAGCAGCAGGGTGGCGAGCACCGCGAGCATGGTGGCGAGGGCGTACGGGCGGGCCTCCTGCCCGTAGCGGGAGGTGCCGGGCAGCAGCGCGAAGAGAAGCCCGGCGAACAGACCGGTACGCCGGTCGACGAGCTGAGCCCCGAGCACGGCGAGCAGCCCGGCGGCGACGGTCATCGCCAGCGCGGCCGGCGCGCGCAGCGCCACCGTGGAGTCACCGACGACCGCGAGCCAGCCGTGCATCAGCAGGTAGTACGGGCCGGTGGCGGCGTCGATGGTGCCGGCCAGCCGGGCCAGGTCGCCGGGTGACCGGGTGGCGGCGCTCCAGGTGGCCAACTCGTCACGCCAGAGCTGGGCCGAGCCCAGCCCGGCGCCGGTGACCACCAGGGTCAGCACCGCCGGGGGCAGCCAGACCGGAACGCGGCGCAGCCGGGCCCGCGCCGCCCCGGTCGACCTTTCGGACAACATGCCCACGGCCCGAGCCTGTCAGGCCGGCCCGGCCCGTGATGTGGGATCCGGCACGCGCACATTGGCCGGCCCCCATGCGGTGTGGCAGCATGAGCCCATGACCGCCGCTGTCGTCCGCCGCTTCGTGGCTCGTCGCCACGTCGATTACGGCCGCGTGCGCAGCGCGATCTGTCCGGCCCACTGACGACGCCCGACCCATCTGTCTCGGGCGCGCTCCGCGCCGGCTGTCTCAGACACCGTTGTCCCGCCCGCTCTCGACGGGCCGGCTGCCGCGCCCCGCGCCCGCCCCGAGGCACAGCAGACAACGGAGGACGCCGCGATGGCGGTCAGCAGCATCCCGGCCCGTTCCGAGGACCCGACGGCCAGCGCTGCCCGGGCGGCGACGCGCCGGCCACGGGGTGAGGGTCAGTGGGCGCTCGGCCACCGCGAGCCGCTCAACCCCAACGAGCGGATCAAGAAGGACGACGACCCGCTCAACGTCCGGGCGCGGATCGAGACCATCTACGCGCACGGCGGCTTCGCCTCCATCGACCCGCAGGACCTGCGCGGCCGGTTCCGCTGGTGGGGCCTCTACACCCAGCGCAAGGCGGGCATCGACGGTGGGCGCACCGCCGTGCTGGAGCCGCACGAGCTGGAGGACGAGTTCTTCATGCTCCGGGTCCGCATCGACGCCGGTCAGCTCAGCCTGGCCCAGCTGCGGGTCATCGCGGACATCTCCCGGGAGTTCGCCCGGGACACCGCTGACATCACCGACCGGCAGAACATCCAGTACCACTGGATCCGGGTCGAGGACATGCCGGAGATCTGGCACCGACTGGAGTCGGTCGGCCTGCAGACCACCGAGGCGTGCGGCGACTGCCCCCGAATCGTGCTGGGCAGCCCGGTCGCCGGGGTGGCCCGCGACGAGCTGGTCGACCCGACGCCGGCGATCGACGAGATCGTCGCCCGGTACATCGGTGACAAGCAGTTCTCCAACCTGCCCCGCAAGTTCAAGACGTCGATCTCCTGGCTGGTGGACACCCCGTACGAGTCGAACGACATCGCCTTCCTCGGCGTCGACCACCCGGAGCACGGCCCCGGCTTCGACGTCTGGGTCGGTGGTGGCCTCTCCACCAACCCGATGCTGGCCCAGCGACTCGGCGTCTGGGTGCCGCTGGCCGAGGTCCCCGACGTGTGGGCCGGCGTGGTCGGGATCTTCCGCGACTACGGCTACCGGCGGCTGCGCAACCGGGCCCGACTGAAGTTCCTGGTGGCCGACTGGGGCGTGGAGCGCTTCCGCGAGGTCCTGGAGAAGGACTATCTCGGCCGGACGCTGCTCGACGGCCCGGCGCCGGACCTGCCGGCGAAGCCGATCGACCACGTGGGGGTGCACGAGCAGGCTGACGGGCGGCACTACGTCGGGGCCGCCCCGGTGGTCGGGCGGGTCTCCGGTGGGCAGCTCGCCCAGCTCGCCGACGTGGTCGAGGCGCACGGCAGCGATCGGGTGCGGCTCACCCCGTACCAGAAGCTGCTGGTGCTCGACGTGCCGTCGGAGCGGACCGAGTCGTTGGTGGACGCTCTGCGGGGGATCGGCCTGGAGGCCCGGCCGTCGGCCTGGCGGCGCGGCACCATGGCGTGCACCGGCATCGAGTACTGCAAGCTCGCCATCGTCGAGACGAAGGCCCGCGGCGAGGAGCTGGTGGCTCGGCTGGAGCAGCGGCTGCGCGACTTCGACGCCGACATCTCGATCCACATCAACGGCTGCCCGAACGCCTGCGCGCGCACCCAGGTGGCCGACATCGGGCTCAAGGGCCAGCTGGTGGTCGGCCCGGACGGGCGGCACGTCGAGGGCTTCCAGGTGCACCTGGGTGGCGGCCTGGGCATGGCGCAGGGGCAGACCGCCGGCTTCGGGCGCAAGCTGCGCGGCCTGAAGACCACCGCCGAGGAGCTTCCGGAGTACGTGGAACGACTGGCCCGCCGCTACCTGGCCGGCCGGAGCGAGGGCGAGACGTTCGCCAACTGGGTGATCAGAGTCGACGAGGAGGACCTGCGATGAGCAGTGAGAACCGAGCGGCACCCCTGTACTGCCCGTACTGCGGCGAGGAGGATCTGCGGCCGCACGAGGCGGGGCACGGCGCCTGGGAGTGCCACGCCTGCACCCGGGTCTTCTCGGTGAAGTTCACCGGGCTGCTGTCCCGGGCGGTGATCCAATGAGCCTCGTCTCCGCCGCAGGCCTGGGCCTGGTCGGTCCGGGCGGTCCGACGCCGGCCGATCCGGTCCGACGCAGCCCCGACGAGCTGCGGGCGCTGGCCGAGCAGGCGGGTCGGGAACTGGAGGGCGCCCCGGCGCTGGAGATCGCCCGTTGGGCGGCACAGACCTTCGGCGACCGGTTCTGCGTCACCAGCTCGATGGCCGACGCCGTGCTGGCTCACCTGGTGTCCCGGGTGGCCCCGGGGGTGGACGTGGTCTTCCTCGACACCGGCCTGCACTTCCCGGAGACCCTCCGGGTGCGGGACGAGGTGGCACGGACGCTCCCGGTGAACGTCCGGTCGATCCGGCCTCGGCTCACCGTCGGTCAGCAGGACGGCCAGTACGGTCCTCGGCTGTTCAACAAGTCGCCCGACGACTGCTGCCAGCTGCGCAAGGTGGAGCCGCTGGAGCGGGCACTGACCGGGTACGACGCCTGGGCCGCCGGCCTGCGTCGGGACGAGTCGCCGACCCGGGCCAACACGCCGGTGGTGACCTTCGACGGGCGGCGCGGCAAGGTCAAGGTCAACCCGATCGCGGCCTGGTCGCAGGGCGACGTGGACGCCTACATCGCCCGCTGGAACGTGCCGGTCAACGAGCTGTTCAAGCAGGGCTACGGCTCGATCGGCTGCTGGCCGTGCACCCGTCGGACGAAGGCCGGCGAGGACGCGCGGGCCGGCCGGTGGGCCATGTTCGAGAAGACCGAGTGCGGACTGCACGTCTGACCTCCCCGTTGACGACCCCGACCGGCCTCCGCACGGCCGGCGGGGCGGACCCGGTGGTGCTGGTCGCGCACGGCAGCCGTGATCCCCGAGCGGCCGAGGCCACCCGGGCGCTGGGCCGGGCGGTGTCGGCAGCCCGTCCGGGCACCCCGGTGTGGACGAGCTGGCTGGACCACACCGAGCCGGGGCCGACCGAGGTGCTGCGTGGGTTGGCGGCGGCCGGCCACCGCCGCGCGGTGCTGGTGCCGCTGCTGCTGACCGCCGCGTACCACCATCGGGTCGACATCCCGGCGGCCGTCGCCGCCGCGGCGCAGACCGGGCCTCCGCTGGCGGTAGGGGTGACCGACGTGCTCGGCCCGGCGGACGGGACGGTGGACCGGGATCTGGTGGCCGGGCTGCGGCGCCGGCTCGGCGAGTCGTGTACGGGTCGCTTCGACGCGCTGGTGCTGGCCGCGGCGGGCACCCGGGACGCGCGGGCGCGTGGCTCGGTGGGCCTGGTGGCGGACGCGCTCGGCGCGGAGTTCGGGGTGCCCTGCCGGGTGTCGTACGCCTCGGCGGCCCCGCCGGCGACCGGTGTCGCGGTGGCCCGGCTACGGGCGGCCGGCGCTCGCCGGGTGGCGGTTGCCGGGTACTTCCTGGCACCGGGTCTCTTTCACGACGCGGTGGCCGAGGCGGCCCGGGCGGCCGGCGCGGTGGCGGTGGCCGACCCGTTGACCGACGCCCCGGAGCTGGTCGAGCTGGTGCTGCGGCGGGTCGACGAGCGGTCCGGTCGGTGCGTCCCGGCGTCGGCGGTGTGACCGAGGTCGCTGGCCGCGAATGATCAGAGTGCGGGGCAGCGGGTATCCGTGGTCGGTGGACGTCGCGATCGGTTCGGCAGGTGAGGTGCGTGAGCTCGCGCCGAGGTGTGCGGTGTGGCGCGTCAGCGGCGCAGAACAGCGGAACGCCCCGGCGGGCGGACCCGCCGGGGCGTACAGCTGTGTCGTGGGATCAGGCGGAGTGAGCGCGCAGCACGCGGAGGCCGCCGCGACGCTTGACAGCGCGCCGCTCCTCCTCGCTCATTCCGCCCCAGACGCCGGCGTCCTGACCCGACTCGAGCGCCCACTGCAGGCACTGGTCGGTCACGGAGCAGCGCCTGCAGACGGCCTTGGCCTGCTCGACCTGCAGGAGAGCCGGTCCGGACGTCCCGATAGGGAAGAACAGCTCCGGGTCCTCGTCGCGGCAGACAGCATGGTGACGCCAGTCCATGGCGGCAACACTCCTCATTCTGGATGGGGTGGCAATTATTGCTTGTAGTGCTTTTCCTATATGCATCCGCAGTGCCGATGGTGACAGTTCGCGTCGGTCCATTCGGCAGTGCGTGAGCAGGCAGTTAGCCCTGGGGACCTGCTGGAACAGCTCAACCTGACGAGCATATCCAGGCAATGTCCCGGTAACTCAAGTTCGCTTGTGAATACTTTCACGAACACTCGCGATGTCAAGGGTGACGCTCGGAAAAACTCCGGGCGGTGAGCAAGCCCACAACCCATTTGTCCGGGTTCCAGTGCCTTCCTGGTTACCCGCCGTGCCACTGCCGAGGATCAATATAGTACAGTCCGCGTGACATTGCTGACATTTCCGGCACCTGCCCCTCGGTGTGGCGGCGACCGCGTCGATGCAGTTGTGGCGGCCGCGTCGACCTAGGGCAGTACCCGAGACCTAGCAGATTACTCTCAGTGCGGCGGGAACGGATGTGAATCTGACTTTCTCCCGCTCGCCCAGGTAGTCGCCGTCCAGCTGGAACGCCTGCGGGCGGCTGGAGAGCAGGGTGAACTCCGCTGTGTCATGGAGTCGTAACACCTGCCGGCCGCGTGGATCCGGCCGCCGAGACAAGAACTGGGTCACCGTCCGTGTCGTACTGGCAACCCGGAGCTGACGCAACGCCAGCACGTCCAGCCCGAGATCGAACGACGCCTCCGGGTTCGGGTTGATCTCCCGATCGCCCAGGTACGTCCACGGCGCGGTGTTCTGGATGATGACGGTGGCGAGCTCGCCCTCCGCCGGCTCGCCGGGACGCTCCAACGTGATCGCCGGGTGCCGCCGGTCCGAGGCGAGGAAGTACTGGTTCATGATCGAGCGCAGGTAGAGGCTCGGCGTGGAGACGCGCCCCCGACGGCGGGCCTGCTCCACCCGGTGGATCACGGCGGCGTCCAGGCCGAACCCCGCGCAGAAGGTGAAGTAGCGGTCGTCCGCGCGACCCAGCCCGATCGTCCGGTGCCGACCCAGCCGCACGCCTTCGAGGATCATGCTGGTCCCCTCCGGCCACTCCCGGGGCAGGCCCAGCGCCCGGGCGAACACGTTCGTCGAGCCACCCGGAACGGTCGCCAGCGCGGGCAGCCGCTCCGCCAGCGTGGCCCCATCGGCGCCGGCGGGCGGCTCGGCCGTCATCAGGCCGTTCACCACCTCGTTGACGGTGCCGTCGCCACCCAGGGTGACGACGAGGTCGACCCCCTCCGCGGCGGCCTCCCGGGCCAGCGCCATGGCGTGCCCACGCCGGCGGGTGTAGCGCACGCTGAGGTCGACTTCGCTGCGCAGCGCCCGGACAAGCACGTCCCGGCTGCGTTCGCTGGTGGTGGTGGCCTTCGGATTGACCACCAGGACGGCCCGCATGGGCGGCACTGTACCTCCCGGTAGCCCGGGTATCGTGGCGCGCGTGACCATCGACTCGGCCCCGATTCCCGTCACGCTCCGCTGGGCGGTCCGACTGCTGTGGGCGGAGGCCGTCGCCGTCGGGCTGATCGCCGCCTGGCTGGTCTGGGCCGATCTCACCGCCGCCACCAGCGATCTGCTGTCGGCGCTGCTGGTGACCGCGTTCGCCGTCGGGGCGGCGGCCGCGCTCTGGGCACTGGGCCGCGCGCTGCTGCGCCGTCAGGCCGGTGCGCGTGCTCCCGCCATCGTGCTCCAGCTGATGCTGCTGCCGATCGGGTGGTTCATGATCCAGGCCGGGCTGGGCTGGCTCGGCGTGCCGCTGATGGCACTGGGCCTGGGCGTCAGCTGGCTGTTGGTCAGCCCCCCGACGACCCGGGCGCTCGGTTTCGAGTGACCGCGCTCGGCGCGTGCCGAGGCGGCGGGTCGGTCAGTAGCCGCTGGAGCGGCGGGTGAGCAGCGAGATCGTCGCCCGGCCGTCGGCGGCCGTGGCGGACGCCGACGTGGTCAGCGCGGTGAGCACCTTCCAGGCGAAGGACGACTCGGCGGGGAGCGTCGCGCCGCGCACGGTCGGCACGGTCACCTCGACGGTCAGCGCGTCCTCGGTGACCGAGAACCGGCACTCCAGCTCGGCGTCGCGGGTGGCGATCGCGAGCAGCATGGCGCATGCCTCGTCGACCGCGATCCGCAGATCCTCGATCTCGTCGAGCGCGAACTGCAACCGGGCCGCGAGACCGGCGGTGGCGGTACGGAGCACGCCGAGGTAACCGCCGTCGGCGGGCACCGTGAGGTGCACCACGTCGTCGTCGGTCGCTGGCTGGCCGGTCAGTTGAGTCACGCCTCATCCCCCCGGTCGGGGACTCTACCCGGTCAGCCGCCCGGACGCGTGCCGGCGGCGGTGGCCTGGCTGGCGAGGTCGTGCAGTGCGTCGCCGCTGAGCCGGTAGGGGACCCACTCGTTCATCTGCTCCGCGCCGATCGAGGCGTAGAACCCGGCCGCCGGGTTCCAGTCGATCATCAACCACTCCAGTCGCCGGTATCCGCGTCGTACGCAGATGTCGGCCAGGGTGGCGAGCAGCAGCCGACCCGCGCCGGTGCCCCGGGCGGCCGGTCGGACGTAGAGGTCCTCCAGGTAGATGCCGTGCAGCCCGGCCCAGGTGGAGAAGTTGAGGAACCACAGCGCGAAGCCGATCGGCTGGTCGTGCTCGTCGACCGCGACGTGGCCGAAGAGCGCCGGCGCGGCCCCGAACAGGGCGGAGGTCAACTGCTCGGTGGTGAGGTGGCACTGGTCGGGAGCGCGTTCGTACTCCGCCAGCTCGTGGACCATGGCGACGACGGCCGGCACATCCTGGGGACGTGCCGGCCGGATCGTCGGAGTGACGGGTGAGGTCACGCCTTCTTGGTCTCCCAGAAGATCTTCGAGATGTCGTCGATCTTCTGCAGCAGCTTGTCGGCGGTGGCCGGGTCGAGGCTGCCCTTGACCCCACCGGAGCCGGCGAGCTTGGTGGCCTCGTTGAACAGCTGGTGCAGCTGCGGGTACTTCTCGAAGTGCGTGGCCTTGAAGTAGTCGGTCCAGAGCACCCACAGGTGGTGCTTGACCAGCTCGGCGCGCTGCTCCTTGATGATGATCGCCCGGGTGCGGAACTCCGGGTCCGTGTTCGCCTGGTACTTCTCGCAGATCATTTTGACCGACTCGGCCTCGATCCGGGCCTGAGCCGGGTCGTAGACGCCGCACGGCAGGTCGCAGTGAGCGCTCGCGGTGACGCGGGGCGCAAGGATGCGCGGAAGTCGCATCGGGATCCTCCATGGGAAGTTTGCGATGATCAAAGGCGACATTACTCCTGGGAATGCTCCCCGAAGCGGATGGAGGTGAAACCAGTGCGGCCCGATCACCCGGCGGAGGCGCCCCGGCTGCGGAGGCCGCTGACCGCTGTCCTGGTGACCGGCCCGTCCATGGCGCCGACGCTGCGGCACGGCGACGCGGTGCTGGTGCGCCCCCGGGGTCGCCCGATCCGCCCCGGTGACGTGGTGGTCGCGGTCTTCCGGACCCGTCCCGAGCTGCTGGTGGTGAAGCGGGCGGTCCGACCGCAGGACGGCGGCTGGTGGCTACGCGGGGACAACGACCTGGTCACCGACGACTCCCGCGCGTACGGGGTGGCCGACGTGCGGGGACGCGTGGTGGCCCGCTACTGGCCGCGCCCCGGGCGGGTCCCGCGTCGACTGTTATGACCCTGCTCACATCCGAGTGGCAGTGTCGACACTATGCTCGGAAAGTGCCCGGGTGACCCCCCGCACCGCGTGCCACCGCTCGCCGCCCACCTCGCGGCCGGGCCGGCCGCCCCGTCTGCTCGACAGATCCTGGAGTCACCACCATGTCTTCGTCCACCGTGGACCCCGCTGATCCCGTCTTCCAGCTGCACCGGGGCGGCAAGATGGCCGTCACCTCGACGGTGCCGCTCACCAGCCGGGAGGACCTCTCCCTCGCGTACACCCCGGGGGTGGCCCGGGTGTGCGAGGCGATCGCCGCCGACCCCGGCCTGGTCGACGACTACACCTGGGTGTCGCACACCGTCGCGGTGGTCACCGACGGGTCGGCGGTGCTCGGGCTCGGCAACATCGGCCCGCGTGCCGCGCTGCCGGTGATGGAGGGCAAGGCGGTGCTGTTCAAGCAGTTCGCCGGGGTCGACGCGGTGCCGGTCTGTCTGGACACCCAGGACGTGGACGAGATCGTCGCGGTGGTGCGGGCGCTGGCCCCCTCGTTCGGCGGAATCAACCTGGAGGACATCAGCGCGCCGCGCTGCTTCGAGGTGGAGCGCCGGCTCGACGAGGCGCTGGACATCCCGGTCTTCCACGACGACCAGCACGGCACCGCGATCGTGGTGCTCGCCGCGCTGCGCAACGCGGCCACCCTGCTCAACCGCAAGCTCGGTGACCTGCGGGTCGCGGTGAGCGGCGCCGGCGCGGCCGGCGTGGCCGTGACGAAGATGCTGGTCGCCGGGGGCGTCAACCCTGATCAGGTGGTGGTCTGCGACTCCAAGGGGATCATCGGCCGGCACCGCACCGAGCTGACCGGCACCAAGGCCGAGCTGGCCGCGACCACCAACGCCGACGGCCGCCGCGGCGACATCACCGAAGCGCTGCGCGGCGCGGACGTGCTGATCGGCGTGTCCGGCGGGCAGATCCCGGAGGCCGCGGTCGCCGGCATGGCGCCCGGCGGAATCGTGTTCGCGCTGGCCAACCCGACCCCGGAGGTGCACCCCGAGGTGGCCGCCCGGCACGTCGCGGTGGTCGCCACCGGGCGCAGCGACTACCCCAATCAGATCAACAACGTGCTCGCCTTCCCCGGTGTGTTCCGGGGCGCGCTGGACGCGCGGGCCACCCGGATCACCGAGGGAATGAAGGTCGCCGCCGCGGACGCCATCGCCGCGGTGGTGGCCGAGTCGCTGACCGCCGAGGCGATCGTCCCGTCGCCGCTGGACCCGCGCGTCGCGCCGGCCGTCGCCGCGGCCGTCGCCGAAGCCGCCCGCCGCGACGGTGTCGCCCGCCGGTAAGGAAGGGCACCTTGTTGACGCCTGCTGCATAGGAACAGGCCCTTCCTGACATCCCGTGCCGGGGGAGGCCCCTTCTTAACCAGCGCTCAGCTTGTTACCGTGCCGATCATGCGTGCTGCCTTCGCCTCCCGCTTCGACGACGCCGATCCGCTCGCCGCCCTGACTGTCGGTGAGCGGCCCGAGCCGACCCACCCGGCCGACGACTGGGTGACCGTGCAGGTGCGGGCCACCTCGCTCAACCACCACGACCTCTGGTCACTGCGCGGGGTGGGGCTCACCGAGGCTCAGCTGCCGATGATCCTCGGCTGCGACGCGGTCGGTGTGGACCCGGAGGGCAACGAGGTGGTCGTCTACCCGGTGGTGGTCACCCAGGGTGACCCGCGCGGGGTCTCCATCCTCTCCGAGCACTTCCCCGGGACCCTCGCCGAGCGGGTCGCCGTACCCCGGTCGAACCTGGTCCCGCTGCCCGACGGGATGCCGGCGACCGACGCGGCCTGCCTGCCCACGGCCTGGCTGACCGCGTGGCGGATGCTGACCACCAAGGGCCGCGTCGAGGACGCCGACAGCGTGCTGGTGCAGGGCGCGGGCGGCGGCGTGGCCACCGCGGCCGTCGCGCTCGCCGTCGCGATGGGCAAGCGGGTGTACGCGACCAGCCGCGACGCCACCAAACGGGATCGGATCACCGCGCTCGGCGCCACCGCCGTGGAACCCGGTGCCCGGCTGCCGGAACGGGTCGACGTGGTGATCGAGACGGTCGGCGCGGCAACCTTCGACCACTCGATGAAGTCGGCCGCGCCGATGGCCCGGATCGTGGTGTCCGGCGCCACCGCCGGTCACGAGCCGTCGGTCAACCTCCGCCGGGTCTTCGCCATGCAGCTGGAGATCCTGGGCACCTCGATGGGCACGCCCGGCGAGCTGTACGAGCTGCTGGCGTTCTGCGCCGACAGCGGCGTGCGCCCGGTGGTGGACAGCGTGGTCCCGTTCAGCCGGGTCGGGGACGCCTTCGCCCGGTTGCACTCCGGTCACGCCTTCGGCAAGGTCGTCGTCGACCACACCGCCTGACACCGGGCGCCCCCTGCGGCTCGGACGGTCAGAGGTGATCGTCGAAGGTGGCGATGTCGCCGCGGGTGGCGTCGGTGGAGATGCGGCCCTTGGCCGCCGGGTCGCCGTAGAGCGTCCAGCGGAGGAACTCGACGGAGGTGTCCGAGACCACCCGCAGCGCCGCGCCGTCGTTGAGCAGGGCCCGCCCGTGGTCGCCCTTCGGCAGGCTCAGCATCGCCTTCGGCCACGGCACCTTGTCGTACGCGGCCCGGCCCGCCGCGTAGTCGACCACCTCGTCCAGCTCGCCGTGCACGAACAGCTGGGGCGCGGCCGCGCCGGCGAACGCCGTACCCACGCCGAGCGCCGTGCCGGCGAACACCACGCCGGCGTCCAGCCGTTCGTCCCGGCTGGCGGTGAAGAGACCGATGGTGGTCACCCCGCCGGCCGAGTGCCCGGCGGCAGCCACCCGGTCGGCGTCCAGCCGGCCGCGCAACGGGTCGCCGGCCGTGCCGTCGAGCGCCAGCACCTGTGTCAGCGCGTAGGAGACGTCGGCCGGCTGGTTGAGCACGTCGAGGACGTTGCCGTCGCCGCCCCGGGCGGTGTGCGGGAAGGCCGGCGCGGCCACCACGAAGCCCGCCGCCGCCCACCGGGTCAGCAGCGTGGCGTAGTCGTCGGGCCGCCCGCCCAGGCCGTGACTGAACATCACCACGGGGAACCGGCCCTCCGCGGCCGCCGCCGACCGCTTGGCCGCGCCGCCGGCATCCCCGGTCGCCGGGTACCAGAGCGTCACCGGCAGCGCCCGGCCGTCCCGGTTCAGCTTGAGCTGGCGTACGCCGACGGCGAAGGCTCGCTGTGGCGCGCTCCCGGCGGGTACCCGCGGGGTCGCCGAGGCGACGGAGGAGGGCGCGACCGGCGCCTGCCCGCTCTCGGCCTTCCGGGCGTCCGCGGAGCAGCCGACCAGGCCGGCCGTGAGCAGGGCGCTGGCCAGCAGCGCGGGGGTGACGCGACGGGACATGAATCCAATTGTGCCTTGCCCTGCTGACCCGCCTGGCCGGGTTTGACGTGGCGTGGCCGGGCGGTGACCCAGCGCTCAGTCTTCTGCGTGCCTGGCAGGGGCGTCAGCGGGCCGGGCGGGACTCGTAGTGGGTCAGGGTGGGGGCGCGGGCGTCGGCGGGGAGGCGGGCGCCGGCCGCGCTGTTGTCGTAGAGGGTCCAGCGAAGGAAGTCGGTGGTGCTGGCGAGGACCGGGGCGAACCCCGGACTGCCCGGGGTGAGGTACGCGCCGTGGTCCTGGCCGAGCAGGCTGAGAAAGGCGGCCGGCCCGCGGGTGCGCCCGTACGCGGCCCGGCCGACCGCGACCGGCACCACCGGGTCGGCCGTGCCGTGCACGAAGAGCAGGGGCGCGACCGGTCCGGCGAAACTGCCGGGCAGGCCGCCCCCGGCGATCACGATCCCGGCGCGCAGCCGGGCCGGGTGCCCCTCGGTGAACATGCCGGCCGTGGTGAAGCCGCCGGCCGAGTGGCCGGCGGCGGCGATCGACGCCAGGTCCAGATGGCCGGCGAGCGGGTCACCGGGGTCGGTGTCGAGGCCGCTCAGGTGCCGAATGAGCCGCCAGCAGTCGGCCGGCTGGTTGCGGACGTCGGCCCGGGTGAACCGGGCGGCACCGCGCCGGGTGTGCGGGAACGCCGGAGCGGCCACCACGAAACCGGCCGCCGCCCAGCGGGTGGTCAGCTCGGCGTGCAGCCCGGGCAGGCTGTCCAGGCCGTGGCTGTAGATGACCACCGGAAACCGCCCGGCGGCCACCCCGCCGGGCGATGCCGGGTACCAGATGGTCACCGGCAGGGGGCGCGCCGAGCGGGGATCGAGGGTGAGCGTACGCACGCCGACGACGTACGACCCCTCGGGCGCCCGGCGCGCCGACGGCGGCCCGTCCGGGGCGGCGGTGGACCCGTCCGCCACGGCGGTGGCCGGCGCGCAGCCGGCCAGCAGCGCTGTCACCAGTACGGCGATCAGCCGACCCGCCCCCATCGTTCCACGGTAGGTGCCCGGGTGTGGGCAGCGACCCCGCCGTCCGGCCCGGCTGCACCCACCGGCCGGGTCGGGTCAGCTCCGCCGGCCGGGTCGACACGCCGGGCGGGATGGGCGGGGGCGGTGCGCCGCGACCGGTTTCGCTAGGGTCACCGGCATGCCTGAGAACTACACCGACCCCAGCGGCAACACCGAGGCGTTCCGCGCGTTCACCCAGACGCCGGAGGCCACCGCGCCGGCGGAGTCCCCGTCGCGCCTGCCGCTGATCATCGGTGCGGCGGTGGTCGTCGTGCTGCTGGTGGCCATCGTCGCCTGGCTCGCGCTGCGCTGAGCCGGAGCCGGCCGGTGTGGCCCGGGCGCTGACCGGCGCCGAGCGGCGGCCTCTGTGACGGGCCGCCGGGATGGCGTCAGCCGGCTCCGACCACGGCCCGGGCCTGCCGGGCGATCTCCCGTTCCTCGTCGGTGCGAATGACGCAGACGGTCACCTCGGCGTCCTCGGGCGAGATCACCCGGTCACCCTTCCCCGCGTTGCGGTCCGGGTCCACGGCGATGCCGAGCCGGTCCAGTCCGGCCAGCGCGGCGGCCCGGACCGGCGCCGCGTGCTCGCCCACCCCGGCGGTGAAGGCGATCGCGTCGACCCGGCCGAGCAACGCGTAGTACGCGCCCACATAGCCGGTGATCCGCCGGCAGTACACGTCGAAGGCCAGCTCCGCGGCCTGGTCCCCGGCCGCCCGGCGCTGGAGCACCTCGCGCATGTCGTTGACGCCGGTCAGCCCGAGCAGGCCGCTGCGGTGGTTCAGCAGGTCGTCGATCTCGTCCACCGACAGCCCACCCTCCCGGCGCAGGTGGAAGATCACGGCCGGGTCCAGGTCGCCGCTGCGGGTCCCCATCACCAGCCCCTCCAGCGGGGACATGCCCATCGAGGTGGCGACGCTGCGGCCGTCCGCCACCGCGCAGGCGCTGGCCCCGTTGCCGAGGTGCAGGGTGATGGTTCTGAGCTGCTCGTACGGGCGGCCCAGCAGTTCGGCGGTGCGCCGGGAGACGTACGCGTGTGAGGTGCCGTGGAAGCCGTACCGGCGGATCGCGTACCGCTCGGCGGTGTCCCGGTCGATCGCGTAGGTGGTGGCGGCCTCCGGCAGGGTGTGGTGGAACGCGGTGTCGAAGACGGCGACCTGCGGAACGTTCGGCAGCATCTCCCGGGCCACCTCGATGCCGGCCAGGTTGGCCGGGTTGTGCAGCGGGGCGAGCGGGACCAGGTCCCGGATCGCGGCCAGCACCGCGTCGTCGACCAGGACCGGCGTGGTGAACGTCCGGCCGCCGTGCACCACCCGGTGCCCGACCGCCGCCAGCCCGCTCAGGTCCTGCCCGGCCAGGATCTGCCGGACGGCGGTGGTGTGGTCCGCCGGCCCGCCACCGGGTTCACCGACCCGCTCGACGGTGCCCTGGTCGAGCACCCGTTCACCGTCGTAGCGGCGCCACTTGACCGATGACGACCCGCAGTTGAGCACCAGCACCCGACTCACGAGGCCTCCTCGGTGGCCGCCTGGATGGCGGTGATCGCCACCGTGTTGACGATGTCCGGCACGGTTGCGCCCCGGGACAGGTCGTTCACCGGCCGGCGCAGGCCCTGCATCACCGGGCCGACGGCGACCGCCCCGGCGGAGCGCTGCACCGCCTTGTACGTGTTGTTGCCCGTGTTCAGGTCCGGAAAGATGAAGACCGTGGCCCGGCCGGCGACCGGGCTGCCCGGCAGCTTGGTCGCCGCCACCGCCGGGTCGATCGCCGCGTCGTACTGGATCGGACCCTCGACCAGCAGGTCTGGCCGGCGCTCCCGGACCAGCGCGGTGGCCGCGGCGACCTTCTCCACGTCCGCGCCGGCCCCGGAGCTGCCGGTGGAGTACGACAGCATCGCCACCCGGGGCTCGATGCCGAACCGGGCGGCGGTGTCGGCGGACGAGATCGCGATGTCGGCGAGCTGGGCGGCGTCCGGGTCGCGGTTGACCGCGCAGTCGCCGTAGACCAGCACCCGGTCGGCGAGCAGCATGAAGAAGACGCTGGAGGCCACCGAGACCTCCGGCAGGGTTCGGATGATCTCGAACGCCGGTCGGATGGTGGCGGCGGTGGTTTGCGTCGCGCCGGACACCATGCCGTCGGCCCGCCCGGTGGACACCATCAGGGTGCCGAAGTAGTTGGGTTGGGCGACGATGTCGTGCGCCAACTCGGCGGTGACGCCCCGGTGGGCGCGCAGTTGGGCGTACTCGGCCGCGAAGTCGTCCCGCCACGCGCTGGTGACCGGGTCGACCAGGTGCGCGTCGCCGAGGTCGATGCCCAGCTCACGGGTACGCCGGGCGATGTCGTCCGGCCGGCCGAGCAGGGTCAGCTCGACCACCCCCCGACGGAGCAGGATCTCCGCCGCGCGCAGGATCCGCTCGTCGGCGCCCTCCGGCAGCACCAGGTGCCGGCGTTGCGACCGGGCCCGGTCGATCAGCTCGTTCTCGAACATCAGGGGGGTGACCCGGGTCGACCGGCTGACGCGCAGCCGGCGGGCAAGGTCGTCGGTGTCCACGCAGCGCTCGAACGCGCCGAGCGCGGCCTCCACCTTGCGCGGATTGGCGGCGCTGGGCCGGCCCTCGATCCGGCTGGACGCGGCCACCGTGTCGTAGCTGTCACTGCGTACGGAGAGCACCGCCAACCCGGTGTTCATCCCCTCCACCAGCCGCATCACCCGCGGGTCGGGCTGCTCGCCGAGGGTCAGCACCAGCCCGGCCACCGACACCTGCCCGGCCACGTGCGCGGCGCTGGCGGCGACGAGCAGGTCGGCGCGGTCCCCGGGGGTGATCACCAGGGCGCCATCGGTGAGGTGGTCCAGCAGCGTGGGCACGTGTGCGGCGCCGACCACGAAGTCCAGCACGTCCCGCCCGAGCGCCGCGTCGTCCCCGGCGAGCAGGGTGGCGCCGAGCGCCGCCGCCACCTCGGCCACCGTTGGCGCCGACACGCTGGGCACCTCCGGGATGGCGTACGCCGGCACCGGCAGGTCGGGCAGGGTCATCGGCCCGGGCACCCGGTTGGCGATCACCGCGAGCACGGTTGCGCCCAGGTCGGCCAGATCGTGGTACGCCCCCCGCACGGCGGCCGCGACGGCCGCCGGCTCCTGCCCGAAGCCGTCCACCACCGGCACCACCACGCTGCCGAACTCGGTGGCCAGCCGGGCGTTGAAGGCCAGCTCCCGGGGGCGGGCCGGGTCGCCCGGGTCGTCGAAGTCGCTGCCCACCACGACCACCGCCGGGCACTGCCGCTCCACCGCCCGGTAGCGCTCGACGACGGCGGAGATCAGCTCCTCCCGCCGACCGTCGGCGACAAGTGCGGTGGCTTCGGCATAGCTCATCCCGGCCAGCTCGGCGAGCGGCTGCTCGATCCGGTAACGCTCGCTGAGCAGGGCGAGGATCGGGTCCGGGCCGGTGTCGGCGACCAGTGGCCGGAACACGCCGATCCGCCCGACCTGGCGGGACAGCAACTCGGCCAGCCCGAGGGCGACGGTCGACTTACCCCCGCCCGATCCCACACTCGTCAGATACACACTCCGGGCCACGTCCCCACCCTAGAAGATCGCGCACCCTCCAACCCGGGCCCTCCGCCCTCCCACCCCCGGCACCTTCTCCTTTGATCATGAAGTTGTTGCCGCGACTCGCCGGCGACACGCGCAACAACTTCATGATCACGAGGGTGGGGGCGGGGGCGGGGCGGGGGCGTTACTCGTCGTCGGGGTCGTCGAGGCGGGCCAGGTAGGTGGCCAGGCGCTCGATGGGGGTTTCGAAGTCGGGGTTGAGGTCCACGAAATCACGCAGGCGCTCGCCGAGCCATTCCAGGGTCACCTGCTCGTCGCCCCGGCGCTCAACCAGCTCCTCGATACCACGGTCGGTGAAGTACATCGGAACGTCCTCGCTCCTCGCTGATGCGTGCGTCGCTGTCGCGTGCGTCTCTGGTGCGTCGATCTAGGGCTTATCGTCGCGATCCGAGATCGACTCACGACGATAAGCCCTAGATCGCGGCGGCGGGACAGGGCGCCGGTCCCGCCCGCGGGGAGCGGGCGGGACCGGGGGTGTCGCAGGGATGGGTGGAGCTCAGGGGCGGGGGAGTGCCGCCTCGATCAGGGCGTTCTGCTCGACCTCGTGCGTCTTGGCCGAGCCGACCGCCGGGGCGGCCGCGGCCGGGCGGGAGATCCGCCGCAGCCGAACGTCCGTGAGGTGCTCCAGGAGGTTGAGCGCGACGAACGACCAGGCGCCCTGGTTGGCCGGCTCCTCCTGCACCCAGGCGAAGTCCTCCGCGTTCGGGTACTGCGCCAGGGCGGCCCGGATCTCCTCCACCGCCAGCGGGTACAGCTGCTCGATCCGGATGATCGCGGTGTCGGTGACGCCGCGCTCCTGCCGGGCCTGGAACAGGTCGTAGTAGATCTTGCCCGAGCAGAGCAGCACCCGCTTCACCGCCTCCGGCGCCGGGGCGGCCGTGTCGCGCAGCACCGGCTGGAAGGTGCCGGTGGTGAAGTCCTCCACCGACGAGACGCAGAGCTTGTGCCGCAGCAGCGACTTCGGCGTGAAGACCACCAGCGGCTTGCGCTTCGGCGACAGGGCCTGGCGGCGCAGCAGGTGGAAGTAGTTCGCCGGGGTGGTCGGGATGGCGACCCGCATGTTGTCCTCGGCGCACATCTGCAGGAACCGCTCCGGGCGGCCGGAGGTGTGGTCCGGGCCCTGACCCTCGTGGCCGTGCGGCAGCAGCAGGGTGACCGCCGAGCGCTGACCCCACTTCACCTCACCGGAGGAGATGAACTCGTCGATCACGGACTGGGCGCCGTTGACGAAGTCACCGAACTGGGCCTCCCAGGCGACCAGCGCGTTGATGTTCTCCACCGAGTAGCCGTACTCGAAGCCCATCGCGGCGTACTCGCTGAGCAGCGAGTCGTGCACGAAGAACCGGGAGCGCTCGCCGTCGCCGGTGAGTGACTTCAGCGGCAGGTAGTCGTCGCCGGTACGGGCGTCGACCACCGAGGCGTGCCGCTGGACGAAGGTGCCGCGGCGGGAGTCCTGACCGGCCAGCCGGACGGTGACCCCGTCGTGCAGCAGCGCCCCGAGCGCGATGATCTCGCCGAAGCCCCAGTCGATGTTGCCCTCGACGGACATCTTGGCCCGCCGGTCGAGCAGTTGCTGGATCCGCTTGTGCGGGGTGAATCCCTCCGGCAGGTTGATGTGCGCCTCGCCGATCGCCTTCACCACGGCGGCGTCGGTGGCGGTGTCGACCTGCGGCTCCGGCTCCTCCTCGCGGCGCGGCCGGTTGAGCTGGCGCGGCGCCGAGGCGGCATCCCGAGTGGCCTTGAAGACCCGCTCCAGCTGCGACTGGTAGTCGCGTAGCAGCTCCTCCGCGTCCTCCACGGTGATGTCGCCGCGACCGATCAGCTCCTCGGTGTAGAGCTTGCGGACCGAGCGCTTGGAATCAATGATCTTGTACATCTGGGGGTTGGACATCGACGGGTCGTCGCCCTCGTTGTGCCCGCGCCGGCGGTAGCAGACCATGTCGATCACGACGTCCTTGTTGAACGCCTGCCGGTACTCGAAGGCCAGCCGGGCTACCCGGACCACGGCCTCCGGGTCGTCGCCGTTGACGTGGAAGATCGGCGCCTGGATCATCCGGGCCACGTCGGTGCTGTAGAGGCTGGACCGGCTGTACTCCGGGGCGGTGGTGAAGCCGACCTGGTTGTTGACCACCACGTGCACGGTGCCGCCGGTGCGGTAGCCGCGCAGCTGCGACAGGTTGAGCGTCTCGGCGACCACGCCCTGCCCGGCGAACGCGGCGTCACCGTGCACCGCCAGCGGCAGCACGGTGTAGCCCTCCAGCTTGAGGTCGATCCGGTCCTGCTTGGCCCGGACGATGCCCTCCAGCACCGGGTCGACGGCCTCCAGGTGTGACGGGTTGGCCACCACGGACACCTTGACCGCGTGGCCGCCGTCGGGGGTGGTGAACTTGCCGTTCTGGCCGAGGTGGTACTTCACGTCGCCGGAGCCCTGCGTCGAGCGCGGGTCCAGGTGCCCCTCGAACTCGGAGAAAATCTTCTCGTACGGCTTGCCGACGATGTTGGCCAGCACGTTGAGCCGACCCCGGTGGGCCATGCCGATGACGACCTCGTCCAGCCCGCTCTCGGCGGAGGACTCCAGCACCTCGCCGAGCAGCGGGATCAGCGACTCGCCACCCTCCAGCGAGAAGCGCTTCTGGCCGACGTACTTGGTCTGCAGGAAGGTCTCGAACGCCTCGGCGGCGTTGAGCCGGTTGAGCACGTGCTTCTGCTCGTCCGGGGAGGGCTTCTCGTACTTGCGCTCGATCCGCTCCTGGATCCAGCGCCGCTCCTCCGGGTCCTGGATGTGCATGTACTCGATGCCGACGCGGCGGCAGTACGAGTCGCGCAGCACGCCGAGGATCTCGCGCAGCTTCATCCGCTGCCGGCCGGCGAAGCCGTTCACCGGGAACTCGCGGTCGAGGTCCCACAGGGTCAGCCCGTGCTGGAGGACGTCCAGGTCGGGGTGCTTGCGGATCTTGAACTCGAGCGGGTCGGTGTCGGCCATCAGGTGCCCGCGCACCCGGTAGGCGTGGATCAGCTCGTGCACCCGCGCGGTCTTGTTGATCTGGCCCTCGGAGTTGACCGCGACGTCGCGTACCCAGCGGACCGGCTCGTACGGGATCCGCAGCGAGGTGAAGATCTCGTCGTAGAAGCCGTGCTCGCCCAGGATCAGCTCGTGCATCACCTTGAGGAACTCGCCGGACTGCGCGCCCTGGATGATCCGGTGGTCGTACGTGCTGGTCAGCGTGATGATCTTGCTGACCGCCAGCTCGGCCAGGGTGGCCTCGGACATGCCCTGGTAGGGGGCCGGGTACTCCATCGCGCCGACGCCGATGATCGCGCTCTGCCCCTGCATCAGCCGCGGCATCGAGTGCACGGTGCCGATGCCGCCCGGGTTGGTCAGCGAGATCGTGGTGCCGGAGTAGTCCTCCATGGTCAGCTCGTTGCGCCGCGCCCGCCGGACCACGTCCTCGTACGCCTGCCAGAACTGCCGGAAGTCCATCTGCTCGCAGCCCTTGATGGAGGGGACCACCAGGTTGCGGGTGCCGTCCGGCTTGGTCAGGTCGATCGCGATGCCGAGGTTGACGTGCGCCGGGCGGACCACGGCGGGCTTGCCGTTGGCCTCGGCGAAGGAGTTGTTCATCTCCGGGTGCTGGACCAGCGCCCGGACCATCGCGTAGCCGACCAGGTGGGTGAAGCTGACCTTGCCACCGCGCCCGCGGGCGAGGTGGTTGTTGATCACGATGCGGTTGTCCACCAGCAGCTTGGCCGGGACCGCGCGGACGCTGGTCGCGGTGGGCACGCTCAGCGAGGCGTCCATGTTCTGGACGATCTTCGCGGCGACCCCGCGCAGCGGGGTGGTCTGCGGGCCCTCGGCGCTCGGCGCGGCAGCCTTCGCGGCCGGCTTGGCCGGGGCGGCCTTCGCCGGCGCGGCGGCCTTCGCCGGGGCGGGTGCCGCGGCGGCGGGCTTGGCCGGTGCCGGCTGCGAGGCGGCCGGCTTGCTGGCTGCCGCCGGCTTCGTCGCGGCGCTGGGCTGGCTGACCGAGGCGGCCGCCTCCGGCTGGCCGTCCGGCTCCGGCGTTGCGGCCGGCGTGCCCGCCGACTCACCGCCGCGTGGGGTGGCGGCGCCCGGCGCCGGTCGGTAGTCGGCGAAGAAGTCGTGCCAGGCCGAATCGACACTCGTTGGGTCGGCGAGGTAGCGCTGGTACATGTCCTCGACGATCCACTCGTTCGGGCCGAAACCCGCCAGTGGGTTATCCTGCGAAGTCTGCTGGGTCGACACGGCCGGTAATCGCCTCTTTCACGCGGGTTTGTGTGTCACGCGGTGTCCGTCGCGCCCGGTTCGGAGCACGGACAGGACGGCTCCCAGGCTACGCCGTACGGATCCCAGAGGCATTTCCGCCTCGGTCGCGTGGTCCGTTTCACAGAAGATGCCAGAAGTTCAGCAGTTGCTGCGGGTGCGTCCGAAGGCTGGTAGGCGGCCGGCGCCGGCGATTGAGTACGGGTACGGATGTCCGCCCGGGCGCTCCTCGGCAGGATCGGCCGCATGGATGGCACGGGGGCACGGGAGCGGTACGGCAGGAGCATGGCGGTCGCGTTCGGTTGGTACGCCACGGCGATCGCGGCGGTGGTGGTGGGTACGACCAGCGTGCCGAGCGCGCCACGGCAGGACTGTTCGGCAATGTTCAGTTGTCTCTCTCCGCTGGAGTCGCTGGCGCTGGCCGGGCTGGTCTGGGGCGGGCCGGTGCTCGTCGGGTTGCTGATTGTCACGGCGGTGGTCAACGCGCTGGTCGTCCACCGGATCACCTCGGCGGTGCTGGCCGGCACCCTGTCCGTGGCGGTCAGCGGCGCGGTCTGCGCCGTAGTGGCCGCCGCCTATCTGGGCCGATCGTGAAGCGGCTCGGCCTGGGCGTGCTCTTCTTCGCCTGGCTCTACGGGGGGCCGTTCCTGCTGGTGGTGGGCCTGATCCGGCGGACGTCCACGCCGTACACGCCGACCCCGGACGTGGCGCGGGCGTTCGGCGCGACGACCGACGCCCTGCTGACCGCCGGCCTCGTGCTGAACGCGGCGCTGCCGCTGGCCGGCCTGCTGCTCGCCGGGTGGGCCGGTGAGCGGGGCTGGCGGCGGCACTTCGGCTGGTCGCTCGGCGGGATGGCGCTGCTCTATCTGGCGGTGGCGCTCTTCGGCAGCATGGCGACCAGCACCCTGATCGGCCACACCCCGGCCGACCAGGAGTCGGCCCCGCCGGTCGGCCACTGCGTCCCGACCAGCGGCGGCCGGGGCTGCCCGGGCGGGTGAGGCGACGAAGTCGGAGCCGGGCGGCCGGGGGACCGGGACGCCCCGGGGTGGCGACCGAGCCGCCGCCACCCCGGGACGCTACGGGTCAGGAGATGTCGCGCCGGCGCATCAGCAGGGTGCCGACCAGGCCGGTGATCACCGCGTACCCGATCAGCACGACGGCGCCCGCCCAGCGCGGCGGGTTGCCGGGGATGTCCGCCCCGGTGACCATCAGCGACGAGGCGAGCGACGGCACCAGCAGTTGCAGGTTGTTGATCCAGTCTCCCCACCGGGCGGCCAGGATGCTGATCACCACGATGGCGCCGATCGAGCCACCCAGGTAGAGCAGGATGCCGGTCACGGTGGCGCCGATCTGGCTGCGGATCAGCACCCCGATGCCGACGCCGAACACGGCCCAGAGCAGGTACGCGAGCAGGTTCAACCCGATCGCCCGCCAGGCCGCGTCGTTGCCCAGTTGCGAGCCCACCCCGACCGCGTTCAGCACCGCCGCACCGGCGATCAGGTTGAACGCGGTGGTGACCAGCCAGAACAGCAGCGCCAGCACACTCGCCGCGGCCAGCTTGGCGCTCATCACCGCGGTGCGGTGCGGCGTGGTGAGGAACGTGGTGGTCACCGTCTGGTGGAAGAACTCGCTGGTCACCACGATGATGCCGAGCAGCATCACGATCAGCAGGCCGAAGAACTGCCCGGTGGTGAACAGGTTCGACGAGAGCGCGTCCGGACTGGCCGCGGCCTCGAACTGGGCCGCCTGCTCGGACGACAGGTCCGTGACGGCGTTGCTGGTCAGGGCATCGGCCTGCAACCAGTTGATGAGCAGGGTGAGCGCCCAGAGTGGCAGGCTGATGAGCGCGAAGATCCACCAGGTGTTGGTGGTACGGATCTTGAGCAGTTCGGCTCGGACCAGGTTCATCGGATGCCCGCCTTTCCGGCCGTCAGCTCCAGGAAGACCCGTTCCAGGTCGGGCCGTTCGGTGGTCAGTTCGTGCAGCTCGACCCCAGCGGCCAGGGCGGCGCGGCCGATCGTCGGAGCGTCCACCCCGCCGACCAGGAGGACGCCGTGCTCGTCGGTGTCGACGGTGGCCGACTGCGCCTTCAGCGCGGCGGTCAGCGCCTCGACGTGCGGGGTGCGGACCCGGACCAGGGCGCTCTGTGCCATCGACCCGAGGACCTGGTCGACCGGCCCCTGCCGGACCAGCTGCCCCGCCGCGATGATCACCACGTCGTCGGCGAGCAACTGCATCTCCGACAGCAGGTGGCTGGAGACCAGCACTGTCCGGCCCTCGTGGGCGAGGTTCTTGAGGAATCCCCGCATCCACCGGATGCCCTCCGGGTCGAGCCCGTTGGCCGGCTCGTCCAGGATCAGCACCCGGGGGTCGCCGAGCATCGCGGCGGCGATCCCGAGCCGCTGCTTCATGCCCAGCGAGTAGCCCTTGAACTTGCGCTTCGCCGCCGGGGTCAACCCGACCAGGGCGAGCGCCTCGTCGGCCCGCTGCTTGGGCAGACCGGCCGCCGCGCAGATCACCCGCAGGTGGTTGATGCCGGTGCGGCCCTTGTGCGCGCTGGACGCCTCCAGGATCGCGCCGACGTGCCGCAACGGGTCGGAGAGGTCGGCGTACCGCTGGCCGCTGATGGTGGCCGTACCGGCAGTCGGCGTGACCAGATTCAGCAGCATGCGCAGCGTGGTGGTCTTGCCGGCACCGTTCGGGCCGAGGAAGCCGGTCACCCGCCCCGGCGCCACGGTGAAGGACAGGTTGTTCACCGCCCGGACGTTCTTGTACTGCTTCGTCAGACCGGACACCACGATCTGATCGTCGTTGGTGGGGCTTCGCTGCCCGTCAGTCATCGTTCTCCTCCCGGGTGTGGCGTCGAGGTACGCCGTGGCACAGCGTGACGGCCCGGGGCAACAAGGTCAATCAGGCGCGGTCCGTACGACGCGGTCCGTCTCGGGGCGGAGGCGGCTCCTCCCTGCGGACGACGGCGGGGTCAGCGGGAGATCCAGGTGGCCCGGGCCGCGCCGAGCAGCGCGCCGTCCGGTCCGTACAGGCTGGTGTGCACGAGGGCCTTGCGCCCATCGGCACGGATCAGCGCACCGGTCACCACGCACTCGTCGCCGGGTGACGGCAGCGCGGTGACCACGGCGGCGATCCGGCCCAGCAGGTACGGGCGGCCGGGCGCGAGCACCGTCCAGCCGCCCGGACAGTCCAGCGCCGCCCAGACCGTGGCGTCGCTGACCTGCGCGGGCGCACGGAACGGCGCAGCGGTCCGGCCGTCCGGCAGGCGGCCAGGAAAGATCCGCAACCCGTCGGCTCGGTGCGGACCGCAGACGTAGCAGTCGGGGAACGGGTGCTCGACCAGGCCGGGGTAGCGGGTTGCGGCGTCGATCGCGGTGTCCCGGTCGACCGGCGGTACGACGGCGTCCACCGCCTCGGCCGGGCGCACCTCGGCCACCAGTTCGCCGGCCGGGTCACGGACCTCGCCGTCGACCATGCTCAGCGCCGTGTCCAGCGGTGGTGGCCGGCGCAGCGTCACCTCGACCGGGCCGGGGCCGCCCGCCGCGGCGGCGAAGATTCCGGCGCTCCAGCCGCCGTTGCCGGAGCCGGACGGCCCGTTGTAGCGGGACTCGATGCGCATCGTCGACCTCCGGTGGGGCGTGCCGGCGCCGTCGCCGGGTCCGTCCGGCAGCCTCGCACGGCCGCTGTCGGGCGCATCCGCCGGCCGGCGTTCACCCGATCGACACCGGGGGTCACCGCCGATGGCAACCCCGGGCACTACACAGATCCCATGGCCGTTCTGCATGCCGCTGGCGCACCCCTAACGACCAGCGGATACACCCTGCTGATCGCCGACGACCCGACCCAGGTCGCGGCCGCGCAACGCCTGCGTCACGAGGTGTTCGCCACCGAGCTCGGCGCCACCCTCCGCCCTGGCGAGGCCGGGCTGGACGTGGACCCCTTCGACGCACACTGTGACCACCTGATCGTCCGCCAGGAGAGCACCGGCGAGGTGGTCGGTACGTACCGGCTGCTGCCGCCCGGCCGCACCAACCGGCGGTACGCCGAGGACGAGTTCGACCTCGGCGCGCTCGACCCGCTCCGCGACGACCTGGTCGAGGCGGGCCGCTCCTGCGTGCACCCGGATCACCGCTCGGGCGCGGTGATCAACCTGATGTGGGCCGGCATCACCCGGTACCTGCACCTGCGCGGCTCACGCTGGCTCGGCGGCTGCGCCTCCGTGCCGGTGGCCGACGGCGGCCGGGCGGTGGCCGAGGTGTGGGCGCAGGCCCGGGCCCGGCACCTGGCGCCGCCTCCGCTGCGGGTCCGCCCGCTGCGGCCGTGGTTCGCGGAGTCGGCCGTCGCCGCCGGCCCGGTGGCCGCCTCCGATCCGGCCGGCCGCGCCGCGGTGCCGCCGCTGTTGCGTGGCTACCTCCGGCTCGGCGCGTGGATCTGCGGCGAGCCGTCGTACGACCCCGACTTCGGGGTCGCGGACTTCTACGTGCTGTTCTCGCTGGACCGGATGAACCCGCGCTACCTGCGGCACTTCCTGGGCGGGGAGGAGCGGTGACCGCCGCGCCGCACGACCTCTGGCGGCCCTCGTCCGGCTGCGACGAGGGGTGCCTGCCGGCTGCCGGCGAGGTGCCCACGGTGTCGGCGGCCCGCCGGGTGCTCCGGTTGGTCGCCGCCGCCGGCATGCTGCTGGCCGGGGCGGGCCTGGTGGTGCTGCTGCCCGTGCTGCCGGCACCGGAGAGGCGGGCGGCGGTCCGCGGCTGGGCCCGAGGCACCGCACGCGCCTTCGGCGTCCGGCTGGTGATCCGGGGCCGACTGCCCCGGCGGCGCGCGCTGCTGGTCGCCAACCATGTCTCGTGGCTGGACGTCCTCGCGGTGCTGGCGGTCGCGCCGAGCCGGATGGTGGCGAAGCGGGAGATCCGCTCCTGGCCGGTGGTGGGCCTGCTCGCGGCGGCGGCGGGGACGGTCTTCGTGGACCGGTCCCGGCCGCGGGCGCTGCCGGCCACCGTGCGCCGGGTCGCCGACGCGCTGCGCGCCGGCCGGTCGGTCGCGGTCTTTCCGGAGGGTACGACCTGGTGCGCCGGGAACCGCGCGGCCGACTGTCGCCCCGGCGGCGGGTTCCGGCCCGCGACGTTCCAGGCGGCCATCGACACCGGCAGCCCGGTGGTGCCGCTGCGGCTCGTTCACCGGTGCGCGGCCACCGGATCGGCCACCACGGCCGGCGCCTTCCTCGGGGCGGACACCCTGCTGCGCTCGGTGGCGCGGGTGATCGCGGCGCGGGAACTGGTGGTGACGGTGACGGTCGCTGCCGCACTGCATCCAGCCCGCGACGCCGACCGGCGGTTGCTGGCCCGGGCCGCCGAGTCGGCCGTACACCTGCTGCCCCCGGCGGGTGCCGCGGCGCGGGCCCGGCTGCGTCCGCTGTCCGCCATGACCACGGCCGCTCCCGTGTCGTCGCCGGTCGCCGGCCGGGAACTGGACCTGGCGGCCTGAGCGGAGCGGCCGCGTCGTCCGGCCATACCTGTTTCGGTGAGCGCCATACCTCTGAGTCATAACTATGACTGGGAGGTATAGCGCTCACCGGCGCCCGCCCGACCCGACTCGCGACAGTCTTGTCCTGTCGCGATGTATCGCGTTATTGTTCCTCTCATCGGACGCGCATCGGCGCGTCGACCGAGGGGAGGACGCCATGACCGGATGGACGGTCGACAGCCCGCAGCGGCTCACCGTGGACGGCCCGGTCACCCGGCTGGACGTCCGCCTGGTGAGCGGGCGGCTCAACGTGGTCGCCGCCGACGGCCCGGCCCGGGTCGACGTCACCCGCGTCGGCCGCCGACCCGTCCTGGTCACCCACTCCGACGGCCGGCTCACCATCCGCCAGGAGCGCGGCCGGGGCTGGGCGGACGCCCTGCGGTGGTTTCGGTCGATCACGCGGTACCCGCGAGTCGACGTCTCCGTCGCGGTACCCGCGGACATCATCGCCGACCTGAATCTGGTCGCGGGCTCGCTGGTCGCCTCCGGGCTGCGCCGGCAGACCACGGTCGACGTGACCGCTGGTCAGATCACCCTGATGGGGCTACGTGGCAGCACCTTCGCGAAGATCACTTCGGGGCCGGTGGAGGCGCTCGGCGTGGGCGGCGACCTCAGTCTGGAGACGGTCTCCGGTGAGGTGATCCTCGCCGACAGCGCCGCCGACCGGGTGCGGGCGCAGACCGTCTCGGGAGCCATCACCTGCGACCTGGACAACCCCCGCCGCAGCGAGATCCGGCTCACCACCATCTCGGGCAGCATCACCGTCCGGATCCGGGAGGACAGCGACCTCGACGTACGGCTGCACACCGCCTCGGGCCGGATCACCAGCGGGTTCCCCCAGGTGCGCACCTCGACGTTCCCGCTGGCCAACAGCGAGGGGGTGCTCGGCGTCGGCGAGGGTAAGCTCTGGGCGTCCGCGACCTCGGGGAGCATCGCGCTACTCGCCCGGCCGGTGGACCACGACGAGGAGGAGCTGCCGTGACCGCCGTGTTCAGCCACGGCCGGCTCCGGCTCTACCTGCTCAAACTCCTCGACGACGGTCCGAAGCACGGCTACGAGCTGATCCGCCTGCTGGAGGACCGGTTCCTCGGGCTGTACGCGCCCAGCGCCGGCACCATCTACCCCCGCCTGCAACGGCTGGAGGCCGAGGGGCTGGTCAGCCACACCGCCGCCGGAGGCCGCAAGACGTACGGCATCACCGACGCCGGCCGCGACGAGCTGCGCCAACGGGCCGGCGAGCTGACCACCCTGGAGGCGGACATCGCCGCCTCGGTGGCGGACCTCTCCACCCTGGCCGGCGAGATCCGCAGCGAGGTGAGCGGCTCGGTGCGCGACCTCAAGCGGGAGCTGAGCGCGGCCGCCCGGCAGACCCGGCGTACCCGGTGGGAGCCTCCGGCCCCGCCGCCCGGTCCGGCGGCGGCGAACGGCCCGCGCGCAGGGCTGCTCGACGAGTTCGACCAGCGGCTGGCAGCGTTCACCGCGGAGGTGGGCCGGCTGGCGCGGGCCCGGCAGTTCAGCGACACCCAGCTGCGCACGGCGATCCGCCTGCTCGACGGCGCGCTGGACGGGCTGCGCCGACTGCTGCGCTGACCGACGCCGCCGGCCCGGTCGGGAGCGGCCGACGACTCACAGGATTTTTCCAGGAAGCACCCAGCGGCGGCGCAGTGAGGTCACCGATGATGGGCACATGCCCGCTACCCAGACCGAGGCGCGTCTGCTCGTCGTCGAGGACGACCCGAACATCCTCGAACTGCTCTCCGCGAGCCTGCGCTTCGCGGGCTTCGACGTGGCCACCGCCACCAGTGGCAGCGCGGCCCTGAACGCCGCCAAGGACCACCGGCCCGACCTGGTGGTGCTCGACGTGATGCTGCCGGACCTCGACGGCTTCGAGGTCATCCGGATGCTCCGCGAGGGCGGTACGCGTACCCCTGTGGTCTTCCTGACCGCCCGGGACGCCACCGACGACAAGATCCGTGGGCTGACCCTGGGCGGCGACGACTACGTCACCAAGCCGTTCAGCCTGGAGGAGTTGACCGCCCGGATCCGCGCCGTGCTGCGCCGCACCACGACCGGCGAGCAGGCCCCGTCCCGGCTCACCTTCGCCGACCTGGAGCTGGACGAGGAGACCCACGAGGTGCACCGGGCCGGGCAGCGGGTGCAGCTCTCGCCAACCGAGTTCAAGCTGCTGCGCTACCTGATGCTCAACGCCAACCGGGTGCTGTCCAAGGCGCAGATCCTCGACCACGTCTGGAACTACGACTTCCGTGGTGACGACAACATCGTCGAGTCCTACATCTCCTACCTGCGGCGCAAGGTCGACACCAGCCAGCCCCGGCTGATCCACACCCTTCGTGGCGTCGGGTACGTGCTGCGCAAGCCGGCGGCGTGAACGCGGTCCAGCAGGCGAAGGGACGGCTGCGGGGCGTACCACTGCGGATCAAGCTGGTCGCCTCGGTGCTGGCGCTGGTCTCCGGCGCCCTGGTGGTGATCAGTGTCTCGACCGCCTACTTCCTGCACAGTTACCTGGTCGACCAGATCGACCTCGAGCTGCGCGATTCGGCTGACCGGATCCAGTCGATCATGCCGTCGTCGAACCGCGTCTCGCTGCCCAGCGACTACGTGGTCGTGCTGACCAGCCCGACCACCGGCCGCGTCCAGGACTTCGCGTACGACAAGTCCCGCTTCACGGAGAGCGACCTGCCGCCGTGGCCGAGCGACGCGGCCGGGTTCGAAGCGCAGGAGAAGGCCCAGGAGGGTGGCCCGCGCACCGTCCGCGCCCGGGACAGCTCGCTGCGCTGGCGGATGCTCTACACCGAACTGCCCGGCGGCCAGAGGGCGGCGATCGGCGAGCACCTGACCGACGTCGACCTCGCCGTCAAGCGGCTGGCCTGGATCGACCTGCTGGTCGGCGGCGCGGTGCTGATCATGCTCGCCTCGGTCGGCGCGGCGATCGTGCGGACCAGCCTCAAGCCGCTGGTGGAAATCGAACGGACTGCCGCCGCCATCGCCGGCGGTGACCTGACCCGCCGGGTGCCCGACCCGGAGCAGGGACAGGAGCATCCCACCTCCGAGCTGGGCCGGCTCTCCCGCGCGCTCAACGCGATGCTCACCCAGATCGAGGCGGCGTTCACCGCTCGGGCCGCCTCGGAGACCGCGGCGCGCTCCGCCGAGAGCGCCGCCCGGGACGCGGCGTTCGCCGCGCAGGCGTCCGAGGCGCGGGCCCGGCGATCCGAGGAGCGGATGCGGCAGTTCGTCGCGGACGCCTCCCACGAGCTCCGGACCCCGCTGACCACCATTCGTGGCTTCGCCGAGCTGTACCGGCAGGGCGCGGCCCGGGCGCCAGAGCAGACCGCCGGCCTGCTGCGCCGGATCGAGGACGAGGCGGCCCGGATGGGGCTGCTGGTCGAGGACCTGCTGCTGCTCGCCCGGCTGGACCGGGAACGGCCGCTCTCGCTGGCCCCGGTCGAGCTGCCGGTGCTCGCCTCCGACGCGGTGCAGGCCGCCCGGGCGATCGCCCCGGACCGGCGGATCGAGCTGGAGATCGAGCCCGGCTCGGGTCCCCTCGTCGTCTTCGCCGACGACGCGCGGCTGCGTCAGGTGATCGGCAACCTGGTCACCAACGCGCTGACCCACACCCCGCCGGACGCCGAGATCAGCCTGCGGTTGCGCGCCGAGCCGGGGAACCTCGCGGTGGTGGAGGTGGCCGACACCGGTCAGGGGCTCTCCCGGGAGCAGGCGGAACGGGTCTTCGAGCGGTTCTACCGGGCCGACGCGGCGCGGACCCGGCGGGCCGAGGGCAACACCGGCACCGGCCTCGGCCTGGCTATCGTGGCGGCGTTGGTCGCCGCCCACCACGGCACGGTCGAGGTGGTCGAGACCCCGGGCGGTGGCGCAACCTTCCGGGTCCGGCTGCCGCAGGTGCCGCAGGCCGACGACGCGGGCGAATGAGTTTTCAGGCAACTTCCAGGACGGTTCCAGGTTGGTCGCAGTGGCCGGGGAGAAGGTAGTTCCATGACCGAGTTCGAGTCCGACCCGCAGCGCCGGCCGGCACCCACCGACGCCGAGCCGTCGCACCCCACCGCCGAGCTGCCGCGCGACGAGCGCGCGCAGTCCGACTCCCCGACCACCCATGTCCCGGTCGTCTCGACCACCGACGACGCGGCGACCACCGCCGCCAATCCGGCCGTGCCCGCCGAGCCCACGGCGCCCGCCGGGTACGCCGGCCAGCAGGCCAGCGCCCCGCCGGCCGTCGGGCAGCCGACCGGGTACGAGCCTCCCGCTGGCACCCACTCCGCGCCGCCGTACCCGGTCTCCGGCCACCCGGCGCCCGGCCAGCCCGGCTACCCGCAACCGACCGCCGCCCGGTACCCCGGCGCCCCCTGGTACCCCGGCCAGCAGTCCGGCTGGGCCGGCGGGGGCCAGCCGGGCGTGGCGTACCAGCAGCAGCACCCGGGCCACCAGCAGCACCAGCAGCACCCCGGACAGCCGGTTCCCCCGTGGGGCCCGCAGGCCACGCCGCCCGGCACCGGGCCCCGGCCCGGCCGGATCGCCAAGTTCGCCGGCGCCGGCGTCGCCGTGTTCGCCCTCATGCTCGGTTCCGGTGTGGCCGGCGGCGCGCTCGCGCTCGCCCTCGACGGCGACGGTGGCGGGGTCACCCGCACCTACTCCGCGGCCCCGGTGCTCAACAGCGCCGACCTGCCGAAGATCGCCGCCGCCGTGCAGGACAGCGTCGTCTCCATCGCCACCACCAGCGGCGAGGGCTCCGGCGTGGTGCTCAGCGCCGACGGCTACGTGCTCACCAACAACCACGTGGTCGCCTCGGCCGCCGGCGACACCGTGCAGGTCGTCTTCGCCGACGGCAAGAACGCGCAAGCGAAGATCGTCGGTACCGACCCGAAGACCGACCTGGCCGTGGTGAAGGCCAACGGGGTGAGCGGCCTCAAGCCGGCCACCTTCGGCGACAGCGACGCCATGCAGGTCGGCGACCAGGTCCTCGCCCTGGGCAGCCCGCTCGGCCTGCAGGGCTCGGTGACCGCGGGCATCCTCAGCGCCCGGGACCGCACCATCCGGGCCGGCGAGGGCCAGCCGCAGGACCCGAACCAGCAGGGCCAGACGGTCAGCTCGATCTCCGGCCTGCTCCAGACCGATGCCCCGATCAACCCCGGCAACTCCGGTGGCGCCCTGGTCAACACCCGTGGCGAGGTGATCGGCGTCAACACCGCCATCGCCACCTCCGGCCAGAGCACCGGCAACATCGGCGTCGGGTTCGCGATCCCCAGCAACAAGGCCAAGGACGTCGCGGGCAAGCTCCAGCGCGGCGAGAAGGTCAGCCACCCGTCGCTCGGGGTCGGCGTCAACCAGGCCGAGGGCGGCGGCGCCCTGGTCGCGTCGGTCACGCCGGGCAGTGCTGCCGACAAGGCCGGTCTCCAGCGGGGCGACGTGATCACCCGGTTCGGCGACAAGGCCGTCAACGACTCCGACGACCTGGTCGGCGCGGTGCAGGCCGGCAAGGTCGGCGACCGGGTCCAGGTGCAGTTCAAGCGCAACGGCACCGAGAAGACGGCAACCGTGACGCTCACCGAGACGTCCTGACCGGTATCTGAACCTGCCTTCTCCCTCCGGCGGCGGGTGGCGGGGCCAAGGGGGTTGGCTCCGTCACCCGCCGCTCTTTTCCGCCCGACGGCGGTTCACCCGGATCGGGTGAACCGCCGTCACCCGTACGCCAGGCAGGTTCGGCAGGCGAGCCGGCGACGTACGGGGGTGGATGCCATGAGCACGGCGACGGATGTCCGCGACCAGCGGATCCAGCGCGACGTCCTGGCCGAGCTGGCCTGGGATGCGCGGCTGCAACCCAACGAGATCGGCGTGACCGTCGACCAGGGTGTGGTCACCCTGACGGGATTCGTGGACGGGGCTGCCCGCAGTTGGGCGGCGATCCGGTGCGCGCAGCGGGTCCGCGGGGTCCGGGCGGTAGCCGACGAGATCGAGGTGCGGCTGCCGGGCACACCGGGGCGTACCGACGGGGAGATCGCCATCGCCGCCAGCCGGGCGCTGGAGTGGGACAGTTTCGTGCCGGCCGAACGGCTGGACGTGACGGTGGCCAACGGCTGGCTGATGCTCCGCGGTGAGGTCGAGTTCGGGTGGCAGCGCCGCACCGCCGAGGGGGAACTACGCCGGTTGGACGGCGTGCGGGGGATCACCAACCTGGTGGAGGTGCGTCCGCCGGCGCCACCGGCCGGTGAGCGGCTGCGACGGGACGTCCAGCGCGCGCTGCTGCGCACGATCGGCGCGGATCGGGTGACGGTCGAGGTGGACGGCGACACGCTGGTCCTCGCCGGGGTGGTCCGTTCGTGGTGGGAACGCGACCAGGTCGAGCGGGTGGCCTGGTCCGCGCCAGGGGTGCGGGTCGTCCACGATCAGCTCCTGGTCGGCGGGTGATCGTCCGCCTTGTCCGGTTTACCGGCGACGCACGGGGGAAACCGCCGCGGACCATTCCGACCGGCGGCGCCACCGGACCGGGGACCAACGGGGAGGACTCGTGGCCGTGAACCACCCGCCCGCCGCCCGTGCCTCGGACCGGCCGTTGCGCATCGCGATGGTGGTGCCGCCGTGGCTGTCCGTGCCGCCGCCCGGCTACGGCGGCCTGGAGCAGGTGGTCGCGGGGCTGGTGGACGCGCTGACCCGGCACGGGCACGAGGTGACGCTGTTCGGTGCGGGCGGACACCACGGCACCGCCGGCGATTTCGTCTCCACCGTTCCTGAGGTCCAGTACCCGCGACTCGGCGAGTCGTTGCCCGAGCTGGCCCACCTGGCCCGGGTGAATCGGATGATCAACGCAGGCGATTTCGACGTGATCCACGACCACACCACGATCGGCCCTCTCGTGGCCGGTCGCCGGGCCGTGCCGACGGTGGCGACGGTGCACGGCAACCCGGTGGGGGAGTACGGCGACGTGCTCGGCGAGGTCGACCGGGACGTCGGCCTGGTGGCCATCTCGCACGCCCAGCGCCGGCTCAACCCGGTTCTGCCCTGGGCCGGCACCGTGCACAACGCGCTGGACCTGCGCGGGTTTCCGCGCAAGACCGCGCCCGGCCCCGGGCCGGTGCTGTGGCTGGCCCGGTTCAGCCCGGACAAGGGGCCGGACGTCGCCATCCGGGCGTGCCGGGCGGCCGGGCTGCCGCTGCTGCTAGCGGGCAAGTGCAACGAGCCGGCCGAACGCCGGTACTACGAGCAGGTCGTCGCGCCGCTGGTCGGTGACGACGTGACCGTCGTGTTCAACGCCGACCGCGCGGAGACTCTGCGGATGCTGGTCGACGCCCGCTGCCTGATCATGCCAATCCAGTGGGAGGAGCCGTTCGGCATGGTGATGTTGGAGGCGATGGCCACCGGCACTCCGGTGGTCGCATTCGACCGTGGTGCGGTGCCGGAGCTGGTCCGGCCCGGGGTGACCGGTCTGGTCTGCGAGCGGCCGGAGGAGCTACCGGCGGCGTTGCGGGCGGCGAACGGTCTGGACCCGGCGGCCTGCGTGGCGCACGTCGCGGAGAACTTCTCGGTCGAGCGGTTGGCGTACGGCTACGAGGAGGTCTTCCGACGCTTCCTCGCCGGCCGGCACGACGTCCGCGAGTCGGTCCGGGTGGCGGCCCGCTGACCGGTGGCGCCGTGGCCTGGGATCAGACCCGGGCGGCTCCGAGCTCGGCGATGGCGGCGTCCAGCCGCTCCGCGTACGCCGGGCTGATGCCGCCCTCGCCGAGCCGGACCGTGACCTTCTCGCGCAGCCGGGCCACCGGCGGGGCCAGTTCGCTCCGCCCGGCGCCGACCGCGGCGGTCAGGTTGCGCAGCTCGTTGCGCAGGTCGAGGCCGACGTCGGCGCGGATCTCCCCGGCGGTCAACCCGGCGCCGATCAGCGTGTCGACCCGGTTGGCGGCCTCCACCAGCGTGCCCGGCCCGGCGGCGGGCGAGCCGGTGCTCCGCCGTGCCGACGGTGCCGCGGTCGGGCGGGATGGCTCGGTGACCGGCGAACGACTCGCCGCGGTCGGCACCGGACCGGCGGTGGGTTGGGTCCTCGGTGTCGCCCGCTGCTCGGGCAGCAGGGCCGCGACGGTCAGCACCACGCCGACCGCCAGGACGGCCGGAATCAGCAGCAGCGCCGGCCGCCGACGGGACCGGCCCGGCCCGCCATTGTCCGCATCCGGTACGGCTGTTCGGTCGCCCGGTCCCGCCGCCCTTTCCCCGCCGGTCACCGGAACGGGGGCTGCCGGCGGCAGGGTCAGCGTGGGTGCCGGGGTGCTGTCGGTCGGCAGCAGGTGGTCACGCAGCACAGTGGCCACCTGCCGGGCGTTCGGCCGGTCGGCCGGATCCCGGGCCAGGCTGCGCAGGCAGACCTGGGCCACCGCCGGGGGCAGCTCCGGCAGCCCGGCCAGCGTCGGCGGCGGGCCGCCGGCCAGCGCGTCGCTGAGCTGCTCCCAGGTGTCCGCCGGGTAGGGGACCCGGCCGGTCAGCGCCTCGTGCAGCAGCACGCCGAGCGAGTACACGTCGGTCGCGGGTTGGGCGGGGGCGCCGTCGAGCCGTTCCGGAGCCACGTACGCCGGGGTGCCGAACGTGCCGCCGGTCCTCGTCCTCGTCGGGAGCGCCGATCCGGGTGGCGATGCCGAAGTCGAGCACCTTGACGCCCACCCCGGTCATCATCACGTTGGCCGGGGTGATGTCCCGGTGCACGATGCCGAGCCGGTGCGCGGCGGCCAGCGCGTCCGCGACCTGCGCGCCGACCCGGACCGCCTCGGCCCACGGCAGCGGACCCTCGGTGAGCCGTAGCTTCAACTCCTCACCGTCGAGCAGCTCCATCACCACGAAGGAGGTGATGGCGCCGTCCGGGGCGACGGTCTCGCCGTAGTCGTGCACCGAGGTCACGTGCGGGTGCACCAGCTGGGCGGCGGCCTGGGCCTCCTCGCGCACCATGTCCCGGAACCGGGCGCCGGCGGCCAGCGACGGTGCGAGCACCTTGAGCGCGACGACCCGGTCCAGCACCTCGTCCCGGGCGCGCCAGATGACGGACATACCGCCGGCGCCGATCTGGTCGAGAAGCCGGTACCTGCGGGCCAGCAACCGGCCCGGATGCAGTGCTGCCTTCACGGATCGCACCTGCCTCGGGGTGGGAGCGGTATCAGGTTGCGCGAATGTGTCCCGGCTGTCAACGCTCGTCACTGCCTGCCAAGGATCCGCCGCCGGTGGGGTGCACCCACCATCGCGCGGCGGTGGCCGACCGGTCGGCGGCGGGCCCGTGCCAGGATGGGTGGCATGGCGGGGGGACCGGTGGCGTTCGTACTCGGGGGCGGGGGAGTGCTCGGCGCGGTCGAGGTGGGCATGTTGCGTGCCCTGTTCCGCGCCGGGATCCAACCCGACATGGTGCTCGGCACCTCGATCGGCGCGGTCAACGGCGCGCTCGTCGCGGCCGACCCGTCGGAGGCGGTGACCGACCGGCTGGTCCGGCTCTGGGCCTCACCGGAGGCCAGCGAGGTGTACGGCGACTCGGTCGCGCGGCAGCTGCGCCGCTTCGCCGCCCGGACCCACCTGCACTCGCCCCGACCGCTTCGCCGCCTGCTCGAATCCGAGCTGGGGGTGGACACCACCTTCGCCGACCTGCGGGTGCCGTTCCGCTGCTGTGCCGCGCACATCGAGCGGGCCGCCGAGCACTGGTTCGACAGCGGCCCCGTGGTGCCCGCAGTGCTGGCGTCGGCCTCGGTGCCGGGCCTGCTCCCGCCCACCGAGATCGACGGTGCGCACTATGTGGACGGTGGCATCGTCAACTCCATCCCGATCGGCGAGGCGGTGGCGGTGGGTGCTACCCAAATCTTCGTCCTCCAGGTGGGTCGGATCGAACGGGAGCTGACGCCGCCCCGGCGGCCGTGGGAGATCGCGCAGGTCGCGTTCGAGATCTCCCGCCGGCACCGGTTCTTCCGGGAGTTGGCCGCGCTGCCCGAGGGGGTGGAGGTGCACGTCCTGCCGACCGGAGGGCTGAATCCGCGCGACGACACCCCGTGGGCGTACCGCGACATGGCCGCGGTGGGGAGGCGCATCAGCCGCGCGTACACCGCCTCCCGGCGCTACCTCGCGACCCACGTGGAGCGCTGATGCCGCTGCCACCCAGGTGGCTGCGCCGGTTGCTGCTCGCCCCCGGCGTGGTGCTGCTCGCGGTCACCGTGGTGACCACCCTGCCGGTCTGGGCGCTGCTCGCCGCGGCCGCCTCCCCACTGGTCCCGGGCCGGTTGCGCCCGCTGCGGCTGTTCTGGATCGGCTGCGTCTACCTGGTCTGGGACGCCCTCGCGCTGCTCGCGCTCTTCGTGCTCTGGGTCGCCTCCGGCTTCGGCTGGCGGAGCCGGTCGCCGGCCTTCCAGCGCGCGCACTACCTGCTGGCCGGCTGGTTCCTGCGGGTGCTGTTCTGGCAGGCACGCTGGACGCTGCGGCTGCGCATCGACGTGGTGGGCACCGACCCGGACACCGCGCTGCCCGGCCGGCCCGAGTTGGTGCTCTGCCGGCACGCCGGGCCGGGAGACTCGTTCATCCTGATCCACGGGCTGGTCAACTGGTTCAAGCGGGAGCCCCGGATCGTGCTCAAGGACAGCCTCCAGTGGGACCCGGCGATCGACGTGCTGCTCAACCGGCTGCCCAACCGGTTCATCGCGCCGACGCCGGAGCGCGGCGAGGAGACGGTACGCCAGGTCGGGCACCTGGCCACCGGGCTGGACGACAACGACGCGTTCGTGATCTTCCCGGAGGGCGGCAACTTCACCCCCAAGCGTCGGCTGCGTGCCATCGCCCGGCTGCGCTCGCTCGGGCTGGAGCGGATGGCGCTACGCGCGGAGCGGATGCGGCACGTGCTCGCCCCGCAGCCCGGCGGGATGCTCGCCGCGCTGGACGCCGCCCCGGACGCCGGGGTCATCTTCGTCGCCCACACCGGGCTGGACCGGATGCTCACCGTCGCCGACGTGTGGCGGGAACTGCCGATGGACAAGCGGATCGTGATGCGGTTCTGGTCGGTGCCGCCGGAGGAGGTACCGACCGGGCGGCAGGAACGCATCGACTGGCTCTACGACTGGTGGGCGAAGATCGACGCCTGGATCGCGGCCAATCGGGACGGCGCCGCGTAGGGTGCGGTCGTGGATCAGATCTGCGTGGTGACGACGGTGGTGGATGCCCGTTCGGTCGCCGACGTGCTGGCGGCCGCGGCCGTCGCCGGACGGCTCGCCGCCTGCGCTCAGGTCGGCGGTCAGGTGGACAGCACCTACTGGTGGCGGTCCGGAGTGGAGACCAGCACCGAGTGGTCGGTGCATTTCAAGACCGCACCCGACCGGCTCTCCGCGCTCGTGGAGCAGATCCGGGCCAGCCACCCGTACGAGGTTCCGGAGATTCTGGTGTCCAGGGTGGAGAGCGGCGGCCCCAACTACGCCACCTGGGTGCACGAGCACACCCGCCCCTGAGTACGCGCACTCTGGGCCGCGCCCCGCTGGGGCTTCCAGAATGACCGCGTGGACGACACCGGCTATCCCTGCCCCGCCTGCGGCGCCCCGGCCGACCTGAGCGCCGGTTGCGGCGGCTGCCGCCGTCCGCCTGACCCGATCGCTGCCGAGGTGGTCCGGCTGGGCCGGGAGGTCGCGCGGCTCGGACCGGAGGTGGAACGGGCCTGCCGGACGTACGCCGAGCTGGCCGGGCGGCTGGCGGCCAGTTCCCGGCGGCGGGACGAGTTGGCCGCGGTCGTTCGCGCCGGGTTGGCGGCGTCCGTCACGGCGCGCCCGGCGTCGTTCACCGGAACGCCCAGCGGCTCGGGGGTGGTCGACGGGCCGGGAATGCCGGCCGCTGCGGGGGCCTCGGCGCCGGGCGCGGCGGAGACGTCGACCCGGACGGTTCAGGGCCTGCTCTTCGTCCTCGGTGGACTGCTGCTGGGCACCGCGGCGGTGGTCTTCACCGCGGTGGCCTGGGCGGCGGTGGGGGTCGGTGGACGGGCGCTGATCCTGGCGGCGGTCACCGCGCTCGCCCTGGCCGTCCCGTTGCTGGCGGTCCGCCGGGGGTTGCGTGGCACGGCGGAGACGTTCGCCGCGGTGGGGCTGCTGCTGGTGGTGCTGGACGGCTACGCGGCCTGGTCGGTGGACCTGGCTGGTGTGGCCGGCTGGCCGGGCAGCAGGTACGCCGCGCTGGTCGGGGGGGCCAGCGCGGCGGTCGCCACGGCGTACGCCCGGTGGAGCCGGTTGACCGGGCCCTGGTTCGCCGCGCTGCTGGCCGCCCAGCCGGTGCTGCCGATGCTCGCCGTGGAGGCGCGGCCGGGTGCGGGTGGCTGGGCGCTGGTCCTGCTCGGGGTGGCGCTGCTGGACCTGGCCGTGCTGGCCGGGCTGAAAAACGGGAGAGGGCGCCCCAATCTGGCCGGCCGGGTGCTGGCCGGGGTCGGGCACGTCGCCGCGTTGGTCGGTGCCGCTGGGTGCGCCCTGGTGCCCCTGCTGCTCGGCCGGGCGGCCGATTCACCGCTGCTGGCCGGGGTGCCGCTGGTGCTGGTCGCGCTGACCGGGCTCGGCGCGGCCGGGCTGGTCGGGGGACGCGTGCTGCGGGCGGTGGCCGCCGGCTTGCTGGTGCCGGTGCTCGCTGTCGCGCTGCTGCGCCCGATGGCCGAGCTGCGGCCGTCGTTGCTGCTGCTCGCGGCGGCCACGGTGGCCCTCGGGCTGGCCGGCGCGATAGGGCTGCTGCCGGTCGGCTGGCGGACCGGCCCACGCGCCGGGGCGCTGTTGATCGCGGCCGGCACGGTGCAGATCGCGGTGCTGATCACCGGCGGGCTGGCGGTCGCCGCCGCCGGCCGGTCGCTGCCGCCGTGGCAGGGTGCCGGGACGGGGTCGGAGCTGGACTGGGGCTGGCAGGTGGCACCCGCTCTGGTGTTGGCGCTCGGCGCGACGGCCCTGCTGCTGCCCCGGGGCGCGCGGGTGCCGTTCGCCACGGCCGGCGCGGTGGCCGTGCTGCTCGCCCTGCCCGCCGGCTGGACGGCCGCCTGGCCGGCCGTGGTGGCCGTGGACCTGGTCGGCGGGGCTGTGCTGCTGCTCGCGGTGCTGGCCCGACCGGCCCTTCGGCCGACCACGCTGCTCACCGGGGCGCTCGGCGGCGCCGTCCTGCTCGGGCACGGCCTGCTGGTGGCCCTGGCCGCTCCGGCCGGTGCCCTGGTGGCGCTCGGGACGATCACCGTGCTCGGCCTGGCGCTCGCCGTGCGCCGGGCCGCCGGGTCGTACCGGCGGGTGGCCGGCACGGGTCTGCTGGTCGCGCAGGTCGCGCTGCCCGGGGTCGCCGCGCTGGCGCTGTTCACCGCGGGCGCGCCGCCCTGGTGGCAGGCACGGGCCGCGCTGGCCGCCGCCGCGCTGCCGCTGGTCGCGCTGCTCGCGACGCGTCGCCACCGGGTGGAGCTGACCGGGTACGCGGTGAGCGGCGCCGTTGTCGCGGTGAGCGTGCCCGGCCTGGCGCCGCTGGTCGTGGCGGGTAACGAGCCGCTCGCGCCGTACGCCGCGCTGGCGGCGCTGGGCGTCGCGCTCGTCGCCCGGTGGGACCTGCCGGGGACCGGCGATCAACCGGACGGATCGCGGGAGCAGGTCACCACGGCGGTGCCGACAGCCGGCGACCACGAGCCGGCCGGGTCGAGCAGTCCGGCGGGGTCGCCGGTGACCGGTCGGGAGGCTCTGCTGGCGGTGGCCGGCGTCGTGCTGACGGCGGTCGCGGTGCTGGCCGCGCTACCGGCGCTGCTGACCGCGCTCACCGCGCCGTACGGCAGCCGGGGTCCGGTCTGGTCGGGAGTTCCCACGGTCGTCGCCGACCCGACGGCGCTGCCCGCCGGGCTGGCGCTGGTCGTGCTGGCGGTGGCCGCCGTGCTGGCGGCTCGGGGGGTCCGCCCGCCGCTGCTGCGCGCGCTGCCGTTCGGCGCGGCCGCGCTGCCGGTGCTGCTCGTCGCGGTCGGCGCGCCCTGGCCGGTGCTGCCGGCCGCCGTCCTGCTCGCCGGGGTTGCCGCGCTGCTGCTCGCCGCTCTGGCCGTGCCCCGCCCGGCTCTCGCGTCGATCGCCGTGCCGGTGGGGGTGGTGCTGGCCGCCGCCGGCGTGGTGGGGCTGCTGGCCACCCGGGCCGGCACCCTCGCCGCCGAGAGCGTCGTGCTGGTGGCGGCGGTGGTCGTCGCCGTCGGAGCGCGGAACGCCGAGGTGCGTGTCACCGGTTGCCTCGCCGCGGTAGGGGCGGCGTCGGCGCTGGCGGTGACCGCCCCGCTCGCCGGAGGGCTGCCGCTCCGGGCGGCGGCGTACCCGCTGTTGGCGGTGGCCGCGCTGGTCCTGGCGATCGCCGCCGCGACCAGCCCACCCGAGGCGACCCGCGGGAGTTCGTCGGCGCGAGTCCTGGTCGGGCGGGTGCTGGACGCTGCCGCGCAGGCGGTGGCGCTGGTGGCGGTAGTGCTCGCCGTCGAGGTGGCGCGGCACATCGCGACCGTCTGCGTGCTCTGGGGTGTCGCCGTCGCGCTGCGGCTGCTGCGCCGGGGTGAGCCGGTCGCCCGGCGGTGGTCGTTCGCCGCCATCGCCGGCGGCAGCGAGCTGCTCGGGGCGTGGGTGCTGCTGGCAGCCGGCGGGGTGACCGTGCTGGAGGCGTACACCCTGCCGGCTGCGGCGCTCGCCCTCGGCGCGGGGCTGCTGGCACTGCGCACCCGGCCCGGTCTGACCAGCTGGCCCGCGCTCGGTCCGGGGCTGGTCGCGGCGTTGCTGCCGAGCCTGGTGTCGGTGCTGGCCGGGCCGGACCCGCAGCCGTGGCGGCGGCTGCTTCTCGGCGCGGCGGCGCTGGGCGCGGTGCTGGCCGGCGCCACCCGCCGCTGGCAGGCCCCGGTGCTGCTCGGCGGCGGCGTGCTGGCGGTGCTGGCGCTGCACGAGTTGGCCCGTGGCTGGGACCTGCTGCCCCGGTGGATCTACCTGGGCGCCGGCGGGCTGGCGTTGATCGGGCTCGCCGCGAGCTACGAGCGGCGACGGCGTGATCTGGCCCGGCTGCGCGACGTGGTGGCCCGGCTGGGCTGAGGAAATCTGGCGGGAGGGTAGGGCCCGCCCTACCCCCCATTCGGGGGTTGTCAGGGTTACTCAAAGCAACCCATACCGGGAGACTTGCCAGTGAGCCCGGGCCACCCCGGTACGGGCGTGAGCGGGAACGGGAGCAGCCCATGGCGCTCGGAGCGGTGGCAGAACCGCCGGTACGACGGCGAGGCAGTGACTACGCACAGCTGTCCCGGCGGATCAGCCAGGCGGGTCTGCTGGAGCGGCGTCCCGGCTGGTACGTCGCCCGCATCCTGCTCACCCTCGGTGCCTTCGTGGCCGGCTGGGTCGCCGTGTTCCTCGTCGGTGACTCCTGGTGGCAGCTGCCGCTCGCGGCCGTGATGGCGGTGGCCACGACCCAGGTCGCGTTCCTCGGTCACGACGCCGGGCACCGCCAGATGTTCCGTCGACGCGGTCCCAGCGAGCTGGTGGGGCTGTTCGCCGGCAACGTGGCGGTGGGGATCAGCTACGGCTGGTGGGTCGACAAGCACAACCGGCACCACGCCAACCCGAACCACGAGGATGAGGACCCGGACGTCGGCGCGGGGGCCCTGGTGTGGACGCCGGAGCAGGCGCTGGAGACCCGCGGGTTCGGCCGCTGGATGGCCAAGCGGCAGGCATACTTCTTCTTCCCGATGCTGCTGCTCGAAGGGCTGAGCCTGCACGTGGCGAGCATCCGCGCGATCGTCGGCCGGGGACCGGACGGCCGGTACACCACCCCGATGCGGCACCGGGCGGTCGAGGCGGGCCTGCTCCTCGCGCACACCGCCGGTTACGTCGCGCTGCTGCTGGCGGTCATGTCGCCGGGAAAGGCGCTACTCTTCGCCGCCGTGCACCAGGCGCTGTGGGGCCTCTACATGGGCTGCGCGTTCGCGCCGAACCACAAGGGCATGCCGATGCCGACCGCTGAGGACGAGCTGGACTTCCTGCGCAAGCAGGTGCTGACCTCCCGCAACGTGCGGGGCAGCCGGTTGGTGGACACCGCGCTCGGTGGGCTCAACTACCAGATCGAGCACCACCTGTTCCCGAACATGCCCCGGGCCAACCTGCGCCGGGCACAGCCGATCGTCCGCGCCTACTGCGTCGAGCAGGGCATCCCGTACGCCGAGACCGGGCTGGTCGAGTCGTACCGGCAGGCCCTCGGCCACCTGCACGAGGTGGGGCAGCCGCTGCGCGGCTGAGCACTGGGGCCGCGGCGCGGCTGAGCACGTACGTGGCGGGGGCGGTGCCGTAGGGCACCGCCCCCGTTTCGCCGTGCCCGGGCCGGCCGACACCCCGCCACCGCTGGTCGCTGCCGCTCGCCGCTCCCGGTAGGGTCGCCGCATGGCAGACCTGCTCACCGCGGAAGCGGTGCGAGACGACCTGGGCGGGCTGACGGGCTGGTCGGGCGACGGCACCGGGATCACCCGCACGGTGGAGCTGCCCAGCTTCCCGGCGGCCATCGCGGTGGTCGACCGGGTGGCCGGAGCGGCCGAGGAACTGGACCACCACCCCGACATCGACATTCGCTGGCGCACGCTGACCTTCCGCTGCGTCACCCACTCGGCCGGCGGGGTCACCCACCGCGACATCGACCTCGCCCGCCGGATCGACGAGATCATCCGGAGTGCCCGATGAGGTTCGAGATCAGCAAGGTGCTGGACGCCATCGAGGGCCGGGTCTGCACGGACCCGTCGCTGGCCCGTGCGGTCCTCGACCTGGCCGAAGTGATCCGCTACCAGGACCTCGACGGCGGCCGGCCGGCCAGCCTGCTGCGGCTCGGCATGGTCATCGACGCGCTCTCCCGTGAGCTCGAGGAGGACAGCGTCCAGGTGTACGCGGTGGTGCACCGGGCACTGCTCTCCGACGCCGACCTCACCTCCAACGAGCGGATGGTGGTCCGCCGCTGGGCCGACGACGGGCTCGTCGAGGTGCTCGACAACCCGGGCGACCGGATGCTGGAGGTCGCCGACCTGCTCGGGCTGCCGGTGCTCAGCCGGGTCCGCTTCGACGGGCTGCGCGGGCGGTTCCCGTGGCTGGTCGAGCAGCCCGGTCGGTTGCTCGCCCCGGTGCCCGGCGCCGGCGGACCGGCGTTCATCGCACACGTCGGCGGCGGGCACTCGCCGGTAACCGGCACCCGCTCGCCGACCGGGGCGAAGCTGCTGGCCCGCCAGTGGCGCTGCCCCGAGCCAGGCTGCGCGCTCTTCGGTGGCGGTGGTGGAGGCGGCGCGTTCGCCGACCTTGCCCGGGTGGAGCGCAGCCCGGCCGGGCAGCCGCCGCCCGCGCTGCGCGGTGGCGTACCGACCTGCCCCCGGCACGGCGTACGGCTCGGCGACGGCGGCCCCCGGCCGCGTACGGAGGTGCTCGCGGTACGCGTCGGTGGTCTGGTCCGGCGGCGGTTCGTGCTCAGCGAGGAGCAGCCGGTGGTCGCCGGCCGGGCCCCGGAGCAGGACGGCGGGATCATGCTCGGGCAGTGGCTCAACGACGAGGCCCGACGGTGGATCAGCCGTGGCCACGTCCGCTTCGAGCTGCGGGTCGGCGAGGTCATCGTGACCGACGTCAGCACCAACGGCTCCGGCATCCGACCGGCAGGCTCGATGGCCGAGGCGGCCCGCGTCGCCCTGGCCCCGCAGCAGTCCCGCGTGCTGGGTGAGGGCGACATGGTGGAGCTCTACCCCGGGGTGCAGATCGGCCGGGCCGAGGAACTGCCCACCGGCGCCCCCTTCACCCCCACCTCAGTGATGGCCGAAGCCCCCACCATGGCGATGCGCCTACCCCGCGCCTAACCCCCCGCGCGCGCCCCGCGCCCGCGCCGCGCCCGCCCCCCGCCTTGTCGATCTAGGGCATATCGTCGCTGATTGATCTACAACCGCGACGATATGCCCTAGATCAACGGGGGCAGGGGGTAGGGGACGGGGACGGGGGCGGGGTGGTTTAGGCGGTGAGTACGGCTGCGAGTTGGGCCACCGCGAGGTCGATCTCCTCTTCGGTGATCACCAGCGGCGGGGCGAGACGGATGGTGGAGCCGTGGGTGTCCTTGGCGAGCACGCCGCGCTCGGCGAGCCGCTCACACGCCTCCCGCCCGCTCATCAGCGCCGGGTCGATGTCCAGACCGGCCCAGAGACCGCGGACGCGTACCGCGACGAGGCCCTTGCCGACCAGCCCCTCCAGGCCGGCCCGCAGCCGCTCGCCCAGCTCGGCCGAGCGGCGCTGGAACTCGCCGGTGGCCAGCAGCCGGACCACTTCGATCGCCACCGCGCAGGCCAGCGGGTTGCCACCGAAGGTGGAGCCGTGCTGGCCGGGCTTGAGCACGCCGAGCACGTCGGCGTTCGCGGCCACCGCGGAGACCGGCACGATGCCGCCGCCGAGCGCCTTGCCCAGCAGGTACATGTCCGGTACGACGCCCTCGTGGTCACAGGCGAAGGTCGCACCGGTACGCCCCAGGCCGGACTGGATCTCGTCGGCGATGAAGAGCACGTTGCGCTCGGTGCACACCTGGCGCACACCCGGCAGGTAGCCCTCCGGCGGCACCACCACGCCCTGCTCGCCCTGGATCGGCTCCAGCAGCACGGCCACGGTGTTCTCGTCGATCGCGGCGGCCAGCGCCTCCAGATCGCCGTACGGGACCACGGTGAAGCCCGGGGTGTACGGCCCGAAGTCGGCGCGGGCGTCCTCGTCGGTGGAGAAGCTCACGATGGTGGTGGTCCGGCCGTGGAAGTTGCCCTCGGCCACCACGATGTTGGCCTGGTCGGCGGCCACGCCCTTGACCTGGTAGCCCCACTTGCGGGCCACCTTGATCCCGGTCTCGACCGCCTCGGCGCCGGTGTTCATCGGCAGCACCAGGTCCTTGCCGCACAGCTCGGCCAGCTCCCGACAGAAGTCGGCGAACTGGTCGTGGATGAACGCCCGGCTGGTCAGCGTCAGCCGGTCCAGCTGCGCGTGCGCGGCGGCGATCAGCTGCGGGTGCCGGTGGCCGAAGTTGAGCGCGGAGTAGCCGGCCAGGCAGTCCAGGTAGCGCCGGCCGTCCACGTCGGTGAGCCAGGAGCCCTCCGCCGACGAGATCACTACCGGCAGCGGGTGGTAGTTGTGCGCCGTCCAGCGCTCGGCGTCCCGGACCGCTCCCGGCGTCCGCAGGATGTCATCCACGATCACTTGCTTGCCTTTCCCTGACGGAGTCGCAGCGTGCAACACTTCGGTCCGCCGCCGGCCTTACGCAGCTCGGACAGGTCGACACCGATGGTCTCGTAGCCCCGGTCGCGCAGCTTGGCGGCCAGGTCGGTGGCCTGCGCGGGCAGCACCACGTGCCGCCCGTCGCTGACCGCGTTCAGTCCCAGCACCTCGGCGTCGGCCATGGTGGCGTGCACGGCGTCGGGGAAGAGCCGGCGCAGCACGGCCTGGCTGCCGGGGGAGAACGCCTCGGGCAGGTACGCCACGGTCCGCTCGTCGAGCACGGTCAGCGCGGTGTCCAGGTGGTAGAAGCGCGGGTCGACCAGCTGCATGGTGATCACCGGGTAGCCGAAGACCTCCTGCAACTGGGTGTGCGAGGCGTGCGCGGTGCGGAAGCCGGTGCCGGCCAGCAGGTGGTCGCCGGCCAGCAGGACGTCACCCTCGCCCTCGTTGACGTGCTTCGGGTCGTACATCTCGAAGCCGGCGGCCTCGAACCAGGCCCGGTAGGCCGGCGCCTCGTCGGCGCGCTGCGGGTCGCGGAACTGCACGGCCATCGCCTTGCCGTCGATCACGGTGCCGCCGTTGGCGGCGAAGACCATGTCGGGCAGGCCGGGCACCGGAGTGATCTCCTCGACGGTGTGGCCCAGGTCGCGGTACGTCTGGCGCAGCTGCTCCCACTGCCGGACGGCCAGCGCGGCGTCGACCGGCGCACTCGGGTCCATCCAGGGGTTGATCGCGTAGTCGACGGCGAAGTACGTCGGCCGGCACATCAACAGGCGCTGGCTGGTGGCGTCCATCGTCATTGTGGTGCTCCCAGGGTCGGGCGCGCCCGGCCACCGTGGCCCACGGGCTGGCGCCGTTGCTCAACGTTATGCGGCGTGAGCGGCAGGAACCACCACCGAGGCTTGCGCAGACCGAACATTCGTTGCGTATGGCCGGTCTGCTGCTGCGATTCGTTGCGTGGGCGGCCGGCCGGGCCCTGGAAACGCCTCGGGGCCCGGCGAACCGGGCCCCGGATGCACTTCAGGGGCGGCGAACCGCCGCCCCTGAAAGGGTGTTGCCCGGCCGGTGAACCACCGGGAGTTCGGGCTGCCGGCGAACCGCCGGCTTTCGCCGGTGCACCACCGGCGAGCGGGACAGTGCCCGCTAGAAACGATCGACAAACTGTGAGTCGAGCCACTCCCGGAAGCGCTGTACCCAGTCGCCGTCGGTGGTCGGCCAGGCGAACTGACCGGTCATCGCCAGCACGCCGAGCACCACCGCGGCCAGTCCGATCAGCACGCCGAACAGCGCGTCGGTCTTGCCGGCGATGTGCCGGCGGCGGGTGGCGATCAGGCCGAGCACCGAGAGCACCGCGCCGAGGGCGCCGAGCCCGATGCCGTACCCGGCCAGGGTGCCGGTCAGCACGAAGAGCGCGCCGACGACCGCGACGATCAGGCCGAGGGTGGCGAGCAGGCTGGCCCGCGGCTTCGGGCCGCGCGTCACCGGCGGCTCCGGCGCGGTCCGGTCGGGGGTCGGGTCGAGAGTCCGGTCGGTCGGGACCCGGTCCGTCGTGTCGGGTCGCCGGGTCGTGCGGTCGGGCTCGGCGTCCCGGTCGGCGATGCGCCCGGGGGTTGACACCGGGGCGGCGCCGACTCGGGGCTCGGTCTCTGCCGGCCGGGCGGTGGCGGCTCGGGCAACCGCCGCCCGCTCGCTCGCCCGCCGCTCGGCCTCGCCGGCCTGCTCGGTGGGCGCGGCGGTGCTTCGGTACGTCGCCTGGTCGGCGTCCCGGTCGGTGACCATCGGGCGGCTGGTGCCGTCGTCCGACCGGTTTCCGGTCACCGTCGTGCCTTCCCGGTCGGTGACCGGGGTGTCGCGACCGTCAATGCGGCCGTCGAGGTTCTCGTCCCGTGTCGGTTCCGGCTCGGGCCGGCGGGACAGCGAAGGAATCCTGACCACAACACACCTCCTGATGAATGCGTGGTGGCCGACGGAACGGGTGGCACCCCACGCGGTACCGCCCCGAAGTACCCAGGTGGGTGTTTCCTGACACCAATTCCGGGTACGGCCGGCTGGCTATCCTTGGCATCCGTGCCAGAGGGACACACGATTCATCGCCTGGCGGCCCGGCATGCCGAGCTGTTCGTCGGGGACAAGCTGCACGCCGCCAGCCCGCAGGGCCGCTTCGCCGAGGGCGCCGCCCGGCTCTCCGGCGCCGTCCTGGAGGACACCGAGGCGTACGGCAAGCACCTGCTGCACCACTACGCCGGCGATTTGACGCTGCACGTGCACCTCGGGCTGTACGGGAAGTTCGCCGACGGGTCGGGGGAGCCGCCGGAGCCGGTCGGCCAGGTACGGCTGCGGTTGGCCAGCGACCGGCACTGGCTCGACCTGCGTGGTCCGACCGCCTGCGAGCTGCTCACCCCGCCCGAGGTGTCCGCGCTGCGGGGCCGCCTCGGGCCGGACCCACTGCGACCGGACGCCGACCCGGAGCGGGCGTACGCCCGGATCTCCCGCAGCCCGACGCCGCTGGCCGCGCTGCTGCTGGACCAGTCGGTGGTGGCCGGCACCGGCCTGATCTTCGTGACCGAGGCGCTGTTCCGGGCCGGGTTGCCGCCGACGCTGCCGGGGCGGCAGCTGACCCGGGCCGGCTGGGACGCGCTCTGGGCCGACCTGGTCGGGCTGATGCGGCTCGCGGCCGAGCACGGCCGGATCGACACCGTGCGCGACGCGCACCTGCCGGAGGCGATGGGTCGTCCGCCCCGAATGGACCGGCACGGCGGCGAGGTGTACGTCTACCGTCGCCCCGGCGCGCCCTGCCACGTCTGCGGCGCCGAGGTCAGCCGCGGCGAGCTGGCCGGCCGCAACCTCTACTGGTGCCGTACCTGCCAGCCCGCCTGATCGGCCCGGTGCCCGCCGCTCCGACGCCCTGTAGAGCTGCCCCGGATGTGGGACAGCTCGACAACCAGATGTGGGGCACCTCGACAGGGCAGCGGTCGGTCACTGCTCGTCGAGGAGCCACCGGACCACCTCGACGTGGTGCGCGGAGACCGCGTCGTCGTCGAGGCTCCAGGCCAGCGTGTGGCCGATCGTCCAGCCCCGGACCCGCTCCCGGTCCAGCCCCAGCTCTGCGCTGAGCCGGTCCAGCCGGTGGCGGACGGCGGCCGGGGAGTGGCCCAGCTCCCGCCCGCGCACCATCGGCACCACCGAGAACTCACGCTCGCCGGTGAGCGGCTTCGGGTCGATCACCAGCCATGGTTCCCGTTCGGCGGAGAGCACGTTGCCGGCGTGCAGGTCCTGGTTGACCAGCACCTGCTCGCCCTGGCTCGACGCCAGCCCGGCGAGCAGGGCGAGCGCCGCGTCGAGCAGTCGCCGCTCGTACGGCCGGCCGGCCCGTTCCCAGTTGCGGGGCATCCGGTCGATCCAGCCGGCGGCCTCCTTGGCCAGTGGGGTGAACGGGGTGCCGGCCGGCCGCCAGAGCCGGGGGAGCAGCCCGGTCAGCACGTCCAGCGCCCGGTCGGCGGGCAGTTCGCGCAGGGGGCTGCCGGGCTGGCAGCGCTCCAGCAGCAGTGCGCGGCGCTGCGGATCGTGCGCGAGCAGCCGGATCGCCCCGTCGCCGTCCCACCGGGCCAGGGCGTCGGCCTCGTGCCGGCTCTCCGTGTCGGGGTACTGGAGCTTGAGCACCGCCGCCATGCCGTCGGGCATTTCGGCGGGGAGCGCCAGGGAGGCGAAGGCGTACCCGAAGGGCTGCCCGAGCCGCAGCGACCACCGCTCGGCGCACTCCGCCAGCCGGTCGGGGAGCGTGGCCAGCCAGGCCTGGCCGTCCGGCGACCGCCGTAGCCAGACGAGCCCCTCGGGCAGTTCCATCCGGTCATCCTGGATCATCGGTTGGCGGTGTGACAAAGCAGAATTGACAGTCGGCGGGCCGCCAGAGCAGGGTGGAAATGAGACAACGATGTCAACGGGCAAATGGGAGTAATCTCAGCTATCTGCCCACGATTCTGGCCATATTTCCTTCCCTTACTCGACGGTGACCAGCTGAGATGACCGACGTGCCCCGATCCGCAGCCGAACCAACTCCTGCTCCGGCAGCATCACCCGACCTGCCCGACCTTGATCCGTTCCTCGCCGACCAGACCCACACGCTGCTCGACACGGCGCGGCGCGCGGTCCGGCCCGAGGGCGGCTTCTGGTGGCTGACCGACGACCGCACCCCGGACCGCAGCGAGCCGCTGCACACCTGGATCACCTGCCGGATGACCCACGTGTCCGCCCTCGCCTACCGCAACGGCGATCCGGAGGCGGCCGCTCTGGTCGACCACGGCGTCGCCGCGCTCAGCACACTGCTGCGCGACGACCGGTACGGCGGCTGGTTCGGCGCCGTCGACCAGCAGGGCACGCCGACCAACCAGCGCAAGGCCGGGTACGACCACGCGTTCGTGCTGCTCGCCGCGTCCGGGGCGGCGCGCGCCGGGCGGCCCGGCGCGGACCGGCTCCTCGACGACGCGTTGGCCGTGGTGCGCGACCGGTTCTGGGACGCCGAGGCCGGAGCGGTCCGCGAATCCTGGAACCGGGACTGGACGATCACCGAGGACTACCGCGGCGCGAACAGCAGCATGCACATGGTCGAGGCGTTCCTCGCCGCTGCCGCCGCCACCGGCGACGCGAGCTGGACCGACCGGGCCCTGCGGATCGGCACACACCTCGTGCACGGGGAGGGTGCCCGGCACGACTGGCGGCTGCCCGAGCACTTCACCGCCGACTGGGCGCCGCTCCCCGACTACAACCGGGAGCGGCCCGCCGACCCGTTCCGGCCGTACGGCTCGACGATCGGGCACTGGCTGGAGTGGGCCCGGCTGCTGCTGGAACTGGAGGCGGTCCTTGTGCAGCCGCCGCGCTGGCTGCTCGCCGACGCCCGCGCCCTGTTCGCCGCCGCCGTACGACGGGGCTGGGCGGTGGATGGCGCCGACGGCTTCGTCTACACCATCGACTGGGACGACCGGCCCGTCGTCCGCTCCCGGATGCACTGGGTGCTGGCCGAGGCGATCGGGGCTGCGGTCACCCTGCACCGGCGCACCGGGGACGCGGTATACGCCGACTGGTACCGGGTGTTCTGGGCGTACGCGCGCCGCCACCTGATCGACGACGCCGGGTGGCGGCACGAGCTGGACCCGCAGAACCGGCCCGCCGGCACGGTCTGGCACGGCCGGCCGGACGTCTACCACGCGTACCAGGCCGTGCTGCTGTCCCGCTCGGCCGACGCGCTCGGCGGCCCCGGCCCGCTCTCCCCGGGCGAGGTGCCCGCGTGATCGTGGTGGCGGGTGAGGCGTTGATCGACCTGGTGGTCTCCGGCGAGGGGCAGCGGGCGGTGCCGGGCGGCTCGCCGGCCAACGTGGCGGTCACGCTGGCCCGGCTCGACCAGCCGGTGCGGCTGCTGGCACGGCTCGGCACCGACGGGTACGGCCGGCAACTCGCCGAGCACCTGAGTGCCAACCAGGTGGACCTGGACTGGGCGGTCCGCGCCGAGCAGCCGACCTCGGTGGCGGTGGCCACTCTGGACGCCAGCGGTAAGGCCAGCTACGAGTTCCGGCTGGCCGGCACGGCGGACTGGCAGTGGACGCCGCAGGAGTTGCCCGAGCTGACCGGGTCGTCGGCGACCGCCCTGCACACCGGGTCACTCGCGCTCGCGCTGGCTCCCGGCGCGCAGGTCCTGGAGGATCTGCTGGCCCGCGAACGCCGCCGGGACGGGCTCACCGTCTCGATCGACCTCAACCTGCGCCCGAGCATCGTCACGGACCGGGCGGGGGAGCAGGCGAGGGTGCGGCGTCAGGTGCGCCTCGCGCACCTGGTCAAGGCCAGCGACGAGGACCTGGCCTGGCTCTATCCGGGCCGGGCGGTGCCCGACGTGATGGCCGAGTGGCGCGAGGCCGGGGTGTGCTGCGCGGTGGTGACCCGGGGCGCGGACGGGGCCTTGCTGCTCGCCCCGGACGGATCGATGCACGAGGAGCCGGCGGTTCCCGTCACGGTGGTCGACACCGTCGGCGCCGGCGACGCGTTCACCGGCGGCCTGCTGGCCGCGCTCGCCGACCTCGACGCGCTCGGTGACCGGCCGGCCGACCGGCTCGCCGCGCTGACCGCCGCGCAGTGGGCCGCGGTGCTCCGGCAGGCCGCCCTGGTGGCCGCGCTGACCTGCGCCCGCCGCGGCGCGGACCCGCCCCGCCGGGCCGAGGTGGCGGCGCTGCTCGGCGCCGCGAGCTGAGCCCCGCGCCCGGCCCGACCTCGGTCGGGTCGGCGCAGTCGGCTGTCAGGCGGCCGGCGGCGTCAGGCCCCGGCGCAGCAGCCGGGTGGGGAGCACGGTGGTCGACGGTGGGGAGTCGTCACCGGCGATCCGCCGGAACAGCCGTTCGCTGGCGATCCGGGCCAGCTCCCGGGTGTCGTACCCGACGACGGTGAGCGGCCGGGGCATCAGGTGGGCCAACTCGAAGTCGTCGAAGCCGACCAGCGCGGCGTCGCTGCCCCGCCGGTGCAGCTCCTGCAGCGCGCCGACGGTGAGCCGGTTGTTGCCGCAGAAGAAGGCGGTGGGTGGGTCCGGCAGGTCGAGCAGCGCGGCGACCGCCCACCCGGCCTCCTCGGGCGCGATGAGCCGGTCGCGGACCAGCGACTCGTCGGGCTCGATCCCGGCGGCGGTCAGCGCCGCCCGGGCGCCGGCCAGCCGCTCGCGAATGGTGGGCACGGTCGGCGCGCCGAGCAGGACACCCACCCGGCGGTGCCCCTCGTCGAGCAGAGCCCCGACCCCGGCACGGCTGCCGCCCTGGTTGTCCAGCAGCACCGCGTCCGCGAGCAGGCCCTGCGGCGGCCGGTCCAGGAAGACCACCGGCATGCCCAGCTCGACCTCGCGGCGCAGGAACGAATGGTCGGGGCCGGCCGGCACCACCAGCAGCCCGTCGACCCGGCGCTGGGTGAAATCCTGCAGCAGGGCGCGTTCCCGCTCCGGGTCCTCCTCGGAGGAGGCGGTGATCAGCATGGTCCCGTGCGCGGCGGCGATCTCGGCGGCGACGCTGGCGATGGTGGCGTAGAACGGGTTGGCGATCTCCTCGATGAGCAGCCCGACGGTGGCGTTGAGCTGCCGGGAACGCAGGTTGCGGGCGATGTCGTTGCGCCGGAAGCCCAGCTCGGCGATGGCGGCCAGCACCCGGCCGACCAGCTCCTGACCCACCGGCTCGTCGTTGACCACCCGGGAGACGGTCTTCAGGCTGACCCCGGCGTGCCGGGCCACGTCGACCATGGTCGGGCGTCGTCGCGCGGTCGGCCGGGTCGGGGTCTGCGTCATGGGGTGGTCCTCCACGGGCGGCGCGGGTCAGCGGTCGACGGCGGCGAGCACGTCGACGGCTTTTCGGGCGGCGATCAGCACCGGGTCCCACACCGGCGCGTACGGCGGAGCGTAGCCCAGGTCGAGCGCCGTCATATCGTCCACCGTCATGCCGTTCCACAGCGCCACGGCCAGCGTGTCGATCCGTTTGGCCGCCTCGGACCAGCCGACGATCTGCGCGCCGAGCAGTCGCCCGCTGGGTCGCTCGGCGATCAGTTTGACGGTCATCCGCCGGGCGCTGGGGTAGTAGCCGGCCCGGTTGGTCGACTCGGCGACCACCGAGATGAAGTCGAAGCCGGCCGCGGTGGCGTCCCGCTCGCGCAGGCCGGTCCGGCCCACCTCCAGGTCGCAGACCTTCGTGACGGCCGTGCCGATCACGCCCATGAAGGTGGCGTACCCGCCGCCGATGTTGATCCCGGCCACCCGCCCCTGCTTGTTGGCGTGCGTGCCCAGCGGTATGTGCACCGGCATCCCGCTGACCCGGTGCAGTGTCTCCACGCAGTCGCCAGCCGCCCAGATCCCCGGCATGCCGGGCACCCGCATCTGCCGGTCCACCCGGATCGCCCCGGTCGGCCCGAGCGGCAGCCCGGCCGCCTCGGCGAGCGCGGTGTTCGGGCGTACGCCCAGACCCAGGACCACGACGTCGGTCGGCATCGGCCCCTCGGCGGTGACCACCGCGGACACCCGGCCGTCCCGCTGCTCCAGAGCGGTCACCCGCAGGCCGGTGCGGATCGTGACGCCCAGGCCGCGCATCGCCTCGGCGACCAGCTCGGCCATGTCGCCGTCTACGGTCGCCATGGGCTGGTCGGCCGCCTCTATCAGGGTGACGGAGAGGCCGCGCTCGATCAGGGCCTCGGCCATCTCGACGCCGATGTACCCGCCGCCGACCACCACCGCCCGGCGCGGCTGCGGCTCGCCGTCCAGCCAGTCGCGCAGTGCCGCGCCGTCGTCGAGGGTCTGCATGCCGAACACGCCGCCCGCGTCGGTGTCCGCCCACGGCGGCTTCACCGGCAATGCACCGGCGGCGTACATCAGCTCGTCGAAGCGCTCGCGGACCTCACCGCCCTGTTCCAGGTCTCGGGCGACCACCTCGCGGCGCTCCAGGTCGATGGCGGTCACCTCGTGGCGCATCCGCACGTCGATGGCGAACTCGGTGCGGAACGTCTCCGGGGATCGGGCGATCAACTGCTCGGGGCCGGACACCAGGCCACTGATCCAGTACGGGATGCCGCACGCCGAGTAGGAGGTGAAGTGGCCGCGCTCGAAGACCACGATCTCCAGGTCGTCGCGGCCACGGCGGCGTCGGGCCTGGGACGCCGCCGACATGCCGGCGGCGTCCCCGCCGATGACGATCAGCCGTTGCGCCACGGGACCATCCTGTCACGCGGAGATCAGCCGCGGGTCTGCCGCGCCACGTCCTGCACCACGTCGATGAGCCGTCCGGTGCGCGCGAACACCGCCCGCTGCCGCGCCGCGCCGCTGCCGTGCCGCCGCAGCCCGCCCAGCAGGTCGGTCACCTCGGCCCAGTCACCGTGCTGCTCCAGCGCCGGTCGCATGCGTTCCACGAACCGGTCCAGCAGCTCCCAGGCCGGGCGCAGCTCGCCGGTGGTGACGTCGACGCCCTCACCCTCCAGGCCGTCATGGGCGGCCCGCCAGTGCGCGCCGACCAGCAGGTGGTGATCGGTGGGCAGCGCCGGCCGGCCGGCCTCGACGTCCGACATGGCGGTGGCCACCAGGGCTCGGACCAGCGCGGCGACCAGCACGGCGTCGTCCACCGACGGGCAGACGTCGCCGATCCGCAGCTCCACGGTCGGGTACTTCGCCGACAGCCGGGCGTACCAGTAGAGCATCCCCTCGTCGAGCATCACCCCGCTGGCGATCAACTGGCGGATCAGCCGCTCGTAGTGCTCGTGCGACTCCAGCCAGGGCGTCGGCGCCACCGACGGCCAGCGCTCCCACTCCACCGAGCGCCAGCTGGCGTAGTCGGTGTCCTCGCCGCGGGCGAACGGGGAGTTGGTGGTCACGGCGTGCAGCATCGGCAGCCAGGGCCGGACGTGGTTGAGCACCTGCACGCCGGTCTCCGGGTCGGGGACGCCCACGTGCACGTGCATGCCGTTGTTGCCGGGGCCCGGAACGAGCAGCCGGAACCGTTCGATCATCCGGTCGAAGCGGGGCTTGTCCACCACCGGCGGCACCGGGCCGTCCACCGGCCCGGTGCCGATGGCCAGCAGCCGTACGCCGGCCCGCTCGGCGGCGTCGGAGAGCGCCCGGCGCAGCACGCCGAGGGAGTGCCGGATCGACGAGAGCTCAAGGCCGGGTGGGCTGCCAATCTCGATCTGGCTGGTCTGGAACTCCCGCTCCACCTGCCCGCGCAGCTCCGCCGGCACCTGCTCGAGGACCAGGTCGACAGCGGGTACCGCGGCCCCGGTGTGCGGGTCGGCGAGCAGGAACTCCTCCTCGACACCCACGGTGAGCAATTCGGTCCCCGCGGCCGTCCCGCTGGGCGCCTCCGCCACCTGGCCGGTCATCGACACCACCGTCCGTTCCTGCCGGTCGCGGTCCGTCCGCGTCGGTCGGTCGCCTGGTTACCCACCGTGGCGATGACGGGAAACGTGGCGACGGCGCGTCGGCCCGCGTGTCGGGCGGCACCGCGCGCCGCGCGCCGCGTGTCGGCCGGCGCCGGGATCCGCGCGGTCGGTCCGCGCCCGGGTGGCCACGATTCGATCGGCTGGCGTGACTCCGGGTCCTAGGCTGGAAACCGTGCCGGTACCGCTGGGGCTGTTCGGGGTTGCGTGGATGTCCGCGTTCGCGCAGCTCACCCTGCTCGCGGTGCGCCCGGCTGACCTGCTCGCCGGCGCCGCGTTGACCGCCCTGGTGCTGCTCGCCGTGCTGCTCGCGGCGCGGGTGCCGGGCCGCTCGGGCCTGCCGGGCGTCGCCCGGCGCTGGACCGGGCTGCGGGCCCGCTCCCGTGGTCGGCGGGTGCCCCGGCAGGTCGACCCGGACGCCGCCGGCCGGCCCCGCACCCGCGCACCCGGGCACCCCTCGGCCGCGTAGCGCCACGCCGCCGCGCGGCCGATCCCGCCGTCATCGGTCCTCCCGTCGAGCGGACGCCGCCGGGGGAGGACCCACCGGAATCGGACCGAGGGGTTTCCCATGCTCGCCTTCGCACCACTGCACGGCGTGGTCGGCGCCGCCGGCACCGCGCTGTCCTGGCTCACCGATCTGCTCGAACCGTTGGCCGGCGGCATGGCGACCGCCGCCGCCATCGTGCTGCTCACCATCGCCGTGCGGTTGCTGATCTCGCCGCTCACCGTCGCCCAGGTCCGCGGGGAGCGGCGCCGCGCGGCGCTCGCCCCGCAGGTGCGTGACCTCCAACGGCGGTACGCCGACGACCCGGCGAAGCTCCAGAGCGAGGTGTTCGCGCTGTACCGCTCGGCCGGCGCCAACCCGATCGCCGGCTGCCTGCCGTTGCTGCTCCAGGCACCGTTCCTGCTGGTCCTGTACCGGCTGTTCACCACCAGTGAGGGCGGCACCGGGCTGCTCCAGGAGCGGCTGGCCGGCGTGCCGCTGGGCCACCACCTCGGCGACGGGCTGACCGGGGCCGCCGGTCCGCTCTTCGCCGTGCTGCTGGCCGTGCTGCTGGCGTTGGCCTGGTGGTCGTCGCGGCGGGCCCGCCGGGCGTCGGCTGCGGTCGGCACGGTGGCCGGTACGCCCACCGAGGGGCCGGGTGCGGCGACGCTCGGCCGGCTGCTGCCCCTGCTGCCGTTCACGACGGTGCTGGTGGCGCTGGTGCTGCCGCTCGCGGCGGTCATCTACCTGGTGACCACGACCGCCTGGTCGGCCCTGGAGCAGGTGGTGCTCCGACGGCCGCAGACGGCTCCGGCGAGCACCGACATAGATCGACGTTGACAACTGTTTCGGAGGGACGTACAACTCTGAGAGAGCGCTCTCCCGACCCGTCCCCGCAGAGTGGCACGTCCATGTCACCTCCTCCGGCGGCCACCGCCGCCCCGCCCGTCCGACGCCGCATGCTGGCGTCCGTCCTGCTCGTCGCCACCACCACCGCCCTGGCCGGGATCACCGTGACCGCCCAGGCCGCCGTTCCGCCCCCCGCCCCCGGTTGGAGCACCGTCTGGAGTGACGACTTCACCGGCGCCGCCGGCACCCTGCCGTCGGCCGCCAACTGGATCATCGACACCGGCCACAACTACCCGGGCGGCCCGGCCAACTGGGGCACCGGCGAGATCCAGAACTACACCGCCAGCACCGCCAACGTCAGCCACGACGGCGGTGGCAACCTGCGGATCACGCCGCTGCGCGACGGCGGGGGCGGCTGGACCTCCGCGCGGATCGAGACCGTGCGCAGCGACTTCAAGGCCCCGGCCGGCGGCGTGCTGGCCATCGAGGGCCGGATCCAGATGCCGAACGTCACCGGCGCCGCGGCGGCCGGCTACTGGCCGGCCTTCTGGGCTCTCGGCGCGCCCTACCGGGGTAACTACCAGAACTGGCCGGGCATCGGCGAGTTCGACGTGATGGAGAACGTCAACGGCATCAACTCGGTCTGGGGAGTGCTGCACTGCGGCGTCGCCCCGGGCGGGCCGTGCGACGAGTTCAACGGCATCGGAGCGTCCCGCGCCTGCCCGGGCGCGAGCTGCCAGTCCGCGTTCCACACCTACAGGTTCGAGTGGGACGCCTCCATCAGCCCGCAGCAACTGCGCTGGTACGTCGACGGCCAGCTCTACCACACCGTCACGCAGAGTCGGGTCGGTGAGCCGGCCTGGTCGCAGATGACCTCGCACGCCGGCTATTTCCTGCTGCTCAACGTGGCGATGGGCGGGGCCTTCCCGAACGGGGTGGCCGGCAGTGGCACACCGACCGCGGCGACCGTTCCCGGTCGGCCGATGCTGGTCGACTACGTGGCGGTGTACCGGCGCCGGCGCGGCGGCGGGACCACCCCGCCGCCCACCACCCCGCCGCCCGGCGGCACGAGGGACGCGTACGGGCAGATCCAGGCCGAGTCGTTCAACGGGCAGAACGGGGTGTTCGTCGAGGCGTGCGCCGAGGGTGGACAGAACATCGCCGGGCTGCGCAACGGCGACTGGGCGCGCTACGACAACGTCGAGTTCGGTTCCGCCGGGCCCCGGGACTTCGTGGCCCGGGTGGCCTCCGGTGCCGGGGGCGGGGCGAGTGGGCTGGTCGAGGTGCGGCTGGACAGCCCGACCGCCGCGCCGATCGGCAGCTTCGCGATCGGCAACACCGGCGGCTGGCAGAGCTGGCGCTCGGTGCCCGGCAACGTCGGCGGGGTGACCGGCCGGCACACCGTCTACCTCACCTTCACCAGCGGGCAGCCGAACGACTTCGTCAATGTCAACTGGTTCACCTTCCGCCGCTGAAACGAAAGGAAGGGCCCCCTGTCAACGCCTGCGGTGGAGCAGGGGGCCCTTTCCGACACGTCCGGCCGCCGCCCTGAGCGCAGACGCGGATCAGCGACCGGCGGTCACCGACCGCCGGTCGTCGCGCGCCCGGCGTCGGCGAACCTTGCGGATCACCCAGCTGACCACCATGACGACGAAGACCGCGACGATCCCGTAGTTGAACCAGTCGCTGTACCGCTCGACGTCCTGCCAGCGGCTGCCGAGCGCGTAGCCGGCGCCGACGATGAGGGTGTTCCACACCCCACTGCCGATCGTGGTGAGCAGGATGAACTCACCGAGCGGCATCCGGTTCGCCCCGGCCGGGACGGAGACCAGGCTGCGAACCACGGGCACGACCCGGCCGATCAGCACCGCCCATCGACCGTGCCGCTCGAACCAGCGGTCGGCCTTCTCCAGGTCGTCCCGGTCCACCAGCGGGATGCGGTCCAGCCAGCGCTTGAGCCGCTCCTCGCCCAGCGCCGCGCCGAGCCAGTAGAGCACCAGCGCGCCGACCAGCGAGCCGACCGTCGCGGCCACCACCACGAGCACCACGTTGAACCGGCCCTCGCTGGCGAGGTAGCCGGCCAGCGCCAGCACGATCTCGCTGGGGATGGGCGGGACGATGCTCTCCAGCGCCACCAGCAGCGCCACGCCGACCGGCCCCATGCTGTCGATCACGGTGGCCACCCAACCGGTCAACCCGGTGAACTTGGACGGGTCGACATTCTGGGCGAGCGCCATGGTCGTCCTTCCAGGTCGGCAGCCGGGGATCAGATGGTGATACCCGATGGGCGCTCCGCCACACCTGCCGGTGAGCCGGGCCACGCTGCCGTGCCGGTCAGTGCTCCGGGTGCAACGCGGTGTCGGCCGGCCCCTGCCGCCAGCCGGTGAACACCACGGTGAGGCCGGCGCGGACCGGCGCGCAGCAGAACGGCCCGGCGGTGGCCTCGGCTGCCGGGTCCAGTGGGGCGAGCCGGACGAGCCGCCACGGTTCGTCGTCCACCCGGGCCCGGACGGTCAGCGCGTCGCCGGCCCGGCTGACCCGCACGGTCACCTGCCGGCTTGACCACTCCGGAACCGGCGCCACCGACCAGTCGGAGAACTCCCGGGTCACCACCGCGCCGAGCTGTAGTTCGCCGTCGCTCATTTCGACGCCGGCTTTGGTCCAGGTCCGCTCGTCCACCCGCACCAGCGCACCGGCCTGGTCGAACTGGCCGGTGAGGTCGAGCCGGAAGCTCACCTCCATGGCGCTGCCGACCGGCAGCGGGGCCAGCAGGGCGGGGCCGTTGTCGTGCACGAACCCGTAGCTGGTCCGCCGCCAGAAGTCGCTCTCCGCCGCCGGTTCGACGATCAATTCGCCGCCCGGGCCCTCCTCGGCGCGGACCGGCGGGCACAGCCAGCCGCCCCGGGCCCAGTCCAACGGTTCGCTCGGCGGTACGAGTTCGATCTCCATGACCGGCACGGTACCGGCCGGAAGCGACGTCCGGGCTCCGCCGTTCGTCGGCCGGGTTTGCCGCGGTGATCGAACGGAGAAGTTCATTCGGCATGGGTGACCGTTGGTATTCCGAAGCCGTCGTCTACTGCCTCGACATCGACACGTACGTCGATTCCGACGGCGACGGGGTCGGTGACATCCGCGGGCTGATCGGCCGGCTGGACTACCTGGCCCGGCTGGGCGTGACCTGCCTGTGGCTGCACCCGATCCATCCGTCGCCCAACCGCGACGACGGCTACGACGCCACCGACTTCTACAACGTCGACCCGCGCTTCGGCACCCTCGGCGACTTCGCGGAGCTGCTGCACCAGGCCCAGAACCGGGGCATCCGCGTGATCATCGACCTGGTGGTCAACCACACCTCCGACGAGCACCCGTGGTTCCAGTCCGCCCGTTCCTCGCCGGACTCGCCGTACCGCGACTGGTTCGTCTGGTCCGAGACCGAGCCGGACGACCGGCACCAGGGCATGGTCTTCCCGGGCGAGCAGGACGAGACCTGGAGCTACGACCGCACCGCCAAGGCGTGGTTCTACCACCGGTTCTACAAGTTCCAGCCGGACCTCAACTTCGCCAACCCGGCGGTCCGGGCGGAGATCAAGAAGATCATGTCGTTCTGGCTCCAGCTCGGCGTCTCCGGTTTCCGGATGGACGCGGTGCCGTTCATCATCGAGCTGACCGAGCCGGGCAACCCGAACTCGCCGAAGGACTTCGAGTTCCTCACCGAGATGCGCCAGCACGTGCAGTGGCGGCGCGGCGACGCGGTCCTGCTGGCCGAGGCGAACGTCGAGCCGGACCAGCTGCCGACGTTCTTCGGCGACGCGGGCGGCTCCGGTAACCGGATCCACATGCTCTTCGACTTCATGCTCAACGGCCGGCTCATGCTGGCCCTCGCCCGGCAGGACCCGGAGCCGCTGGTCGAGGCGCTGCGCGACACCCCGACGCTGCCCGTCGGCGGCCAGTGGGCCACCTTCCTGCGTAACCACGACGAGATCGACCTGTCCCGGCTCACCACCGAACAGCGCAACCAGGTGTACGCGCAGTTCGGCCCGGACGAGGACATGCGCATCTACGACCGGGGCATCCGTCGCCGGCTCGCCCCGATGCTCGGCAACGACCGGCGTCGCATCGAGCTGGCGTACGCCCTCCAGTTCTCGCTGCGCGGCACGCCGGTGCTGCGCTACGGCGAGGAGATCGGGATGGGCGAGGACCTGTCGCTGCCCGGCCGGGAGGCGATCCGTACCCCGATGCAGTGGTCGTACCAGCCGAACGCCGGCTTCTCCACGGCGGACCCGGAGAAGCTGGTCCGCCCGGTGATCGACAAGGGTGAGTTCGGCTACCAGAGGGTCAACGTCACGGCGCAGCGCGGTGACTCGAAGTCGCTGCTCGCCTGGTTCGAACGCATGATCCGGACGCTTCGTGAGGCACCGGAGGTGGGCTCCGGCTCGACCACCCACATCGACGTGCCGGCGCCGGCCGGAGTGCTGGCGCACCGGGCGGACGGGCCGACCGGGACCATGGTCTTCCTGCACAACCTGGGCACCGACGACGTCGAGGTGGACCTGAGTTCCCTGGAGGCGGAGGCCGACCTGCCGAACGACGTGCTCGCCGACCGCGGCTACGGCGAGTTGGGCAAGCTCGGCGCGGTCAAGCTCTCCGGCTACGGCTACCGCTGGATCCGGCTCTGCTTGGGCGCGGCCAGCTGACCTCGACCGGGGACGGGCTGTCCTCCCCGGTCACGCGTGACGTCCGTCCGGTCGGCGCCGGACGGACGTCACGCGCTCATCGCCGGACGCTCAGCGCACGCCGAAGGCGCGGATCACCGTCTGGCTGACCGCGTTGCCCGAGCTGTCCGTGGCGCTGCCCCGCAGCGAGACGTACCCCGCGCCCTTCGGCGCCCGCAGCTTCGCCGTCCAGGACCCGTCGTTCGCGCGGTCCAGCGGCTGCTTCTGCCAGTGCGCGCCGTCGTCGTACGAGATCTCCAGGATGACGGGCCGGATGCTGCCGCACCCGGTGGCGCCGGGCAGGTGCGCGGCGGACACGGTGAGGTTCGTCCGGCCCGGCGCGGTGCCCGCGGCGTCGGTGTCGACGGCGTAGTCGAGCTGGAGCAGCGGCAGCACGGCCGACTCCACCCCGGTGGCCGGCGCCTTCGACCGGAACGTCCACCGTGTCTCGGTGCTGGTGGAGTACCGGCCGGCGGTCGGGTCCTGCTTGGTCCGCACCACCAGCCGGTACGGCAGGTCGCCCGCGCCCGGCGCGGTGCCACTGACCCACGTGCTGCTGCTCTGGCCGAGCAGCGTCCCGCCCTGGTAGAGCTGGTTGGTCTGCTCGGCGGCGTTCATCGCCATGCCGACGTGGTCGGCCCCACCCCAGCCGGGCACGTCCACGTTGAGAGCGTCGCCCGAGCGGCTGGGCAGCTTGAAGTTGTTGTTCAGGTGGGGCCGCTCGATCGGCTGGAAGAACCGCTCCTCGCCGCGGCTGCCCGCCCGGTAGCCGGTCCGGGTGTCGATCTGGTACGTGGAGTCGACGTACGCCTCCTGGCCCCACTGGTAGAGGTCGCCGGTGGACACCCAGTCGGTGCGGACGGCCGCGAGGGGCCGGTTGCTGGTCTGGCCGATGCCCCAGTCGGAGTACGACGGCCAGTCGAACCGGAACTCGCCACCCCGGACCTCGCGGCTCGGCAGGGCGAAGCCGACGTCGATCCGGGCCAGCGTCTTCGGCGTCTCGGTCCGGGTCAGCTCGCGTGGGATCCGGTTGTGGTACGCCTGGACCAGGTCGTACACGTAGTCGGCGACGGGCTGCGAGACGACCTCGACCCTGGTGGACCCGCGCTGGATCTGCTGGATCAGCGCCTCGCCCTCGTCGGTGCTGAGCAGCGCCACCTCGATCGGTGTGGGGGTGAAGAAGTCGATCCCGTAGTCGCGCACCTCGCGCCACGGGTTGTCGTTCACCACCAGCATCAGCCTCGCGCCGGCTGCGGTCGCGGCGGCGGCCTGCTCGGAGTCGCTGACGTCCCAGTTGTGTCGGACGACGACCACCTTGCCCCGGGCGTCGAGCCCGGCGTAGTCGCTCGGGGCGCCGTTGCCCGCGAAGACCGCCGGCAGTGTCCAACGGCCCTTCGGCAACTGGGTGGTGCTCTGCTGTCGGACCACGTCGTCGAAGTCGACCGTCGTGGTGCCGACGCTCAGCACCGGCTGTTCCTTGCGCCAGCGTGCCCCGAGGTAGAAGTCGCCGTGCCGCACGTCGTGATCGGTCGGCTGGGCCCAGAAGCTGTCGTAGAAGACGCCACCGGCGATGAACGAGCGCCACCGGCCCGCCCCCTGGGACCGGTAGTAGTCCAGCCGGGTGAACGTCTCGGCGGTCTGCTGGGGCACCGACGACTCGACCCTGCGGGCGGCCTTGCCGTCCAGCCGGATCGTGGTGTCCTTCCGCAGGTCGATGTCCGGGTCGCCGAGCAGCGCCAGGCCGAGGGAGTTCGGCCCGTGGCTGCCGGTCACGTTCAGGAAGCTCATCGCCGAGTAGACGCCCTCGGGCAGGTACAGCTGCGCCGTACCGTCCGGGTCGGTCTCTACGAAGGCCGGCTCGTAGCTGCCGGGCTGGCCCAGCTCGACGACGCCGCTGGCCGGCTTCCCGGAGCGGTCGGTCAGCTCCAGGCGGAGCTGGTGGTACGGCGTGAAGGTGCCGACGGCGATCGCGGTGCGGGTCAGCACGGCCCGGTCCGGCCCGGTGGCGACGACCTGACCGGTGTACCGGCTGCCGGTGCTGGCCCGGGAGGTGTCCGTGGTCATGGTGACCGTGGCGGTGCCGTTCGCGGGCACGGTCAGTTGCGTCGCGGAGAGGCTGAACAGGCCGGCCGGTGCGGTCGCGGCGTCCAGCGCCAGGCCCAGTGTGATCGGCTGGCCGGTGGTGTTGGTGTACGTCACCGGGTGCGTGCTGCCGCCCGCCTTCGCGGTGTCGTACCGCACGCTGGTCGAGACGGTGCCGGTGGCGACGATCGGGGCGCGGACCGCTGCGGCGACGTCGACCCGACCGGTGCCGGCCTGGAACGCGTCGTACCGCGACGTGGCCCGGGTGGTGCTGACCAGGGCGTCCTTGAGCTGCTGGCCGGTCCAGTCCGGGTGCTTCGCGGCGAGCAGCGCGGCGGCGCCCGCCACGTGCGGCGCGGCCATCGAGGTGCCGTCCATGGTCTGGTAGGCGCCCTCGCCGGGCGCGTACTGCGACCGGGCGGCGAGCACCCCGACACCGGGCGCGGTCAGCTCCGGCTTGATGGCCTCGTCGCTGATCCTCGGGCCCTGGCTGGAGAAGGAGGCGAGCTGGTCCTCGCTGTCGACCGCGCCGACGGTCAGCGCGGCGTCCGCCGCACCCGGCGCCGCGACGGTGCCCGGGGCGCCGGCGTTGCCGGCGGAGACGACGAACAGGGCACCGGTCTCGGCGCTGAGCGTGTTGACGGCCTGGCTGATCGGGTCGGTCCCGTCGCTGGGCTGGTTGGAGCCCAGGCTCATGTTGATGATGCTGGCGTCCGCGTCCCGGGCCGCCCACTCCATGCCCGCGAGGATCCAGGAGTCCTGCCCGAACCCGGCGTCGCTGAGCACCTTGCCGATGGCGAGCCGGGCGTCCGGGGCGACACCCTTCTCCCGGCCGCCGGAGGCGGCGCCGGTGCCGGCGATGGTGGAGGCGACGTGGGTGCCGTGCCCGATCCGGTCGGTGATCTCCTCCCCGGGCACGAACACGGCGGACTCGCCGATCCGGTCGGTGAGGTCCGGGTGGGTCGCGTCGATTCCGGTGTCCAGCACGGCCACCCGCGCGCCCACGCCGGTGTCGCCGCCGGCCCACACCTCGGGGGCGCCGATCTGCGCGGTGGTGTCGGCGAGGTCGGCGTGTACCCGTCCGTCCAGCCAGATCTTGGCGATCCCGCTGGCGAAGCGTCCCTTGCCGCCGGCCGCAGGTGTCGACTTCGCGGTGGGGGCACCGCCCGTGACCGCGGCCCAGAACTCGTCGGCCTGGCCGTGGTTCTCGCTCAGCGCGGCACCCGAGATGCTGCTCAGGGTGCGGGTGCGGGTCGCCCCGGCGGGCGCGGCGCCGGTGCGCAGGCCGGCGGCGGCGTCGGTGTACGACACGATCAGCGGCAGGTGGTCCACCTTCGCGTCGTCGTACCCGTCGGCGATCAGCCGGGTGACGTTGAACAGCCGCTTGTCCAACGTGTCCGCTGCCACGTAGGGCAGTACGGACTGCGGGTAGACGTAGAGGTCGTCGCCCGCCTCCACCACCCGTACCGGGGCCGGGGTGCCGTTGGGACGCCGTACGTCGAGGGTGCCGCCGTTGGCGCTCCGGCGGGTGGTGACCGTGTCACCGGTGATCAGGGTGACCGAGTGGGTGCCGGGTGGGGTGGGCAGGTCGGTCGCGGGGGTGGGGGTCGAGCCGGGATCGGCCGGCGCGCCGTGGGCGGCGGCCACGGCGGGTGTGCCGCCGGTCGCCGCGAGGGCCGCGGAGACCACGGCGGCGAGCCAGGCTCCACGGGTACGCGAGAACTTCACGTGATGTCGTTCCTTGTCTCGTCGTCTGTTGTGGTTGCTGATGGGGTAACAGCGAACGAGACGCTACGCCGGAAAGATCCACTCGTATAGACAGCTCTTGTTGAGCGATGGTCATCGCTGGTGACTGTCGGTGCGGGGGTTAAGCTCCTTCGATCGACCCCAAGTTACCGGGAGGTAATCATGTCGGAGGAGCCCCGCGTCGCCATCGTCACCGGAGCCGCACGCGGTATCGGTGCGGCCACCGCCCGCCGGCTGGCGGCCGACGGGATGGCCGTCGCCGTGGTCGACATCGAGGAGGCGGCCACCAAGGAGACGGTGGACGCCATCGCTGGCGCCGGCGGCCGGGCGCTCGGCGTGGGCGCCGACGTGTCCGACCGGGCCCAGGTCGAGTCGGCCGTGGAGCGGATCGCCGCCGAGCTGGGCGCGCCCACCGTGCTGGTCAACAACGCCGGGGTGCTCCGCGACAACCTGCTGTTCAAGATGACCAACGCCGACTGGGACACCGTCATGGGGGTGCACCTGCGCGGCGCGTTCCTGTTCAGCCAGGCCGCTCAGAAGCACATGGTGGACCGCAAGTGGGGGCGGATCGTCAACCTCTCCAGCACCTCCGCGCTGGGCAACCGGGGCCAGGCGAACTACGCCGCCGCCAAGGCCGGTCTCCAGGGCTTCACCAAGACGCTCGCCATCGAGCTGGGGCCGTTCGGGGTGACCGTCAACGCCGTGGCGCCCGGCTTCATCGTCACCGACATGACCGCCGCCACCGCCGCCCGGATGAAGGTCGACTTCGAGGACCTCCAGAAGCACGCCGCCGCCGAGATCCCGGTACGTCGCCCGGGCCGGCCGGAGGACGTCGCGCACACCATCTCGTTCCTGACCAGCGAGGGGGCGGGGTTCGTCTCCGGCCAGGTCATCTACGTGGCCGGCGGCCCGCGAAACTGACCCGTACCCGTCGAGGGCGCTCCATGCACGACGGAGCGCCCTCGACGCGTCTGCGGGTCGCTCAGGCGGGGTCGCGGCGGGTGCGCCAGAGCCAGAACAGGCCGAGCGCCGGCAGCACCAGCGGGATGTAGCCGTACCCGCTGCCGAACTGCGACCACACCGTCTCGTCGGGGAAGAGGTCCCTGTCGGCCAGGCTCAGGATGCCGACCGCGACCACCCCGACCAGCTCCAGCGAGCAGCAGGCCAGCGCGACCCGTCGGCCGGTGTGCCCGGCGCGGGCCAACCCCACCGCGGCAACGATGTAGATGAGCGCGGCCAGCGCGGAGAGCAGGTACGCCACCGGCGCCTCGTCGAACCTGGTGGCGATCTGCAGGCCCGCCCGGCTGGTCGCCGCGATGGCGAAGAGCAGGTAGACCGCGATCAGCAGCCGGCCCGGACCGGTGTTCGTCGCGCGCCGGGCCGGTCGTGTCTCAACCACCGAGGACCTCCCAGGTCTGCTGCAACCGGACCACCACCACCGGGGCCACCAGGCAGACCGCGCAGACGATCGCCGAACCCCAGCGGGTCGGCTCCATCCGGGCCAGCACCCAGGCCAGTGGCGGCATACAGACCAGCGTGACGAGGTAGCCGAAGAACGCGCCGGGCTCGCCGGGCCGGTCCCCGCCGACGACCGCGACCAGCGCCAGCACGGTCAGCGCGAGCAGCGCCAGTTCCAGTACGGCCAGGCCGACGAACTGCACCCGGTCCGGTGGCCGGTGACGTACCGCCGCCACCAGTGCCCACGCCGCGACGAGCAGCGACAGCACGATCGATGCCGTCGCCAGGATCCCGTCCACCGGCGAGTTGGCCGCCGCCGCACTGGTCATCGGCCCCACCCGGTCGTCGCCTCGGTCACCGGCACAGCCTACTAACCGTCGTAGTAACCGACGACGCTGCCTCGCCCTGTCGAGCTGCCCCAGATGTGGGGCAGCGCGACAGACGCCGGCCAGGCCGTGGCTCCGCCCGGGCGGCGACGGGAACCTGCCGGCTCCGGTTGGTCGACCCGCCGCCGTCACGGCTGGTGGGGCGACTAGCGTGGATCACGGCCGTGGTGTCGCCGCGGTCAGGGGAAACGGCGGAGGTACACGTGCTGCGGTTCGGCTTGTTCGGCACCGGTCACTGGGCGATCGAGACGCACGGGAAGGCGCTGCACGCCCACCCGGACGCGGAGTTGGTCGGGGTCTGGGGGCGCAACCCGGAGCGGGCCGCCGCGCTGGGCGAGCGGTACGGGGTGCCGGCGTTCGCCGAGGTCGACGCGTTGCTCGAGGTGTGTGACGCGATCGCTGTCGCGCTGCCGCCGAACATCCAGGCCGACATCGCGGTCCGGGCGGCCGCCGCTGGTCGGCACCTGCTGCTGGACAAGCCGTTGGCGCTCACCGTCGAGGACGCCGATCGGGTGGTCGCGGCAGCGGAGGCGTCCGGGGTCGCCTCGGTCGTCTTCTTCACCCAGCGGTTCCAGCCGAACGTCACCGCGTTCCTCGCCGCGACCGCGGCCGCCGGGGGCTGGCAGCACGGCCGGACCATCGCGTTCGCCTCGATCTTCCAGGAGGGCAGCCCGTACGGCTTTTCGCTGTGGCGCCGGGAGCACGGCGCGCTCTGGGACATCGGCCCGCACGCGCTCTCCATCATCCTGCCGGTGCTGGGCAAGGCCACCCAGGTGGCCGCGATGGACGGGCCGAGCGGAATGGTGCACCTGCTGCTCACCCACGAGGGTGGCGCCACCAGCAGCGCCTCGCTCTCCCTCGACGCCCCGGGCGAGGCGATGGCCCGCGAGTTCGTCTTCTATGGCGAGAACGGCATCGAGACCGTCCCGCTCGGCGAGAACGACCCCGCCACGGCGTTCGGCGTGGCGATCGACCAGCTCGTCGAGCAGGTGCAGGCGGGCACCCGTGACCACCTCTGCGACGTCTGGTTCGGCCGCGAGGTCGTCGCCATCCTGGCCGCCGCCGAAACCGCTCGCACCGAATCCCGCACCGTCCCCGTCCCGTAACCGAGCGGGGGTCAGGAGCGGGTTGTCAGCGCGGCGTTCAGCTCGTCCGGCGACTCGAACTGCTCCACCGGCAACGCTCGCAACATCTGCAACATCGCCGTGCTGGCCCCGTTCTCCTGGGCCCAGCGGACCAGGTCCTCGCGGGAGACCGGGTAGTCGAGCCCGGCCAGGTACTCCTGCAACTGAACCCCGGTGACGGTCATACCGCCGACTACCCGGTCGCGGGCACCCTTACACCGGTCGGCCCGGCGGACGGCGGACGGCGTGTCGCCGGGCGGCGCGCCGACGGTTTGTCGGAGCGGCCGCCGGGTAGCCGCGGACATGCTGGTTCAGCGGCTCGGCGCGCCGAGCGACTTCGACCCGTTGCTGGAGCGTGTCCGGGACTCCCGGGTGGTGATGATCGGCGAATCCACCCACGGCACCTACGACTACTACCGGCTGCGCGAGCAGCTCACCCGCCGGCTGATCGCGGAGTGCGGCTTCTCGTTCGTGGCGGTGGAGGGCGACTGGCCGGACTGCGACCGGGTGCACCGCTCGGTCACCGGCGCGCCGGGCGGTGCTCCCGACCCGCAGACGGCGCTCGAGCAGTTCGAACGGTGGCCGACCTGGATGTGGGCGAACGCCGAGGTGGCCCGGTTCTGCCGTTGGCTGCGGGCGTGGAACCTGGAGCGCCCGGAGGATCAACGGGCTGGATTCCACGGGCTCGACGTGTACAGCCTCTGGGAGTCGATGCAGGCGATCTTCGACTATCTGGGGGAGGAGGATCCGACCTCGCTGGAGGCGGCGCAGGACGCGTACCGGTGCTTCGAGCCGTACGGCAAACGGGTCGAGGAGTACGGCGCCGCCAGCCGGTTCGTCTCCGCGCGGTGCGAGGAGGAGGTGGTGCGACTGCTAGCCAGGACCCGGGAGCAGGCCCTCTCCGACGGCCCGGACCGCTTCTCGGCCTGGCAGAACGCGGCGGTGGTGGCCGGCGCGGAGCGTTACTACCGGGCGATGGTGGCCGGCGGACCGGATTCGTGGAACATCCGTGACATCCACATGCAGGACACCCTGGACCGGCTGCTGGACCGGTACGGCCCGGACGCGCGGGGGATCGTCTGGGCGCACAACACCCACGTCGGGGACGCCCGGGCAACCGACATGGCCGCCGACGGAATGATCAACATTGGCCAGTTGGCCCGGGAGCGGCACGGTGACGAGGCGGTGGCCCTGGTCGGCTTCGGCAGCTACCGGGGTACGGCGATCGCCGCACCCCGGTGGGGCTCACCGGCCGAGGCGATGATCGTCCCACCGGCCCGGGAGGGGTCGGTCGAGCGGCGCCTGCACGAGCTGATGCCGGAGCGGGCGGTGCTGGTCTTCGGCGGCGACGACCAGCCGGGCTGGGTCACCGGCACCGCGGACCACCGGGCGATCGGGGTCGTCTACGACCCGTCCTTCGAGTCCTGGGGCAACTACGTGCCCACCCGACTCGGCGAACGCTACGACGCCTTCATCTGGTGCGACGAGACCACCGCGCTGCACCCGCTGCCCGCCCCGGCCGCCTCCGGCGAGATGGAGACCTACCCCGCCGGCGTCTGACCGGGGCGGGCAGCGAGGGTCAGACGTGTGTCGGCGTGCGGTCCGCGAGTTCCGCGCGCAGGCCCTCGCCCTCGATGTCGACGTTCGGCAGGGCACGGGAGAGCCAGCGGGGGAGCCACCAGGCACGGTCGCCGAGGAGCGACATCACGGCGGGAACGATGGCCATCCGGACCACGAAGGCGTCGATGGCCACACCCACGGCGAGCGCGAAGCCCATCGACTTGATCACCGGGTCCTCCAGGAAGACGAAGCCTCCGAAGACCGAGATCATGATGAGCGCGGCGGCGGTGACCACCCGCGCCCCGTGCCCCATGCCGCTGATGGTGGCCTGCCGGGCCGACTCGCCGTGCACGAAGTCCTCCCGCATGCGGGACACCAGGAACACCTCGTAGTCCATCGCGAGCCCGAACAGGATGCCGATGAGCAGGATCGGCAGGAAGCTGATCAGCGGCCCCGGGGTGTCCAGGCCGACGAGATCGGCGAGGTGCCCCTGTTGGAAGACCGCCACCGTGATGCCGAACGTGGCGGCGACGGTGAGCAGGAAGCCCAGCGCGGCCTTGACCGGCACCAGCAGCGAGCGGAACACCAGCATCAGCAGCAGCACCGAGAGCCCGACCACCAGCAGCAGGTAGACCGGCAGCGCGTCGGAGAGCTTCTCGGAGACGTCGATGCCGATCGCGGTGACACCGGTGAGCAGAACGTCCGCGTCGCGGATCCCGCCCACCGAGTCACGGATGTCGTGCACCAGGGTCTCGGTGGCCTCGTCGGTGGGGCCGGTCTTCGGCACCACTCCGAGCAGGGCGGTCCGGCCGTCCGGGCTGAGCTGCGCCGGTGCCACCGCGAGCACGTTGTCGGTGCGCTGTAGCAGCGCGGTGACCTGCGGCACCGCGGCCGAGGTGGCCTGCGGCGTGTCGCCCGCGACGACCACCGCGAGGCGGCCGGTGAAGCCCGCACCGAAGCCCTCGGTGATCAGGTCGTTCGACACCCGGGCGGGTGAGCCGACGGCCGCCGTGGAGGCGTCCGGCAGGGCCAGCCGCATGTCCGGCGTGGGCAGCGCGAGGAGGCCGAGGCCGAGCAGGCCGACGAGGATGACCGGTACGCGGAACCGGGTGACCAGCCGCGCCCAGCGGAAGCCGAAACCGGACCGGTCCTCGCTCGGTGCGGCGGCAACCGGCCGGTCGGCGTCCGCGTCGTTGGCCGGCGTGCCGTCGGCGGTGACCGAACGCAGCCGGCGGGGAAGCACCCGGCGACCGGCGAAGCCGAGCAGGGCGGGCTGGAGGGTGATGGCGACGAGCACCGCGACGGTGACCGTGCCGGCGGCGGCGAGACCCATCACGGTGAGGAACGGGATGTCCACCACGGCGAGCCCGGCCAGGGCGATGACCACGGTGGCGCCCGCGAAGACCACGGCGGAGCCGGCGGTGCCCACGGCCCGGCCGACCGCCTCCTCGGGGGACAGGCCGTCGAGCAGGTTCTGCCGGTGCCGGGAGGTGATGAACAGCGAGTAGTCGATGCCGACCGCGAGGCCGAGCATCAGCGCCAGGATCGGCGCGGTGCTGGTCAACTCGACGACGCTGCTCAGCGCGAACAGGCCGGCCATGCCGGCGCCCACGCCGATGAGCGCGTTGAGCATCGTCATGCCGGCGGCCACCAGCGAGCCGAACGTGATGATCAGGACGATCGCGGCGACAAGCACGCCGAGCGTCTCGGTGGAGCCGATCTCCGGCTCACCGCCCAGCACCTCGCCGCCCGGGGCGACCTGCCAGCCCTGCGCCTCGGCGGCCGCGCCCACCTGCTCGTACGCCGTCCGCTGCTCGTCGGTCACCTCGTCCGCTCCGGTGGCGAACTGGACCTGGACCAACGCGTACCGGCCGTTGGGCGAGACCGCGCCGACCTGGAACGGGTCGACGGCGCCGACCACGCCGGGCAGCGTCGCGGCCTGCTGGACGATCTCCTGCACCACGCCACGACCCTGCGGGCTGGACAGTTGGCCGTCACCCGGTGCCTTGACCGCGATGGTGCCGGTGGCGCCACTGGCCGCGGGGAACTGCTGCGCGAGCAGGTCGAGCGCGCGCTGGCTCTCGGTGCCGGGCATGGTGAAGTTGCTCGCCGTCGGGCCGCGCAGGGTCGCCGCGGCCAGACCGGCGACGACGAGTACGACGAGCCAGAGCGCGACGACGAGCCGTCGCCGGCGCAGCGCGCCCCGGCCGAGCCGGTAGAGCAGGGTGGCCATCAGGATTCCTTGTCCTCGGTCGTGGGTGGTTGGGGCAGGGAAGACTCGACGGGCTCGACAGCCCGCCGGACGAGGGTGAGCAGAGCGGGGCGCAGCTCGTCGTCGGGAACGTCGACGAACTCGGCGCACGCCTCGGGAATGCCGGCGAGCAGCACCAGCGCGCTGATCCGCGCGCCCGGCCGCTCGGAGTGCCCAGCGAAGGCGTCCCGCAGGCGTTCCGAGATCTGCTGGATGTGTGCGAAGGCCGGCTGGGCCAGCAGCTCCGGGAACTCGCCGCGGAGCAGCGCGATCTCCCGCCGGAACCGCACCGCGAGGTCGACGAAGCCGGCCGCGGCGACCTGCTGGGCGGCCGCGCCGGTCAGGCCGGTGAGCCGGTCGTCGAGGTCCCGCAGCACCGCGATGGCCGGGGCCATCAGCTCGGCGAGCAGGGCTTCCTTGTTGGCGAAGTGGTAGAGCACGGTGGCCTTGGAGCAGCCGACCTCACGGGCGATGTCCTGCAAGGAGGTGCCCCGGTAGCCGGTCACCGCGAACCGTCGCGCCGCCGCGGCGAGGATCTCGCCGTGCGTCTCGGACACCGCTCTGGCCATCACCGGTCCACCTCCCGCAGACCAGCATGCCTGACCGATCGGTCAGACTCTGACCGATCGGTCAGCTCGGCGTGGTGGCATTCCCCACACCGCGGCGGGGTTTAACCGGCGTGATCGCGGTCGTACCTGGTCCGCGCCTCGGCAATGGCCCGGCGGTGCCGCTCGGCCCAACTGGTCAGCGCCACCAGCGACTCGTACAGCTCCAGCGCCATCGGGGTGGCGGTGTACTCCACCTTCGGCGGGACGGTGGGATAGACCCTGCGGTGCAGGAGGCCGTCGCGTTCCAGGTTGCGCAGGGTCAGCGTGAGCATCCGGCGACTGATCCCCTCGATGTGCCGCTCCAGCTCCGTGAAGCGCACCGGGCCGTTCGAGGCGGCCACCAGGATGCCGATGCTCCACTTGCCGCCGACCCGGTCGAGCACCTCGCGGACGGTGCACGCCCGGGCCTGACCCGGGGTGAACGGCACGCTCCCCGCCGCGCACGCCAGCTCGGCCTCGATCGGCGCGGGCACATCGCTGTTCCTCTGGGACATAAGAGTGCCTCCTTCCGCTCCCGCTCATGGTCACAGACGATGGCGTCGGTAACAAACAATGCACCAAGGAGGCGTTCCATGGATCGTGCGGTCCCGTCCCGCTGGCCGGCGCTGCTTGTACTCTGCGCCGGCAGCCTGATGATCATCCTGGACGGCAGCGTCGTCGCGGTGGCGCTGCCCGCCGTGCAGCGCGACCTGGACTTCACCGCCGCAGGCCTGGCCTGGGTGGTCAACGCCTACCTGGTCGCCTTCGGCGGGCTGCTGCTGCTCTCCGGCCGCCTCGGCGACCTGCTCGGCCGGCGGCGGATCTTCCTGGCCGGCAGCACGCTGTTCACCCTGGCCTCGCTGGCCTGCGCGCTGGCCACCGGGCCGGCTGTGCTGGTCGGCGCGCGCTTCGGCCAGGGCGTCGGCGGCGCGCTGGCCATGGCGGTCAGCCTCGGCATGATCGTCCGGCTCTATCCCGAGCCGGCCGAGCGGGCCCGCGCGATCGCCGTCTTCAGTTTCACCGGGGCGGCGGGGGCGTCGGTCGGCACGGTGGCCGGTGGGCTGCTCACCGAGCTGGCCGGCTGGCGGTCGATCTTCCTGGTCAACCTGCCGATCGGGGCGGCCATCGTGCTCGCCGCCGTCCGCCGGCTCCCCGCCGAGCGGGGCATCGGCCTGCGCGCGGGCCTGGACCTGCCCGGCGCCCTGCTCGCCACCGCCGGGCTGATGGCGGCCGTGCTGGGCATCGTGGGGACCGGCGAGCACGGCTGGACCAGCCCGCGGACCCTCGGCGCGGCGGCGCTCGCGGTGCTGCTGCTCGCGGGGTTCGCGCTCCGGCAGCGGGTGGCGCCCACCCCGCTGCTGCCGGCCCGCGTGCTGCGCGTCCCCGGCCTGGTCGCGGCGAACGCCGTGCAGTTCCTCATGGTCTCCGCGTACTTCGGCTTCCAGTTCCTGCTCGCCGTGGAGCTGCAACTGGTGCTGGGGCTGGACGCGGCGGCGACCGGCTGGGCCTTCCTGCCCACCCCGGTGGTGATCGCGGTGGTGTCGCTCGGCCTGGCCGGTCGGCTGATCGCCCGGTGGGGCGCCCGGGCCGTTCTGCTGGCCGGGCTCGGGCTGGCCGCCGTCGGTTTCCTGCTGCTCGGCCGGCTGCCCGCCGACGGCGGTTACCTCGCCGACGTGCTTCCCGCGATGCTGATCTTCGGGGTGGCCGGCGGCCTGACCCTGCCGGCGGTCACCACGCTGGCCATGGCCGGTGCGACCGACGCGGACGCCGGGCTCGCGTCCGGGCTGGCCAACACCACCCAGCAGGTTGGCGGGGCGGTCGGGCTGGCCGCGCTGGCCACCCTGGCCGCCACACGCGCCGACGGTCTGCGGGCCGCCGGCTGGGCCGAGGTGGCGGCACTGGCCGGCGGCTACCGGATCGCGTTCACCGTCGCCGCCGCCCTGGTGGTCGCCGCGCTGCTGGTCGCGCTGACCACGCTGCCCGGTGCCCGGCCCGCCGCGCTGCGGGCCGGAACCGATCGGCACCGAAGCGCCGCGTCCAGTTGACCGACGGCACCGGGGCCGGGAGGGTGAGCGGGTGAGCGAGGCTGACGAAACCCGGGACGGGGTGGCCCTGACCAACCTCGACCAGCCGCTGTCCGACCGCGACGACGCGACCAAGCGCGACCTGGTCGACTACCTCGACGCGGTCCGGGACCGGATCCTCCCGCAGCTGCGGGACCGGCCGCTGTCGGTGATCCGGGTCCGCCCCGGCCAGCCGCCGTTCATGCAGAAGAACCTGCCCCGGTACACCCCGGACTGGGTCCGCCGGGTGCCGGTCTGGGCGGAGGCGTCGCACCGGGAGGTCTCGTACGCCCTCTGCGACGACCGGCGCACCCTGCTCTGGTTCGCCAACCAGCGGGCGGTGGAGTACCACCCGACGCTGGCCACCGCGGCGGACCTGCACCGCCCCACCCACCTGGTGCTCGACCTGGACCCGCCGGAGGGGGACGGGTTCGCCGCGGCGGTCGGCGCCGCGCTGCTGGTCCGCCAGGCGCTCGCCGACGCCGGCCTGGCCGGGGCGGTCAAGACCAGCGGCGCCAAGGGGGTGCACGTCTTCGTGCCGATCTCCGACGGTCCCACGGCGGAGGAGTTGGCCGCAGCCACCCGGGCGGTCGCCGTCCGCGCCGAGCGGCTGGACCCGGCGCTGGCCACCACGGCGTTCATCCGGGAGGACCGGGGCGGCCGGGTCTTCGTGGACGCCACCCGGGCCGGCGGGGCGACCGTGGTGGCCGCGTACAGCCCGCGGCTGCGCCCCGGGCTGCCGGTCTCGTTCCCGGTCGACTGGGCCGACCTGACCGAGGTGGCCCCGGCAGACTTCACCATCCGGACCGTGCCGGCGCTGGTGGCCGGGGCCGACCCGTGGGCCGCGTCGATGCCGGCGCCGCAGCCGCTGCCCGCCGACCTCGTGGCCGAGGGGCGGACCATCCCGGTGGCCCGGGTGCAGGCCATGCACGAGGGCAAGCGCCGGGCCCGCGCCCGCCGCGAAGCCGGCTGACGGTACGACCTCTCAGCGTCCCTGCAAACGCTTCACGTTGTCGCCGAAAGTCCAGCCCTTCGACCCGTCCCAGTTCGCCGACCAGGTCATCAGGCCCTTGATGCCGGGTACGGCGTTCCAGGCCTGCGTGACCAGCGACGTCGACATGTAGCCGCCACCCGCGCCGGTCTGCGCGGGCAGGCCCGGAACCTGCTTGTCGTACGGCACGCGGATGGTGGTGCCCTGGATGGTCAGGCCGTTGTTCAGGCACTGCGTCTGCACCGTGAAGCCCTGCACGGTGCCGGCCGGGTACGAGTCGCCGGCGCAGCCGTACATGCTGCCGTTGTAGTACTGCATGTTCAGCCACCAGAGCCGGCCGTTGTCCACGTACTTCTTGATGATCGGCAGGTACGAACCCCAGATCGAGCCGTAGACCACGCTGCCGCCGGTGACGTAGGCCGTCTCGGGCGCCATGGTCAGGCCGAAGTTCGACGGCATCCGGGCCAGCACTCCGTCGATGATCCGGATCAGGTTGGCCTGCGACGTGGACAAGGTGTTGATGTTGCCACTGCCGGTCAGGCCGGTCTCGATGTCGATGTCGATGCCGTCGAAGTGGTAGGACGTCAGGATCGGCACGATCGTCGCGATGAACCGGTCGGCGACCGCGCTGGAGCTCAGGTCGATGCCCGCCGCGGCCCCGCCGATCGACATCAGGATGGTCGCGCCAGCGGCTTTGGCCTGGCACATTTCGGCCGGCGTGGCCACCTTCACGCCGGCATCCATGCCGTTCTCCCAGAGCACCGTGCCGTCCGAGCGGATCACCGGGAAAGCCGCGTTGATCACGTTGTAGCCGTGCTGGCTGAGCCGGCTGTCGGTGATCGGGATCCAGCCGAGGCCGGGGTGCACGCCGTTGGAGGCGCCGTCCCAGTTCTCCCAGTAGCCCTGCAGCACCTTGCCGGCGGGCCGCGACTTCACCCCGCAGGTCCCACCGGTCGGCGGCGGTGTCGTCGGCGGGAGCGTGGTGGGCGGTGGCGTGGTCGGTGGTGGCGGCGTGGTCGGTGGAGGCGTGGTCGGCGGCGGGGTGCCTCCCGAGCAGGCGCCCAGGTCACGCCACAGCGACGGGGTCGCGGCCGGATTCCAGCCGGCGCCGGGGTGTGCGGTGTGGGTGACCAGAGCCTGGTAGAGCCGGCCGCCGTAGGTGACCTGCGCGCCCGCCGGGTAGGTGTTGCCCTCGGCCCAGGCCGGCGCGGTGCAGGCGACCATCGGGGCGGCGTCGGCCGAGGACACGGCGGCCATGCTGCTGGGGACGAAGGCGACGGCGGCCGCCACGGTCATCGCCGCTCCGGCTAGCACTGCGAAAATCCGACGGCTTCTCATGGCGTACCCCCAGGCTTCGGCGACCGTGACCTCCACATATTGACGTTCGTGACGTTTAATATCAAGGGTTGTTAACAGATCCGGGAAGGCGCGGAGCGCGGCTGGCGTCGCCTCGCTGACGGCCGGACATGATTGAGGCCCCTGACCGGTTCCCCGGTCAGAGGCCTCTTCGTGTGCTGGACGACTTTGGTGCCCCCGGCAGGATTCGAACCTGCGCCCCCGCCTCCGGAGGGCGGTGCTCTATCCCCTGAGCTACGGGGGCTCAGCGACTGGAGAAGACTAGCAAACCTCCTCCGTGAACGCCGAATCGGTATCGGGTGACCCGATCGTGTCGCCAACCGCCCGACCGCCCTGGTCGCCAGGCCGGGCGGCCGCTCGAAGCGGGACGGTCGGGCGTCCGGTGCCCGAAGCGGGGCGAGTCAGGCCGCGACCGCCCGCCCGCAGCTGGGTAGCGGGTGCAGCACGATCCGCCGGGGGAGCCGGCGTGGCCACTCGTTGCGCGGCCACGAGCCGTCCACGATCAGGTGTACGGTGCGCTGCTCCTCGCCGCTGAGTCGGAGCACGAAGTCGCGGGGGAGCGGCGGGTCGACCGTCGGCGTGGTGATCATGAAGCGCACCCGGCCGCGGGACGAGACGGCGGAGATCACGTCGGCCGCCGGCATGGTGCCGCGGAGCCGCACCCGCCCGATCCAGTAGACCTCGGCGAGGTGCTCCTGGGCAGCCCGGGTGATCGCCGGGTACTCGCTGCGTACCCAGCGTTCGACCGCGCTGACGCAGAGCCCGCAGGCGCGCTCGCGCGGCTCCCGCGGACCCAACCCCCAGGCCCGCAGGTACGCCCCGACCGCGCCCGCGTCGAGCGGCAGGTCGAACCGGCGCTGGATGAGCGTGGTGAGGCTCTGCCGCGTCCACAGCTCCTCGTCCAGGTCGAACTCGTCGGGGTGGGCGCCCCGCAGCACGTCGATCAGTTCGAGTTCCTGTTCGCGGCTGAGCATTCCCGGCTCGCCCTGCCGCTGTCCGCGACGGACGGCTGCCACCGCCCCGTCACCGCCGATGGTGTGGCGTCGGCACCAGCTGGTGACCGAGCGCCGTGCGTCTCTGAGTGCAACCCCCACGTCCTGCGCAACGAGCCCGAATCGCAACTGGTCACGATATGTGCGGAGAAAACTCTCTAAGCAACGTAATCGGTTGCACTGGCCAAAACGCCTATACGGGACGAATAGGCATAGACGGTCGCAGGCCGGTCATGACGCGGGCCCGCGCCCCGCCGGTCCACGGCGATGACGCGGGCCCGGTACGCCCGTCCGGTGGATCAGCCCTTGGCCTGCGCCTGGAGCTGCCGGAGGTTGTTCAGCTCGCTCTGCTGGGTGGCCTTCATCGTCCGCGCCACCCGCAGCACCTCGGCGTTGTCGGTCTCGCCGAGCACCGCGTCGATCATGTGGATGCCGCCGAGGTGATGGTTGATCATCAGGGCCAGGAACTGCCGGTCGACCTCGACACCCTGGGCGTCCCGCAGCGCGGCCATGTCCTGCGGGGTCGCCATCCCCGGCATTAGCCCGTTCTTCACGGTGGCCCCGTCGGACATCCACGACATCGGGGGCTGCGACCCGGTCGGGCTCAGCTCCCACTCCCGCAGCCAGGTCTGCATGGCCCCGATCTCGCCCTGCTGCCCGGTGGCGATGTCCACGGCCATCTGCCGGACCTCGGGCAGCGTCGCCGACCGGTAGGCGGTCAGGCTCATCTCCACCGCCTGGCTGTGGTGCGTCGTCATGTCCCGCGCGAAGCCCGCTTCGACCGAGGTGTCACCCGGCCGGGTGAGCCCCGGGGTGAGCAGGCCGCCGGCGTACCCGAGCAGCAGGCCCACCACCAGCATGGCGGCCAGCGCCAGCAGCCCGTAGCGCCGCGTCGGGGCCCGGCCGCCCTCCTCCGGGGCGGTCGGAGCCTCGTCGTGCTCGCTGTCGGTGGTGGCGGGAGCAGTCATCGCCGTCCTTACTGGGTGGGCTGCTGTGGGAGCTCACGCGGCGTGGTGCCGGTGGCGGTGATGCCCGTGTTGCAGAGCGCGGTCGGCCCCTCGACGGAGGCGTTGACCCGCAGGTCCTTGATGAACTCGTCGATCCGCTTGTCGTCGGCGTTGTCGACCTTGAGCTGGAAGCCCCACGCCTGGAGCGAGATCGGCTTGTCCAGACCCTCGTACGGGCTCAACATCATCTTCTCGACGCCGCGCACCTTGCCGGCGAGCTTGTCGATCTGGTCCTGCGGCAGACCCGGCCGGTAGGTGATCCAGACCGCGCCGTGCTCCAGGCTGTGCACCGCGTGCTCGCTGGCGATCGGGGCGTCGTACACGTCGCCCATGCAGTTCTGCCAGGCGGCGTTGTGCACCCCACCGACCGGCGGCGAGTACTTGTAGGTCAGCGGGCCGGACTTGTGCGCCTCGTACTTCAGGCTGTCCGGGTCCGACTTGCGGATGTTGACGATGCCGTCGATGGCGTTCGCCCGCTTGTCCCACGGCTTGGCGCCCTGGAACGACGCCCAGGCGCCGTAGCCGATGATGCCGGCCGCGAGCACGCCCACGGCGACGAAGAGCGCGATCGGGCCCCAGGCCCGGCCCTGGCTCACCTTGACCGGGGCGATCGGCTTGCGGGGACCCTTACCACCTGCCCGCGGAGTGCCCGCCGGCTTGCCGGAACCGGCCTTGGCGCCGGACGCCGGCCGGCCCGCGGCCGGCTTCTTGCCGGTGCTGACCACGGTCGGGCGGCGCTCAGGGCCGCCCGGGGTGCTGATGCTCATCGTGCCTCGTCAGGTCGGTCGGTCAGGGGAGGTGGCGGGCCGGATGACGCGCAGGGTCGCCGCCGAGTGCCCGAGTCTACCCCCGATAACATGGTTCGGTGACTCCTGCAGAACTAGCCTCGGTCGTCCTCACCGCTGCCCACGCCGTCTTCGCCGAGCGTGGCCTGGACCACGCCGCGCTGCCGGAGCGTACGGCGGTGGAGCGACCCCGCAACCCCGAGCACGGCGATTACGCCTCCACGCTCGCCCTGCAGTTGAGCAAGAAGGTGGGCGTTCCGCCGCGCGAGCTGGCCGCCGCCCTGGCCGACGAGCTGGGCCGGGCGCCCGGGGTCAAGTCGGTGGAGATCGCCGGGCCGGGCTTTCTGAACATCCGGCTGGACGCGGCCGCCGCCGGCCAGCTCGCGCGGGTGATCGTCGAGGCCGGCGCGGAGTACGGCCGCAGCGACCGGCTCGCCGGCGAGAAGATCAACCTGGAGTTCGTCTCGGCCAACCCGACCGGCCCGGTGCACATCGGCGGGGTCCGCTGGGCGGCGGTCGGTGACGCGCTCAGCCGGCTGCTGCGGGCCACCGGCGCCGAGGTGGGCACGGAGTACTACTTCAACGACGCCGGGTCCCAGATCGACCGGTTCGCCCGCTCGCTGCTCGCCGCCGCCAAGGGTGAGGCCGCGCCGGAGGACGGCTACGGCGGGGCGTACATCGGGGAGATCGCCGCCGAGGTCCAGGCCCGTCGGCCGGACGTGCTGACCATGGACGACGCCGCCGCCCAGGAGGTCTTCCGGGTCGAGGGCGTCGCGCTGATGTTCGACGAGATCCGGTCCTCGCTGCGCGACTTCGGGGTGGAGTTCGACACCTACTTCAACGAGAAGGACCTGCACGACCGGGGTGAGCTGGACCTCGCCCTGGCCCGGCTGCGCGAGCAGGGGCAGGTCTACGAGTCCGAGGGCGCCACCTGGCTGCGCACCACCGACTTCGGCGACGACAAGGACCGGGTGCTGCGCAAGTCCAACGGCGAGTGGACGTACTTCGCCGCGGACTGCGCCTACTACCTGGACAAGCGGGAGCGCGGCTTCGAGCGGGTCGTGATCATGCTGGGCGCCGACCACCACGGCTACATCGGCCGGATGAAGGCGATGGCCGCGTGCTTCGGCGATGACCCGGAGCGCAACCTGGAGATCCTGATCGGTCAGCTGGTCAGCCTGCTGAGCGACGGCGCCCCGATGCGGATGAGCAAGCGGGCCGGCACCGTGATCACCCTGGAGGACCTGGTCGACGCGATCGGCGTGGACGCTTCCCGGTACGCGCTGGCCCGCTACTCCAGCGACTCCCCGATCGACATCGACATCGAGCTGTGGACCCGGGCCACCCGCGACAACCCGGTCTACTACGTCCAGTACGTGGCGGCCCGGACGGCGGGTGTGGCCCGCAACGCCGCCGAGGTGGGGCTGGTCCAGGGCGACGCCGAGGCCTTCCGCCCCGAGCTGCTCGGGCACGAGAAGGAGAACGAGCTGCTCAAGGCGCTCGCCGAGTTCCCGGCGGTGGTGGCCACCGCCGCCGAGCTGCGGGAGCCGCACCGGGTGGCCCGCTACCTGGAGGAGAGCGTCGCCGCCTCCTTCCACCGCTTCTACGACAACTGCCGGGTGCTGCCGTTGGGCGACGAGGAGGTCACCGACCTGCACCGGGCACGGCTCTGGCTCAACAACGCCACCCGCACGGTGATCGCCAACGGCCTGCACCTGCTCGGCGTCTCCGCTCCCGAGAGGATGTAGTACCTGATGCGCGCTCACGAGGCTGGTGCCCTGCACGGTGACATCGGCAGCCGAGGGCCGGCCTGGCTGCGTACCCCGGACGACGTCAACGCCCTGATGCCGGCGCTGTGGCCGCGCACCGTCACGCGCGGCGCCGACGGCGCGCTCGCCGTCGCGGGCCTGAGCGTCCGCGACCTCGCGGCCGAGTTCGGCACCCCGGTGTACGTGCTGGACGAGGACGACCTGCGGTCACGCTGCCGGGACTTCCGGTCCGCGTTCCCGACCGAGGACGTCTACTACGCCGGCAAGGCGTTCCTCTGCCGGGCGGTGGTCCGGATGATCCACGAGGAGGGGCTGCACCTCGACGTCTGCACCGGTGGCGAGCTGGCCACCGCGCTCGCGGCCGGGATGCCGCCGGAGCGGATCGGCTTCCACGGCAACAACAAGTCGGTGGCCGAGCTGTCCCGGGCGCTGGACGCCGGTGTCGGGCGGATCATCCTCGACTCGTTCACCGAGATCGACCGGCTCACCGCGCTGGCCCGCGAGCGGGGCGTCCGCCCCCGGGTGCTTGTCCGGGTCACGGTCGGGGTCGAGGCGCACACCCACGAGTTCATCGCCACCGCCCACGAGGACCAGAAGTTCGGCTTCTCGCTGGCCGGTGGGGCCGCCGCGACGGCCGCGTTCAAGGTCCTCGACGAGGGCGTGCTGGAGCTGCGCGGCCTACACTCGCACATCGGCTCGCAGATCTTCGACGCCAGCGGTTTCGAGGTCTCCGCCCGTCGGGTGCTCGCCCTGCAGGCGCAGATCCGCGACGCGCGCGGGGTGGAGCTGCCCGAGCTGGACCTGGGCGGCGGGTTCGGCATCGCGTACACCACCCAGGACGACCCGGCCACTCCGCAGGACCTGGCCAAGCGGCTCCGCAAGATCGTCGACTCGGAGTGCGCCGCCGAGCGGCTGGCCGTGCCAAGGCTCTCCATCGAGCCGGGGCGAGCCATCGTCGGGCCGGCCGTGTTCACCCTCTACGAGGTCGGCACGGTCAAGGACCTCGACGGCATCCGGACGTACGTCAGCGTGGACGGCGGGATGAGCGACAACATCCGTACCGCGCTCTACGACGCCTCGTACTCGGCGACGTTGGCCTCCCGGGCCTCGACTGCCCAGCCGTTGCTCGCCCGCGTGGTGGGAAAGCACTGTGAGTCCGGGGACATCGTGGTGAAGGATGAATTCCTGCCCGCCGACGTGCAGCCCGGAGATCTTGTCGCGGTGCCCGGCACGGGCGCCTACTGCCGCAGCATGGCCAGCAACTACAACCACGTGCCGCGGCCGCCCGTGGTCGCGGTGCGCGACGGCCAGGCGCGTCTGATCGTCCGGCGGGAGACCGAAGAGGACCTGCTCGCATTGGATGTTGGATGACGTCACCTGTGCGCTTGGCGCTGCTCGGCTGTGGCACGGTCGGCCAGGAGGTGGTCCGGCTGCTGCACGAGCAGGGCACGGACCTGGCCGCCCGGATCGGCGCTCCGCTGGAGATCGCCGGCATCGCCGTCCGTCGGCTCGGCCGCGACCGCGGTGACCTGCCGATCGACCCGACCCTGTTCACCACCGACGCGCTCGGCCTGATCAAGCGCGACGACGTGGATGTCGTGATCGAGGTGGTCGGCGGCATCGAGCCGGCCCGCAGCTGGCTGGTCGAGGCGCTGCGTGCCGGCAAGAGCGTGGTCACCGCCAACAAGGCGCTGCTCGCCGAGGACGGCGTGGCGCTGCACGACGCGGCGGCCGAGGGTGGTGGCGACCTCTACTACGAGGCATCCGTGGCCGGGGCGATCCCGCTGCTGCGCCCGCTGCGCGAGTCGCTGCACGGTGACCGGATCAACCGGGTCACCGGCATCGTCAACGGCACCACCAACTTCATCCTCTCCGCCATGGACGCCACCGGCGCCGGCTTCACCGAGGCGCTGGAGGAGGCCACCGAGCTGGGGTACGCGGAGGCCGACCCGACCGCCGACGTGGAGGGCTTCGACGCGGCGGCCAAAGCGGCGATCCTCGCCTCGCTGGCGTTCCACACCCGGGTCGGCGCCGCCGACGTGCACCGGGAGGGGATCACCGAGGTGACCGCCGCGGACGTGGCCAGCGCGCAGGCGATGGGCTGCACGATCAAGCTGCTCTGCATCGCGGCCCGGGGTGTCGACCCGGCCGGCCGGGAGACGGTCAGCGTCCGGGTGCACCCCGCGATGATCCCGCGCAGCCACCCGCTGGCCAGCGTCGGCGACGCGTTCAACGCGGTCTTCGTGGAGGCGGACGCGGCCGGGGAGCTGATGTTCTACGGCCGGGGCGCGGGTGGCGCGCCGACCGCCAGCGCGGTGCTCGGCGACGTCGTGGCGGTGGCCCGCAACCGGCTCGCCGGGGTGCGTGCGGCCAGCGAGAGCGCGTACGCCGACCTGGCGGTCCGGCCGATGGGCGAGGCGCTGACCCGCTACCACGTCAGCCTGGACGTGGCCGACCGTCCGGGTGTGCTGGCCGCGGTGGCCGGTGTGTTCGCCCGGCACGACGTGTCGATCGCGACCGTGCGGCAGGGTTCCGCCGGCGGCTCGCCCGGCCGGGACGGCGACGCCGAGCTGGTGATCGTCACCCACGTGGCGCCCGACGCCGCGCTCGCCGCGACCGTGGACGAGCTGCGCGGCCTGGACATCGTGCGGTCGGTGACCAGCGTGCTGCGGGTCGAGGGCGGGGTGTGAGTCGTTGACCCGGTGGTGGGACGGGCCCGCTCGTCCCGCCAGGTGGGTAACCGCGGGTCTGCCGCCGGTCACTCCGGCAGGCTGGTCCAGGGTGACCCGATCCTCAGGTCGGCGCGACGGTTGAGGCGAGGAGAGCGACATGTGGCGGGGTCTGATCGAGGCGTACCGGGACCGGCTGCCGGTCACCGCGGCCACGCCCGTCGTCACGCTGCACGAGGGGAACACCCCGCTGCTGCCCGCGCCGGTGCTCTCCGCCCGGATCGGGTGCGACGTGCACCTCAAGGTGGAGGGGGCCAACCCGACCGGCTCGTTCAAGGACCGCGGGATGACCCTCGCGGTCTCCAAGGCGGTCGAGGCCGGCAACAAGGCCATCATCTGCGCCTCCACCGGCAACACCAGCGCCTCCGCCGCCGCGTACGCGGCACGGGCCGGGCTGACCTGCGCGGTGCTGGTGCCGCAGGGCAAGATCGCGCTGGGCAAGCTGGCCCAGGCGCTGGTGCACGGCGCCAAGCTGCTCCAGGTGAACGGCAACTTCGACGACTGCCTGGCGACGGCCGCCAAGCTCGCCCAGGACTATCCGGTCGCGCTGGTCAACTCGGTCAACATCGACCGGCTGCACGGGCAGAAGACGGCCGCCTTCGAGATCGTCGAGGCGCTCGGTGACGCGCCCGACATCCACTGCCTGCCGGTCGGCAACGCCGGCAACATCTCCGCCTACTGGATGGGGTACGCGGAGGAGCACGCCGCCGGCACCACCACCCGGGCGCCGAAGATGTACGGCTTCCAGGCCGCCGGCGCGGCGCCGATCGTCACCGGTCAGGTGGTGCCGGAGCCGTCGACCATCGCCACCGCGATCCGGATCGGCAACCCGGCGAGCTGGACCAGGGCGCTGGACGCGCGGGACGCCTCGGGTGGCCTGATCGCGGCGGTGACCGACCGGGAGATCCTGTCCGCGTACCGGCTGCTCGCCCGCGAGGTGGGGGTCTTCGTCGAGCTGGGCAGCGCGGCCAGCGTGGCCGGTCTGCTCCAGCAGGCCGCGGCGGGCGCGATCCCGGCCGGTTCGACGGTGGTCTGCACGGTGACCGGTCACGGCCTCAAGGACCCGGAATGGGCGATCTCGACCGCGCCGGCCCCGGTGACCATCGCGAACGACCCGCTGGCCGCGGCCCGCGCCCTCGATCTGGTCTGAGCGGCCCGCGCCAGCCGGCACGGCGGCGGCGTGGGGGCGTGACGCGGCCGCGTTGGGACGGCAGGGGTCCGGCGGGGGCGGGGGTGATCGAGTCAGGCACACTTTCGGGTATCCCCGCCCGCATTCTCTTTCAGGAGTGAGCCAGGCCGATGTCGCTGCTCGCCAGATTCAGCCTCGCCAACCGAGGGCTGGTCGCCCTCATCGCGGTGGTGACCACGGCGTTCGGAGCGTTCGCCGTACCGTCGCTGAAGCAGCAACTGCTGCCGTCGCTCGAATTCCCGGCCGCGTTCATCGTGGCCGCCTATCCCGGCGCCGGACCCGAGATCGTCGAGTCGCAGGTGACCGAGCCGATCGAGAACGCGCTCCAGGGCATTCCCGGGCTGGATCAGGTCACGTCGACCTCCCGCGAGGGGGCGGCGACCGTCCAGGTGCTGTACGAGTTCGGCACCGACCTGGACGACGTGGTCAACAAGATGCAGACCGCGCTGAGCCGGATCGACGCCCAGCTCCCGGAGAGCGTCGACCCGCAGGTCATCGCGGGCAGCACCGACGACCTGCCGGCGGTGGTGCTGGCGGCGACCGGCGCCGCGGACGAGCGGGCGCTCGCCGAGAAGCTGCGCGCGACGGTGGTGCCGGAGCTGGAGGGCATCGAGGGGGTCCGTACGGTCGAGGTGACCGGGACCCGCGACGACGTCGTGGTGGTCACCCCGGACCCGGCCAAGCTGGCTGCGGCGAAGCTCCAGCCGACCGCGATCGGCACCGCGCTGAAGACCAACGGCGTGTCGGTGCCGGCCGGTGCGGTGACCGACGGTGGCCTGGCCCTGCCGGTGCAGGTCGGCACTCCGGTCGCCACCCTCGACGATTTGCGCGGCATCGTGGTCGCCCCCGGCGCCGCCCCGGTCCGTCTCGGTGACGTGGCGACCGTCGAGCAGCAGCTCGCCCCGGCCACCGCGATCACCCGGACCAACGGCAAGGACAGCCTCGGCATCGCGGTCACGGCGGCGCCGGACGGCAACGCCGTGGAGATCTCGCACGAGATCCGGGACCGGCTGGCTGACCTGAAGGACGCCTCCGGCGCCGAGCTGACCGTGGCCTTCGACCAGGCGCCGTTCGTCGAGAAGTCGATCGAGTCGCTGACCACCGAGGGCCTGCTGGGCCTGCTGATGGCGGTCATCGTCATCCTGGTCTTCCTGCTGTCGGTGCGGTCGACCGTGGTCACCGCGGTCTCCATCCCGCTCTCCGTGCTGGTCGCCCTGATCGCCCTGTGGATCGGTGACTACTCGCTCAACCTGCTCACCCTCGGCGCGCTGACCATCGCGGTCGGTCGGGTGGTGGACGACTCGATCGTGGTGTTGGAGAACATCAAACGACACCTGGAGTACGGCGAGGAGAAGCGGCACGCGATCATCACCGGCGTCCGCGAGGTGGCCGGCGCGGTGACCGCGTCCACCCTCACCACGGTCGCGGTGTTCGCGCCGATCGCGCTGGTCGGCGGGTTCGTCGGGCAGCTCTTCGCGCCGTTCGCGATCACCGTGACGGTGGCCCTGCTCGCGTCGCTGCTGGTGTCGCTGACCGTGATTCCGGTGCTGGCGTACTGGTTCCTCAAGCCGCGCGGGGGCACCCCGGACGACGAGGCGGTGCGGCGCGTCGCGGAGGAGAAGGAGCTGCGCAGCCCGTTGCAGCGGGCGTACCTCCCGGTGATCGGGTTCGCCACCCGCAAGCGGTCCACCCGCTGGATCACCGTCGGGCTCGGCCTGCTGGTGCTCTTCGGCACCTTCGGTCTGGCTCAGAAGCTGGAGACCAACTTCCTGGACGACTCCGGTCAGGACACGCTCAGCTTCCGGCAGGAACTGCCGGCGGGTAGCGGCCTGGCCGCCACCGACGCGGCGGCCAAGCAGGTCGAGACGGTGCTCGGGCGTACCGACGGGGTCGAGACGTACCAGGTGACCGCGGGTGGCGGGGACAACCCGTGGGCCGGCGGCGGTGGCAACAACGTCGCGTCCTGGTCCGTGGCACTCGACGGGGACACCGACGCGAAGCAGATGCGTGAGGTGCTGCGCAAGGAGTTCGACACCCTCGGCACCGGGCTGGGCGAGATCAGCTTCGGCGGCGGGCAGGACGCTTCGACCAGCCAGCTGGAGGTGATCGTCCAGGCCAGCGACCCGGAGGTGCTGACCAGGGCGGCCGAGGCGGCCCGGACGGCGATGGCCGGGGTCCCGGACGTCGAGGACGTCTCCACCAGCCTGGCCGACCGGGTGCCGCGCGTCGACGTGTCCGTCGACCGGGTCGCTGCCGGTCGGGTCGGGCTCACCGAGGCCGCAGTGGGTCAGCTCGTCTCGCAGGCGTTCCGCGGGGCGCCGCTGGGCCAGGTCACGCTCGACGGTCAGCAGCAGAACGTGGTGCTGCGGCTGGGCACGCGGCCGCCGGTGTCGGTGGAGGAGCTGCGGGCGCTGCCGGTGGGTCCGGTCAAGCTGGGCGACATCGCGACCGTGACCCAGGGCGAGGGGCCGCAACAGGTCACCCGGATCGACGGTGAGCGCAGTGTTTCGGTGACCGGCACGGCGACCGGCTCGAACCTGGGCGCGACAAGCCAGGAGCTGCAGAAGCGGCTGGACGCCATCGACGTGCCGGGCGCGAGCCTGACCATCGGCGGGGTCAGCGCGGACCAGGCGGACGCCTTCGGCGACCTGGGCCTGGCGGTGCTGGCCGCGATCGCGATCGTGTTCCTGATCATGGTGGCCACGTTCCGCAGCCTCACCCAGGCGCTGGTCCTGCTGATCTCCATCCCGTTCGCGGCGACCGGCGCGATCGGCCTGCTGCTGGTCACCGGGACGCCGCTGGGCGTGCCGGCGTTGATCGGCGTGCTGATGCTGGTCGGCATCGTGGTGACCAACGCGATCGTGCTGCTCGACCTGATCAACCAGTACCGGGCCCAGGGCATGGGGGTCCGGGACGCGGTGGTCGAGGGCGGCCGGCGCCGGCTGCGCCCGATCCTGATGACGGCGGTCGCGACCATCTTCGCGCTGCTGCCGATGGCGCTCGGGCTGACCGGCGAGGGTGGCTTCATCTCCCAGCCGCTGGCTGTCGTGGTGATCGGTGGACTGCTCAGTTCGACGCTGCTGACGCTGATCCTGGTGCCGACGCTGTACACGATGGTGGAACACACCAAGGAGTCGCTGCGGGAGCGGCGCCGCCGGCGGCGCTCCGGCGATGCGCCGCTGACCGGGCCGACCGACCCGGAGACCGCCGAGCCGGCCAGCCCGAACAAGGTGGCGGTGCCGTCCGGTGCACCGGCGGCGACGCACGCCGAGGGTGCGCGGCAGGCAGGGCGGCCCGCGCCGTCGGGCGCGCTGGTGGAGGGCACGGACCAGTTCGAGGTGCTGCGGCTGCCCCGCAGCCGCACCTCGCCGCTGCCCCCCACCGAGCCGACCGAGTAGTCGGACCGGCACCTTGGAACGCCCCCGGCGGGTTCACCTGCCGGGGGCGTTCCGGCTCCCTGCGCGCTGAACGGTTCCGAACGGGCCGGTCGTCGCTGCTCGCGGACGGTATCGAGTGCTGTCGACCGGGTAGCGTCGCGCTACGTGACGTCCACCCTGTCGGTCCTGACCGGCAACCGGAGCTTTCGCAACCTCTTCCTCGCTGAGCTGGTCGTCTTCGGCGCCGACTGGTTCGTCATGGTGCCGCTGCTGGTGCTGCTGCCCCAGTTGACCGGCAGCGGGGTCTGGGGTGCGCTGGTGCTGGCGGTGGACACCGGCATCGTGGCACTGCTGCTGCCGTACACCGGCACGGTGGCCGACCGGTTCGACCGGCGCAAGGTCATGATCGCTGCGAACGTGGCGGCGCTGGCGGGCGTACTGCTGCTGCTCGGCGTCCGGGACGCCGGGACGGCGTGGCTGGCGCTGGTGGCGATCGGCGTGGTCGCGGTCGCCAAGGCGTTCTACTCGCCGGCCGCCCAGGCCGCGCTGCCCAACGTGCTGGAACCGCACGAGCTGGCCGCCGGCAACGCGGTGGCCGGCTCGGCCTGGGGCACCATGACCGTGGTCGGCGCCTCGCTCGGCGGCGTGCTCAGCTCGGCCGTCGGCCCGTACGCCTGCTTCTGGGTGGCGGCGGTGGGCCTGGCGCTGGCCGCGGGCCTCGCCGCGCGGATCCGCCGGCCGTTGCAGGCGCCCCGGGACGTCGACCTTCCGGCCCAGCGGACCTGGCCGGCGGTACGCGAGGCGCTCGTCTACATCGGGCACCGGCCGCGGGTCCTGGCGCTGGTCACGGTGAAGTCGGCGGTCGGCCTGGGCAACGGGGTGTTGACGGTGTTTCCGCTGCTCGCCAGCGTGTACGGGGTCGGCTCGCTGGGCGCCGGCCTGCTCTTCGCGGTACGCGGGGCGGGGGCCCTGGTGGGGCCCATCCTGATGCGTCGGGTGCTGACCAACCGGTCGTGGCTGCTGCCCGGGCTCGCGCTGTCCATGTCGCTGTACGGCCTGTCCTACCTGGGTGCGTCGGTGGTCCGCTGGTTCCCGCTGGTGCTGCTGCTGGTCTTCGTGGCGCACTTCGCGGGCGGCAGCAACTGGGTGATGTCGAACTTCGCCCTGCAGGGCGAGGTGCCGGACCGGTTGCGTGGTCGCGTCTTCGCCACCGACATGATGCTCGCTACGCTCGCCATCTCGGTGAGCCAGCTGGCGGTGGCCCTGGTGGTGGACGTGGTGGACGAGCGGGTGGTGCTGGCCGGCTGCGGGCTGGTCACCCTCGTGTACGCGGTCGGCTGGCGGATCGCCACCCGCCGGCTCTCGCTCACCGACCCGGCCGCCGAACCGGTTCCGGACCCGGCCGGCTAGCTCGCCGGTTCCCACGCTGCGGGCGTCGGACCGGATCGTCGGTGCCGACCCCTAGCATGAGCCCGTGCCGACGAACTTCAGCGCCGGGCCGGTCCGGGTCCGGGTCCCCGCGACCAGCGCCAACCTGGGCCCGGGCTTCGACGCGCTGGGTCTCGCCCTCGGGCTCTACGACGACCTGGCCTCCGAGGTGACGCCGGGCGGGGTTCGGGTGACGGTGACCGGGCAGGGTGCCGGTGAGCTGCCCGACGACGACCGGCACCTGGTGGTGCGCGCCATGCGGGCCGCCTTCGACGTGCTCGGTGCGCAGCCCACGGGGTTGGTCGTGGAGTGCGTCAACCGGATCCCGCAGGCGCGTGGGCTGGGCTCCTCGTCCGCCGCGATCGTCGCCGGTGTGTTGCTGGCCCGAGCCCTGGTCACCGATGGGGAGCACCGGCTGGACGCGGCGGCCGTGCTCCGGCTGGCCGCCGAGATCGAGGGTCATCCCGACAATGTCGCGCCGTGCCTGCTCGGCGGCTTCACGTTGGCCTGGTCCGAGCCGACCGGCGCTCGCGCGGTGTCCCTGGCGGTCGCCGACGGGGTGCGGCCGACGGTTTTCGTGCCGGCGGAGCGGGGGCTGACCGCGACCGCTCGGGCCGCGTTGCCGGCCACCGTGCCGCATGGCGACGCCGCGTTGACCGCCGGGCGGGCGGCGCTGCTGGTGCACGCGCTGACCGCGGACCCGTCGCTGCTGGTGCCCGCCACCGTCGACCGCCTCCATCAGGACTATCGGGCTCCGGGGATGCCGGGCACGTCGGCCCTGGTCAACGCGTTGCGAGCGGCCGGTGTGGCGGCTGTTGTCAGTGGGGCGGGGCCGACCGTGCTGGCGCTCAGCGAGCTACCGCCGAGCTTCCGGCTGGGAACAGACTGGGAGATCTGGCAGTTACCGATAGACGTCAGCGGTGCGCGGGTTGCCCGGGGTAGACTTGGACACGCCGAGCGGGACCCTGTTGCCGCAGGTCGGAAGAGTTGATTACGCTCTAGGCCTAGCACAGCCGCGAAGCACGCGATCTCCTGCGGGGCGGCGCACCCCCGAAGCTCTCGGCGGTCAGCCCGTCACCCCTGCCAAAGGCCCACGCCGCGCCGCAGTTTCCACAGGTCGCCGCAGACGGCGAGACCTGCTCACCGACCTTTGGTGAGTCGGGAAACCGACCGGCTGCTGTGTCACAGACTCCCGCGACGCGTCCTTGCGAGGCGGGTGCACCGAGGCCGCCCGGCCACCTGAGTCCGACTCCGGGCAGTCCCGGCCTTTATCGAGGGAAGGAATCCATTGAGCGACACCACCGACGTGACGTCGGATGTTTCCAACGTCGCTGGCGATGCCACCACCGCCGCTCCCGCCCGTCGTCGGCGCAGCGGCACCGGTCTGTCGGCGATGCTGCTGCCAGAGCTGCAGAGCCTGGCTGCGTCGCTCGGCATCTCCGGCACGGCTCGCATGCGTAAGGGCGAGCTGATCGCCGCGATCTCCGAGCGGCAGGGCGGCAATGCCGCCGGTACCCCTCGACCGCGGGCCGAGGTCGCGGCCGCGGCCGCTCCGACACGCGAGGAGGTGCGGGAAACCGTGGACCGTCCGGCGGCGGAGGGACGCACCGACCAGGCGCCGGCCGAGCCGGCCGCCGAGACCGAGGGCCGCAGTCGTACCCGGCGGAGCCGGACCACCGCGGCGGAGGCGCGTACCACTGAGGCGCGTACCGACGAGGCGGAGGCCGGCGAGCGGACCGAGCGGAGCGAGAACCGCCGGGACCGGGCCGAGCGCCCGGAGCGTGCCGAGCGTGCCGAGCGCACCGAGCGCCCGGAGCGCACCGAACGTGCCGAGCGCCCGGAGCGCACCGAGCGTGCCGAGCGGGGTGACCGTGCCGAGCGGGGCGAGCGTGCCGAGCGGGGCGAGCGCAACGACCGGGGCGAGCGTGCCGAGCGGGGCGAGCGCAACGACCGGCCGGAGCGTTCCGATCGTGGCGAGCGGGCCGAGCGCAACGAGCGTGGTGACCGTAACGACCGCAACGATCGGGGCGACCGCAACGACCGTGGTCAGCGCGCCGAGCGCGACAACGACGACGATGACGAGGGCGGTGGCCGGCGTGGCCGGCGCAGCCGCTTCCGGGACCGTCGGCGCGGCCGCGGTGAGCGTGCTGAGACCGGTGGCGACACCGGTGGGCGCGAGCCGCAGGTCAGCGAGGACGACGTGCTCGTCCCGGTGGCCGGCATCATTGACGTGCTCGACAACTACGCCTTCGTGCGGACGACCGGCTACCTGGCCGGCCCGAACGACGTGTACGTCTCGATGTCCCAGATCAAGAAGTACGGCCTGCGCCGCGGTGACGCGATCACCGGTGCGGTGCGTGCGGCCCGTGAGGGCGGCAACAGCGGCGACCAGCGGCGGGACAAGTACAACCCGCTGATGCGGCTGGACACGATCAACGGGATGGAGCCGGAGGAGGCGCGGCGCCGGCCGGAGTTCTACAAGCTCACGCCGCTCTACCCGCAGGAGCGCCTGCGGTTGGAGACCGAGCCGCACATCCTGACCACCCGGGTCATCGACCTGGTCATGCCGATCGGCAAGGGCCAGCGAGCGCTCATCCAGTCGCCGCCGAAGGCCGGTAAGACGATGGTGCTCCAGGCGATCGCGAACGCGATCACCCGGAACAACCCGGAGTGCCACCTGATGGTGGTGTTGGTGGACGAGCGGCCTGAAGAGGTCACCGACATGCAGCGGTCGATCAAGGGCGAGGTCATCGCGGCCACGTTCGACCGTCCGCCGCAGGACCACACGACGGTGGCCGAGCTGGCGATCGAGCGGGCGAAGCGCCTGGTCGAGCTGGGGCACGACGTGGTCGTGCTGCTCGACTCGGTGACCCGGCTCGGTCGGTCGTACAACCTGGCGGCGCCGGCCAGCGGCCGGATCATGTCGGGTGGTATCGACTCCACCGCCCTCTACCCGCCGAAGCGCTTCCTCGGCGCGGCTCGCAACATCGAGAACGGCGGCTCGCTGACCATCATCGCCACGGCGCTGGTGGAGACCGGGTCCATGGCGGACACGGTCATCTTCGAGGAGTTCAAGGGCACCGGCAACGCGGAGCTGAAGCTGGACCGGAAGATCGCTGACAAGCGCACCTTCCCGGCCATCGACATCAACCCGTCCGGCACCCGTAAGGAAGAGGTCCTGCTCGCACCCGAGGAGCTGGCCATCATCCACAAGCTCCGGAAGGTGCTGCACTCGCTGGACTCGCAGGCGGCGATGGATCTCCTGCTGGACCGCCTCAAGCAGTCCCGCACCAACATCGAGTTCCTGATGCAGATCGCGAAGTCGACGCCGGGGGAGTAACCACCCTCGGATGACCGATACGAAGGGGCACGGCCAGGCGGCCGTGCCCCTTCGTCATGTCCATCCGAGCCCTTTGCGCTGCTTACACATACGCAACAGTCGGGCCTCACAGTGTTGCGCCCGGTGAAGCAGAGCAAAGGGCGCGGGGAGAGGCCGGCGGCGGCACGGACGCGGGAAGAGCCGACGACGAAAGAGCCGACGAGGGTGGAGTTTTCCTTCGGTTCAGGTGGTGCGTCTTGAAACTTCTATTCACTATCCGGTTGACTGTGGTCCATGCGTACCCGCAGAAGATCCGCCCGCCGCACCGGCGTCCTGCTGCTGACGCCGCTGCTCGTCCTGGCTGGTCCGGTGCCGGCGACAGCCGCACGGCCGGCACCGTCCATCGCGGCCCCCGTGGCCCCGTCCACCATCGCCGAGGATGCGCCGCCCGCGTCGTCCCGGTCGGCCGGCTCGGTCAGTCTGGCCGCCGACCCGGCCACCGCGACCGCCTCGACCGCCGCCGCAGACGGACTGGAGCCGGCCGGCGGCCTGGAGACCACCAAGGCCACCCGGCCGGTCGCGCCGGGCGTGCAACTCACCTCCTTCGACCGGTACGACGCCGAGGGCTGGCTGCGTGCCGACGCACTCACCACCGACCTCGCCGGCGGGGCCACCGTCGACTACGTCAACTCCGGGGCCGTCAGCCGGGCCGAGCCGCTGCGGGGGGCGGTGGACCGCTCGCGCGCCGTGGCCGCGGTCAACGGCGACTTCTTCGACATCAACAACTCCGGCGCCGCCCAGGGCATCGGCATCCGCGACGGCGAGCTGATCCAGTCGGCGGTCAGCGGGCACCGCAACGCGGTGGCGGTCACCGCGGACGGGCTCGGTCGGGTGATCGAGGTGAACTTCGACGGCAGCGCCACCCTGCCCACCGGGCCGGTGCCGTTGACGCAGTTCAACAACATCGTGCAGGCCGACGGCATCGGCGCGTTCACCGAGCTCTGGGGGACGTACCCCCGGGAGCGGGCGGTCGCGGGCGCGGCCCGGGTCGTTGAGGTCGTCGTGACCGGCGGCCGCGTGGCCGCGGTGGCCGGCGCGGCCGGCAAGGGCCCGATCCTCGCCGGCAGCACGGTGCTGCTCGGTCGCGACGCCGGCGCGGACGCCCTGGCCGGGCTCCGCGCCGGTGACCCGGTGACGGTGGCCTGGCAGCCGAAGCCGTCCGACGGCAGCAGCCTGCGCGCGGCAGTCGGCGGCGGCGAGGTTTTGGTGCGTGACGGCGTCGTGCAGAGCATCGCCGACCCGACGCTGGCGCCGCGCACGGCGGTCGGCTTCACCGCCGACGGTCGAAAAATGATCATGTTGACGGTGGACGGTCGGCAGGTCGACAGCCGCGGCGTGACCCAGACCGAGATGGGCCGGATGATGGCCGAACTCGGCGCCCACCACGCGCTCAACCTGGACGGCGGCGGCTCGTCCACCCTGCTGGCCCGTGAGCCGGGCGCCCCCGCCGTGCAGGTGGAGAACGCCCCCTCCGACGGCAGCGAGCGGGCCGTGCCCAACGGCCTGGCCATCTACGCGCCGAAGGGCAGCGGCCGGCTCACCGGCTACTGGGTGGAGACCGCCAGCGACCCCACCGCCGCTCCTGGCGTCTCACCGGTGCGCGGCGGCCGGCCCGACCGCGTCTTCCCGGGCCTCACCCGCACCCTCACCGCGGCCGGCTACGACGAGACGTACGGTCCGGCGGCCGGCGCGCCGACCTGGCGCGTGACCTCGGCGGCGCACGGCCGGGTCGACCGCGACGGGGTGTTCCACGCCGGCGCGCCGGGGGCCAGCACGGTCACCGCCGCGCGCGGTCGCGCAACCGGTTCGCTGGGCCTCACGGTGCTCGGCCCACTGGCCCGGATCGACTCCACAGTGGAGCGCGTCGGGCTGACCGGCCGGGACGGCAACGCCCTGGTCGGTGTGGTCGGCTACGACGCCGAGGGCAACACGGCACCGATCGCGCCGGCCGACCTGACCCTCGACTACGACCGGGACCTGCTGCGGATCACCCCCACCGACGACGGCAACCTCGCCGTCACCGCGCTGCGTGAGACCGGCTCCGGTCTCGTCACCGTCCACGTCGGACGGCACAGCACCATCCTGCCGGTCACCGTGGGGCTGGCCGACGTCCCGGTGGCCGGCTTCGACGACGCCGCGTCCTGGCGGTTCAGCCAGGCCCGGGCCAGCGGCTCGGTCGCGCCGGCGCCGGGGCACACCGGCACCGGCCTGCGGATGTCGTACGACTTCAGCCAGTCCACCGGCACCCGGGCCGCGTACGCGGACCCGCCGGCCTGGATCGAGGTGCCCGGCCAGCCGCAGGCGTTCGGCATGTGGATCCACGGCAACGGCACCGGTGAGTGGCCCAGCCTGCACCTGCACGACGCCCAGGACACCCAGCACGTGCTGCGTGGCCCGCTGATCACCTGGACCGGCTGGCGGTACGTGGAGTTCGCGGTGCCGGCGGGGGTGCAGTACCCGGTGCGCGTGCGCCGGTTCTACGTGGCCGAGACCAACGCCGCCGCGCAGTACACCAGCGAGGTGATCATCGACGACCTGGTGGCGAAGGTGCCGCCCACGGTCGACGTGCCGGCGGTGGCGCCGCGTACCGATCGGGTGGTGGTCCGCGACGGCACCGTGGACGGCGCACCCTGGCGGTTCGCGGTGCTGTCCGACGCCCAGTTCGTCGCCGCCGACCCGGACAGTGACCTGGTCGCACAGGCCCGGCGGACGCTGCGCGAGGTGAAGGCGGCCCGGCCCGACTTCCTGCTGATCAACGGCGACTTCGTGGACACCGCCTACCCGGCCGACTTCGCGCTGGCGAAGCGGATCCTCGACGAGGAGCTGGGCGACGCCCTGCCCTGGTACTACGTGCCCGGCAACCACGAGATCATGGGCGCCCCGATCAGCAACTTCCAGGCCGCGTTCGGCGCCACCTCACGGGTCTTCGACCATGCCGGCACCCGGTTCGTCACCCTGAACTCGTCCACCGGGACGCTGCGCGGCGGTGGCTTCGACCAGGTGCGGATGCTGCGCGAGACGCTGGACACGGCGGCCGCCGACCGGTCGGTCGGCTCGGTCGTCGTCCTGCACCACCACCCGCCGCGCGACCCCAGCCCGGCGCAGGCCAGCCAGCTCGGTGACCGCAAGGAGGCGGCGCTGCTGGAGCAGTGGCTGGCCGACTTCCAGCACCGCACCGGCAAGGGCGCGCTGTTCGTGGGCGGGCACGTCGGCACGTTCCACGCCGACCGGGTGGACGGGGTGCCGTACGTGATCAACGGCAACTCGGGCAAGACGCCGTCCACCCCGGCGGACCAGGGTGGCTTCACCGGCTGGACGGAGTTCGGCGTGGATCCGGTCACCCCGGCCGAGGCCGACCGGGCCCGGCGTGACCCGCTCGCCGAGGGGGCCCGCTGGGTGGACGCGGAGTTCCACGCGCACGTGGACCGGCTCGCGGTGAGCGCACCGGCCAGCGTCGCGGTCGGCGTCCCGGCGTCGGTCACCGCCACGCTGACCCAGCCGGGTGGGCGCGCCGTCCCGATCGCCGCCCCGGTCAGCGCGGACTGGTCCGGCTCGCCGGGGGTGCACATCGGCACCGCGGCCGGGGTACGCCCGTGGCACGTCGCGCGCTTCGACCCGGCCACCGGCACCCTGACCGCGCTGCGTTCAGGTGCTCCCATCCGCCTCACGGTCACCGTCAACGGCGTCGTCGCCAACGCCACCATCAAGCCCACCGCCCACTGAGTGCAAGGAAGGGCCCCTTCTTATCGCCTCGTGCACAGGAAGGGGCCCTTCCTTCGCCTCAGAAGTCGCCGTCGGCCACCTGGAAGACGGTCAGGCCGAGGGAGCGCCACATCTGGACCACCTGAGCGCGGTCGTCGAAGACGCCGACCACCCGGTAGCGGTCCCGAATCTCCCGGTCGTAGATCTCCCGCTTGACGATCGAGTCCTTGCGGGAGTCGCCGACGGCGCGCAGGTGCAGGCCGAGGTAGGGAACCCGGACGTGCCGGGCCAGCCACGCCTCGGTGGTTGCCCGCGCCGAGGCGTCCCGCCCGGAGCAGAAGACCACCCCGTACCCGGCGGCGTGCATCGCTCGGACCGCCGCGATCACCGCCGGGTTCGGCTGGTCCTCGCCCACCCGGGTCATGTCGTACGGGCTGCGCGAGACGGCCAGCGCGACGGTGCCGTCGATGTCCACCAGGACGATCTCCGGTGGCTCGGCCGACGGCGGGTGCACGGCGGCGGGTCGTCCGGTGCGGGCCTGCGGCACCGGCAACGGCAGCGTCCGCCCCTCCAGGTAGCGTTCGTGCAGCCGGCAGATCACGTCCGCGCCGACCCGGTCGGCCTCCGGGCGGGCGGCGTCGCGGCGCAGGCACTCGGCCAGCGGCACGTCGGTGAAGTCGTGCACCTCGAACTCCGCGCCGTACCGGGCGGCCAGTTCGGCCCAGTCCCGTAGGGTCCGCGAGCGCAGGTTGGTGTCGTCCACGCAGACGTCCGCCCGGGCCCGCAGCAGCGCCTCGACCTGGGCCCGCTGCACGGTGGTCACCTGCGCCTCCGCCCACTGGGTGAAGAGCCGCTCGCCGTGCAGCATCCGGCGCAGGTCGTCGCGGTTGACCCGGACCACGGACGGCTGGAGGGTCCGGGCGAAGGTCGTCTTGCCGGATGCCGGCAGGCCCCGGGTGGCGATCAGGCGGGTCATCAGCTCCCCTCCGGCTTCGGTGGGCGTACCCCCGACGGGATACTCGGCGGCGGCCCGCCGAGTGGTGAATGCCCGGCCGGGCGGCGGGAATGCGGATGGGGAGGCACGTGTTGACGATGCCGGACGAGGTGTGCGGCCCGATTAACGGGTCGGCTCAGGCCCATGGCACACTGGTCAATCGGCCACCGGTTCCGGTTCACGCCCGAGCCCGTCGCGCACGGCGCGACGGGCGGTGACGGCGACCCGGCGACCACCAACGAGAGGACCGAGGCGAGATGAAGGCAAACATCCACCCGGAGTACGTGACCACCGAGGTCAGCTGCTCCTGTGGCAACACGTTCACGACCCGCAGCACCGCCAAGGGCGGGGCGATCCACGTCGAGACCTGCAGCGCCTGCCACCCGTTCTACACCGGTAAGCAGCGCGTTCTCGACACCGCCGGCCGGGTCGCGAAGTTCCAGCAGAAGTACGCCAAGGTTCAGGCCAAGAAGGCCAAGTAGCTCCTCGTTCGGCGCCCGCGTCCGGTTTTCGACCGGATGCGGGCGCCGTCCGTATTCCGCCCTTTTTCCGGCCGGCGACCGGCACTCGGTCCGGCCCGGCCGGCGCCGCACCCTCGAAGGAGCATCCGCAGCATGAGCAGCGAGCGTCTGGCCGGCCTCCTCGACGAGTACGCGGAGCTGGAGAAGCGGCTGGCCGATCCGGCGATCCACGCCGACCAGGCGACCGCGCGGCGGGTCGGCCGTCGGTACGCCGAGCTGGTGCCGCTGCACAAGGCTGCCGGTGAGCTGGAGCAGGCGCGTGCCGACCTGGCCGCGGCCCGCGAGCTGGCGGCCGAGGATCCCTCCTTCGCTGCCGAGACCGAGGCGATCGCGGCGTCCCTGCCGGTCCTGGAGGAGCGCCTCGCCGAGCTGCTCATCCCGCGCGACCCGCACGACGCCAAGGACGTGATCGTCGAGATCAAGGCCGGTGAGGGCGGCGAGGAGTCGGCGCTGTTCGCCGGTGACCTGCTGCGGATGTACACGCGGTACGCCGAGCGCCACGGCTGGGTCACCGAGGTGATCGACGCGCAGGACTCCGACCTGGGCGGGGTCAAGGACGTCTCGCTGTCGATCAAGACCAAGGGCGTCCCGGAGGGCGGCAACGGCGTCTGGTCGCGGCTCAAGTGGGAGGGCGGCGTGCACCGGGTGCAGCGCGTCCCGGTCACCGAGTCGCAGGGCCGGATCCACACCAGCGCCGCCGGGGTGCTGGTGCTGCCGGAGGCCGAGGACGTCGACGTCACCATCGACCAGAACGACCTGCGCATCGACGTGTTCCGCTCGTCCGGCCCGGGCGGCCAGTCGGTGAACACCACCGACTCGGCGGTGCGGATCACCCACCTGCCGACCGGCATCGTGGTGTCCTGCCAGAACGAGAAGTCCCAGCTCCAGAACCGGGAGCAGGCGATGCGGATCCTGCGGGCCCGGCTGCTCGCCGCCGCCCAGGAGCAGGCCGACGCCGCCGCCTCGGACGCCCGAAAGGCGCAGATCCGTACGGTGGACCGCTCGGAGCGGATCCGCACCTACAACTTCCCGCAGAACCGGATCACCGACCACCGGATCGGCTACACCGCGTACAACCTGGATCTGGCGCTGGCCGGCGAGCTGGACGGGGTGCTGGACGCCCTGACCGAGGCCGACCGCGCCGCGCGGCTGGCCGGCGACACCGAGCTGACCCGCCGCTGACCCCGGTCAGCTCGCGCGCGGGCGGCTCTTGGCTCGCAGCATCTCCCGGTCGGCCTCCTCGAAGGCGACGCTGAGCGCGTCGCGCAGACCACGTCCGCCGGAGACCTCGGCGAAGCCGATGCTCACCCCGACCGGGGTCCCCGGCACCAGTGACTCCCAGTCTTCGGCGCGGACCGCCGCTTCGATCCGGCGGGCCACCTCGGCGGCCTCGGTCATGCCGGTGTCCGGCAGCACCACCACGAACTCGTCGCCGCCGTAACGGGCCACGAAGTCGCCCCGCCGCATCACCCGGTTGATCACCCCGGCGACGCGTTGCAGCACCAGGTCGCCGGAGTGGTGCCCGTGCCGGGTGTTGACGGCCTTGAAGCCGTCCAGATCGCAGACGCCGATCACCACCCGCTCGCCGCGGGTGACGACGGCGGTGATGTACCGCTCCAGCCGCCGCCGGTTGGGCAGCCCGGTGAGCGGGTCGGTCAGTGCCTCGCCCTCGAACCGCGCCGCCTCGCGGCGCATCTCCTCGTGGTCGATCCGGGCGGCGATGCCGTCGATGTAGACGTCGCGCAGCCGGTCGTTGCGCTGCGCGGCGAGCCGGAACGCCAGCCGGTCGGCGCGGTGCGCCGCCACGTGGTCTCCGGCCCGGGCCAGTGCGATGCTGCGCAGCCGGGCCGGCTCGGCCGAGCCGAGCGTCTCGGTGGACACCCGGATGGAGTCCAGCCGGGTGACCGCCTCGATCGGCCGTCCGGCGGCGACGGCCAGGCAGACCTGCCCGAGTTGACGCATGTCGCGCGCGCGGGCGCTGTCCCCGCCGTGGCTGAGCAGCCGGGACGGATCGCCGTCTCCGCCGGACTCCACCCGGTCGCCGAGCGCGGCCTGCCTGGCGGCCGCGTAGCCGTACGCGGCGAGGCTGCTGGGGCGCAGCCGGCCGGCCCTTCCGGCGTGCATGAACCGGGCCAGGTCGGCGGCGACGTCCCGGAGCACGCGCAGGCAGCCGTCGCTGTCGCCGTTGTGGTCCAGCGCCACGGCGTTGCGGAGCCGGATGCCCGGTGCGGCGAACGTCTCCTCCGGGATCCCGGCGGTCAGCCCCAGCTGGCGGGCGCGTTCGATCGCCCCGAGGGCGTACCCGTGGAAGCTGAGGTAGCTGTACGCCATGGCGAGGTCGTGCCAGCCCCAGGCGGTGTCCCGGTCCGGGTCCTCCACGGCGCCCAGCGCCCGGGCGGCCTTCACCAGGTGGGTGACGCAGCGGTCCAGTGCGCCCTGGTGGTGCGCGGCGAGCGCGGCCAGTGCGTTGAGGTGCCCGTGCAGATAGGGCTCGGCGAGGTCGCGGACCGCCGCCGAGGCCTCCTCGATGGCCCGGGTGAACTCCGCCGTCCGACCGAGATTGATCAGCGCGGAGAGTCGCTGCACCATCGCGTCCGCTCGCGCCGCCGGGTCCGTCGTGGTGCGGATCACCCGCTCCAGCAGGGTGTACGACTCTGCGGAACGACTGGCCTCCTGCAACGCCCGGGCGTGCGTGAGGGCGTCAACCTGGTCATCGACCCGGTCGAGCCAGCCCACTCGCGACCTCCCGTCGTGTGCGCCTCGACGCACCGGTTCGTGGCGTCGCCCGCGACGCTTCATGATTATGGCGTGACCACTCTGCCGCAACACCCCCCCGAAGGGACAGGGCGGCTCCGTCCGTCGGCCGCGGTGGCCCGGGCGGCCCGGCTGCTCGCCGCCGCCGGGGTGGGCCCGGCCCGGGTGGAGGCCGAGTTGCTGGCGGCGTACGTCCTGGGGGTGCCCCGCGGGCGGCTGGCGCTCGTTGACGACCTGACCGACGATCACCTGGCCCGGCTCGACGAGCTGGTGCGCCGCCGTGCCGCCCGGGAGCCGTTGCAGCATTTGACCGGTCGGGCCGGCTTCCGGCATCTGGAGCTGGCGGTCGGCCCGGGCGTCTTCGTGCCCCGGCCGGAGACCGAGCTGCTGGCCGGCTGGGGCCTCGAGCAGGGCCGGGGTCGGCCCGACCCGCTGGTGGTGGACCTGTGCAGCGGCTCCGGCGCGATCGCGCTGGCGGTGGCACAGGAGTTGCCGGGGGCGCGGGTGGTGGCGGTGGAGCGGTCCCCGGCGGCGCTGGCCTGGCTGCGCCGCAACGCGGCGGAGCGCGCCGAGGCGGGGGACCGCCCGATCGAGGTGGTCGAGGCCGACGTCACCGCGCCCGACCTGCTGGCCGACCTGGTGGGCCGGGTGGACGTGCTGCTCTGCAACCCGCCGTACGTGCCGGTCGACGTGGTGGTGCCGCCGGAGGTGGCCGGGCACGACCCGGCGGAGGCGGTCTTCGGTGGCGTGGACGGTCTGGCGGTGATCCGGCCGGTGATCGCCCGGGCGGCGGCGCTGCTGCGCCCCGGCGGCGTGCTCGGGGTCGAGCACGACGACACGCACGGCTCGGCGGTGCCCGGGCTGCTCGCCGCGGACGGCCGGTTCACCGCGATCATGGAGCATCCGGACCTCACCGGCCGCCCTCGCTATGCCACCGCGTCCCGACGGGCGGACGGCCAGCACGCCCCGAGCGGGACGGCGTGGCAGACTGACTCCTCGTGATGCTCTACGACTGCCGGTCGCCCGCCGATCGGGACCGCGGCATCGCCGCGGCCATCGAGGCGGTCAAGAACGGCGAGCTGGTCGTCCTGCCGACGGATACCGTCTACGGCATCGGCGCGGACGCGTTCACCCCGTACGCGGTCAAGGCGCTGCTGGACGCGAAGGGCCGGGGTCGGCAGATGCCGCCGCCGGTGCTGATCGGCTCGCGGCAGACCCTGGACGGGTTGGTCTTCTCGCTGCCCACCGCCGCGCGGGACCTGGTGGAGGCGTTCTGGCCGGGTGCGTTGACGATCGTGGTCGAGCACTCGCCGAGCCTGCAGTGGGACCTCGGCGACAAGTCGGGCACGGTGGCGGTGCGGATGCCGCTGCACCCGGTGGCGCTGGAGGTGCTGCGGGAGACCGGCCCGATGGCGGTCTCCTCGGCCAACAAGACCGGCCAGCCCGCCGCGGTCACCGCGGAGGAGGCGCGCGACCAGCTCAGCTACTCGGTGCGGGCGTACCTGGAGGCCGGGCCGTGCCCGGACCCGGTGCCCAGCACGATCGTGGACCTGACCGGCGAGGTGCCGCAGCTGCTGCGGGCCGGCGCGATTCCGCTGGAGAAGCTGCGCGACGTGGTGCCGGATCTCGTCGACGGCCGGGGGGTCTGAGTGCCCCCGTTCACCGTGCTGCACGTCTGCATGGGCAACATCTGCCGCTCGCCGATGGCCGAGCGGTTGCTCGCCCTGGCCGTGCGGGAGCGGTTGGCCCGGCGTGAGCAGGACCCGGCCCGGGCCGAGGAGTTGCTGCACAGCCACAGCGCCGGCACGGGCGGCTGGCACGCCGGCGAGGAGATGAACCCGCCGGCGGCCCGCCAGGTCACCAGCCGGGGTGGGGACGTCGAGGGGTTCGCCGCGCGCAAGCTGCGGTCGGAGCACATCGACGCCGCCGATCTGGTCCTGACCGCGACCGCGGATCAGCAGGAGTACGTGGTGGCGCTGCGTCCGGACGCGGAGGCCCGCACGTTCGTGCTGGGTGAGTTCGGCCGCCTGCTGGCCGCGGTGGACGCCGCCGCGCTGCCGCCGGCCGAGGCGACCCCGGAGGCGGTGTACGCCCGAGGCGTGGCCCTGGTGGCGGCGGCCCACGACGCCCGGCTGGGCGCCTCGCTGCTGCCGACCGACGATCTCGACGACCCGTGGGGTCGCGGCGACCAGTGCTTCAGCCGGGTCGCGGACGAGATCGAGGAGACGGTCCACCCGCTGGCCGCCGCGCTGCTTCCCTGAGCGGCGTGCGAGTTTCCTCCGGGTTTAGGGAAAACCTGGGGCGAAAGGGGCCTTTCGGGTCATTCTGAACGGGTCCTAGCGTGACCGGCTCCTGCGGGGAGAGCTGATGATCCGGGCCCATCTCGACAAACTGCTGACCGTGGTGATCGCCGGTGTGCTGGCCGGGTTGGTGCTGGCGGCGGCCGCCCTGCCGGTGGCCCTGGTCTTCGGGATCGGCTTCAGCGCCCTGTCCACGCCCTACTCGGAGCTGCCGAACACGCTGCGCACACCGCCCACCGCCCAGCGCTCCAACCTCTACGCCAACGACGGCACCACCCTGATCACCTCCTTCTACCAGGAGGACCGGGTGGACGTGCCGCTGCACGAGGTCGCGCCGGTGATGCGCCAGGCCATCGTGGCCGCCGAGGATGTCCGGTTCTTCCAGCACAGCGGGGTGGACCTGCGGGGTGTGGTGCGCGCGTTCACCGTGAACAAGCGCGACGGCCGGACCCGGCAGGGCGCCTCCACGCTGACCATGCAGTACGTCCGCAACGTGCTCAGCAGCGATCCTCGGCTGACCGAGAGCCAGCGCAGGGCGGCCACCGAGGTCACCACCGCCCGCAAGATCCAGGAGATGCGGTACGCGCTGGCGCTGGAGCGGGAGCTGAGCAAGGACGAGATCCTCACCCGCTACCTCAACATCGCCTATTTCGGCGCCGGGGCGTACGGCATCGCGGCGGCCAGCAAGCGCTACTTCTCCCGGTCCCCGGCGGAGCTGACCCTGGCGCAGGCCGCGCTGCTGGCCGGGCTGGTCCGGTCGCCGGACAGCGACGACCCGATCAACGGCGACGCCGACAGCGCGCTGCACCGGCGGGCGTATGTGCTGGAGCAGATGGTGGAGTCGAGCCAGGTGTCGGCGGACGCGGCGGCGGCGGCGCGGGCCGAGCCGCTGGACCTGCGGCCCAGCGAGACCCCGAACGACTGCACGGCCGTGCCGGACGGGCACAAGGACTGGGGCTTTTTCTGCGACTGGTTCACCCGGTGGTGGAGCAGCCAGCCGGCGTTCGGGTCGACCGCCGACGAGCGGCAGCGCACGCTGCGCCGGGGCGGGTTCTCCATCGTCTCCTCGCTCGACCCGGCGGTGCAGCGGGCCACCACCGAGCAGGTGCTGCGGATCTACAAGCCGACCGAGGCCCGGGCGGTGCCGACCGCGGTGGTGCAGCCCGGCACCGGTCGGGTGCTGGCGATGGCGGTGAACCGCAGCTACAGCGTGGCGGACAACCCTGCTGGGCAGAAGAACCACCCGAACACGGTGAATCAGCTGATCGCCGGCGGCGGGGCGATCGAGGGGTACCAGGGCGGGTCGACGTTCAAGCTCTTCACCATGCTGGCCGCGCTGGAGTCCGGCATGCCGCTGTCGACCGACTTCACCGCGCCGACCCGGCTGCTCACGAAGTTCCCGGTGACCGGGGAGGCGAGCTGTGACGGCCGCTGGTGCCCGGCGAACTCCAGCCCGTCGTCGATGGACGGCCGGCGCACCATGTGGACCGCGTTCGGGCGCTCGGTGAACACGTACTTCGCCTGGCTCACCGAGCGGGTCGGCGCCGACCGGGTGGTGGAGATGGCCGAGCGGCTGGGCATCGTGCTGCGCGCCGACTCCGACGCCCGGCTGGCCCGGTACGGGGCGAAGAACTGGGGCCCGTTCACCCTGGGCGTGGCCGCGACGACCCCGCTCGACCTGGCCACGGCGTACGCCACGGTGGCGGCCGAGGGGACCTGGTGCGCCCCGCTGCCGGTGGTCTCGATCACCGACTCGGCCGGCCACCCGGTCGACGCCGCCAAGCCGGACTGCCGGCAGGCGCTCGACACCGATGTGGCCCGGGCGGCCGCCGACGCGGCCCGCTGCCCGGTCGGCGACCAGTCGATGTACGGGCGTTGCGACGGTGCCACCGCACCCGGTCTGCGGGCCAAACTCAACCGCCCGGTGGCCGGCAAGACCGGCAGCTCGGAGCGGTACGAGACGGAGACGGTGGTGGCGTTCACCCCGCAGCTCGCGGTGGCCTCGATGGCGGCGAACCCGGACGACCCACGCGACGCGGTGGGTCAGGCGGTGCAGGCCCGGATGGTGGACGCGGTCGGCGAGGTGCTCGCCTTCGCCCTGCGCGACCAGCCGGTGCAGGACTTCGTCCCGCCCAGCGAGCGGGTCGCCTTCCAGGTCACCGGTGCCCGTACCGGCAACTGAGCCCCCGCTCCGGTCGGCCTGCCCGTCGACCCGGCGGGGTCAGCCGGTGCGCTTGGCGGGGTGGTCGGGGGCCCGCTCGGCGCCGCGGGCGATGTTGCGGGCCATCCCGCCGAAGACCACCGCGTGGAACGGGGCCACCGACCCCCAGTAGGCGTGCCCGGCCAGCCCGCGCGGCAGGAAGACCGCGCGTTGCTGATAGCGGCTGCGGCCGTCGTCGGCGGGCAGCACCCGCATCTCCAGCCAGGCTCGGCCGGGCAGCCGCATCTCGGCGCGCAGCCGCAGCAGCTCGCCCGGGACGATCTCCTCCACCCGCCAGAAGTCCAGGGCCTCACCGACCTGGAGGCGGTGCGGGTCGCGCCGGCCCCGGCGCAGCCCGACCCCACCGATCAGCCGGTCCAGCCAGCCCCGGATCGACCAGGCGAGCGGGAACGAGTACCAGCCGTGCTCGCCGCCGACACCCTCGATGACCCGCCAGAGGTCCGCCGGCGGCGCGTCCACCGTCCGTTCCCGGTAGTCGGTGTAGGCGGTGCCGCCGGACCAGTCCGGGTCGGTGGGCAGCGGCTCGGCCGGCGCGTCCGGGCCGCTCGCGGTCGACCAGCGGGTCACCACCTGGGCGTCGCGCACCTTGGCCAGCGCCAGCGCCACCGCCTCGTCGAAGCCGGTCAGCCCACCCGGCGGGTCGGGCACGTACCGGGCGATGTCGTGTTCGTGCGCGATCGCCTCATGGACCAGGCTCTCCACCAGCGGGCGGGCTATGGCGTTCGGCACAGGGGTGACCAGGCCGACCCAGTGCGAGGAGAGCGACGGGGTGAGCGGGCGGACCGGCACGATGACGCGCCGACGCAGGCCGGCCACCCGGGCGTAGCGCTGCATCATGTCGCGGAAGCTGAGCACGTCCGGCCCGCCGATGTCGAAGCCGCGGCTGACCTCCGGCGGCAGCGCGGTGCAGCCGGCCAGGTAGCGCAGCACGTCGCGGACCGCGATCGGCTGGATCCGGTTGCGGACCCAGCGCGGGGTGACCATGACGGGCAGTCGCTCGGTCAGGTAGCGCAGCATCTCGAACGAGGCCGAGCCGGAGCCGATGATCACCGCGGCCCGGAGCACCGCGGTGGGCACGCCGCTGGCCAGCAGGATGCGGCCCACCTCGGCCCGGGACCGCAGGTGCGGGGAGGGGACCTCCTCGTCGGCCGCCGGCTCCGGGCCGCCCAGGTAGACGATCCGGCGTACGCCGGCCTTCCGGGCCGCCGCCGCGAAGTTGGTCGCCGCCGCCCGGTCGGCCGCCTCGAAGTCGGACCGGCCCAGCGAGTGCACCAGGAAGTAGGCGACGTCCACGTCGGCGAACGCGGCGGGCAGCGTGTCCGGCCGGCTCAGGTCCCCCTGGACGATCTCCGCGGCCGACGCCCAGGGCACGTCGCGCAGCCGACCGGCCTTACGGGCCAGGCAACGCACGGTGTGCCCGTCGCTGAGCAGCAGGGGCACCAGCCGCCCGCCGATGTATCCCGTGGCTCCGGTGACGAGGCATCTCACGGCTTCCAGTGTGCGGCCCCCTAGACTCGTTCGCTGTGGACACCGAGACGAGCACCTTCTGGGGGCCGGATTTCGCGCAGCTCAGGGCCACCGACCCGGAGATCGCCGGGGTGGTCCTCGGCGAGCTGAACCGGCTGCGCGGCGGCCTTCAGCTGATCGCCAGCGAGAACCTGACCTCGCCGGCGGTGCTGGCCGCGCTCGGTTCGACGCTGACCAACAAGTACGCCGAGGGCTACCCGGGCCGGCGCTACTACGGCGGCTGCGCCGAGGTGGACCGGGCTGAGGAGATCGGCATCGCCCGGGCGAAGGAGCTCTTCGCCGCCGAGCATGCCAACCTCCAGCCGCACTCCGGCGCCAGCGCCAACCTGGCCGCGTACGCCGCGCTGGTGCAGCCGGGGGACACGGTGCTGGCGATGGACCTGCCGCACGGCGGGCACCTGACCCACGGCAGCCGGGTGAACTTCTCCGGCAAGTGGTTCGCCACGGTGGGGTACACCGTCCGGCCGGACACCGAGCTGATCGACTACGACGAGGTGCGGGACCTGGCCCGGGCGCACCGGCCCAAGATGATCATCTGCGGCGCCACCGCGTACCCCCGGCTGATCGACTTCGCCCGCTTCCGGGAGATCGCCGACGAGGTCGGCGCGTACCTGATGGTGGACGCGGCGCACTTCATCGGCCTGGTCGCCGGCCGGGCGATCCCGTCCCCGGTGCCGTACGCCGATGTCGTCTGCGCGACCACCCACAAGGTGCTGCGCGGCCCGCGCGGCGGCATGATCCTGTGCCGCGAGTCGCTGGCGCAGCGGATCGACAAGGCGGTCTTCCCGTTCACCCAGGGCGGCCCGTTGATGCACGCGGTCGCGGCCAAGGCCGTCGCGCTGCGCGAGGCCGCCCAGCCCGAGTTCCAGACGTACGCCAGTCAGGTGATCAGCAACGCCCAGGCGCTCGCGGCCGGGCTGGCCGACGAGGGGATGCGCCCGGTGTCCGGCGGCACCGACACCCACCTCACCCTGATCGACCTGCGGGAGCTGGGCGTGACCGGCGCCGAGGCCGAGGATCGCTGCGACGCGGCGTCGATCACCCTCAACAAGAACGCGATCCCGTACGACCCGCAGCCTCCGAGGGTGGCCTCCGGCATCCGGGTGGGCACGCCCAGCGTCACCACCCAGGGCATGCGGGAGGGGGAGCTGCGGCAGGTGGCCGCCCTGATCGCGCGGGCGGTACGTGCTGATCCCGGCGCCCCGGGCGGCGCCGACGAGCTGACCCGGATCGGTGCCGAGGTGGCCGAGCTGGTCGCGGCGTTCCCGGCGTACCCCCGTGGCTGAGCCCGTGGTGGTCGGGACCGACGCCGACCGGCGTTGGCGACTGCGACACCTGCCGGTGCTGCTGGCCGCGTCGGTGGCGCTGGCCGCGGTCGCCGCGGTGGTGGGTGGCGCGACGGGCGGCGCGACGGCCGCGTTCGGCGCGGCGGCCGGGGTGGGCGTCACGGTGGTCAGCTACACCCTCACCACGGTGGTGCTGGCCCGGGCCGACCAGATCAACCCGCAGTTGCTGCTGCCGCTCGGGCTGGGCCTGTACGCGCTGAAGTTCACCCTGTTGGGTGTGGTGCTGGTGGCGGTGGCATCCACCGGCTGGCCCGGGTTGATCCCGCTCTGCTTCGGCATCGTCGCCGGGGTGGCAGTGTGGACAGCGGTGCACCTCTGGTGGCTGACCACGGTGCACGCCCGTCGGCCGCGGGGCTGACCTGGCGATCGGCCGGTCGTCCCATCCAGCGGACGCGCGGCAATGTGTCGGCCTCCGGTCATTTTCCGACGGGCGGAAGGGGAGTAGCGTGCCCACAGACGACGGCGCCCACGAGAAGCCCACACAACGACGGTTGTGCGGGGGGTGAGGCACAGCCTCGTCTTCCCGGCTGATATCGTTCGCCCCGTCATGGCTGGTGACCAAACCCCCCGTCCCGCCGGTGAACCGGACGACTATCCGTCCGGCGCCGGTCAGGGTTGGACCGCGCTCAGCTACCTCATCGGAGGCATGCTCGTGTGGGGTTTCATCGGCTGGCTGATCGACCAGTGGCTCGACACCGGTGGCGTCGCCACCGGGATCGGCGTCGTGCTCGGCGTGACCGGGGGGATCATCCTGGTCGTCCGCCGGCTCGGCACGCCTACTTAGGAAGGGACACGGTGTTCGGACAGGCGAACGTTCTGGCAGCAGGCCAGGCGGCATTCCCACCCAGTGTGGACGACTTTTACCTGCCCGCCATCCTGCCCTGGGGTGTGGAAAACGCTCCCTGGTTCACCAAGTTCACGGCGATGATCTGGATCGCGGTCGGCGTCCTGATCATCTTCTTCCTGGCGACCTACCGGAAGCCGCAGCTGGTGCCGACCAAGAAGCAGTGGTTCGCCGAGTCGATCTACGGCTTCGTCCGGAACAACATCTCGGTCGACATGATCGGTCACCAGGGCGTGCGGTTCGCGCCCTACTTCACGACGCTGTTCTGCTTCGTGCTGCTGACGAACGCGTTCGCGATCATCCCGTTCTTCCAGATCTCGCCGAACTCGCACATCGCCTTCCCGGCGATCCTCGCGGTGCTCAGCTACGTGCTGTTCAACTACATCGGCATCCGGCACCACGGCTTCGTCAAATACTTCAAGCACGCCCTGATTCCGCCGGCACCCTGGTACATCCTGCCGCTGCTGATCCCGATCGAGGCGTTCTCGACCTTCATCATCCGGCCGTTCTCGCTCGCCGTCCGTCTCTTCGCGAACATGTTCGCCGGCCACATGCTCCTGCTGGTCTTCACGCTCGGCGGCTTCGCGATGCTCAACGCCAACGCCTGGCTGGCGCCGATCTCGGTGGTCTCCTGGGTGATGACCGTGGCGCTGACCCTTCTCGAGGCGCTGGTCATCGTCCTGCAGGCATACGTCTTCACCGTGCTGAGCGCCAGCTACATCCAGGGCGCGCTCGCCGAAGAGCACTGATCCACGCACCAACCGTTGTCGTCCCGCGTGAGAGTCACGCGTGATAACCAGGAGGAACCACTAATGGATTACGTCGCCGCGGTAGAGGGCAGCACCGCCGCCATCGGCTACGGCCTCGCGGCCATCGGCCCGGGTATCGGCGTCGGCCTGGTCTTCGCCGCCTACATCCAGTCGACGGCCCGCCAGCCCGAGTCGTCCCGCATGACCCTGCCGTACGTCTGGATCGGCTTCGCCGTCATCGAGGCGCTGGCGTTGTTCGGCATCGCCTTCGGCTTCATCTGGGCCGGCTGATCCCGCCCCTAGACCGGGAGGTAACCATGTATTTCCTCGCCGCTGAGGGTGGTGAGTCGACCCACAACCCGATCATCCCGATTTGGCAGGAGATCGTGGTCGGCACGGTCGCCTTCGCCGTGCTCTGCTTCGTGCTGATGAAGTTCGTCTTCCCCCGCATGGAGCAGACGTTCCAGGCTCGGGTCGACGCGATCGAGGGCGGCATCAAGCGCGCCGAGGCCGCCCAGGCCGAGGCGAACAAGCTGCTCGAGCAGTACCGTGCCCAGCTCGCCGAGGCCCGGACCGACGCCGCGAAGATCCGCGACGACGCCCGGGCCGACGCCGAGGGGATCCGGCAGGACGTCCTCGCCAAGGCGCGGGAAGAGTCCGACCGGATCATCGCGGCCGGCAAGGACCAGCTCGCCGCCGAGCGGGCCACCATCGTGCGCGAGCTGCGCTCGGAGGTCGGCGCGATCGCGGTGGACCTGGCCAGCAAGATCGTCGGTGAGTCGCTGGCCGACGAGGCGCGGCGCAAGGGCACCGTCGACCGGTTCCTGAGCGGTCTCGAGAGCACGGGGGCCCGCTGATGCAGGCCGCCAGCCGGGAGTCGTACAAGGTCGCGGCCGAGCGCCTCGACGCGTACGTCCGCGGCACCGACCCGGTCGCGGTGGCCCACGCGGCGAACGACCTGCTCGCCGTTGCCGGTCTGCTGCGGCGGGAGCCGCGGTTGCGTCGGGCTCTTTCCGACCCGGCCCGGACCGGCGCGGACCGCGCCGAACTGCTCGGCGGAATGCTGCGCGGCAAGATCGGCGACGGGGCGATCGACCTGCTCGCCTCGGTGGTCTCCGGCCGGTGGTCGACGCCGACCGAGCTGCTCGACGGTGTCGAGCGGCTCGGCGTGGAGGCCGTGCTGGCCAGCGTCGACGCGGCCGGTGACCTGGGTGAGGTCGAGGACGAGCTGTTCCGCTTCGGGCAGGTCGTCGCCGGTCAGCCCGCGCTCGCCGCGGCGCTGTCCAACTCGGCGGCTCCCGTGGACCAGCGGGGCGTCCTGGTCGGCGAGCTGCTGGCCGGCAAGACCCGCCTGGCCACGGTCCGCCTCATCGAGGTGGCGCTGGCCGGCTTCGGAGGGCGCTCCTTCGCGGGATCGCTCACCCGGCTCGTGGAACTCGCCGCCGAACGGCGGGACCGCCAGGTGGCGTACGTCACCGTGGCGGCCCCGTTGAGTGACCAGGAGGAGCAGCGCCTGGGCGCGAGCCTCGCCGCGATATACGGTCGAGAGGTCTCCGTCAAGCAGACGGTCGACCCCCACGTCCTGGGTGGCGTGAGCGTGCGGGTCGGCTCCGACCTGTACGACGGCACCATCCTGCGCCGCCTCAACGAGACCCGCAACGCGCTCGCGAAGCGCTGACCGGCCCCGCCGCGCAGCGCCCGGAATGACAGACGCCATTCGGACCGGTCGGTACTAGGTATCCCGGGCCCCTGAATTTTAAGGAAGCAGAGGATGGCCGAGCTGACCATCTCGACGGAGGAGATCCGCGGCGCCCTGGAGCGCTACGTCTCCTCCTACTCGACCGACGTCTCCCGCGAGGAGGTCGGCACCGTCGCCGACACCGGTGACGGCATCGCCCACGTCGAGGGCCTGCCCTCGACCAAGACCAACGAGCTCCTGGAGTTCGAGGACGGCACGCTCGGCGTTGCGCTGAACCTCGACGTCCGGGAGATCGGTGTCGTCGTTCTCGGTGACGCCGCCAAGCTGGAGGAGGGGCAGCGGGTCAAGCGCACCGACCGCGTGCTCTCCGTGCCGGTCGGCGACGCCTTCCTCGGCCGCGTGGTCAACGCGCTCGGCCAGCCGATCGACGGCCTCGGCGACATCGCCGACGAGGGCTACCGCGAGCTGGAGCTGCAGGCTCCGAACGTGATGGCCCGGCAGTCGGTGTTCGAGCCGCTGCAGACCGGCATCAAGGCGATCGACGCGATGACGCCGATCGGTCGGGGCCAGCGGCAGCTGATCATCGGCGACCGGAAGACCGGTAAGACCACGGTCGCCCTGGACGCCATCCTCAACCAGCGGGACAACTGGCGCACCGGCGACCCGAAGAAGCAGGTTCGCTGCATCTACGTCGCCATCGGCCAGAAGGCCTCCACGATCGCCTCCATCAAGGGCCAGCTGGAGGAGGCGGGCGCGATGGAGTACACGACCATCGTGGCCTCCCCGGCGTCCGACCCGGCCGGCTTCAAGTACATCGCCCCGTACACCGGCTCGTCCATCGGGCAGCACTGGATGTACGGCGGCAAGCACGTCCTGATCGTTTTCGACGACCTGAGCAAGCAGGCCGAGGCGTACCGGGCCGTGTCGCTGCTGCTGCGTCGCCCGCCGGGCCGTGAGGCGTACCCGGGTGACGTCTTCTACCTGCACTCCCGCCTGCTGGAGCGCTGCGCGAAGCTCTCCGACGAGCTGGGTGGCGGCTCGATGACCGGTCTGCCGATCATCGAGACGAAGGCCAACGACATCTCGGCCTTCATCCCGACCAACGTCATCTCGATCACCGACGGCCAGATCTTCCTGGAGACCGACCTGTTCAACCAGGGCGTCCGTCCGGCGATCAACGTCGGCACCTCGGTCTCCCGGGTCGGTGGCGCCGCGCAGGTGAAGCCGATGCGCAAGGTTGCCGGTTCGCTGCGCCTCAACCTGGCCCAGTACCGCGAGCTGGAGGCGTTCGCCGCCTTCGCCTCCGACCTGGACAAGGCCTCCCGGGCCCAGCTGGACCGCGGTGTCCGGCTGGTCGAGCTGCTCAAGCAGCCGAACTACTCGCCGTACCCGGTGCAGGAAGAGGTCGTCTCGGTCTGGGCCGGCACCGAGGGCAAGCTGGACGACATCCCGGTGGGTGAGGTCCGGCGCTTCGAGTCGGAGTTCCTCCAGTACCTGCGGCACAAGCACGCGGGTGTGCTGGCCGGGATCGCCGACAACCAATGGAGCGACGACATCGTCGGCTCCCTGGACAACGCGATCAGCGAGTTCAAGCAGGTCTTCCTCGGCAAGGGCGACGAGCGTCGGGTCAACGACGCGCCGGCCGCGCCGCTGGAGGGCGAGGAGAACCGCGAGACGGTGACCCGCTTCCGCGACGGCACGACCGACCGCCCGGCCGAGAGCTGATCCCATGGCGGCCCAGGTACGCGTTCTTCGTCAACGGATCCGCTCGGCGAAGTCGATGAAGAAGATCACCAAGGCGATGGAGCTCGTGGCGACGAGCCGGATCGCCAAGGCCCAGGCCCGGGTGCAGGCGTCCCTGCCGTACGCCCAGGCCATCACCGGCGTGCTCACGGCGCTGGCGTCCAACGCGCGGATCGACCACCCGCTGCTCACCCCGCGCGAGCGGGTGCGGCGGGCGGGCGTCCTGCTGGTCACCAGCGACCGTGGCCTGGCCGGCGGCTACAGCTCCAACGCGATCAAGACGGCGGAGTCGCTGATCGCGCGGCTCAAGGCGGACGGCAAGGAACCGGTGCTCTACGTCATCGGGCGTAAGGGCGTCGGGTTCTACCGGTTCCGCAACCGGCCGATCGAGGCCAACTGGACGGGCTTCAGCGAGCAGCCGTCGTTCGAGGACGCCCGCACGGTGGGTGAGACGCTGATCAAGGCGTTCACGGCCGGTGCGGACGACGTCGACGGCGGTGCCGGTGCGGACGGAGTGGTCGGCGTCGACGAACTGCACATCGTCTACACCGAGTTCCACTCGCTGATGACGCAGAGCCCGGTCGCCAAGATCATCGGGCCGATGCAGGTGGAGGACCGGCCGCGCTCCGAGGGGCTGCTGCCGGCGTACGAGTTCGAACCGGAGGCGGAGGCGCTGCTCGACGCGCTGCTGCCGAGGTACATCAACACGCGGATCTACGCGGCGTTGATCGAGGCGGCGGCGAGCGAGTCGGCGGCACGGCGGCGGGCGATGAAGAGCGCCACCGACAACGCTGAGGACATGATCGAGAAGTACACGCGTGAGATGAACTCGGCTCGCCAGGCCGGGATCACCCAGGAGATCAGCGAGATCGTCGGCGGCGCCAACGCGCTTGCCGCGTCGGGAAGTGAAGTGTGATGACTGCACCAGTAGAGACCAAGACGGCCACGGGTCGCGTGGTCCGGGTCATCGGCCCGGTCGTCGACGCCGAGTTCCCGCGCGACGCCATGCCGGCCCTGTTCAACGCCCTGAACGTTGACGTGAACCTGTCCGGCGGTGAGAAGACGCTGACCCTGGAGGTCGCCCAGCACCTGGGTGACAACCTGGTCCGTGCCATCTCGATGCAGCCGACGGACGGCCTGGTCCGCGGCGCGGAGGTGCGCGACCGCGGCAAGCCGATCACCGTGCCGGTGGGCGACGCGGTCAAGGGCCACGTGTTCAACGCGATCGGCGAGGTGCTCAACCTCAAAGAGGGCGAGACCCTGACCCCGGACGACCACTGGGGTATCCACCGCAAGGCCCCGGCCTTCGCGGACCTGGAGCCGAAGACCGAGATGCTGGAGACCGGCATCAAGGTCATCGACCTGCTCGCCCCGTACGTCAAGGGCGGCAAGATCGGCCTGTTCGGCGGCGCGGGCGTGGGCAAGACGGTGCTCATCCAGGAGATGATCACCCGTGTGGCCCGCAACTTCGGCGGTACCTCGGTCTTCGCCGGCGTGGGTGAGCGCACCCGTGAGGGCAACGACCTCATCGCCGAGATGACCGAGTCCGGCGTCATCGACAAGACCGCGCTGGTCTACGGCCAGATGGACGAGCCGCCGGGCACCCGGCTGCGGGTGGCGCTCTCCGCGCTGACCATGGCCGAGTACTTCCGCGACGTGAAGAAGCAGGAGGTGCTGCTCTTCATCGACAACATCTTCCGCTTCACCCAGGCCGGTTCGGAGGTCTCCACCCTGCTCGGCCGGATGCCGAGCGCGGTGGGTTACCAGCCGACCCTGGCCGACGAGATGGGCGAGCTCCAGGAGCGGATCACCTCGGTCCGGGGCCAGGCCATCACCTCCATGCAGGCGATCTACGTGCCGGCGGACGACTACACCGACCCCGCCCCGGCCACCACGTTCGCCCACCTGGACGCGACCACCAACCTGGAGCGGTCGATCTCCGACAAGGGCATCTACCCGGCGGTGGACCCGCTGGCGTCCTCGTCCCGGATCCTCGCCCCGGAGTTCGTCGGCCAGGAGCACTTCCAGGTCGCCACCGAGGTGAAGCGGATCCTGCAGCGCTACCGCGACCTGCAGGACATCATTGCCATCCTCGGCATCGAGGAGCTCTCCGAGGAAGACAAGATCACCGTGGCCCGGGCCCGGCGGATCGAGCGCTTCCTGTCGCAGAACACCTACGCCGCCGAGCAGTTCACCGGCGTGCCGGGCTCGACGGTCCCGATCAAGGAGACCATCGAGGCGTTCCGCAAGATCAGCGAGGGCGAGTACGACCACTTCCCCGAGCAGGCGTTCTTCATGTGCGGCGGTCTCGAGGACCTGGAGCGCAAGGCTGAGGAGCTGATGAAGGGCTGACAGCCCGATCGGATCCGAAACAAAATGACTGCCCCGGCAATGCCGGGGCAGTCTTTTGTTCATCTTCACGCCCTATCGTCCCCGCGGTCCGTTACTCGCGGTCGTCGGTTCCGAACCACCCGAGATACGGTCGTTCCGCGCGCTCACGTGAACGAGCGTTGATATTGGCAACCTTTCGGCTACGTGCGCCCGTCTCCCAATCGTGGGCGTATCGATCGGAGATGCTCGTGGGTAAGGCCGGCAAGAGTGGCCGCAGGTCCTCCATCTGGCGGGGCGTGCCGCGCTGGGCCAGGGTCTGCACGGTGTTCGGCACCGTGCTGACCATGCTCAGCGGGATGGTGCTCGTCGGCACCGAGGTGCTGATGGCCCGCTACGAGGGCGCGGTCGGCAAGGCCGACCTCTTCGGCGACCAGGCGGCCGGGGCCCAGGCGAAGAAGACCGACATCAAGGGCCCGCTCAACATCCTGCTGGTCGGCATCGATCCCCGTACGCCGACGGCGGCGCCACTGGCCGACTCGATCATGGTGTTGCACGTGCCCGCGACGATGGACCGGGCCTATCTGTTCTCGCTGCCGCGGGACCTCTACGTGCAGATCCCGCCCTTCAAGAAGGCCGAGTTCCCCGGCGAGACCACGAAGATCAACGCCGCCATGTCGTTCGGCAGCCGGGTGCCGGGAGGCAACCCCGACGCCGCGCGGGGCTTCGAGCTGCTGGCCACCACGGTGCAGAACGTGACCGGCATCAAGCGGTTCGACGCTGGCGCGATCATCAACTTCACCGGCTTCCAGAAGATCGTGGACGCCATGGGCGGCGTCGACATGTACGTTGAGCGGGACGTGCGGTCCGAGCACAAGCAGCCGGACGGTAAGCCGCGGCCGGGCAACACGCGGGGCGAGGGCTACGTCGGCCCGCAGGCGGTCTACAAGAAGGGCAACCAACACCTCAGCGGGTGGCAGGCGCTGGACTACGTCCGGCAGCGCTACCCGAAGAACGGTGTCCCGGACGCCGACTACGGCCGGCAGCGTCACCAGCAGCAGTTCGTCAAGGCCATGGTCGGGCAGGCGTTCAGCGCCGACGTGGTGTCCAACCCCATCAAGCTGGACAAGGTCCTCCGCGCCGCCGGTCAGTCGTTGATCTTCAACGGTCGCGGCAACGGCGTTGTCGACTTCGGCATCGCCCTCAAGAATGTCCGGCCCAACACGATCCAGATGATCAAGCTCCCCGGCGGCGGAGTCTTCGAGGGCAAGAAATACAAGGGCGAGCAGTTCCAGCCAGGCGTGTCGGACTTCTTCACCGCCCTGCACAATGAACAACTGGACCCGTTCCTGCTGGAGCACCCGGACTTCCTGAACAAGACCAAGTAGCCGTGGCGTAGCTCTCCCCACCCGCCTTGGGGGCGCGTTCGCCTCAGGACTAGACTTTCGGCAATCCGCCGCCGCAGCAAGGAGACAGCGTGGCACAGCAGCTTCACGTCGAGCTCGTCGCCGTCGAGGAGAAGGTCTGGTCCGGTGACGCCGAGATGGTCGTCGCCCGGACGACCGAGGGTGAGCTCGGTGTCCTGCCGGGGCACGCGCCGTTGCTCGGCCAGCTCGCCGAGCCCGGCCAGGTACGCATCAAGCTTGCCGGCGGTCAGCAGGTCGCCTACGACGTGGCCGGCGGCTTCCTCTCGGTGAGCGCCGACGGCGTCACCGTGCTGGCCGAGAGCGCGACCCCGGTCTCCTCGCAGAGCCACTGAGCCGTACCGGGGATGGAGATCGTCGAGGGAATCGGGATCGGCGTCGCGGTCATCCTCGCTGCGCTCCTCATTCTCTTCGTCCGGCGGGCCCTGGTCACCCGGAGCGGTGGCATCATCCGGCTCAGCGTCCGGGTCTCCACCATGCTCGACGGCCGCGGCTGGTCGCCGGGCTTCGGCCGGTTCGCTGGTGACGAGCTGCGCTGGTACCGGATGTTCAGCTTCGCGCTGCGGCCCAAGCGGGTGCTCTCCCGCAAGGGGCTCGCGGTGGAGCGCCGTCGGTTGCCCGAGGGTCAGGAACGCCTCTCCATGCCGGCCGACTGGGTGATCCTCCGCTGTACCAGTCACCATGCACCGGTGGAGATCGCCATGGCGCGGTCGACAGTGACCGGTTTCCTCTCCTGGCTCGAGGCCGCCCCTCCGGGGGCGGTCTCGCCGCGTATGGCCTCCCAGGATTGGCCTGCCGCCTAGGGCGTGTTCAGAAGTGCGGACGGCTCCCGGACTCCGGCTCGGCTCGACCGACAACTTCTGAAACACGCCCTGATTCCCTCGCGAGGCGCTGTGCGTCGTTCAGGCGCGGTTCTCGTCAACTGCCGTTACCGGTGGCGACCAGTTCCACCTCGTACCCCTGATTGTCGGTGAGGTAGGCGGCGTAGGTGTCCGGCCCACCGGCGTGCGGGTGCCGGTCCGGGAACAGCAGGGCCCAGCCGTGTGCCGGCGCCGCCGCGACCAGCCGGTCCACGGTGGCAGGCGGCCCGGCGTGGAAGGCCAGATGGTTGAGACCCGGGGCGAGCCGGTCGTGGACCGCCCCGGAGAGCGCGGGTGACTGCTCCACGACCAGGTAGGTGGCGCCGAGGCGCCACGAGCGGCCGGCCGGCCAGTCCTGGTGGAGCGTCCAGCCCAGTTCGCCCAGGAGCCAGCCCCAGCTACGCGTGGCGGCGTCGAGATCGGGAACCCACACCTCCACGTGGTGCAGCCCGCCGACGCTCAGCGCTTACCGCCCGGCACCCATAGCACATCTCCCGCCGGATTTGCCGTTCTTGACAGGATAAAGAGCAGATCGGAGAGCCGGTTGAGATACTTTGCCGGGAGCGGGCTGGTCCGTTCCGGATCGTGGCCGACCAGCGCCCACGCTGCCCGTTCGGCACGCCGGGCGATGGTCCGCGCCACGTGCAGCAGCGCCGCACCCGCGGTGCCGCCGGGGAGGATGAAGGAGTCGAGCTTGCTCAGGCGTGCGTTGTACTCGTCGCACCAGCCCTCGAGGCGCTCGACGTACTCCTCGGTCACCCGCAGCGGCGGGTACTTCGGCTCCGGCTCGACCGGCGTGGACAGGTCGGCGCCCACGTCGAACAGGTCGTTCTGGATCGACGCCAGCACGGCCCGCAGTTCCCCGTCGAGCTGGCCCAGGGCGAGCGCGACGCCGATCGCCGCGTTGCACTCGTCGACATCCGCGTACGCGGCGATCCGTGGATCGATCTTCGGCACCTGCTCGTTGTTACTCAGCCTGGTCATGCCGGCGTCGCCGGCCTTGGTGTAGATGCGCGTGAGGTGGACGGCCATGACGCACAGCCTACGGATACCGGACCTGACGATCCCGGCGCGGCCGGACACCACCGCCGCCGGCTGGCCGGCGGTGGTGAGCCCCGGGGACGCGGGTGATCCGGCGGTCAACGAAGTCGATGTCATCCGGGTACGCGGCGGCGCCCGGCTGGCCGGCACCGTGCACGTGGTCGGTGCCAAGAACTCGGCGTTGAAGTTGATGGCCGCCGCGCTGCTCGCTCCGGGCCGCAGCGTGATCACCAACGTCCCGCGGATCACCGACATCGCGATCATGGGGGAGGTGCTGCGTCGGCTGGGCTGCGACGTGCGGTTCGACGCGGACGACCCGGTCGATCCGATGGTCGCGCGGGGCGGGTTGGCCCGCTCCCGATCGGTGACCATCGACGTACCCGAGCAGCCTGGCGCGGACGCGGACTACGACCTGGTCCGCCGGCTACGCGCGTCGATCTGCGTACTCGGCCCGCTGCTGGCCCGCCGGGGGTACGTGCGGGTGGCCCACCCGGGCGGCGACGCGATCGGCTCGCGCGGACTGGACATGCACGTCTCCGGGCTGACCCGGATGGGCGCGGACATCTCCGGTGAGCACGGGTTCGTCATCGCCGCCGCACCGCACGGGCTGCGCGGCGCGGACATCGTGCTGGACTTCCCCAGCGTGGGGGCGACCGAGAACCTGGTGATGGCGGCGGTGCTGGCCCAGGGCACCACGATGATCGACAACGCCGCTCGGGAGCCGGAGATCGTCGACATCTGCACCATGCTCAACCAGATGGGCGCGCGGATCTCCGGCGCTGGCACATCCACCCTGCGGATCACCGGCGTACCCGGGCTGCGCCCGGTGCGACACGCCACGGTGGGGGACCGGATCGTCGCCGGCACCTGGGCGTTCGGTGCGGCGATGACCCGTGGCGACGTGACGGTGACCGGGCTCGACCCGGCCTTCCTGGAGGTCGCGCTGGACAAGGTGGTGGCGGCCGGCGGCCTGGTGGAGACCCGGGGAGACGGCTTCCGGGTGCGGATGGACGACCGGCCCCGCGCGGTCGACGTGGTGACGCTGCCGTACCCGGGCTTCGCCACCGACCTGCTGCCGATGGCGATCGGCCTGGCCGCGGTCAGCGACGGCGCTTCGTTGATCACCGAGAACATCTTCGACGGCCGGTTCATGTTCGCCAACGAGATGATGCGCCTCGGCGCGGACATCAAGACCGACGGGCACCACGCGGTGGTCCGCGGCCGGCAACATCTCTCCGGGGCGCCGGTACGGGCCACCGACATCCGCGCCGGAGCCGGGCTGATCATGGCCGGGCTCTGCGCGGACGGGGTCACCGAGGTCTCCCACGTGCACCACGTCGACCGGGGCTACCCGGACTTCGTCGCCGACCTGCGCGCGCTCGGGGTGGCCGTCGAGCGAGGGACGACGCGGGAGGAGCCGGCGCTGGAGATCTGACACCAACCGGGGCTGTGCGGTCTCCCGACAGCCCCTTAGCCGTCGTTCAGGCTCGCCGACTAGGGTGCAGGCAGGCACTCAATCGCAGCGAGGGAGAAGCAGATGGCGGGTCGACTCGCGGTCGTCGGGGCCGGGCTGATGGGCTCCGGCATCGCCCAGGTGGCGGCGCAGGCGGGCTGGCAGGTGACGCTGCGCGACCTGGACGACGCGGCCACCACCCGGGGCCTCGGCGGCATCCGGAAGTCGCTGGAGAAGTTCGCCGAGAAGGGCAAGATCGAGGCGTCCGAGGTCGAGGCGACGCTCGCCCGGATCACCCCGACCACCGACCTGGAGGCGGCGGCCGACGCGGACATCGTGGTCGAGGCGGTCTTCGAGCGTCTGGAGATCAAGCACGAGGTGTTCCGCGCCCTGGACAAGATCTGCAAGTCCGACGCGGTGCTCGCCACCAACACCTCGGCCATCCCCGTCACCCAGATCGCCGCGGTCACCGAACGGCCCGAGATGGTCGTCGGCACCCACTTCTTCTCCCCGGTGCCGATGATGCAGCTGTGCGAGCTGGTCCGCGGCTACAAGACCAGTGACGCCACGCTGGCCACCGTACGGGCCTTCGCCGAGGAGATCGGCAAGACGGTGGTGGTGGTCAACCGGGACATCGCCGGCTTCGTCACCACCCGGCTGATCTCCGCCCTGGTGGTCGAGGCGGTCAAGCTGGTCGAGTCCGGCGTGGTGTCGGCTGAGGACCTGGACACCGCCTGCCGGCTGGGCTTCGGGCACGCGATGGGCCCGCTGGCCACCACCGACCTCACCGGCGTGGACGTGCTGCTGCACGCCTCGAAGAACATCTACACCGACACCGCCGACGAGAAGTTCTTCCCGCCGGAGCTGCTCCAGCGGATGGTCACCGCCGGCGACCTGGGCCGCAAAACCGGCAAGGGCTTCTACACGTACTAACCCCCACCCCGCCCCGCGCGCGCCGCGCCCCCGTGCGCCGACTCCCGCGTCGATCTAGGGCGAATCGCTGTCGTTGGAGATCAAAAAACGACAACGAGCCCTAGATCGGTGGGGCGGCGCGCGGAGGGCGCGGCAGGCGGGCGGGGGTTAGCCGTCGCGCTTGGTGGTCCAGCGGAAGGTGGTCAGGCAGAGTACGACGCCGATCACGCACCACAGGGTCAGCACCAGCGCGACGCGGCCCAGCTCGAACGAGCCTCCCGGCTCCTGTGCGCCGAAGCTGGACGGCAGGAAGACCGACCGCAGCCCCTGGCACATCCACTTGAGCGGGAACAGCGCGGCCACCTGCTGCATCCAGGTGGGCAGGTCGGTGAAGACGAAGAACACCCCGGAGATGAACTGGAGCACCAGGGCGACCGGGGTGACCACTGCCGAGCCGCTGCGCGCGGTGCGGGCCAGCGACGAGATGGCGATGCCGCACAGGGTGCAGGCGGTCACCCCGAGCACGGCGACCCAGCCGAAGGTGAACCACTTCCCGGCGGTACCGGGCAGGTCGAGGTCGAACAGCGCCACCGCGACCGCCAGCAGCAGCGCGGTCTCGGCGATGCCGATCGCCACCACCATGATCACCTTGCCGGCGAACCAGACCCACTTCGGCATCGGCGTGCCCCGGTAGCGCTTGAGCACGCCCCGGTCCCGCTCGATCGGGATCCAGATGCCGAGGTTCTGGAAGCTGACCGTCATCAGGCCGGTCGCGATCATCCCGGTGATGAAGTACTGGGTGAACTTGACCCCGCCGCCGATCGTGCCGTCGAAGATCGACGCGAAGATCAGGATCATGATGATGGGGAAGCCCATCGTGAAGACGACGGACTCCCGGCTGCGCAGGAACTGGGTGATCTCCAGCCGGCCCTGCCGCAGGGCGAGTCCCCCGGCGCCCGGTCGGCGGCCCCGGGTCGCGGCGACCGGCGTCGCCGGCTTCGTCGTGGTCGTCATCGCGCTTGTCCGATCATCGTGAGGTAGACGTCCTCCAGGGTCGGCCGGGTCACGGTGAGCCCGGGGACCTCGCCGCCGTAGCGCGCGGCCAGCTCGGCCACCAGGGCCGTCGGCGCCGCGCTCTGCGCGCTCTCCACCGCCCCTTCCGGGGTACGCCAGGAGACCGTCGCGAGGGACTCCTGCCGGTTGCCCAGCCGGTTCGGCGCGGACACCTCGACCAGTCGTCCGCCGGTGATCACCCCGACGCGGTCGGCCAGCGCCTCGGCCTCGTCCAGGTAGTGGGTGGTCAGCACGATGGTGGTGCCGGCCGCGGCGAGGTCGCGGATCAGCTCCCAGAACTCGCGGCGGGCCTCCGGGTCGAAGCCGGTGGTCGGCTCGTCGAGGAAGAGCAGCTCGGGGCGGCCGATGATGCCCAGCGCCACGTCGAGGCGGCGCTTCTGCCCGCCGGAGAGGGTGTGCGTGCGGGCCTTCGCCTTGCCGGCCAGCCCGACCCGCTCGATCACCTTGTCCGGGTCGTCGGCGTCCGGGTAGAAGCCGGAGAAGTGGCGAATCACCTCGGCCACGGTCAGCTCGTCGAACTCGCCGGTGCCCTGCAGCACGATGCCCACCCGGGATCGCCAGCCGGCGTCCGGGTGCGCCGGGTCCGCGCCGAGCACGGTGACCTCGCCGGCGTCCCGGCGCCGGTAGCCCTCGAGGATCTCCACCGTTGTGGTCTTGCCGGCGCCGTTCGGGCCGAGCAGGGCGAACACCTCGCCGCGGTCGACGTCGAGGTCCACGCCGGCCACGGCCACGTTGTCGCCGTACGCCTTGCGCAGTCCCCGGACGGAGATGGCCAGCTCGTCATCCATGACGTCCAGTGTGCGTCCTAGCCAGGGCGGTGCGGCGCCCGGGGTGTGGTGGTCCGGGACACTGCGGGCACTTCGCACCCAGACGTCCGCGACATGGACCTGTGTGGTTTTCCACAGCCCGTTTTACTGAACGGTAACTTAGACTCCGGCCATGGATGAGAAGGCATCTTCGGGGCGGTTGCCCGAGCGGGACCGTCCGTGGGTGATGCGCACCTACGCCGGCCACTCGTCGGCCGCCGCGACCAACGCCCTCTTCCGCCGCAACCTGGCGAAGGGGCAGACCGGTCTCTCGGTCGCCTTCGACCTGCCCACCCAGACCGGGTACGACCCCGACCACGAGCTGGCCGCCGGCGAGGTCGGCCGGGTCGGCGTGCCGGTGGCCCACCTGGGCGACATGCGGGCGCTCTTCGACGGCCTCCCGCTGGCCGACATGAACACCTCGATGACCATCAACGCGCCGACGATGTGGCTGCTCGCCCTCTACGGCACCGTGGGGCTGGAGCAGAATGCCGAGCTGGCCCGCTGCGCCGGCACCACGCAGAACGACATCATCAAGGAGTACCTGTCCCGGGGGACGTACATCTTCCCGCCGGCGGCGTCGCTGCGGCTCACCGCCGACGTGGTGGCGTACACGCTGCGCGAGATGCCGCGGTGGAACCCGGTCAACATCTGCTCGTACCACCTCCAGGAAGCCGGTGCCACGCCGGTGCAGGAGGTCGGTTTCGCGCTGGCCACCGCGGTCGCCGTGCTCGACGCGGTGCGCGACTCCGGCCAGGTGCCCGCCGAGCGGATGGGTGACGTGGTGCAGCGGATCTCGTTCTTCGTCAACGCCGGGGTGCGGTTCGTGGAGGAGATCGGGAAGATGCGCGCGTTCGGCGTGCTCTGGGATGAGATCACCCGCGACCGGTACGGAGTCACCGAGGCCAGGCAGCGCCGGTTCCGCTATGGCGTGCAGGTCAACTCGCTCGGCCTGACCGAAGCGCAGCCGGAAAACAACATCCAGCGAATCGTGCTGGAGATGCTCGGCGTGACGCTGTCCCGCGACGCCCGGGCTCGCGCGGTGCAGCTGCCCGCCTGGAACGAGGCGCTCGGCCTGCCCCGCCCTTGGGACCAGCAGTGGTCGCTGCGGATGCAGCAGGTTCTGGCGTACGAGTCGGATCTGCTCGAACACCCCGACCTCTTCGCCGGCTCGCACGTGATGACCGCGCTGGTCGACGAGATCGTCACCGGTGCCCGAGCCGAGCTGGACAAGGTGCTGGAGCTGGGCGGCGTGGTAACCGCCGTGGAGACCGGCTACCTCAAGAGCGCGCTGGTCGCCTCGCTGGCCGAGCGCCGCAGCCGGATGGAGTCCGGCGCCGACGTGGTGGTCGGCGTCAATCGGTTCACCGAGACCGAGCCCTCCCCGCTTACCGCGGCCGGAGCGGAGGCGGTCGAGCAGGTCGATCCGGCGGTCGAGGCCGCAGCCGTGGACGGCGTACGCCGGTGGCGGGCCGACCGGGACGGCGCGGCCGTCGACGCGGCCCTGGCCCGGCTCCGCGCGGACGCCGCGTCCACCACGAACCTGATGCCGGCCACCCTGGAGTGCGTGCGGGCCGGTGTGACCACCGGCGAGTGGGCCGGTGCGCTGCGCCAGGTCTTCGGCGAGTACCGGGCGCCCACCGGGCTGGCCGGGGCCACCGGCACCGGCGGCGACCCGGGCCTCGCGGCCGTCCGCGAGCGGGTCACCGCCACCGCCCGCGAGCTGGGCAGCGGCCGGCTGCGACTGCTGGTCGGCAAGCCCGGCCTGGACGGGCACTCCAATGGCGCCGAGCAGATCGCGGTACGCGCCCGCGACGCCGGCTTCGAGGTCGTCTACCAGGGCATCCGGCTGACCGCCGGGCAGATCGTCGCCGCGGCCGTAGAGGAGGACGTCGACCTGGTCGGGCTGTCCGTGCTCTCCGGTTCGCACCTGGCAGCCGTGCCGGCCGTGCTCGACGGGCTGCGCGCCGCCGGCCGGGCGGACCTGCCGGTGGTCGTGGGAGGCATCATCCCCGCCGCTGACGCCGACACGCTGCGGGCGGCCGGGGTGGCCCGGGTCTTCACCCCGAAGGACTTCGCCCTCACCGGCATCATCGACGACCTGGTGACGGTCATCCGCCGCGCCAACGACCTGCCCTGACCGGGCGGGTGTGGCAGGTCAGCGGCCGTCGTAGGTCATGCAGTCGGCCATGTCGTTGTCCGGGCCGACCCTGATGGACGACGCGTGGCACTCGAGCTGCTCATTGTGCCGGCAGTCGGACCGCTGGCAGGCGCCCACCTGGGCGATCAGGCTCTCCACGCCGCCGCGTACCGGCGACTCAACGAAGGTGTGGCAGTGCGCGTGATCCATGCTGCCGATCGTGATCGCGAAGGCGTGGCAGTCGCCGGCGTCGTTGTAGGCGCAAGCTACGACAACGCACTCCTGGACTCGGGGCATCTCCATCGCTGCGGTCATGCCGACCTCCTCTAGGCTCTTGCCCGATCGTAGGCTTTTGCCGGCTTCGTGACCCTGGCTATCCCGTGAGCTGGTTTGCGCCGGCTCGTTGACCGGCTTGCCGGGTCCGTGTGGGGCGTGGTGGGGCCCGCCGTGCCCGGCTCCGGGCGGTCAGGCTTGATCCCTGCGCCGGGCACGGCGGGCCCCACCCCGCCGGTGGTCGCCGTCCGTTCGGAACCCGGGGTCCGGCACGTCCCATCCCGGCGGGTTGTTCGGTCCGGTCCGATTCCTGCGCGGGTCGGGCAAGCCCCGACCCCGGCGGCGATCGCCATCGGCTCTGCTCCCTGCGCCAGGGCGCGGGTTGGTCCCGTTTTGGCCGGCGGTCGTTGTCCCGCACCAATCCCTGCGCAACGTGCGGTCAGTCCCATACCGTCGGCGATCGCTGTCCGCCCCGGATTCCCTTGCCAGGTGCGATGTGTCGCCTTCCGTCGGGGTCGTCGTGGGCTCTGATCCCGGCGCCGGGATTAGGGCGCATCTGGCTGGCGGCCCCGGCCTGGCCCTGGCGGTGGATGCGGCCAGGCCACCGTCTCTCCGACGCGGACCAGCGGGCGATCCGGGGGAGCGGTCGGTGTTGTGAGCGGTATACCTGTGAGTCATACATATGCCTCTGAGGTATACCGCTCGCTGGCCACCTCGCCCCCGGATCGCCTTCGCCCGGGATGATCGACTTCGACCTCGCCGATATTGCGGTATCCACGGCCACCGGATACCCCGACATCGGCGATATCGAGTCGATCAACCCCCAACAGGCCCATCCGATGCCGGGCAGCCGATTGGACAGCCCCTCCGGATCGAGCCGAGCCCTCGGGCGGACGGCCTGATGGAAACGGCTCGCCGATCTCGTGCCGGATGTCCGGTATCGGGGGTGTCTGGCCTGTGACCGGCCGCACCCGTGGGCTGGAATCGTGGCCGGCCCGGGGTCGTTACACACCCTGACGATCGCAGCACCACCGGCCCGCCACCCCGCCTCGGGGTTGGGATGGCAGCCAGGCGGGTTGGAATGCCCGCGGGTGCGCGGTCGTTGCAGACTCCCTGAACGACCGCACCAGCACCTGATCTACCGGGTGTCGACGGATGGGCCAGCCCCGGAATGACCCCGGCCCGCCGGTCGTTACACACGGTCCCGGCGCCACGAGGCCCCCGCCCGTAGGCCGCCGAAAGACTTTCCCCCGTGTTGAAAGCGCCGGACGAGGTGCTTGCACCCACACGCCGTTCCCCCGAACTGGGCGGTGGGTGTCTACCCCCTGAAGGAGCTCACCCCCATGAACACGATCATTCGTAAGAGCATGCTGTCCGTTGCTGGTCTCGCGTTCGCCGGTGGTGTCTTCGCCGGCCCGATCGCCGCCCACGCCGCCCCCGTCGACGGCAAGCCCGCCGCCGTGGCGGTGCAGACGGTCAAGGCGCAGGGCGCGCAGTCGCACATCGACCTCAACGACGAGCAGATTGCGAACGTCAAGGCGATCATCGCCGCGACGAAGAAGGCCGATCTGCCTGAGCGGGCCGCGGTCATCTCGATCGCCACCAGCCTGCAGGAGTCGAAGCTGGAGAACCTGGGTCACCTCGGCGACAAGAACGACCACGACTCGCTGGGCCTGTTCCAGCAGCGCCCCAGCTCGGGTTGGGGTACGCCGGAGCAGATCACCGACCCCGCCTACTCGACGACCGCGTTCCTCAAGGGTCTCAAGCAGGTTGACGGGTGGCAGGACATGGCGTTGACCGACGCCGCGCAGACCGTGCAGGTCTCGGCCTACCCCGATGCCTACGCCCAGTGGGAGCAGCAGGCCACCGACCTGGTCGCCCAGCACTGGAACAAGTGACACCCCAAGCACCACCCGCATGACCGCGTGACATCGACCGCTGGCCGGCACCCCAACCCTGGGGTGCCGGCCAGCGGCATGTCTGGATCTGGCGGGAACCGCCACGGCCAGGCGGTCTCGTCAGACGCGGAAGCCGGCGGCGCGGGCTGCCTCGCGTTCCCGGCGGCGTTCGGAGCGTCGGCGCAGGAACCAGTAGACGAACGCCACCAGGCCGAGCAGGAAAGCGAGCACCAGCACCGGCAGGATGATCGCCACCAGGGAGACCACCACGCTGGTGGCGTCCTCGGCGGTGCTGGCCACCGGGGCACCGAACCCGGCGGTGGTCGCGTTGACGACCGGCCGGGCGGCGGACTTGAGCAGGTGTACGCCGAACGCGAGCAGAACGCCGGTGACCACGGGCACCCACTGGTGCGACGAGAAGAAGCTCCCCGGGTCGGTGACCGTCACCGTCTCCGACGACGATCCGGCGCCGAAGGCCAGGCCGCCGGCGGTGGGTCGGACCACCGTCTGCACCACGTCGTTGATGTGGTCGACCACCGGCACCTTGTCCGCGACCATCTCGACGGCGAGCAGCAGGGCCAGGATGGCGATGACCCAACCGTTGCCGAGCCACGTCCAGCCGCTGGGCAGGTCGATCAGGTCCGTGTAGCGGGCGAGCAGACCGAGGGTGAGCAGGGGTATGTACGCGTTCAGCCCCGCCGAGGCGGCGAGACCGGTACCGGTGAGGACTTCGAGCACCGTCTCAGCATCCCATCGACGCGCCAGTGCCGCTCGCTGGCGACCGGTGGGTGCTCGGCTACCCTCGTCGGGTGCGGTTGGTCATTGCGAAGTGCTCGGTGGACTACGTCGGACGGCTCTCGGCTCACCTGCCGCTGGCGACCCGGCTGTTGATGGTGAAGGCGGACGGGTCGGTGTCGATCCATGCCGACGACCGGGCGTACAAGCCGTTGAACTGGATGAGCCCGCCCTGTCGGCTGGAGGAGGCCCCCGGCGTGTGGCGGGTGGTCAACAAGGCCGGCGAGGAGCTGCGGATCACCCTGGAGGAGATCTTCCAGGACACCTCGTACGAGCTGGGGGTGGATCCCGGCCTGCGCAAGGACGGGGTGGAGGCGCACCTCCAGGAGTTGCTGGCGGCCAACCCGAGTGCGTTGGGCGACGGGTACACGTTGGTCCGCCGCGAGTACATGACGGCGATCGGCCCGGTCGACCTGCTCTGCCGGGACGCCAACTCCGGCGCGGTCGCCGTCGAGGTCAAGCGGCGCGGTGAGATCGACGGCGTCGAGCAGCTCACCCGTTATCTCGAACTGATGAACCGCGATCCGCTGCTCAGTCCGGTCACCGGCGTCTTCGCCGCGCAGGAGATCAAGCCGCAGGCGCGGGTGCTCGCCGCCGACCGGGGCATCCGGTGCGTGGTCGTGGACTACGACAAGCTGCGCGGCATCGAGAAGGACGAGCTGACCCTCTTCTGACCGGCTCACTCCCCGGTTCGCACCGCGATCAGCGACTTCGGCAGCGCGACCGGTCCAGCAGTTCGGTCCAGAGCACCGGTGGATGGCGGCGTCGTGGCTGCGGGTCGGCTTGTAATCCAGCGGCCAACGTCGGGCGACCGCAGTGCGAAGCCGGACCGGCAGGAACTGCGTTCCGGGCGATTCCAGGTGCCGAGCCGGCAGCCGAGATCGACCACGTGCATCTCGCCGATCTCCGGGTACGTGCGCGCCAGCGAGTCCGGGCGGCGCCGCCGCTGCCGAGCGCTCCACGACCGGTCACTGTCGACACAAGGAACCGCCGTGAACACTGCGTCGAAACATGTGGATAGAGCGATCTGGGTGGAGATTGGTTATCCGACACTCACCTGCCGTACATCGTCTTGATGACCTTGACGAGTCGGGCCACGTCGGTCGGTGTCCGCTCGAAGGTCATGGACGGCAGCAGCGAACGGGCCCGCCGGCGGGTGATCGCCTTGGCCCGGCCGAACTCGCGCAGCCCGTCCTCGCCGTGGATCCGCCCGAAGCCGGAGTCACCGACCCCGCCGAACGGCAGGGTGGACATCCCGGCGAAGGTGAGGGTGGAGTTGACCGAAGCCATCCCGGAGCGCAGCCGTCGGGCGATGGCGACCGCACGCCGCCGGCCGAAGACCGAACCGCCCAGGCCGTACGGCAGCGCGTTGGCCCGGGCGAGGGCCTCGTCGGCGTCGCGGACCCGGCTGATGGTGAGCGTCGGCCCGAAGGTCTCCTCGCGGACGGCGGCCGACTCCTCCGGCACGTCCACCAGCACGGTCGGATGCACGTACGGCGGCTGCACCGCGCTCGGTCCGCCGAGCACGGCGCGCCCGCCGGAGCTGACCGCGGCCTCGATGTGGCGGCGGATCACGTCGACCTGGCCGGGCATGGTGATCGGGCCGATGTCGGTGCCCTCGGGCCCGACGGTCAGCCGGCCCGCGCGGGCCACCACCTTGTCGACGAAGGTGTCGAAGACCTGGTCGACGGCGTACACCCGCTCGATGCCGATGCAGGTCTGGCCAGCGTTGGTCATGCCGCCCCAGACGCACGCCTCGGCGGCGGCGTCCAGGTCGGCATCACTGTCGACGATCATGGCGTCCTTGCCGCCGCCCTCGATCAGCACCGGGGTCAACGTCTCGGCGCAGGCGGCCATGACCTTGCGGGCGGTGGCGGTGGAGCCGGTGAAGGCGAGTTTGTTCACCCCTGAACGGCACAGCGCCGCGCCCACCTCGCCCAGCCCGTGCACGGCGGTGAAGACGGGTTGCTCGGGTACGACCTCGGCGAAGCTGTCCACCAGCCACTGACCGACCACGGGCGTGTACTCGCTCGGCTTGAGCACGACGGCGTTGCCGGCGGCCAGCGCGTACGCGGCGGAACCGATCGGGGTGAAGACCGGATAGTTCCACGGCCCGATCACGCCCACCACGCCGTACGGCTGGTATTCGAGGTGCCCGGAGAACTCGGCGAGGATGAGCCGGGACCGCACCCGACGCGGGCCGAGCACGCGGTTGGCGTTGCGGGCGGCCCAGTCGATGTGCTCGATCGCGGTGACGATCTCGACGATGGCGTCGGCGACCGGCTTGCCACCCTCGACGTGCACCAGCTCGGCGAGCTGCTCGATCCGCTTCGCGAGCAGGGCGCGCCAGCGCAGCAGCCGTTCGCGACGGCCGGTGAAGCCCAGCCCGGCCCACCATTCGTTGGCGGTGCGGGCGCGGTCGACGGCCCGCCGGACGTCGGCGTCGGTGGCGACCGGGAGGCGACCGGCCTCGACGCCGGTGGCTGGACTGGTGGAAACCAGTTCGCCCGCCTCGATGACCGGGTTGCCGGGGACATGCACAGCCGTCATGGCGGAAGTCTAGACCCGAAGATTACTCGTCGGTAGGGCGCGATTCGGCCCGGCGATACGGGAGTCGCACCGGGTCGTCGGCTCGTTGATCAGAGCAGGCAGGGCCTCTGCGTCGGATCTCGACCGCCCGAACCGTGGAACGGGAGATGGCCGGGAGGTGGCGAGGAGCTGACCGGCTGGTCGGTACTGACGATTACCGTCTGATGGCAGGCTGACGCGCGGAGTAGTGGTGTGGGGTGGAGGGCTGACTGTCCATGGAGGAACATCCGGAACTGATGCCGCTGTTGACGGTCGCGGGTGGGCCGATGCGCGGGGCGAGCTTTCGGCTGCGGGCCGAGTCGCAGGTGATCGGTCGGGCGCCGACCGGGCACGTCGTCATCAACGACCCGCACCTGAGCCGGCAGCACGCGGAGGTGTGGCTGGCGCCGGACGGCCCGTCGCTGCGGGACCTGGGCTCGACCAACGGCACCTGGCTCAACGACCGCCGGATCACCGAGGTGGAACTCCTCTCCGACGGCGACGTGATCCGGCTCGGCCGCACCGAGCTGCGCCTGTTCGATCCGGGAGTGGCCCACACCGATCCGGTCGGGCTCAGCTTCGGCCCGTCCCGGCGTGACGTCCGGCCGACGCTGCCGCTGCCGCTGGCCACCCCGCCCACCGCACGCCGCTGAGTGACCGCACGCTGTGCTTGGTGCGCCCACACTCGGGGCGCTCCCCGGGTGGCTGTCGGGCACCTGGACCGGCGCGGACCGGCGTGGCAGCATGCCGCGGATGGAGACCGAGCAGCGGACCGTGACGGCGAACGGCATCACCCAGGCGGTACGGGTGGCCGGCCCGCCGGACGGCACCCCCGTGCTGCTGATCCACGGCAACTGCTCGTCCGCGCCGTTCTGGGAGCCGCTGGTCCGGCGACTGCCGCCGACGCTGCGGGTGGTCGCCCCGGACCTGCGCGGTTACGGCGCCTCCGAGACCGCACCGGTGAACGCGACCCGCGGCCTTCGGGACTTCTCCGACGACGTGGCCGCCCTGCTGGACGACCCGGCGCTCTTCGGCGCCGCCGACGCCCGCCCGGTGGTGGTCGGGCACTCCCTCGGCGGGGGCGTGGCGATGCGACTGCTGGTCGACCACCCGCACCGGGTGGGCGCCCTGCTGCTCGCCGCGCCGGTCTCCCCGTACGGCTTCGGTGGCACCCGCGACCTGGCCGGCACGCCGACGACGCCCGACTTCGCCGGCACCGGCGCCGGCACGGCGAATCCGGACTTCGTCGCCCGGCTCACCGCCGGTGATCGCGGCACCGACGCCCCGACCAGCCCGCGCGCCGTGCTTCGAGCCACCTATGTGGCCGATCCGGTGTCGCTGGGCAGCGACGAGGAACTACTGCTCGACAGCCTGCTCTCCACCGCCACGGGGGACGACAACTACCCCGGCACGGCCGCGTCCTCGGAGAACTGGCCGGGCATGGCGCCGGGAGAGCGTGGGGTGCTCAACGCGCTCGCGCCGACCTGGTTCCGGCTCGCCGACGAGCTGGTGGCCGTCGCCGACAAGCCTCCGGTCACCTGGGTACGCGGCGACGCCGACGTGATCGTCTCGGACACCTCACTGTTCGACCTGGCGTACCTGGGCTCGCTGGGGGTCGTACCCGGATGGCCCGGCGAGGCGGAGTGCCCGCCGCAGCCGATGGTCGGCCAGACCCGGGCGGTGCTGGAGCGGTACGCGGCGGCCGGGGGCGCGTACCACGAGGTGGTGCTGCCCGGTTGCGGGCACAGCCCGCACCTGGAGCGCCCGGCGGAGTTCGTCGCGGAGCTGCTCGCGCTGACCACCGTCCCGGCCAGCTGAGCGCCGGCCCGGCCACCCCGGGCGGCGTCATGGGTGAAATATCCCACGGCGTCTCGACAACCGATCGTCACGTGGCAGACTCGCGCGCATAGCCTTAGCGGCCGTTCAGTGGTCGTGCGGAGTGTCTGGGGAGGCCGGTCGTGGCGCGCGAGTTCAGCACCGTGGGTGTGGTGGGGCTGGGCACCATGGGTGCCGGCATCGTCGAGGTCTTCGCCCGCAACGGCATCGACGTGGTGGCGGTCGAGATCTCCGAGCCGGCGCTGGAGCGTGGCCGGGTCACCCTCACCGGCTCCACCGACCGGGCGGTGGCCAAGGGCAAGCTCGCCCCGGAGGACCGGGACGCGCTGCTCGACCGGGTGCACTTCGCGGTCGGGCTGGACGCGCTGCACTCCGTCGACCTGGTCATCGAGGCGGTGCCCGAGCACCTTGACCTCAAGCAGCGGATCTTCGCGGAGCTGGACCGGGTCTGCCGGCCGGAGACCATCCTGGCCACCAACACCTCGTCGCTGAGCGTCACCGAGATTTCGGTGGCCACCACGCGGCCCAACCAGGTGATCGGCATCCACTTCTTCAACCCGGCGCCGGTGATGAAGCTGGTCGAGGTGGTCCGCACCGTGGTCACCGCGCCCGCGGTGGTCGCCGACGTCGAAGCGCTCTGCGCCCGGCTCGGCAAGGTCGACGTCACCATCAACGACCGGGCCGGCTTCATCGCGAACGCGCTCCTCTTCGGCTACCTCAACCACGCGGTCGGCATGTTCGAGTCGCACTACGCGACCCGGGAGGACATCGACGCCGCGATGAAGCTCGGTTGCGGCCTGCCGATGGGTCCGCTGGCGCTGATGGACCTGATCGGCCTGGACACCGCGTACGAGATTCTGGACACCATGTACCGGCGCGGCGGGCGGGACCGCCGGCACGCCCCGGTGCCGCTGCTCAAGCAGATGGTGACCGCGGGGCTGCTGGGCCGGAAGTCCGGCCGGGGCTTCTACACCTACGAGCGGCCCGGCTCGCCGGTGGTCGTACCCGACGAGGCGACGCCGCTGGCCACGGAGGCCGCGCTCGCCGACGGCGCGCGCGCGCTCGCCAAGGTGGGCGTGGTGGGCTCCGGGACGATGGCCACCGGGATCATCGAGGTGTTCGCGAAGGCCGGCTACGAGGTCATCTCGGTGACCCGGGGCGCGGAGAAGTCCGCGAAGGTCTGCGAGGCGGTGAAGACCTCGCTGAACAAGGGCGTGGTGCGCGGCAAGCTCGCCGAGGCCGACCGGGACGCCGCGCTGGGCCGGATCAGCTGGTCCGCCACGCTCGACCACCTCGCCGACGTCGACCTGGTGGTCGAGGCGGTCGTCGAGGAGTTGAGCGTGAAGAAGGCGCTCTTCGCCAGCCTCGACGAGATCTGCAAGCCGGGCGTGGTGCTGGCGACCACCACCTCCTCGCTGCCGGTGATCGACGTGGCGATGGCCACCCACCGGCCCGCCGACGTGGTGGGGCTGCACTTCTTCAACCCGGCGCCGATCATGCCGCTGGTCGAGGTGGTCCGCACCATCCGCACCTCCCCGGAGACCACCGCGACCGCCCGGGCGGTCTGCGCCGCGCTGGGCAAGACCGGCGTGGTGTGCGGAGACCGGTCCGGGTTCATCGTCAACGCGCTGCTCTTCCCGTACCTCAACGACGCGGTGAAGATGCTGGAGGCCAGCTACTCCACGGCCGACGACATCGACCACGCGATGAAGCTGGGCTGCGGCTACCCGATGGGCCCGTTCGAGCTGCTCGACGTGGTCGGGCTGGACGTCTCACTGGCCATCCAGCGGGAGCTGTACCTGGAGCTGCGCGAGCCCGGCTTCGCTCCGGCCCCGCTGTTGGAGCACCTGGTCACCGCCGGCTACCTGGGCCGCAAGACCCGCCGGGGCTTCCGCGACCACTCGCACCGCTGACCGGTCAACGCCGGAGGGTGCCGACGGCGTCTGCATGGTGTGACCTTCGAGGAGTACGTCGGCAGCCGAGGTCCGGCCCTGGTCCGACTTGCTCGACTACTGACCGGTGACGAGCACCGGGCCGAGGACCTCACGCAGGAGGTGCTGGCCCGGGCGTACGTGCAGTGGCGCAAGATCGCCCGGGCCGACCGGCCCGACGTGTACGTGCGCCGGATGCTGGTCAACGCCAACATCTCCTGGTGGCGCCGCCGGTCGAACCGGGAACTGGCCACCGACAACTTTGCCGACCGGCCGCACCGCGGCGACCTCGGTGGCGAGGCGGCCGACCGGGACGAGATGTGGCGCCTGGTCCTCGACCTGCCCGACCGCCAGCGGGCGGTGCTCGTGCTGCGCTACTACGAGGACCTCGACGACGCGACCATCGCGCAGATCCTGGACTGCTCGCCGGTCACCGTCCGCACGCACGCGATGCGGGCGCTCGCCAACCTCCGGGAGCGCTGCGGTGCCCCGACCGCCAACGGGAGCCGACCGTGACAGACCTCGACCAGCGGATCATCTCAACCCTGCGGGAGCACGCTGAGGGCCAGGTCGACATCGGCCAGCTGACCAGCGGGGCGGTTGCCCGGGGCCGGGCCCGGCGCGCGCGGCGACGGGCCGCAGTGGGCGGGACGGCGCTCGGCGTGGCGGCGGTGCTCGGCCTCGGGGTGGCGGGCGGCGGTGGGCTGCCCGTGGAGATGCCCTGGACAGGGGCGAAACCGGCAACCCAGGCGGCCACGCCGGCGCTGGCGGCCGGGGTGCCGGGCGCACTCGCCCGACCTGATCTGGTCGGAAAGGACCCCGGTCTGCTGCATTTCGGCTTCGACCCGGCCCACGCTCGCTACCTGAGCTGGCGATCGGCGGCCGGCCTGGAGAGCGCCCAGCTGGATCTGGGTGGCTCCGCGCCGGTCAGTTTCTACCTCGCCCGCAGCGCAGCCGTGGCCGAGGAGGTTCACCTGGAGGGGGCCAGGTACATCCCGCAACCGGCGGACCCGCCCTACGACGGCCAAATGGATCGGTTCTCCATGGGAGGCGCCGTTCCGATCTGGGTGCTGCGGTGGCAGCCGGTGCCCGGCCTCTTCGCCCGCCTGCGCACGGTGGCGCCCACCGACGCGGCGCTGCAGGCGGCGAGGAGCGCCCTCCGGCTGGATGTGGCGCACCGGTGCAGCGCCCCGGTGCGGCTGACCGCGTTGCCGGCCGGGGCGTGGCCGGCCGGCTGTGAGGTCACCGTGACCAACTTCCCGGCCACGCTGGACGTCTCGCTGATCGTCGACGGGAGCGGGTTTCGCTCGATGGAGGTGCGGCTCCAGTACGCCCGCAACACCGCTGGTGAGGGCACGAAACCCAACGCGACGGTGGCCGGTCGGCCGGCCTACCGCCACCCGCAGGGCGGGAAGATGGAGCTACTGGGCATACCGCAGGCCCGTCTCACCGCCGATTGGGGCCGGCCGAACGAGGGGTTCACCGAGGACGACGCGACCACCGTGCTCGGCGGGGCGCAGGTCGCCAAGCACCTGGACCGGCCCGCGACCTGGTGACCGCCCCGGGCGGCCTCACCCGCCGGACGTACGCTTGGTGACTGTGAGCCCCCGTCGCAATCGCCCTCGCCGGGACGAGAACGCCAACCTGGACGCCGATCGGGTCCGGCAGGGCGTCGCCTCGGTGCAGCAGTGGACCGACGGCGCCTGGCAGGTACGCGGGATCGGCGCGGGCGCGTCGGTCAAGACGTACCGCTGCCCAGGCTGTAACCAGGAGATCCGGCCCGGGGTGGCGCACCTGGTGGCCTGGCCGGCGGACGGCCTGGGTGACCTGACCGACCGGCGGCACTGGCACAGCGGCTGCTGGCGCGCACGCGACCGGCGTGGCCCGGCGGTGCAGCGCGGCCGGGGCACCCCGCGCTACGGCTGAGCGACCTGGATCACCCTGTTCGCGCCCGGGCGGGCGGCGGCGGCGACTTCGCGACAGACTTGACGGGTGAGCAAACCGATCCGCGCGTCGTCGGTCCTGCCCGGTCACCGGGAGGACATCGAGCTGCACACCGCCGACGGCCTGCGGCTGGTCGGTGAGCTGGCCCTGCCGGCCGACCGGCCGCCGGCGGCCACCCTGATCTGCCTGCACCCGCTGCCCACCCACGGCGGGATGATGGACAGCCACGTGTTCCGCAAGGCGGCCTGGCGGCTGCCGGCGCTGGCCGACGTGGCCGTGCTCCGGTTCAACACGCGGGGAACCAGCAGCCTGCGCGGCACCAGCGAGGGGGCCTTCGACGCGGCCGTCGGCGAGCGCTACGACGTGGCCGCCGCCATCGAGTACGCGGAGTTCGCCGAGCTGCCGAACATCTGGCTGGTCGGCTGGTCGTTCGGCACCGACCTGGCGCTCAAGTACGGCTGCGACCCGGCGGTGGCGGGCGCGATCCTGCTCTCCCCGCCGCTGCGCTTCTCGGCTCCCGAGGATCTGGCCACCTGGGCCGGCTCCGGTCGCCCGCTGGTGGCCCTGGTGCCGGAGTTCGACGACTACCTGCGCCCGGCCGAGGCCCGGGAGCGGTTCGCCGCGGTCCCGCAGGCCGAGGTGGTGGGCGTGCCGAACGCCAAGCACCTCTGGGTCGGCGACGCGGAGACGGTGCTCGACGAGATCGTCCGGCGGGTGAACCCGGCGGTCGCGGTGCCGCTGCCGACGACCTGGGACGGCCCGATGGAGACCGGCGACGTCAGCGCGTACGCCGACCGGACGGTGGCCTCGTTCGCCGACACTCCCGTTCCCGGCCCGCTCGCCAACAGGGCAGACTGACCCGTCAGGCGGTCAGCGGGTTTCCTGGCGGGGCAGCACCACCTCGCGCAGGATCAGTTGCAGCGCGGCCACCGTGGGAATGGCGATCAGCGCGCCCACCACGCCCAGCAGCGCCACTCCGAGCAGCGCGGCCAGCAGGGCGGCCACCTCGTTGACCTCCACCGAGCGCCGCATCACCTTCGGGTAGATCAGGTAGTTCTCCACCTGCTGGTAGATGAGGAAGAAGACCGCGCAGGCGATGCCGGTCGGCAGGTCGGTGGCGAAACCGACCAGGCTCACGATCACCGCGCCCAGGGTGGCGCCGATCTGCGGGATCAGGTCGGTCACCGCGACCACCACGGCCAGCGCGAAGGGGTACGGCAACCCGACGATCAGCGCGAAGACGAAGGTGGTCGCCCCGGCCAGCACCGCGATGCTGAGCGCGCCGACCATGTACGCGCCGACCTTGGCCAGCATCTCGTCGCCGATCAACTGCACCCGCTCGCGCCTCGACCGGGGCACCAGCGCGTAGCCCAGGGAACGTAGCCGGTTGAAGTACGCCAGGAAGTAGATGGTCAGCACCAGGACGGTCAGCGCCCGGAACACCGTGCCGAAGATCAGTTGGGCGCCGCCGAGCACCCCGCCGAGCGCCCGGCCGACGGTGCCCGCGTTGACCGCGCCCTGCACCCGCTCCACCAGGTCGTACCGCTCCACCAGGTCGTTGACCGTCGGGTTACGGCGCAGCTCCTCGACGTAGCTGGGCAGCTGGTCGATGAACTGTCCGGACTGGGTCACGATCGGCGGGACCAGCGCCACCACGCCGCCGCAGAGCAGCAGCACCAGGGTCAGCGCCACCACCGCGACCGCCAGGCCGTGGGGGAGCCCCCAGCGGCGTAGCCGGGCCACCGCCGGGTAGAGGCCGACCGCCAGGAAGAGCGCGATCACGACCAGCACCAGGATGCCGCCGGCGTTGCGAATCCCCAGATAGAGGGTGTACGCCAGCAGCACGCCGAGCGCGCCCGTGAAGCCGATCAGGAAGCTGCTGCGCCGCAGTGGACGCCCCGGCGTGCCGAACTTCCCGGACGGGACGGCCGGCGGCTCGTCCGGGTCGACGTCCGGGTCGGGGATCGGCACCGGGCGTGGCGCCTCGGCTGGCGGGGGACCGACCGGCGGGTGACCGGGTGTTGAGTCCGGATCGTCGGCCGGCGGGTCGTGCTGCGGCACCAGGGACCTCCCGGTCAGACGGTGGGGCGACGGGCGACGGCCACGAACGCCCGCCAGGCCGCCGGCGCGAACACCAGCACCGGACCGGCCGGGTCCTTGCTGTCCCGCACGCCCACCACCCCGGGCAGATTGTCCGCCACCTCGACGCACTCTCCGTTGCCGCTCCGGCTGGACGTCCGCCACCGGGCGTCGGTCAGGTCCATGAGGTCACAACTTCCTTCATCAGCTCGATCGACTGCCGGCGGGACAGGGCACCATTCCTGATCATCTCCCAGCGAGCCAGCAGCGTAGCCACCTCATCGTCGCCATCGACCACCAGGCCGTCAATCTGGTGCTCCATGTGCCCCACCCAACCACCGTCCGCGCCCCGGGCCAGATTGAACGGCCCCGACAGGCCTACGTGCAGCCCGACCTCGGCCGGAATGATGTGCAAGCTGACGTGCGGCCGTTCCAGGCTGGCGACCAGATGAGTGATCTGCTCGACCATCAGCCCCCGGACGTCCTCCCCGGCACGCCGCAGCACCAACTCGTCGACGACTGCGATGAACTGCGGCGGTTCCGGCTGGACCAGCAGCGACTGTCGGTCCAGCCGGGCGTGCACCCGACGCTCCACCTCGTCGTCGCTGAGCATGTCGTCGCAACGAATGACCGCGCGGGCGTAGTTTTCGGTCTGGAGCAGGCCGGGGATCAGCGTCGGCTGGAAGCAGCGCAGCTGGCGGGCGCTGCGCTCGGCGTCCAGCCAGGGCCGGAACCAGCTCGGCTGGCCGTCCCGCTCGGCGAGCTTGAGCAGGTAGACCAGCAGGCCGCCGGTGGCCAGCACCTCGTCGGCCCGGGCCAGGAAGAGCCGGTCCAGCGGACGCTGACCCAGCTCCAGCGCCGACACCATCGAGCCGGAGTAGTGCACCAGCCGGCCGAACTCCTCTTGGCTCATCCCGGCAGCGGTTCGCAGCCGGCGCAGTTGAGCGCGGATCATGTCGGCCGTCGGCGCGGCGTCACCTTCCACAGTGCCTCCGCAGCTCGCAGGTCGTCTCCACCGGCCCGCCCGGCGGATCCCGCCATCGACGCAGTCACGCCTCCGCGAGCGCCGACGCCTTCCGACCGTAGCGGTGTGATCAGCAGACTGTCACGTACCGGATCTGCTGCCGGTCACCCCGGTCCCACCGCGCCGGGCCGCCGTCACCCGGCGGCGCGCGGCCCCGGCCCCAGTCGAGGAGGTACCCCATGCCCAGCTCCAGCCGTGCCGGCCCCCTCGGACGGTCCCTGACCGCCGGAATGGCACCGAGGTCGTCCGCTGGCTGCCCGCCGGACTCCGGCCTACCGCGCCGCGCCCGTACGCCGCTGGCCGGGCTGCCACAGCCGCGGCTCGGGCCGTACCCCGCCCATCCCCGACCCTGCGGTGACCGGACGCCGCACACTCCGCTGCGGCCGATGTGGTGCTGCCGGGCCGACGGCCGGCCGTGGCCGTGTGCGGAGGCCCGGCTGCTGCTCAAGGCGGAGTTCGACGCGGACCCGGCGGCCCTGACCATCTACCTGGCCGGGCTCTATCACGAGGCGGCACACGACCTGTACCAGCTCAACCCCTACGACGGCCCGACGCCACGGGAGCTGTTCGAACGCTTCGTGGCGTGGGGCCCGTTCCGCCGCCCGGTCATCGACCCGCCCGCCACCGAGCCATGATCTGACGCCCGGCTCCGGCATGCAGATCTTGGACAGTTTCCGTTCATCGGGAACGGAAACTGTCCAAGATTGTCGTGCCTCGTGCGCGGGGGCAGGGTGACACCCCTGTCGGTCAGTCCTTCTCGACGGTGACCTTGCTGGGCTTGGCGCTGCGCTCGTCGGTGGTCGGCTTGGAGGGCCGCTTGCCGTTCTCGCCAGCGCTGGTGATCTTGGTCGGCTTGGCGCCCCGGCCGCCCGCGCCCGGGACAGCGGCCACGGTCGGCTCGCCGTCCACCCCGGCGCTGGCCGCTCCGCCGTCGACAGTCGTCACCGGCTCGGCCACCGGCCGGGCCCTGGTCTGCCCGGCGTCCTTCGCCGGCTCCGCCCCGGAGTCGGCCGGCTTCCCGGAGTCGGCCGGCTTTCCGACCTCGGCGGGCCGCCCGGCGTCGGCGGCGTCGGCCTTGACCCCGTTGGCCGTGCCGGCTCCGGCGGCTGCCGCACCGCTCGCCGTCGTAGCTGCTCCGGCTCCCGCTGTCGCGTCGTTCGCCATCCTGGCCGGCGCGGCCTTGGTGGCCGCTGCGGCGGGCGCGGGACTGGTGGGCGGGCCGTCGCTGGCGACCGGAACGGTGGCGCTCTGCAACCGCAGCTCGGCGACCTGCCGTTGGAGCTCGTCGGACTCCTGCCGGGACTTCCAGGTCTCCTGCCGCAGGTCGGCGAGCTGCTGCTGGGCCTGGGCGATCTCCAGCATCACCTGGGCGAGCTGCTGCCGGCCGGCCGCCGCCTCCTGCTGGGTGGCCGCCAGATGCTGCTGGGTGGTGGCCAGGTGCTGCTGCGTGGTGGCCGCGTACTCCTCGAACTGGCGGCGGGAGGCCGCGACGTGCTCGTCCGCCTTGCGGCGCTTGCCGCCCGCCTCGGTCTCGGCCCGGCTCAACAGCTCGGCGGCCTCCTCCTCGGCCCGTACGCGCATGGTCAGCGCATCCTGCTCGGCCGCCTGGCGGATCGCTGCGGCACCCTGCTCGATCTCGTTCTTGCGGCTGGTGTACTCGGTCTCCAGCTGGTCGCGACGGGTGGTGAAGCCCGTCTCCAGCTCCTGCTGGCGGCCGCTGAAGGTGCTCTCCAGCTCCTGCTGACGACTGGTGAACCCGGTCTCCAGCTCCTGCAGGCGGGACTTGTACTGCTTTTCCAGGTCGTCGCGGCGCTTGGCGAACTCCTGCTCGGCGGCGGACCGCCGCTGGGCCAGCTCCCGGTCGGCCGTCTCCCGTCGGGAGTTGACCTCCTGCTCCACCCCGGCCCGCCAGGCGCCCAGCTCCTGCTGGGTCTGCGCCCGCGCGTGCTGCACGTACGCCTCGGTCTCGCTCCGCATCCGCTGCACGTACGACTCGGTCTCGGCCCGGCTGCGCTTGGCCGACTCGGTGGCCTGCGTGACCACCCGCTCCGCCTCCTGCTGGGCCTTCGCCCGGGTGGCCCGTCCGGCCATCGACGCATCGTCGATGATCTGCTTGGCCTCCCGCTGCGCCTTCGCGTGGGTGGCCCGGCCGGCCTCGGTCGCGGTGTCGGTGAGCCGCTTGGCCTCCTGAAGGGCCTTGGCGTGCACCTCCTTGGCGGCCTCGCGCAGCTCGCTGGCCTCCTGCCGGGCGGTGGCCAGCGCCTCGCGGGCCGTCTCGCGCAGCTTTGTGGACTCCTGCTGGGCCCGGGTGTGGATCTCCTTGGCGGTGTCCCGCAGCTGGGTGGCCTCCTGCTGGGCCTTCGCCAGCGCGTCCTGCGCCGTCTTGCGCAGCTTCGCCGACTCGTCCTTAGCCGACCGCAGGGTCGACTCCGCCTCGGTGCGTAGGGCGGCGCTGTGCCGCTCCTCCTCCGCGCGTCGCGCGGCGAGGGCGATCTCGAAATCCTTCAATGCCCGGGCGGCCTGCTCGCGGGCCTCCTCGATGATGTGCTCGGCGGCGGCGCGGCGGGCCTCGATCTCTTCGTGCGCCGCGGACAGGATCTGCTCCGCCTGCTCCTCGGCGAGGGTGAGGATCGACTCGACGCGGGGGCCGAGGTGCCGGAACGAGGCGCGGTCCACCACGTTCATCTGTTTGCGCACCTGGGCGAGATCCCGCTGGAGCACTTCGACCTGGCCGGCGAGCTTGTGGATCTGTGTGTACGCCTGTTCCCGTTCGGCGGCGAGGGTGGCGATCTCGTGCTCCGCACGCGCCACGTACCGGTCGACCTGTCGTTTCTCGTAACCCCGCAGAGCGGACTCGAAGCTGGGCTCCGTGGTCACGTCCCCGCCGAGTGCGAACAGTTCCTCGCCGTGCGACATGCCCCCATCCTCACACGCATCGGGCCCTGCTGGGGCGATACGGACGCCCCTTGTGGGACCTACTTCACTTGGTTCGCAGACCGGGATGTCAAGGGGTGGGAAACGCATACGGCGCGAGGTCACACCGGTCACCCGGTGTCACCTCGCGCCGTCGATGCCCCGACCTGACGCCTCGCGTCAGCCGGCGGTCTCCGCGGTCACCCGCTCCTGACCGCCGTCAGCCTTCTTGGCCTCCGGCTTGGCTTCCGGCTTCGCCGCCGGAACGCCGGGGACGATGCCGGCGAGCCCGGAGAGCATCTGACCGAGCTGCGAGGTGACCGCGTCCTTCTGCCGGGTGAGGTCCTCGACCTCGCGGCGGGCGGCCTGGGTGGTCAGCTCCGCCTCGGTGCGGGCCTCGGTGAGCAGGCGCTGCGACTCGGCCTTGGCCTCGTTGAGCGTCTTCTCGGACAGCGCCTTGGCCTTGTCGATCGTCTCGTTGGCGCTGCGCTCCGACTCGACCCGGCGGGCCTCGGCGCGCTGCTCGATCTCCTTGGCGCGCTCCTGCGCGGCCCGGGCCCGCTGCTCGGCTTCGCTGACCATCTTCTGGGTCTGCGCCACCTGGGCGGCGTGCCGCTCGGACTCCTCGCGCTCGGACTTCTCGCGCCGCTCGGCCAGCTGGAGCTCCAGGGCCTGGAGGTCCTTGTCGCGCTTGTCCCGCGCGTCGGTGAGCAGCTTGGTCGCCTCGGCGCGCTTCTCCTCGGCCTCACGGGCCGCCTTGGCGCGCTGCTGAGTGATCTCGCGCTCGGCGGTGGCCCGGAGGGTGGCCACCTCCCGCTCCACGGTCGACTTCAGCTCGGCCACCTCGTGCGCGGTGACGGTACGCAGCTGCTTGGTCTCGCGGTCGGCGTCGGCGCGCAGCGTGTCGGCCTCGCGGCGGGCCTGCACCCGGACCTCGGCGGCCTCGCGCTCGGCGGCGGTGCGCAGGTTGCCGGCCTCGCGCTCGGCGCTGGCCTTCATCGCGGCGGCCTCGGCGCGGGCCTTGTCGGTGATCTCACGAGCCTCGAGGCGGGCGGCGGAGAGGATGCCCTCCGACTCGCGCTTGGCCTCGTTGCGGTGGTCGTTGGCCTGCTCCTCCGCGAGCCGGAGGATCTGCTCGACGCGGGTGCCGAGCCCGGAGAGGGTGGGCCGGCTGTTCTCCTCGAGCTGCTTGTTCGTGTCGGTGAGCTTCTGCTCCAGCGCACTCATGCGCTGTTCGGCTTGGCGGAGCCGACGCTGGGCGTCGTTCATCCGCTGCTCGGCCTCGGCGCGGGCCTGCTCGGACTGGGTCAGCGCGGCCGTCATCCGGCCGATGAAGTCGTCGACCTGGTGGGTGTTGTATCCGCGCAGGCCAACGGTGAAATCTGGCTGCGAGTTCGCGTTATCGAAGAACGCGAGAGGGGAGGACTGCTGCTGGGGCATTGGGACATACTGGCAGACGCCCCAGGGTGCTTCGCAAGAGCGGTGCGCAGCTTTCGTGTCCTCTTTACATGGTCAACTTCCGCGCTCGACGAGCCCGGACCAATGGGCGATCTTGGCAGGTCCCGGGCGGGTCGGACGCCACGCAGCGTGACGCGGAAAAGGGCCACGGGACGTCCCGTGGCCCTTTGTTCGATCCGGGTGGGTATCCCGCAATTGGCGTTGGAAGAACAATGGCCGTTCACCGCATTGGCCGTCCGGTGCTCGCCGTCCGGCCGGCGGCCCGGTCAGTGCCCCCGGAACCGGTTGATCGCGTCCTCGTGCCTGGCCCGCAGCTCCCCGTCGCGCACGCCCAGTCCGTCCGTGGGGGCAAGGCAGCGCACGCCGACCTTGCCCTGATGAGCGTTGCGGTGCACCTCATACGCCGCCTGCCCGGTCTGCTCCAGGGCGTAGGTGCGGGACACCGTGGGGTGCACCTTGCCGAGCGCGACCAGGCGGTTGGCCTGCCAGGCCTCGTGGTAGTTCGCGAAGTGGCTGCCGACGATCCGCTTGAGGTGCATCCACAGGTAGCGGTTGTCGTACTGGTGCTGGAAGCCGCTGGTGGAGGCGCAGGTGACGATGGTGCCGCCGCGCCGGGCCACGTAGACGCTCGCGCCGAAGGTCTCCCGGCCCGGGTGCTCGAAGACGATGTCCGGGTCCTCGCCCCCGGTCAGCTCGCGGATCCGCTCACCCAGGCGCTTCCACTCGTCCGGGTCCTGGGTCTCCTCGTCCTTCCAGAACCGGAAGCCCTCCGCCGCCCGGTCGATGACCAGCTCCGCGCCCATCCGGCGGCACAGCTCGGCCTTCTCCGGCGAGGAGACGACGCAGACCGGGATCGCCCCGCCGTTCAGCGCCATCTGGGTGGCGTACCCGCCGAGGCCGCCGGAGGCGCCCCAGATCAGCACCACGTCGCCCTGCTTCATGTTGGCCCCGTGGTGCGAGACGAGCTGCCGGTACGCGGTGGAGTTCACCAGCCCCGGGCTGGCCGCCTCCTCCCAGGTCAGGTGCCGGGGCTTGGGCATCAGCTGATTGGCCTTGACCACGGCCAGCTCGGCCAGCCCGCCGAAGTTGGTCTCGAAGCCCCAGATCCGCTGCTGCGGGTCGAGCATGGTGTCGTCGTGCCCGGCCGCGTCCTCCAGCTCGACGGAGAGGCAGTGCGCGACCACCTCGTCGCCGGCGGCCCACCGGGTCACCCCGGGGCCGGTGCGCAGCACCACGCCGGCCGCGTCCGAGCCGACCACGTGGTACGGCAGGTCGTGCCGGCGGGTCAGCTCGGAGACCCGGCCGTAGCGCTGGAGGAACTTGAAGGTGGACACCGGCTCGAAGATGCTGGTCCACACCGTGTTGTAGTTGATCGCGCTGGCCATCACCGCGACCAGCGCCTCGCCCGGTCCGAGCTCCGGCGTCGGCACCTCCTGCACGTGCAGCGCCTTGCGGGGGTCCTTGTCCCGGGTGGCCATGCCGTCGAACATCCGGGCCTCTACGGCGCGGACGACCACGCCCCGATAGCTCTCCGGAACGGGCAGCCCGGCGACGCCGGCGAGCTCGCGGTCCGGATCGCTCGATTCCTCCGCCGCCATGATCGCTTCGAGGATGTCCTGCACGGTGACCTCCGGTTCGTCCGCACCCGCACGGGCCCGGGTGCTGCCATCGTCGGCGCCGGTGGGCACGACCGCCATGTCGGCATTCGACACATCCGGCACCGGTCGCGCTCCTGTGGGCCGGGACGTTACTGAACGGTAGCTAGGCCGGGAAGTCCTCTGTGAAAAACTGCATCCGCCGATGCGTGAAGGTGTCCGGCCGTCCCGCCAACCGCGCACTCACGTGCTCGCGCGCCGTTTTTCGGCCCCGACACTTGATCGACTCCATCTCGCCGATGTGGCGGTGTCCAGGGCGTCTGGACACCGCCACATCGGCGATCCGGGTGTCGATCAGAGCCGCCGGCGAGCGGCGTGCCGGGGCGGTCAGTGGGTGGCGGCGGGTTCGACCAGTTCGACCAGGACGCCGCCGGCGTCCTTCGGGTGCACGAAGTTGATCCGGGAGTCCGCGGTGCCGCGCCGCGGTGCGTCGTAGAGCAGCCGCATCCCGCGCGCCCGCAGCGCGGCGCAGGCCACGTCGATGTCCACCACGGTGTACGCGACCTGCTGCACGCCCGGCCCGTTGCGGTCCAGGAACTTGGCGATCGTCGACTCCGGGGTGAGCGGGGCGAGCAACTGCACGCAGCCGCCCTCGGCGGTCGGCCCGACGGCCAGCATCGCTTCCCGGACGCCCTGCTCAGCGTTGGTTTCAATGTGCACGCAGCGCATCCCGAACGTCCGCTGGTAGAAGTCGATCGCGGCGTCCAGGTCGGCCACGGCGATCCCGACGTGGTCAATCTTGCGAAGCCCGATGTCTGTGACGTAGTCCGCACCGGGCTCGGCGGGGGAGTTCTCAGCCATGGCGCTAGTCTGGCCGAACAATCGTTAAGGCGTACAGCTCGGCACCCCCCTCGGAGGCAGGCATGGCTTCGGTGATCGTCAGCGGCGCGCGGACCCCGATGGGGCGGCTGCTGGGCAACCTCAAGGACCTCCCGGCCACGAAGCTCGGCGGGATCGCGATCAAGGCGGCGCTGGAGCGCGCCGGCGTCAGCCCGGACCAGGTCCAGTACGTGATCATGGGGCAGGTGTTGCAGGCCGGCGCCGGCCAGATCCCGGCCCGGCAGGCGGCGGTCGAGGCCGGCGTGCCGATGTCCGTGCCGGCGCTGACCATCAACAAGGTGTGCCTCTCCGGCCTGGACGCGATCGCCCTGGCCGACCAGCTCATCCGGGCCGGCGAGTTCGACATCGTGGTGGCCGGCGGCATGGAGTCGATGACCAACGCCCCGCACCTGCTGCTCGGCCAGCGCTCGGGCTACAAGTACGGCGACGTGGTGGTCAAGGACCACATGGCCCACGACGGGCTCAGCGACGCCTGGGACTGCTGCTCGATGGGTGAGTCCACCGAGCGGCTCGGCACCAGGCACGGCATCTCCCGCGAGGAGCAGGACGCCTTCGCCGCGGCCAGCCACCAGCGGGCCGCCGCCGCCCAGAAGAACGGCCACTTCGCGGACGAGATCGCCCCCGTGGTGATCCCACAGCGCAAGGGCGACCCGCTGGTGATCAGCGAGGACGAGGGCATCCGCCCGGACACCACCGTCGAGTCGCTGGCCAAGCTGCGTCCCGCGTTCACCAAGGACGGCACCATCACCGCCGGCAGCTCCTCGCCGATCTCCGACGGCGCCGCCGCGGTGGTCGTGATGAGCATGGCGAAGGCCAAGGAGCTGGGGCTGACCTGGCTGGCCGAGATCGGCGCGCACGGCAACGTGGCGGGCCCGGACAACTCCCTGCACTCGCAGCCGTCCAACGCGATCAACCACGCCCTGAAGAAGGGCGGCCTGAGCGTCGAGGACCTGGACCTCATCGAGATCAACGAGGCGTTCGCCCAGGTCGGCATCCAGTCCACCCGTGACCTGGGCATCAGCCCGGACAAGGTCAACGTCAACGGCGGAGCGATCGCGCTGGGGCACCCGATCGGCATGTCCGGAGCCCGGCTGGTGCTCACCCTCGCGCTGGAGTTGAAGCGGCGCGGCGGCGGCACCGGCGCGGCGGCGCTCTGCGGCGGCGGCGGCCAGGGGGACGCCCTGATCATCCACGTTCCGGGAAAGGCTGAGACCAACCAGTGAGCGAAGCGGTCGAGCACGTTCCGGCGGCCGGCGCACCGTCGGTGCGCCGGAGCCGGGACGTACCGCTGCTGGTCGAGCGGGCCCGCGCGGGTGACCCCCGCGCGGTGGCCCGACTGATCACGCTGGTGGAGAACGGCGACGAGCTGCTGCCGGAGATCGCCGCCGCCCTGGCGCCGTACGCCGGGCAGGCCCAGGTGGTGGGGCTGACGGGTTCACCCGGGGTGGGCAAGTCGACCACCACCAACGAGCTGGTCCGCGCGCTGCGGGCGCGTGGGCACCGGGTCGGCGTGCTGGCGGTCGATCCGTCCAGCCCGTTCACCGGCGGAGCGATCCTCGGCGACCGGGTGCGGATGCAGGACCACGCCACCGACCCGGGCGTCTACATCCGGTCAATGTCCAGCCGCGGGCACCTCGGCGGGCTGGCCGCGGCGACACCGCAGGCGGTCCGGGTGCTGGAGGGCGCCGGCTGCGACGTGGTGCTGGTGGAGACCGTCGGCGTCGGGCAGGCCGAGGTGGAGGTCGCCTCGCTGGCCGACACCACGCTGGTGCTGCTCGCCCCCGGCATGGGTGACGCGATCCAGGCGGTCAAGGCCGGCATCCTGGAGATCGCCGACGTGTTCGTGGTCAACAAGGCCGACCGCGACGGCGTCGACGCCACCGTCCGCGACATCCAGGGCATGATCGCCCTCGGTGAGCGCGGCCCGGGGCAGTGGCGACCGCAGGTGGTCCGCTCGGTCGCGGCGCGTGGTGAGGGCATCGACGACATCGCCGCCGCCATCGACAAACATCGTGGCTGGCTGGTCGAACACGGTGAGCTGCGCCGCCGCCAGGAGGCGCGGGCCGCCGCCGAGATCGAGGCCATCGCGCTCGGTGTGCTCCGCGCCCGCATCGGCTCCCTACGCGACGGCACCGAGCTGCAGACGCTGGCCGCCAAGGTCGCCGAAGGCGCCCAGGACCCCTACGCAGCCGCAAACCGCCTGCTATCCCAGCTAGCCCGCTAACCCCCCCGCCCCGTCCCGCCCCCGGCCCCCCGCCCCCCGCCGCCGCTCCCGTCGATCTAGGGCGCATCGTCGTGAGTTGATCTCCACAAGCGACGATAGTCCCTAGATCGACGAGGCAGTAGGCTCGCGGACGCGCGGGGTGGTTCGCGTGCGGCCGGAGGACGGCAGCGTGGATGAGAGCGGGGAGCGGGACGTGAGCGACGAGGCGACGCGGGAGCTGACCACGGTGCCGGCGGTGGCTGGCGGCACGACGCAGGTCTCCGACGAGGTGGTCGAGAAGATCGCCGTCGCGGCGGCCCGCGCGGTCCCCGGGGTGGCCGAGCTGGGCGGGGACGTCGCCCGGTTCTTCAACTCGGTCCTCGACCGGGTCGGGCTGGACCAGGTGGGCGATGCCCGGCGGGGCTGCTCGGCGCACGTGACCGGGGACGCGGCCGTGGTCAACCTGGTGCTGGTCATTCAGGCCGGCCAGCCGGTGCCGGAGATCACCGGGCAGGTGCGGGCCCGGGTCACCGAGGCGGTCGAGGCCTACGGGCTGCGGGTGGACGAGGTCAACATCCGGGTCGACGACGTGGCGATGGGCGGGCCGGCGACGCCGACCGCCTGACCGTCGGGGCAGCTCAGGTTACCCGCCGGTACGACGTGACTTAGCGATCGTTCAGGCAAGGGCTCTACACTCGACGTGCAGTCGAGGACCGAGGAGGAGCCCTGCGCATGGACGCCGACGAGATCGCCGCCGGACGGGCACGCTGGCAGGCCCGGTACGACTCCGCGCGCAAGCGGGACGCGGACTTCACCACGCTCTCCGGGATGCCGGTCGAACCGGTCTACGGGCCGCCCGAGGGTGCCGCCTACCCGGGGTTCGAGCGGATCGGCTGGCCGGGCGAGTACCCGTACACCCGGGGTCTGTATCCGACCGGCTACCGCGGTCGGACCTGGACGATCCGGCAGTTCGCCGGCTTCGGCAACGCCCAGCAGACCAACGAGCGCTACAAGATGATCCTCGGCGCGGGCGGCGGTGGCCTCTCGGTCGCGTTCGACATGCCGACCCTGATGGGGCGCGACTCCGACGACCCGCAGGCGCTCGGTGAGGTCGGCCACTGCGGCGTCGCCATCGACACCGCCACCGACATGGCGGCGCTCTTCGACGGCATCGACCTGGCCGGCGTCACCACCTCGATGACCATCTCCGGGCCGGCCGTGCCGGTGTTCTGCATGTACCTGGTGGCCGCCGAGCGGCAGGGCGCCGACCTGTCCAAACTGGACGGCACCCTGCAGACCGACATCTTCAAGGAATACATCGCGCAGAAGGAGTGGCTGTTCGACCCCGAGCCGCACCTGCGCCTGATCGGCGACCTGATGGAGTACTGCGCCCGGGAGATCCCGCGCTACAAGCCGCTGTCGGTCTCCGGCTACCACATCCGCGAGGCCGGCTCGACCGCCGCGCAGGAGTTGGCGTACACCCTGGCCGACGGATTCGGCTACGTGGAGCTGGGCTTGAGCCGCGGGCTGGACGTCAACGTCTTCGCGCCGGGGCTCAGCTTCTTCTTCGACTCGCACCTCGACTTCTTCGAGGAGATCGCCAAGTTCCGCGCCGCCCGGCGGATCTGGGCCCGTTGGCTGCGCGACGTCTACGGGGCGACCAGCGAGAAGGCCCTCTGGCTGCGGTTCCACACGCAGACCGCCGGGGTGTCGCTGACCGCCCAGCAGCCGGTCAACAACGTCGTACGCACCGCCGTCGAGGCGTTGGCCGCGGTGCTCGGCGGGACCAACTCGCTGCACACCAACGCGCTGGACGAGACCCTGGCACTGCCCACCGACGAGTCGGCCGAGATCGCCCTGCGTACCCAGCAGGTGCTGATGGAGGAGACCGGCGTGGTCAACGTGGCCGACCCGCTCGGCGGCTCCTGGTACGTGGAGGCGCTGACCGACAAGATCGAGGCAGAGGCGGAGGAGATCTTCGCCCGGATCCGGCAGCTCGGTGGGGAGGGCCCGCACCAGATCGGCCCGATGACCTCCGGCATCCTGCGCGGCATCGAGGACGGCTGGTTCACCGGGCACATCGCCGAGTCGGCCTTCGTCTACCAGCAGGCGCTGGAGAAGGGCGACAAGAAGATCGTCGGCGTCAACTGCCACACCGGCACGGTCGCCAAGGAGCTGGAGATCCTGCGCATCTCGCACGAGGTGGAGCTGGAGCAGCGCCGGGTGCTCGCCGAGCGCAAGAGCGCCCGGGACGAGTCCGCGGTCCGCGCGGCGATCGCCCGGATGGTCGACGTCAGTCGCACCGACCAGAACATGATCCCCGCCATGCTGGACGCCGTCCGCGCCGAGGCCACCCTCGGCGAGATCTGCGACGCCCTCCGCGCCGAGTGGGGCACCTACCGAGAACCCGCCCGCTTCTAACCCCCAACCCCCGTCCCCCCGTCCCCCCAACCCCCGTCGATCTTGCACCTGCTGCCCCGACAGATGCCGCAGATGCCGCGTCTCGAGGACAGAAAGTGCATGATCACGGGGGTTGGGGGCGGTGCGGGGCGGTGCGGGGTCGGTGTGGGTGAGAGTTGCAACGTCCCAGTTGCGGGTGAGCGGAGATCGCGGGCTCACGTGCGAGACTAGGTAACCATGAGCGACCCACGGATCACCTCGTCGATCTTCACCCGCGGCGCGGTCGACCTCAGCACGCTGCGCGGCCCCGCACCAGCCAGTACCCGCCCCGGCACACCCCCGCAGGGCGGCCCGTCCGCCGGCAATCCCGGCGCGCCCACCGCCGCCGGTAACGCCGCCATCGTCGACGTCACCGAGGCGACCATCCAGTCCGACGTGCTCGAGCGGTCGATGGCCATGCCCGTCATCGTCTTCTTCGGCGCGGCCGGCTTCCCGGAGAGCGACGAGTTCGCCCCGGTGTTGGAGCGGCTGGCCGCCGAGAGCGGCGGCACGTGGGTCCTGGCCCGGGTCGACGTGCAGGAAAACCCCCGGATCGCCCAGATGTTCCGGGTCCAGGGCATCCCCATGGTCTACGCGGTGGTTGGCGGCCAGCCGATCGACGCCTTCTCCGGCGTGGTGCCCGAGGCGCAGTTGCGCCAGTGGATCCAGGCCGTGCTGAAGGCCGGGGGCGTGGCCGTCGCAGAGCCGGAGGACCCCCGCCTCGACGAGGCGGACGACGCGCTGATGAGCGGCGATCTGGACGCAGCCGAGCGGGCGTACCGCAAGATCCTGGCCGACAGCCCGGCGGACGCCGCCGCCGAGGCGGGCCTGGCCCAGGTCGGGGTGGCCCGCCGGGTTGCCGGCGCCGACCCGGCAACCGCGCTGGCCGCCGCCGAGAGCGCCCCCGACGACGTGGCGGCCCAACTGCTGGCCGCCGACATCGAGGTGCTCAGCGGCCTGGCCGAGCAGGCGTACGCCCGGCTCGTCGGCCTGGTTCGGCGCACCGCCGGCGAGGACCGCGAGACGGTACGCCAGCACCTGGTCTCGCTGTTCACCATCGCCGGCCCGGATGATCCGGCGGTCGCCTCGGCACGCCGGGCCCTGGCCAGCGCCCTGTTCTGAGTTCGTAGCACGCCAGCGCGGGCCGGCGTTCCGGCCGGCCCGCCCGACCACCGAGGACGGGAGCTCATGATGCGCCGGATCGCCGTCCTCGACGCGCCGACAAATCTCGGTCTGCGGCCGCCGACGTCCACCTCGGTCCCGGGCTGCGCCAAGGCGCCCGGTGCGCTGCGCGACCACGACCTGCTGGCCCGACTGCGGGCCCGCGACGCCGGCTGCATCACACCACCCCGGTACGACCCGGGTGACTGGCGGCCCGGCGACGGGGTGTGCCACGCCCGGGAGATCGCCGACTACTCGCTGGCGCTCGCCGAGCGGATCGGCTCCATCATCGACCGGGGGGAGTTCCCGGTGGTGCTGGGCGGCGACTGCTCGGTGCTGCTCGGCTCGGCGCTGGCCATGCACCGCCTCGGTGAAGCGGTCGGCGGGCGGATCGGGCTGGTCTTCGTGGACGGGCACTCCGACTTCCGGCACCCCGGCAACGCCTCCTACGTGGGCGCGGCGGCCGGCGAGGACCTGGCCCTGGTCACCGGGCGCGGGCAGGCCGACCTGGCCGCGCTGGAGGGGCGCCGACCCTACTTCCGGGACATCGACGTGGTGGTGCTCGGCATCCGGGCGCAGGACGAATACCGGCTCGACCTCCAGGCCGCCGGGATCGTCACCCGGCCGGTGCCGGCGCTGCGCGCCGAGGGCGCCGCCCGGACGGCCCAGTGGGCACACGAACAGCTCGCCGACTGCGCGGGCTACTGGGTGCACATCGACGTGGACGTGCTCGACCCGGCGGTGATGCCCGCCGTGGACGCGCCGGACCCGGGCGGGATCGCCTTTGCCGAGCTGGAGATCCTGCTTGCCGGCCTGGTCGACACCCCGCACTGTCTCGGCGTCGAGCTGACCGTCTTCGACCCCGACTACGACCCGGACGGCTCCTACGCGGCCGAGATCGTCAACACGGTGGTGGCCGGCCTGGCCCCGGTCACCGCCCCCGAGGCGGTGCCGCCCCGGTTGCTGTCGGCCCGGCCGGCCGCCCCCACCCCACGGCGCGGCAACGGCCGGCCCGCGGTCGCCGCCGAGCGACCCGACGGACCGCGTCCCGCGGCCAGCGACGAGGCACGGCTCGGCGATCCCGCCGCGCTCGACTTTCCCGTCACCGCCGGCTCGCCCGCCGACGCCGAGCCTTCCGGCGTCCGCCCGTCGGTGGGCCGGCTGTCCCTCGGCGTTCCGGCCCCGGCCGAGCCGGAGCCGCTCGGCATCCTCGGGCCGGTCCACTCGGAGCCGGCCGGCATTCCGGCTCCGGTCGAGCGGGAACCGGTCGGCCCCCCTGCATCGGCCGGCCCGGGCCTGCTACGGCGACCCTCGCCAACCGCCCCGGACCCCACCGACCGCTCGAACGCGGACACGGCCTGACCCCTCCGCCCGACCAGGGCGGTCGCCTGCTCAAGATCAACGCGGTATCGCCGATGTCGGGGTGTCCAGACGGCTCGGATACCCCGACGTCGGCGACATCGAGTGGATCAGCGCTTGAGGAGCGCGCGGAACTGCGGATCAGCGGGCCGGGAGGGCGCGCAGGAAGCGCTCGGCGATCGGGACGGCCGACGCGGTGCTGGCACCGCCCTTCTCCACGAAGACGGCGAACGCGACGTCACCCCGCCAGCCGACGAACCAGGCGTGCGTGTGGGCCGGATTGTCGTCGTACTCGGCGGTGCCGGTCTTGCCGTACACCTCGCCGCCCGGCACGTCCTTGAGCGCGCTGCCGGTGCCGGTGGTGACCACCTCGCGCATCATGGTGCGCAGCGCCTCGACCGACTCCGCCTTGAGCGGCTCGCCGGCGGCGGCCGGCTTGGCCGGCGCCGGTTCGACCAGCAGCTTCGGCTGCTCGAAGCGGCCCCGGGCGACCGCGGCGGTGGCGCCGGCCATCGCCAGCGGGCTGACCAGTGTGGTGCCCTGCCCGAACGAGGCGGCGGCCTGCTCGGCGGGGCTGCCGCCCGCCGACACCTTGCCGGTGAACGCGTCCGTGCCGAGGTCCCACTGCCCCTCCAGGCCCAGCGAGCGGCCGGCGGCGGCCAGCCCGTCGCCTCCCAGCTTCGGAGCCAGCGCGGCGAACGCCGTGTTGCAGGACTTGGCGAAGTCGGTGCGGAACGGCACCGAGCCGAGTGCGAAGTTGTCCGAGTTCTTGAACGACCGACCGTCGACGGTGAAGGTCTTCGGGCAGTCCACCGGCCCGTCCAGCGTGACCGCGCCGCGGTCCAGCAGACCCAACGCGCTGACCATCTTGAACGTCGACCCCGGCGGCACCTGGGCGGTGAAGGCCAGGTTCTCCCCGGCCGGCCCGGGCCCGTTCGCCGCGGCGAGCACCGCGCCGTCGCTGATCCGCACCGCCACCAGGGCGGAGCGGCGCGGCTCGGCGCGCAGCGCCCCGTCGGCCGCGTTCTGGGCGGCCACGTCCAGGGTGGTCTTCACCGCCTGCCCGGGCTGCGGCTCCCGGCGGAACAGTTCGGTGCCGGTGGGCGCCAGCTTGCCGTCCTCGGCGGGGCGCTCGACCAGCACGGTCAGCCCCGGGCCACCGCGCAGCCGCTCGTCGTAGCGGCCCTGCAGCCCACCGTGCCCGACCAGGTCGCCGGCTACGTACCGGTCGGGGTGCGCGGCCAGGTCGTCGGCCTGCGCCGGGTCGACCGAGCCGAGCAGTGCCCGGGCGAACTCCCGGGTCGGGGCCAGGTCGAGCTTGTCGGACTGGAACTTGGTGCCGGGCAGGTCGTAGATCCGGGGCTTGATCTGCCGGTACGCCTCCTCGCGCAGCGTCACCACCTCGACGAAGGCGCCCGGCTCGGCCTTGGCCACCCGCTGCGGCAGATCGGTCAGATCGACCGCGGGGACCAGCGCCGGGCGGATCGCCTTGAAGGCCCCGTCGAGGTCCTTGACCAGCTTCTTGACGTCGGTGACCTCACTCGGCTGCACACCCACCCGGACCACCGGGCGGGGTGCCACGATCGGTTGGCCGGCGGCGTCCAGGAGCCCGGCCCGGGGACCGGTGTCGCGGCGCAGCGCCAGCCGGTCGCCCTTGGTGAGCTGTTCGTGCACCACCCGGGGCTCCCAGATCACCTGCCACTGGTCGTCGTCGCCGTGGGTGAGCCGCACCTCCCGGTCGTACGCCCAGCGGGTCTCACCGGGAAGCTGCCACTCCACCCGGACGCTCGCGGTCGCGGTGTCGGCGGTGATCTTCGGCTCACCGCGCCGGGTCAGCGTGGGCGGGGTGGCCGCCAGCTCGCCGGAGAGCTCCTTGATCTCGCGCGTCACCTCGGCGGCCGGCAGCTTGGCGCCGGTCGTGTCGACCAGGCCGACCGCCTGCAGGTCGCCGCTGCGCCAGCCGGCGAGGAAGGCGTCGACGCTGCGCTGCGGCCCGTCCTCGCCCGAACAGGCGGCCAGGAGACCGGCGGTGAGCAGGGTCGCGGCGAGGGCGGCGACACTCCGCCGGTGGTTCGGCCGGTGGGGCCGGGGGTACGACAAGGGCATGGAGCGGGTCCTTCCGATCTCGGACTGCCCCTGCACGGTAGTACGCGACCGCTGTTCCCAGCGTCCCTTAGTGCCGCCCGACGTGCGGAAAGACGGACCGCGCCGGTGTGATGAACATCGCGTGGCGGGGTATCCCGCAACCGGCCAACCTCGGACCCGCAACGGGTGAAAGGACAGAGTCCCGATCCGGACGTCCGGCCAGTGGTCCACCGACGAAGGTGCAGAGCGGTAGGCCTAGGCTGGGCGGCAGAGTGACCCACAACGCGGTGGGTCGAGGGGAGTGGCACCGATGGACCGGCGTCCGGCGATCAAACCGGAACCCGACCTCCGGCAGGATGACTCCGGCCGGGACGACGACAGCTTCGATTCGGCGACCGACGGGGACGGCTACGGCCGGCTCGACTCGGGAGCGACCGGGCTGACCGGGTCGAGCATCGACACCATCTACGATCTGGGCCTGCCGACCGAGGCGTTGGCCGACGACGTGGAGGACGCCGAGCTCGACGAACCGGTGCCCAACGCGGAGCGCCTTGTGGCGCAGGCTGTCGCGCTCGCCGGGGACGACCACGACGCGGCGACCCTGGTGGGGCGCTTCTGGCGGTTCGCCCCGGACGAGGAGTTGGTCGGCTTCACGGCGGAGGAGATGCTCGACGCGGCCCGCGCGCACCGGGATCTCGCCCAGCAGCGGGTGCCCGGCGAGCTGAAGCTGCGGATCCACGAACCGCACGCGGACCAGCACCACACGGTCGTCGAGATCGTCACCGACGACATGCCCTTCCTGGTCGACTCGGTGACCGCGCTGCTCAACTCGTACCACCTGGACGTGCACCTGCTGGTGCACCCGCTGGTCGTGGTCCGGCGGGAGCCGCTGGGCCGCCTCACCGAGGTCTCCGCGGATGTGGAGCCGGACGACGCGATCGCCGGGGACATCATCGAGAGCTGGATGCGGATCGAGATCGACCCGGTCCGGGACGCGGCCGAACGGGAGCGGCTGCGCCGCGAGTTGCAGCGGGTGCTCACCGACGTGCGGGAGGCGGTGGAGGACTGGCCCAAGATGCGCCAGCGCGCCCTGGCTCTGGCCGACGAGTTGGCCGCCGCGCGGACCTCCGACAACCGCCCGCCGGTTCCGGAGAAGGACATCACCGACTCGGTGGAGCTGCTGCGCTGGCTCGCCCAGGACCACTTCACCTTCCTCGGCTACCGGGAGTACCGGTTGGTGGATGCTCCCGGTGGTGAGGGCGCTGACGTGGTCGACGGCAAGGCGCTGGAGGCGGTGCTCGGCACCGGTCTGGGCATCCTGCGGTCGGACTCCCCGGAGGCCCGTTCACTGGCGTCGATGACGCCGGAGGCCCACGAGAAGGTGCTGGAGAAGCGCCTGCTCATCATCACCAAGGCCAACTCCCGGGCCACCGTGCACCGCTCGGCGTACCTGGACTACATCGGCTTCAAGATCTTCAACGAGGCCGGCGAGGTGATCGGTGAGCGCCGCTTCCTGGGGCTGTTCTCCACCGCCGCGTACCGGACCAGCGTGCGGGAGCTGCCGGTGGTGCGCCGCAAGGTGGCCGAGGTCCTGGACCGCTCCGGCCTGAGCCGGCGCAGCCACTCCGGCAAGGACCTGCTCCAGATCCTGGAGACCTACCCGCGCGACGAGCTGTTCCAGATCAAGACCGACGACCTGTACCACGCGGTGATCGGCGTGCTGCGGATGGCCGGCCGCCGGCAGCTGCGGGTCTTCCTGCGCCGGGACGCGTACGGGCGGTTCATCTCCTGCCTGATCTACCTGCCCCGGGACCGGTTCACTACTCAGAACCGGCTACGGATGCAGGACATCCTGCTGCGCGAGCTGAACGGTGTCGGGGTGGACTACACCACCCGGGTCACCGAGTCGATGCTGGCCCGGGTCCACTTCATCGTGCGCACCGACCCGACCCGGCCACCCGGCGAGATCGACGCCGACCTGCTCGCCGAGGAGTTGGCCGACGCGACCCGGCTCTGGGACGACGACTACCGGCTGGTGCTGGAGCGCAAGCTCGGCGACGAGCAGGCCAAGCACCTGTTCGCCCGGTACGCCGACGCGTTCCCGGAGGGCTACAAGGACGGGCACACGCCGTACGAGGCGATGAAGGACCTGGCCAAGCTGGAGCTGCTGGAGGAGCCCGGCCAGCTGGAGATGCACCTGTTCCGCAAGCAGCTCGCCCCCCGGCCCGGCACCCGGGTCCCGGGGGCCGACCTGATCGAGGCCATGGACGTCCGGTTCAAGGTCTACCGGTACGGCGAGCCGATGATGCTCTCCGCGGTACTGCCGGTGCTGCACTCGCTCGGCGTCCGCGTGGTCGACGAGCACCCGTACGAGGTGGACCGGGTCGACGGCCGGGTGTACCTCTACGACTTCGGCCTCATGCTGCCCGAGGGGCACCAGGAGCTGGCCGAGGTGCGCCCGCACGTGGAGAACGCGTTCGCGGCGGCCTGGCGCGGCGAGGCCGAGGTGGACCGGTTCAACGAGCTGGTGCTGCGCGGCGGGCTGACCTGGCGACAGGTGGTGGTGCTGCGGGCGTACGCGAAGTACCTGCGGCAGGCCGGCACGGTCTTCTCGCAGGACTACATGGAGCAGACCTTCATCGCGTACCCGAAGGTAGCCGCGCTGCTGGTGGAGCTCTTCGAGACCCGGTTCGCGCCGGGCGAGCTCAGCACGGAGCAGCGCCAGCAGCGCAGCGGTGAGCTGGTGGAGACGATCCGGGGCGCACTGGACGACGTGGCCAGCCTCGACCAGGACCGGATCCTGCGCTCGTACCTGACGCTGATCGAGGCGACCCTGCGGACCAGCTTCTACCAGAAGCCGGTCGGCGGGCGGCCGAAGGCGTACGTGGCATTCAAGCTCGATCCGCAGGCCATTCCGGACCTGCCGGCCCCGCGGCCGAAGTTCGAGATCTTCGTCTACTCGCCGCGGTTCGAGGGCGTGCACCTGCGGTTCGGGCCGGTGGCCCGGGGCGGGCTGCGCTGGTCCGACCGTCGGGAGGACTTCCGCACCGAGGTGCTCGGCCTGGTCAAGGCGCAGATGGTGAAGAACACCGTGATCGTGCCGGTGGGCGCCAAGGGTGGCTTCGTGCTCAAGCAGAAGCCGGGCGACCGGGACGAGGCGGTCGCCTGCTACCAGGAGTTCGTCGGCGCGATGCTGGACGTCACCGACAACATCGTCAGCGGGCAGATCGTGCCGCCCGTCGACGTGGTCCGCCACGACGGCGACGACCCGTACCTGGTCGTGGCGGCGGACAAGGGCACCGCGACGTTCTCCGACATCGCCAACGAGATCTCCGCGGCCCACAACTTCTGGCTGGGCGACGCGTTCGCCTCCGGCGGTTCGGCTGGCTACGACCACAAGAAGATGGGCATCACCGCCCGGGGCGCCTGGGAGTCGGTCAAGCGGCACTTCCGGGAGTTGGGCCTGGACACCCAGACCCAGGACTTCACCGTGGTAGGCGTTGGCGACATGTCCGGCGACGTGTTCGGGAACGGGATGCTGCTCTCCGAGCACATCCGGTTGGTGGCCGCCTTCGACCACCGGCACATCTTCCTGGACCCGGACCCGGACGCGGCCACCTCGTACGCCGAGCGCAAGCGGCTGTTCGACCTGACCCGATCGTCCTGGGAGGACTACAACCCGGAGTTGATCTCGGCCGGCGGCGGCATCTTCTCGCGTACCGCCAAGTCCATCCCGATCACTCCACAGGTCCGGGCGGCGATCGGCTTGGACGACGACGTCACGCAGATGTCGCCACAGGAGTTGATGAAGGCGATCCTCACCGCGCCGGTCGACCTGTTCTGGAACGGCGGCATCGGCACCTACGTCAAGGCGTCCAGCCAGACCAACGCCGAGGTGGGCGACAAGTCCAACGACGCGATCCGGGTGGACGGGCGCAGCCTGCGCTGCCGGGTGGCCGGCGAGGGCGGCAACCTGGGCTGGACCCAGCTCGGTCGGATCGAGTACGCGTTGACCGGTGGCCGGATCTACACCGACTTCATCGACAACGCGGCCGGGGTCGACACCTCCGACCACGAGGTGAACATCAAGATCCTGCTGAACACCGCGGTCGCCGACGGGGAGCTGACCACGGCCGACCGGGACGAGCTGCTGGCCGAGATGACCGACGAGGTCAGGGAGCTGGTGCTGCGGGACAACTACGACCAGGCCCGGGCGATCAACAACGCCCAGGCCCAGGCCGCCTCGCTGCTCCCGGTGCACCGCCGGATGATCAATGACCTGGAGCGCTCCGGCGCGTTGGACCGGGCGCTGGAGGCGCTGCCGCCGGACGAGGAGCTGGCGGTCCGCAGCGAGTCCGGGCTCACCGCGCCGGAGTTCGCGGTGCTGCTCGCGTACGTGAAGATCGTCCTTGAGCGGGAGATCCTCACCGAGGGGTTGGCGGACGAGGAGTGGACGACCGAGGTCCTGGTCAACTACTTCCCGACGCCGATGCGCGAGCGGTTCGCCGACCGGATGGGCCGGCACCGGCTGCGCCGGGACATTGTCACCACCGTGCTGGTCAACGAGGCGATCAACCGGGGCGGCATCTCGTTCGTCTTCCGGGTGGTCGAGGAGACCGCGGCCAGCGCGGCCGACGTGATCCGGGCGTACGTGGTGGTCCGCGAGGTGTTCGGGCTGCGTGAGCTGTGGGACGCGGTTGAGGCGCTGGACAACAAGGTCTCGCCGGAGCTGCAGACCAGCGTCTACCTGGACACCCGCCGGCTGCTCGACCGCGCGGTGCGCTGGCTGGTGACCAACCGGCGCTCGCCGATCGACGTGCCGACCGAGATCGCCCGCCTGCGGGACGGGGTGGCCCGGCTGCTGCCGGGGCTGGAGGAGCTGTTCTACGGCAGCGAGCGCCAGGCCATCGCGGCGCACATCGACTCGTCGACCGAGCGTGGGCTGCCTCGGGAGCTGGCGGAGCAGGCGACCCGGCTGATGTACAGCTTCGGCCTGCTGGACGTGGTGGAGACCGCGACCCGCAGCGGTCGGGACGTGGGCGAGGTGGCCTCGGTCTACTTCGTGCTCTCCGACCTGTTCCGGGTGGACTCGCTGCTGTCGAAGATCTCCCTGCTGCCGCGGGAGGACCGCTGGCAGACGCTGGCCCGGATGGCGCTGCGCTACGACCTGTACGCCGCGCTGGCCGCGCTCACCGCGGAGGTGCTCGACTCCACCCCGGACGAGCTGCCGCCGCACGAGCGGGTGCAGCAGTGGGAGCAGTCGAACGCCACCTCGATCCACCGGGCCCGTCGGGCGATGGGGGAGTTCGACGAGTCGCGGGCGGATCTGGCCGCCCTGTCCGTGCTGCTGCGCCAGATCCGCACCCTGGTGCGGACCTCCGCCGCCGCCTGATCAGGTACGCCGGACGCGGTCCGGCCGGTCGGGTCACCCCGACCGGCCGGATCGCGTTCGCTGTCGCGGGTCACTCCACCAGGGTGGCGAAGACGACCACGTTGTCCGGGTAGCTCTTGGCCGCCTGGTCGAACTGGCCGCCGCAGGTGACCACCCGTAGGCCGGGCCGGTCGTTCGGCCCGTACACCAGATCGGTGGGGAAGGACGTCTTCGGGTACGACTTCACGGAGTCGACCTTGAAGGCGACCGGTCGGTCGTCCGCCCGGCGGACCGTGATCGTGTCGCCGGGGACGAGAGACCCGAGGTCGAAGAAGACGGCCGGCCCGAGCTTCGCCGAGTCCACGTGTCCGACGATGACCGCGTTACCGGTTTCGCCGGGGCTCGCGCCCGGTTCGTACCAGCCGGCCTTGTCGGCCTGCTCCAGCGGGGGGACCTGGACGGTGCCGTCCGGATTGGTGCCGAGCGACATGATCGTCGCGTCGACGCCGATCTTGGGGATCTCGATGCTGGTCGGGGCGGAACGTGCCAGCCCGGCCGGCACGTTCCCCTCGCCGCCGGTCGAAGGGATGTCGGCGTCGGTGGCCGCCGGGCCCGTCACCTCGGGTCCGGCCTGGGCCAGCGGCTGCGGCGGGCGGGGGGCGGGCGTGTCCTTCAACGAGGCGCCGATCATGCCGGCACCGATCGTGGCCAGGGTGACGACGACCACCGCGCCGGCGGCGCGCCACGGTTTCCCGTGACGGCCGCCGGCCCGTGTCGTCGTCACGTCAGACGAGCGAACCATCGGTCCGCCGACGACGCATCAGCACGATCCCGCCCAGCGCGGCAGCGCCGAGCAGGCTCGCCCCGCCGGTGGCCAGGCCACGGTCGGTGCCGGTGCTCGCGCCCCCGTCACCACCGTCGACCCCGCCGCGGGGCAGCACGATGAGCTCACCGTCGCCGCACGAGCCCTTGAGCTCGTAGCGACCCGGGCGGGCGTCCTTGTCGACCTTGGCCTCGCCGTAGTAGACGAAGTCCCGCTTGTGCTCCCAGCGGTCCTCGTCACGGTCCTTGCCGTTGTCGCCGTGGTCGTCACGGTCCTTGCCGTGGTCGTCACGGTCCTTGCCGTGGTCGCCGCGATCGCCGCGCTCGTCCGAGCCGTACTCGTCACGGTCCTTGCCGTTGTCCGAGCCGTACTCGGAGCCGTTGTCCTTGGACTCCCAGTCCTTCTTGTCCTCGTCCTTGGAGTCCCAGTCCTTCTTGTCGCGGCCGTGGTCCGCGTCCTGGCCGTGCTCGTCGCCCTTCCAGTCCTTGCGGTCCTCGTCCTTGCGGTCCTCGTCCTTGCGGTCCTCGTCCTTGCGGTCCTCGTCCTTGCGGTCCTCGTCCTTGCGGTCCTCGTCCTTGCGGTCCTCGTCCTTGCGGTTCTCGTCGCTGTACCCGTCAGCGGCAGCGTCGGCGCCCTGGCCGCCGTTCTCGTCCTTGCCGTTGTGGTCCTTGCCGTTCTCGTCCTTGCCCTTGTCGTCCTTGCCCTTGTCGTCCTTGTCGTGCTCGTCCTTGCCGTTCTCGTCCTTGCCGTTGTGGTCCTTGCCCTTGTCGTCCTTGTCGTGCTCGTCCTTGCCGTTCTCGTCCTTGCCGTTGTGGTCCTTGCCCTTGTCGTCCTTGTCGTGCTCGTCCTTGCCGTTCTCGTCCTTGCCGTTGTGGTCCTTGCCCTTGTCGTCCTTGTCGTGCTCGTCCTTGCCGTTCTCGTCCTTGCCGTTGTGGTCCTTGCCCTTGTCGTCCTTGCCGTGCTCGTCCTTGCCCTTGTCGTCCTTGCCGTGCTCGTCATCGCGCCACTCGCCCCGGTCGTCGCCCCGGTCGTCGTGCACCGGCTTGAGCTTGACCTTGCCGGTGACCTTGGACCACACGAACGCGTGTTCCTGGCGATCCGGGCAGATCTCGAGGAGCTTGACCTCTTCGCCGGCCTTGACGATGTGTGGCTTGGCGAAAACCTTGCCGTCACGGTCCTTGCCACCGTCGTGGTGCCCATCGGCGAACGCGATCCCCGGCGTGAACACCAGGAGCGACGCGCCGCCCAGCGCGGCGCCCGCAACGACCTTCCCCAGCATCTTCTTAGCCATGACCTGCGTCACTCCATCCCTGTTGTCCTGAGCCCGGCGACAACCGAGCTAAGACCGACGTTAGACCGTTTCATGAACTATGACGGGAAAGATTCGTGTTTTGACCTTTGCTGTTGGTAAGTGGCGAAGGAGTGCTACGTGGCTTTCCTCACGGCGAACGCCGTCTGGGAGCGCGACTCCGGTGCCGCGTGGAACCAGGGTGTTCCGCGCTCGCTGTGCCGGCCCGGTCGCGTCATCCGGTAGCGGCCAGCGTGGTTCCGCTCGTGCCAGTCGCGCTCAGTCGGAGGTATCGTCCGACTCCGGCACGGGCGCAACCGCCTGAACGCATCGAGCCATTGCCATGGAAGCGCTCCCATGCAAGAATCGGCGTACGCGGTTCGGGGAGCCACACCGCGCAGGCAGGAGAGTCGAGGGCATCCGGTCCGCCGGACGACATCCCGCCGCCGACCGGCCGGTTGCCGGTCGTTCACCACACCACCCACCGCCCGTCCGGGTCGGGCACCCCCGAAATCCCGTTGGCGCCGGCGGCCGTCCGTGCAGGACGCCCCACCGGGCCGTCTCGCCGGGCCGTACGCGGGCCCGGTCTCGCCCAAGGAGATCAGTGGCATGAATGTGTGGAGAAGGCTGTCCGGCCCACGCCGGGCCCTCGCGCTCGCCGGCGCGGGCGTCCTGGTCGCCGGCGGGTTGGTGACGATCCCCGTCACCGCGGCACAGGCCGCGACGCAGTGCGACGTCGCCTACTCGACGAACGAGTGGCCCGGTGGCTTCACCGCGAGCATCACCCTCAAGAACCTCGGCGACCCGGTCAACGGCTGGACCCTCGGCTGGACCTTCCCGGCCTCCGGCCAGCGGGTGCAGCAGGGCTGGTCGGCCGAGTTCACCCAGTCCGGCAGCCAGGTCACCGCGCGCAGCCTGTCCTACAACGGCAGCCTCGCCACCGGTGCGTCCATCAGCCTCGGGTTCAACGGCGCGTGGAGCGGCAGCAACCCCAAGCCGGCGTCGTTCACCCTCAACGGGGTGACCTGTAACGGCGGCACGACGACGCCCCCGACCACTCCGCCGCCCACCACGCCACCGCCGACCACGCCTCCGCCGACCACGCCGCCGCCCGCCGGCAGCAAGGTGGACAACCCGTACGCCGGGGCCCGGGGATACGTGAACCCCGAGTGGAAGGCCAAGGCGGACGCCGAGTCGGGCGGCAGCAGGATTTCCAACAACCCGACCGCGGTGTGGCTGGACCGGATCGCCCATCAACGGCACCCCGGACAGCAGCTCCAACGGCGCCTTCGGAGTGCGCGACCACCTGGAGGAGGCGCTGCGCCAGGGCGCCGGCTACATCCAGTTCGTGATCTACAACCTGCCTGGCCGGGACTGCGCCGCACTCGCCTCCAACGGTGAGCTGGGCCCGAACGACCTGCCCCGGTACAAGGCCGAGTACATCGACCCGATCGCCGCCATCCAGGCCGACCCGAAGTACCGGAACATCCGCATCATCGAGATCGACTCGCTGCCCAACCTGGTGACCAACACCTCCGGCCAGGCCGGCGGGACGGCGATGTGCGACACGGTCAAGGCCAACGGCGCGTACGTCAACGGCGTCGGCTACGCCCTGGCGAAGCTGGGTGCCCTCGGCAACGTCTACAACTACATCGACGCCGCGCACCACGGCTGGATCGGCTGGGACAGCAACTTCGGCCCGACCGCCGATATGTTGAAGAGCGCGGCGGTCGCCTCCGGCAGCACGGTGGCGAACGTGCACGGCTTCATCGTCAACACGGCGAACTACTCGGCGCTGCGAGAGCCGTACGTCAAGATCACCGACACGGTGAACGGCCAGTCGGTGCGGCAGTCCAAGTGGATCGACTGGAACTTCTACGTCGACGAGCTGTCGTTCGCCCAGGCGTTCCGCGACAAGCTGGTCTCGGTCGGCTTCAACTCCGGCATCGGCATGCTGATCGACACCTCCCGCAACGGCTGGGGCGGCTCCGCCCGGCCCACCGGACCGGGCGCGACGACCAGCGTGGACACCTACGTCAACGGCGGTCGGATCGACCGCCGGATCCAACGCCGGCAACTGGTGCAACCAGGCCGGCGCGGGCCTCGGCGAGCGGCCCCGGTCGGCTCCCGAGCCGGGCATCGACGCGTACGTCTGGGTGAAGCCTCCGGGCGAGTCGGACGGCTCCAGCGAGCTGATCCCGAACGACGAGGGCAAGGGTTTCGACCGGATGTGCGACCCGACGTACACCGGCAACCCCCGCAACGGCAACAGCGCGACGGGCGCCCTGCCGAACGCACCGATCTCCGGCGCGTGGTTCTCCGCCCAGTTCCAGGAGCTGATGCGCAACGCGTACCCGGCGCTCTGACCGGATCGCTCCCGCATCCACCCGCCGCCGGCAGTAGGTGAGGCACTGCCGGCGGCAGGTTCCCCCGGGTCCCCGGTCCGACCGTCACTGTCGGGCCGGGGACCCACCCCTACGCCCTGCTCAGGGCACGGTGCGCTCGATCGCCGCCCGGCCCTGCTCGGCCAGGTCGCGGCGGGCCTTGTCCAGGTTCTCCGGGGTGAGGTCCTGCCCGCGGGCCATCACCAGGTCCTCCGGCTCCCAGGGCTGTTCCGCGCCGGTACGGATGTTGTCCCCACCGGCGCCGGTGCCCGTTCCGGTCGCCCCGGTGCCGGCAGCGTACGGGTCGCCGAGCAGGTCGTCGGTGTCCGGCGCGAGGTCGTCCGGCCGGTTGCGCGGCTCGGCGAAGGCCGGGGTGTCCCGGTCCGGGCCGCCCCCCGTCCGCAGCTGCGGGACGGTGCTGTCATCGTCCGCCGCCGCGGCCATCTCCGGGCTCTCCTCCAGCGGGGACCGGCGGTCGCGATCGGTCATGGTGCTGCCTCCTGTGTCCGACACGGTGCCTGATCCCCCTCGCGTACCCTCTCGGGCCGCGCCCATGCGCCGCGCCCGGTCAGCTACCGGGATCCTTCTCGTTCGCGGCGGGTGGCTCGGCCGGGCGCAGCCACTGCCAGAGCAGCATGAGCAGGCCGAAGGCGAGCATCACCAGGCCGGCCCACAGATTGATCCGGACGCCCTCGGCCTTGTCGATCTCGGCTCGGCTGTCGAAGATGCCGATCAGCGTCACGATGACGCCGTAGGCCACGAAGAGCCCGCCGATCACCCGGCGGATGTCGAACAGCCGCGCCGCGGCGGAGCGGCGCTGCTCCGCCTGCGCCTCGTCGATCAGCGGGTCCTGTGCCGGCTGGCCCTGGTTGTCCATCTGCCGACCCCTTTCCTAGAAGACCGGGATGTAGAAGAGGGCGGCCAGCGCGACCGCGATCACGCCGAGCAGCACGGGGGAGCGGTACCAGGCGGCGTCACCCGCGAGCACGTCGCCCTTCAGGTCGACACCGCCCATGCCGTAGACCAGCCCGCGCAGCTCCTCGTCGCGTTTCGGTGCGGTGAGCGGGGTGATGATCGCGGCGACCACCACCGCCGTGGCGAACGCGAGGCCGGCACCCCAGAAGCTCTCCTCCAGGTCGGAGTTGAAGTCGACCACGCCGCCCTTGTAGAGCAGGTAGAGGCTCAGCGACACCAGGGTGCCCAGCAGCAGCGACCAGAAGCCGGCCAGCGCGCTCATCCGCTTCCAGAACATGCCGATGATGAACGTGGCGAACAGTGGCGCGTTGAAGACGGAGAAGAGCGCCTGGATGTAGTTCATGATGTTGCTGAACCCGGCCGCGATGAACGCGGTGCCGATCCCGATCACCACGGCCGCGACCGTCGCCCACCGACCGATGCGCAGGTAGTACTCGTCCGACCGGTCGCGGCGGATGTATGCCTGCCAGATGTCGTAGGTGAAGACGGTGTTGAAGCCGCTCACGTTGGCCGCCATGCCGGCCATGAACGAGGCGAGCAGGCCGGTGACCGCGACGCCGAGCACGCCGTTGGGGAGCAGGTCGCGCATCAGCAGCGGGATCGCGTTGTTGTACTGCAGGTCGCCGCTCTCCGCGCCGAGGCCCTTCACCGTCACCAGGGCCACCAGGCCGGGTATGACCGTGACCAGGGGGATGAGCAGCTTCGGGTACGCGGCGATGATCGGCGTACGCCGGGCCGCGCTCATGTTCTTCGCCGACAACGCCCGCTGCACCTCGGCGAAGTTGGTCGTCCAGTAGCCGAACGAGAGCACGAAGCCGAGGCCGAAGACGATGCCGATCCAGTGCGCGCCGAGGGGGTTGGCGGTGGTGCCGGTGTCCTGCCAGGCGTGCAGGCCCGCCTCCCCGAGCTTGGAGTCGCGGACCGCGTCCATCAACCCGGACACCCCGCCCACCTTCACCAGGCCGATCACGGTGACCGGGATGAGGCCGGCCAGGATGACGAAGAACTGGAGCACCTCGTTGTAGATCGCCCCGGACAGACCGCCGATGGTGATGTACGCCAGCACGATCGCCGCGCCGACCACGATGGCGGTCCAGAGCGGCCAACCGAGCAGGGCCTGCATCACCAGGGCCAGCGCGTACAGGTTCACCCCGGCGATCAGCACCTGGGCGACGGCGAAGCTGAGCGCGTTCAGCAGGTGGGTGGGGCGGTTGAACCGCAGCCGCAGGTACTCCGGCACGCTGCGGACCTTGGATCCGTAGTAGAAGGGCATCATCACGATGCCCAGGAAGACCATCGCCGGCACCGCGCCGATCCAGTAGTAGTGGACCGTCATCACGCCGTACTGGGCGCCGTTCGCGGCCATCCCGATGATCTCCAGCGCGCCCAGGTTCGCCGAGACGAAGGCGAGACCGGTCACCCAGGCCGGCAGGGACCGGCCGGAGAGGAAGAAGTCGACGCTGGTGCGGATCGCCCGACGGGCGGCGAAGCCGACCCCGAGGACGGTGATGAAGTAGAGGGCCAGGATGAGGTAGTCCAGGCCGTTCATGTCGAGCCGAAGACCGCCGCCGCCGTCCATCGCCGTCACCCCTCGTCCGCCGCCCGTTCGATCGCGCGCCCTATTACCCCGAACGGGTGATTTCACGCCTGGATGTCGAGTCGGCCCTGTTCGGGCCTGCTGGGGCGGTCTTGACCGGGCCGATCAGCGGTCGAACGGGCGGGGGTGGCTCGCCGGGCGTGCGGGGGCGCCCCGGCCGGCTGGCCAGGGCGCCCCCGCACGTGGTTTGTCGCTCAGCGACCCAGCACGCGGTCCAGGAAGTCCCGGTAACGGCGTACCGCCATCCGCAGTTCCTCGGTGTCCGCCGAGCCGGCGTCCTGCCACCCGCCCAGCGCGTTCTTCTGCGCGGCCAGCGCCGACGCGAGCGCCTGGATGGCCTCCTCCACCAGCGACTGCGCCTCGCCGGCCGCGGCGTGCGGATCGTCCACGAAGCGCAGCTGCACGTCCCGCCAGCGGTCCCGGAAACGCTGTGCGGTGTCCGCGTCGAGAAGCGTGGCCGGCTCGGCCGCCACGGTCGAGCCGGCGGGTCGCGACGTGCCGGCCGACTCCAACGAGGTGCCGGCGCCACTGGGGGCCAGCACCGGGTCGGCATCCGGCGAGACCGCGTCCGGATCGACCATCCCCGGCGTGGCGCTGCCGTAGGCGGCCGCGCCCGGGTCGCCGCCGGCCGAGGTCAGATCACTGCGCCGCTCAGGTCCACCGTTCGGGCTTCCCGGCGGAGCGACGGTCCGCGTGGACGCGCCGGCGCGGGCGTCGTCGGTCTCCGGATCGGTGTCCCGGCGGTGCAGCTCGGCGGTGGGGTCGGCGCGCAGGCCTTCACGCTCGCCGTCCTCGGCGCCGTCGCCGGGCTCGGCGGTCCGCTCGGCCCGGGGGTCCGGCTGATCCTGTCGGCGTGGGCTGGCCAGAGCGGACGCCGCCACCGCATCGGCCACCGTGGTGGCGCCGAAGACGGTCGGCAGCGGTCCGGGCTCATGGAACCCGCCCTCGTCGGTCCGCTCCTCGGCGGGCGACGGGTCGTCGAAGGTGCCCCGGTCGTCCAGGGCGTCCTCGGGCACGTCCGCGCGACCGGCCCGGTCGCCGGCCGGCGGCACCGGCACCGGCGCGGACCGGACGGCCTCCGGATGGTCGTTGTCCACTTGCGGCTCTTCCTGGCGCATCGGTGGCCTCCTCAGCGGCTCGTGGCGTCGTGCGGGGTGTCCGGGTGGCGCTGTTCGGGCGGGCGGTGGCCGACCGGCTCCTCACCGAGCAGGTCGGCGAAGAGTGCCCGGTAGTGCACGACCGCCTGGCGCAGCTCCTCGGTGCTGGCTTCGCCCCGGGAGTTGCGCAGGTGGATTTCGTGCGCGTCCCGGTAGTTGGTCAGCGTGCGGGCGTGGTCGACGGAGAGATGGGCGATCTGGTCGGAGAAGTCCCCGGTCGGATAGCCCTGTTCCTCGATGAGCCGGGTGACCAGCTCGTCCGCGTCGCCCACGGTCTCGCCCGGCGAGTCGACGAAGCGGACCTGGAGCTCCTCCCAGGCGGCGGCGTAGCGCGCCCGGGACTCCGGGCTGAGCGGGGTGAGCGTGAGCTCGGCGTGCCGGCGTTCCCGGTCGCGCAGCTCGCGCTCCGCGGCGGATCGGCTGTCCTGCTCCGCCACCACCCGGTCGTACTCCGGCCCGAAGCGGCTGCGAAGTGCGCGGCGCCGGCCGAGCGTCCGGACGGCCACGGCCAGTGCCGCGACCACCACCAGCACGACGAGCACGATGACGATTATCTGCGTGGGCGACATGGCTCCTCCTTCGTCACCTCGTATTCCCTCGGCGCACTGATCGCCAATCCCGATCCGGGGCACTTTCCTCAACGGTCCATGTCCGGTGTCGTGTCGGTTGTCGCGGAACGTGTTTCCGTTCGTGCGATGACGAGGGCTACAGCACGGGGTCCGGGCAAAACTTGACTCATTCCAGAAAACGCGCTTGGCTGGGGTGATGCCGGTCAACTCCGAACGCCTGCGGGCGGCCGGGCTGCGGGTCACTCAGCCTCGCCTCGCGGTGCTCGCGACGGTGCGTGACCGGCCACACCTCGACGCCGACGCGATCGACCCGAGCGACGCCCCCGGCCCCTGCCTGGATCCGGAAGTCACCGCGATCGCCGTCGATCACACCCAGGTCACCCACTGGGGCCGCTGCCCCGACTGCCAGTCCCAGGACCGATCAGGCACACCGCACCACCTATCCGGAGGAGAGCGATGAGCGACCCACAGGCCAGCAAGCCGATCCTGACCACCCGACAGGGCCACCCCGTGCACAACAACCAGCAGCAGCGGACGGTCGGTTCGCGCGGCCCCGCCACGCTGGAGAACTACCACTTCCTGGAGAAGATCAGCCACTTCGACCGGGAGCGGATCCCGGAGCGGGTCGTGCACGCGCGTGGTTTCGTCGCACACGGCGAGTTCGAGGCGTACGGGACGATCGGTGGCGAACCGGCGGCGAAGTACACCCGCGCCAAGCTGTTCCAGACCAAGGGCAAGAAGACCCCGGTCACCATCCGGTTCTCCACCGTCATCGGCGGCCGGGACTCCTCCGAGGCCGCCCGCGACCCGCGCGGCTTCGCGGTCAAGTTCCGCACCGAGGACGGCAACTGGGACGTGGTGGGCAACAACCTCCAAGTCTTCTTCATCCGCGACGCGATCAAGTTCCCCGACGTGATCCACGCGCTGAAGCCGGACCCGGTGACCTTCCGCCAGGAGCCCAACCGGATCTTCGACTTCATGTCGAACACGCCGGAGTCGATGCACATGCTGACCTGGCTCTTCTCCCCGTACGGCATCCCGAAGAACTACCGCACCATGCGGGGCTCCGGAGTCAACACCTACCGTCTCGTCAACGCTCAGGGCGAGGGTGTGCTGGTCAAGTTCCACTGGCTGACCCAGCAGGGCGAGCACAACCTGACCCAGGCCGAGGCGGACGCGATCCAGGCCACCGAGCTGGGCCACGCCTCCAAGGACCTCTACGAGGCGATCGAGCGCGGCGAGTACCCGCAGTGGGAGCTCAACGTGCAGATCATGAGCGATCACGAGCACCCGGAGCTGGACTTCGACCCGCTCGACGACACCAAGATCTGGCCGGAGGAGCAGTTCCCCTACCTGCCGGTGGGCATGATGACGCTCAACCGCAACATCACCGACCACCACAACGAGAACGAGCAGATCGCCTTCGGCACCGGTGTGCTGGTCGACGGCATCGACTTCTCCGACGACAAGATGCTGGTCGGGCGCACCTTCTCCTACTCGGACACCCAGCGCTACCGGGTCGGCCCGAACTACCTCCAGCTGCCGGTCAACCGTCCTCGGGAGGACGTCCAGGTCAGCACCAACCAGGGTGGCGGCCAGATGTCGTACGGGGTGGACAACCGGGGCGGCAACCCGCACATCAACTTCGAGCCCTCCTCGGTCGCCGGTCTCCAGGAGGCCGACGAGTCCTACCGGGAGTACCGTCCGTTCGTCTCCGGGCAGATCATGAAGGCCCCGATCGAGCGGCAGAACAACTACTCCCAGGCCGGCCGGCGCTTCCGTGAGATGGCGGACTGGGAGCGCGACGACCTGATCCTCAACCTGACCACGCTCCTGGCCCAGTGCGACAAGCACATCCAGGAGAAGATGGTCTGGCACTTCAGCCAGTGCGACGAGACCTACGGCCGGCGGGTCGCCGAGGGGATCGACATCGCCGTCAACGCCTGACCCGTACCGCACGACCACGAGCGCCCCGCCGGTCCACCGGCGGGGCGCTCGCCGTGCCGGGCCGAGCGCATTTCGGAGCGTCCATGTTGGCGCAACAGGCGGTAGTGCAACGCCGCACGATTACGTATTCTGCCCAAGGCGCCCGCGCCGGTGCCCGGCCTCCTGGTCGGGCGCAGCCGGCCGGAGCGCTGCCCGGCGGTGCCGGCGCCCCTCCTGCCACCCCTGCACGGGCGAGGTCTAATGAGAACCCGCGACTGGCCGATCCGCTCGAAGCTGACCGCGTTGGTCGTCGCGCCGGTGACCGCGCTACTGGCGTTGTGGATCTTCGCCACCACGCTGACCTTCGGTCCGGCCCTGAACCTGCTCTCCGCCCGCACCCTGCTGTACGACCTGGGCCGCCCCGGCGAGGCCGTGGTCACCGAGCTGCAACGCGAACGCCGGCTCTCGGTGGTGCAGCTCGCCGGCGCCACCGAGCTGCCAGCCCTGGTCGAGCAGCGGCAGCGTACCGATCGGGCGGTCGCCGAGCTGCGCCGCCGGGTCGACGGGGAAGAGCTGCGCGACGCCGCCGACGACCAGCTCGACGCCCGGGTCGACCAACTGGTCACCGCCCTTGCGGCGCTGCCGACCGGTCGGGACTTCATCGACGACCGCAAGGTGGACCGGGCCGGCGCCATCGGCCTCTACAGCGGCATGGTCTCCTCGGCCTTCCAGGCGTTCGCCGGCATGGCGAACCTGACCGAGCCCGCCCTGAACCGGCAGGCGCTGGCGCTCACCGCGCTGGGCCGCTCGCGGGAGCTGCTCGGCCAGGCCGACGCCCTGCTGGCCGGCGCGCTGACGGCGGGCCGGTTCGCCGAGGGGGAGCACACCCAGCTCGTGCAGGCCATCGGCAACCAGCGGTGGCTCACCGAGAGCGCGGTGGCCGACCTGCCCGAGGCCGGTCGGGCCGCGTACCAGCGGTTGACCGAGGGTGCGGCGTTCACCCGCCTGCGGACCATGCAGGACGCGCTGGTCGTGGCCAACCGGTCCGGCCGGCCGCCGGTGGACGCGGCGGCCTGGCAGGCCAGCCACGACGCGGTGCAGCAGCAGCTCCGCGACTTCGAGCTGGCCGAGGCCGACGGGCTCACCGACCGCTCGGTGCCGATGGCGGTCCGGATCCTGGTCCGGCTGGCCGTCGCCGGGGTGCTCGGGCTCGTCGCCGTGGTGATCTCGGTGCTGGTGGCGCTGCGGGTCGGCCGGACGCTGGTCCGACGGCTCAGCGGGGTCCGCACCGCCGCGCTGGAGCTGGCCGAGCACCGGCTGCCGGACGTGGTGACCCGGCTGCGCCGTGGTGAGCAGGTCGACGTCGCCCGGGAGGCGCCTCCACTGCAATACGGCCACGACGAGATCGGCGAGGTCGGGCGAGCCTTCACCGAGGTGCAGCGCACCGCGGTCCAGGCCGCGGTGGACGAGGTCACCCTGCGCCGGGGGCTCAACGAGGTCTTCCTCAACATCGCCCGGCGCAGCCAGAGCCTGGTGCACCGGCAGCTGCACCTGCTGGACCGCATGGAGCGGCGCGCCGAGGACCCGGACGAGCTGGCCGAGCTGTTCCAGGTGGACCACCTGGCCACCCGGCTCCGTCGACACGCCGAGGACCTGGTCATCCTCGCCGGCTCCGCGCCGGGCCGGGGCTGGCGCAACCCGGTCGCGATGGTCGACCTGATCCGGGGCGCGAGCTCCGAGGTCGAGGCGTACGAGCGGGTGGACATCACCGCCGTGCAGCCGGCCGGCGTGCTGGGCCGGGCCGTCGGCGACGTCATCCACCTGCTCGCCGAGCTGATCGAGAACGCCACGGCCTTCTCACCGCCGGACACCCGGGTCACCGTCACCGGGGAGCAGGTGGCCAACGGGTACGCGCTGGAGATCACCGACCAGGGACTGGGGATGTCCGCCGCGGCCCTGGAGAGTGCCAACGTCCGGCTGGCCAGCTCGCCCGAGTTCGACCCGGCGCAGAGCGCCCGCCTCGGTCTCTTCGTGGTGGCCCGGCTGGCCGCCCGGCACGGGGTGCGGGTGCGGCTGCGCCCGTCGGGGGAGGGTGGGGTGACCGCCGTGGTGCTGGTCCCCACCGACCTGATCACCACCGAGCCGCCGGCCGGCCCCGACCCGGCCGGGCTGGGCGCCGCGCCACCCGGCCCGGACCGGCGGCCGGCCAGGACCGGCCGGCGCGCTGCCATGCCGCGGCCCCGGGCCGGCCGCAGCCGGTCACTCACCGCCGGCTCCCCGTCCGCCCGACCCACCGGCGCACCGGTGCCGGACCCGGTGCCCGCCAACGGTTCGGACGCCAACGGGTCAGGCGATGGCGGGCCGCCGCCGACCGGGCCGGCCGATGGCGGCGGGCCCGGTGACGGTGCGGCCGACCGGGTGCCAGCCGACGGCGAGGCGGTGGACGAGCTGGACGGGCTGCCCCGTCGGGTGCGGCGGCGTACCCCGGCATCCCGGCCCCGGTCGACCGTCACCGACACCCCGACGCCCCGATCGCCCGAGGAGGTGCGTCGGGTGATGTCGGCTCTCCAGGCCGGCACCGCGCGGGGCCGCGCCACCGTCGTCACCCCGGCCGCCCCGGCAGGCCCGGTCACCGCCCCGGCAGGTCCCGCCTCCGCCGCGTCGTCCTCTTCGGACCCGGCGGCGCCAGGAGGCAACGCCAGCCGGGCCGGCGGGGACCCGGATGTCGGGCCGACCGCCGGCCCGGTTCCTGCCCCGGTCGCCGCGCCCGCACCCGCGGCGGCCTCCGAACCCCTGACCGCGACTGAGAGGGACGCCTAGTGCCGCATTCGACGAAGCAGAGCGCCGGCCTCGACTGGCTGCTCGACGAGTTGGTGGAACGGGTACCGGCGGCCCGGGAGGCGGTGGTGCTCTCTGCCGACGGGCTGCTGCTCGGCTCCTCGGCCGAGCTGGAGCGCTCCGACGCCGAGCACCTCTGCGCCCTCGCCGCCGGCTTCTCCAGCCTGGCCCGGGGCGCGAGCCGGCACGTGGACGGTGGCCCGGTCCGGCAGACCGTGGTGGAGATGGAGTCGGCGTACCTCTTCGTCACCGCCGCCGGGCAGGGCACCTGCCTGGCCGTGGTGAGTGACGCCGACGCGGACATCGGCCTGGTCGCGTACGAGATGGCGATGCTGGTGATCCGGGTGGGGGAAAACCTCACCGCGCCGGCCCGGTCGTCGGCGGGTGCCGGTGATGCGAGCTGAGCCGCCCGGGCCGCAGCACGAGTGGCTGGACGGCGACGCCGGCCCGGTAGTGCGCCCGTACACCCTCACCGGCGGCCGGGTACGCTCCGCCGTCGATGGGTTCGACCTCGTCGCGTTCGTGCTGGCCGGGTCGGATCTGGACCCGGCGGCCGACCCGCGGCTGCTCCCGGAGCACCGGCGGCTGGTCGCGCTGGCCCACCGGCCGGTGTCGGTGGCCGAGCTGGCGGCCGAGCTGGACCTCGCGGTCGGGGTGGTCCGGGTGCTGCTCGGTGACCTCCTCGCCCAGGGCCTGGTCGCGGTGCACGAGCCGCCGGCCGCCGGCCACCTTCCCGACAACGACATCCTCAAGGCGGCGGTCAGTGGACTTCGTGCGCTATGACCATGCGGGCTCCGGCACCACCGTCCCGCTGGCACTGAAGATCCTCATCGCCGGAGGCTTCGGAGCGGGCAAGACGACGCTGGTGAGCGCGCTGAGCGAGGTCCGGCCGTTGCAGACCGAGGAGGTGCTGACCGGCGCCGGGATCGGCACCGACGACATCTCCGGGGTGGAGGGAAAGTCGACCACCACGGTGGCGATGGACTTCGGCCGGATCACCATCAACGACGACCTCCAGGTCTACCTGTTCGGCACCCCGGGCCAGGACCGGTTCTGGTTCCTCTGGGACGAGCTGGCCTTCGGGGCGCTCGGCGCGGTGGTGCTCGCCGATACCCGGCGGCTGGCCGACTGCTTCCCCTCCATCGACTACTTCGAGCAGCGCGGCATCCCGTTCGTGGTGGGCGTGAACTGCTTCGACGACTCCCGCCGGTTCAACCTGGAGACCGTACGCCGGGCGCTCGACCTGGACCCGGACGTGCCGATGGTGCTCTGCGACGCGCGGGACCGGCAGTCCGGCAAGCTGGTGTTGATCTCCCTGGTCGAGCACGTGGCCCGGCAGCGCGGCGAGCCGGTGCCAGCCGCCTGAGTCGCCGCCGCCCACGGCCGGGCGGCAGCGGCTGGGCCCTGGCGGTGCCGATCCGGGGCCGGAAAGCCGGTTAACGGGCCGGCATCGCGGGCAGCCTCTGGTTGGATCGACGCAGAATGCCGGCGGAGGGGTTGGACGTGAGTGGTCAGGTCGAGGTCGTCCACATCGGGTGTTACACCGCGCAGAGCGGCGGGCGGGGCAGCGGCATCGTCGCGGCCCGCCGTGACCCGGCCACCGGGTCCCTGGCCCCGCTCGGCACGGTGGCGATCACCCCGTCTCCCTCCTTCCTGGCCCGGCACCCCACCCACCCGGTGCTGTACGCGGTCAACGAGCTGACCGACGGGGAGGTCAGCGCCTGGCAGGTCGGCCCCGACGGGGCGCTGGACCCGCTCGGCAACTGGTCGACCGGCGGCGCCGAGCCCTGCCACCTGGCGGTGCTGCCCGACGGCGGCCACCTGGTGGCGGCCAACTACGGCGGCGGCAGCGTCGCGGTCTTCCCGCTCGACGCGCGGGGCGTGCCCGGTGAGCGCACCGACCTGGTGGTGCACGAGGGGCGCGGTGCCGACCCGGAGCGCCAGGAGCGGGCGCACTGCCACATGGTTTCGCCGGGCCCGGGCCGAGGGCCGCTTCTGGCGGTCGACCTCGGCACCGACTCGGTCTACCGGTACGACCTGGACGGCGCGAGCGGGCGGCTGGTGCCCCGCGGGCCCCGGATCCGCACGGCGCCCGGCACGGGCCCCCGGCACCTGGCCCGCCCCCCCGACCGGCGGCGCTGCTACCTCGTCGGCGAGCTGGACGCCTCGGTCATCGCGTACGAGCTGACCGACGACGGCGCGCTGCACCAACGCGGTCGGGTCGAGGCGAGCGAGCGAGCCGGCCATGTCCAGCCGTCGGAGGTCGCGGTCGCCCCGGACGGCCGGTTCCTCTACGTCGCCAACCGGGGGGTGGGCACCATCGCCGTCTTCGATCTGGCCGGCGAACTGCCCGAGCTGGTGGCCGAGGTGGACACCGGTGGTGAGTGGCCCCGGCACTTCGCGTTGATCGGGGAGCACCTCTATGTCGCCGACGAGCGGGCGGACATGGTGCGGGTCTTCCGGCGGGACGCCGGCACCGGCGTCCCGGCGCCGATCGGCGAACCCGTGCCGGTGCCGAGCCCGACCTGCGTGCTGGCGTGAGCCGCGGAGCGAGACGTGAGGGTGACACTGATTTGGCAACACCATGGGGCCGCATCGTCACTCTACGTCGCTAAACAGCGATCAACTGTTTCTCCTCCGTAACTTTCGTCCGAACGGATGTGGCAGAGAGGGCACCTTGTACGCAAGATGGTCACCGTGTCAGCAGGCCGCCATCGCATGCGTTCGAAACTCCATCTAGCAGCCGCCGCCGCTACGGCGACGGTGCTCGTCGTCACGACCGGCGTCTGGTTCGGCTATCGAGAGCTGATCCAGCCCAGCTGTTCGGGGGAGATTCGGCTCGCCGTGGCAGTCGCCTCCGAGCTCGCGCCTGCGGTGGACGCCGCCGCGTCCGAATGGGTCAAGGAGGGCGCTGCGGTAGGCCCCACCTGCATCCGGGTGGACGTCTCAGCGTCCGACCCGGTCGACGTGGCCGCCGTGCTGGCGGCCAAGCACGGTGCCGTTCTGGCCGGCGTCGGGCAGGCCAGCGGCACCGCCGTCACCCCGGACGTCTGGGTGCCGGACTCCTCGACGTGGCTGCTGCGGTTGAAGAAGGACGCCACGGCGTTCGCTCCGACCAACAGCGCCTCCATCGCGCGCAGTCCCGTCGTGGTGGCGATGCCCGAGCCGGTGGCCATCCGGCTGGGCTGGCCCGACAAGAAGTTCACCTGGACGGACCTGCTCAAGCAGGTCAACAACCCGGGCACCCCTCTGCGCACTGGGATCGTCGAGCCGACCCGGGACGCGGCCGGACTGTCCGGCCTGCTCTCGCTGACCGCGGCGGCCAGCGCCGCCGGTGGCGACGCCCAGCGCAACACCGTCGGTGCCCTGCGGGCGCTGGCCACCGGGCGTTCCTCGCTCCGCAACGACCTGCTGGCCCGTTTCCCGACCGCCAAGGATCCGACGTCCATCGCCAGCGGCCTCGGCGCGGCGGCCCTGTCCGAAGAGGACGTGATCGCCTACAACAGCAAAGAGCCGCCGGTAAAGCTCGCCGCGCTCTACATGGAGCCGGCGCCGATGCCGCTGGACTACCCGTACGCGGTGCTGCCCGGCATCGAGCCGACCAAGGCCTCGGCGGCCCGGGTGCTGTTCGAGTTGCTCACCACCCCCAAGTTCCGCGACCGGCTGGCGGCGCAGTCGCTGCGCGCGCCGGACGGCAACTGGGGCTCCGGTTTCAAGGCGCCGCAGGGTGCGCCGAGCCCGGCCGGCGGCGCGTCGACCGCGCCGGCCGCCGGCGGCACCGCCGCGGGAGGCCTGGACCCGGCCGCGATACAGCGTGTCGTCTCCAGCTGGTCGATCGCCACCCAGTCCGGCCGGATGCTGGCCGTCATCGACGTCTCCGGCTCGATGAAGGAGAAGGTGCCCAGCGCCAACAACCGCAGCCGGGAGGAGGTCACCGTGGACGCGGCCCGCCGCGGCCTCGGCCTCTTCGACGACTCCTGGTCGATCGGCCTGTGGACCTTCTCCACCAAGCTGGTTGGCAACCGGGACTACCGCCAGCTGATCCCCATCGGCCCGCTCTCCGCCCAGCGGGCCCAGTTGGAGGGCGCGCTCGGCGGCATCCAGCCCTCCGACGGCGGCACCGGCCTCTACGACACCATGTTCGCCGCGTACCAGGCGGTGCAGGAGAACTGGCAACCCGGCCGGGTCAACTCGATCGTGCTGTTCACCGATGGCAAGAACGAGGACACCAACGGCCTCAGCCAGGCCCAGCTGCTCGCCAAGCTGAAGCAGATCGCCGACCCGGAGCGACCGGTCCAGGTGGTCATGATCGGTATTGGTGAGGGCGTCAGCAAGGCCGAGCTGGAGTCGATCACGAAGGTGACCGGTGGCGGCAGCTTCGTCACCAAGGACCCGAGCGAGATCGGCAATATCTTCCTCAACGCCATCGCGCTCCGCCCGCCAGCGCCGCGCTGATCCTAGGCACAGCCAGGAAGGGGTCCGTCGTACGCCGATCCGGTACGGCGGGCCCTTTCTCGGCAGCCCTCGACGGTTGAAGAAAAGTGACGGCAATACGTCGGAAGTAATCGGCGGTCACAGTTGTCAGGGCAGGATGGCGACGTGTTCCGGCATTGCCGGTCCGCCTCCGGTTCGACCCGTCGGCCGGGGCCGTCCTGATCAGAGTGGGAGCGCCGGTGACCGCTGCGACACTGTCGACCCCCGCCAGCAGGTCGGGGAAGCCTGCCGGCCGTCCGGCCGGGCTGGTGACGCGCGCCGACGAACGGTCGTACATCCGGGTCCTGGTCGTGCTGGACACCACCGTCCTCATCATCGCGCTGCTCGTCGGGTACGTCACCCGGTTCGGTGACGACCAGCCGAGCGGCACGGAGGTCCCGTACGTGCTGGTGGCGCCGGGGCTGGTGCTGGCCTGGCTGGTCTCGCTCAAGGCGCTCGGCTGCTACGACGACCGGGTGATCGGTTACGGGGCGGACGAGTACCGGCGGGTCAGCTCGGCCAGCCTGCGGCTGGCCGGTGCGATCGCCATCGCCGGGTACATCGCCGACGTCGGCGTCTCCCGAGGCTTCCTCGGCATCTCCTTCGCGGTGGGCACCGTCGGGCTGGAAGTCGCCCGCTTCGCCGCCCGCAAGCGTCTGCACCGGGCCCGCTCACGCGGCGCGGGCTGGTCCCGGAAGGTGCTGGTCGTCGGCGACACCGCGCACGTGCTGGAGCTGGTGCACACGTTGCGCCGGGAGCCGTACGCCGGCTACCACGTGGTCGGCGCGTGCATCCCGGACGCGCTGCTGGCGCCGGTGGCGCAGCGGTTGGGCGACGTGCCGGTGGTGGGATCGTTCCGCGGCATCCCGGAGGCCGCCACCGCGATCGGCGCGGACACGGTCGCCGTGACGGCCTCCGGCGAGCTGACCGCCGCCCGGTTGCGCCGGCTGGGTTGGCAGCTGGAGGGGACCGGCGTCGACCTGGTCGTGGCACCCGCGCTGACGGACGTGGCCGGCCCGCGGATCCACACCCGCCCGGTCGCCGGGCTGCCGCTGATCCACGTCGAGGCACCCGAGTTCCGCGGTGCACGAAAACTGGTCAAGGGCTTCGTCGACCGGTCCGCCTCGTCGCTGGCGCTCGCGTTGCTGCTGCCGCTGATCGCGTTCATCGCGTTGGCCATCAAGCTGGACAGCCGGGGCCCGGTGCTGTTCCGGCAGGTCCGGGTCGGCCGGGGTGGGCAGGAGTTCGGCGTGTTCAAGTTCCGGACCATGGTGGTGAACGCCGACGCGCTGCTCGCCGAGCTGGCTGCCCGCAACGAGACCGACGGCCTGATGTTCAAGATGCGCGACGATCCCCGGGTCACCCGGGTCGGCCGGCTGCTGCGCAAGTGGTCGCTCGACGAGCTGCCACAGCTGGTCAACGTGCTGCTGGGCCAGATGAGCCTGGTCGGGCCGCGCCCGCCGCTGCCCTCCGAGGTGGCCCGCTACGGCGGCGACGTGGCCCGGCGGCTGCTGGTCAAGCCGGGCATGACCGGTCTGTGGCAGGTCAGCGGCCGGTCCGACCTGAGCTGGGAGGACGGCATCCGGCTCGACCTCTACTACGTGGAGAACTGGTCCCTCGCCGCCGATCTCACCATCCTCTGGAAGACCTTCGGCGCGGTGCTGAACAGCCGCGGCGCGTACTGACGCATCACGGCTGCGGGCCGGTCCAGTCCAGGCAGACCACCACCGCGTCGTCGACCAGGTCACCGGAGACGAACGCGCGCAGGTCACCGATCAGCGACCGGACGGCGTCCAGCGGCTCCATCGGGCCGGTCCGCCGCAGGAACCGGTCCAGCGCCGTCTCGCCGTAGCGCGTGTGCTGGCCGGTGGCCTCCACCACCCCGTCGCTGACCACGAAGATCCGGTCGCCGCGCTCCAGCGGGAACCGCTGCTCGTGGTAGTCGGTCGCCTCGAACATGCCGAGCGGGAACTGCGCCTCCAGCGGCTGCTCGGTGACCTTTCCCTCGCGCAGCAGGACCAGGCGGGGCGAGCCGGCGTCGACCACCGTCAGCACCCCGGAGCGCAGGTCCAGCTCCATCAGCAGCGCGGAGAGGTGCCGTTCACCCCGGTACTCGTCGTAGAGCGCCTGGTCGGCGAGGGCGGCCTGGTCGGCCAGGTCGAGCCCGGCCCGGCGGGCGTTGCGGAGCGCGTGGGTGGCCAGCGAGGTGAGCAGGGAGGCAGCGACACCCTCACCGGTGCCGTTGATGGTGGACAACCAGAGCCGCTGCCCGTCGTCGGACCAGTCGAAGCTGTCGCCGCGCACCGTGTACGCCGGCTCCAGCTGCCCGGCCAGACTGAATGAGGGCCGGATCCGGCTGCGACCCGGCAGCAGGTCCCACTGCATCTCCGCGGCCAGGGTGAGACGCTGGCTGCGCCGCGCCGCCCGGTAGACGTCGGTGCCGGCGGAGACGGCGGCCAGCTCGTGGGCGAGCGCGGTGGCGATGTCGGCCAGCTCGTCGAGGAAGGCCGGGTCGTCCGGGACCGGCGCCAGTCGCAGCACTCCCCGGCGCTCGCCGCGCATGCTGACCGGAAGCCAGGCGGTGCCGTCGGCGAGCACCGGCGACTGGTGGTCGAAGGCGCGCCAGGCGGGGTGCCCGGGGCCCGTGATGGGGTCACCCTCGGTGAGGGGCAACAGCTGCGAGAGCCGGTAGTCGACCTGGAACAGCTCCGTCTCGGTGATCCCGTACGACCCGGCGAGAACGTCGCCAACGCAGTCGACGAGTCGATCCGCGGGTGTCTCGTTCAGGGTACGTCGTGCCCGATTGACCGGTTCGCTCATCACACTCCCTTGATCAAAGCTCGACCACCAGTGGGTTCGGAGTAGTCTCGGGCAACCATGGCCGAACTGCACGGTCCGCCGGACCCCGAGACGAGTATGGCTGCCGCGTTGGACTCCGCGGCGGCTGCCCTGTCGACCGTGTGGGAGTCCGCTCGGGAGGGGACCGCCAACCGGGTGTCCGGAGCGCAGCTACGGGCTGTGATGGTCGTCGAGCAGTACGACGGGATCAACCTGCGCCGGCTCGCCTCCCGACTCGGCATGCTGCTCAGCTCCGCCAGTCGGCTCTGTGACAGGCTGGTCGCCGCCGGCATGCTGGAGCGTGAGCCGGGCCGTTTCGACCGGCGGGAGATCTCCCTGCACCTCACCCCGGAGGCCCGCCGGCTCCTCGCCGAGCTGCGAGCCGACCGTCAGGCGCAGCTCGCCGTCGTGCTGGCCGGGATGAGCCCCGCGGGTCGCACCGCGCTGCTGCAGGGGATGCGGGAATTCGACGAGACCGCCCGCCGGCAGCAGGCGCAGACGCCGGCCCCGAGCGGGCCGGACGACCTGGACCCGCCCACCGGGCCGGCAGCCGACTGGTCGGAGGACGCGGACCGGCCGGGGCCGGCGGTGTGGACGGGCGCGTCGGCTGGCCCCGAACGGACGGTGGGCCCGCCCCGGGAGTCGCCGACCGCGGAACCTCCGGTGGCGCGGACCGCCTGACCCAGCCGGTCCGGCCGGGCGCCCCACCCGCGTCGAGCCGCCGGGCGCCGCCGTCGGTCACGCCGGCGCGGACGCGCACACGGCCAGCACCGCGACGTCGTCGTGGGCCTGCCCGTCCAGCCATTCGTCGACCAGCTGAAGCAGCCGGTCGACCAGGGCGGCCGGTGGCAGCCCGCTGGACGAGGCGAGCGCGGCGCGCAGCCGGTCCTCGCCGAACATCTCCACCTCGCGCGGACCGCCGCGCGCACCGGTCACCCCGTCGGTGTACGCGAGCAGCACGTCGCCCGGGTCGAGGTGCACCCGTGTCTCGGCGAACCGGGCGGCGGCCAGCGCGCCGACCGGCATCCCGCCGACCGGGACCGAGGTGACCGCGCCGCCGGGGGGTGATCAGCAGCGGCGCCGGGTGGCCGCCACCGGCGATCCGGACGTCCACGCCGGCCGGCCCGCGCTCCAGCGAGCCGAGCAGCAGGGTGGTGAACTGGCTGCGCCGCGGCGCGTCGGGCGCGTCGAACAGCGCCCGGTTGAGCAGGTGGATCAGCTCCAGCGGGCGCTGCTCGACCAGCCGCAGCGTCTGCAACGACTGACGGACCCGGCCGGTCAGCACGGCCGCGCCGACGCCCTTGCCGCACACGTCGCCGAGCGCGAACAGGGCACGTTCCGGTGCGGGAAGACCTCGTAGAAGTCACCGCCGATGCGCAGCGTTTCCCCGGCCGCCCGGTAGCCGCCGGCCAGGCTCGCCCCGGGCACCGGGGGCAGCTCCGGCGGGAGCAGGCTGGTCTGCAGCACCCGGGCCAGGTGGGCCTGCTCGCCGTACAGCTCGGCGGTGGCCAGCGCGGCGCCGGCCCGGGCGCCGAACTCGTGGGCCAGCTCGATGTCACGCGGGTCGAAGCCGGCCCGCCCGGCCCGGCGGATCAGCAGCAGGGCGCCCAACGGACCGCCCGGCGCTGCGTATCGGGCTGACCAGCGCCGTCCCCGGTCGGCCGAACCCGGGCGGCAGCACGGTCGCCAGATCGGCGAGCTCAGCGTCCAGCCAGGGACTCGGCTCGGTGAGCTCGCCGGCCAGCGCCTCGGCCAGCCCGGTCGCGGTGCCGGTCAGCTCCGGCCCGGCCAGCCCCGTGACGGGGGTCGGGTCGCTGTCGGCGTACCGGATCCAACGGGCGCGCTGATCGGCCGGCGCGGGCGGCCGGTGCAGCACCACGGCGGCGTCGGCCAGGTACGGCACGGCGAGGGTCGCGGTGGCCCGCAGCGTCTGGTCCCGGTGCAGTGAACGCCCCAGCCGGCTGCCAGCCTGGGCGAGGAAGGCGGTGCGGGAGCGTTCGGCCAGCAGGGCCTCGGTGCGGGCGTGCTCCTCGGTGACGTCCCGGACGTACCAGGCGTACCGCGCGCCGGCGAGCCGCCGTCGGGCGCCGCGCAACCGCCGGCCGCGATGCTCGGCGTCGAAGCACTCGGCGTCGGCGGCGACCGCGCCGGCCAGCGCCGGCACCGGGCACCGGGACAACTCGGTGCCGGCGGTGATCTCCGGGAGCAGCTCCGCCGCCATGGCGTTGACCAGGGTCACCCGGCCGGCCTCGTCGGTCGTCAGCACGGCCTCGGCGAGCCCGTCGAGCAACTCGCGAGCCAGCCGGGGGTCGGCCGGGAGTGGCTCGGTGGGCTGCCGGACCGGTCGGCGGGGGGAGGCTCCATCACCGCTGACCGGACCGGCGATGCCGCCCCGTCGGGTCGTGGTCACCGCCCGACGCCGGCCCGCGTCTGACGACGTGTGCGCATGCTGCTCGTGGACTCCTCGCCCGGGGATCGTTGCCTGAGGGCAAGCGTACCGAGCCCCTGCGACGGACGCCCGAAGCGGACGCCCGATCAGCCGGAGCGGGCCAGCCAGCCTGCGGGACGAGCGACGATCTGGCGTACCACCGAACCCGCCGCGCCCACCGCGGCGGCCTCCGCGCCGAGTGTCGCCGGTCGGACCGTGACCGGTGACCAGGCGGCGGTGAGCACCCGGCTGGCGATCTCGGCGAGCACCGGGGGGCACAGCCAGGGCGCCAGCGGGGCGTACCCGCCGCCGAGCACGACGGTGTCCAGGTCCAGCAGGTTGACCACGCCGGCCACCGCGACACCGAGCGCCGTCCCGGCGTCGTGCAGCGCCCGCAGCGCGTCCGCGTCGCCGGCCTCGGCCAGCTCGGCCAACCGCGCCGTCGCGGTGTCCGCGGGAAGTTCCGCCCGGGCCAGCCCGGCGGCGGCCACGATCGCCTCCTGACCGGCGTACTGCTCCAGGCAGCCCTGCCCGCCGCAGCGGCACGGTCGGCCCTGTGGGTGGACCGGGAGGTGCCCGATCTCACCGCTCCAACCACGCACGCCGCGGAACAGCGCTCCGTTCAGCACGATGCCGGCGCCGATGCCGACCTCGCCGGAGATGTGCAGGAAGCTTGCCGGGCCGGGCGGGCGGGAGTGCAGCTCGCCGAGCGCGGCGAGGTTGGCCTCGTTGTCCACCACCAGCGCCGGTACGCCGGGCACCTGCTCGGTCAACGGCGGGTGCCCGGCGAGCAGCGCCGGCACCGGTACGTCGCGCCAACCGAGGTTCGGCGCGAGCCGGACCAGCCCGGCGCCGTCCACCAGGCCCGGCACGGCGAGCGCGGCCCCGGCCAGGGTGAGGCCCTGTCGGGCGGCGTCGGCGCGGGCCTGCCCGGCCATCGCGACCAGTCGGGCGAGTGCCTCGGCGGGGGCGACCGGGCGCAGGTCGGCCCGGTGCACGGTGCGGTGCCGGATCTGGCCGGAGAGATCCACCACGCAGGCGGCCAGGTAGTCGACGTTGATCTCCAGGCCGAGACCGGCCGGCCCCTGGTCGGCCAGCACCAGACCCCGGGCCGGGCGGCCGGCGCCGGCCCGGGGCGCCGGGTCGGCCTCGTCGACCAGTTGGCCGGCGAGCAGGTCCTCGACCACCGCGGACACGGTGGCCCGGGTCAGGCCGGTCGCCGTGGCGAGGTCGGCCCGGGATGGTGGACGGTCGGCGGCGGCGATCCGGCCGAGCACCACGGCGAGGTTGAGCTCGCGCAGGCTGCCCTGACGGACCGCGCCGGCCGGAGCGTTGGTGGGGCTCACCCCTTGACAGTGCCACAGGTCGCGCAAATAATTCAATCGTTGAACAAATAGCGGACGACACCACCCCGGAGGCCCTCATGGCACCCCGTCCCACCCCCGCCGACAAGTTCTCCTTCGGGCTCTGGACCGTGGGCTGGCAGGCCCGCGACCCGTTCGGTGAGGCGACCCGCCCCGAGCTGGACCCGGTCGAGGCGGTCAACCGGCTGGCCGAGCTGGGCGCGTACGGGATCACCTTCCACGACGACGACCTGGTCCCGTTCGGGGTCGACGCCGCCACCCGCGACCAGCACATCGCCCGGTTCCGCAAGGCCCTCGACGAAACCGGCCTCGTGGTACCGATGGTCACCACCAACCTCTTCAACCACCCGGTCTTCAAGGACGGCGGCTTCACCAGCAACGACCGCGAGGTCCGCCGCTACGCGCTGCGCAAGGTGCTGCGCAACGTCGACCTGGCCGCCGAGCTGGGTGCGAGCACCTTCGTGATGTGGGGCGGCCGGGAGGGCTCGGAGTACGACGTCGCCAAGGACGTCCGCGCCGCGCTGGACCGCTACCGCGAGGCGGTCGACCTGCTCACCCAGTACGTCATCGACAAGGGCTACAACCTGCGCTTCGCGCTAGAGCCCAAGCCCAACGAGCCGCGCGGCGACATCCTGCTGCCGACCGTCGGGCACGCGCTCGCCTTCATCTCCCAGCTGGCCCACCCGGAGCTGGTCGGCCTCAACCCGGAGGTCGGGCACGAGCAGATGGCCGGGCTCAACTACGCCCACGGCATCGCCCAGGCGCTCTGGCAGGGCAAGCTGTTCCACCTGGACCTCAACGGCCAGCGCGGCGTCAAGTACGACCAGGACCTGGTCTTCGGTCACGGCGACCTGCTCAACGCGTTCGCCCTGGTGGACCTGCTGGAGAACGGCGGCCCGGACGGTGGGCCGACCTACGACGGCCCCCGGCACTTCGACTACAAGCCCTCCCGGACCGAGGACATGGCCGGCGTGTGGGCGTCGGCGGCCGCCAACATGAGCACCTACCTGCTGCTCAAGGAGCGGGCCGCGGCGTTCCGCGCCGACCCGGAGGTGGCCGAGGCGCTGGCCGTCAGCAAGGTCGCCGAGTTGAGCACCCCGACATTGAGCCCGGGCGAGGGGTACGACGAGCTGCTCGCCGACCGGTCCGCCTTCGAGGAGTTCGACGTCGACGCGGTGGCCGCCCGGGGCTTCGGCTTCGTCCGGCTCAACCAGCTTGCCGTCGAGCACCTGCTCGGCGCCCGCTGAGGCCCGCCATGCCGCTGGTCGCAGGCGTTGACTCGTCCACCCAGTCCTGCAAGGTCGTGATCCGGGACGCGGAGACCGGTGCCCTGCTCCGGCAGGGCCGGGCTCCGCACCCGGACGGCACCGAGGTCGACCCGGAAGCCTGGTGGCAGGCGCTGCGCAGCGCCGCCGACCAGGCCGGCGGGCTGGCCGACGTGGCGGCGGTCTCCGTCGCCGGCCAGCAGCACGGCATGGTCTGCCTCGACGAGGACGGCCGGGTGGTCCGGCCGGCGCTGCTGTGGAACGACACCCGCTCCGCCGACGCCGCCGCCGATCTGGTCGAGGAGGCGGGCGGCGGCGCGGCGGGGCGCCGGTTCTGGGCCGACGCCACCGGCAGCGTTCCGGTGGCCAGTTTCACCATCACCAAGCTGCGCTGGCTGGCCCGGCACGAGCCGGAGCTGGCGGCCCGGGTGGCCGCCGTCTGCCTGCCGCACGACTGGCTGACCTGGCGGCTGGCCGGCGCGCCGGGGCTGGCCGCGCTGCGGACCGACCGAGGTGACGCCAGCGGCACCGGCTACTGGTCGCCGGCGACCGGCGGCTACCGGCTGGACCTGCTGGAGCGGGCCTTCGGCCGGCGGCTGGCGGTGCCCGAGGTGCTCGGGCCGGCCGAGTCGGCCGGCACGCTGTCGGCCGGGGAGCTGGGTGGGCCGGGCGGCGCGCTGCTCGGCGCGGGCACCGGGGACAACGCCGCTGCCGCGCTCGGCGTCGGTGCCGGTCCGGGTGACGTGGTCGTCTCGATCGGCACCTCCGGCACGGTGTTCAGCGTCGCCGACGTGGCGGCGGCCGACGAGAGCGGCGCGGTGGCCGGCTTCGCCGACGCGGCCGGCCGGTTCCTGCCGCTGGTCTGCACGCTCAACGCCGCCCGGGTGCTAGACGCCGCCGCCGCGATGCTTGGGGTCGGTCTTGACGAGCTGGCCGAGTTGGCGCTCTCCGCGCCGGCCGGGGCGGACGGACTGGTGATGGTGCCGTACCTGGAGGGGGAGCGGACGCCGAACCGCCCGCTGGCCACCGGCGCGGTGCACGGGCTGACCCTGCGCACCTCGACCCCCGCGCACCTGGCGCGGGCCGCCGTGGAGGGCATGCTCTGCGCACTCGCCGACGGCCTGGACGCGTTGACCGCGCAGGGCGCCACCGTCCGCCGGGTCATCCTGGTCGGCGGCGGGGCCCGGTCGGCCGCGGTACGCCGGATCGCGCCGCAGGTCTTCGGCTGCCCGGTGGTCGTCCCGCCGGCCGGGGAGTACGTCGCCGACGGCGCCGCCCGGCAGGCCGCCTGGGTCGCCCTCGGCGGTGACGCGCCCCCGCGGTGGACGGTCCAGGGCACCGAGGAGTACGCCGCCGAGCCCGTTCCTGCCGTCCGTGACCAGTACGCCGCCGCCCGGGGATTGGTCCTGGACCGGCGCTGATCGCAGGGCAGCTCCGCGCTCCGGCTGTCGGACGTCTTCGGCGCGGCGGACCTGGCCGAGCTGAAGCGGTTGCAGCACCGCGAGATCGCCGAGGCCCGGCAGGTGGAACCGTGCCAGTGGGCGTACGACGACAGCTACCAGGTGGTCTAGCGGAAGCACCTGGCGCGGGTGGGAGCCGGGGCGAGCTGACCGGCGGCACCCACCCACGTGACGACGTCGCCGGCCCGGTCTGGTTGGCTGCCCGTCATGACCGTGACCAGTGCCGGGCCCCGGCGGGCCCGTGGCGGCGGCCCGGCGCACCGGTTGTACAGCGTCGTGGTGTTCGTGCTGCTCGCCTCGCTGGACAACGTGGCCATCGGGCTGGTCCCGCCGCTGTACGGGCCGATCGCCGAGGCGTTCGCTGTGTCGGGGCGGTTGCTCGGCCTGGTCACCGCGGTCAGCTTCCTGGTCAGCGCGGTGGCCGCGGTCGGCTGGGCGTACGTCGGGGACCGGACCAACCGCAAGCCGCTGCTCATGGTGGGCACGCTGCTCTGGGCGGCGGGCACCGGCGGAAGTGCGCTCGCCGGCGGCTACCTGACGTTCCTGGCCGCGCAGCTGGTCGCGGCGGTCGGTCTCGGCGCGGTCGGCTCGGTGGGGTTCTCGGTGGTCACCGACCTGATCTCGCCGACCCGGCGGGGGCTGGTGATGAGCTTCTGGGGGCTCTCCCAGGGGGTCGGCACGCTGGCTGGCACGCTGGTCGGCGGGCTGCTCGGGGCGACCGACTGGCGGCGGCCGTTCCTGGTGCTGACCGGGGTGGGCCTAGCCGCCACCGTGGCCTACCTGTTCACGTACGACATTCGGCGCGGCCAGAGCGAGCCGGAGCTGACCCACGCGCTGGACGCCGGCGCCGAGTACGACTACCGGATCAGCCGTGCCGACCTGCCACGGATCCTGGGCAGGCGAACCAACCGGTGGCTGATCCTGCAGGGCCTGACCGCGCAGGCCGCCTTCGGCTCGCTGGTCTGGCTGCCGGTGCTCTTCGCCGAGCGGGCCGAGGCCCAGGGCTACTCGGAGTCCACCGCGGTGGTGGTGGGCAGCGTCTTCGCCACGCTGTTCCAGCTCGGCGGGGTGCTCTCCATCGTCGGCGGGCTGATCGGCGACGCGGTGCAGCGGCGCAACCCGGGGGGCCGGGCACTCGTCGCCGCGGTCGGCATCCTCGCCGCGCTGCCGTTCTACCTGGTGCTGTTCCTCGTGCCGGTGAGCATCGACGTGCCGGACGACGGCAGCACCGGCGCCGTGATCGGCGCGATCCTGTCCAGCGTGTTCACCGAACCGTCGGTCGGGCTGAGCCTGCTCACCGCGGTGGTGGCGCTCGCACTGACCTCGGCCAACTCGCCGAACTGGTTCGCGCTGATCGCCGATGTCAACCCGCCGGAGCACCGGGGCACCGTGTACAGCCTGGGCAACCTGGTCAACGGTGTCGGCCGGGCGGCCGGCAACGGGCTGGTCGGAGTGGCCTTCCAGGGCCTGCGCGCCGCATTCCCGCCACCGCTGAACTTCGCCGTCGGGCTGGCCGCGTTCCAACTCTTCTTCATTCCCACCGGCGTCATGTACTGGCTCGCCTCGCGGACCTCGCCGGCCGACATCGAGAACGTGCACGACCTGCTGCACATCCGCGCCGACCGCCTGTAAGGAAGGGCCCCCTGTTGACGCCACGCGTTGTACAGGGGGCCCTTTTTAACACCTGGGTCAGGCGCGCACCCAGACGGTGACGTCGGTCAGGACCATTCCGTCGTCGTCCAGCGGAGCGCTGGCGGCGAGCAGTTCGGCGCCGGCCGGCACCGGCACCGGGGTGGCGCCGAAGTTGGTCAGCACGGTCAGCTCGCCGTTGCGGAAGGTCAGCACCTCGTCGCCGGAGGACAGCCACTCCAGCGTGCCCCGGCCCAGCCCGTGGGCGCGGCGCAGCCGCAACGCCGTGCGGTACAGCTCGTACGTCGAGCCGGGCACGTCGCGCTGCCGGTCCAGCGCGTACTCCGCCCACAGCGGCGGCTGCGGCAGCCAGCTCGCGTCGGACGGCCCGAAGCCGTACGACGGCGCGTCGGCCTCCCACGGGATCGGCACCCGGCAGCCGTCCCGGCCGCGCTGGGTGTGCCCGCTGCGCGCCCAGGTCGGGTCCTGACGGGCCTCGTCGGGCAGCGTGGTGTGCTCCGGCAGGCCCAGCTCCTCACCCTGGTAGAGGTAGGCCGAGCCGGGCAGGGCGAGCATCAGCAGGGTGGCCGCCCGGGCCCGGCGCAGGCCGAGCGCGGCGTCCGGCTGCGGGTCGCCGATGCCGATGCCGTTGGGCCGGACGGTGCCGATCGGCAGGCCCAGCCGGGAGGCGTGCCGCACCACGTCGTGGTTGGACAGCACCCAGGTGGTCGGTGCGCCGACCGAGTCGGTCGCCTCCAGCGAGCGGGTGATCACCGCGTACTGGGCCGGCGCGGTCCAGGCGGCGAGCAGGTACTCGAAGTTGAACGCCTGATGCATCTCGTCCGGGCGGACGTAGCGGGCCAGCCGCTCGGCCGGCTCCACCCACGCCTCGGCGACCAGCACCCGCTCGCCGGGGTAGTTGTCCAGGAGCTGCCGCCACTGACGGTAGATCTCGTGCACGCCCTCCTGGTCCCACATCGGCGGGCGCGGCTTGTCCACCTCGTTGCCGGACAGGATCTCCTGCGGCTCCTGCCAGTCGGCCAGGTCGGCCTGCTTGACCAGACCGTGCGCCACGTCGACGCGGAAGCCGTCCACCCCACGGTCCAGCCAGAACCGCAGCACGTCCAGGAACTCCGCGTGCACCTCCGGGTTGTCCCAGTTGAGGTCCGGCTGCCCCGTGTCGAACAGGTGCAGGTACCACTGGCCGGGCTGGCCGTCCGGGTCGACCGTCCGGGTCCAGGCCGGGCCGCCGAAGACGCTCTGCCAGTCGTTCGGCGGCTGGTCGCCGGTCGGGCCCAGGCCGTCCCGGAAGATGTACCGGGACCGCTCCGGGCTGCCGGGTGCGGCGGACAGCGCGGCCCGGAACCAACGGTGCGCCGAGGAGGTGTGGTTCGGGACCAGGTCGACGATCACCCGCAGGCCGCGGGTGCGGGCTTCGGTGATCAGCTTGTCCGCGTCGGCGAGGGTGCCGAACAGCGGGTCGACATCCCGGTAGTCGGCCACGTCGTAGCCGGCGTCGGCCTGCGGCGACGGGTAGAACGGGGAGAGCCACACCGCGTCCACGCCCAGCTCGACCAGATGGTCGAGGCGGGCGGTGATGCCGGGCAGGTCGCCGACGCCGTCCCCGTCGGAGTCGGCGAACGAGCGGGGGTAGATCTGGTAGATGGCGGCTTCGGTCCACCAGCCCGTGTCTGGGGGACCGGAGGGGGTCTGCTGCGTCGGATCGGTGTTCAGGGTCGTCTCCCGTGTCGAGCTGTGGGTGGACTGCCGGCTGCTGCTGCCGGCCGCGTCGCCGCCAGCCGCCAGCCGGCGGCGGATGGTTGGAGTTCAGTGTGCCCGGGGCGGTGCGGTCGAGTCCCGGACCACCAGCCGAGTGGGCAGCATCACTGGGGTGTCGCAACCGGGGGTCCGTTGACCGACGATCGGGCCCAGGCTCGGGGCCCCGAGCGGGTCGAGCAGCATCCGGGCGGCCAGCCGGCCCTGCTCGGCGGCGGGCTGGGCGATGGTGCTGAGCCCGAGCACGCCGGCCAGGTCGTGGTCGTCGATGCCGACCACGCTGACGTCCTGCGGTACGCGCAGCCCGGCGTCGCGCAGCGCGGTCATCGCGCCCATCGCCATCTCGTCGCAGGCGGCGACGATCGCGGTCGGCGGCTCGCCCCGGGCCAGCAGCTCGGCGGTGGCCTGGTTGCCGCCGTCGATGGTGAACGTCGACTCGACGTCCAGGCTCGGGTCGGGTTGCATGCCGGCGGCCCGCAGCTCTTCCTGATAGCCCCGGCGTCGGTCCAGGTGGGTGGTGAAGGCCAGCTCGTCGTCGGGGTCGCCGGAGATGTGCGCGATCCGGCGGTGGCCGAGGTCGAGCAGGTGCCGGGTGGCGGTACGGGCGGCAGCCACGTCGTCGATCCGCACGCACGGCCAGTTGGGCACCCTGGTCCCCGAGCTGATGGTCACCCCGGGCAGGTCCAGGGAGGCCAGCGCGGTGAGGTCGGCCGGGCGCAGCGGCGTCGCGACCAGCATGATGGCGTCCACCCGCTTGTGCAGGTTGGCGGTGCGCAGCACCCGCTGGCGGATCTGCTCCCGGCCGCCCAGGTTGTAGAGCAGCAGGTCGTAGCCGGACTCGTGGAGGAACTCCTCGACCGCCTCCACGACGGTGCTGAAGAACCATCGGGTGATCCGGGGGACCACCACCGCGACCGTGCCGGTGCGCCCACCGGCGAGCCGGGACGCGCTCGGCGAAACCTCGTAGTCGAGCTGCTCGGCGGCTGCGAGGACCCGGCGCCGGGTGGCGGCGGAGACCGTCGGCAGCCCGCGCAGCGCCCGCGAGACGGTGGCCGTGGAGACCCCGGCCAGCCGGGCGACATCATCAATCTTCGTCACGGTTCCCCCGCTCGATACCCGGCGCCCGCCGCCGCCCGAGGGGCCGGGCGGCGGCGGGCAGGCGGGTCAGCCCTTGACGCTGCCGGCGAGCAGACCTCGCACGAAGAAGCGCTGCAGGGACAGGAACACGATGAGCGGTACGACGATGGAGACGAACGCTCCGGCGGTCAGCCGCTGCCACTCGTTGCCTCTGGTGCCGGCCATCTCGGCGAGCTGAACGGTGAGCGGGGCGGTCTCGTCACCGCCGCCAGCGAAGATCAGTGCGACGAGCAGGTCGTTCCAGACCCACAGGAACTGGAAGATGCCGAACGCCGCCAGCGCCGGGGTGATCAGTGGCAGCACGATGGTGCGGAAGATCTTCGGGTGGCTGGCCCCGTCGACCCGGGCCGCCTCCATCAGGTCGCCCGGTAGTTGTGCGATGAAGTTGTGCAGCAGGAAGACGGCGAACGGGAGCGCGAAGCAGGTGTGCGCGAACCACACCTGGGCGAACTTCTGTTCGTCGACCAGATCCCAGGCCGGCATGATGGTGACGCCGCCGAGGGTGACGCCGGTGGAGAAGAACTTCAGCAGCGGCACCAGGGCCATCTGCAACGGCACGATCTGCAGCGCGAAGATCGCGATGTAGAGCCAGTCCCGGCCGCGGAAGTTGATCCACGCCAGCGCGTACGCGGCCAGGCACGCGAAGGCGAGCGGGAAGAGCACCGACGGGATGGTGATCGCCAGGGAGTTGATGAAGTACCCGGCGAGCTGCCCGGATGAGGACGACCGTCCGAACAGGACCTGCTGGTAGTTCTCCAGGGTGAACTGCGGGTTGGTGAAGGCCGTCCACCAGCCGGTGGTCTTGATCTCGTCCTCCGGCCGGAGGGAGGAGACGAGCAGGCCGAAGGTCGGGATGGTCCAGACCACCGCGATGACGATCGAGACGAGCGTCGCGGTGCGGCTGTTCAACCGCTTGCGGACCCGCCCGGCGGTGGACATGGGGCTGTCGGTCTTCTGCGTGCCGACGGCGACGGTGGGCGTTGCGGTCGTCATCTCAGCCCTCCCGCTGTTGACGGAGGTTGCGGATCTGGTAGATCACGATCGGGATGACCAGGATGAAGAGGAAGACCGCGAGCGCCGTGCCCTGCCCGTTCTCGCCGTACCGGAACGCCTGGTTGTACATCTCGTTGGCGATCACGCTGGTGTCATAGTTGCCGTTGGTCGTGGTCCGGACGATGTCGAAGACCTTGAGCGTGGCGATCGAGAGGGTCACCACCACCACGATCAGCGCGGGCCGGATGCTCGGCATGGTGATCCGCCAGAACATCTGCCACGGGCTGACCCCGTCGAGCCGGGCGGCCTCCACGATGTCGCCGGGGATTGCCTTGATCGCGGCGGAGAGCACCACCATGGCGAAACCTGCCTGGATCCAGACCATGATGACGATCAGCAGCAGTGTGTTCAGAGGCGATTCCAGCAGCCACTGCTTCGGCTCGCCGCCGAGGCTGACCACGATGTGGTTGAGCAGGCCGATCTGGTCGCCGTCGCCCCGGTAGGCGTACACGAACTTCCAGATGATGCTCGCGCCGACGAAGGAGATGGCCATCGGCAGGAAGATCAGGGACTTCGCCACCGTCTCGAACCGGGCCTTGTCCACCAGGACGGCGTAGATCAGGCCGAACGAGGTCGCCACCAGCGGGACCAGGAGCACCCAGACCAGGCTGTTGATCAGGACCCGGACGATCGAGCCGTCGGAGAACATCCAGGCGTAGTTGTCCAGCCCCACCCAGTTGGTGCTGTCCCGGTTCATTAGGGACAGCAGCGTGGTGCGGATGGCCGGCACGACCAGGCCGATGGTGAGCAGCAGCAGCGTCGGCAGCAGGAAGAAGAGGGCGAAGAGGCCCTCCCGCTGCTTGGGCCGCCGGGTGATCGGCGTGCCGCTCGCGGACGCGGCGACGAGCTGCGCCTCGCGTCGCTGGGCGAACCAGGTCGGCACGACATCGAGCAGCAGGAGCAGACCGCCCACCACCACCACGAAGGCGACCAGCCCGTACATCAGCATGAGGAGCTTCGGCTGCTGATCGGCGAAGTCGAACTCCATCAACCCTCCCCTCTCGGGTCCACTCGGCCGGTGGCCCGGCCCGCGCTCGCGAGCCGGGCCACCGCCGGGATCACTTAGGCCAGCTGCTCTCGATGCCCTGGAGCACCGGGGCGGTCGCCTTGCCGTTCAGCCAGTCGACCATGCCCTTCCAGAACGTCCCCGCACCGACGCCGGCCGGCATCAGGTCGGATCCGTCGAAGCGGAAGACGCCGCTCTTGTCCTGCAGGATCTGGACGGAGAGCTTGTCGATCGGGCTGGCGACGTTGGCGATGTCCAGCTTGTTGTTCGCCGTGACCCAGTTGCCGAGCTTCGCGCGGCTGTTGACGTACTCGCCGGAGGCGAGGTAGGTCTGCACCGCCTGGACCTCGGGACGGTCGGCGTAGGCGACGACGAACTCGCCCGCGCCCAGCACCGGCTTGCCCTTGGCCGGGTCGATGGCCGGGAAGTAGAAGGCGAAGGCGTCGCCGTCCTCGGCCACCTTGGTGGCGTCCGGGAACTGGTTGGCGTAGAAGGAAGCCTGCCGGTGCAGGGCGCACTTGCCGGTCGTGATCGGCAGGCCGGCCTCACCGAAGGCGGTGGTGCCGATGCTCTTCACGCCGCCGAAGCCGCCGTTCATGTACTTCTCGTTCTTGAGGATGGTGCCGGCCTGGTCGACCGCCGCGACGACCCGCGGGTCGTTGAACGGGATGGCGTGGGTGGTCCACTGGTCGTAGACCTCGGGGCCCTGCGTCCGCAGCAGCACGTCCTCGATCCAGTCGGTGGCCGGCCAGCCGGTGGCGTCACCGGACTCGATGCCGGCGCACCACGGCTTCATGCCGCTGGCGGCGATCTTGTCGCTCAGGGCGATGAGCTGGTCCCAGGTGGTCGGAACCTCCCAGCCCTTCTCCTTGAACATCTTCGGCGAGTACCAGACGAAGGACTTCACGTTCGCGCCGAGCGGCACGCCGTAGAGCGTCCCGTTCACGGTGCCGTACTTCAGCCAGTCGGCCGGCAGGTTCTGCTCGGCCATCGCCTTGGTGTCGGCCCCGAGGGACTTCAGCTTGCCGGCGTCCGCGAACCGCTTCACCAGACCCGGCTGAGGTACGAACGCCAGGTCGGGCGCGTTGCCACCGTCGACCCGGACGGGGAGCTGCGCCTCGAACTCGGCGTTGCCCTCGTAGTCGATCTCGATGCCGGTGCAGTCGGTGAACTCCGACCACGAGCGCTCCAGCAGGTCGGCCTCCGCGTCACGGATGGACGCGTAGATGGAGACCTTCTTGCCGTCGTGGCCCTCGTACTTCTCGTATGCGGCACACTCCGCGGAGCCCGCGTTGTCGCTCTTCTTGTCGTCGCCGGTACCGCAAGCGGTGGCGCTGAGCGCCAGCCCCAGTACGCCGGCGATCACGAAGGCCTGGCGTGGTCTGGTAAAGACCGCCATGCCGTCCTCCTTTCTAGCCGGCGCGGTCGTGCTCAATGGCCCGGCGCCGGTCCCGATGGGCGTGCACACATGTAAGCGCTTGCATCCGGTCCGGTCCAGCCCCTGTCAGACACGAGCGAGTAACAATCCGGAAACCTCCGGGCCGCCCCGTGGGCACGCTCCCGGGCCAGATCTCCGACTCTTTCGAAGAATGACGATATCTGTCAGGCTGAGCACACCACATCGAAGGTTTTCGACATAGGAGGAGCTGTATGCGTAAGCGGTGGATCAGCCTGCTGGTGGCGGGCCTGCTCGTCGGGGGAGTCCTGGCTCCGGCGAGCCCGGCGCTGGCCGCGCCGACCTTCAAGGTGCCGTTCCCGTGCGGCCAGTCCTGGTCCGGGCAGACCCGGTCGAACCACAGCCCGGCGTACGCCGTCGACTTCAACCGCACCGACGACCTCGGCGACCCGGTGGTGGCCAGCGCCCCGGGCACCGTCGACCGGGTGACCGATCTCGGCGGCACCAGCTACGGCAAGTACGTCCGGATCAACCACGGTGGCGGTTACAGCACGTACTACGCCCACCTCAACGGCTTCAACGTGTCGGTCGGTCAGACGGTCGGCTACGGCAAGGTGCTCGGCTGGGTCGGCAGCACCGGCGGCTCCACCGGCCCGCACCTGCACTACGAGCAGCGCGTCAACGGCGGCGACATCCAGGTCCGGTTCAACGGCACCCTCGCCCTGTACTGGGGCACCAAGAACTACACCAGCGACAACGGGTGCAGTTCGGGTGGCTCCGGCTCCGGCACGGTCGACACCAGCGGCACCCCGCTGACCGTCCGCTCCGGCCCCGGCACCGGGTACGCCTCCGTCGGCACCGTCGCCGACGGCACCCGGGTCACCATCGCCTGCCAGACCAGCGGCACCACGGTCACCGGCACCTACGGCACCAGCTCGATCTGGGACCGGATCGGTGCCGGCCGCTTCATCGCCGACGCGTACGTGTACACCGGTCACGACGGCTACATCCCGGGCGTGCCCCGCTGCTGAGCGGTTCGACGACCAGGGTTCCCGGCGGGCGGCGCCGTCGGGAACCCGTCGGTCAGGAGTTAAGCCGCCAGATCGACAGGTTCAGTGCGGCGGCGAAGGTGACCCAGGCCCAGTAGGGCAGCAGCAGCGCCGCCGCGACCCGGGTGACCCGGGCGAACAACGCCACGGTGAGCCCGATCGCCAGCCACATCGCGACGATCTCGGCGAACGCCAGCCCGTACCGCCCCGCGCCGAAGAACAGCGGGGTCCAGATCGCGTTGAGCACCAGCTGGGCGGTCCACGCCCAGAGCGCCGGCCCGAAGCCGACCCGGCGCCAGACCAGCCAGCCGGCCACCGCGATCAGCGCGTAGAGCACCGTCCAGACCGGGCCGAACAGCCACGAGGGCGGCGCCCAGCCGGGCTGCCGCAGGCTGCCGTACTCGTCGGTGGTGCCCTGCACCCCCAGTCCGCCGATCGCGGCCGCGACGAAGACCGCGACCGCGAAGCAGACGAGCGCCCAGCGAGACCGCCGGCCGGAGGCCGGCGGCACGTCCTGAGACATCTCCACGGTCGAGATATTTCCGCCTGGTCGGCGGTCAAACCGCTGCACCGGCCCTGGCGCGGAACTCACGCCGAGACGGTCGCCGCCCGGCCTGGACCCGCGTCCGCGCGCTCCTGTAGAGCTGCCCCAGATATGGACCAGCCGGCGTCGTCGGCGAGAGCAGTGCGCGAATTACGGTGCTGGTGCTGGTGCTGGTGCTGGTGCTGGTGCTGAGGGCTGAGGGCTGGCTGCGGCGCCCCACATCTGGGGCAGCTCTACAGGGCCTGGCAGGGGCGCTCGGGGCCCCCCGGGGCGGGCTGTCTCGGCCCGAGGGTCAAACGCTCGGACAGCATGGCGCCGGGGTCGCCACGCCCGGTGCTCCTGTCGGGAGGACGGAACTCCAGTTGCGGCGACCCCGGCGGGTCCCGGTATGAGGAGGTACGAACGTCAATTGAAGATGCTGACACCACCCGGGCCGACCAACAGCCCGACGACGATGAGGACGATGCCCCACAGAATCTGCCGGCGGAACAGCGCGAGGATGCCGGCGACCACGAGTACGACTGCGAGAATCCAGAGAATCAGCTCCATGACCACTGACTACCCGAGCCTCCGATCGGGGAAACCTGGTCGCTGTCGGCTTGATCACCGACATGGAAGACGCTGTAGGCCTGCTTGATCACCGGGTGCGCGACGTTACGTACCCGCACCCCACCGGGAGTGGTGCCGCGCTCGGTGCCGGCGTGCGCGTGCCCGTGCAGGGCCAGCGCGGTGGGTGCCGAGTCGATCGCCTGCCCGAGCTGGTACGAGCCGAGGAACGGGTAAATCTCCAGCGGCTCGCCGGCCAGCGTGTCCGGCACCGGTGAGTAATGGGTGAGCGCGACCAGCATGTCGCAGTCGAGCGAGCGCAGCGCCGTACCGAGGCGGTCCGCGCTGTCCTTGGTGGTGCGGACGAACGCCTTCATCTCCGGCTCGCCGAAGTCGCTCGCGCACCGCCCGGCGAACCCGCCGCCGAAGCCCTTGACGCCGGCGATGCCGAGCCGGCCGCCGGCGCAGTCCAGCACCACGCCGTTGCCCTCCAGCACGGTGATGCCCGCGTCCTCGAGCACCTTGACCACCTGCGGCACCTGGTCACACTGGTGGTCGTGGTTGCCCAGCACGGTCACCACCGGCACGGCCAGCCCGCCGAACTCCTGCGCCACGCAGCGCGCCTCCGCCTCGGTGCCGTGCCGGGTCAGGTCCCCGGCCAGCAGGAGCACGTCGGCGCAGTCCGGCAGTTCCTCCAACGCCGGGCGGAACCGGCCGACCACGTCCTCGTCCAGATGCACGTCGCCCACGGCGGCGATCCGGATCACCATGAAGCCTCCCTCAGGGCAGTTGCTCGATCTGCGTGGGCGCCTGGGTGCGGATCACCCCGATGTCGCTGGTGATCGGCACGTCCGGGAAGCGCTCGGCCACCCGGCGCAGGATCTCCTCGCGCCGGTGCGGGCTCTCCACCTCGCCGTAGAGCATGAGGGCGCGCTCCCGTCGGACCACGGTGATGCCCTGTTCGGCGACGGCGGGATCCTCGGCGAGCAGCCGGTGGATCTCGGCCTCGACGTACTCGTCAGGTGGTCCGGCGCCGCTGTCGCGATGGTGGGTCACGGTGTCCCCTCTCCTGCCTGGGTGCCGGTTTCCGGCACCACCTCCAGCCGGTCCAACAGCACCAGGAACGCCTCGGCGTACGGCGAGTGCTGCGTCTCCTTGCGTACCCGTTCCCAGTCGATCTGCTCCCGCAGCGACCGGGCCAGCGGTAGGCCGCGGGCGAAGTCGCAGTAGTGCTGGGAGAAGCTGAGCAGCTTGTGCACCATCAGCTGGGTGGCGGACAGGACCGGCATGTGAATCGCGTCCACCGGCCGGACGACCGTGTCGGCGAACGTCTCCTCGGTCACCGGCGTCTCGATCGGCCGGTGGATCAGATCGACCATCCGCCCGTCGTCGAAGACCTTCACCAGCCAGTCCTCCGGTGGACGCTCGGCGACGAAGCCGGCGGCCACCAGGGCCTCCAGGGACCGCTCGACGTCGACCTCCCGGATCAGGAAATCGACGTCGTGATCGCTGGAGTGGCCGCCGTGGGCGTAGACGGCGAAGCTGCCTCCCAGCGCGAACGGGATCTCGGACTGCTTGAGCACGGCGGCGACCTTCTTCAGGGTGTGCACCAGACTCTCGTCCCCGCGCTCAGCCATCTGGTTCTCCCGTCGGTCGTGTTGTCGGACAGGCGGTTGGATTCGAACTCCCGTACCCGGCATTCCGGTCGCCCACACCTGGTCGGGTCGCGGGTGGGTGCGAACAGGGATCAAGCACCACAAACCGCGCGGGTCGGAGCACGGGTCGGATAGCCTGTCGAGGGTGGCCAGATCATCGGGGATGCGACGCGGCAGGACCCGGTTGCGCACCGTGGCCCTGATCGGCATCGACGGTTCGGGCAAGACCACCCAGGCGCACCGGCTGGCCGACGCGTTGACCGCCGCCGGCCGCCCAGCCACCTACCGCCGCAACGCCAGCGGGCGTCGCTGGCTCGGCCGGCTCGCACACCGGCTCGGCCGCCCCGACGCCCAGCGACTCGTCGGGCGCGACGGCGTGCTGGCGGTGGAATCCGTGCTGCGGTGGCTCGCCATCGCCGCCGCCCTGCTCAGTTGCCTGCTCACCGGCCGGACGGCGGTGATGGACCGCTACTCGGCCTGCCAGTACGCCAGCATCCGCGCGCACGGTGGGCACCGCTGGGAGCGGCTGGCCCGGGCCGGCTACCGCTTCTTCCCGACGCCGCAGGTGACCTTCCTGCTCGCCGTCGACCCGGCTGAGGCGTACCGGCGGATCGAGCAGCGGGGCACCGACCACGAGACGATGGGCTGGCTGACCGCGGCCGACACCGCCTACCGCGCCCTGCCCGAGTACCCGACCTTCGTCCTGGTGGACGCGGGCCGCCCGGCCGAGGAGGTTTCCGAGCAGATCCAGGCGCACCTGGCGACCTGGCTGCCGCCGTCCGCCCGTCCCGACCCGGCGCGCCCACCTGCCGAACGGCCGCCGTCCGAAGTGCCGGAGCCGGCGGCGCCGCAGCCGTCGGTGATGCCGCCGTCGGTGTCGACGCCGGCCGCCGGTACGACGGCCGCCGTGCCGGCGGTGGGGGAGCGGACCAGCCGCGGGGCTGCCGGGCCGCTGGTGGCTCAGGCCCGCCCGTAGACCGGGACGGCGGCGCCGCTGGTGGGTGCGGACTCCGCCGACGCGAGGAACTGGACCACCGAGGCGATCTCGGCCGGGGCCACCCAACGGGAGTGGTCGGCGTCGGGCTGAGCGGCACGGTTTGCCGGAGTGTCGATGACGCTGGGCAGCACGGTGTTGCAGCGCACGTTGCGGGACCGGTATTCGACCGCGACCGCGTTGGCGAAGGCGAGCACCGCGGCCTTGGCCGTGACGTAGCCGGCCGCGCCAGGGAACGGGGCGACCGCCGCGCGGGCCGAGACGCAGACCACCGCGCCGCCGCCGGCCGCCACCAGGTGCGGCAGCGCGGCCTGGGTGACCAGATAGGTCGGCCGCAGGTTGAGACTCAGCATCCGCTCGAACTCCTCGACCGGCGTCTCGTGCACCAGCCCGCCGCTGGCGTAACCGCCGACCAGGTTGACCACCGCCCGCAGCGGCGCCGCCGGTTCGCCGGCGGCGGCCTCGACGGCCCGTGCCGCGCCGGCCGGATCGGTGAGGTCCGCGATCAGCCGGACCAGCCCGTCCGCCGCCGGCTCCGACCCGGGCCGGGCTCTCCGCTCCGGTACGACCACCCGCCAGCCGGCTGTCAGGAAGGCGGTGGTGACCGCCCCGCCCAGCCCGCCCGTGCCCCCGGTGACCAGCACACTGCGCTCCGCCATGCGGCACACGCTAGCGCCGCCCCGGCCTCGCCACCGCCCCGACCCGCTCTGCCGGGTCCACGCCGTCGGGCCAGGTCGGATCGACGCGCCGATGGGGGAGCCCTGCCCGGTGTGGCTGGTCGGGGACGCCGTACGGTCTGGCCGGACCCGGGTGTCGTGCGCCCGGAGCCGTCCGGCAGGTTGGCCCGGCCCGGCGGGGGAGGTGGCACGGTCTCGGCGGTGGCACGCTTGGCCTGACGGGCTCGCCCGATCGGCGGTACTTTCCCCAACACGTGGAGTCATGGTTGACGCTCACGCCTCGTGAAAGTAAGTTTCATCCGTGGCGAAGAGTCCGAAGATTTCTGCGAGTCACGAGCCCGGTGGGCTGATCGTCCACATCAGCGGGCTGCTGCCGTCGCTGTCGCCCGCTGAGCAGCGGGTCGCCCGGCTGGTCGTCGCCGACCCGGCTGCCGCCGCCCGCCGGACGATCACCGATCTCGCCACCGCAGCCGAGACATCCGAGGCGACGGTCATCCGGTTCTGCCGGTCGGTGGGCATGGACGGTTACCCGCAGCTGCGCATCCGGCTCGCCGCCGAGGCCGCCCGCCGGGTCGAACCGCCGGACGCCCGGGTGGTCGGTGGTGACATCCCGCCCGGCGCCGACCTCGCCCAGATCATCGCCACCATCGCGTTCAACGACGCCCGCGCGGTGGAGGAGACAGCCGAGCAGCTCGACCCGGCCACCTGTGAGCAGGTCGTCGAGGCGATCGCCAACGCCGGCCGGATCGACATCTATGGCGCCGGCGCCAGCGGGTTCGTCGCCTCCGACTTCCAGCAGAAGCTGCACCGCATCGGCCGGATCTCCTTCTACTTCCCGGACGTGCACACCGCGCTGACCTCGGCCGCGCTGCTCGGCCGTGGCGACGTGGCGGTCGGCATCTCGCACACCGGCACCACCTCGGACGTGATCGAGGTGCTGGAGCAGGCCCGGACGCGGGGGGCCGTCACCGTGGCGCTGACCAACTTCCCGCGCTCGCCGATCACCGACGTGGCCGACTTCGTGCTGACCACCGCGGCCCGGGAGACCACCTACCGCTCCGGCGCGACGGCCAGCCGGCTGGCCCAACTCACCGTGGTCGACTGCCTCTTCGTCGGGGTGGCCGCCCGCAACCGGTCCCGGGCGCGCAAGGCTCTCGAGGCGACCGCCGAGGCCGTCCTGTCGCACCGGGTGGGTGCGAACCGGAGGCGAGGATGACGGCCGGTGCGGTGGAGCCGGACGAGGACATGCCAGCACCGCCCGCCCGCCCGATCGTCCGGGTGGGCGCCCCCACCGAGCGGCGCAACCCGCTCAGCGTCGACCTCGACCTGATGTCGACCCGGGACGTGCTCACCGTGATCAACGAGGCTGACCGGCGGGTGCCGGCCGCGGTCGCCGCGGTGCTCGACGAGATCGCCGCCACGGTCGACCTGGCGGTCTCGGCGCTGCGTGGCGGTCACCGGGTGCACTACTTCGGGGCCGGCACCTCGGGTCGGCTGGGCGTGCTCGACGCGGCCGAGCTGGCCCCCACCTTCAACTCGCCCCGGCACTGGTTCTGCGCCCACCTCGCCGGCGGGCCGGACGCCATGTGGCGGGCTGTGGAGGACGTCGAGGACGACGACCGGGGCGGCACGGTCGAAGCGGCCGGATGTGTGCGGGCCGGTGACCTGGTGGTCGGTCTCGCCGCCAGCGGACGCACCCCGTACGTCCTCGGGGCGCTCGCCGCGTCCCGCACCAAGGGCGCCTCGACGGTGCTGCTCTGCGCCAATCCGGAGGCGGAGGCGGCCCGGTCGGTCGACGTGTTCATCGGGGTGGACACCGGACCGGAGGTCGTCACGGGGTCGACCCGGATGAAGGCGGGCACCGCACAGAAGTTGGTGCTCAACACGTTCTCGACCGCCGTCATGGTGCGACTGGGTCGGGTCTACTCGAACCTCATGATCGACATGGTGGCCACCAACGCGAAGCTCCGCGGGCGGATGATCTCGATCCTGGTCGAGGCCACCGGCTGCTCGGAGGAGGTCTCCCGGCGGGCTCTCAACGAGGCCGACGGTGACCTGAAGACCGCCCTGGTCTCGCTGGTCTCCGGCGCCGAGGTCGCGGCCGCGCGTGCCGCGCTGGCCCGCTCTGCCGACCAGGTGCGCGGCGCCCTCGCCCTGCTCGCGACCTGACTCCGCCCGCCCGTGTCGCCGGCGGGAAGCGAACGGGGCTCCGGATTGTTCACCGGGGCGGGGGGTAATAACACCCCCGTGGATGAACCGACCGGTCCACCGGTGCGTATCTGGCAGTGACCAGGATCGCAGCGCGGTGGTGACCCGGGTCGCTGTGCCCCCGCGGCGGGCGGTGTTGCCATGGTGTGGGCGTTCGGCGATTCGTCGAGCCGCCAACCCGTACGTGGTGCCCAGCGGCGAGCCACCCGACGGGGTGCTGACAGCAAACATGGATCGTGCTCTCAGCTACTACTCAGGCATTCGTGACACTTTCGACTCACGACATGGAATCCCCGACACGTCTCATCTGTTGTGTAGGTGTCAGCACCGGTGGGCACAGCGGAAGTTACCGGGGGGCTGACAGACGTGGGGATGGCAAGGAACCGGGCAACCGGCGCGAGCGAGGGGACCGTGGGCAACGTGGACAAGAACATCGGCATGCGCACCGACGAGGTTGCCGAGGAGCGCGACCTGGTCGGCGTCTACCTGCACGAGATCTCCCGGACGCCACTGCTGGACGCCGCCAAGGAGGTCGATCTCTCCAAGGCGATCGAGGCCGGCCTCTACGCTGAGCACCTGCTCGGTGAGGACCGCGTCCCCGATGGCGTCGATCGGGCCGACCTGGAGCGGCTGGTCGTCGAGGGGGAGCACGCGAAGGACCTCTTCATCCGCGCCAACCTGCGACTGGTCGTGTCGATCGCCCGCCGTTACGTGCGTTCGGGCATGCCCATGCTGGATCTGATCCAGGAGGGCAACACCGGTCTGGTCCGGGCGGTTGAGAAGTTCGACTACGAGCGTGGCTACAAGTTCTCCACCTACGCCACCTGGTGGATCCGCCAGGCCATCAGCCGGGCGATCGCCCAGCAGGAGCGCACCGTCCGACTGCCGGTGCACCTGGTGGAGGACGTCAACCGGATGCGCAACGTGGCCCGGCAGCTCACCCGTGAGCTGGGCGGCGACCCCGAGCCGGAGCAGATCGCGGCATCGCTCGGCGTCACCGTCGAGCGGGTCAACGAGCTGGTCCGCTGGTCGCAGGACACCGTGTCGCTGGACACGCCGGTCGGCGACGACGGCGACACCAAGCTCGGCGACCTGGTCGCCGACAGTGATGCGCCGTCGCCGGAGGACATCGTCCTCACGGGGCTGGAGCGGCAGCGCATCGAGGGGCTGCTCAACCACCTCGACGACCGGTCGGCTGGCATCATGCGGGCCCGCTACGGGCTGGAGGACGGCCGTGAGCACTCGCTCACCGAGGTCGCGTCCCGGTTCTCGCTGTCCCGCGAGCGGATCCGGCAGCTGGAGATCCAGGCCCTCGGCCGGCTCCGTGAGCTGGCCCGTGCGGAGGGGCTGCAGGCAGCCTGAGCGTAGTAATACGGCGAACGGCCGGCGTCCGATAGGGGGACGCCGGCCGTTCGCCGTATCAGGTCGTGGCTAGCGGACCCGGCCGTAGCCCTGAATGGGCATCATGTTCATGCCCCGCTTGAGCACGTTGCGGCCGGCGCTCGGTGCGTCGATCACCTGGTTGTCGCCCACGTAGAGGGCGACGTGCCCGAGCCCGCTGTAGAAGACCAGGTCTCCCGGGCGCAAGTCACCCCGGCTGATGTGGGCGACCGCCCCCCACTGCATTCGGGTGTTGTGCGGCAGCGACTTCCCGGCCGCCCGCCAGGCGGCCGAGGTCAGCCCGGAGCAGTCGTAGCCGTTCGGCCCGTCGGCCGCCCAGACGTACGGCTTGCCCAGCGCCCCGAAGGCGTAGCGCACCGCGGTGCCGGCCGCACCGGAGACGGCGGGTGCGTTTCCGGCTTCGGCCGCCGCCTTGGGCGCGGGTCGCTCGGTGGGCGCCCCGTACGCCTGCCGGCGCAGCTCGTACAGCTTGGCCAGGTCCCTCTCGATCTGCTTCTTGCCGGCCGCCAGCTGGCGGGCCTGCGCGGCCTGCCGGGTCAGCGTGGCGTCCAGGCGGCGCTTCTCGTCGAGCAGCCGTTGCTGGCTGGCGGTGAAGCCGGAGATGCGTTCCTGTCGCTGACGGGTGAGCTGGTCGAGCGCGCCGAGCCGATCCAGCAGCGCGGCCGAGCCGCCGGGACGCAGCAGCGCGTCCGCGGTCCGCAGTTCGCCGCTCTTGTACGCGGTGTTGGCCAGCTCGGCGACGTCGGCCCGGCTCTGCTCGGCCTGCTGTTCCAGCGGGCCGATGCGGGCCTGTAATCGGGCCGCCGCGGTCTTGTTGGTCTTGATCTCCTCGGTGAGCTTGTTGTACGACTCGACGACCCGCTCCAACTCGGCCGAGGACGTCTCGATCCGGCGGGTCAGGTCGGCGGGGGACGGCTCGGCGTGGGCCACCGCCGTCGGGGCGATCAACGCGGCCGACATGCCGGCCAGCGCCACGGTACGCAGCAGGTTTCTCAGGGATGACAAGAGCGGAAGGCCCCTCTCCCACGGCCGCCGGTCGGGCTGCTGATGCCCTCGGCGACACCGGCCGGGGCAATCCGGGCGGACGGCGCTGGGCCGGACCGGCTCGCCCAACCTAACCCGGGACGGCTGTCGTCCGCAGTTGAAGTAGGGGCGAATGTTGGGGTTGTGGCCGGTCGTGCCGCTGCGCCGGGTGAACCCCATCGTGGCTGCTGCGCTGCACGTGCCGGTCGCCGCGACCGCCTTGCCAGTAAATGGCGGTTTTATGGCTTTCGTCGTTCCGGGCGTATGCCGCCGGATAGCTGCGCCTCATAACCGATAAAACGCGAAATGGATGCCGTTTCTCGACGATGTCCACCGCTCGGGCGAGCTGTCGGAAGCCGGTAATTGGCCCGGCGGGCTGGCGGTGCCACAACACAATGAAATCCGGAGCCGGGAATCCCGTCGACAGGCAGCGATGCCTGTGACCTGCGGGCCAGCCCGGCGAACCGCCCCACGGGAGGAACCGTGAATCGTGAAGGCGCGACGACGCGACCGCAGCGAACGGTGCCCGGCGCCCGGTCCACCCTGCTGTACGCGCGGCCCGGCATCATCGTGACCGTCGACCGGTTCACCGTCGGCCGGACCAGTTACCGGGTCGCCGACCTGACCCACCTGCGCACCACCCGGGGCCCCCACGACCGGATCGCCGTCCGGGCGGTCATGATCACCTCCGCCATGCTCGGCGGCGTCGGGCTGCTGCTCGGCTTCACCGGCGGCCTGCAGCGGCTGACCGCCGGGGCGTACCTCATTCTCGGGGCGGTGTTCCTGCTGCCGGCGGCGCTGGCCCTGGTCGGCGATCGCTGGCGGCCGCCCCCGCACGAGCTGTGGGGATGGCACCGGGGTGCGGAGGTGCTGCTGTTCAGCGCCGACGACGAGCGGCAGTTCGGCCAGGTCACCCGGGCGCTGCTACGCGCCCGGGAAGTGAACAGATACGGCGGCTGGGCGGACCCGGTCGCCTCGGCCGACCCGTGGCGACCCAACCGCTGACCAGCGCCGGCCGCGCCGGGGCCGGGCCGTGGCGGGCCGGCGATCGGCCGCTCAGCTGGCGACCGGCTCCGGCGTGCGCTCCGTGGGGCGGGCCAGCCACCCGGTGACTCGCCGCTCGGCATAGAACGAGACGAACGGCACAGTGCCGGCCAGCATCACCAGGAGCATCCGCTTCAGCGGCCACTCGGCCCGGCGGCTCAGGTCGAACGCGGCCAGCAGGTAGACCATGTAGAGGAAGCCGTGCGCCTGCCCCACCGTCTCCACCACGACCGGGTTGTCGAACGCGTACTTCAGCGGCATGCCGATCACGACCAGCAGGATCAGCGCCACGCCCACGATCCAGGCGATCACGCGGTACCGGGTAAGGGCTGCGCCCACCTTCGTCCGTCCTTCCGAGCCCCGGCTCAGCCGGGATAGTCACCGGGCCGAGCGCCCGGATTGGCGTTCAACCATGACAGGTAGTCGTTGTAGGCGGCCAGGTCCGTGTCCTCGGCAGGCTCGCTGGCAGCGGGGACCCGGGCGATCCGCACCGGTCGGCGTACCGCCGGTCGGGACCCGGCGGCCACGGCCGGCGTCGTCACGGCCGTCGGCGCGTCGGCGGGGTCGGCCGGCGGCTCGGTGGCGAGCGTTTCCTTCCGGCGGGCCAGCCGCACCTCACGCCACCACACGTAGACCACGAAGCCGGCGAAGACCGGCCACTCGACCGCGTACCCCCAGCTGATGCTGTTGCCGGCGGCGGCCCGGCTGACCTGCCACCAGCCCAGCCCGAGGAAGCCCACGACCAGCACGACCATGGCCACGTGGCGCGCGATCCACGCCGGGGTCCAGAGCCACCTCATGGCGTCGAGGGTACCGGGAACCGGGCCGGTCTCCGACACCGTGTCGTAGTTGTCGCACGGCCGGGATGGTTTGGCGCCACCCGGTGTGGGCATCCGTCTAGACGCCAGCCCAAACGAGACCAGGGGGGCGATGATGACCGGATCGGTACGCGAGGACGGCTTTCCGTCCAGTGGCAGCACGGACATGAGCCCGGAGCAGCGGGTGCCCGAGTGGGGCGGCGAGGACCTCGCCGACCCGGCGGGCGCCGGTGCGGATTTCGACGGCGATGTGCTCGGCGTCGACCCGACGGAGCTGAGCGACGAGGATCTGATCCGCGAGATGCACAGCCTGCACCGCACCCGGCTGGACACCCTCCGGCACGCGGCGGACTCCGCGCTCGCCAACCACCTGCGGCGCACGGCGGAGCTCGAGACCGAGTACCTGGCCCGCCACCCGGGCCGGGAGGTGGACCCGAGCCGCCTGCGGGACGCCTGATGCCGGCGCGCGCTGTGCGGGGCATGTCCGCGCCGCCCGAGGTGGTCTTCAACACGGCCACCGACCCGGCCCGGGCCTCGGCGTGGCTGCCCGAGCCGTTGCGCGGCGATGGCAGCCCCGCCACGGAGATCAGCAACGAGGAGCTGCGGGCCCGCTGGGGCGGCGACGACGCCGACTGGTCCGCGGAGATCCGGGTGGAGCCGGCCGACTCCGGCGGGGCCCGGATCCAGCTCGACCTGGCCGACGGCTCGGATGGGGAGGGTCCGGACCAGCTGGCCGACGAGGCGCTGAGCAACCTGGTACGCGAGGTCGCCGACAACCTCCAGGCCGGCTGAGTCCGTCACCGGCCACGCGGGAGGACTGCTCCCGTACCGCCCACGACATGTGAGGAGACCGGGTGACCGGCACTGGCCTGCGACAGAAGGCGGCCCGGCTGCGCCGGGCGTACGCGCCGCACGAGCACCGCCCGCTCGGCGGCTACCTGGCGGCGATGGGCACCTATGCCGGGGTGACCGGTGCCATCGCTGGGCTGGTCAAGGTCACCGGACGACCGGTGCCCGAGCGGCCCGCCCCGGCCGACGTGGTGCTGCTCTCCATCGCCACGCACAAGCTCAGCCGGCTGCTGTCCAAGGACGCGGCGACCAGTCCGCTGCGGGCTCCGTTCACCCGGTACGACCGCCCGATCGGCAGCGGCGAGGTGATGGAGCAGGTCCGCGACTCGGGCAGCTCCACCCGGCACGCCATCGGGGAGCTGTTGAGTTGCCCGTTCTGTCTAGCGGTATGGGTGGCCACCGGGCTGACCGGCGGCCTGGTCCTCGCGCCCCGGCTGACCCGGCTGGTGGCCACCGCGCTGACCTTGGTCGCCGCGTCCGACTTCCTCCAGATGGCGTACGCGACCGCGCAGCAGGCCGCCGAGGGCGGGCACGACGACGACTGACCCGGAGAGGCGAGCGCAGCGGGGGCCGGCGGGTGCCGGCCCCCGCTTACGCGTCAGCGCTGCATGCCGGACCAGCCGTGCGGCGACTCCGGCTCCCGCTCGTCCTCGTCCTCTCCGGTGATGATGTCCCGGTCCACGGCGGTGCGGTCGTGTTCGTTGGCGAAGTCCGGCTCGGGCGTGGTGTCCCTGCCCTTCGGCGGTTGGCCCAGCGCGGGGACCTTCTCGTCGTGGTCCTCGTGGTGCGTCATCTCGGTGTCCCTTCTGAGGTCGTCGGCGACAGCGGGCGGTGCGGCGCGTTCACCCGACGGAGCCGCCCAGCAGGTCGCTGACCTCGTCCACCGCGTACTCGCCCTCGGGCAGCGAGTCGATCCGGGCGAGCAGGTCCGCCGGGAGGTCGGCGGCCACCGCCCGGCGGTAGATCTGCGCCTGGGTGACCCGCTCCTGACCCCGGTAGATGTCGTTGAGCAGGTCGTTGAGGGCCCGGGTGTCCGGCTCGCCGGCCACGGATGCGTCGTCGGTCACGCTGACCAGCTACCCGGGCCGGAATCGGTCAAACGTCGCGCCGGAGTGGCCCGACCTCGGGCGGGCACACAGACAGCGCCGCCCCCGGCCGGGTGGCCGGGGGCGGCGCTGGTGTCGGTGTGCAGGTCGCCTCTCGGCGAGTGGCGCTATCGCGGCTCCAGCCGGACGGTATTCCGCGAAGGCTATTTAGGTGAGGCCCGGGGACACTGGACACACCGACACCTCAGCCAACGGACCGACCCCCGATGCTGTTCCGCGCACTGCCGTGTCCGCCGTCACAGCCGCCGGCGGGTCAGGCGGGGGTCGGCAGGGTGGCCCGGCGTGCCCGGACGGCGGTGGCCAGGTGGTCGAGCACCTCGGCCGTGTCGTCCCAGCCGAGGCAGGCGTCGGTGACCGAGCGGCCGTACACCAGCTCCCGGGTCGGGTCGAGGTCCTGCCGGCCGGGCAGCAGGAACGACTCCAGCATCACGCCGGTGATCCCGCGCTGGCCGGCGGCCAGCTGGGCGGCCACGTCCGCGGCCACCAGCGGCTGGTTGCGGTGGTCCTTGCCGCTGTTGGCGTGGCTGGCGTCGATCACCAGGCGCTCCGGCAGCCTGGCCGCGCGGAGCAGGTCGAGCGCACCGGCCACCGACTCCGCGTCGTAGTTGGGCTGGCCGCCCCCGCCGCGCAGCACCAGGTGCCCGTCGGTGTTACCCCGGGTGTGCATGATCGCCGGAGTGCCGGAGAAGTCGATGCCGGGGAAGACGTGCGGCACGCCGGCGGCGCGGATCGCGTCCACGGCGGTGCCGATGCTGCCGTCGGGGCGGTTCTTCATGCCGATCGGCATGGACAGGCCGGAGGCGAGCTGGCGGTGCACCTGGCTCTCCACCGTGCGGGCGCCGATCGCGCCCCAGGCCACGGTGTCCGCGATGTACTGCGGCGTGATCGGGTCGAGGAACTCGCAGCCCACCGGCAGTCCGAGACGCAGGACGTCGAGCAGCAGCGCTCGGGCCCGCCGCAGGCCGGTGTTGACGTCGCCGCTGCCGTCCAGCCCCGGGTCGTTGATCAGGCCCTTCCAGCCCACCGTGGAGCGCGGCTTCTCGAAGTAGACCCGCATGACGATCAGCAGGTCGTCGGCGAGCCGGTCGGCGGCGGTGCGCAGCCGCTGCGCGTAGTCGAGGGCGGCGGCCGGGTCGTGCACCGAGCAGGGGCCGACCACCACCAGTAGGCGGTCGTCCTCGCGGTCCAGCACCCGACCCACCGCGCGTCGGCCGGTCAGCACGGCCGAGGCGAGCGGGGCGTCCAGGGGCAACTCGTGGTGCAGCAGCGCAGGCGTGGTCAGCGGCACGACACGGTCGATCCGCTGATCGCTGACCCGATCGGTCTCCGGGGTCGTCACGGTGGGCATCCTTTCGCCGACCGTGCCCGGGGCCGGTGCCCGGGACGAGCCGGCTGCTCGTACGCAAAAGGGCAGGAACGACAGCTCCTGCCCAGCCGGCTCGGTCCGTGGTGACGTCAGATCATGGTGAAGTCACCGGCGTGCGAGCCGGCTGCCTAAACCATCGATACGAACGCGTCACGAGCTGAGCGTACCCGACGGGCGGCCCGACCCGCACAACCGAGCGGTGAACACCGCGTGCCGGCGCCCGGGTCGGGGTAACAGGGGTGCCATGACTGACGAGCAGAACGATGAGGACCGGGTGGAGTCCCGCGCGCACCTCCTGCCCGAGGAAGCGGCGGTGGGCAGCGACGACCCGGAGGCGCAGGCCGACGCCATCCTCACCGAGTCCGACATCCGCGAGGAGGACCAGAACGCGGCGCCGGACACGGTGCTGGAGCACCGGACCTCGGATCAGACGGTGGTCGCGTACGAGCCGCCGGACTGAACGCCCGCCCCACGCCCCCGGCGCGAGCCCCGGTAGGTCTGCTCCCGCAGCCAGGCCAGCGGGCCGGCCGCCCGCAGCCCCGATGGCAGGTTGCGCACCGGGTCGAAGGCGAGCGTGGCGTCCTCCCGAGCGCTGAGCTGGGCACCGATGCTGACCTGCCCGACCGGCCGCCACGGCCCCACAGCGGACGCGACCGCGAGCACCAGGCGCGGCGCGTCCGCCCGGGTCGCGGCCGCCACCGCAGCCAGGCTCCGGCCGAGGTCGACCGAGTCGGGATCGGCCAACGCGGCCAGCCAGAGCCGGCGCCGACCCGCCCGGTAGCACATGATCGTGCTGTACGTCCCGGCGAAGCGGCGTCGGGGCAGCGGCAGGTTCCGCAGCACCGGGGCCGCGCCGCTGGAGCTGACCAGCAGGTCGAACGGACGGCCCGGGCGGTGCACGCGCACCGCCAGGCCCAGCACGTCCGGCCAGTCGCCCGGTGTGGGCACCCCCTTGGAGAGCCGGACGGTGGCCCGGTACCGGCCCGGGTCGTCCAGCAGGCCGACGCCGGTCGGCGGGCCTGGCGTACCCCAGAAGTGCACCTCGCCCTCGAACGAGCGACCGGCCGGATGCAGCAGCCGGCCGCGGCGCAGCCGGGTCAGTGCGGCGGTGGCGTGTACGACGGCGGAGGTGGCCCGGTCGGCGGTGCGGGGCGGGGGCGGGGTGACGGGCGGCGCGGGCATTCCCCACCGGTACCCCGAACGGCCGGCTCGATGCCGGCGGGTCGGCTCGCCGACCGACCGCGCGTCACCTCTGGGCCCGCGAGATCGGATAGCGTCGTGCCATGCCCGACAGCGGTTACCCCTGGCCCATTGAGACGACCCGACTGGACAACGGCCTGCGCGTGGTGGTGAGCGAGGACCGCACCGCCCCGGCGGTGGCCGTCAACCTCTGGTACGACGTCGGCTCCCGGCACGAGCCGGCCGGGCAGACGGGCTTCGCCCACCTCTTCGAGCACCTGATGTTCGAGGGCTCGGTGAACGTGGCGAAGACCGAGCACATGAAGCTGATCCAGGGCTCGGGTGGTTCGCTCAACGCCACCACCAACCCGGACCGGACCAACTACTTCGAGACGGTCCCGGCCGAGCACCTGGAGTTGGCGCTCTGGCTGGAGGCCGACCGGATGGGCGGCCTGGTCCCCGCGCTCACCCAGGAGACCCTGGACAACCAGCGGGACGTGGTGAAGAACGAGCGCCGGCAGCGCTACGAGAACGTCCCGTACGGCGACGCGTGGCTGCGGCTGCTGCCGCTGCTCTACCCGCCGGGTCACCCGTACCACCACGCGACGATCGGCTCGATGGCCGACCTCAACGCCGCCGACCTCGCCACCTTCCAGGCGTTCCACCAGACGTACTACGCGCCGAACAACGCCGTGCTCACCGTGGTCGGCGACGCGGCGGCCACCGAGGTGTTCGCGTTGGCCGACAAGTACTTCGGCGCGCTGCCCGCGCGCGACGACATCCCGGCGGCCCCGGACGGCCGGAGCGTCCCGGCGACCGGCCGGCCGGCGGTGGAGAAGGTGACCGCCGACGTGCCGGCCCCCCGGGTGTACGTCGCGCACCGCGGCTACCCGTTCGGCAGGCCGGGGTACGACGTGCTCACCGTGCTCGCCACCGTGCTGGGCAGTGGTCGGGGCAGCCGGCTCTACCAGCGGCTCGCCGACGGTGAGCGGATCGCGCAGCCGGACCTGGTCGGCGCGTACGGGGTGGACCTGGCGCACGCCCCGGCTCCGCTCATCGCCACCGCCACCGCCCGTCCCGGCGTGAGCGCCGAGCGGCTGGCCGAGGGGCTGGCCGAGGTCGTCGACGAGCTGGCCACCGTGCCGGTGACCGCGGCCGAGCTGGACCGTGCCAAGGCGTTGCTGAGCACCGCGTGGTGGCGTCAGATGTCGACAGTGGACGGCCGTGCGGACACGCTCGGCCGGTACACCACCCAGTTCGGTGACCCGGCCCGGGCCGCTGACCGTCTGCCCGCCTGGCTCGCGGTGACCGCCGAGCAGATCGCCGAGGCCGCCGTCGACGTGCTCGGTGCGACCGACCGGGTGACCCTGACCTATCTGTCCGAGGAGACCCCATGTCGCTGATCACCGACCGTCCCGGCCCGGGTGCCGCCCGCCCGTACCGGTTCCCGCCGGTGGTCCGCCGCGCCGTGGCCGGTGGTCAGGTGGTCGCCGCGCACCTGCCTGGGCAGAACCTCGCCGTCGCGCTGCTGCTGCTCGACGCCGGCGCCGGTCGGGAGCCGACCGGCAAGGAGGGGCTGGGCGGGGTGCTGGCCAAGGCGTTGGAGGAGGGCACCGCACAGCGGGACGCGACCGCGTACGCGCTGGCCATCGAGGCGCTCGGCACCGAGCTGGTGACCGGGCTGGACTGGGACTCGTTCCAGGTCAGCGTCCAGGTGCCGGTCGACCGGTTGACCGCTGCGGTGCAGCTGCTCGCCGAGGCCGTGCGGACGCCCCGACTGGACCCGGCCGACGTCCGGCGGGTCCGCGACGACGAGGCCAACGCGCTGCGGATGGACTGGGCGAACCCGGGCCCACGCGCCGACGCCGCGCTGCGCGCGGACCTGTTCGGCGCGGAGAACCGGTGGGGACGTCCGATGTACGGCGACCCGGAGTCGGTGGCCGGGCTGGACGTGGAGGACGTGACCGTCTTCCACTCCGAGTGGTTCCTGCGGCCCGGCACCCTGGTCGTCGCCGGTGACCTGGACCGGATCGACCTGGACGCGCTGGCCGCCGCGGTGTTCGCGGGCACCGGCGGGGGCCCGGCCGACCGGGGCGGCCCGATCGAGGTGCCGATGCGTACCGGGCGGCGGATCATCCTGGTGGACCGTCCGGGCTCGGTGCAGTCCACGCTGCGACTGGGCCACCCGTCGCCGCACCGGGCGCATCCCGACCACGTCCCGATGACGCTCGCCGGCACGGTGCTCGGCGGGGCGTTCACCTCCCGGCTCAACCACCTGATCCGCGAGGTGCACGGCTACACGTACGGCATTCGGGGTGACTTCGCCTCGTCCCGCCGGTTCGGCCGGTTCGCGGTCAGCTCCGGTGTACAGACCGCGGTGACCGCGCCGGCCCTGGTCGAGGCCGTGGGGGAGATCACCCGTACCCAGGTCGGCGGGGTGACCGAGGACGAGCTGGCGGTGGCCCGTTCCTGGCGGGCCGGGCAGCTCTCGGTCGAGTTGCAGAGCCCCCGGGCGATCGCCTCCGCGCTGACCACGCTGGTGGTGCACGACCTGCCGGACGACTACCACGCCCGGCTGCGCGAGGAGCTGCTCGCCGCCGACGTGGACCAGGTCTCCGCGGCTGCCGCGACCCACCTGCACCCGGACGGGTTGACCCTGGTCATCGAGGGCGACGCCGCGATCATCCGCGACGAACTCACCGCCGCCGCCCTGGGCGAAATGATCACCCAGCCCTGACCCCCGCCCTCCCCCCGTGATCATGAAGTTGTCGTCACCCGCCGCGGCGTGTCGTGACAACAACCTCATGATCACGGGGGAGGGGGTGTGATGCGGGACCCGGGGGGTGGGAAAGGGCTCCCGGTTGTGGGGGCGGGCTGGGTAGCCTCGCGGGCATGAGGATCGGCATTGTGGGGGCCACCGGCCAGGTCGGTGGCGTGATGCGGCGGGTGCTGGCGGAGCGGGGTTTCCCGGCGGAGCAGGTGCGGTTGTTTGCCTCGGCGCGGTCCGCCGGGCGTACGCTGCCGTGGCGCGACGGGGAGGTGACCGTCGAGGACGCCGCGACCGCGGACTACTCCGGGCTGGACATCGTGCTCTTCTCGGCGGGTAAGGGCACCGCACGGGAGCTGGCCCCCCGGGTCGCCGAGGCCGGCCCCGTGGTGATCGACAACTCCTCGGCGTTCCGGATGGACCCGCTGGTGCCACTCGTGGTCGCCGAGGTCAACCCGCACGCCGCCGCCGATCGCCCGAAGGGCATCATCGCCAACCCCAACTGCACCACGATGGCCGCGATGCCGGTGCTGCGCCCGCTGCACGCCGAGGCGGGCCTGGTCGGCCTGGTCGTCTCGACCTACCAGGCGGTCTCCGGCGCCGGGCTGGCCGGCGTCGCCGAGCTGGACGAACAGGTCCGCAAGGTCGCCGAGCACGCCGCGGCACTCGCCTTCGACGGGTCGGCCGTGGAGTTCCCCGCGCCACGCTCGTTCGCCGAGCCGGTCGCCTTCAACGTGCTCCCGCTGGCCGGTTCGATCGTCGACGACGGCTCGTTCGAGACCGACGAGGAGCAGAAGCTTCGCAACGAGAGCCGCAAGATCCTGGAGATCCCCGACCTGAAGGTCTCCGGCACCTGCGTCCGGGTGCCGGTCTTCACGGGCCACTCGCTCCAGATCAATGCCCGGTTCGCCCGGCCGCTCACCCCGCAGCGGGCCCACGAACTGCTCGCCGACGCGCCCGGGGTTGCGCTGACCGCCGTGCCGACGCCGTTGCAGGCGGCCGGGCAGGACCCGACCTACGTGGGACGGATCCGCGCCGACGAGACCGTCGAGTACGGCCTAGCGCTGTTCTGCTCCAACGACAACCTGCGCAAGGGCGCCGCGCTCAACGCCGTGCAGATCGCCGAGCTGGTCGCCGCCGAGCGCCGCTGACCGTCGCCGTCACGCCAGGCACCCGTCGGCTGCCGGCGGGGGCCTCGGTCCGCCCGAGCGCGGCTCGGCGGGGGCGGGAGTCGGCCGGTCGTGCTTGGATGAACGAAGCCGACCTGCCACCTGGAGGATGCCGTGCCGGATGACCGTGCCCAGCAGGCGTTGACCGACCTGATCGCCGGCCGCCCGATGGGCGTGCTCGCCACGATCAAGCGGGACGGCCGGCCGCAGCTGTCCACTGTGCTCTACTCCTTCGACCGGGAGGCGGGCCTGATCCGGGTGTCCGTCACCGACGATCGGGCCAAGACGGCCAACCTGCGCCGGGACCCACGGGCCAGCTTCCACGTCGGCAGCGAGGACGGCTGGGCGTACGCGGTGGTCGAGGGGCGCGCCGAGCTGACGGCGCCGGCCACCGAATCGGGCGACGCGACCGTCGAGGAGCTGGTGGGGCTCTACCGGTCGCTACGCGGCGAACACCCGGACTGGGACGAATACCGCCGGGCCATGGTCGCCGAACAGCGGCTGGTGCTGCGCCTGCACGTCGAGCGCATCTACGGTATGCCGCCCCAGAGCTGACGGGCGGTCCACTCCCGGGTCAGCCCGGGTCGACCACGGTCACCCCGGGCCACCGCTGCGCGGGCCGGTGCCGGGCCAGCCGCTGCCGGGACATCGCGACCCCGACACGAGCCGGGTTGTGCCGCCACACCCCGCCGAGCAGATCGGCCAGGCCGTACGGGGCGCAGACCACCAGCCGGTCGGCCCGGTCCAGTCGGACCGCCACGGCGGTGGCGTACTCCGGCCAGGTGGCGACCGCCTCGGCCACGCTGCCGTACGGGGCGATCGGGTCGCCGCCGAACTTCGCCGCGTACCAGGTGTGCACCGCCGCCTGGTTGCGCGCCTGCCAGGGCGGCTCGGGCCAGGCCGCCGTCAGTCGGGCGGTCGCCCGGTCGTCGGCGTCCCGGCTCAGCTCCGTCGGGTCGAAGAAGACCACGTCCACGTCGTGGACCGTCGTCGGGTCGAACCCGTCGCCGTACCGCTCGCCCCAGACCAGGTCGCGCAGGGCGCCCGCGCCGATCCAGGCGTCCGGCAGGCCGGAGTCGCGTACCACGGTCAGCGCCCGGGTCAACCAGCCGCTGCCGGCGACCATTCCGCGCAGCTCGGGCTCGCCCGTCATCACCCGCCCACCGTAGGCGGCGGAGCCGGATCGCACCGCCCGCCGTGACGCGCCGGCCGGCATACCGGCGACCGCTGCCGGGGCGGCCGCCCGCGTTACCCCGCCCCGGGCGGCGGGTAGACGGGCCGTGCCGACACCGAGAGGGGAGCACCATGACAACGGTCGGAGAGTTCATGACGACCCGGTTGGTGACGATGGACGGCAACGACACACTCATCGCGGCCGCGCAGGAGATGCGCGACAGCGCGATCGGTGACGTGGTGGTGACCGACGGCGACAGTGTGGTCGGCATCGTCACGGACCGGGACATCACGGTCCGGGGTGTCGCGGAGAACATGGACCCGGGCTCGACCCGGCTGAACCAGATCACCACCCGCGATGTGGTCACGGTGAGCCAGTACGACGACGCCGTTGCCGCCGCGGACCTGATGCGCACCTACGCCGTACGCCGGCTGCCGGTGATCGACGACGGGCGCCTGGTCGGCCTCGTCTCGATGGGCGACCTCGCGGTCGAGCGCGAACCGCAGTCGGTGCTGGCTGACATCAGCGCCGACGACCCGAACAACTGACCGTCCGCCGCGGGCGCGCCGGCTCTCCCCTCGCGGGAGGGCCGGCGTCGTGCTGGCCGGAGCACGCCATGCGGTCAGGTCGGCTCGACCCGGACCTGCACGTCGGTGGCGGCGCGAGCGGCGGCGACCGTCGCCGCCTCGGCGTCGACCCCGCGGCGGACCCGGGCGGGCAGCGCCGAGAACGGGCTGACGGTCAGCTCCAACCGACCCTTTCCGACCTGCCGCGCCCGCCAGGTGCCGGCCACCTCGCCGTCCACCAGCAGCGCGCCCGGATTGCCGATCGCCCGCCACAGCTGCCGCTGGTGCTCCCGAGTGGGCACCAGCAGGTCACGGTCGCGGCCCGCGAGGAAGGGATCCCCCGGTGGCAGCAGCCGCACCAGACGGGCCGCCGGCGCGCCGGTCAACGCGTCGAGCGCGTCGGCCGGCAGCCAGGTGGCCCGGCCGTCGACCCGCACCTCAACCAGGTCGGCCGGCCAGACCCGGCGCAGCTCCGCGGCGGCGGAGCCGAGAAAGCCGGCCGCGTCGGCCGGGGTGGCCGGGCCGAGCAGCCGCAGGTAGGTAGCGATCAGGTCGGCGGTGTGCGCCGCGGCGGCGGGCGGGCCGGGCCGGTCGGGCAGCGGGGCGAGCCGGGCGGCCCGGCCGGAGACCAGCAGGCGCACCCCGCCGGCGAGCCCGGCCTGCTGGAACACCGACCCCGAGATGTGCCGTGCCTGGCACGCCCGGCAGTCGTAGGTCAGCTCGGCGGGCACCCGGTCGGAGACCGCCCGGCTGACCACGCCGCGCTCCATCTCGGCGGTGACCACCGCCTGGAACGCCTCGGCCGTGGCCCGGAACGCGGCCAGCCCGAGCCGCGCGCCCGCACCGATCTGCCCGGGGATCCGGCGGGTGGCGTCGGCGTCACTGAGCGGCCAGAGCGCCGAGGCCAGGGTCGGCAGGTCGGCACGCCGGTGCAGGTGCGGTGCGCCGCGCATCGACCACACCAGCTCCAGCCGGTCGTCCGACCCGGTCGCGCCGCGCGCCGCCAGCGCCTGCCGGGCGCTGCCGTACGGCGTGTCCTGCACGCCCAGGGACAGCACCGCCAGATCGCCCGGAAGCCGGCCGCCGGAGCGGTCGAGCTGCTGGGCCGCCACCCGGTACGCGAGGACCTGCCGCCGGTCGACCTGTGCCGCCTGCCCCGTCATGTGCCCCTCCGTCACGGACGTCCCGTCGCTCCACCCTGGTGCCCGGCACGCTACCCGGCCGGTCCGACACTCCCGGGCCGCTCACCCGATCCGGGTGAGGTTGGCCGGAGAACCGGCGGGGACCCCGTGCGGGGACGTGCAACGCCGGTCCTGGGCGCCACGCGAGCGCGGCGGGATGCCGGGCGGCGCAACTGGGGGAGGAGTGGACCCGATGGTGGACGCGACCACGAGGTTCTTCGAGGAACTGGACCGGCGGGGGTACGAACCCCGGCTGGCGAAGACCTCCGGGACACTGCGCATCGACCTGCACGAGGGGGCGCAGACCCGGCACTGGCTGCTGAGGATCGACCACGGCCGGCTGAACGTGAGTCAGGAGGACCGGGAGGCCGACACGGTCATCGGGACCAGTCCGGAGCTCTTCGACGACATCGCGACAGGCCGCGAGCACGGCCTGGCCGCCCTGCTGCGGGGGGACATGACGGTGGTGGGTGACGCCCGGCTGGTGGTGCAGGTCGAGCGCATCTTCCCGGGTTCCCCGGATGCTGTCGGGCCGCGCCACCGATTCGCCGGGGAGGTGCACTGATGGGGCAGAGCAACACGATCCGGATCCTGGACGGCAACACCTTCGTCGTCTGCGAGGACACCGGCGACATCGAGGCGACACCGAGTGAGCCGACCGGGCTGTTCTCCATCGACACCCGGTTTCTGTCCACCTGGGTGCTGACCGTGAACGGCGAGCGGCTCAACTCGCTCTCCTTCGACGACCTCCAGTACTTCGAATCGCGGTTCTTCCTGGTGCCGGGGATGGCGACGCACTACATCGACGCCAAGTTGTCGATCATCCGCGAGCGTGCGGTCGGCGGCAGCTTCCGGGAGCAGCTCACCTTCCTCAACCACGACGAGAAGGCGGTCGACCTGGAGATCCGGATGGAGGCGGCGTCGGACTTCGCCGACCTGTTCCAGGTCAAGGACGAGATCGTGAACAAGAAGGGCGAGCTCTACAGCGAAGTCGAGGCGGACCGGTTGCGGTTGGGCTACCGCCGGGGCAACTTCCGGCGCGAAACGATCATCTCCTCGTCGGTGGCCGCTCGCTACGACAGCAAGGGATTCGCGTACACCGTCCACCTGGAACCCAGCGAGCAGTGGGACACCGCGATCGACGTCCAGACGCACGCGGTCGGGCCCGGGGACCGGGACCTGCGGATCGGGCTGCGGGTGCACGGCAACGAGCGGCTCGCACTCCAGCACGACCTGGAGCAGTGGATCGCGGACGCGCCCAAGGTCAACAGTGAGCACGGCCGGGTGTCCAGCACCTACCGGCGCAGCCTGATCGACCTGGCGGCGCTGCGCTTCTCGCCGTTGTCGCTGGGCGGCGCCACCCTGCCGGCTGCCGGCCTGCCCTGGTTCATGACCATGTTCGGCCGGGACAGCATCCTCACCTGCCTGCAGACGCTGCCGTTCACCCCGCAACTGTCGAAGACCACGCTGCGCATCCTGGCCGCCCTTCAGGGCAGCCGGTTCGACGACTTTCGCGACGAGGACCCCGGGCGGATCCTGCACGAGATGCGCTACGGCGAGACCGCCGCCTTCGAGGAGCAGCCACACTCGCCGTACTACGGCTCGGTGGACGCGACGCCGCTGTTCGTCGTGCTGCTCGACGAGTACGAGCGGTGGAGCGGGGACGTCGCCCTGGTCAAGGAGTTGGAGCAGGAGTCGCGGGCGGCGTTGAGGTGGATCGACTCGTACGCCGACCTGATCGGCAACGGCTACATCTGGTACGAGCGACGCAACTCCGACACCGGCCTGGAGAACCAGTGCTGGAAGGACTCCTGGGACTCGATCTCCTACTCCGACGGCACGCTGCCGCCGTTCCCCCGGGCCACCTGCGAGGTGCAGGGGTACGCGTACGACGCGAAGATGCGCGCCGCCCGGCTGGCCCGGCAGTTCTGGGGTGACCCGGAGTTCGCCGACCAGTTGGAGCGGGAGGCGGCAGAGCTGAAACAGCGGTTCAACCGGGACTTCTGGGTGGCGGACGGCGAGTACTACGCCCTGGCCGTGGACCCGGACGGTCGCCAGTGCGACGTGCTCAGCTCGAACAACGGTCACCTGCTGTGGAGCGGGATCGTCGAACCCGAGCGGGCCGAGAAGCTCGCGCAGCACCTGGTCGGGTCGCGGCTCTTCACCGGGTGGGGGGTGCGGACGTTGGCCGAGGGGGAATCCCGGTACAACCCGATCGGCTACCACAACGGCACGATCTGGCCGTTCGACAACTCCTTCATCGCCTGGGGTCTGCGTCGGTACGGCTTCGCCGAGGAGGCCGCCACGATCGCCAGCGGCATCCTGGACGCGGCCACCTACTTCGACGGGCGGCTGCCGGAGGCGTTCGGCGGCTACCCGCGGGAGCTGACCAAGTTCCCGGTGGAGTATCCGACGGCGTGCAGCCCGCAGGCATGGTCGACCGGTACGCCGCTGCTGCTGCTGCGCACCATGCTCGGCCTGGAGCCCCACGAGGGGCACCTGGCGGTCGATCCACGGCTGCCGATGGGAATGGGTCGGATCGAGGTGCTGGACATTCCGGGCCGCTGGGGGCGGGTGGACGCCTTCGCCCGAGGCCGGATCGATCTCAGCAACCTCTCCGACTGATTTACCGCGCTGGCTGGTCCACCTTGGCCGGTCGGCCCGGTCAGCCGGGCGGCAGCACGCTGTCCAGGAATGCGGCGGCCACCGCCCGCAGGTCCGGCCGGTCCAGCTCCAGCGCGTGGCCACCATCGGTCACCCAGCTGTGCACCGGGTGCCCGGCGGCGAGCAACGCACCGGTGAGCCGGACGGTCTGGCTCACCGGGACCGAGCGATCGGCCGTGCCGTGCACCAGCAGCACCGGCACCCGGTTGCCGACGTGGGTGCCGACCGTGGCGTCGACGGTGGCCGGGTCGCCGGCCGCGGGCGGGTGGCCGAGCAGGTCGACCCATGGATCGTTGCCGTCGCGCAGCCGTACCCATTCGGGGTCGAGCGGGTCCACCGGCGGCCAGTACGCAAGCACCCCGGTCACGTCGTCCGGCCGGTCGATGCCACGCAACCCTGCCTGGAGGGCGAGCATGGCACCGGCCGAGTCACCACCCACCAGCAGTGGCCGGCCGTCGTCGCGGGCGCGACGTGCCTCCTCGCGTACGTCGGTCAACTGGGCCGGCCAGTGCGCCTCGTGCGCCAGCCGGTAGCGGGCCGGCACCACCCGCAGCCCGTGCCCGGCCAGAGCCGCGCCGTCCTCGCTCGCCTGCCCACGCCAGCCGCCGCCATGGATCCAGAGCAGCACCGCTCGTTCCGTCATCCCGTCATCCTGCGGCCAGGGCCGGCGCGTGGCCAGGGGGATCCGCCGAGGGCAGAACGAACACGGTCTTCCGGCCGTCGCCACCCAGGCGTCCGCCAGCCGGGCAGGGTAGATTCTGCGGATGCCGGAGCTCGTGTACCCGCCCGTTATCGCCGCCGCCAAGACGATGTTCCGGGTCCTCGACCTGAAGATCAAGATCGAGGGCGCCCACCACGTACCCCGCACCGGCGGGGCGGTGCTGGCCAGCAACCACGTCAGCTACCTCGACTTCATCTTTGCCGGCCTGGGAGCGAACGCGTCGGGCCGGCTGGTCCGGTTCATGGCCAAGCAGTCGGTCTTCGCGCACAGGATCTCCGGCCCGCTGATGCGCGGGATGCGGCACATCCCGGTGGACCGGCAGGCCGGCGCGGCCTCGTTCCGCGCCGCCGTGGACGCGCTCAAGCGCGGCGAGGTCGTCGGCGTCTTCCCCGAGGCGACGATCAGCCAGTCGTTCACCGTCAAGGAGCTCAAGAGCGGCACGGTCCGGATGGCCCGCTCGGCGAAGGTGCCGGTGCTGCCGGTCGCGCTGTGGGGCACCCAGCGGCTGTGGACCAAGGGCCGCCCGCGCACGCTCACCCGCCGGCACACGCCGATCACCATCCTGATCGGCGAACCGATCAATCCGGCGGATTTCCCGGACCCGAACGTGCTGGCCGCCGAGCTGACCACGCGGCTCAGCGCGCTCGTCGACCGGGCCCAGCGGGAGTACCCGGACGCGCCGGCCGGTCCGGACGACACCTGGTGGCAGCCCGCGCACCTGGGCGGCAGCGCGCCGACCCCGGAGGAGGCGGCCGCCCTGGACGCCGCCTCCGAGCACCGCACCCCCAGCGCCTGACGACCCGGGTGGTGACCGGATCGTTCCGCATCCGGGCATGATGGTGTCTGCCGTTGCGGACGCCGTACGGTCAGGATCGGAGCATGAGCAGAGCAGCACTCGTCGTGATCGACGTCCAGGAGTCCTTCCGCCAGCGCCCGATCTGGGCGTACGGCTCCAACCCCGACCTGCTCCGGCAGGTGGACCGGCTGGTCGCCGCCGCCCGTGAGCGCGGCGACCTGGTGGTCTGGGTCCTGCACTCGGAGCCCGGCACGGCCGGCGTCTTCGACCCGGCCCTCGGGCACGTGCGGCTGATCGACGGGCTGGTCCCGGTCGAGGGTGAGCCGACGTTGGTCAAGACCGCGCACAACGCGTTCACCACCACCAACCTCCAGCAACTGCTCACCGTGGCCGGCGTGCACGACCTCACCGTCTGCGGCATCCGCACCGAGCAGTGCGTCGAGACCACCACCCGGGTCGGCGCCGATCTCGGCTACCGGATGACCTTCGTCACCGACGCCACGCTGACGTTCCCCATTCCGCACTGGGATCTGCCGGAGACCGCCACCGTCGAGGAGATCCTCGCCGACCCGCGCACCCTGTCGACCGAGGAGATCGTCACCCGCACCGAGTACGCGCTGGCCGGCCGCTTCGCCACCATCCGGACGGTGGACGAGCTGACCCGCGCGACCTACGCCGACGCCCGGGGCTGACCGAGTGACCCGGGTCGTCTTCCTGCTGGTCCCGCAGCTGCACCTGCTGGACCTCGCCGGGCCGGCCCAGGTCTTCTCCAGCGCCGCCGACCTCGGTTACGACTACCGGCTGCACTACGTCGCCGAGCGGGAGCAGGTGCCCACCGTGCAGGGCGTACCGCTGGTCGCCGACACCCGGTGGCCCGAGCTGACCCCGGACGACCTGGTGCTCGTGCCGGGCTGGCGGCCCGCGGCGCACGGTCCGCAGGGTCCGGTCGCGCCCGTCGACCTGCAACGGTTGGCCGATCATCATGCCGCCGGCGGCACCGTGGCCAGCGTCTGCGCCGGCGCGTACGCCCTCGGCCGGGCCGGGCTGCTCGACGGCCGGCGCTGCACCACCCACCACGAGGTGCAGGACGACCTGGCCCGTCGGCACCCGGCGGCGCGGGTGGCCCGGGACGTGCTGTACGTGGTCGACGACCGGGTGGTCACGTCGGCCGGCATCGCGAGCGGCATCGACGTGGCGCTGCACCTGGTGGCCACCCGGCACGGCCCGGCGGCCGCCGCCCGGATCGCCCGCACGCTGGTCGTCTACGCGCGGCGCAACGGGCACGAGCCGCAGGCCAGTGCGTTGATGCGACACCGCTCGCACCTGTCCGACGCGGTCCACCGCGTGCAGGACCTGATCGACAGCCGGTACGCCGAACCACTGCCGCTGGCCGAGCTGGCCGCCGCCGCGGGGGTGGCCGAACGGACGCTGACCCGGCTGTTCCGCGGGACCACCGGGCTCACTCCGCTCGGCTACCAGCAGCTCCTGCGGGTGGAGCGCGCCGAGCACCTGATCGGGCACGGCGCGACGGTGGAATCGGCCGCGCGGACCGTCGGCTTCACCGACGCCCGGATGCTGCGCCGCCTGCGAGCCCGCTCCACCGGGTCGGCTCCGGCCCCGAACGGTAGTAGTCGTCCCGGGATCGGAACTCCACCGGCAGCGAACCGGGCAGCGTGACCCGGGAGTCTCCGGCGAGCAGCGCGGGGCCGGCGCGCAGCAGCAGCGCGTCGCGCTCCTGCGCGGAGAGGTCGACCAGCTGCGGGCGGGTGAGCCGGAACATGGCCACCGCCCGGCGGACCTGCCGGGCCAGCGCGGTGACGTCCCCGTGCGGCCCGCCGAGGGCCAGCGCCGGCTGCTGGATTGTGCGCAGCGCGTCGCAGACGATCAGAAGCTGCTCCGGCCCGTCCGGGTTCGCCGGCGGCAGCTCCAACCGGGACGGCCACTGCCAGCGGATCTGCCCGCTCATCAGCCCGGCCGGCCGGCCCGCCGGTCGGTGCGGGGGTGTCTCGTCGGCGACCAGGGACAGCTGCGCCCCGGTGCCCACCCAGCAGATCCGCCGGTCGGTGACGGTCACCGACACCGGCCAGGGCAGCCGCCAGCCGCGCCGCGCCTCGGTCGGCCCGAGCAGGTAACCCGCGACCAGCAACCGGTAGCGGCCGAGCACCTTCTCACCGAGCACCGGTCGCAGGGCGTAGCGGCGGTCCAGGATCGGCCCGGCATCGTCGTCCGGCGCGTCGAACCGGTGGGGACCGATGAAGAAGGGGGACGTGTCGGCGTGCATCGTCACGACCTCCCGGTCAGCTGGTGTGTGCGTCGAGCCTCGCGGATCCGGCGGGCCGTGTCATGACGCCCGTTAGGGGGTCGGCCGGTCGTGCGTCGCCTGTGACCGGTAGATGCCGATCTCCTCCGGGCGGACGAGGCCGTCCTCGATCGCCCGGGCGAGCAGCGCCGCCTTTGTGGCGGCCGGCCGCCCCGCTCGGGTGTACTTGATCCGCGCACGGTCGACGTACTGCTTCACCGTGTGTTCGCTGATCTGCATCCGCCGGGCCACCGACGCCTTGGACATCGACTGGAACCAGAGCAGCAGCGCCTCGCGCTCCTTGTCGGACAGCATCGGCCGGTCCGGCCGTGGGTCGCCGACCATCGCGCCGGCCAGCGCGGGCGGCACGTACGGGCGGTCGCTCGCCGCGGCCAGCACCGTCGCCACGCAGTGCTCGCGGCCCTCGTGCTTGGCCAGGAACGCCACCGCCCCGGCGTCCAAGGCGGCGAGCATCGTCTCCGGGTCGGTGTGCTCCGAGTAGACCACCACCCGCCGCCCGGTGGCGCTCAGCTCGGCCAGCTTGTCCAGCACCATCCGGCCGTGCAGCCGAAGGTCGAGCAGGACGACGTCGGCGTCCGGCGCCGCCCGCAGCACCTCGTCCGGGTCGTCCCCGGTGGACAGCACGGTCAGTCTCGGCTCGGTGGCGAGCCAGGCGCGGACGCCGTCGACCACCACCGGGTGGTCGTCGACGATCGCCACCCCGACCGGCCGGTCGCCGGTCATCTCCGCCACCGGGTCTGCGCCCATCTGATGTCCCCGTCCCGTTCATAGAGGTGCTGCACCGGCCCGTCGTCGTGCTCACCGGGTGGCGGGCCGGCCGCCTCCGGCCCCTCCCGATCGGGTGTGACGAGGCTGACCACGACCTCGTCCGGGCCGGAGACGACGGTCAGTCGGGCCCAGCCCCGGGCGTCGGAGAGGATGCCGGTGAGCGGGTCGGCCAGCCGGCGGCGGATCTCCACCGGCAGTGGTGGCGGGTTGCCGATGGTGACCAGATCGATCGGCAGCCCGTTGCGTTCGGCCAGGTCCGCGGCGGCCCGCAGCTCGTGCAGCAGCGGGTCGGGCACGTCGTCGGACTCGGCGATCAGGCGACGCAGTCGGGCCGCGGCCAGCACGCACCGGCGTTGCACCTCCGGGTCGTCCGGATCGGCCTGTCCGGCGGCCAGGTCCCCGAGCACCCGCCCGGCCGCCGCACCGACCAGGGCGAGGCGGTCGCGGCGTTCCCGAAGGCTCTGCTCGGCGGCGTCCCGCTCCGCGGCCATCTCGTGCATGGCGGCCGCCGCGGCGGCCCGTTCCCGGGCCAGGCCGACGATCGTCGTGCTGCCCACGAAGACCGCCACCGGCAGCGAGGACGTGCCGTAGACGTACATCGCGTAGCGGGCCAGGTCGGCCGGGTCGTGGCCGTGCCCGAGCACGGCGACCAGCGCGATCAACGCGTGCGTGGTCAGCAGCGCGACCAGCCCGGTGACCCGCCGGCCCCACATCGCCAGCACCAAGAACCAGCCGAGGGTGCTCCACACCCAGTTGGCGGCGGCGAACAGTTGCCGATCACCAACCGCGGCGAAGACGGCCGCGTCGACGACGAGCAGCAGCCCGGAGAGCGGCCACGGTGGCAGTGGCGCTCCGTGCAGCAGTCGTACCCCGGCCACCACCCCGGCCACGGCGACCAGCAGCCAGCCGCCCAGCACCACCGCCGGCGCGGCGAACTCCGCGCGGGCGCCCAGCACCGCCGGCAGGCCGATCGCGACGTGCCAGGCCAGCGCGATCGCGACCGAGGCGATCCGGGCACCCCGGTCGGAGGCGTGCGCCACGGCCGCCGGCGCGGCGAGCGCCGCCGTGGGCGCCGGGCCCCGAGGCGCCGGCACGCTGGCCCGGCCTGGCTGCGGCTCCGTGGCGCGGGCCGGCCCCCCGGGTGCCGCCGTGCGATCCGTCGAGGCGCCGAGGTCAGCCGACACCGGGCCACTCCAGCCGGATCGTGGTGCCCGCGCCGGGGGCGGAGCGGACCTCGGCCCGCCCGCCGATCGCCGCCATCCGGCCGCGGATCGACTCGCGCAGCCCGTACCGATGTGGAGGGACGCTGGCCGGGTCGAAGCCGGGGCCGTCGTCGGTCACCTCGACCACGACGGCGATCGCGTCCCGGGTCATCCGCAGCGTGACGTCGGCGCCCGGCGCGTGCCGGACCACGTTGGACAGCGCCGCGTAGGCGCTCTCGGTGATCGCGTCGGCCACACCGGCGGGCACCGCGCACGACGCCAGCTCCAGGCTCACCCGCAGCTCGGGCAGCCGGTCAGGCGCCGTCCGTAGCCGCCCCTCCAGGGGCACCGGGCCGTCGCCGGGCACCGGGCCCGCGTCCGTCAGCGCGACGAGGGTACCCAGGTCGGACGCGCACCGCTCGCGCAACGCGGCCGACGGCCCGGGCACCGCGCCGAGCCCCACCATGGTCAGCGTGCCGAGGACCGTGTCGTGCAGGTCCCGGTTCTGCCGCCGTTCGGCCTCCCGGGCGGCCCGGGCGATCAGCGCGTCCCGGGTCAGCCGCTGGTGCTCGGCGAAGGCCCGGTCCGCCCGCCCGATCCGGCGGCGCATCACCGTCGTCATCATCGCCGTGCAGGCGGTCTGCACCAGCAGGGTGGCCGCGTGCGCCCGGGCCTCGACGGGATTGCCGGCCGAGTGCGCGCCCGCCGCGTACGCCGCGGTGACCAGCAGCCCGGCCGGGATCGACCAGCGTGCCGGGGCGGTGGCCTGCGCGTTGATCACGGTGGTGCTGGCCAGCACCGCGATCCAGCTGCCCTCGCCGGGCAGCACCCCGGGCGCCACCAGGCGGGGAATGAGCAGGCAGGCGACCGCTGTCAGCGCGACGTCACCGGCGACCAGGGCCGGGGTGATGCCGTGACGCATCGCGCGGCCGGCGTACCAGAGCGACCAGCCGGTCAACGCGGCCACGCCGGGCAGGAGCAGGGCCGGCTCGACCGGTGGGGTACGCACCGACAGCGCCACCACCGCGCCGACCAACCCGCAGGTGAGCCGCAGCAGCGCCGGCAACGTGGTGAAGATGAGGCTGAGCGCGCCGCCGGCCGGATTGTCCAGCGCGGGCGGCGGCGCGGTCGGGGTGGCAACGGCCGGCATCGGGAGGCGTCCTTCCGACAACGACCCGGTCCGGGTCCGCGCGGCGGAGATCGACATCGGAGAATAGCATGGCCGATGGCAAGCAATCACCCATTGTGCCCGGAGTGTCGCCGATGTGTCACTCCGTGCTGCGAGGCTGGAGCAGATCCCACCGGTTGCCGTAGAGATCGGCGAAGACCGCGACCGAGCCGTACGCCTCGTGCCGCGGCTCCTCCAGGAACCGCACCCCGGCAGCGACCATCCGGGCGTGGTCCCGGGCGAAGTCCTCGGTGTACAGGAACAGGCCCACCCGACCGCCGGTCTGGTCGCCGACCCGGGCCCGCTGCTCGGCGCTGCTCGGCCGAGCCAGCAACAGCGCCGTCTCCCGGGCGCCCGGCGGGCGGACCACCACCCAGCGCGAGCCGTCCGGGCGGGCGGTGTCCTCCACCAGCTCGAAGCCGAGGCCGCCGACGTAGAAGTCGATCGCCTCGTCGTACTCCCGCACCAGCAACGCGACCAGTCCCAGATGTGCCATCCGGCCATCATGCTGGCGGTCGCGCGGCAAACCCGATCGGCGTGCGGTGATGTGAGCTGGCACCCGCTCCCGTGCCGGCCTCGCTGATCGCTTCGGAACCGGGCGCGGCTCCCGCCCGTCCCATCACCTGGCGGAGAGGTGGTGAGCCGGATGCGCTCGGGCGGGACGGTCCTGGCGGTGGTGCTGCTCGGCGTGGCGCTGGGCGGCTGCGCTGGCAGCGGCGCCGGGCCGGGTGTCGGCGACGATCCCGGCCCGGCCCGGATCGTCGAGAAGTGGACCTCCTGCGCCGAGGCGGCACCACAGGCCGGCGCCAGCATTGTGCTGCCGGTGCCGGACGGGGCCGAACCGGTACCGACCGGGGACGATCCGGCGATCGGGCGGATCGACCCCGCGTTCACGCCGGTCACCGTCGTGCTCTGCGGCCGCGAGATCCGACCACGCCCCGGTGGTGGTGAGGAGCAGGTGGCGACCGAGCGGCGCGCCGACGAGATCGCTGCGCTGGTCGCCGCGCTGCGCCTGCCGGACCGGCGGCCGGACGGGGAGATCGCCTGCACCGCCGACATGCTCATCCCGCCCTGGCTGGCCCTGCTCGACGAGCGGGGCCGGTGGCTGCGCCCGTACCTGCCGACGGACGCCTGCGGCAAGCCCCGCGCGGAGGTGCGCGCGGCGCTGGACGGGTTGCGGCTGATCACGGTGGACAGCCGTACCGTCGGGCAGGTCGGATCCCCCGCGGCCGAGGCCGCCGGCTGCGCGCAGCGGTGGGCGGACATGGTGTGGGTGGAGACCACGATGGGACGTGCCGGACCGCCCGTGCCGGCGACGGCCCGGGCAGCGGAGCCGCTGCGCCTCTGCGTCTACCGGGTGCCCGCCACGGAGCAGGGCGGCGGCAAGCCGGCGGGTGATTTCGTGTACGGCGGGCCGCTGCCGGCCGAGCGGCAGGCGGCGGTGCTCAACACACTGGCCACCGCCCGACCGGCGACGGCGTGCGCCACCCCGGCGTCCCGCTTCGCGGTGCTGCGGCCACTGGACGGCACCGGCGGGCCGGACCGGTACGTGGAACTCGACGGCTGCCGGCGCTTCCTGATCGCGCCGTCGGCCGGCGGAGCGCAGCTCGGCCAGGGCGACGCAGCGCTGGGTGAGCTGCTGGGGCGCGGCTGAGCCAGCCTCCGGTTCGCTCTTTCCGTGATCCCGCCCGTAGGGGCGTGGCGGTCTGCTGGACTGGGACGGGGAGCGCGCTGGTGGGATGAGGAGCAGCCGTGGGTTCGTTGGCCTGGTCAACCTATGTCGCCCCGGCCAAGCCGGTCGTGTCGACAGACCTGCCGCCCGGCGAGAGCCGCGAGATGTGGTCGCCCACCAGCTCCACGCTGATCTACGGAGACCGCGACGCGGTCCTGGTCGACGCGTTGCTGACCATCGACGAGGGTCGGGCCCTGGCCGACTGGGTCGTGGCGAGCGGCAGGAACCTCACGACGATCTACATCACCCACGCCCACGGCGACCACTTCTTCGGCGCGGCAGCCGTGCTGGAGCGCTTTCCCCGGGCGCGGTTGGTGGCACCCGTGAGCGTGGTGGAGAAGATGCCCGACCAGGTGGGGGAGCAGTGGCTCGACCGTGTCTGGCGCAAGGGTTTCCCCGACCAGATCGCCGAGCGTCCACCCATCGCCGAGCCGCTGGTCGACAACACCATCGACCTTGAGGGCGAGCAGTTGGTGGCCGTCGAGACCGGCCACACCGACACCAACGGCACGAGCGTGCTGCACGTGCCGTCGCGCGGACTCGTCGTCGCCGGCGACGTCGTCTACAACGACGTCCACCTGCACCTCGCCGAGGCGGCCAACGGCGGCATCGGGGGCTGGCTGGACGCCCTGACGGTGGTCAACTCGTTGCGGCCCTGCGTGGTGATCGCCGGCCACAAACGGGACGGCGCCGAGGACGACCCGTACACCGTCGAAGAGACCAGCAGCTACCTGCGGGAGGTCGAGGCCGCCGCGGAGCGTACCGAGAGCGCCGAGGCGCTGTACGCGGCGATCATCGAGCGCTACCCGGACCGGATCAACCGCGCCGTGGCCTGGAAATCCGCTCATGCGCTCAAGCCCGAACCCGGTTGACCGTTCTCTCTCCGATGATCGACTCGACGTCGGCGATATTGCGGTGTGCCCGTCTCTTGGGCTCCCCAATATCGGCGATACGGAGTCGATCAGTCCTGCAGCGGCCGATCCGAGGCCGGGACGAGGAGCGAGACGGAGGCCGGCGCCGAGATCCTCAGCGCCGATGCCGGTCCGGCGAGGCGCGTCTCGGGCGAAAGTCAGAGGCGCGGACTACGGTCCCGGCATGGCAGCCAGCATCGACCTGACGCTCGACTCCACTGACGCCCAGGTGCTCGCCGCGTTCTGGAAAACGGCTCTGGGCTATGTCGACGAGCCGCCGCCCGCGCCCTTCGCCACGCGGGAGGAGTGGCTCGCGCAGTTCGACCTGCCGGAGGACGACGTCGCGGATGACGGTGCGTGGCTGTGTGATCCCGACGCCGTCGGGCCCCGACTCTCCATCCTCAACGTTCCCGAGCCCAAGACGGCGAAGAACCGGCTCCACATCGACATCCGGGTGCCCGGCCACGGCAGCCCCGACGAATGGTGGGCGCGGATCAGGGCGGAGTCGGAGCGCCTGGTGAAGGCGGGCGGGAGTGTCCTGGAGGAAGTCGACGGCCACCACGTGGTGATGGCCGACCCGGAGGGCAACGAGTTCTGCGTGGCCGCAGCCTCAGCCTGAAGGGTGGCTTCAGGGCCACGCGTCAGCGGCGTTCTGGGTAGCGTCGGTGTCATGGCGGACGCAGTCGTGATTCCCGGCCGTACGTTCGGACCGGGTGCGCCTCTCCTGATGTACGCAGGCGACGTCGCCGAACAGCGCGGTGCGACGGTGCACAGACACTCGTGGTCCGAGGAGCCGTCACGGCCGGACGCGCCGGACATCGAAGGCTGGGTGCGCGGTCAGATCGGCCCGCTGATCGACTCCGTCGGCGGTCGCCCGCTGCTGATCGCCAAATCGCTCGGCACGAACGCGGCTGCCATCGCCGCCGAGAGATCCCTGCCCGCGGTGTGGCTCACGCCCGTGCTCACCCTGCCGTGGGTGGTCGAGGCCCTGAGCCGGGCGACCACACCGTTCCTCCTCATCGGTGGCACGGCCGACAAGCTGTGGGACGGCGACGCCGCCCGCCGGCTGTCGCCTCACGTGCTGGAGGTGCCCGGGGCGGATCACGGCATGTACGTACCGGGTCCGCTGACGGAGTCGATCGCGGTGCTCAGCCGGGTCGTGGTCGCTGTGGAGGAATTCCTCGACGCGATCGGTTGGCCGGGCACCCCGACCTAGTTAGTCAACCTCCGACGCTGTAGGGGTGCCCTTGTCGCGCCCGATCGGTAGGACCAGGCACACGGACGGGCAGGCAGGCAACGCACTCTGGTACCGGGCGGCGCGGGTTCACATTCAGGCGTACGACCCGGGTTGGCCAGTGCGCTACGCCGAGGAAGCCGAGCTGCTGACGTGTCGGCGACGTCGTCGGCGGAGTACAACGCGGTTCCCAGTCGTCAGCCTTCCGCCAACGGTGCACCGAGGCGAGCCGGTAGATGATCCCGACGGTCGGCGGTACAGGATTTTGATCTCGTCGACCGCCAGTCGTCCGATCATGCTCATTGACCACCGATTCGGTTGGGGGCCCTCATTCGGGGCTCTCATCAGCCGAGACGGACCGCCTGGTCGCACCCACCGGCGACCGCAGTCGCCCGTTCGTTGATCTTGCCGACTGACTGGCTCATGGCAACCACCAGGCTGGTTGATCTACGGAGTGGCCCGGCCGTGGCACCCTCTGGCGGGGTCGCTCTCGTCACGGGGGGAGCGTCACCGCGACCCGGAGAGATGAGAGCACCATGACTAGCGCCGCACACACCGGCCGCCAGCGACACCACCCGGTCTCGCCGTACGGCTGGCCGTTGGCCAGCAGTCTGCCGACGTCGGCGAGTTGAGCCAGGAGCTTGCTCCATCCGGGACCGCTGTCCACCGCCACCACCCTTAACGTCCGGCACCGGTCGGTGGTGAAGAAATAAGACCTCCGGCCGCCTGGGAAGGCTCCCGGAGCTAACACCGCACAATTGAGAGGCACAACGAATGTCGTACCAGACCCCGACCCCTCCGCCGGGCACCCCGACCCCTCCGCCGGCGTACGCTCCCGCGCCCCCGCCGAAGAAGGGAATGTCGACGGGTTTGAAGGTCTTCCTCATCATCGCAGGTCTGTCCGTCCTGCTATGCGGCGGCGGATTGGTCGCGTGCACCGCCCTGGTTGGCAAGGCGGCCAGTGACGTCAGCGAGGATCAGGCGGCAAAGGCCGGGCACGTCAAGCTGACGTCGTGCGAAGGAGAATCGGCGGGCAGCGAGCTCCTGGCGAACGTGACGGTCGATCTCGAGGTGAACAACTCCAGCGAGAGCCAGAACACCTACTTCATCGATGTGTTTGTCCTCGATGCCAAGGGCACGCGGGTGGGTAACACCACGACTATCGTCTCGGACGTGCGGCCGGGCCAGAAGGCCGTTGAACAGGCCATGGTCGTGTTGAGCCAGAAGGTGACCGGCAAGATCACCTGCAAGGTTGACAAGGTTTCCTGACCTGAGCGGGCCGCCTGGCGGCAAGCGAGGCCCCGGCGGGTGTGTCCTCCGCCGGGGCCTCACTTTTCTTGGCGTTGAGGAGGCGGAAGGCGGTGTCCACGAGCACGGAAACGTCTGAGCCGGTGAGCCGGTCCGGTACCAGAGGAACGCGCCCCGCTGCCCAATCGGCCGGCGATTCGCAGCCACGGGGGATTGAGCCGAGGAGGCCTCAATGCCTCCATGCACAACCGGGCGTCGAGGCGGCGTGCAAGTCGTCTGGCATGAAGCCGTTGCCCGTGCTGCAACTGCACCGCATCATGTCTCGGGCGTTGACGGTGGCCCACCAGCGCAAGCGGGTGGCTCAGAACGCCTGCGTGATGATCGATGCGCCGAGCGTCAGCCGGGAGAAGCCCGGCCACTCACGCGGGAGGATTCGCGATCCCGGCAGCGGCGGCCGGCAGGCGGAACGCGGCGCGCTGGCCCGTCGCGCTGGCTCTCGGCCTACGGCAGGGGCGAGACGCTGGGGTTGATTTGGGAATACGTCGCGTTCACCAAGAGTATCCGCAATGCAACGGCAACCGCACTGGGCACCGTCTCGCGGCCTGTATGGATCTGCTGTTTCCACAGGTCAACTGTGGTGCGCCCGGCAGGATTCGAACCTGCGGCCTTGGGATTAGAAGTCCCCTGCTCTATCCGCTGAGCTACGGGCGCGCGGCGTGGGTGTCGCGCCCAGAGGGTACCGCCGACCCGTCGGCCGGCGGGGAAAAGGGTGCCCGCGTCCACGTTGCCGAGCAGAGTCTCACGGAGGCCCGGTGGCCGGCATCCGGGTTCCCACGGACCGACCCCGCGCCGGCCCGTACCCTCGGCTGGTGCTGCTGGATCCCGACGCCGAGAACGACGTCGCCTACGAGCTGTGCCAGATCGTCGGCCGCGCCATCCTGCCGTACCGGTCGTCGGACGCCACCGACCAGCGCTTCGGCACCGCGTTCTTCTTCCAGGGCACCGACGACCCGGTGGGGGAGTCGCTGCTGACGGCGGCCGACCTGGTCGGCGGACCGGGTGGGGAGTTGGGCCTGCGGGCGAGCGTCACCGAGCCGGCCGGCGTCGCGCCGGACGCCGTCGCGGAGGCCGAGATCAGGCCCGGCTGGGCCCGCTTTCCGGGGGACGGCGTCGCGGTGCTGCCCACCGGCGGGCTGCACCGGTACGCCGGCGACGGCGGCTGGCGGTGGCGGGTGCAGCCGGTGCCCGCCGGGATCGCCGCCGGGCCCGAGGTGGTCGCCCGCCTCGGCGCCGACGCCGGTTCCGCTTTCGTGCTGGCCCATGGGGTACGCGAGGACGGGTCGCGGCCGTTGGAGGTGGCCATCGAGCGGGTGGTCCGCGACGGGGACGCCGTGCGGATCACCACGGAACTGCCGCAGGGGTACGTCGGGGCGCCGGTCTTCGTCGTGCAGCTGGACGCCGCCGGGGAGGTGTCGCTGTACTGCCTGGGCCTGGTGCTGCCCGGCGTCGACGGTCACCCGGTGGCGACCTTCGACCGGATCCGGGCCGTCCTCGCGGCGGCGACACCCGGCGACGGCTGAGCCGCGAGGCGTACGTGGTCGGTGCCGGGCGGGCCGGGACCCGGCGGGTCAGTCGCCGGTCGTCACCGCATCGGCCGGATCGCCCGCTGGCCGCCGCCTTCCCGGCAACCGGGCGTCACCGGACGGTGCGTCGCCGGGTGCTGCGCTGTCGGTCGACGCGCTGCCCTCTGATCTGGTGCCCGTCGCCCCGCCGTCGGTCTGCCCGTTGTCGGGCGAGGTGGTGCCTGGCGAGGTGGTGCCGGTCGAGGTGGCGTCCGGCGAGACGGTGTCGATCGGGTCCGCGGCGGCCGGGGCGGGGTCGGCCGGGGCGGTGGGGCCGGCGGCGAGGAACGCCTCGGCCCACCGGCCGACCTCGTCGAAGACTTTCCGGCGTACGGCGGGGCCGGAGAGCGTGAGGTCGTGCAGCCCGCCGTCGAAGCGGGCGAGGGTGACGTGCCGGCCGAGGCGGGGCGCGTACCGGACCATGTGCTCCACGTCCAGCACGGCGTCGGCCAGGGTGGCGTTGTCGTGCCAGGTGGTGCCCCGGAACGAACGGGTCGAGCAGGCTAGCAGCACCGGCACCTGGATGTTCAGCCCGGCGCGCAACCGGCGTTGGCCGGTGCGGATCGCGTTCAGCCAGCCGGCCCGGACCGGGAACCCGGACAGCGGCTTCCACGCCAGGTCGTAGGTCCACTCGCCCCGGTGGTCGGCGTGCAGGCTCTCGCCGTACACCGTGCCCAGCCCGAACGGCAGGATGCGGTGTGGCGCCCGGCGGCCCAGCCGGGAGACGGCGGCCGCGAGGGGTCGGCGCACCGCCCAGGGGGCGTTCAGGTCGAAGAAGGGGCTGTTGAGCACCAGGCCGTCGACGGTGCCGGCGTCGCGGCGGGCGTCCGCCCAGAGCGAGATGATCAGACCGCCGGTGGAGTGGCCCATCGCCAGCAGGGTGTCGTGCCCGTCGTCCTTGCGGATGATCTCGGCGGCGGCGTCCAGCTCGGGGAAGTAGTCGCTGATGTCCCGGCAGAAGTTCGGGGTCTGGCCCGGGAGCAGGCTGCGACCGTACTTGCGCAGGTCGAGGGCGTAGAAGTCCCAGCCCCGCTCGGCGAAGAAATCGGCCAGGTGGGTCTGAAAGAAGTAGTCGACGAAGCCGTGCACGTAGAGCACGGCCCGCCCGGTGGGGCGCTCGGCCCGCCGCCGGACCAGGGTCGCGACGACAGGTCCCTCGTCGTCGGTGCCCAGGTCGATCGTCTGCCGCTCGTACGGCGGCCCCAACACGTCCGGTTCCACGTCCGCGACGCTACGCCGCCAACCTACCCGGCGGTAGCCCCGCGCCCGGCCCCGCGACCCACGCCCCCGCGACCCCTTCCCGCCCGCGATCTTGCACTTGGTGCCTCGGCATAACGCGCAAAGGGCGCGAGACGGGGTACGAAAGTGCAAGATCGCGGCGGGGGTATGCGTCAGACCGCTTCGGCGTCGGCGCGGCTCGGGTCGGGGGCGGGCAACTCCTCGGCCGGGTCAGCCTGATCCTGCGGCTGGCTGACGTCGCGCAGGTGCTTGTTGTGCCGGGGCTCCTGGCGGGTCTTGGCGTCGTTGAGCCGCCGGCGCAGGTCGTCGCGGACGTCGTTGAGCGCGGCGTGCAGGTCCTCCTCGGCGGAGGTGGTGACGATCTTCTGCCGGCCGGCGATCCAGCACTCCAGGGTGACCTTCTGTCCTCGCGCCTCGCGGTCCTTCACCGACACCTCCAGCTCGGTGGCGTCGGCGTGGAAGCCGGCCAGCCGGGCGTCGAGGGTGGCGAACTGCTCGGCGATCCAGGCGCGGTCGCCCTGCGAGAACCCGGTGCCCACCCGCAGACACTCGGCCACAGTGGCCGGGTTCGCCACGGCGCTCATCGCCGCGCCTCGGAAGCGGTTGCGGAGCCGATGGTGGTGATCATCATGGCGCTGACCTCTCGTCGACGTGGAGCTGTCGGTGGTGCTTGATCAAGTCCATACCCAGTTGGGTCGGGCCCGGAAACCGCTGTCGCCGGTCCGGGCGGGTCGGCCGTACCACATCCGGGCCTGATCAGCGCGTTGTCCACAGGTGGCGTCGTTGTCCACAGGTCGGGGCGAGGTGCTGGTGAAGACGGTCCGGAGCGCCGAGGCTCTGTGCCGAGTCGACTCGCGCTGGCAGGTTCCCGATCCCCCTGGAGGGACGATGTTCGACACCTACGTGACAATTGTCGGCAATGTGCTGACCACGCCCGAGTGGCGGCGTACCACCCAGAGCAACACCCTGGTGGCCAACTTCAAGGTCGCCTCCACCGCCCGCCGGCTCGACCGCGACAGCGGCCGCTGGGTCGACGGCAACTCGCTCCGGGTCCGCGTCAACTGCTGGCGCAAGCTGGCCGAGGGGGTGGCCGCCTCGGTGATGGTCGGCGACCCGGTTGTGGTCTGCGGCCGGCTCTACACCCGCGACTGGACCGACGACGCCGGCAACCACCGCACCCTCTACGAGCTGGAGGCCGTCGCGGTCGGCCACGACCTGTCCCGGGGCCGGGCGCGGTTCCTGCGCAACCGCCCGAGCATGACCACCAGCACGATGGAGGACGCGGAGGCGGAGAGTCGGGTGCACGGCGAGCCCACCGAGCCGGTGCCGGCCGGGCAGACGCCCGTCCTGCCCGACGACCGCCCGCTCGACGACGACTTCGAGCTGCCCGACTTCGGCGCGACGCGTACCGGCCCGTTCACCGCGGCCGGCCCGGTCGACGACGGCGCTTCCCACAGCGCCGGCGGCGTGCACGGCGGCGATGCCGGCGGCCTGGCCGGGCTCGACGACGACGAGTTGGCCCTCCCGCCCGGGCGGAGGACGACCAGTCGGACGACGACGAGCCGGACGACGAGTTGGGGCCGGTGCCGGACGAGGGCCGGCCGGAGGAGGGCCGGCCGGAGCCCACGCCGTCCGGCCGGGGGCGGCGTGGCCGGGGGCGGGTCCCGCAGCCGGCGTGACCTCTCGGCTCGGCCATCCCGGCTACCGCCGGCGGCGGCCGGGCGGCCGGGCGGTGGCGCGACCGGTGCGCGAGCGGCATCGATGGGCGGTGCTCCGGCGGCACGTCACGAACGGGGGCGGGGTGGCGACGCGACCGGCGTCGTCACCCCGCGTGACCCCCGTTGGGCGACCTTTCACGCTGCCGGGCCGGGCTGGTTCACGGGACGCTCGTCTAGGCTGGCCGGCCGGAGGTGGTGCGCGTGCGACGGACAGCGCCGGTGGCGAACGCGGTGGGGCTGCTGGCCGGGTACGCGCTGGACAGGCTGCTCGGCGACCCACGCCGGTGGCACCCGGTGGCCGGCTTCGGGCAGGCCGCCGGTGCGCTGGAGCGGCGGCTCTACCGACCGGACCGGACGGCCGGGGCGGTGTTCACCGCGCTGGCCGTGGGCGGGCCGGTGCTGCTCGGGGCGGCCGCCGCGGCAGCCACCCGGCGCCGGCCGGTGACCCGGGCGGTGCTCGTCGCCGCCGGCACCTGGACCGTGCTGGGCGGTCGCACCCTGCGGCACGAGGCCACCGTCATGGGCGGTGCGCTGCGCGACGGCGATCTGCCCGCCGCCCGGCGGCGCCTCGGTCACCTCTGTGGCCGCGACCCGTCGACCCTGGGCGAGTCGGGGCTGGCCCGCGCCACCGTCGAGTCGGTCGCGGAGAACACGTCCGACGCGGTGGTCGCCCCGCTGGTGTGGGGTGCGGTGGCCGGCCTGCCCGGGCTGCTGGGATACCGCGCGGCCAACACCCTCGACGCGATGGTCGGGCACCGGTCGGCGCGCTACGCGCGGTTCGGCACCCCGGCCGCCCGGCTGGACGACCTGCTCAACCTGGTGCCGTCCCGGCTGACCGGGCTGCTCACCATCGCCGTCGCGCCGGTCGCGAACGGCGACCGGGAACGGGCATGGCAGGTGTGGCGGCGCGACCGCAACGACCACCCGAGTCCCAACGCCGGTCAGTGCGAGGCGGCGATGGCCGGTGCGCTGGGGGTCCGCCTCGGCGGCCGCAACGTCTACTTCGGGCGCTCCGAGGTGCGCCCCTTCCTGGGCGACGGCCCCCGCCCCGAGGCGCGGCACCTCAAGCGAGCCGCCCGGATCTCGGGTGCGGTCGGTCTGGCCGCCCTCGGGCTGGCCGCCGCGTACCCGCTGACCGTCGGGCGCCTGGCCGCCGCCGTCGGGCGACGCGGGCTGAGCGCCGCCGTCAGCCGGCGCGGGCTGGCCGGTGCTGTCAGCCGGCGCCGGCCGGGAGCCGTCGTGGCTGGGAGCGGGCGGTGAGCGGTGGTCTGCTGGTCGCCGGCACCACGTCCGACGCCGGCAAGAGCGTGCTCACCGCCGGCATCTGCCGCTGGCTGCACCGGCAGGGCGTGAAGGTGGCGCCGTTCAAGGCGCAGAACATGTCGAACAACTCGGCGGTGGTGGTCGGGCCGGACGGCCGCGGCGGCGAGATCGGCCGGGCCCAGGCCATGCAGGCCGCCGCCTGCGGCATCGCCCCCGACCTGCGCTTCAATCCGGTGCTGCTCAAGCCGGGCAGCGACCTGGCCAGCCAGGTCGTGCTGCTGGGCGAGGCGGTCGACACGATCACCGCCGGCACCTTCCGGCACCTGCGTCCCCGGCTCGCCGAGACCGCGTACGGGGCGCTGGCCGAGCTGCGGGCCGCGTACGACGTGGTGATCTGCGAGGGCGCCGGCAGCCCCGCCGAGATCAACCTTCGGGCCGGTGACTACGTCAACATGGGGTTGGCCCGGCACGCCAACCTGCCCACCATCGTGGTCGGCGACATCGACCGGGGCGGCGTCTTCGCCTCGATGTTCGGCACGGTGGCCCTGCTCGACCCGGCCGACCAGGCGCTGATCGCCGGCTTCGTGATCAACAAATTCCGGGGCGACCTCGGCCTGCTCCAGCCGGGGCTGGACATGTTGCGTCACGTCACCGGCCGCCCCACGTACGGGGTGCTGCCCTGGGCGCTCGACCTCTGGCTCGACGCCGAGGATTCGCTCGCCTACGGCCGGGTGCTCGGCCGCCCGGCCGCCCCGCACGGCACCGAGTGGCTGGACGTGGCCGTCGTCCGGCTGCCCCGGATCAGCAACGCCACCGACGTGGAAGCGCTGGCCACCGAGCCGGGCGTCCGCGTACGCCTGACCGTCGAACCGGCCGAGCTGGCCGCCGCCGACCTGGTCGTTCTGCCCGGGTCCAAGTCGACCGTGGCGGACCTCGCCTGGCTGCGTGAGACCGGCCTGGCCGACGCGGTCCTGGCCCATGCTGCGGCCGGCAAGCCGCTGCTGGGTCTTTGCGGCGGCTTCCAGATGCTCGGGCGGGCGATCCACGATCCGGTGGAGAGCCGGCAGGGCAGCGTGCCGGGCCTCGGTCTGCTGCCCATCGAGATCACCTTCGATCCGCGAAAGACCGTCCGGCAGTCGGTGGGCACCGCCCACGGCGACCTGCCGGTCCGCGGCTACGAGATCCACCACGGGTACGTCTCGCAGACCGATCCGACCCTGACGCCGCTGCTGACCGGGAGCGACGGCGTCGGCGAGGGCGCGGTGCTCGGCGTCGTGCACGGCACGCACTGGCACGGGGCGTTCGAATCCGACGGATTCCGCCGTGGTTTCCTCACCGAGGTGGCCCGGCTGGCCGGGCGCAGCGGGTTCCGGGTCGCGCCGGACACCAGCTTCGCCGCCGCCCGGGAACGCTCGCTCGACCTGCTCGGTGACCTGGTCGAGGAGCATCTGGACACCGACGCCCTGTGGCGCCTCATCGAGACCGGGCCACCCCCCGGCCTCCACTTCATCCCACCCGGTCCGCCACCGGCCTGACCGGCGTCGGTCAGTGGCGGATGTCGGCGGGGCGGTCGGTGGTGGGAAGGCCGGCGGCGAGCCACGCGTCGACGCCGCCGATCATGTCGGTGGCCCGGCGCAGCCCGAGCGTCTGGAGGCTGGCGGCGGCCAGGCTGGAGCTGTAACCCTCCCGGCACACCAGCACGATCTCCCGGTCGTAGCCGGTGGCTTCCGGGATGCGCCATTCGCTGGCCGGGTCGAGTCGCCACTCCAGCACCGTCCGGTCGATGACGATCGCCCCGGGCAGGTCGCCCTGGTCTCGGCGCTGCATCTCGGTACGGGTGTCGATCAGCAGCGCGCCGCCGCGGACCGCCTCGACGGTCTGCTGCGGAGTCAGTCGGTGCAGCCCGGCGCGGGCCTGTTCGAGCAGGGCGTCGATGCCGGGGCTCATCACGTCTCGGAGCACGTCACGAGCATGCCCATTCCGGTGCTGCCCCGCCGGACGAACGGGCGGTGCGTCACCCGTCGCCGCCCCAATTCCCCCGGACGTGACGGGTGGCCGGCCACGGCGGTCAGCCCCCGTACGGCTGCGGTGGGATCGGGTGGCAGCGCCGGCGGAATCGTCAGGCGAGGGCGGGCTGGGCGAGGGCGGCGGCGGTGACCTGAGCGAACTGCTCGGGTGCGTCGAGCATGATGTTGTGTCCGGCGTCCGGCACGGTCACCACCCGCACTCCGGCTGAGGCCAGCGATTCCGCGCCGACGACCGGCCCGCTCCGACCACCCTGGAGGTAGGTGCGCGGCATCGGCAGCCGTTCCAGCAGGTGCCGCATCGCGGGGCGAGTGCCGGTCGTCAGGCCGATCGCGGTGCGGTGCAGGCCGATCGGGTCGGCGAGTCGCATGGTGGCGGCCCAGGCCGGGCCCACCCGGTCCAGCGTCGAGGCGAGGCCGCCGGCGAGGAACTCCGCCTCGGAGTACCGGGCCATGCCGCTGCTGCCGGCGGTCGGCGGGGGATTCGGGTCCAGGTTCGCCTCGATCAGCACCAGCTGCCCGACCAGGTCCGGGCGGTGGTGGGCGAGTGCGATGGCCACCGCGCCGCCCATGCTGTGCGCGACGATGTCGGCCGCCCGGACCCCGGCCGCGTCGAGCGCCGCGGCCAGCGCCTCGGCGTGCTCGGTGAGGGTGTAGCCGAATGCGGCCGGCCGGTCGCTCAACCCGAAGCCGAGGAGATCGACGAAGAGGGATCGGTGGCCGGCCAGCTCGGGGAGGGTGGCCGCTGGCAGGAAGTACGGCGCGGACATCGCGCCGAGCCCGTGCACGTACACCCGGGCCGGTGCACGTCCGGAGATCTCCACCCAACGCATTCGAGCCCCGTCCGGGCCCACGGTCGCAGCATTCATGGCGACACAATACCTCCGTCCCGAGGTATATCGTCAAGAGGGCATAATGGGACCGTGCTCGAACTCGCCATCCTCGGTTTCCTGGCCGACCGACCCCTGCACGGCTACGACCTGAAGCGGCGGATCGCCCAGCTCACCGGGCATGTCCGACCCATCGCCGACGGGACCCTCTATCCCGCGATCAAGCGACTGGAACGCGCTGGCCTGCTCACCCGGCGGGTGGAACCCGGTGCCGGCGCGGCCCCCCGCCAGATGCTGGCGCTGACCGAGCCGGGTCGGGCCGAGCTGGACCGCCGGCTCCGCGAACCCGACGAGCTGGAGATCAGCGACGAGAACCGCTGGTTCGTCCTGCTGGCCTTTCTCCGGCACCTGGATGACCCGGCCGCCCGCGACCAGGTGCTCCGCCGACGGTTGGCCTTCCTCCGTACGCCGAGCAGCTTCTTCTACGAGGGTGACCGGCCGGTGCGCGCCGAGGAACTCACCGACCCGTACCGCCGGGGGATGCTGACCATCGCCCGAGCCACCAGCCAGGCCGAGCTGCGCTGGCTCGGCGAGATGCTGGGCGAGCCGGGGTGACCCCGGAAGTCGGCCGGCCGGCGACGGCCGAGGAGGGCACCGGCGCGCCGGTGGCGGTCGTCGAGGCGTACGCCGAGTTGGCCCGCCGGGTGCTCGCGGGCCCGGCACGGTTGGGGCGGACCCGGCTGGTCGCGGTCGACGGGCCGAGCGGCGCGGGCAAGAGCAGCTTCGCCGCGCACCTCGCGGACGCCCTGGCGGCGCTGCCCGGCGGCGCCCGGCCGCCGGTGGTGCACACCGACGACCTGCTCGACGGCTGGGACGACCAACTCACCTTCTGGCCCCGGCTCGACGAGTGGGTGCTGGGCCCGCTGCGTGCGGGGCGGCCCGGCTCCTACCGGCGCTACAGCTGGGTGCGGCGATGCTTCCTGCCCCGGTCGGTCCCGGTGCCGGCCGCGTCGGTGCTGATCCTGGAGGGGGTCAGCGCCGCGCGCGCCGTCGTCCGGCCGGAGGTGACCCTGGCCGCCTTCGTCACCGCGCCCGCCTCGTTACGGCTGGCCCGCGCGGTCGCCCGGGACGGGCCGGGAATCCTGCCCGAGCTGCGCCGCTGGCACGCCGGGGAGCGTGCGCACTTCGCCGCCGACGACACGGCCCGCCGGGCCGACCTGGTGATCGACGGGGCGCCGACCCTGCCGTACGACGCGGACCGGTACTACGTGCGCATCCGCTGAGCGGGGCATGGACGTCCGCCACCGGCTACGGCACGATGCGAGGAGGCTCAGGGCGCGGCGAATGGGGGACTCATCATGTCGGCAGCGGATTCGCCCGCGCGGCGCCGCACCACCCTCACCGGCATCAGCTCCCGGGCCTGGGAGCATCCGGCCGACCGGGGCGCCCTGGTCGCGCTGCGCGAGCTGCGGGGTTTCGACGACGTGGTGCGGGCGTTCTTCGGCATGTGGAACGAGCGCGGCTTCCGGCTCTCCGTGCTGGCCTCGGGCATCCGGGTCGACCACCGGCAGTACCCGGCGGTCTGGCAGCGCTACACCGAGGCCGCCGCGACGCTCGACGTGGCCGAGCTGCCCGAGCTGTACGTGACGCAGTCGCCCTGGCTGGCCGCCGAGGCGGTCGGTCTGGACCGGCCGTTCGTCGTGCTGAACTCCGCCTGCGTGCAGCAGCTCGACGAGGACGAGCTGCGCTGCCTGCTCGGCCACGAGCTGGGGCACGTCGGCAGCGGGCACGCGGTCTACAAGACGATGCTCATGATCCTCACCCGGTGGGCGGCCAACCTGAGCTGGTTGCCGGTCGGCGCGTTCGCGCTGCGGGCGATCATCGCGGCGATGCTCGAGTGGTGGCGCAAGGCGGAGCTCTCTGCCGACCGGGCCGGTCTGCTCGCCGGGCAGGACCCGGCCGCCGCGCTGCGGCTGCTGATGAAGCTCGCCGGCGGCGGCGACCTGTCCCAGATCGACACCACCGCCTTCCTGGAGCAGGCCGCCGAGTACGCCGGTGGCGGTGACCTGCGGGACAGCCTGCACAAGATCCGGATGACCGCGTGGAGCACGCACCCGGCGCCGGTGGCGCGCGCGGCCCAGCTGCGGCAGTGGATCGACTCCGGGGCGTACGGCCGGGTGCTGGCCGGGGACTACCCGCTCCGCGACGACGACGGCTCGACCAGTGTCTCGGAGGAAATCAAGGCGGCGGCCGAGTCGTACCGGGAGGAGTTCGGCCGATCCACCGATCCGCTGGTCGGGCTGCTGCGTCGGCTCGGCGACGGTGCCAGCGACGTCGGCGAGTGGGTGGGCGGCACCGCGGGCCGGGCCCGTTCCTGGATGGACGCCGCCACCGAGGCCGCCGGTCGCGCGCAACGCGCCGGCCGGACCGCGCCCGGCGCGACGGCGGGAGCCGGTGACGGTACGGGCTCGGCCGGCACGCCGGGGTAAGGCCGGCATACGATGCCGGTCATGACCACACCGATCATGTCCGAGTCCCAGGTGCGGGCCGCCGTCGAGCGGGAGATGCCCGGTGTCCGGGCCGACCTGGAACGCCTCGTCCGCATCCCCGGCATCGCCTTCGAGGGCTTCGACCACTCACACGTGGAGCGCTCCGCCGAGGCGGTCGCCGAGCTGCTGCGCGGCTGTGGCCTGGACGTCGACATCGTGCGTTCCGGCGGGCAGCCCGCGGTGATCGGCCGCCGCGCCGCCCCGGCCGGCGCGCCCACCGTGCTGCTCTACGCCCACCACGACGTGCAGCCGGTCGGCGACCGGTCGCTGTGGGAGTCCGACCCGTTCGAGCCGGTCGAGCGCGACGGTCGGCTCTACGGCCGGGGCGCGGCCGACGACAAGGCCGGCATCATGGCGCACATCGCGGCGCTGCGCGCGTACGGTGACGCGCTGCCGGTCGGCGTGGTCCTCTTCATCGAGGGCGAGGAGGAGTACGGCTCCGACTCGCTGGAGCGGCTGCTGGCCGAGCACCGCGACGAGATCGCCTCGGACGTCATCGTGATCGCCGACTCCGGCAACTGGGACATCGGCGTACCGGCGCTGACCACCTCGCTGCGCGGCATCGTCAACTGCTTCGTCGAGGTCCGTACGCTGGACCACGCGGTGCACAGCGGCATGTTCGGCGGTGCCGTCCCGGACGCGCTCACCGCGCTGGTCCGGCTGCTGGCCACCCTGCACGACGACGCCGGTGACGTGGCGGTGGACGGGCTGGTCGGCCGCGTGGGTGCCACCGTCGACTACCCCGAGGACCGAATCCGGGCCGAGGCCGGGCTGGCCGAGGGCGTGCAGTTCATCGGCACCGGCCGGATCACCGACCGGCTCTGGACCAAGCCCGCGCTGGCGGTACTCGGCATCGACGCGCCGTCCACCGGCGAGGCGCCGAACGCCCTGGTCCCGTCCGCCAAGGCGAAGCTGAGCATCCGGCTCGCCCCGGGCGACGACCCCAAGCGGGCGTACGCGGCGGTGCGCGCGCACCTGGAGAAGCAGGCGCCGTGGGGCGCCCAGGTGACGGTCTCCTTCGAGCACGACGGCGACCCCTGCGTGATCGACGCGTCCGGGCCGATGTTCGACGCCGCCCGCTCGGCGTTCCGGGAGGCCTGGGACGGCACCGACCCGGTGGACATCGGCGTCGGCGGGTCGATCCCGTTCATCGCCACCTTCCAGGAGATGTTCCCGAAGGCGGCGATCCTGGTCACCGGTGTGGAGGACCCGCACGCCCGCGCGCACGGCCCGAACGAGAGCCTGCACCTCGGGGAGTTCGCCCGGGTCTGCCTCGCCGAGGCGCTGCTGCTGGGCAAGGTGGCCGTGGCGGGCTCGAACGGGAGCTAGGGTCGCGTTTCAGAAGTGCTGGCCGGCCTGCGCCGGGCCCAGCCACCGCCCGGCCGCGTTGTCGCGGTGTCCGGATACAACACCGGTATCCGGACACCGTTCCGCCTTGCCGGACGACGCCTGGGCTCCGGCTCGGCTCGACCGACACTTCTGAAACGCGCCCTGGGTGTCGGAACCGTAACTTCCGGTGTGATCTGGGAGTTTGCGGTGTGTCGGGCGCGGGGCTGTTATAGCCTTTCGAACATGAGTACGAACGAGGTGATGGCCCGGTTGGGGGCCGCCGTCAGCGCCCTGGGGGACGTCGACGTCTCCGCGTGGTCCGAGGACACGCTCAAAGAACAGCTCGGTGAGCTCTCCGCCGCCCTGGTCGCCCTCGACTCGGTGCTCTCCCGGGTCGCCGGCGAGGTCCGCGCCCGGGGGCTGCGCATCGAGGAACCCGTCTCCGCCTGATCCGCCGTCCGCGTGATCGGCGGCATCCTGCCGACAACCGCCCGGGCACGGCAATGCCCGGGCGGTGTCGGGGGTGACTGGCAGGATGAGCGTCGTGCGGTTCCTCGACCTGGCAGCCACGTCCGCCGCCGTCGGCGCCACCAGCGGCCGGCGCGCCAAGGTGGAGTTGCTCGCCGACGCGCTGCGCCGGCTCGACCCGGCCGAGGTGGAGCCCGGCGCCGGCTATCTCGCCGGTGAGCTGCGTCAGCGGCAGACCGGGGTGGGTTATGCGAGCCTGCGTGACCTGCCGCCATCGGCCGCCGAGCCGACGTTGACCGTGGCCGCCGTCGACGCGGCCATCGAGCAGATCGCCGGGGTGCACGGCGCGGGCTCGCAGGCGCGACGCCGAGCGCTGCTCGGGGCCCTCTACGCGGCGGCGACCGCCGAGGAGCAGCGGCTGCTCACCAACCTGTTCAGCGGCGAGCTGCGGCAGGGCGCCCAGGCCGGGCTGCTCGCCGACGCGGTGGCCCGGGCCGCCGAGGTGCCGGTGGCGTTGGTCCGTCGGGCCCTGCTGCTCGCCGGTGACCTGCGCGCGGTGGCGGTGGCCGCGCTGGCCGGAGGCGCCGCCGAGCTGGCCGGGTTCGGCCTGCGGGTCGGCCGGCCGCTGGCGCCGATGCTCGCGCAGAGCGCGCCCTCGGTCGATGAGGCGCTGGCCGCGACCGGCGCACCGGCGGTGGTCGACGTGAAGCTCGACGGCATCCGCATCCAGGTGCACCGCTCCGGCGCCGACATCGCCGTCTTCACCCGCAGCCTCGACGAGATCACCACCCGGGTGCCCGAGGTGGTCGCCGCGGTCCGCGCCCTGCCCGGCCGGGAGTTGGTGCTCGACGGCGAGGCGATCGGCCTGGACGAGACCGGCCGCCCGCTGCCGTTCCAGCAGACGTCCAGCCGGGCCGCCAGGCGCACCACGCCCAGCACCACGGGGCGCACACCGGTCGCCCCGGCGGTGCTCGCGGCCGCCGCCAGCGCCGGCGAGACCGTGCTGACGCCGTACTTCTTCGACCTGCTGCACCTCGACGGCCAGGATCTGATCGACCTGCCCGGCCGGGAGCGGTGGGCCGCGCTCGCCGGCGCGGTGGACGCGTCGCTGCTGGTCGGGCGGTTGGAGGTCGACAACCCGGAGCAGGCCGGGGCGGCGTTCGCCGCCGCCATCGACGCCGGCCAGGAGGGCGTGGTGGTCAAGGCGCCGGACGCGCCCTACGACGCCGGTCGGCGCGGCGCGGCCTGGGTCAAGGTCAAGCCACGGCACACCCTCGACCTGGTGGTGCTCGCCGTCGAGTGGGGCAGCGGCCGGCGGCAGGGCTGGCTGTCCAACCTGCACCTCGGCGCGCGCGACCCGCGCACCGGCGACTTCGTGATGCTCGGCAAGACGTTCAAGGGGCTCACCGACGAGCTGCTGCGCTGGCAGACCGAGCGTTTCCTCGACCTCGCGGTGGAGCGCGGCGACTGGGTGGTCCGGGTCCGTCCCGAGCAGGTGGTGGAGATCGCCTTCGACGGGGTGCAGACGAGTTCGCGCTATCCGGGCGGGATGGCGCTGCGGTTCGCCCGGGTGGTGCGGTATCGCGACGACAAGTCCGCTGCCGAGGCGGACACCATCGACGCGGTCCGCGCCATCCACGCCGGCCGTCCCACCGGCTGACCGGCCCCGCACCGGGTCACCGGCGCGGTCGGCCCGATCAGGCGGACGCGCTCGGCGTCGGCTCGGCGGCCCGGTCCATCGGGGTCGGGGTGGCGCCGATGCCGTCGGCCCGGCGGGCCTCCCGGCGGGCCACCCAGCCGTAGCCGAACAGGGCCATCACGGCGAAGAGCCACCACTGCACGACGTAGCCGAAGTTCTGCCAGTTGTTGGCGTGCCCGACCGTCACCGCCTTGAACACCGGGTCGGCCGCCGGGGTCTGCTCGTCGAGCAGCAGGTAACCGCCGTACACCGGGTAGGGCAGTTCGCGGGCCAGCCGCGACACCCCGATCCGCCGGGTCTCCAGCCGCCCGTCGCGGCGGTCCACCGCGCCGGCGCCGCTCTCGGTCTCGTGCACCCGGCCGACGACGGTCACGTCGCCCGTCGGTGCGGCGGGCACCGGCGGCTGTGCGGTCGCCCCGCCCGGCGCCGGGGGGATCCAACCCCGGTCCACCAGCAGCGCCGTGCCGTCGGCGAGCACCAGCGGGGTGAGCACCTCGAAGCCGACCCGGCTGTCCACCGTCCGGCCACGGACCAGGACGGTGTTCGTCGGGTCGTACCGGCCGGTGGCGGTGATCCGGGTCCACACCTTGTCCTCGGCGGGGGCCGGGCCGGCCGTCCCCGCGCCGCCGGTGGGGGCGCGCAGCGCGTCGGCCAGCGGGACCGGGGCCATCCGCTGGCCGGCGTCGATCCGCTCGTTGACCTCGGTGCGCCCCCGGTAGCGGTCCAGCTGCCAGTTGCCGAGCAGGACCATGACCGCGGCGGCGACCAGGGTCAGGGCGAGCGCGCCCAGCCAGCGTGGGCTCAGCAGGAACCGGTACACGCGACCGAGGCTACCCGTATGACCGGCGCCACTGACCGGGACCGGGCCGCGACCGGTCGACCGGCCCCGGTCGGCGGTGCTCGCGTGTCGCGCGGGGCGGGTATCGTCACGCGGACGGACCGGCCCACCCGGTCCGCCGTCGCGTACCCGCCGCCGCCCGCGAGGAGTCGATGATGACCGTCGTGCCGCGCCTGGTGCTCAGCGCGCCGTCCTCCGGGCACGGCAAGAACGCGCTGGCTATCGGGCTGCTCGCCGCCCTGGCCGAGCGGGGTGTCGACGTCGCCGGGTTCAAGCTCGGCCCGGACCACGTCGACGCCGCCTACCTCGGCCTCGCCTCCGGTCGACCGGGCCGGGTGATCGATCCCCGGCTGGTCGGCGTCGACCGGCTCGCCCCGCTGGTCGCGCACGGCGCTGAGGGCGCCGGGCTCGCCGTGGTGCAGGGCAGCATGGGCCTGTACGACTCGGTCGGCGGCCGTCCGGAGCAGGAGTCCACGGCCGCTGCGGCCGCCGCGCTGCGCAGCCCCGTGGTGCTCGTGGTCGACGTGGCCGCGATGGGCCAGTCGGTGGCCGCCCTGGTGCACGGTTTCCGTTCGTACGACGAGCAGCTCTGGCTCGGCGGGGTGATCCTCAACCGGGTGGCGTCCTCGCGGCACGAGGCGATGCTGCGCGAGGCGCTGGATGACGTGAACGTGCCGGTCTACGGCGCGCTGCGCCGGCAGGACCTGCCGGCGGTGCTGCCGTCGCGCCGGCACGGCGTGGTTCCGGTGGTCGGCGGGTCCGCCGACGCCGCCCGCGCGGTCCGCCGGCTGGGCGAGGCCGTCGCCGCCACGGTCGACCTGGAACGGCTGCTCGGGCTGGCCCGCTCCGCTCCGCCGCTACCGGCCTCGGCGTGGTCGCCGGAGGAGGCGCTCGGCCCGGTGACGGTCCCCGCGGACCGCCCGCTGGTGGCGCTCGCCGGCGGGCCGGGCGGCAGCTTCAGCCACCCGGAGACCGCCGAGCTGCTGCGGGCCGCCGGCGCCGAGGTGGTCACGGTCGATCCGCTGCGCGACGAGGCACTGCCGGCCGGCACCCGCGCGCTGGTCGTCGGCGGCGCGCTGCCCGAGGCGTACGCCGACGAGCTGTCGGGCAACCGGCGGCTATGCATCGCCGTGGCCGAGTTGGCGCGCACCGGGCGTCCGGTGATCGCCGAGGGCACCGGCCTGCTCTGGCTGGCCCGGGAGCTGGACGGGCTGCCGATGTGCGGGGTGTTGGACGCGGTCGGTGTCAGCCGGGACGGCCTGGTGGTGGGCTACCGCGAGGCGACCGCCCAGACCGACAGCGTGGTCGCCGCGCAGGGCACGGTGCTGGTCGGGCACAAGGAGCACCGCGCGGTGCTCACCCCGCGGGCCGGTCAGCGCCCGGCGTGGAGCTGGGACGGCGGCACGCCGGAGGGCTTCGTCTGGCGCAACGTGCACGCCTCGCAGCTCACCCTGCACTGGGCCGGCCACCCGGAGACCGCCGCCCGGCTGGTCGCGGCGGCGGCGGCCGACCCGGCGACCGAGGCGGTGCCCGTGGAGCCCGGCGGGGTGCCGGCGTGATCGGTCAGGTGGCGGTGCGCCGCTTCCCGGCGCTGACCGTCTCCACCCCGCGCACCGAGGTGCGGCGGCACACCGCTGCCGACGCGGCGGCGGTGGGGGAGATCTTCGACGACAAGCTCACCCGGCGCTGGCTGCCGCTGGCCGACGACTCCGGCCCGATCGACGGGCACGCCTGGTGCACGGACCTGGCCCGGCAGCGGCGCGACAGCGGCGAGGGGGACCACTGGGCGGTGGTCCGCCGCGAGGACGACCAGGTGGTGGGCTCGCTGTGGACCCGGCGCACCGACTGGGGCGCCCGGACCACCGAGATCTCCTACGCGATGGCGCCGCACGCGCGCGGGTTCGGCCTGGCCGCCGAGGCCGTGGACGCGGTGGCCATCGCGCTGATCCTGGAGCACGGCTTCCAGCGGGTCGAGCTGCGGGTGGCTCCCGGCAACCTGGCCTCCCGCCGCGTCGCCGAGAAGGCCGGCTTCAGCTACGAGGGCCTGCTGCGCAACGCCGGTTACGTCCGCGGTGCCCGGGTGGACCTCGAACTCTGGTCGTTCGTCGCCGCCGACCTGCGCTGACCCTCGCCGTCAGCCGACGATGGCGTCCGAGGGTGGGGTGAACTGGCGGGTCGGTTGACCCTTCAGACCGTCGCGCAGGGTCTCCGCGACCGCCGCGATCGGGATCTGGGACTGCCCGTCGCCGACCGCGTTGAACGGGTTGTCCGGGTCGGAGATGAAGCTCGCCGCGGCCAACTCCGGCGTGTAGCCGACGAACCAGGCGGACCGGGTGCTGTCCGTGGTACCGGTCTTGCCGGCCACCGGGCGGCCGACCGTACCCCGGACGCTGTCGGCGGTGGACCAGCCGCCGCAGCTCCCACGCGCCGGGGTGTCCCCGGTCGGGCAGCGGGCGGCGTCGGTGGCCGCCCGGGCGGCGTCCGCGCTCACCACCTGCCGGCAGCGCGGCTTGGCAACCTCGCGTTGGATGCCGCTGGCGGTGGCGTACGTGGTCGGCGTGCCGTCCCGGTTCATGATCGCCTGCACCGGGATCGCCTCGCAGTACCGGCCGTCGGCGGCGATGGCGGCGTACGCGTTCGCCATCTCCAGCGGGGTGGCGTCGGAGACGCCCAGGGTGAACGCGCCCCACTTCGACGCCTTGGTCGGCGAGGCATGCTCCCGGTCCACGTCGGTTCGCCAGCGAAGCCCGAGCTGCTCGGCGAGGCGGACGCCCTTCTCCGCGCCCACCTGCTCCTCCAACCACACGAAGTACGTGTTCACCGACTTGCCGAAGCCGGACCACATGGTCTGCCGCCCGCTCATCGCCCCGCTGGCGTTTGACGGCGCCCAGCCGTCATAGACCCGCGACTGGTATCGGTAGGGGGCGTTGAATTCCGTGGACAGCGTCTTGCCCGAGTTCAGTGCGGCCAGCATCGGGAACATCTTGAACGTCGACCCGGCCTGGTAGCCCGGCAGGTCACCGCCGCCGAGCAGTGGCGCCACCGTGTTCGGGTAGTTGGCTTTCACCTTCGGCCCCGCCTCGGGGTTGGAGCTCTGCGGATTTTCGCTCAGGTCCAGCGAGTACGTCCGGTTCACCGCCATCGCCTTCACCCGCCCGGTGCCCGGCTCGGAGAGCACGATGCCGTTGGCGAACGGGCTGCCGCTGCCCTCCTTGGCGCCGACGTTCTTCTCCGCCGCCTCCTGGATCTTCGGGTCGATGCTGAGCACGATCCGGTAGCCGCCCCGGCGCAGCTTGTCCATCCGTTCCAGCCGGTTCGCCCCGAACGCCGGCTGCGCGCTCCACCAGTTCTTCAGGTAGTCGCAGGCGAAGCCCCAGCTGGTGTACTTCTCCAGCACCGCGGCGCAGTCGTTCGGCGGGCTGGTCAGCTTCAGTCGGATCGGCTCGGTCTTCGCGGCGGCGGCCGAGTCGGGGGAGAGGTAGCCGAGTTGGCTCATCCGATCCAGGACGTAGTTGCGCCGCCCGGTGGCCTCCTTCTGGTCGGAGTCGGCCGGGTCGTACTCCGACGGCGACTTGACCAGCCCGGCGAGGGTGGCCGCCTCGACCGGGGTGAGGTCCTTCGGGGTCTTGGAGAAGAAGATCTCGCTGGCCGCGTAGATGCCGTACGCCCGGTGCCCGAAGTACGCCGAGTTCAGGTAGCGCTCCAGGATCTGCTCCTTGCTCATCTCCTTCTCCAGGTCCAGCGCCATCCGCATCTCCTTGACCTTGCGCAGGCTGGTCTGCTGGGTGGCCTCCTGGACCTCCTTGGGGGTGGTCGCGCTGTCCCGCAGGGCCATCCGGACGTACTGCATGGTCAGCGTGGAGGCACCCTGGGAGACGCCGTTGGAGCGGGTGTTGGCCACGAAGGCCCGTGCCACGCCCTTCGGGTCGACGCCGTGGTGCTGATAGAAGCGGGAGTCCTCGGCGGCGACGATCGCCTGCTGGATGTTCGGCGACATGTCCGACAGCTTGGTGTACTGCCGGTACTCCTCGTAGAACATGGTCAGCACGGTCTTGCCGTCCGGGGCGTAGAGGTACGAGGTCTCGGCGGGCAGGGCGGTGGCCAGCAGCTTGGTCTTCGCCTCCACGGCGTGCGCGGTGGCCTTCGCGCCGAGCCCGGTGAGGGCGACCAGCGGGTACGCGGCGGCGGCGATCACGATGCCCGCGATCAGCCCGGCGCGGAGGAGAGGGACGAGTCGACCAGCGGCAGCAAGGGGTCGGTTGCTCACGTGGCCAAGTTATGACATTTCCGATTCGTACATGAGAAGAACTCATAAACCGGCGGGTGGTGACGCGGCTTACGCGGAGATCAGCTGTCCCATCGGCCACCTTCCCGGCAGGATCGCGGACATGCGTGATCAGCCGAGCGGAGTGGCACCTGTCCCCGGGACCGGACCGACGGCTGTTCCGGAGCCGGACCTGGGCCACCACGGCGACGCGGAGGTGGGCGCCGGCCTGATCGACCTCGCCGTCAACGTCCGCCAGGCACCGCTGCCGGACTGGCTGGCCGGCCCGATCACCGCCACCCTCACCGACCTGGCCCGCTATCCGGACCCGGCACCGGCCCGGGCCGCGGTCGCCGCCCGGCACCGGCGTCACCCGGACGAGGTACTGCTCACCGCCGGCGCCGCCGAGGGGTTCGTGTTGATCGCCCAGGCGCTGCGCGGCGTCCGGCGGCCGGTCGTGGTGCACCCCCAGTTCACCGAGCCGGAGGCGGCGCTGCGGGCCGCCGGGCACCCGGTGGAGCGGGTGCTGCTGGACCCCGCCGAGGACTTCCGGCTCGACCCGGACCGGGTGCCCGCCGACGCCGACCTGGTGATGATCGGCAACCCGACGAACCCGACGTCGGTGCTGCACCCGGCGCACACCCTGGCCGCGCTGGCCCGCCCCGGCCGGGTGCTGGTGGTCGACGAGGCGTTCGCCGACACCACCGCCGCACCCGGTCGACCCGGCGAGCCGGAGTCGCTGGCCGAGCGGCGCGACCTGCCCGGGCTGCTCGTGCTGCGCAGCCTCACCAAGACCTGGGGCCTGGCCGGCCTGCGCATCGGCTATCTGCTCGGCGCGCCGGAGCTGCTGTCCCGGCTGGCCGCCGTTCAGCCGCTCTGGGCGGTCTCCACGCCCGCGCTGGCCGCCGCGTCCGCCTGCGCCACCCCCGTCGCGGTCCAGGCCGAACGCGCGATCGCCGCCGACCTCGCCGCCGACCGCGACCACCTGACCGCCCGCCTGACCGACCTGCCCGGTGTACGCGTCGTCGGCCGCCCGGCCAGCGCCTTCGTGCTGCTGCACCTGCCCGGAGCGACCCGTGTCCGGGCGGCCCTGCGCGAGCGCGGCTGGGCGGTACGCCGGGGTGACACGTTTCCCGGGCTCGGCCCGGACTGGCTGCGGGTGGCGGTGCGCGACCGATCCACCACCGACGCGTTCGTCGAGGTGCTGCGCGAGACCATGGAGGCATGATGCTGGAGACCACGATCGCGGCGATCCAACCGCCGGACGAGTCGGCCATGGCCGACGCCCGTGAGCTGCACGGCCGGCTCACCAAGCCGGCCGGCTCGCTGGGCGCGCTGGAGGAGCTGTCGGTACGCCTCGCGGGCCTGGCCGGGGCCTGCCCGCCGCCGCTGCCCGAGCCGGCTGCGGTGGCGATCTTCGCCGGGGATCACGGGGTGCACGCCCAGGGGGTGACCCCGTGGCCGCAGGAGGTCACCGGGCAGATGATCGGCAACTTCCTGGCCGGCGGTGCGGTGGTCAACGCGTTCGCCCGGCAGGCGGGAGCCTCGGTCACCGTGGTCGACGTCGGCGTGGCCACGCCGCTGCCCGCCGGGCCGGCCCAGCCGGCCGCTGAGACGTCCGGCCCGGTCGTCCTCGACCCGTCCAGCCCGGTCGTCCTCGACCCGTCCACGCCCCGGCTGGTCGCCGCGTCCGTCCGCCGGGGCACCCGGGATCTCGCGGTGACCGCCGCGCTCACCCGCGACGAGGCACGGGCGGCGGTGCAGACCGGCATCCGGATCGCCGACGAGTTGATCGACGCCGGGGCGGCCATCCTGCTCACCGGGGACATGGGCATCGGCAACACCACCCCCGCCGCCGCGCTGATCGCCGCCTTCACCGGGGCCGACCCGCTCGACGCCACCGGCCGGGGCACCGGGGTCGACGACCCGACGTACGCCCGGAAGGTGGCGGTGGTGCGGGCCGCGCTGGCCCGGCACGCGCCCGACCCGGCCGACCCGCTGGGTGTGCTGGCCGCCGTCGGCGGCCTGGAGCACGCGGCGCTGGCGGGGCTGATCCTGGGCGCCGCGGCGCGCCGCACGCCGGTGCTGCTGGACGGGGTGATCGCGGTCTCCGCCGCCCTCGCCGCCGCCGCGTTCGCCCCGGACGCGGTCAGCGCCATGGTCGCCGGCCACCGCTCGGCCGAGCCGGGCGCGACGGTGGCGCTGCGCCACCTCGGCCTCGACCCGCTGATCGACCTGGGGCTGCGCCTCGGGGAGGGCACCGGGGCACTGCTGGCGCTGCCGGTGGTCACCGGCGCGGTCCGGGTGCTGCACGAGGTGGCCACCTTCGACTCCGCCGGGGTGGCCGAGAAGTGAGCGAGCGCAGCGAACGAAGTAGCGCGGCGGCGGCGTGAGTACCAACCCGTACCCGCTCGGTCTGCGGCTCGACGGGCGGCGGGTGGTCGTGGTGGGCGGCGGCGCGGTCGCCACCCGACGGGTCCCGGCGCTGCTGGATGCCGGCGCGGACGTCCTGCTGGTGGCGCCGGAGCTGACCCCGGCGCTGCGCGCCCGCGCGGACGCGGGCCGGCTGCGCTGGGTGCCGCGCCGGTTCGAGCCGGATGACCTGGACGGGGCGTGGCTGGTCCAGGTGGCGATCGACGACCCCGTCGCGGCGGAGTCGGTGAGCGCGGCCGCCGCCGAGCGGCGGATCTTCTGCGTCCGCGCCGACGACCGGACGGCCGCCACGGCCTGGACCCCGGCGGTGACCCGGCACGGCCCGGTCACCGTGGCGGTGCTCGGTGGCGGCGACCCGCGCCGCGCGATGACCGTCCGCGACGCCATTCGCGACCTCCTCGGTGCAAGAAAGGGCCCCCTGTCGACGCCTGCGGTAGAGGCAGGGTCCCTTCCTGACGCTGGCGGACGGGTGGCGCTGGTCGGGGCGGGACCGGGCGACCCGGAGCTGATCACGGTGAAGGGCCGGCGGCTGCTGACCGAGGCGGACGTGGTGGTCGCCGACCGGCTGGTGCCCGGGCTGCTCCTGGACGAGCTGCGCCCCGACGTCGAGCTGGTGGACGCCTCGAAGATCCCGTACGGCCCGTCCCGGACCCAGGAGGAGATCAACCGGATCCTGGTCGACCGTGCCCTGGCCGGCGCCTTCGTGGTCCGGCTGAAGGGCGGCGATCCGTACGTCTTCGGCCGGGGCGGCGAGGAGCTGCTGGCGTGCACGGAAGCCGGCGTACCGGTGACCGTGGTCCCCGGGGTGACCAGCTCGATCGCCGCCCCGGCCGCGGCCGGTATCCCGGTCACCCACCGGGCTGTGTCGCACGAGTTCACCGTGGTGTCCGGGCATCTGGCACCCGACTCGCCGGCCTCCCTGGTGCGCTGGGAGGCGCTGGCGGGCCTGCGCGGCACCCTGGTGATCCTCATGGGTTTGAAGAACCTCGCCGCGATCACGGCCACCCTCATCGCCCACGGTCGGTCTCCGCAGATGCCGGCCGCCGTCGTCCAGGAGGCCACGACGGGCGCCCAGCGGGTGCTGCGGTCGACACTCGGCGCGGTGGCCGCCGAGGCGCTCGCCGCCGACCTGCGCCCGCCCGCCGTCGTCGTGGTGGGCGACGTCGTGCACGCGCTGGACAGCTGACGGTTGGCAGCGGGCCTTGCCGCGCGCTTCGACGCGCCGGCTCGGCGCACGAGGCTTCGCCGTTCAGGGCATCGGCGTGCGGGGCTTCGACGTGCGGGATGCCCCGGCGTGCGGTGCTGGAGCCAGTGACGCGACACAGGAGCCGGGGGGGACACCCCGCTTCGGGCATCCTTTGCTCTGCTTCAGCCCACGCAACACTGAGAGGCCGTTTGTGTTGCGTGGACTGAAGCAGAGCAAAGGGCGTGCCGGGTAGTCCCGGCCCCACCGGTCGGCAGCATCGACGGCCGGCCGGCCGGCCACGACACGGGGCTGCCCAGGGACAGCCGACGGGCCGGAGCAGTGAAGCTCCGGCCCGTCGTCGAACTGGCGGTCGGTCGGCTACTGCTTGAGCATGTTGTCCAGCAGCAGGGCGCACCGGATCAGACCGAGGTGGCTGTACGCCTGCGGGTGGTTGCCCAGCCCGCGCTCGGCCAGCGGGTCGTACTGCTCGGGGAGCAGACCGGTCGGACCGGCGGTGAGCACCATCTGCGCGAACAGCTCCTCGGCGTCGGTGCGGCGGCCGGTGCGCAGGTACGCCTCGATCAGCCACGCCGTGCAGATGTGGAAGCCGCCCTCACGGCCGGGCAGGCCGTCGTCCCAGTGGTAGCGGTAGACGACGGGCCCGCTGCGCAGGTCCGCCTCGATCCGCAGCACCGTGGACAGGAAGCGCGGGTCGTCGCCCGGAAGCAGGCCGGAGAGCCCGATCCAGAGCGACGAGGCGTCCATGTCCTCGTCGCCGTACGCGACGCTGTACGCCTCGACCTCCTCGTGCCAGCCGTGCTCCAGCACGTTGGCGGCGATCCGGTCGCGCAGATCCTTCCACTCGGGCCGGTCCTCGCCGCCGTGCTGGCGCATGACGTGCAGCGCCCGGTCAACGGTCATCCAGCACATCACCTTCGAGAAGATGTGGTGCCGGGGTGGCAGCCGGGCCTCCCAGATGCCGTGGTCGGGCTCGTGCCAACGACGGCGGACCGCCTCGACCATGTTGTCCAGCACCCGCCACTCGTCCTCACGGACCGAGCCGCGGGCGTCGGCGACCGCTGCGATCAGGTCGGCGATCGGGCCGAAGACGTCCAGCTGGAGTTGGTGATTGGCGAGGTTGCCGACCCGGACCGGCCGGGAGCCGGCGTACCCGGGCAGGGTGTCGATGACCGCCTCGGCGCCCAGCTCGTAGCCGTCGATGGTGTAGAGCGGGTGCAGCCGCTCCGGGTGCCCGCCGGTGCGCTCGATGCAGCCGTCGACCCAGCGCAGGAACCCCTCGGCCTCCTCGAGGGAACCCAGGTCGACCAGCGCGCGGGCGGTCAGTGCCGCGTCGCGGAGCCAGCAGTAGCGGTAGTCCCAGTTGCGGACGCCGCCCAGCTCCTCGGGGAGCGAGGTGGTCGCCGCCGCCAGGATCGAACCGGTGGCCTCGTGGTACAGCCCGCGCAGGGTGAGCGCGCTGCGGGCGACCAGGTCACGGGAGGTGGACGGCAGCCGCAGCGAGGCGACCCAGTCCTTCCACGGCTGCTCGGCCGCGGCCTGCCGGTCGTGGATCGGCACCCGGTGATGCTCCAGGCTGTGCGTGCCGAAGCGCAGCTCCAGCACGACCTGCCCGCCGGCGGCGGAGAGGTCGACGACCGCCTTGGCGGTCTCGTAGCCGCCGTCGTTGCCGACCTGCCACTCCACGCCGGGGGAGTAGAGCGCGATCGGCTCGTTCGAGCCGAGCACCAGCAGGCCGTCGCCGAGCGGCTGCAACTGCACGGCGACCTGACCGAACTCGGGCCGCGGCGCGAACTCCAGCCGGACCCGGCCGCTGCCGGTGAGCACCCGGATCAGGGTCGAGTCGCCGGTGACCACGACCGGGCCGTCCGGGGTGGTCTCCCGGGCCGGCTTGTCCAGCCAGTCGGTGACGGTGAGCCCGGACCACCGAGTCTCCACGGTCATCGTGCCGGAGCGGTAGCGCTGGCCCAGCGGGATGCCGCCGCGTTCCGGGGTGATGCTGAAGTGGCCCGCCGGGCTGCCACCGACCAGGTCGGCGAAGATCGCCGCCGAGTCCGGCTTGGGGTGGCACAGCCAGCTGACCTTGGCGTCGGGGGTGAGCAGCGCGACGGTGCGGCCGTTGGACAGCATGGAGTGCCGCTCGATCGGCACCGCCCGCTCGCCGAACAGCCAGTGCCGTCGGGTCTCCAGCAGCAGCGCGAGCGCGCGGGCCGCTTCGAGCGGCTCGGCCACCCGGTAGTCGGCCTGGGTGTCCCCGGGACCGATCTTGATGCCGACGTCCGGACCGTGCAGGTTGCCGAACGCGTTCTCGTCGGTCACGTCGTCGCCGATGAAGAGCACCGCGCTGGCCGCGAGCTGGGTTCGCAGCTGGTCGACCGCGGTGCCCTTGTGGGTGGCCACCACGGAGAGCTCGATGACCTCCTTGCCCTGGGTGACCGTGACGTCGTCGAAGGTGGCCGGCCCGTTGCGGACCGCCTCGATGGCCGCGGCGGCGATCTGCGGGTCGACCCCCCGGGTGTGCACCGCGACGCTGGCCGGCTTGCGTTCCAGCCGGATGCCGGGATGTTCGGCGGCGATCTCGCGCAGCGCGTCCCGGACCCGGTTGCGTACCGCGACCAGCTCGGGGGAGAGCCGCTCGACGAAGCCGATGTCGAACTCGGAGCCGTGGCTGCCGACGAGGTGCACCTCGCTGGGCAGCCGGGAGAGTGCGGCCAGGTCGCGCAGCGCCCGGCCGGAGACCACCGCAACGGTGGTCTGCGGCAGCGCGGCGAGCGCGCGGATCGCGGCCACCGACTCGGGCAGCGGTACGGCCGTGCTCGGGTCCTCCACGATCGGCGCCAGGGTGCCGTCGTAGTCGCACGCGATCAGGAGCTGGGGGACCCGGGCGATCCGCCCGATGGCCGAGCGCAGCTCGGGGTCCATCACCCCGGTGGCGATCGCCGCTCCGTCGTTGACGGACGTGTTCACGCGGCCTCCGCCTCCGAGACTCCGAGCTCGGAGAGGAAAGACTTGGCCCAGTGCCCCACGTCGTGGGTACGCAGGTGACGTTGCATTGTCCGCATCCGGCGGCGTGCCTCGGTTTTCTCCACGTGCACGGCCCGGAGCAGGGCGTCCTTGACTGCGTCCGGGTCGTGCGGGTTACACAAAAAGGCCTGGCGCAGCTCGGTCGCGGCGCCGGCGAATTCACTGAGCACGAGCGCGCCACCCTGGTCGGCGCGCGATGCGACGTACTCCTTGGCCACCAGATTCATTCCGTCTCGCAGCGGGGTCACCATCATCACGTCGGCAGCGACGTACATCGCGGCCAGTTCACTGCGACTGTACGACTGATGCAGGTAGTGCACCGCAGGCACGCCGACCCTGCCGAATTCACCATTAATCCGACCAACTTCGCGCTCCACCTTGACCCGAAGAGCCTGGTAATGCTCGACCCGTTCCCGACTCGGCGTGGCCACCTGCACCATAACCGCGTCCGGAACTGTCAACTTTCCGTCAGCCAGGAGCTCCCGGAAAGCCTTCAGCCGCAACTCGATGCCCTTGGTGTAATCCAGGCGGTCCACGCCGAGGATTATCGTCTTCGGGTCACCCAGTTCAGCGCGGATCTGCTTGGCCCGGGCCTGGACCGCCGGGTCGGCGGCCATCCGTTCCATCTCCTGGGTGTCGATCGAGATGGGGAAGGCGCCCGCCTTCACCTGCCGGCCGTCGACCTGGATCATCTGCCCCTCGTAGCGGAGCCCGAGCAGGTGCCGGGCCAGCCGGACGAAGTTCTGCGCCGCGAGCCGCTGCTGGAAGCCGACCAGGTCGGCGCCGAGCAGGCCGCGCAGGATCTCGGTGCGGAACGGCATCTGCATGAACAGCTCGATCGGCGGGAACGGGATGTGCAGGAAGAAGCCGATCCGCAGGTCCGGCCGCAGCTCCCGGAGCATCGCCGGGACGAGCTGGAGCTGGTAGTCCTGCACCCACACCGTCGCGCCCTCGGCCGCGACGTCCGCCGCGGCCTCCGCGAACCGCGCGTTGACCAGGCGGTACGCCTCCCGCCAGCGGCGCTTGTAGGCCGGCGTCTCCACCGCGTCGTGATAGAGCGGCCAGATCGTCGCGTTGGACTGGCCCTCGTAGTAGCGCTCCAACTCCTCGGCGCTCAACGGGACCGGGTGCAGCCGGATGCCCTCCAGGTCGAACGGCTCGGGGGCGGCACCGGTGCCGCCGGCCCAGCCGACCCAGGTCCCCTGGTGCTCGGCGAGCACGGGATGCAGCGCGGTGACCAGCCCGCCGGGGCTGCGTCGCCACTGCCGTCCCTCAGGTGTGCTCACCTCGTCGACCGGCAGACGGTTCGCCACTACGACAAAGGAGCTACGGACGGTCACGATCGGCCACCTCCGGGTACTGACGGGTCCACCGCGATGAGCGTACTGAGCGTAGCTGCGGCCTCTGTTGCCCCGTGCCGGAGTTCCGTACCCGCTCCGCGGGGGCTGAATCGGAATCGTGATCTTGTTGACAGGGTGGTTCGGTGAGCGGCACGACGTACTCCTGGGGCGGGGTGATGTGGGCGAAGCGGGCCGTACCTGTCAGGATTGACGATGGCGTGCGCGCGGCCGGCTCCCGGCCGGCGGCGGCGGGCGGAGGTCGCAGCCCGCGCCGCGCCGCCGATCATGCGACAGCAACCGACGGAGGTAGCCCGCACCGTGGCCCAGTTCATCTACGTCCTGGAAAAGGCGCGCAAGGCGCACGGCGACAAGGTCGTGCTCGACAACGTGACGCTGAACTTCCTGCCGGGGGCCAAGATCGGTGTGGTCGGCCCGAACGGTGCCGGTAAGTCCAGCCTCCTCAAGATCATGGCAGGGCTGGACAAGCCGAGCAACGGCGAGGCCCGGCTGATGCCCGGCTACACCGTGGGCATGCTCGCCCAGGAGCCCCCGCTCAACGACGCCAAGACCGTGCTCGGCAACGTCGAGGAGGCGGTCGCCGAGACCAAGGCCAAGCTGGAGCGGTTCAACAAGATCGCCGAGCAGATGGCCACCGACTACTCCGACGAGCTGATGGAGCAGATGGGCAAGCTCCAGGAGGAGCTCGACCACGCCGACGCGTGGGACATCGACTCCAAGCTCGAGCTGGCCATGGACGCCCTGCGCTGCCCGCCGCCGGACGCCGACGTGACGCAGCTCTCCGGTGGTGAGCGCCGCCGGGTCGCGCTCTGCAAGCTGCTGCTGGAGGCGCCCGACCTGCTGCTGCTCGACGAGCCCACCAACCACCTGGACGCGGAGAGCGTCTCCTGGCTGGAGCAGCACCTCGCCAAGTACGCCGGCACCGTCATGGCGATCACGCACGACCGGTACTTCCTCGACAACGTGGCCAACTGGATCCTGGAGCTGGACCGCGGCCGCACCTACCCGTACGAGGGCAACTACTCCACGTACCTGGAGAAGAAGGCCGCCCGGCTGGCCGTCGAGGGTCGCCGCGACGCCAAGATGAAGAAGCGCCTCACCGAGGAGCTGGAGTGGGTCCGCTCCAACGCCAAGGCCCGGCAGACCAAGTCCAAGGCCCGCCTGGACCGGTACGACGAGATGGCCACCGAGGCGGAGAAGACCCGGAAGCTGGACTTCGAGGAGATCCAGATCCCGCCGGGCCCGCGCCTGGGCAGCACGGTCATCGAGGCATCCCACCTCACCAAGGGCTTCGGCGACCGGGTGCTCATCGACGACCTGTCGTTCTCGCTGCCGCGTAACGGCATCGTCGGCATCATCGGCCCGAACGGCGTCGGCAAGACCACGCTGTTCAAGACCATCGTCGGGCTGGAGGAGCCGACCGGCGGCGAGGTCCGGGTCGGCCCCACCGTCTCGCTGTCGTACGTCGACCAGAACCGGCAGGGCCTCGACGGTGACAAGACCGTCTGGGAGGTCGTCTCCGACGGCCTGGACTACCTGATGGTCGGCAAGGTCGAGATGCCGTCGCGGGCGTACATCGCCGCATTCGGCTTCAAGGGACCGGACCAGCAGAAGCCGACCAAGGTGCTCTCCGGCGGCGAGCGCAACCGGCTCAACCTGGCGCTGACCCTGAAGATCGGCGGCAACGTCATCCTGCTCGACGAGCCGACGAACGACCTGGACGTGGAGACCCTCTCCAGCCTGGAGAACGCGCTGCTGGAGTTCCCCGGCTGCGCCGTGGTCATCTCCCACGACCGGATGTTCCTGGACCGGGTCTCCACGCACATCCTGGCCTGGGAGGGCGACGACGAGAACCCCTCGAAGTGGTTCTGGTTCGAGGGCAACTTCGAGGCGTACGAGAAGAACAAGATCGACCGCCTCGGCGCGGAGGCCGCCCGGCCGCACCGGGTGACCTACCGCAAGCTGACCCGCGACTGACCGGCCGAGAAGGTGTCTGACCGGTTCGTCTACCACTGCACACTGCGCTGGTCCGACCTGGACGCGTACGGCCACGTCAACAACTCGCGCTTCCTCACCCTGTACGAGGAGGCGCGGGTGGCGTTGATGTTCGCCGGCGGCCGGGCCTGGGGGGTCGGCTCGTTCGCCGACGGGGTGGTGATCCGCCGGCACGAGGTGGACTACCTGCGCCCGGTCGACTACGCGCTGGGTCGGGCCACCGCGGAGGCCGCGCCCACCGTCCGGATCGAGCTGTGGGTGGAGGAGATCCGGGCCTCCCGGTTCACCGTCGCCTACGAGCTGTACGACGGCGAGGTGCTGGCCAGCCGGGCCCGCTCGGTGCTGGTGCCGTTCGACCTGACCCGCCAGGTGCCCCGGCGGATCACCGCCGAGGAGCGGGAGTTCCTGCTCACCTACGCCCCGCAGGGCGGCGCGGCGTGACCCGGCCGGGCGCGGCCGGGCCGGACCGCGCGGAGGCGCCGGCGCCCGGGCACGGCCTCACCGGCGTGGCCGACGCGGGCGCCTTCCTGGCCAGGCTGGTCCGGCTGGATCCCGTCGCGCCGGTCCGGCTGCGGCCGGCCGGCGCCGCCGGCCGGGTCGCTCTCTGGGCCCGGCTGCCGTGGCAGGTGCTGGTGGTCCGGACCGTGGACGGCGGTCCGGCCGACGGCACGTCCACGGACGTCACGGTGGCGGCCCCGGAGCTGCTGGCGGAGCTGGAGCGCGGGGGCGTGGCCCTGCCGGCACGCCGGGACGCGCAGTGGCGGTGGCCGCTGCCGCCGCCCCGCAGCCGGCCGGTGGAGGCGCTGCCCGCCGCCGAGCTGTGGCGGATCGCGGGCGCGGCGGCCGGCACCCTGCGGGCCGCGAGTGAGCACGGCGTGGCCGGCCGCGCGGTGGGCCAGCGCGCGCTGCGCGACGCGCTGCTCGACCACGTGGCCGTGCTGGTCACTCCGGACGACCCGCCCGGCCCGCCGGTGGAGGTGCCGCAGCGACTGGTGCAGGGGCTGATCCGGATGGGCTTCCTGGGCACGGCGGACCGCCCCGTGGGCGCGTCCGCGGAGGCGGCCGTCCAGGTGCGGGTTGCCGGCCGTTGGGTCGGCCTGGTGGGACCATACGGAGCGGCCTGGTTGCAGAAGGCCACGGATCTCGCCGTGACGCCCCTGGGGACTCGTCTGAACGGATGACCCCTGGTCATTCTTATGGGCTGGGGCGGTCGTTGGGGGGATGCTTCAACCCGGCTGTCCGGGTACCGTCCATCCTCGGATCCAACGCACCGTAGGCGGCTGGATCCGCTGGGGAGTGAGGTGCGACGAGCGATGCCGTGGTGGTCATGGCGCCCGGGTCCCGCCGAGGGCGGCGATCCGGAAACCCGAAGCGGGATCACAGTGGAGAGCGCGGTCCGGGTCGGACCGCCCAGCCCTCGCCAGCCGGGGGACGACTGCCCGGGCAACGAGCGGCCCGTGCTGACCGAGATGCCGGCCACCGTCGAGGCGGTGAGCCTGCGCCGGGTCTGTGACGCACTCGATCTGCTCGACGTGCGATACCTGGCCGACGGCGACGGCAACCTGCTGGCCATGTGGGAGCGGCACGCCGTGCTGGTCACCCTCGAGGGGCCGGAGGACGAGATCCTGGTGATGCGGGCCCGTCCGCACGCCACGGTGCCGCCGGACTGGGCCGACCGGGCCTACCGGGTGGTCAACGAGTGGAACCACACCCGACGGTTCTGCAAGGCGTACATCGGTGACCCGACCGAACGCGGGCAGCTACCGATTTACGCCGAGCTTCAGGTGCCGCTCGCCGCCGGCACCCACGACGCCCTGCTGGTCGAGATGCTCGACTGCGGCGCCGCGGTGGCCACCAGCTTCGTGGACTGGCTGCACGACGAGGGCGCGCTGCTCTGAGGCTGCCGCCGGGCGGGCGCCGGGACGGGCCCGTCAGGCGCCGTCGGCCGCATCCTCCGTGGCGTTGACCATGAAGTACGCGGCCCGCTCCAGGTAGTCCCAGAGCGCGCCGGCGACCTCAGGCTCCAGTTCGAGCCGGTCCACGGCGCGGCGCATGTGCCGCAGCCAGGCGTCCCGCTCGGCCAGGCCGATGCGGAACGGGGCGTGCCGCATACGCAGCCGCGGGTGCCCCCGCTGGGCGGAGTAGGTGTTCGGCCCGCCCCAGTACTGCATCAGGAACAGGGCCATCCGGTCCGCCGCCGGGCCCAGGTCCTCCTCCGGGTACATGGGCCGGAGCAGGGGATCGGTGGCGACGCCGGCGTAGAACTCGTCCACCAGCTTGCGGAAGGTGGGCTCGCCGCCGATCGCCTCGAAGAGGGTTGTCGACGCACCGGGACGGTCGGATTCGCCTGCGGGGTTCACCGTTCCATCCTGCCAGGTGTGGCCTGCGTCAGCCCGACCCGGACGCCGTGCGTCGGGTCACGCCGGCCCGCTCCCGTCGGAGCCCGCAGGGACCGGCTCAGGTGACCGCGTGCCGGCGGCGGCCGTCACCGGTCCGCGGCTCGGGGCCCGCCGCCGCGCCGCCGGAGGTCGGGCCGTCCGGATCTGGCTGGCTGACCGGTGACTCGGCGTTGGCCGCGACCGCTGCCGCGATCGTCCCGTTCACCGTCTGCTGGTCCGGCCACCGCAGCGCGGCCACCGTCATCAGCAGCACCCCGGCCGCGCTCCACACCCCGACCACCAGCGGGATGGCGAACCGCTCGGCGAGCAACCCGGTGACCAGCACCGCCACACCCTGGATGACCTGCACGCCGGTGGCCATCACGCCGAACGCGCGGGCCCGGAAAGCGGCGGGCAGCGCCTGGACGAACAGCCCGTTGGCCATCGGCAGCATGCCGGCGACCGCGAACCCGCAGAGGGCCGCGAGCAGCGCCACCACCAGCGGCGGCGGGTCGAACAGCGCCGGCACGAGCACCAGTGGGGCGAACACGGCCAGCGGCCGCATCAGGGCCAGCCGGCGTGCCGGACCGAACAGTCGGCTCACCAGCAGCCCGCCGAGGATGAAACCGACCGGGTTGGCCACCATGATCACCGCCTGCGCCACGCCCGCGTCCAGGTCGCCGCCGGCGTCCTTGTTGGCCCAGGCCGCGGCCAGCCCCTCCGGAACGATCGAGAAGAGCATCGCGCTGAACACCAGCACCGCGATTGCCCGCAGCACCGGTGTGCCGAACACGATCTGGAACCCCTGGGCGGTCTCGCGGAGCAGGTGGCTGCGGTGCGCGGTGGTCATCAGCGGGGCCCGGTCGCGGACGCCCAGGCGGACGAGCAGCGCCGAGGCGGCGAAGGTCAACGCGTTGATCAGGAGCGCGAGCCCCGGGTCGATCGCGGCGACGGCGGCGCCGAGCAGGTAGCCGACGACCTGGGCAGCCTGCCCGATGCTGCTGTTCAGCGACAACCCGACCACCAGCCGGTCCCCGGCGAGGATCTGCGGTATCAGCGCGGACTTCGCCGCCTGGCTGGGCGGGTTGGCCAGCGTGGCGGCGAAGATCAGCACCAGCACCGCCGGGATGGGCAGGTTGGGGATGGCGATGAGCAGCATAAGCGCCATCCGGATCACGTCACACGCCACCATCACCCGTCGGTACGGGTAGCGCTCCGCCAGCGCGGCGAGCAGAGGGCCACCGAGCAGCCAGGGCAGGTAGCTGACCGCGAAGGCGGCGGCGGAGAGCGCGACGGATTCGGTCTGCTGGTAGACGAGCAGGGTGACGGCGGCCTTGGCGACGTAGTCACCGACCCAGGAGAGGGCGCCGGCCGTGAAGACGGCCCGGAACTCGCGTTGGTCGAACACCTCGCGGAAAGTGGCCGGGCCTTCCGCAGAAGGTCGCTCGTCGGGCACCGTCGCCTCCATCGGCCCCCGGGGGACCGCTCGTGGCAGCCCGGCCGGGAACACTCGTCAGATCTACGGATCAACGAGGATGTGATCACGCTCCGGCGGGAACGCGTGCTCCGGATTCTGCCCGATCGTCTGACAACTAGCTAGCGCTAACGGATCATTCGTCGCATCCCCGACTGAACGAACGGACGATACCTGAGGGGCCGGGTGGCCCGCGACCCCTGGATTCGCGGACAGTGCCCGCCGGGTCAGGTCGCGCCGCCCTGACCAGTCTCGCCGTCGGCCATCGGCCGGTTCAGTAGACCGGGATAGATGCGCGACGAGGCGATCTGTGCGGTGATCCCCGAGTTCTCCAGCGCCTCCGCCAGCCGCCGGCGCAGCTCCCGTCCCACCGCGAACTGCCCGTCGGCGGTCGTCTTCACCACCGTCCGGATCACCGCGCCGTCCACCGTCATCTGTTCGACGCCGAGCACCTCCGGCGCCTCCACGATCTCCGGCGACAGTTCCGGGTCCACCGCCACCGAGGCGGCCGCGGTCCGCAGCACGGCGGTCGCCTCCTCGGTGCCGCTGAAGCCGATCGGGAGGTCCACCACCACTAGGGCCCATCCCTGGCTCTTGTTGCCCACCCGGATGATCTCGCCGTTGCGGATGTACCAGAGCACACCGCGACCGTCGCGCACGGTGGTGACCCGCAGCCCGACCGACTCGACCACACCGGTCGCCTCGCCCAGGTCGACGGTGTCACCCACGCCGTACTGGTCCTCGATCAGCATGAACAACCCCGCGATCAGATCCTTGACCAGGCTCTGGGCGCCGAAGCCCAGCGCGACACCGGCGATCCCGGCGCTGGCCAGCAGCGGAGCCAGGTCGAAGCTGAACTCACGCAGGATCATCAGCAGCGCGATGCCGAAGACGAACGCGGTGGTCAGGCTGCGTAGCACCGAGCCGATCGCCTCGGCCCGCTGCCGACGCCGCTCCGGCACGAACTCGGTCGGGTCGACCGCGGCGGTGGGCACCCGTTCGCGCAGTGGCCGCAGCATCGTCGGCACCGCACCGTCGGTGGTGGTCCGGACCAACCGGTCGATCGTCCGGTGCAGCGCCCATCGGGCGAACATCGCCAGCGCCACGATCAGCAGTACTCGCAGCGGCTTGAGCAGGATCCAGTAGCTGCCCTCGGCGAACCAGGCCGAGTGGGTCATTCGGTACAGGAACTCGCAGGAGGAACTGCCCTGGCAGTTCACCGACGTGGCGGTGGACAGGGCAAGGGGCGTCACGCTGGCGGCACTCACCCTGTCTTCGTACCGTAAGGAAGCCGAGCGCCCGCCGCCGACCCACCGGCCGGTGACCTGCCGCCGCTCAGCGGTCGGGTGCAGGGCCGGCGGCCATCCGGATCCGGCGGATTCCAGGCACCGCCAGGCTGATCAGCACCACGCCTGTGCCGGCCCAGATCCCGAACGCGAAAGACGTGGAGTGCCGCTCCGCCAGTATCCCGAGACCGGGGCGGGCCACGGCGATGCCGACACCGCCGACACAGGCGATCACCCCGAATATCGTGGCGCGCACCGCTCGCGGGGTGACCTCGTTGGTGAAGACCTCCAGCACCGTCAGGCCGAGGGTGTATCCGAATCCCATCATCGGCAGGAAGAGGAACGGGCCGAGCCGGTCCATCTGGTTGATCGCCACCAGCGCGGCGAGGATGAGGAGGAACGCGGCGCTCAGCGCACCCGGGCGGTGCCGCGGGCGGACGTATCCGGCGACCAGCCCACCGAGCGCCGAGGCGGCCGCGAACACCCCGTACATCCATCCGGTGACCTGCGCGGTCAGGCCCAGATGGAGCGCAAGTGGCTGGAACAGGATGCGGGCGCTCCAGCCGAACAGCAGCAGCAGCGCCCCCAGCCGCACGGCCCGGCGTACCCGGGGGTCGGCTGCCGCGCCCCGGATGTCCGCCAGCACCGAGGAGAGCGTGGCGACCACCCGTGAGCCGGCGATCTCCGGCAGCGTGTACGCGAGCAGGAACGCGACCGCGGCCAGCACGGCGGTGACGGCGAACGGGAGCCGGTGGTCCACGTCGTACAGGTAGCCGGCGGCCAGCAGCGAGACGAGTACGGACACGTTGCCGACCGCCCGTACCAGCCCGATGGCCCTGGCCGGGTCGATGTCGAGAGGGTCCTGGGCGCACAGTTCGTACAGGTAGGTGCTGGCCGCGCCGGACGACAGTGCCCACAGCACACCCCAGAGCACCCACGCTCCGAACAGCACCTGCACGGACCGGATCTGCGTAATGACGGTGAAGGTCAGCACCGTCGCACCGGCCAGCGTCAGATAGGTGGCCCGCCGCCCGATCCGGTCGGCGACCAGCCCCACCGGGAACTCGCAGATCACCGAGACGATCCGGAACGCTCCGTCGGCGAGTACCGCCGTCGTCAGAGGGAAGCCCAGGTCGAGCAGGTAGATCAGCCAGATGGGAAACCAGAACTGCACTTCGAGCAGGAACTGGGTGATCGCCAGCGTCCGGATCGGGCGACTGCGCAGGGCTGTTCGCATCAGGTCCGGTCGCGACGGAAGAACAAATACATGATCACCAACAGCAGCGACACTATGCCGGACGTGATCAGGACGGCGTCCGCCGGCTGCCCGGCGATCCATCCCATGATGGACGACCGTCCCAGGTCGGAGACCGCCATGCCCGGGTCGTTGGCCAACGAGCGCCCGAACTCGGTGACCGCGAGCGCCGTTCCCAGGATCGACGTCACACCGATACCCAGCAGGATGAGGTCGGTGAACATCGCCGAACGGGCGGTGCGCCGTGCGGCGAGTTCGGCCAGGCGCCGGTCACAGATCTCGATCTTGAACCGGACCGGCTGCGCCAGGAGGCTCTCGTAGTCCCAGAACTCGAGGATGGCGTCCATCTCCGTCCGTACCGCGCGCTTGAGGTACTTCGACAGGTCCTGGCGCTCCATCATGATCAGCTCGGCGCGCTGACTCAGCCCCAACAGGTTCCCCCTGAGCTGCTCCAGTTCCCAGCGGGAACCGGCCGCCGCCGAATCTGCGAGAATCTTCGACAGCCGGGCGTCGATCCGGTCCAGCGCGCCGTAGAACACCTGCGCGTAGCGCAGGGCGTCCCACTGGTCGCGGAACGGGTCGCCGGGCAGCATCCGGCCGCCTGCCCCGGTGCGGTCCAGGAAGATGTAGTTCAGCCAGCGGATCAGATGCTCCAGGTCGCCGTCGAGCAGCCGGTCCGCCGGGCTGCGGACGTCGTCGGCGATCACCACGTCCTTGATCCAGTGCCGCGTCACCGCATCGGCTCCGGGCTCGGCCGGATCGAGTACGAGGCTACGGGTGACCCAGAGCGGTTCCCCGAACTCCGCCGTCAACGGGTCGCCGTCAGGGGTCGCCGTGGCCAGGATCCGGCTGTCCCGGTCGGCCTGACGCAGCAGGCGCAGCAGCGGGTCCAGGTACCGCGCGACGATCTCCCGCGCTGCCCGCTCACCCATCGCCACCGCTCGGGCCTGGAGTTCGTCGAGGCGGCTCGCCAGGCCGTCGGTGTCCTCGGTCGGCCGCGGATCAACGTCCGCCAGTATCTCGAGCAACATCAGGCCGTGGTCGTAGAGCCGGAAACTGATCTCGATGACCCCGGCATGCGGGGCGGTGGTGACGCCGCTGAACGCGGCTGGCAGATGCTCGGGGTACAGCGTGCCGGTGAGGACGTGCATCGTGCGCTCGATGGCGTGGTCATCGATGGTGCGGTAGAGATTGAACGACCGTGTGGCCCGGGTGTGCTCCAGCACGACGGACGGGGGGCGTCGGGGCCGATCCGCCACCGGGCCCGGGGTCAGTCCCGCCAGCAACTCGTCCACCGCCGGCTGCTGTTCGGCCCAGAACCGCGCGTACCCGTGCGGATCGCGCAGCGACGCACCCGGTACGGCGTAGTAGTCCACCGCGACCGGGGCCAGGGTCCGTAGCTGGATCATCAGGTCACCGGATCGAGCAGCAGGGCACGGGCATCGACGTGAAGCACCCGGCCCTGCGCGGGACCGTTGGTGACCTTCACCTTGACGAGGACCTGTGCCGGCGGCGGGCCTGCGGTGCCGACGAACGCCTCGGGCCAGGCCAGCACTCGCGCCCTGGTGCCCCTCGGGGCAAGCAGAACCGGCTTGCCGTCCTGGTCGAGGAGTTCCACCAGACCCGACGCGGCGACCGGAGTCAGGGTCACCTCGTGGGACGCGGACGGTTCGAGTTCGGCGACGATGTCCTCGTACTCCTGGCTCTGGCGCATCGTCCTGAGCATCGCGTTGAGCTTCGCCATCACCGAGGCGCCCTCGTCGGTGTCCGCCATCATGAAGTGCAGGCCCTGCACCGAATGCACCAGCCGGTTGTCGCCCTGGAGGTGACCGAAGTCCGCGGCGTCACCGGCGAAGGACGGGTCGGCGAGCACCGCCTGCCCGGAGAGCAGCCCCTCGGCGAGCAGGTCGATCCGGCCGTCGGCGAGCGCCCGGAAGCCCTCCAGGGCCGATCCGAACTCCACGAATTCGGGAACCGCGGACTCCAGCTCGTCCCAGTAGTCGTACCCGGCGATGCCGCCCACCCGTAACGCACCGAGGTCGCCGGCGGACGAGATCTTCGGCTCGCCGCGGCGGCGGTTGTAGAACAGCACGTACTCGAAGTCGATGAGCGGGTCGGAGAGGAGGAATTTGGTACGCCGTGACTCGCTGCCCACCAGCGGAAACGCCCCGATGGAGGCACCGGAGGAGACCTTCTCCTCGGCCAGGGACCACGATGTGTACCTGACCTCGGGGGAGTATCCGGAGCGGCTGAGCAGTTCGACGACCAACTCCGTGACCGGCCCGCCGTCGGGCAGATCGGGACCCACGAACGGTGCCCACGCACCGCTGGAGACCAGCACAGCCCGGGACGGTGCGGTGGGGGAACCGCGCAGTCCGACGGCCACGACCCCCGTGGCCGCGACCACCGCCCCCAACAGGACCAGCGCCGGCGCCCAGCTCCGAAGCGGCTTCAGTAGGGCGGACAGCCGGCGCGAGTTCGGGGTCACGACCGGCGATCCTATCCGGACCGATCAAGTACGAGCAGCCGTCGAACCGGGTGCCATCCGTCGTCGGGCGACCAGCCGCCAGCCCACCAGGGGCAGCACCAGTCCGACCAGCGCCACCAGGAACTGCCCGACGGGCCACCATATGGCGAGCAGCCGACGGATGGCCCCCTCGGGCCACGACGGCGACGGTCCGCCGAAGTTGTCCAGCAGGTTGGCGGGTACGTCGACGAAGAGGGCGCTGGAAGGCAGCTCGACCAACGTGGGGCGGGACCCGTCCGGGCGGAACTCCCGCAGCTCGACCGCGCCGACCTGCCACCAGCCGGTTTCGGACCAGAGGGGGTCGTCCGGCCGCTTGATCGTTCCCTCTTCCGGCTGGTACTCGGCGACGACGGCGTCACCGTCGCGCTGCCAGCCGAGCAGCCTGGCGGCCAGGCCTCGTGCGGGGGGCAGTGCTGGCCCGCTCGCCGGGGCGCCGGTGGCCGCGTCCCGGTACTCGATCCGGATCTGCCGCCCGGCCAGGCGTTTCTCGTCGCAGCTGCCGCCGTCCTCGCAGTCGCCAATTGCCCAGGTGGCAAGCCGGTTGCCGTCGGGCGTCCAGGCACCGGGCCCGGCGAGGCGGTCGCGTGGGGTGAGGGCACCAAGGGTGCGTGTCGTGCTGGCGGCCAGGTCGACAATGTACAGCGCGTCAGTCGTCGCCACGGCGAGGCGGGAGCCGTCCGGGGCGAAGGCGGCGACGTTGCCGGTGTGGAACGCCCCGGTGATTCGGGGGAGCTGGTGCAGCGCCCCGGTAGCCGGGTCGAGCAGGCTCAACCGCCCCAGCTGCCCGTCGAGGGTGTGTGACATGACCAGCAGCGACCGGCCATCCGGGGCCCAGGCGACCGGCAGGCCACCGGCATAGTGCCGCATCTGACCGCTGGCCAGGTCGACGATCATGGTTGTGCCGAGCGGGTCGTCGGGCCAGTCGCTGCCCTCCAGCCCGGGTTGAGCGGCCAGCTGGCGACCGTCGGGCGAGAGCAGCAGACCGCCGGTTCCCGCAGTGGTCTCCCCGACCGTGCGGGCCAGGCGGTAGCTGCCGTCGGCCGCCACTACCAGGCTGCGCCCCTCCCAGCCCCAGATGTCGCTGCCGCGAAGCTCTCGGTCGCCGGTCACCAGCAGGACCGCCGGCCCCGGTGGGTCCTCGTTGATGGTTGCCTCTCCGGTCAGCGGTGGGTAGGCCCGCGACGGCACCACCGGCCGGTCCGGGCTGGTCGGCACGGGACCGGCGTCCGGCAGCGCGGGCAGCAGCAGTGGCACGCTGACCAACACCGCCACGAGCGTCCCCAGCACCGCCCCGACCTGGCGTCGGCGTCGGCGTCGCCCTCGTCGCCAGATATCCGGCGAGATCCGTGCAGGGCGCGACTCGTCGGCCATCCGACGCAGCGTCTCCGTCAGCACCTGATCGCTCACGACTGCACCTCCAACCGCCCCGCCAACTCCGGGGCGAGCACCCGCAGTCGGGCCAGCCCGTCCCGCAGCTGGCTCTTCACCGTCCCCACCTGGCAGCCGAGCGTCTCGGCGATCTGTGCCTCGCTGAGATCGCCGAAATACCGCAGCACGATCGCCGCGCGCTGCCGGGGTGCGAGCCGGGCCAGCGCCGCCCGGACCGCGAGCGATACGGCGACCGCGTCCGCCTCGTCCGGCACCGGCCGATCGATGGTGTCGAGCGGAGTCTCCCTGACCCGGCGGTACCGCCACCGCCACCAGGAGACGTGCTGGTGGTAGAGGACTCGACGCACGTACGGGTCCGGATCGCCGTTGGCCACCACCCGCTTCCACCGGCCGGCGACCCGCAGCAGAGCCTGCTGGGCCAGATCCTCGGCGAGGTGGTGATCGCCGGTGAGCAGGTAGGCGTGCCGAGACAGACCCGGACCACGGGCCTGCACGTACGCCTCGAACGACTGCCGGTCGGCATCCACACGCCACCTCCTGCTCTGCTTACACGCCGAGCAGCGGAGCTTAGAGGGGCCTCGGCGCAAGATTCTTCGCCGATCTCCACTGGACCGGACCACGGGCTGCCGGATCGGTTGAACGGCGCGAGCCAGGGGGCGAGGCTGAAGATCATCGGGCGCGGATCCGGCACAGCTGAGGCCGGCAAGGGCTGTTCACCACTGTCCGGTAACAGCAGAGTTCGCCCAGGCCACAGCGGTGATCCGTCCCGGTGCGGGTGATCCGCTTACCAGAAGAGAGATTAGTACGTGCAATCCGGGGTCCGATCAGGGACTATTGGCGCAACGGACGTCGGTGATCGGACCGGCGTCGACCGTGTGGGCCGTCGTGCCCCACCCTGGTCGGCGGCGGCGCCCAGCAGCCGCTGAACCGGGAGGGTGAGCGCGATGCCTGACATACGACCCACGGTGGGCTCCGGCGCGTTGGTCCTCAACGCCACCTACGAGCCGCTGTGCGTCGTGTCGGTGCGTCGAGCCGCGATCCTCGTCCTCTCCGCCAAGGCGGTCTGCGTCGCCGACGGTGACGGCATCCTGCACAGCGCGCGGGACGCGCTCCCGGTGCCGTCGGTCGTCCGGTTGACCCGCTTCGTCCGGGTTCCCTACCGCACCCACGTCGGGCTGTCCCGCCGGGCGATCTTCGCCCGGGACGGGTGGCGGTGCGCCTACTGCCGAGGCCCGGCGGAGACCATCGACCACGTCTTCCCGCGGAGCCGGGGCGGCCGGCACGCCTGGGAGAACGTGGTCGCCGCGTGCGCGCGATGCAACCACACCAAGGGCGACAAGACCCCGGCCGAGCTGGGCTGGCGGCTGCACGCCCTGCCGGCCGCGCCGAAGGGCACCGCCTGGCGGGTGCTCGGGCACCGGGCACCCGACCCGCGCTGGGCCGACTGGCTCGACCTGCGAGAGCCCGAAGCCGCCGCCTGACCCCCGAAGCCGCAACTGGCCTGAAGCTACCCATGAGCTCGGTGGCGCAAGGCGCAGCCGGCAGGCGGCGGGGTTTGCGGGAGCCCGACCCGCGCAGGGATCAAGCCTGACCGCCCGGAGCGGGTCGGGCTCCCGCAAACCCCGCACCCCGACCCCAAACCTTAACCCCCACGCGCCTTGACCAACGAAGCGAACACCACCACGTTGTCCGAGTAGCCGGTCTCGCCGCCGACCCAGCGGCCGCCGCAGGTGATCAGCCGCAGGCTCGGACGGCTGAAGTCGCCGTACACCTCGTCCACCGGCAGCCGGCCCTTGTCGAACCGCTCCACCGAGTCGACCTCGAAGACGGCCACGCTGCCGTCGGAGCGGGTGACCTCGATCTGATCGCCGGAACGCAGCTCCCGCAGATGGTGGAAGACCGCCGGCCCGCTGGTGGTGTCCACGTGCCCGACGATCACCGCGGGACCGTACTGTCCGGGTGTGGGGCCCTGGTCGTACCAGCCGGCCTCTTGGGCGCGGGCCGCGTCCGGCACGGCGATGGTGCCGTCCGGGGCGATGCCCACGTCATGCACCGGCGCCTGCACGTCCAGCGTGCGGATGGCGAGACCCGTCGGCCGGCTGGCCGGCAGCACCGGGAACTTCTTCGGCGGCGGCCGCAGGCCGGCGCTGAGCCGGTCGGGCAGCATGTTGATCCCGGTCACCTGCTCGACGCCGAGCATCGCCACGATCAGCACCATCAACGCGGCGACGGCCAGCACCGGCACCCCCGGTCCGGTGCCCAGCCGCCGCCGGGCCAGCGGCGACCCGGCCGGGCGGCGTGGCGGCAGTGGGCGGGCGGCCGGATCGGTGGTGGCGACGCTGGCCGACACCGCCTGCCCCGCGACCCGGCGCAGCCGGCCGGAGGCGCGGGCCAGCAGCCGGCCGGAGGCGCGCAGCGTCGCCCCGGCCCGGAAGCGGGCACCGCGGTCCGGCCGCGCACGCGCGGTTCTGCGGCTCATGGCTGATCCGGCTCAGGAGCCGGCCCCAGTCCGACGCCGGCCCCCGGCCATGCCGAGCGCCACCGCGGTGGCCACCAGCGCCACCCCGCCGAGCACCAGCAGCGATCCGGTGCCGCGACCGCTGGCCGTGCCGCCGCCCCCGGTCGCCGGTCCCTTGCTGGGCGAGGCCATGTTCAACACGGTCAGCGTGGTCGAGGCCCTCTGGCCGTTCTGGCAGCGCAGTTCGACCGGGTAGTCGCCGGGCTCCTTGTTGCCCGGGACGGTGACCTCACCGGTCAGGAACCCCTTGTCCGGTCTGAGCATCACGTGCCCGAACGCGTCGGAGTGCACGTTGGCCTGCTCGTTGTTGTTGTTGTCGCAGCTCGCCCGGATATTGACCTGGCTTCCGGCCTGGACGCTGTTCGGCGTCACCTCGATGAAGGCGTTCTCACCGGCGCGCGCCGGCGTGACCGACATCAGGACGAACGCCCCGACCAGCCCGACCAGTGTCAGGGCGGCCGAGATCGCGCGGTTGATCGTGCGAAGACCCTGCATGATTTCCCCCTCCCGGCGACGACCGCCGGAACCCTCCCCTGGGCACCGCGCTGATTTCCCGCTGGCCCCGGGGCAAACCCGCAGGGGGGCAGGGTGCGGGTGGGTCAGCGGCGGCGGGAGCCGGTGCCGGCGGACGGGAGCGGGGTGATCGGCTGCCAGTCCAGCGGGGAGGACAGGACCATCGTGCTCGACGGCTGACCGTACGGGGCGAGTCTGTCGATGACCGCCTCGAACTCGCCGATCGAACCGGCCGCCACCTTGAGCATGCTGCACGCGTCCCCGGTGATTCGGTGGATTTCCAGGATCTCCGGCCAGCCGGCCACCGCGGGGTCGTGCAGGATGCATCGCGCGCCGTAGCAGGACATCCGGATCAGGGCGACCACGGTGCGGCCGGCCCGGGTCAGGTCGACGTGGGCGTGGTAGCCGGTGATCACCCCGGCCTCCTCCAGCCGTCGGACCCGCTCGGCGACCGCCGGTGGGGACAGGTGCACCCGGCGGGACAGCTCGCTGAAGGAGAGCCGGGCGTCGGCCTGCAACTCGCGCACCAGCGCCCAGTCCATGTCGTCCACGCTCAGACCTTACTTTCGTGAACCGAATTCGCCTAGCTGCCTTTGTTTCGGCAGCTGAACTTGGCAAGAGCCGTTGATCCGGCATTCCGCACCCCGATCTGACCGCGAGATCATGACGTCGGCCAGTCCGGGGGAGGGAGACGAATGGTGGATCAGACGGAGCGGCGGGCGCCGAACCGCGCCGCCACGGTGCGACCGGTGACCCCGCGGCAGCGGGCCGCGCGCGCGGCCCGCAACGGCGGCGAGCCGACGCTGGAGTTCGCCGAGCTGGTGCCGTACGACGCGTACGTGCAGGCGAGCGCCCTGCACCAGTTGCAGCGCCCGCTCAGCGCCGACCCGGGTGAGATGTCCTTCCTGGTGGTCAGCCAGATCATGGAGCTGTACTTCGGGCTGACCTGCCACGAGCTGCGGGAGACCCAGCGACTGCTGCGCGCCGACCGGATCTGGGACGCGCTGGCCCCGCTGCGCCGCGCCAAACTGCACCTGGAGGGGCTGAACGCCGCCTGGCAGGGACTGCGCTGGATGACGCCGGCCGACTTCAACCGGTTCCGCAACCTGCTCGGCGAGGGCTCCGGCTTCCAGTCGGCGATGTACCGGCAGCTGGAGTTCCTGCTCGGGTTGCGCGACCCGGCGCTGATCCGGCCGTTCCGCCGGCAGGCCGAGGTGTACGCCGAGCTCAGCGCCGCCCTCGCCAGCCCGAGCCTCTGGGACGACGTGCTCGCGCTGCTCGCCCGGCACGGCTTCGACCTCCCCGCCGACCTGCTCGACCGGGACGTGGCGGTCGAGCATGACCCGCTGCCGTCGGTCGAGGCGGCCTGGGTACGGATCTACGCCGACGCCGGCCCGGACAACCACCTGCGGCTGCTCGGCGAGGCGCTGAGCGGGGTCGCCGAGGAGTTCGGCGACTGGCGGTGGAACCACGTCAAGGCGGTGCAGCGGACAATGGGCGCCAAGGTCGGCAGCGGCGGCTCCGCAGGGCTGGCGTGGTTGCAGCGCAGCATGGCCCGGGTGGTCTTCCCGGAGCTGTGGTCGGCCCGCACCGCGATGTGACCGGAGAGCGAGACACCCCTGTGCACACCCCTGAAGGAGAGGCCTACCGCCTCGACGAAGCCGACCCGGGCCACCGGCACCTGTTCCACGTGCCGCCGGCCGACGGCGGCAGCCACCCCGAGTCGGCGTACCTCGCCGGCAACTCGCTCGGCCTGCAGCCCCGGGCCACCCGTGCCGAACTCCTCGCGGACCTGGACGCCTGGCAGCGGCTCGGCGTCGAGGGGCACCTGGAGGCGGAGCGGGCCTGGCTGCCGTACCACGAGCTGTTGACGGCGCCGGCGGCCCGGCTGGTCGGCGCCCGGCCCGCGGAGACCGTGGTGATGAACTCGCTCACGGTCAACCTGCACCTGATGATGGTCAGCTTCTACCGCCCGGCCGGCGCCCGCACTCGCATCGTCATCGAGGACGCCGCGTTCCCCTCGGACAGCTACGCGGTGCGTAGCCAGGCGCGGTTCCACGGCCTGGACCCGGACGACACCGTGGTCCGGCTGCGCCCGCGCCCCGGCGAGGATGCCCTGCGCACCGAGGACGTGACCGGATACCTGGCCGCCGAGGGCGACCGGGTGGCGCTGGTGCTGCTCGGCGGCGTCAACTACCTGACCGGCGAGCTGCTGGACATCCCGGCGATCACGGCCGCCGGCCGGGCGGCCGGCGCGGTGGTCGGTTGGGACCTGGCGCACGCGGTCGGCAATGTGCCGCTGGCCCTGCACGACTGGGACGTCGACTTCGCCGCCTGGTGCTCCTACAAGTACCTGAACTCCGGGCCCGGCGCGCTGGCCGGTGTCTTCGTGCACGAGCGGCACCTCGGCGATCCCGACCTGCCCCGCTTCGAGGGTTGGTGGAGCACCGCGGCGGCCACCCGGTTCGAGATGACCCCGGTGTCCCGGCCGCCCGCCACCGTGGAGGCCTGGCAGATCTCCAACCCGCCCATCTTCGCGATGGGCCCGGTGCGCACCTCGCTGGAGCTGTTCGACGCGGTCGGCATGCCGGCGTTGCGCGCGCGCAGCCTGCGGCTCACCGGCTGGCTGGAGCAACTGCTCGACGAGGTCACCGCCGACCGGCCGCTGCGCGTCGTCACCCCGCGCGACCCGGCCCGGCGGGGCTGCCAGCTCTCGGTGCGGATCGGCGCCGGCAGCGCCGCCGAGCTGACCAAGCGCCTGCGGCACGAGCACGGCGTGATCGCGGACGCCCGGGAGCCGGACGTCGTCCGGTTCGCCCCGGTGCCGCTCTACTCCACGTACCACGACTGCTGGCGGGCCGCCGCCGCACTCGCCGCGACGGTCGGGCAGGTGTCCTCATGACGGTGCGGCGCGACGAGATCGCGATCATCGGCGCCGGGCTGGCCGGTTGCCTGGCCGCCTGCTTCCTGGCCCGGCGCGGCTACCCGGTGGCGCTCTACGAGCGCCGGCCGGACCCGCGCACCGGTACGGCCGAGCGGGGCCGCTCCATCAACCTGGCGCTCTCCGAGCGGGGGCTGGACGCGCTGCGCCGGATCGGCCTCGACGAGCAGGTGATGACCGACGCGCTGCCGATGCGCGGCCGGATGATCCACCCGGTCGAGGGGGAGCCGCAGTTCCAGTCGTACAGCGCCGCCGGTGACCGGGCGATCAACTCGATCAGCCGGGGCGCGCTGAACAACGCCCTGCTGGACGCGGCCGCCGCGCTGCCCGGCGTGCGGATCGTCTTCGATCACCGGCTGGTCGGGCTCGACCCGACCGACGGCGGCCTGACCTTCGACACTCCACAGGGCCCGGTCACCGCGAAGGCGTCGGTGGTGCTGGGAGCCGACGGCGCGGGCTCCGCGGTACGCGGACAGCTGCTGGCGCACGGGCTGCTGAGCGAGACCGTGGATTTCCTCGACTACGGCTACAAGGAGCTGACCCTGCCGCCCCTGGGCGGGGACTTCGCGCTGGAGGAGGACGCGCTGCACATATGGCCGCGCGGCACCTCGATGATGATCGCGCTGCCCAACCCGGACCGCTCCTTCACCTGCACGCTGTTCTGGCCCAACCAGGGCGCCGGCAGTTTCGCCTCGCTGGACAGCCCGGCCGCGATCGAGCGGCACTTCGCCCAGCACTACCCGGACGTGATCCCGCTGGCGCCGGACCTGGTGGACGACTACCAGCACAACCCGGTGGGCGTGCTCGGCACGGTTCGCTGCGCACCCTGGCAGGTCAACGGCACGGTCGGCCTGCTCGGCGACGCGGCGCACGCCATCGTGCCGTTCTACGGCCAGGGCGCCAACTGCGCCTTCGAGGACGTGGTGGAGCTGGACCGCTGTCTCGACGAGTGCGCCGACGACTGGGCGGCGGCGCTGCCACTGTTCCAGCGGCGGCGGCAGGAGAACGCCGAGGCCATCGCGAGGATGGCGTTGACCAACTTCGTGGAGATGCGGGACAAGGTCGCCTCCCCGGTCTTCCAGCTCGGCCGGCGGGTGGAGCACGCACTGGAACGGGCGCTGCCCGGCCGGTACGTTTCCCAGTACGAGCTGGTGTCCTTCTCCACCACTCCGTACGCCGAGGTTCGCCGCCGGGTCCGCCGGCAGCACCGGGCGCTCGGCGTGCTCGCCGGCGGCGCCGCGCTGCTGCTGGTCGGCGCGATCGGCGCAGCGCTCAGCCGAGGGAGGCGCGCATGACCGGCAGCTGGGATCCGCGACTGATGGCCGGCCGGGCGCCGGCCGGGCCGCCACGGCTGCGCAACTTCGTCGCCGGCGACTTCGTCGACGGCGGGCCCACGTTCACCAAGGTCAGCCCGGTCACCGGTGAGCCGGTCTTCGAGGTGGTCGAGGCGTCGAAGTCCACGGTGGACGATGCGGTGGCCGCCGCCCGGGCCGCGCTGCGCGGGCCGTGGGGCCGGATGGGGGAGCGGGAACGCGCCGAGGTGCTGCGCCGGGTCGCCGACGAGCTGGAACGCCGCTTCGACGACCTGGTCACCGCCGAGGTCGCCGACACCGGCAAGTCCATCGCCCAGGCCCGCACGTTGGACATCCCCCGGGGCGCGGCGAACTTCCGGGCCTTCGCGGAGATCGTGGCGACCGCGCCCACCGAGTCGTTCACCACGGTTACCCCGACCGGCGGCCGGGCGCTCAACTACGCGGTCCGCAAGCCGGTCGGCGTGGTCGCGGTGATCGTGCCGTGGAACCTGCCGCTGCTGCTGCTCACCTGGAAGGTGGCCCCCGCGCTGGCCTGCGGCAACGCCGTGGTGGTCAAGCCCAGCGAGGAGACGCCGGCCTCGGCGACGCTGCTCGCCGAGGTGATGGCCGCCGCCGGCGTACCGGCCGGGGTGTTCAACCTGGTGCACGGGTTCGGGCCCGACTCGGCCGGCGAGTTCCTCACCCGCCACGCCGGGGTGGACGCGATCACCTTCACCGGCGAGTCGGCCACCGGCGGCGCGATCATGCGGGCCGCCGCCGACGGGGTGAAGGCGGTGAGCTTCGAGCTGGGCGGCAAGAACGCCGGCCTGGTGTTCGCCGACGCCGACCTGGACGCCGCGGTGGCGGGCTCGGTGCGCTCCAGCTTCACCAACGGCGGGCAGGTCTGCCTCTGCACCGAACGCATCTACGTGCAGCGCCCGATCTTAGAGGAGTTCACCGCCCGGCTGGTGAAGCGGGCCGGGGAGCTGGCGTACGGCTGGCCGGCCGACGAGGCGACGGCGACCATGCCGCTGATCTCCCACCAGCACCGGGCCAAGGTGCTCGGCCACTATGAGCTGGCCCGCGCCGAGGGCGCCCAGGTGCTCACCGGTGGCGGCACGCCCACCTTCGGTGACGCCCGCGACGGCGGGTCGTACGTGCAGCCGACGGTGCTCACCGGTCTCGGCGCGGACGCCCGCACCAACCGCGAGGAGATCTTCGGCCCGGTGGTGCACGTCGCGCCCTTCGACACCGAGGACGAGGCTTACGCGCTGGCCAACGGGACCGAGTACGGGCTGGCGGCGACGGTGTGGACCCGCGACGTGGGCCGTGCGCACCGGGCCGGCACCCGGCTGGACGCCGGCATCGTCTGGGTCAACACCTGGTTCCTGCGCGACCTGCGCACCCCGTTCGGCGGGGTGAAGGCATCCGGCATCGGCCGCGAGGGTGGCGTGCACTCGCTGAACTTCTACTCCGAACTCACCAACGTCTGCGTGGACCTGTCGTGAGCCGCCGCAGCGAGGAGCGGGCATGAAAGCTGACATCGAGGCCGCGAACCGGGAGCTGGCCGAGGCCCGCACCACCGGCAAGCCGTGCCCGCCGCTGCGCGGCCGGCTGCTGGCGGAGGGCGACGTCGAGTCGGCGTACCGCGTGCAGCAGCTCCAGACGCGGGCCTGGCAGGGCCACGGCGAGCGCCGGGTCGGCGCGAAGATCGGGCTGACCTCCCGGGCGGTGCAGGAGAGCTTCGGGGTCTTCCAGCCGGACTTCGGCATGCTGACCGACGCGATGGCCGTCGCCGACGGCGCCGAGGTGGCGATCGACCGGCTGCTCCAGCCGCGAGTCGAGGCGGAGATCGCGTTCGTGCTCGACAAGGACCTGCCGGACCCGCGGATCACCACGGTCGACCTGGTCCGCGCCGTCGACCACGTGCTGCCGGCGATCGAGATCGTCGACTCGCGGATCGCCTCCTGGGACATCTCCATCGTGGACACGGTCGCCGACAACGCCTCCAGCGGGCTCTTCGTGCTCGGCACCACGCCGCGCCGGCTAGCCGACGTCGACCTGCGGCTCTGCGGGATGGTGCTGGAGCACGCCGGTGAGCCGGTCTCGGTCGGCGCCGGCGCGGCCTGCCTGGGTAACCCGCTGCACGCCCTGCACTGGCTGGCCGGCACGCTGGCCCGCGCGGGTGACCCGCTGCGCGCCGGGGACGTGGTTCTCTCCGGGGCGCTCGGCCCGATGGTGCCGGTCACCCCGGGCGCGGCGTACGAGGCCCGGATCTCCGGGCTGGGCTCGGTGCGGACCTGTTTCTCCACGGAGGGAACCTCATGACGGTCGGCGTGGCGGTGCTCGGTTCCGGCAACATCGGCACCGACCTGATGATCAAGGTGTTGCGGCTCAGCAGCGAGCTGCGGATGGTGGCGATGGCCGGCATCGACCCGGCCTCCGACGGCCTGGCCCGGGCCCGCCGGCTCGGCGTGGCCACCACCGCCGAGGGCGTGGACGGGCTGGTGGCGATGCCGGAGTTCGCCGACGTCGAGCTGGTCTTCGACGCCACGTCGGCCGGCGCGCACCGGCGCCACGACGAGGTGCTGCGCGCGCACGGTCGCACGGTGGTCGACCTGACCCCGGCCGCGCTCGGCCCGTACGTGGTGCCGCCCGTCAACCTGGACGAGCACCTGCACGAGCCGAACGTGAACATGGTGACCTGCGGCGGGCAGGCGACCGTGCCGATCGTCGCCGCGGTGCGCCGGGTCACCCCGGTGGCGTACGGCGAGATCGTCGCCTCCATCGCGTCGCGCTCGGCCGGGCCGGGCACCCGGGCCAACATCGACGAGTTCACCGAGACCACCGCCCGGGCCATCGAGGTGGTCGGCGGCGCCGAGCGTGGCAAGGCGATCATCGTGCTCAACCCGGCGGAGCCGCCGCTGCTGATGCGCGACACCGTCTACTGCCTCTGCCCGGACGCCGACGCCGACACGGACGCCATCGCCGCCTCCGTCGCCGACATGGTGGCCAGCGTGCAGGAGTACGTCCCTGGCTACCGGCTCAAGCAGGACGTGCAGTTCGACCGGGTCGACGCGTACCTGCCGTCGCTCGGTCGGCGCGTGGTCGGCCTCCAGGTGTCGGTCTTCCTGGAGGTCTCCGGCGCCGGGCACTACCTGCCGGCGTACGCCGGGAACCTGGACATCATGACCTCCGCCGCGCTGCGTACCGCCGAGCGGCTGGTCGCCCTCCGAGAGGTGGCCACCCGGTGACCGAGCTCTACATCCAGGACGTGACGCTGCGCGACGGCATGCACGCCATCGCCCACCGGTACACGGTCGACCAGGTGCGCACCATCGCCGCGGCGCTGGACGCCGCCGGGGTGGCCGCGATCGAGGTGGCGCACGGCGACGGGCTCGCCGGGTCCAGCGTCAACTACGGCCACGGCGCGGCCAGCGACGCCGAGTGGATCTCCGCCGCCGCCGAGGTGCTGACCACGGCGAAGCTGACCACCCTGCTGCTGCCGGGCATCGGCACCATCGCCGACCTGAAGGCGGCGAAGGCGCTCGGGGTGACGAGCGTCCGCATCGCCACCCACTGCACGGAGGCGGACATCTCCGCCCAGCACATCTCCTGGGCGCGGGAGAACGGCATGGACGTGGCCGGGTTCCTGATGATGTCGCACATGAACGACCCGGCCGGGCTGGCCGGGCAGGCCAAGCTCATGGAGTCGTACGGGGCGCACTGCGTCTACGTCACCGACTCCGGGGGCCGGCTGCTGATGTCCGACGTGGCGCAGCGGGTCGACGCGTACCGGCAGGTGCTGGAGCCGGAGACGCAGATCGGCATCCACGCCCACCACAACCTGTCCCTCGGGGTGGCCAACAGTGTGCTGGCCGTCGAACACGGCCGGGTCACCGGGTCCGCACCGGCCGGCGCCGACGCGGCGCACGGCCGGACCGTGCGCGTGGACGCCTCGCTGGCCGGCATGGGCGCGGGCGCCGGCAACGCGCCGCTGGAGGTTTTTGTCGCGGTCGCCGAGCTGCACGGCTGGAAGCACGGCTGCGACGTGTTCGCGCTGATGGACGCGGCCGACGACCTGGTCCGCCCGTTGCAGGACCGGCCGGTCCAGGTCGACCGGGAGACGCTCTCCCTGGGGTACGCCGGGGTCTACTCCAGCTTCCTGCGGCACGCCGAGCGGGCCTCGGCGAAGTACGGGGTGGACGTCCGCTCCATCCTGGTCGAGCTGGGCCGGCGCCGGATGGTCGGCGGCCAGGAGGACATGATCGTGGACGTGGCGCTGGACCTGGCCGGTAAGCGTGAGGAGGAGACCGCCCGATGATCGGCGTGGACACCGCGGGCGTTGCCGCGAAGCTGGGCACGGCGGCCGACACCGCCACCGCCATTCCGCAGCTCGCCGCCGAGGTGGGGCTGGACGTGCCGACCGCGTACGGCGTGCAGGCGGCGCTGGTGCAGCGCCGGCTGGACCGGGGCGAGCGGCTGGTCGGGCTGAAGATGGGCCTGACCAGCAAGGCGAAGATGGCCCAGGTCGGCGTGGACGAGGTGATCTGGGGGCGGCTCACCGACGCGATGCGGGTGCCCGACGGCGGCGCCGTCGACCGGGCCGCGTACATCCACCCCCGGGTCGAGCCGGAGGTGGCGTTCCTGCTGGACCGGCTGCCCGAGCCGGGCGAGCCGGTCGGCGACTTCGCCTCGGCGGTGCGCGCGGTCGCTCCGGCGATCGAGCTGATCGACTCCCGGTACGCCGACTTCCGGTTCTCCCTGCCGGACGTGATCGCCGACAACACCTCGGCCGCCGCGTTCGTGATCGGGCCCTGGTCGCCGGTGCCGGCCGGGCTGGACAACCTCGGCGTGTTGCTGGAGGTCGACGGGCGGGTGGTTCAGGTCGGCTCGACGGCGGCGATCCTCGGCGATCCGCGCCGGGCACTCGACGAGGGCATCCGGCTGGCCGGCCGGCACGGCGTACGCCTGGAGTCCGGGTGGGTCTTCCTGGCCGGCGCCGCCACGGCGGCCGTCCCGCTCCGTCCGGGCGCCCATGTCCGTGCGGTCGTGGAGAAGCTCGGCACGGCGTCGCTGCGGTCTTCCTCATGACCGCGCGCGTGGTGGCCGGGAAGGCCACGCCGCGGGGGGCGTTTCCGCACGTCAAGGTCGCGGGCGGGTTCGTCTTCGTCTCCGGTACGTCCTCGCGGCGGGCGGACAACACGTTCGCCGGTGTCGAGGTGGACGAGTTCGGGACGACGAACCTCGACATCCGGGCGCAGACGCGGGCGGTCATCGGGAACGTCCGGGATCTGCTGCGCTCGGTCGGTGCCGACCTGACCGACCTCGTCCAGGTGACGTCGTACCTGGTCAACATGAACGACTTCGGTGGTTACAACGAGGTGTGGGCCGAGTTCTTCGACGCGTCCGGGCCGACCCGCACGACGGTGGCGGTGCACCAGTTGCCCCACCCGCACCTGCTCATCGAGATTCAGGCCGTGGCCCTTCTTCCCTCCGGAGGTCAGTCGTGAGTGAGATCGCCGAGCCGTTCAGTTTTCCGGGATGGATCGCGGAGAACCAGCACCTGTTGAAGCCGCCGGTCGGCAACAAGGAGATGTTCCCGGGCGGGGACGACTTCATCGTGATGGTGGTGGGCGGGCCCAACCAGCGCACCGACTTCCACGTGGACCCGTACGAGGAGTTCTTCTACCAGGTCAAGGGCAACATGCACATCAACCTGATGACTCCCGAGGGGCCGCGTACGGTGCACGTGCGCGAGGGCCAGATGTGGATGCTGCCGCGGAACACCCCGCACTCGCCGCAGCGGCCGGAGGCCGGTTCGATCGGTGTCGTGGTCGAGCGGGTCCGCGAGGAGGGCACGCTGGAGACGTTCCAGTGGTACTGCCCGGAGTGCGGGCACAAGGTCCACGAGGTGGAGTTGCAGGTCCGGGACATCGCCGCCGACCTGCCGCCGGTGTTCCAGGCGTTCTACGCCGATGAGGCCGCGCGCACCTGCGCCAACTGCGGCACGCTGCACCCGGGCAAGGGCTGATGCCCGCAGGTGTGGTCGACGTGCACACGCACGTCGTACCGAAGGGATGGCCGGACCTCGGCGCTGCGTGCGGCGGGTCCGGCTGGCCCTGGCTGCGGGTCGACTCCGAGCGGGCCGCGATGATCATGGTGGGGGAGTCGGAGTTCCGCCCCGTCGGCGCCGAGTGTTGGGACGCGGCGAGCCGACTGGCAGACATGGACGCGGACGGCGTGGACGTGCAGGTCGTCTCGCCGACCCCGGTCTTCTTCAGCTACGACCGCCCCGCCGACCAGGCGGTGAAGGTCGCCCGGATCTTCAACGACCTGACCCTGGAGGTCACCGCGGCCGGCGGCGACCGGCTGGTGCCGTTCTGCCAGGTGCCGTTGCAGGACCCGGACGCCGCCTGCGCCGAACTGGACCGCTGCCTGGCCGCCGGGCACGTCGGCGTGGAAATCGGCAACCACGTCGGCGACCGGGACCTGGACGACGCCGGTGTGGTCACCTTCCTCCAGCACTGCGCCGAGGCGGGCGCGCCGGTCTTCGTCCATCCGTGGGACATGCCGGGCGGCCCCCGGCTGGACCGGTGGATGGCCCGCTGGCTCACCGGGATGCCCGCCGAGACGCACCTGTCGGTGCTGGCCATGATCCTGGGCGGCGTCTTCGACCGGGTGCCGGAGACGTTGCGGATCTGCTTCGCGCACGGCGGCGGCAGCTTCCCCTTCTGGCTCGGCCGCGCCGACAACGCCTGGCACCGCCGTGGCGACCTGGTCCGCGGCGCGTCGGCAGCTCCGCCCAGCAGCTACGTCGACCGGTTCAGCGTCGACTCGGTGGTCTTCGCCCCGCCCGCGCTGCGGCTGCTGGTCGACACGATGGGGGAGGACCGGGTGCTCGTCGGCAGCGACTACCCGTACCCCCTGGGTGAGCGGCCGGCCGGCGCGGTGGTCCACGCGGCCGACTTCCTCACCCCCGACCAGCGCCACAAGCTCCTCGCCACCAACGCCCTGCGCTTCCTGCACGGCTGAGCGCAGTCGGCTTGCGTGCCGGCTCACCCTCCGCGTCGTGGCCCGATGCTGGTCATCGGCGGTCGCCCACCGCGGGTGCGGCCTTGCCCAACCACCTCGACAGCCTTTGCTCTGCTTCACTCCACGCAACACCGGCCGTCCGGATATCGGACGTTCCCTGTTGCGTGCGTTGAAGCAGAGCAAAGGCTGTATGCGGGACTGTCAGCGGTCCGGTGAGAGCCAAGGAGTAATCGAGGGTGGACCGGCCGGCGGCCGGTTGCCGATCGTCGGCGCGTGACGGGTGCACCGGAGCCCGGCGGCCGGCAGGATGACGGCATGGCCGAGATGCACGACCTGACCGCGTTGGAGCAGGCCGGCGCGATAGCCCGCGGCGAGCTGTCCAGCGGCGACCTGGTCGAGCACCACCTGCACCGGGTGGCGGCGATCGGCGACACCGTGGGCGCTTTCGTGACGGTCACTGCGGACCTGGCCCGCGAGGCGGCCCGCGCCGCCGACGCCGTGCCCGCCGAGGGGCGTGGCCCGCTGCACGGCGTACCGACCGCGATCAAGGACCTCACCCTCACCGCCGGAGTCCGCACCACCTTCGGGTCGGCCGCCTTCGTCGACTTCGTCCCGCCGGTCGACGCCGACGTGGTCCGGTTCATCAAGGCCGCCGGCCTGGTGAGCCTGGGCAAGACGACCACCTCCGAGCTGGGCTGCTCGCTCTACTCGGAGGGCCTGGTCGCGCCACCGGCCCGCAATCCGTGGCAGCTCGCGTACACCGCCGGCGGGTCCAGCGGCGGCGCGGCGGCGGCGGTGGCGGCCGGGCTGGTCCCGGTCGCCCAGGGCTCCGACGGCGGCGGCTCGCTGCGCATCCCGGCGTCGCTCTGCGGCCTGGTCGGCTACAAGCCCAGCCGTGGCCTGGTCTCCGGCGGGCCGCTCGGCTCCGGCGCGTTCGGCCTGCCCACCAGCGGGCCGCTCGGACGGACCGTCACCGACGTCGCCGCGCTGCTCGACGTCATGGCCGTGCCGGTGCCCGGTGAGCCGTACCTGCCGCCGGCCGCGCCGCCCGGCGGTTACCTGGCCGCCGCCCGCCGGGCCGAGCCCGGCCGGCTGCGGATCGGCCGGTTCACCACCCCGATGCTCGCCGACGAGCCGGTGCACCCCGACTGCGTGGCCGCCGTGGACCGGGCGGCCGCGCTGCTCACCGCCGCCGGCCACGAGATGGTCGAGGTGCCGGCGCCACTCGGGCCGGAGGCGTGGCCGCTCTTCGAAGTCATCTGGTACGTGCTGGCGCTGGCCCCGGTGCCGCCACCACGGGAGTCGGAGCTGCTGCCGCTGACCCGGCTGCTACGCGCCCGGGGCGCCGAGGTCACCGCCGGCACCCTGGCCGCGACCCTCGGTGAGTTGCAGGCCCAGGTCCGCCTGGGTGCCCGCCGCACCGCCGGCTGTGACCTGCTGCTCTGTCCCACCCTGGCCGCACCGCAGGCACCCGTCGGGTGGTTCACCGCGGACGGTGACCCGGCGGCCGATTTCGACCGGCAACGCCGGTTCTCGCCCTACTGCGCCATCTTCAACGTCACCGGCGATCCCTCGGTGTCCCTGCCGTTGGGCACGACCACCGACGGTCTGCCCGTCGGGGTGCTGCTCACCGGCCGGTACGGCGACGACGGGCGGCTCATCGCGGCCGCTGCGCAACTCGAAAACTTGAGTGACGGATGGGATCGGCACCCCGCAATCTGGCGGGCGGTCGACTCCGCTAACGTGAATGGCGACGGAGTCGGCCGGTCGCCATCATGATCGTGCAACCGACCCGGTTGTTCGAGGTCCTTCTTCCGCCTGGGGGCGTTGGGATTGTCTGTTACCGAGACGTTGCTGGTCTTCGTCGGCATCCCGGCGGCCGCGGTGCTGGTGATCGCCGGCCTGGCGTACGCCGGTAGCCGCGGCGGTGGTGCCGCCGGCGGCGGTGGTGGCTCCAAGCGCTACCGGCCGGGCCGGCCCTTCGACTTCACTCCGGTCTGGTTCCTTGGCCGCCCGGAGCAGCTGGCCGACTCGGCCGGCACCGCGCTGGCGGCGGGCGCGCAGGCGCCCGCGCTGACCAGCCACAAGCTTGAGCAGGCCAGCGTTGAGGCGCCGGCCGGTGGAACCGGAGGCGCAAGTGACCGTTGGTGAGGAGCAGACCAGGACGGAAAACCCGCCCGAGGTGCTGGACGGGCCGTTCTCGACCCGCCAGTTGCTGCGCATCGACGAGGCGCTGCGCCTGGCCGACCAGGGCACCGGCCTGGTCTTCTCGGTCTTCGTCGGCGGCCTCGACGAGCCGGTCCGGGAGCACGCCCAGCGGCTGCACCGCCAGCTCGCCAACCCCGACAGGTCGGTGCTGATCGCGGTGTCGCCCAACCAGCGGCAGCTGGAGATCGTCACCGGACGGCACGCCCGCAAGCGCATCCCCGACACGTACGCCAAGCTGGCCGCGCTCTCCATGGTGGGCGCGTTCAGCGGCGGCGACCTGGCCGGCGGCATCATCAACGGCCTCGACCAGCTCGCCAGCCACGCCGGCAAGGGCTGAGAGCCACTCGTACGACGAAGCCCGGCCCGCTGAAAAGCGGGCCGGGCTTCGGTCTGTGCGGGCTTGATCCAACGCGGCTAGGCGCCCGGCTCCAGCATCATGGGCCAGGGCACGTCGCCGAGGGTCGGCGCGGGCTTCCCGCCCACGCCGACCCCTCGCTCGGGTATGGCCGATCAGGCGCTCTGGGCGTCCTTCGCGCGGGCCTTGAGCGCCCGCAGAACGCCGTCGCGGCCCTCGGCGACCAGCCGGCGCAGCGGGGCGGGGTGCCCGTCGCCGGCCAGCCACGCGTCGGTGGCCGCCACCGTGTCGTCCTCCACCAGGTAGGTCGGGTACGCCAGCTGGGCGAACTCCTGCGCCGGCTCGCTGTCCCGGGTGGCCCACACCTGGCCGACCGTCGCGAAGTACCGCTCCCGGTACGGGGCGAGCAGCTCCACCTGCGCCGGGTGGGCGAACCCCTGCAACAGCGCCCGGTGCCGCCAGTTGGGCAGCGCGTCCGGACCGGTCAGCAGAGCCCACACGGCGGTCTTGTTCTCCGCGGTCGGCACCAGCGCGTGCGCGTACGCGGCCTCCCGCTCGCCGCTGGCGGTGCGGTCACCGGCCAGCTCCGCCTCGATCTCGGCCGCGCCGGCCGCGCCGTTGGCCACCAGCGCACCGAGCACCGTCCACCGCAGCTCGGTGTCCACGGTCAGCCCGGCCGGCACGCCGGAGCCGTCCAGCCAACCGCGCAGGGTGGCCAGGTCCTCCTCGGAGCGGGCCGCCGAGGCGTACGCCCGGGCCCAGGCCAGCTGGAACCCGCTGCCCGACTCGGCCGCCGCGAGCGCGTCCCTCGCCGTGCGGGCCAGCTCGGCCCAGCCGGTCGGCGCCCAGGCGGGATCGGCGTACAGGGTGAGCGTGGTGGTCGCCTGCCGCAGGGTGGCGGTGACCAGGTTGATGTCGGTCTCGGTGGGCAGCCCACTGATCACCAGCGCCACGTAGTCGCGGGCCGCCAGCTCGGCGTCCCGGGTCATGTCCCACGCCGCCGTCCAGCACAGCGCCCGGGCCAGCGACGACTCGAAGCCACCGATGTGCTGCACGACCGTGGCCATCGACCGGTCGTCGAGTCGCAGCTTGGTGTAGCTCAGGTCGTCGTCGTTGAGCAGCAGCACGTCGGCCGCCCGGACGCCGCGCAGCTCGGCGAGGTCGGTCCGCTCGCCGGTCACGTCCACCTCGTGCCGCTCGCGGCGGACCAGCCGCCCGTCGGTCAGGTCGTACAGGCCCACGCCGATCCGGTGCGTCCGTAGCGTCGGGTACGCGGCCGGTGCCTCCTGCCGGACCACGACCTGCTGGTACGTGCCGTCCGCGCCGATCGTCACCTCCGGCCGCAGCGTGTTGACCTGCGCGGTCTCCAGCCACTGCGCGGCGAACTTGCGCAGCTCCCGGCCCGAGGCCGCCTCCAGCTCGGTGAGCAGGTCGTCGAAGGTGGCGTTGCCCCAGGCGTGCTTGCCGAAGTACGCCCGCAGCCCGGCCACGAACGGCTCCTCACCCACGTACGCGACGAGCTGCTTGAGCACGCTCGCGCCCTTGGCGTAGGTGATGCCGTCGAAGTTGACCTCCACGGCCTCCATGTCCGGCATCTCGGTGTAGACCGGGTGGGTGGAGGAGAGCTGGTCCTGCCGGTAGCCCCAGTTCTTCCGGATGGACAGGAACGTCGTCCACGCCTCGGTGAACCGGGTGGCGTTGGTGTTGCACCAGTGGCTGGCCCACTCGGCGAACGACTCGTTCAGCCACAGGTCGTTCCACCAGCGCATGGTGACCAGGTCACCGAACCACATGTGGGCCATCTCGTGCAGGATCGTGTTGGCGCGCTGCTCGTACTCGAAGTCGGTGACCTGCGAGCGGAACAGGTAGTGCGACTCGGCGTGCGTCACGCAGCCGAAGTTCTCCATCGCGCCGGCGTTGAAGTCGGGCACCCAGAGCTGGTCGTACTTCGGCAGGGGGTACCGCACCCCGAACTTCTCGTGGAAGAAGTCGAAGCCCTGCTTGGTGATCAGGAACAGGTCGTCCGAGTCGAGGTAGGGCGCCATCGACGCCCGGCAGAACGCCCCCAGGTCGATGCCGTCGTGGGTGTCGCGCACCTCGTGGTACGGCCCGGCGCAGAGCGCCGTGATGTAGGTGCTCATCCGGGGCGACTCGGTGAAGTGGAGGGTCTTGAGCTCCTCACCCGCCGGCTCCTCACGCTGCACCGGCATGTTGGACACCAACCGCCAGTGCGCCGGCACGGTGGCGTGCCAGGTGTACACGCTCTTCAGGTCCGGCTGGTCGAAGCACGCGAACACCCGCTGCGCGTCGGCCGTCTCGAACTGGCTGTAGAGGTACGTCTCGCCGTCCACCGGGTCGACCGTGCGGTGCAGCCCCTGACCGCTGTTGGAGTAGCCGAAGTCGGCGTCGACCACCAGGGTGTTCTCGCTGTCCAGCCCGGACAGGGTCAGGCCCTTCTCGGCCGACCAGTCGGACAGGTCGACCGGAGCGCCGTTCAACGTGGCGGAACGCACCGCATCGGCGGCCACCTCGATGAACGTGCTCGCGCCCGGCTCGGCGCAGCGGAATCGGACCTCGGTCCTCGACCGGAACGTACGGCCGTCGGCCGCCAGCACGGCGCTCGACAGGTCCAGACTGATGTCGTACCCCGTCACGTCGAGCAGGCGTGCCCGCTCGGTCGCCTCGACCTGCGTCAGGTTGCGCACTCCCGGCACTGTTCGTCTCCATCCCACATCTCGCCGTACGCCCGGCGGCGCCCGTCCGCCGACCGCTCGTGGCGGCCGGTCCGGATCCGAGTCTTCCACGTGCCGGCAGCCGGCGGTGGCCGAGGTCACGCTCTGATTCGGGTGCCGGCCGGCGCGAGCCGGGGTGAAGATTCGTGTAGACGCCGGATCGCCGGCGCCACCTGTCGCGAAGGGACCTCACCGTGACCGAACGTGTCGCCGTGGACATGTGGTTCGACCCGGCCTGCCCGTGGGCGTGGATCACCTCGCGCTGGCTGCTCGAGGTCGAGCAGGTCCGTGACGTGGACATCCGCTTCCACGTGATGAGCCTGGCCGTGCTCAACGACGGCCGAGACGAGCTGCCCGAGGAATACAAGACCTTCCTGAGCACCGCCTGGGGCCCGGTGCGGGTCTGCATCGCTGCCGAGCAGCGGTACGGCGGCGATGTCCTCCGCAAGCTCTACACCGCGCTCGGCACCCGGATCCACCTCGGCAAGGAGGAGCGGGGTCGGGAGCTCTACGTCGCCGCGCTGACCGACGCCGGCCTGGACCCGGCGCTGGCCGATGCCGCCGACAGCACGGAGTACGACGAGGCGCTGCGGGCCAGCCACGAGGCCGGCATGCGTCCGGTCGGGCAGGACGTCGGCACTCCGGTGATCCACGCACCCGGCCCGGACGGCGGCCAGGTCGCGTTCTTCGGTCCGGTGATCACGCCGGCGCCGAAGGGTGCGGCGGCCGGCCGGCTCTGGGACGGCGTACTGCTGGTCGCCGGCACCCCGGGCTTCTACGAGATCAAGCGCACCCGCGAGCAGGGCCCGATCTTCGACTGATCCACGGCCGCCACGCGCCCCCGTTCCGGACACCGCCGGCTGCCCGGGCGGGGGCGCGTCGCGTCGGACGCCGGGTGCGCCGCCGGGGGCCGGGACGGTTACGGCGTCACCGGTGGGCGGGCGGCGTCGTTTCCTTCGGTGTCCGCCGCAGCGACCCGCAGGGCCGCACCCCGCAGCTCGTGGAGGCAATCCCGATGGCCAAGCACCGTGCGTCCGGTGACGATCAGCTGACCCGGCAGGGGGTGATCGAGACTCCCGGCGCGGCCTACTGGTCGGTCGACGACTCCCGCTGGCCGTCAGTCCGTCCCGACCTTCCCGCCCACCTGGTGGACCTGCTGGCCCCGCCGATCGTGGTCGGCGTGGCCCGGGTCCCGGTCACCTCCCGCCTGACCCCGCCCGCCGACACCACGCCGGCCGATCTTCCGGCGCAGCTCGCGGCTTCCGCGCCGGCCGTGCCGTCGGCTCCCGTGCCGTCGGCGCCCGCACCGGCCGTGCCGTCGGCCGCCGCACCGGCCGTGCCGTCGGCCGCTGCGCCGGCCGTGCCGTCGGCCGCTGCGCCGGCCGTGCCGTCGGCCGCTGCGCCGGCCGTGCCGTCGGCCGCTGCGCCGGCCGTGCCGTCGGCCGCTGCGCCGGCCGTGCCGTCGGCCGCTGCGCCGGCCGTGCCGTCGGCCGCTGCGCCGGCCGTGCCGTCGGCCGCTGCGCCGGCCGTGCTGTCGGCGGCCGCGCCGGCCGAACCCGCGCCGCCCCCGCCGGCGCCCGCGGCCCCGCGTCCGGTACCGACGCCGCCGCTGAGCCCGCGACCCGTCCCGGCGCCGCCGCACGAGCCGCGTCCCGTGCCGGGGCCGCCCGCGGCGCCCCGCCGCAACGCGACCACCGGGCCCGCCGGGGCCGGCCGGCGGGGCAACGGCGGGCCCGCCGCTGCCGGCCGGCACCGCCGGGGCACATCCGGCCGCGCCGGCTGACCGCGCCCCGGGCCGGCGCTTTCATCTGGTGGACGCCGCGCGGGTCCCCGCTACCGGCGACGCCGTCGCCGGTAGCGTCAGCGGACATGACGGTCGTACATCCGATCGCCCGGGCCTGGATCACCACCGGCGGCACCGGCGCGCAGAACTACGACGAGTTCGCCGACGACGCGGAGATCACCGCGATCATCGAGGCGAACCCGCACAGTGCCCTCGGCATCGAGATGCCGCACCGAGCGCCGGAGAGCCGGGGGAAGTCCTTCCTCGACGCGCTGCCGGACGCGGTGGCCCGGCTCGCCGAGGCGAAGGCCGACGGCAGCTACACCCCCGCCGAGCAGGTGGTGGTGCTCTACCGGATCAGCGCGCCGGGCGACGAGCCGGCGTACGGGCTGTTCGCGATGGTGGACACCGACCAGATCTCCACCCGGGCCGACGAGCCCGGCCTCGTCATCCGCAACGAGGACGTCTTCATCGCCAAGGTGCGTGAGCGGGTGGCCCTGGCCGAATCGCTCGGTCACCTGCTCTCGCCCGTACTCCTGCTCCAGACGGGGCGCGGCGACGAGCTGCACGCCGCGCTCGCGGCGGCGACCGAGGCGGCCGGCGCGCCCGCCGCCACGGACACCGACCAGGCGGGGCGCACGCACGCCATCTGGCTGCTCGGCCCCGGCCCCGAGCAGGACGAGCTGACCGGCCTCGCCGGCGGCGGGGAGCTGGTCGTCGCCGACGGCAACCACCGCAGCCTGGCCGCCCAGACCGGCGGGCTGCCGCGCTTCCTGGCCGTGGTGACCACGCCCGCCTCGGTGGCCATCCAGCCGTACAACCGGCTGGTCAGCGAGCTCACCACCACGCCGGACGAGCTGCTCGAGCGGCTTGGCGCGGCGGGCGCCGACGTCGAGCCGATCGACGGCCCGGTCGAGGTCCCGGCGGCCGGCGGCACCGTGCACCTCCGGCTGCCCGGCCAGGGGTACGCGGTGCGCCTGCCCGGCACCGCCGACGACCGCCTGGAGAACCTGGACCACGCCCTGGTCGAGCGGCTGCTGCTGCGCGACGCGCTGGGCCTGGACCCGGGCGACAAGCGGATCACCTACGTGGGTGGTGACTACCCGGCGAGTTGGCTCACCGGGGAGGTCGACGCCGGGCGGGCCGAGCTGGCGATCCTGATCGCGCCGGTGACCGTCGCGGACTTCGTCGCGGTCAATCTGGCCCGCGAGAAGATGCCGCGCAAGAGCACCTGGTTCACCCCGAAGGCGCGTGGCGGCCTGGTGGTCGCCGAACTGCCCCGCTGAGCGACCGGCCGCACGGCCGTGTGACGAACCCGGCGGGGACGCCGCCCCTGCGGCGTTCCCGCCGACGGCCTGACAGACTGCCCGGTATGCGCGTCTACCTGGGATCCGATCACGCCGGTTTCGAGTTGAAGGTGCACCTGGCCAACCATCTGGCCAAGCAGGGGTACGACGTGGTCGATGTCGGCCCGCACAGCTTCGACCCGGACGACGACTACCCGACGTTCTGCCTGCACACCGGCGACCGGGTGGTGGCCGACGAGACTGGCCTCGGGGTGGTCATCGGCGGGTCCGGCAACGGTGAGCAGATCGCCGCGAACAAGGTCGCCGGGGTCCGCGCCGCGCTGGCCTGGAGCGTCGAGACAGCGCAACTGGCCCGCCAGCACAACGACGCGAACGTGGTCGCGGTGGGTGCCCGCCAGCACACCCTGGACGAGGCCACCGCCATCGTCGAGGCGTTCCTGAACACCCCGTTCTCCGGCAACGAGCGGCACGCCCGCCGAATCGCCCAGGTGGCCGACTACGAGCAAACCCGCCAGCTCCCCCACCTGCCCTAACCCCCGCCCCCGGCGGCGCTGCCCACGCTCCCTGGCGCGTCGATCTAGGGCCAATCGCTGTGGACGGAGATCCACTAGCGACGATTTTCCCTAGATCGGCGTGGAGCGGGCGTGCGGCGTGCGGCGGGCGGCGGGCGGCGGGGCGGGCGGCGGCGGGCGTGCGGCGGGCGGCGTGGGGCACGCGTCAGCGTGGCGAGCGGGGGAGGTCTTCGCGGGGGACCCAGTTGCGGCGGACGACCACCACCCGGGCCTCCGCCTCGGTCAGGTCGTCGTCGGTGGGGCGGGCGCCGTCGCGGGCCCGCAGCGCGGCGCTCAGCCCGACCTGGGACGAGCCGGAGCCGACCAGGCCGCGCAGACCTCGCTCACCGTCGCGCTCGTCGTTCGCCGGGCCCCGACGGCGGGGCGGTGGGTCGGTGCCGTCGTGCACGCCGGCGGTGCTGGCCGTCGGGCCGTCGGTACCCCGCCCGGCTGGCTCAGAGTAGGGGTGGTGGCGCAGCCGCCGTCGTCGTCGGTCCGGGTCGCCCATCAGCCGACCGTACCTCGTCCGGTGTGGGATTCGGCACCGTCGTGCCGGGCCGCGTCGGACGGGCGCGGCGACCGATTTGCCGGCTGGCTACCCTCGGATCCAGGCGGCGTTGGTGTCGCCGGTCAGGGGGAGGACGAGATGGCAGACCAGACGCAGCCGTGGGCGGAGCGGACCGTGGAGGTGCCACCGCAGGCGGGCGTCGCGGTGCCGCCGCAGCGGGACGGCTTCCGCCGGGGCGTGGCTCCGGTGGGTCAGCCGCGTAGCCCGCGCACCGAGCCGTTCCCGACCGTCGAGCAGGACCCGACCGGCACCGGCTGGCCGGGCGGGCCGGAGCCGCGCCGGCCGCTGAGCTGGCGCCTGGCGCAGCTGCGTCGCGGCGGCGAGTGGAGCGCGGCGGCCGGGCTCTTCGCGTTCGTGTGCTGGGGGATCTGGGCGCTCTCCGGTCAGGGTGACCTGACCGGTCCGCTGCTGGTGCTGGTGTTGAGCCTGCTGGTGGCGGTCGGTCTGTTCGCGCTGGCCCGGCTGGTCGGCAGGGTGGTGCTGGAGCGCCAGCTCGGGCGGGTGCGGCGCAGCGCACGGGGGGCGCACCTGGCGACCGCGGTCTTCCTCGCCGGCCTCGGCGTGGCCTGGCTCCAGCAGACCGAGTGGGTCGTCTCGGCCTGGAACTGGATCTCCTCGAACTGATCCGGGTTACGCGCGGGCGGGCCGGCCGACGGCGCCCCGCCCGCGCGTCCGGTCGCGGCACGCCGCGACACCGGTCGTCTCCCCACCAGGCAAGGCCGCTGCTTACCCGGCCGGCCACGGTTCATCCGTGGCCGGTCCGACTGGCGTGGCGGCGGGACCTGCTTGGTCCGACGGTACGGCGGTCAGTGGGTGCCGCCGTACCGCTCCGCGTCGGCTCGTGGCGAGGCGACCCGAGCGGCCGGGTCCTCGACGCCGGGCTCGCCGCCGTCCGGGGCGACCATCCCGTCGTAGTTGTAGAGCGGCCGGCCGTCGTCGTGCTGCTTCGTGGTCCTGATGTAGCGATGCATCATGCCGTCGATCTCCACCTCGACGAGGGCGTCGCCGCCGGTGTCGTGGGTGCTGCCGTCGCGGGGCCCGCCAACCAGGTGTGCCGTGCTGTTCATGTCCATGTCGATGCCCTACCCGGCGGTCCCCGACCGGAAACGGGCGAAATGTCGCCCGCTTCCGGTCGAGCGCCTCGGGCGGTCGCCGTCCTGTGCCGACGCCACCGGCGCGGCCGGAAAACCGTGGCCCCGACTGCTGCCCGGCCGGCGGTGCCGCGCCCGGGTCCGGGGCGCGGCACCGCCGAAGGGTCACCCGGCGGCGGGCTGGGCGGCCGCGTAGTCGCGCGCCACCCGGACCATCTCGACCAGACCTCCCGCGTACTCCTGGGCCTCGCCGTGCGCCTCGTCGAACGGCGGCTGGAAGCCGACGCCCTCCCACTCGCCGGTGGTCGGGTTCCACCGATCGTTGCCGACCTCGAAGTCCCAGGCTAAGATGCCCAGTTCGTAGTAGAGCTGGTCGGCGGAGTTGCCGGCGGCCGAGTAGAGCACGTCGGCGACCGGGCCGGTCTGCGACGGCCAGGTGACCGTCCCGCGCTCCTGCGCGATGGCGCCGACGATCCGGCGCGCGCTGTCCAGGAACATCTTCGACTCGTCGATCGACGGCCGGGGCAGGGTGACCCGCCCGTCGGCCCGGTACGCCCCCGGCGGCCACATGAAGTACCCGCCGTAGGAGTGCACGTTCATCGCGAACTTGATGTTCGGGTGGGCCTGGGCGAGCGCGATCACGTTGCGGCTCTCCGCCTCGGACAGCTCCGCGGTGCCCGCGTAGTTGCCCGAGAGGCAGTTGGCGCTGGCGCCCACGTACCCGTCGAAGTAGGACCCGACCGTGTAGTTGCGGTTGATGTCGACACCCCACGAGGTGCGGTACCGCGGGTCCCGCGTCGGCCCGGTGCAGTGGTTGACCAGGTTCTTGCGCTGGAAGTTGTAGTCGTTGAACGAGTAGTTCGCGCCGTCCGGGTTGACCGTCGGGATGACGAACACGTCGACCTGCTCCAGCAGCTCGCGGGTGGCCGGGTCGGTGCGGGCGTTGGCCAGCATCCGCTCGGCGAACTCCAGTGTCACCAGCGGCGTGGCCCACTCCCGGGCGTGTTCCTGGGAGTACGCCAGCACCCCGACCCGGGAGCCGTCCCGGTGTACGCCGAGGCGCAGCGCCTGGACCGTCCACGGCCGCGCCGGCACCTCGGTGCCCTGGAGCCCGTCGTCGAGCCGGGCCGGGCCGGCGACCGGCATCGGCAGCCCGGCCGAGCCGTCCTCGACGGTGGCCCGGAACCGGTTCGGTTGGCGGGCGTTGATCGCCGCCGCAACCTCGTCGGTGGTGCTCACCGTCTTGCCGGCGGTGTCGGTGGCGAGTGTGACGGTGAGGACGCGGTCGCGGTAGCCGACGGTCAGCGGCCGGTTCCGTTTGCCCGGGTCGACCGTGCGCACCTGCACACCGTTCATGCCCTGGTCACCGAAGCGGACCGACTCGACCACCACGGCGGCCACCGCCGGGTCGCCCAGGTACGCGACGGCGTTCCGCCGGTACCCCTGCGTCTGGTTCGGCAGGTCGATCACGTCCACCAGGTCCCGGTACTGGCGGGCCAGTCGCTTGATCCGCGCCTGGATGTCCACCGGCGTCAGGTACGCGTCGATGAAGTCCTTCTGGTAGCCGGCCGGAAGCGGCGGCGGGGTGGCGTTCGGCCAGAGGGCCGGCGTGACCGCCCGGCTGACCCCGCCGAGGCTGGAGGTGGCGGTCAGCTGAACCGGCCGGTTCGGCACCGGCTGGGGGAGCGCGTAGTGGTACTGGTACTCGCCGGAGTCCTCGAACCGGGAGAGCGGGAACGACCCGGTGGCGCCGTCGGCCGTCCGCCAGCTGACGGTGATCTCCACGTCCGGGTCGTCGGTGGCGGTGGTGGCCACCTGCGCCTGCAGGAACGTCTGCCCGCTCGTGGTCCACCAGTACGCCTGCTGCACCTGGAGTGTGTCCACGGCCGCGGCGGCGGTCGTGTTCCGCTGGCCTGCGGCGGAAGCGCGCAGCCCGGCCGCGGTGCGGGTCTGCGCCGCGCGGACGCTGTCGGCGTAGTGCCGGCTACCGTCCCCGGCACGCTGCACGATCTGCACGGCGGTCGCGCCCTGCGCGGTCAGGTCGGCGAGCTGGGCGCCGGTCAGCACCAGGTCGGCGAGGATCCGCCCGTCCCGGGCCCGGGGTCGGTTGGCCAGGTCTGCACCAGTGGCGACCAGGCGGTCGAGCTGAGCTTGATCGCGTAGCTGCATCCGGACCAGGGCGGTCTCGGTGGCGCTCAGGGTGATCGGTGTGGCCGGGGCGGCGGGTGCCGCAATGCCCGGGCCGGGATGGGACAGCACCGCGCTGAGCAGGATCGCTGTGGTGGCGGCAGCTGTCCACCGTCGTCGGACGATCATGTGCCCTCCTGACGGACGTCAATGGGTCTGGTCCTTACACCAGTCCATAGATCGACAGCTGTCAAGGGATGACGGTAAGTGCCGCATACGGGTGCCGCTCCGGACTGTCGAAGATGTCAGGCTCTCCAGAGGTGGGTCACGGCGCGGGCCGCTGGGACAGCACCGCGAATCCTCCGGCCAGGAAGGCGATCGCACCGGTCGGTCAGGGTGTGTCGTCCTTTGAGACGGGTTGGGCGCAGCGTGCTCAGAACGCGGCGAGCAGCGTGCGCAGTTCGGAATCGGCCTGGGTCAGTACGTGTAGACCGGTGACGACGGTGAGCATCCGCATGCAGCCGTCGACCTCGATGTAGACGTATTCGCCTCGGTCGACCACCTCGGACAGCGACACGAATCTCGTTGCGTGGGTCGTGCAGGGTTCCGCGGGTGTCGACGACGCCAACCGCCCGTGGAGTTCGGCTAACCGATTGGGCGGCACCTGGCCGCCACGCTCGAACTCGGCCACGACCGTCGCGGTGCCCTGCCACCTGTTCGGCCTGTGATAACGGCATGCCACGGTCAACGTCTCGATTCTGAGGGCGGGCCGGCCCACCGGTAGAGACGGCAGATACCCCCCGTGCTCCCGCTCCTGGGGGGACGGCCAGAACTTGTCGGGAAAATGCTGCTGGCAGCCAGCCTTCGCCGCCGCCCCAGAGACGATCTGTTCGACGACCCTGGTGCGAACCACCGTCAGCCGCAGCGCCTTGCCGGCGTCGAGCACCTCGTTCCTGGGCAGGCCGCAGTCGTCGACCGGGACACCGGGCCGCAGCCACCGCCCGTCCTGATCGAGGAGAACCAGCCACGGCGGGTTGGCGCTACCGTCCCCACAAGCTTCGGCCGTCCGCGGCTGGTCCGGCAGACGCAGCGCCCGAACGATCGCGCCGATATCGTCGATGCGGCTCTCGACCTCGACGCGGTCACGGCCGCCGTCTGGCTGGTCCCGCTCCTCTTGCGCGCAGACCAGCGCGGACACCGGGCGGAACCCGTCGCCGAGCAGCGCCGGATACCGACCCCAGGAGTCGCCGTTCGGCTCGAACTCCTCCGCACACGACGTCCAGGTAGCGTGAATCACCGGCTCGCGATCCCGGAGCGGGGAGTAACCGGTCCTGCTGCAGCCGGCGAGGATGGCCACGGTCAGCAGGAGTATCGGGGCACGTCTCAGCACACTGCTGAGACGCGTCCCGACAGGCATTCGTTCCAACCGCCCACCCGGCGCCTCCGGAAATGGCCGCCGCCGGCTGTGAACGGCACGCGGATGGCACGCAGGGTCGAACAAGGGGGAGGTGGACTGACCCAGGTGCCGCGATCGTGCGGTCTGCCTGGGCCTTCGTGTGTGGAGCGGGCGACGGGAATCGAACCCGCACCGTCAGTTTGGAAGAGCGTGCTCGACCGGTCGTGATGCCCGAAACGCCTGCCGCCGGCGGTCTGCTGGGCTGCGTCTCGTGCCCCCTCGTGCCCGTTGCGCGCCACGGTTGCTGGTCCGTGGATGGCCCGGCACCCTCGGCTGTCGCTGCTCCGCCCCCGTCCCTAGAGAGGCGTGGAGAGTCGAGCACCGGGGGGACATGACCCTAGCCGCGGCCGCCCGGCGCAAGCGGCGCAGCCTGGTTGCCATCGATGACAGACTGAGGCCGTGACCAGCGGCGTTAGCCTTCCTGAAGACCTGCCGACCGTCTGGATTTTCCACCGCGATGGAGCGCGTTTTGCTTCGGGCGTGTTCGCCTCGCGGGCAGACGGCCTGAGCTGGGCGGCGGAGCACCGTCTGACGGGCTTGCTCACTGAATACCCGGTCGGTGAGGGCTCCTACGACTACGCCGTCTCGCGCGGACTGTTCCGGCCAAGTAAGCCGCACCATGGCAAGCCCGGCCATGTTGTGGACTTCTCGCCAAGTCTCGACCATGTGCACGTTGTAGATGGCGCAGTGGACTGACTTCGCGCTCCCAGTATGGCCGGCCGGCCCGGCCGATGCCGGCCGGAGGTCGCCAGCAGGCCGAGGCCGGGCGGCGCCGCCTTGGCCATGGACCCGCGAATCGTCCGGCAGGCCCGGCGCAAGGGCGGCCAGGGCGGCAGCTAATGGCCCACGGATGGCCCGCAAGATCAGAGCGGGGGAGTGGTCGGCCGGCCCAGGATCGGGGGATGCAGCCTCTGACCTGGGCCGGAGGCCGGTGGAGCGGGCGACGGGAATCGAACCCGCACCGTCAGTTTGGAAGACTGAAGCTCTGCCATTGAGCTACGCCCGCGTGACCCCGTCAACGGGGGACGCAGCCGACAGCGTACCCAATCCCCGTGCCGCTCGCGCAGCCGCGCCACCGTCCGCGCCGTGCCGCGCCACTCCGTGTCGTACGGCGCCGTGTCGTGCCGGGTCGTGCCGGGTCGTGCCGTGCCGTGCCGCGTCGCGCCGAGCCAAGATCCGCGCAACTTCAGGGATGCAGTGGCCTCAGCGCGCCGGCAGGCAGCACTTTCCCTGAAGTTGCGCGGATCTTGCCCCCGAGAGGCCGGGCAAAGGCCCGGAAGTCCCGGGGGTCGAGATGCCCCAAGGCCGGGGAGGCACGCCGGAGGAGGGGAAGTTTCGGGGAATGTGTCCGGGTGAGAGGTGGCCCCGGCACGTCTGCGGCGCGCCGACGGCATAGACTGCACGTCGCCACGGGGTGTGGCGCAGCTTGGTAGCGCACTCGCTTTGGGAGCGAGGGGCCGTGGGTTCAAATCCCGCCACCCCGACTGTCGTCCGCGGCCGGGCCGCCCCGGGTGCCGCCGAGTTTTCCGCGCGGTCCCCGGGCGCTGCCGGAGCGTCAGGCCGGCTCACCTACACTCGATGGGCTGAATCACGCCCAGACTCAACTGAGATCCGTCAAGGAGTACGCCTGTGAAGAGCACCGTCGAGACTCTGAGCCCGACGCGCGTGCGGCTCGCCATCGAGGTGCCGTTCGTCGAGCTCGAGCCGAGCCTCAAGAAGGCGTACCGGGAGATCGGTTCGCAGGTCCAGGTTCCCGGCTTCCGCCGGGGCAAGGTGCCGACCGCGGTGATCGACCAGCGGGTGGGCCGGGGCACCGTCCTCAACGAGGCGGTCCAGGACGCCATCCCGGACAACATCCTCGCCGCGGTTCGCGAGCACGACCTGAAGACGCTGGGGCGTCCGGAGGTCGAGATCACCGAGTTCAACGACGGTGACTCGCTGAACTTCACCGCCGAGATGGACGTCCGTCCGGAGATCACCCTGCCCGACGCGTCGACCATCGAGGTGACCGTCGATGAGCTGCAGATCGACGAGAGCGAGATCGACGAGCAGGTGAAGAACCTGCGGGAGCGGTTCGCCACCCTCAAGACCGTCGAGCGGGCCGCCGCCGAGGGCGACTACGTCCAGATCGACCTGAACGCGACCGTCGACGGCGAGGACGTGCCGGGCGGCCAGGCGAGCAACATCTCCCACGAGGTGGGCAGCAAGCAGCTCCTGCCGGGCCTCGACGAGGCCGTGGTCGGTCTCGCCGCCGGCGAGAGCACCACCTTCACCACCCAGCTCGTCGGCGGCGACTTCGCCGGCCGGGACGCCGAGGTGGCGGTGACCGTGCGCACGGTCAAGGAGAAGGAGCTGCCGGAGCTGAACGACGAGTTCGCCCAGATGGCGAGCGAGTTCGACACGATCGAGGAGCTCCGCGGCGACCTGCGCGCGCGGGTCACCCAGGGCAAGCAGGTCGAGCAGATCTACGCGGCTCGGGACAAGGCCCTGGCGCAGCTGGTCGAGGCCGCCGAGGTGCCGGCGCCGGAGGGTGTGGTCCGCGAGGAGGTGGCCAGCCGCAAGCAGGCGATGGTCGACCAGCTGGAGCGGATCGGCGCCTCGATGGAGGAGTACCTCGCCGCCGAGGAGAAGACCGAGGAGCAGATCGACGCCGAGCTGACCGAGGCGGCGACCGAGGGCGTCAAGGTGCAGCTGCTGCTGGACACCCTGGCCGACGCCGAGGACGTGCAGGTCTCCGACGACGAGTTCGGCCACGAGATCGTGCACCGGGCGCAGCGGGCCGGGATGGCCCCGCAGCAGTACTACGACCAGCTGGTGCGCTCCGGCGCGGCCGGCGCGGTCTTCGGTGACGTGCGGCGGGGCAAGGCGCTCGCGGCCGTCATGGAGCGGATCACGATCAAGGACTCGGCCGGCAACGAGGTCACCCTCGACGCGCTGCGCGCCGCCAACGAGGCGGAGCACAACCACGACCACTGATCGTCGGGTGCGGCCGCCGTCCGCCGCTGTGCGGTGGATGGCGGCCTTATCCTTTTCCGGGTACGCCCCGGCGGCCAGCGTCGCCGGTACGCCCGGAAGCCCGCGCCGCGGGTACGCCCGACGCAGCTGCGCTGAGAGCGAACAGTGCCCCGACCGGGACTCTGCCGCCCCGCACAGCGGTTAGTGTCGGGAAAGACGGTACGGAGAGCGAAGGGCTGCCATGACCGACATGCACATCCCCAAGAAGTCGCTCCGGGCGATTGACGCGCGCGGTGGCGACTCCATTGGCAACCTCGACGACTCGGTCTACAACCGGTTGCTCAAGGAGCGCATCATCTTCCTGGGCAGTGAGGTGACCGACCAGGTCGCCAACCGCATCTGCGCGCAGCTGCTGCTGCTCGCCGCGGAGGACCCGGACCGCGACATCAACCTGTGGATCAACTCGCCGGGTGGCTCGGTCTACTCCGGCATGGCGATCTACGACACCATGCAGTTCATCGACAACGACGTGTCGACCGTGGCGATGGGCATGGCTGCCTCGATGGGCCAGCTGCTGCTCTGCGCGGGCACCAAGGGCAAGCGCTACGCCCTGCCGCACGCCCGGATCATGATGCACCAGCCGTCCGGTGGTCTGGGCGGTACGGCGTCCGACATCGCCATCCAGGCGGAGCAGATGCTCTACACGAAGCGGATGTTCCAGGAGCGGGTCGCGCACCACACCGGCCAGAGCCAGGCGCAGATCGAGGCGGACTCGGACCGGGACCGTTGGTTCACCGCCCAGGAGGCCATGGACTACGGCTTCATCGACAAGGTGATCATCGGGGCCGCTCAGGTTCCGGATGGCGCCGGGACCCTGAGCTGAGGAGCTGACGATGACCGATCTGAGCTTGCCGCCCCAGTTCGCGGCCGTGCACAACCGTTACGTGCTGCCGTCGTTCGTCGAGCGCACGTCGTACGGGGTCAAGGAGTCGAACCCGTACAACAAGCTCTTCGAGGACCGGATCATCTTCCTCGGCGTCCAGGTGGACGACGCGTCGGCCAACGACGTGATGGCCCAGCTGCTGACGCTCGAGGGCACCGACCCGGACCGCGACATCATCATGTACATCAACTCGCCGGGTGGCTCGTTCACCGCGATGACGGCGATCTACGACACCATGCAGTACGTCCGTCCGGACATCTCCACCGTCTGCCTGGGTCAGGCGGCCAGCGCGGCGGCGGTCCTGCTGTCGGCCGGCACCCCGGGCAAGCGGATGGCGCTGCCGAACTCGCGGATCATCATCCACCAGCCGGCCACCGAGGGCGGCTACGGGCAGGGCTCGGACATCGAGATCCAGGCCCGGGAGATCCTGCGGATGCGGACTCAGCTGGAGGACATGCTCTCCCGCCACTGCAACCGCCCGATCGAGCAGGTCCGCAAGGACATCGACCGGGACAAGATCATGACGGCCGAGGAGGCCAAGGAGTACGGGCTGGTCGACACGATCCTGACCAGCCGCAAGAAGGGTCTGCTGGCGGCCAACGCCGCCAGGTGAGCAGTACCGGGTCAGAGGTTGGCCGGGGCGTCCGTTCCCGGCCGACCTCTGACACACCCGTTTTGGGGGTCGGAGAATGCCCCGCCAGCGGGTAACGTCGGGTCCGTACCGCTTCGCCGGTTGGCGCCGGCGGGGTGAACGGAGCCGGACGGCGCGCAGCGTCCGCAGGGTCAGGGCCGGGTCTCCGGCCGATGAGTGCAGGGAGAACGTAGGTGGCACGGATCGGTGACGGCGGCGACCTACTGAAATGCTCCTTCTGCGGCAAGTCGCAGAAGCAGGTGAAGAAGCTCATCGCGGGGCCTGGGGTCTACATCTGCGACGAGTGCATCGATCTCTGCAACGAGATCATCGAAGAGGAGCTGGCCGAGTCCGGCGAGGTGAAGTGGGAAGAGCTTCCCAAGCCGATGGAGATCTGCCAGTTCCTCGACAACTACGTGGTCGGGCAGGATCAGGCCAAGAAGGCGCTCGCCGTCGCGGTCTACAACCACTACAAGCGGATTCAGGCCGAGGCGGCCGGCGCGCCGGGCTCCGGCAGTGACGCCGTCGAGCTGGCCAAGTCCAACATCCTGCTGCTCGGTCCCACCGGGTGCGGCAAGACCCACCTGGCGCAGACGCTGGCCCGGATGTTGAACGTCCCGTTCGCGATCGCCGACGCCACCGCGCTGACCGAGGCGGGCTACGTCGGCGAGGACGTGGAGAACATCCTCCTCAAGCTGATCCAGGCCGCCGACTACGACATCAAGCGCGCCGAGACCGGCATCATCTACATCGACGAGGTCGACAAGATCGCCCGCAAGTCGGAGAATCCGTCGATCACCCGGGACGTCTCCGGCGAGGGTGTGCAGCAGGCCCTGCTCAAGATGCTGGAAGGCACGGTGGCCAACGTGCCGCCGCAGGGTGGGCGCAAGCACCCGCACCAGGAGTTCATCCAGATCGACACCACCAATGTGTTGTTCATCTGCGGTGGCGCCTTTGCCGGGCTGGATCAGATCATCGAGTCCCGCACCGGGCAGGGTGGCACCGGCTTCGGTGCCCGGCTCCGGTCGGTGTCCGATCGGTCGACCGATGACATCTTCAGCCAGGTCATGCCGGAGGACATGCTCAAGTTCGGGCTGATCCCCGAGTTCGTGGGCCGGCTACCGGTGATCACCAACGTGCGCAGCCTGGACCGCAGCGCCTTGGTGCGGATCCTCACCGAGCCGCGCAACGCCCTGGTTCGGCAGTACCAGCGCCTCTTCGAGCTGGACGGGGTCGAGCTGGAGTTCGACGAGCCGGCGCTGGAGGCGATCGCCGACCAGGCCATGCTCCGGGGCACCGGCGCCCGTGGCCTGCGGGCCATCATCGAGGAGGTCCTGCTCTCCGCGATGTACGAGGTGCCGAGCAACCCCGACGCCGCCCGGGTGCTGATCACCCGCGAGGTGGTCCTGGAGAACGTCAACCCGACCATCGTGCCGCGCGAGTTCACCGGCCGGCGGGCCCGGCGGGACCGCGAGGAGAAGTCGGCCTGATCGTCCTCGCGTCGCGCCGGCCGCTCAGTCCTGACGCGGCCGGCGCGAGCGGGTTCGTCGGTCCTCCTCGCCCGACGGCTTCGCCGCCGCGGCTCTGGTGCCGGCCAACATCCGAGGCTGCCCGTGCGGCCCTCTCGGCCGTACCCTGGGCTCATGCGCGTCGCCGTCTGCCAGCTCAACGCCCGGGATGACCGCAAGGCCAACCTGGCGGCCGCGGAGGTCCTGCTGGAACGCGCCGCCGCCGGCGGCGCGGACCTCGCCGTCCTGCCGGAGTACGTCGACTACCTCGGCCCCGCCGCCGGGTTGCCCGAGCCGGAGCCGGTGGACGGCGAGGTGGGCAGCTTCTTCGCCGGGATCGCCCGGCGACTCGGTATCTGGCTGGTGGCCGGGTCGTTCCACGAGGCCGGCCCCGACCCGGAGCACACCTGGAACACGTCGCTGGTCTTCGACCGATCCGGCAGCCTGGCCGCGAGCTATCGCAAGATCCACCTGTACGACGTGGAGATCCCGGGCCGGGTCTCCTACCTGGAGTCGGCGAGCGTCGCTGCTGGCACCCAGCCGGTGGTGGTCGACGTCGAAGGGCTCCGGGTGGGCCTGTCGATCTGTTACGACCTGCGCTTCCCGGAGTTGTACCGGCGCCTGGCCACTGAGGGTGGCGCCCAGTTGCTCGTGGTCCCGGCGGCGTTCATGCTGCACACCGGGCGGGATCACTGGGAGGTCCTATTGCGGGCGCGGGCGATCGAGAACCAGTGCTTCGTCGCGGCCGCCGGTCAGACCGGCGACCACGAGCCCGGCCGCACCTGTTTCGGGCGCAGCATGGTGGTCGACCCGTGGGGGACGATCCTGACCCAGTTGCCGGACGGCCCCGGGGTGTCCGTCGTCGAGCTTGACCTTGACCGGCTCGTCCAGATCCGGGCCGAGCTGCCCAGCCTGGCCAACCGCCGGCTCTGAGCCCTCAGCCCTCGAGCAGCACCCCGAGCGCGGTGAAGCCCGCGATGACCGCGGCGGTCACCAGCAGAGCGGTGGTCATCCGGGATCGGCCCCGCCGGGCCAGGCGCCCCACCGAGAGCACCAGGACGACCAGCACGACCGCGCCGATCACCAACTGCCAGAACGGCAGGAGGAGGCCGAGCAGCGCCTCCTCGGCGTGCACCGTGGCGCCGAGCCCGGACTCATCCATGCCTGACACTCTGGCACGCCGGTGCGCCCCGCGTCGCCGGCTACGCGGGGATGGAGGAATGGGGGTTGGACTCGGGTCATTGCAACTCGCGTACCGCCGTGGCTCTCCGCCCGGCGCGGCAGCCCCGGGAACAGCCGGCGGGCCGCACCGTTGCACCCCTCGTAGGCCCGAGCAGATCCAGACCGCACTGGCCGACCTAACCAATGATGAACCCTGATTTGCCTTCTGCGGGCCGTCCGCGTAACTTTCTCTCTGCACGGGGGAGGCCGGAAAAACCGGCCGAGAACGGGCGCCA